>LQBI01000035.1 GCA_002030045.1 Candidatus Aegiribacteria sp. MLS_C | reverse complement strand
AAGGAGGAAAACAATTCCAAATTCATTCAACTCAACGAAAGGAGGTGCGGGAAACTGGGTGTCGCCTTAGTGCGGGAATCTGGGTGTCGCTTGACAAGTGGTATTTACACCTATCCCTGTGCCTTCATTCTCACTGACAACACTGTTGATAACGACCACAGTATCGCCCCAAAGATAGATTCCTCCTCCATCCTGGGCATCGTTTTGAGTTACGCTACATCCGATTATGCATGGCGGCTTCCCTTCATCGGAACTGCCAATGAACAGGCCACCTCCGTAGTACCAGGCATCGTTATTACTTACGACACAATCCTCCATCCTCATGGAGGAATGCTGGAGATATAAACCCGCACCTGTCTCCGCAACGCAGTGCATGAGCCTGCAGTTCATGATGGTCGGAGAGGAGTTGGTCACGTAGAGGCCTCCTCCATGATCTATCATCTGCCTTATTGAAGAATGAGAATCATCGGATATCGTGTTCCTGATCGTGAAGCCTTCGAGGACTGCAGTGCTGTCCTCTCCATTGGTGAAGGATACGCAGTGGTAATCCGAGAAGGTCCTTATCAGTGTCTCTGCTGCCCCGTTCGTACTTCTGACGACGATGTTCTTCCCCTGGAAGCTGATAGGGCCTCCATACTCGCCGGGAGATACCAGTACGGTGTCTCCGTTCTGCGAATCGCTGATGGCATCCTGGATGGAAGGGTATTCTGAAGGAACCAGGAGAGTATCTGCAAAGACAGAGTAGACTATCACTAGTATAAGAAGAGTAAGGGTTTTCATATATCCCTGCGCTCCATTCCTGTAGGAATGTAATCCCTTGTCTGCAGAACAGCAATGGCATATGCTCATATTAAAGGATTATTAACAGTTGGGGGGATATCATGTTCATGAATGCCATCAGAGTCTGTGGGAATCTGTTCGTCAGCATACTGCTGCTCTCATCCATTTCAGAAGCAACCAACTTTTTCGAACGGCATGGCAACAACTTCATCTATCTGGATAGTTCAGGAGTAGAGAGTATCCTGTGGAGAGGTCTCGACTACTGTAACGCTGCTGGGAGAGTGATGAAGACTGTATATATCATCTATTACTCCTGAGCTCCCTCTCCGTTACCACCTGATACTCCCAGTTATCCCCCATCGCCTCTATCTCCCGCAGCTTATCCTCAGGCAGCTTGAGCAGACACAGCCACTGGCAGATACTGTCCGATGAGACTGTATATTCTCTGCAAGCATCTTTCTTGCTGGATATCAGTTGTTCGAATATAGAGATATTGACTATTCATACCTTAGGGGTATAATAACTATACTATGGAATTCGAGTATGACGACACTAAGAGCGAAATGAACAAGGAAAAACACGGAATCGATTTCGAGCAAGCGAAAGCACTGTGGGATGATCCGGACTTGCTCGAGATTCCTGCGAGGACAGAAGATGAACCCCGGTACTTAGTAATAGGGAGAATAGAAGATAGATTCTGGTCTGGAGTTATTACATACAGGGATTCCAGGATAAGAATAATATCAGTAAGACGATCGAGAGATGAGGAAGTGGCACTTTATGAAGGCTAAGGAATTTGATAAGAAGTTCGATGATGGCGAGGATGTACTCAAGTATCTAGAACTCACTAGAGCCCGGCGTGTAGAGCAAGAACAGAAGAGAGTGAATGTTGACTTCCCGATCTGGATGATACACTCTCTGGATAAAGAAGC
Organism: Candidatus Aegiribacteria sp. MLS_C; assembly: GCA_002030045.1. Taxonomy (GTDB): domain Bacteria; phylum Fermentibacterota; class Fermentibacteria; order Fermentibacterales; family JCC-6; genus Aegiribacteria. The sequence goes on along the minus strand of LQBI01000035.1, from coordinate 151,094 downwards.
TAAACGACTGGGCATTCCCAGGCAATCTCTTATCAAGATGCTGATCGCCAGACATATCGAACAGGAAAGAGCATAAATCATCCGAATTTGGGCTACAGCAGTATTGCCATTGGATCATTCGATATTGCATCAGCAATCTGCTGAGCCTGAGCTTTGTCTCCACCTTACAGACTCGAAGCCCCCACCCTATAGACTCGTAATGGACTGCAATCGGACCTTGCGCAGAGCAAGATACCACTCCCAGAAGGGGTTTGAAGTTTTGCCCGTAAGGGTCGCCAATCATTATCTATCTGATTGCATAACAACATTTTATGCTATATTCTGACTTCAAATATCTGTAACGGTTCTGAGTATGTCCGAGCTTTCTCGATAGCAGATAACGCATTAGCGCTATAATTTCAATATCATCAACTTCTGTTCTGTATCTCCGGTCGCCAGTCTGGCGCTGTATACACCGCAGGGAAGAACTTCTCCAGTTCCCGATCTGCCGTCCCAAGTGTACACGGTGCTGCATTCAGTTGTCTCTGGTGAGATTTCGCATACTAGCCTGCCCGTAAGGTCGTAGATCCTCAGCTCAGTCGGAACCTGCGTCACGGAGGATGTAGTGATCACAACATAAAGAGAAAACGGATTGGGAAACGCTTGAATCCTTGAACTAGTGGCAGATGACCCTTCGATGCCCTGCATGATAGTGGTGTTCCTGTAGACCCGACCCCATACATCAGCAAAGTCAATATCCGTGTCCTGGTCAATATCGAGTAATGCGTATTTGTTGAATGGCTTACTCGACAGTTGATCTCCAAAGGAACCATCTCCATTTCCTTGAAGGGATCCCTCTGCATCGCTATATATCAGATCCAGATGGCCATCCAGGTCAAGGTCCGCTGTGCTGATACGACTTGTATCCCAGCCGGAACCAATGTAGTATGAATAGAGCCATCCGAATGTGCCGTCACCATAGTTCGTGAGGATGTAAACCGCAGCTGTTGACATGTCACCGGCTCCTGCTGCCGCAACATCCGTCCAGCCATCCTCGTTGAAGTCCCCACATTCGCAGAAGTAAGGTCCTGCCCAGCCCGAGACTCCCGCAAGGTAAACGTCAGGCATCGTGGTAAAGGAACCATCTCCCAAGCCCATCAGGAAATTGGCACCACCCCCTTCTATAGACACGCAGAGATCCAGACAGGCGTCATCATTGAAGAAATCAACCACAGCAGAGTTCAAGTTATATCCATATGGAAAATCATCAAGAGACCAGAAGAATGTGAAATTCTCATTACCGTCACCCAGCATCACCACGACGGAATCGCCATCATACGGCGAGCTGTCTACCGTAATCCCAACCAGATCCAGATGGCCATCAGCATTCAGATCTGCTGTGCACCCGTTGTACAGGGACCAGGGATAGGTTACGGAATTAGTGAAGGACCCGGTTCCATCTCCTTCATAAAACCAGGTACTATCATACCCCACTAACATCAGATCGTGATTGCCATCCTCGTTCCAGTCCTCGATGAGAAGCTGGTCAATATGAGCTGTATCGACGAACACCCAGCCACAGCTGTCAAAACTGCAGTCACCATTCGATAGGAAAACTTCATATCCGCTGCTGTCGTTACGGATATCGGCCACAGCGAAATCTTCCAGACCATCATTGTTCAGATCGGCCGACCTGATATCCTCTGCCATGAGATCGTAATCATGGACAAGTTCGAATATCTCAGATGAAGCAATTGATGGCGTAAGAATAAGAATAGCTCCCTGAATCAATAGCAGTCTTCTCATCATAATCCCCCACTAGTGAGTAATGATAGTTCTTCTGACAAGTTCCTCATCACCAATTCCACTAATCACAACTGTGTATAATCCTGATGGAAGTTCTCCACTTTCTGAGATGGGGATAGAATGAATACCAACTCCAAGATTACTAGTCGTTTGCTCAGCAACTAGCCTACCTGCAATTGAGTATGCCCTAATAGTTAATGTAGACTCAAGTGGTGTAGGAAGTGATAGTTGAACCGTGATGTTGTTGGATGGTGATGGTAGGAATGCATCAAGCGAATGGCGTGAATATGTACCTAAAAGAGATCCATAGTTGTTATTCTCCATATACTCTGGGTATTCATCCGATGGGTCTATGTATACACTAATATCATCATTACATGTACTAGATCCTGCTACTATTGGCAATCGTATACAATGCTCTCCATCCATGACTGGGATTGAAACCAAACTCACAATTTCACTTCCGTTAAGAATAGCAATGTCAACTAGATCATTATCTAAGATGCAAGAGGTATCCCCAACTCTCCTATTTTGATTTAGCTCAGTATGACCGGTTGTACTTGATATATGAGCTTCAGTATTACTTGTACCAAGTCTATCCAAGTTCGATATTGCTATATTGTTGACTTCCTCTTGTAGATGTTGGATTCCTACACCTGAAATTCTAACAGTAATTTCGTAAACTCTATTCACTCCGTCTTGATCCTCGTTAACTTGCTCAAGGATTGAAATCACTTGGAAATCAAGTGTGCTAGCAGTGGCTACGGAAACAATGTAATTACCAGATCTTTGTGTATCATGTTGGTACATTAACCAGCCATCTGAAGAACTTACTACGTCCCAGTCTACGAAAGCCATCAATCCTGAAGCATCGCTATAGAGTACTTCCAGGTAATTATCGTTATCTATGTCAGCGATAACAGGAGATGCAAAGACTAGTTCTTCAGTCCAGTATGGATAGCCAAGTGAATTGCATAATTCATCATCGTCTAAATACATACTGTAACCGCATGTTGAGTAACCGAATGAAATAGCCATCCCATCTCCAAGTGATCCTCCAACTGCAACTGGGGCGATAGCATAGTCTTCCTGGTGGTTATTTTTATAGATACTAGTACTAACTACTTCACTTCCACTGGTGATATCCCAGACACCAACAAACTCATCACCGTAGACTGGGGATATATCGTCATTCGCAAATTGCTTCACTACATCAAGATATGTATCTCCATCAATATCTCCAATAGCTAATCCTCCATTGTTTCCAAACGCATCTCTTGCTTGTATAAATGGCGATTCACTGGGTGTAACCCATTGAATCTCCTCGTCATCACAACTCCAGCAATACACTACATTATCAGATCTATCATGAGTTGAATAACCTAGGTCATGCCGAGCAGTACCTACTATTAGATTTGCACCGCTACATTCTATAAACTCATATGTACTCTGCCCAAGATTCCAATAGTCAGATTCTGGTAGATCTTCTAAATCCCATGCAACCAATGATATTCCGTTATCTGTCTCGACGCACAATAGCTTCTCAGTTCCACTTGATACGATTAGCTCTGCTATTCCGTCACCATCGATATCATTTGTTACCACAGGTGGCGCATAATCCCATTCTGCACCACTAAGAGTTACTGGGTAACCTGAAACTTGATCCCAGTCTCCATTAGTATATTCCCAGAGGTACAGCCAACCCGCTTGAGTGCCAGAAAAACTTCCATTGAAGGTTCTCAAAGCTATCTCTAGAGTAGTCTTGGATCCGACTTCACTTTGCAGTAAAACTGGAACAGAAAAGTAGGGGTGCAGGGCTTCTCCTGTATTAGAAGGTGCTGAATCCGCTTCAAGTTCTGTGCAATCCCATTCCTGTGTTTGCGCATTCCACTTATAAACGAATACTGCTCCATGTTCAAGGTCAAAGCTGGAACCGGATACCACAATCTCCAGATAACCGCCAGAGAAAACATCACCAACTGAACATCCAGTGAATGCATATTCGTCATTATCATCAATCAACTCAAGGTCACCGTCATTCTCAATGATGTATAGATGACCACGATCTGTAGCCACAATTACTTCGAGGTCATCATCACCGTCAACATCTGTAACCAACGGACCCGTACCAGGATCACCCTCAATCTGCACAGGCCATCCAGGTATATAAGTACAAACCGTTGAGATCGGATCTTCCATCTCACACAGTGGACTCTCTTGACCATAGTCATCTATCGCAGATACAGCCAAATCATATTGTGTCATTGATTCTAGGTTAGGATATGTATATTGCTCAACGGGAATTGGCAGTAGATTTGATCTGATCCAAGCCGGATCATTATGCTCTTTGCAGTACAAGTAGAAGGTGCCATCGAATCCTGAAGGACCATCCCATTCAACATTTATGTAATCCTGTCCAGCCTCTACAGCCTCGAAGCTTGCTTGAGGAGGTGTATCAGGAGTATCGTTAGTGCAGAATTCCGCTACTGTGATGTATTCCTCAAATATCTCTCGATCCCATCTGTCTTCTGCAACGATCCTGAAACTACATCCGTTGAAGGGGCTTGATGTCCATTCCTGGGGTGGATCCAGACATACAGCTTTGATTGATGGAGCTTCAACAGCGGTTCCGGGTACTATGTCCCCAACTACTGATACATCGCTACTGAAGTTGGCACCAAAGTTAAAATCATCAAGCAAGATCTCGACGTCTTCTGCATAACCCGTTTCAGAGCTTACCGCAAGAATATTCGAGACTTCAATTGTCGTGAAATCATCCTGTGAATTGTATACAACATCTATCGAATGAAGAGGTAATACTATTGAGTCAACATGGATCGTGAAATCACATGGTGATGTCCAAGAGCCTTGGTCGTAATCGAATTCAACTTCCAGCTGAACTGCCTCGTTCTCAGTTAGATATGAAGGTATACTAATTACGAAGGCATTCTGAACTTGTGTACTTGCACTGCCTGCAAGAGAGCCAATCGAAACATATCCATCGTCAATAGTGATATCTCCACTGATGATTGTAAGCTGGGCTGTGATATTTGTAGCAGTTGATCTTCCAGTATTCTTAACATCTAAATCAAGCTCTATGGTCTCTCCAGGATTAGCAGTTGCATCAGAATTACCCTCGGAGGAACCGCTATCATCATCATCAATTACGAAATCCTCTAGTGTTACAACCGCACCTGATGCACCCCCAACTGATATTGTTGCTACACCTGGAAGGAAGTTCACAACTCCCGGGTTTTGACCAATATCTGCTCTTCTCTTTGTGGCTGTTACTGTGATTTCACCCGAGTGAGCAACTTCAACATTATTGAAAGTCACAGTTCCGTAGACCATGTCTGTGTAACTAACTGCATACAAGTCACCATCTTTGAATAAACAGACTCTTGCTGCTACAGGTTGGTCATTATTATCGGCATCAGTAACTGTTACATCGATGTCGCATGAAGATCCGATAGAAATGGATGTTGGATCGGTTTCAACTCCTAATTGGTGAGGATTATCCCTCCAGACGAACAGAGATGGATCCCCAAATAAGTGCTGCATACTCCTATGATAATTCTTGTTATCATTATAACCCCATATATTGTTCTCGAAATTCATTGAGTATCTATAGGCCTCACCAATAGTTGATGATTGTGAACTAATTGGATAAGGAGGACCGGATGGTGAATCATCTATCCATCCAAACTGGTAAAGCGCATCCATGAACGGGTAATATAGCTTCCAGTCTCCCCACGCTCCCGATCTTGGATTTGCGATTGCTGCAACCAATCCACTTGTAGAGGAAGTAAGTAGGCCAGCTTCTATAAAACACTCTGCACCTTGATAATGACCAGGCCAACATCCACCTGTCCAAAGTATCGATGGCATGAAGTTGTTTAATAGTGTTTCAAAATCATATTCGTACACGTGCTGACCAGCTTGCTGTGCGGAACCGATCTTATGTGTGCCCGAATGATCCATGTGTATGATTATATTATACCCACTATTAATCTCGTTAATAGCGGATTGTCTGCTAAGCTCATTTTGAGATTCAAAATAGTAGTCACCACCGTATGGTTCGCAATAATCATAACCTCTGCCTGGATAATAAAGCTCATCTATCGAATCAAGGTTACTACCGCCAGTGCCAGCTATTCCTTCGTCAACAAGTAAGTAATTTAGGTACTCCTCATATACAGCACCGAGCCCGTTTGTCCCACTACTTGATCCGCCGATGAACAAAGCACAACGAGCGTAATCTTCGGGAAACTCACTAGGACACTCATACAATTTCTCTTTCTCTAACATCAGTTCAACATCATTTTCGTTATCCACCGGCCACCGACCAACTGTCAGGTCTACATACCAGTCATCATCAGGTACTTCCCATCCTGTAACATCTAATGACCAATCTCCATCAATATCTGAATAGTAATCATCAGATGGGCAGTATTCCTGCGGTGAAAAGATTCCTCCCCAGACCTCTCGACATGGCACTACCCAGTCATCCCCACCAAGAAGAACTGCTTGCACACCCCAGTTTTCGTGAGCATCTCTAATGAAAAACCTAATCTTCTCCTGTATATCGCAACCAGAGTAGTATGTGTCTATCCAATCGACCGTTCGGATAATTGTAATGATACCTTGCGAGGTTCTATAATCAGCAAGTTCCTGAAATGCGTCCGTAAGATCAGGACCAGGTCCATTTGGTCCAGATGTGATGATCAACATATCAACTCCATCACCCTCAAGGGAGGGCGAATCCAGAACATTCAGGGGTGCTGTTCTCTCTGAATAGAAGAGAATAGATGGTTGCTGATAGAACCTTACAGCGTTAGGATTTGAAACAAGAGACTGTATGCCTCTTTGACGGATAGAGTGACTCCATTCGGTTTCTCTTGCAGGAATAATCCTCTCAAACTCTGATTCACACGTCTCAATCGTTACTGTAATTGATGATAAATACATAAGTGAACTATCAGCAGGTACATAGCGAATAGGTATACCTGAGAGTGATGCTACAGAATACCCCATTGCAGAACCTTGCCGAGTCACCATAATTGGTCTAGATGGAAATGGATCTTCTGAATTATACACTGCTGAGTCAGGAGGAGTGAATGTAGTATCCTCCATTATACCAGATTGTGCCGGATATAGATAGTACTTCCCGGGAATAGTCTCCCATGATGCTGAACTTACGATAATGGTATCGATCATGATATCCGGAGGAAGCAAGAAGGTTCTTGTAATAAATGGTACTGAGGGTAAACCAGCTGAGTATTCTCCCGACATGGGTAATGGGAAGTCTTCTACTGAAATAGTATGGAAAGTTGTTCCCTGAACTTCGACTGTATCAATTGAAATATCTCCTGGTATCGTCGTAGGTGAGAATGATATAGATGCCATTGCAGATGTTGATGTAAGATAAAGCACGCCTAGCAACAAGGAATACTTCCTCATGACCCCTCCAAGATTTAGTTTGCTTATAGTTATTTAACTCAGACAGACTTGTATGTCAATGACTAGATAGTCTGTTATCTGCAGAGATATCTACATGTCAATGTGGTATTTATGAATTACTTTCGAAGAGTAATTGCATAAATTACTCGATTCCTCTTTCGATGGTTGGCTTTGGACGGAGTTCCTATTTTGTATTTGCAGCATTCCATGCCCATGAATCAATAGTGTTTGCAGAATGTCATAGCATACTTACATGCTTGCATTGGTTCTATTCAGGTCCTCGGATTCAGAGGATTTGCCAGGTTCACAATCCTGCTCAGAGCAAGAAACCACTTCCAGAAGGGGTTTGAAGTTTTGCCCGTTAGGGTCGCCAAACTGCACATATTGGGCTCTACACGATAACACGGGGACATCCTCCGTTGTCATGATTCTTATGTAGTAATATTTGAACATGTTCCTACTCTCTGTCTTCAACTTGCGCTACTCCTGCAGTATTTCGCATAATAGTTCAGGAGCAATAATACGATCCACTCTTCTTGAATGGAATTGCTCTTTAAATAGTTGGATGCTATGTGAACAATGGTTTTGACAGAAGGCTGGTTATGAAGCTTGAGGATATTCTCGATGTGCTGAAAAGAATGATCCCTCTCTTGAAAAAGCAATACGGTATTGAGTCTATCGGGGTATTTGGATCGATAGCTCGAGGTGAAGCTGATGAGAACAGTGATATAGATATCGTTGTTGAAATGCCACCCGATCTCTATGCAATGATCAATCTCAAGGATTACCTTGAAGAAGCACTTGATGCTCCGGTTGACTTAGTTCGTTACAGAAGTACCATGAATGAACTATTGAAAAAGCGAATCAACCGGGAAGCTGTATATGTCTGATCTTGAGCTGCTGCAAGATATTGTATCTCAGATCATGCAAAGCATAAGCAAAATTGAACGACGTTTCAGCAGTATCAGGAAGCCCGAAGATTTCCTTAAGGACGATGACGGAATTGACAGGCTGGATGGAATCGTTCTCATGTTGATCACCATCGGGGAGAATCTGAAACGCATCGAGAAATACGGTGGAAAACCATACATGGATGATAACCCGGAAATCGACTGGAAAGCGGCGAAAGGAACACGGGATTTCCTGAGCCACCATTATTTCGACCTAGATTCAGAGGTCATTTTCAACATTTGCAGTCAGCACTTACCCGATCTCAAAAACGCCTTTGAATCTATACTGCTCAAGCTTACTAAAGAAGGTTAGTAGGAGTACAGGACCCTACGGCAAAGAAACCGCGAATGCAAACATCACTTCGCATAGCGTGCGACAACCAGTTCTGGAATGAAAAGTTCGATATTCCGGAAAGAAAGGTCGCCGTATGACTTTCTCGGACCCCAATCGGAGAATAAATGCCTGGTGCGTATTCGTCCGATCGAGTTCGATAGGATAACTCGTTCATTCCATCACAACCCAAAGTAGCAACGGTCGATGATCTCCTGCATCGAATGCAGGCTGGGCAGGAAGGTACGATCAAACGCAGAGGGCGCAGCTATCAGCCACGCCCATCCTGCTCAAGTCTGTGGCCATGCGCCCGATTGACTAGAAGATGCTCTTGATCTGTCCCCATGTGGTGGATTCGACTGGTGTGGAGTCGTAGATGTACAGCTGCATGCAGTATTCCGAACCAGTGAAGTGATTATAGGTGATCTCCGTATAGGGAGGGGGCGCACTGATCTGCATGGAGTCTTCCACTGTTCCCAGGTCCCAGGTCCTCGGCAGGGCGGCGGCATCGCGGAAGTAGAAGATCGTTTCGGGTCCCCAGGCAACACCGATACCGTAGTACATGCCTGCCTGGAGATCCACGGCGATGGTCCCGCTCGAGTAGTAGCCGGGCCCCACGCTTGAAGTCGGTTCGATACCCTCGTAGATAGGAGTGTAGGTTCCGTCCAGCGTTGGGGACTCGAGTACGTAGAAGTATATGGTTGCATCGCCGGTGAAATCCAGCCAGACTGTGAACTCGATGAGCTGCTCGTTCTCGGTAAACGTGAACGTGTTGCCCCGTCCGCGATTCGAGCCGGAAAAAGACTGGGACGTTCCGCCGAAGTTATACCAGCTACTGTAGCTGAGAGGATCGTTGGAACACCCAATGGTTACTTGCTCGCTGCCCATGTCAAGATCTTCTGCAGAAAGGACAGGCACAACGCCCCCTATGAGAAGCAGAGCCGCCGCGCCGCAGATGAAATCAGACACCGGAGATTGCTTTAGAATCCTCACTTCACTCCCTCCTTCCACACATACTGCGTAACCAAAATCATGGCACAAATACACTGGAACCCCGGCACATGTTTCCCGTCCGCCAGATCGCTGAGAACAGACGTTGCCTGATTCATAAATATCATAGTCAAAGGTTTCATGATACGGTAGGACAAAACAAAGAAGTTGACAATCCTATCGGCTGCTTATCAACACGATACTCCACAGGTCACCACACCAGCAAATAGCGTGGACCGGACATCCGTGGGCAGGTCATCTACTGATTGAAGATGTGTGTCTAGAAAAAATCGGATCTGATGCAAATAAAGAAACCACTCCTGGAAGGGGTTTGTTAGGGTAGCCATTCTTGCTGATTACGAACACAACCTGACATTAATGTAGCTGATCAGCAAGAACGCAGAGACGAAGTGTCATGCCGGCCTCCTGTTCCGCCGGCAGGCATTCAGTAGGCTCCTTCGCCGGAGAGCACCGCAGGGGGAGTGAGCAGAAGGATGGCCAGGTCCATCCAGATCGACCAGTTGTCAACGTAGTAGAGGTCCAGCTTCACCATCTCGTCGAAGCCCAGGTGGCTCCTTCCGGAGATCTGCCAGACCCCCGTGACACCGGGAATGGTATGCAGCCGCTTGAAGTCCCGCCGGCTGTACTCCTCCACCTCCTCCGGCAGCGGGGGTCTGGGTCCCACCAGGCTCATCCTGCCGGAGAGGACGTTGAACAGCTGCGGCAGCTCGTCGATGGACCACCTGCGCATGAACCTGCCGACCCTGGTTATTCGGGGATCACGCCTTATCTTGAACAGGGGTCCCGAGGACTCGTTGCTCTCCCTGAGGAACTCCTTCTCCTCGTGGGCCCCCTTCCTCATGGATCTGAACTTGAACATCCTGAAGGGTTCATTGTCCCTTCCCAGCCTGATCTGCCTGTAGAAGACGGGAAATCCGGAATCGATGACTATGGCGACGGAGGTGAGCAGGAAGACCGGAGATAGGAGCGCCAGCAGGAGTGCAGTCAGCACTTTGTCCGAGAGCCTCTTCAGGAAAAGTCCCCATCCCGAGAGCGGTGCCGGGACCGATTCTATTAGAGTGGTCCCGCCCATGTGGGCCACACGGGCGGTCAGGCTCACCAGGGAGAACACGTCGGCGGCTATCTTGTAGTTCACGCCCATCTTCTCGCAGTGGAGGATCACGCCGGAGAGGGTGTCCTCGGATATGGACCGCTCCGCCACCACCAGCTCGTCGATCCCCAGGTCGTCTATCATCCCGTTTATCCTCGGCGGAGACCACTCCGGGTCGGCGTAACCCTTCACTGAATAGGGGAGCTGCGCCCTGTTCTCCATGAAGGCCCCCAGATGCCTTGCCTCCTCGGAATCCCCGACTATCAGTACGGAGGCAGGCGTCCCCGACCTGCTGGCCAGCTTCCTCAGGGCCCAGTGCCAGAGACCCAGTATGAGTATGGAAGTGGGACAGGCGAAGACCAGGACGAACCGGGAGAAGAAGAGCTGCCGCGTGATGAAGGTGGTGGCGAAGGTGAAGAGCACGGCCATGACGGAAGCCTTTATTATGCCGGCCATCTCCTCTATCATTCCCAGGCCGAACTCCTTGCGGTAAACACCGAAGACGGCCATGAAGACTACCTGCACGCTGCCCAGGACCAGGCCGCTAAGGAGGTAGTGGTAGACGGAGAGCCTGAAGTCGGCCCCCATGACGCCGGCAAGAAGGGAGTGCCTGACCCAGAAGCCTCCCATGAAGACCAGTATGATCAGGAGGAGGTCGGAGGGCGGAAGCAACCAGAGAACGCTCCTCTTCCTTTTCACATTCCTCCTTCCGGTCCATATCCGATGGCGGTGGCCGGATGGGTCAGAAAGAACCTGAGCATGCTCCGTAGATGGTGCCTGAGCGCCCGGCCCCCGGAACCGCTCTCCCTCCTGCACTGGTGCGTTATCACCGCAGACGGAACATACCACACCTGCATCCCCCTTTTCCAGGCCCTGAGACACCATTCCACGTCCTCGAAGTAGAGGAAGTAACCTTCGGACATCAGGCCGACCCGCTCCCTGCCCCGGGGAGTGAGCCAGATGGCGGCCCCCACCAGCCAGTGGGGCATGACGGGTTCATCTCCGCCGAACCTGTTGAGGTGTTCCTCGGCGATACTCTTCCCAGCGTGTGTCCTGCCGAAGACCGTCCGTCTCGAGGCTATCACCAGGGGGGTCTGCCAGGTCCTGGCGGTGGACTGGGGAATGCCGTTCCCGTCCAGCATCCGAGGTCCCAGGAGTGCCGCTTCGGGGTGATCCAGCTGGAAGCCCGTCAGAGCCTTGGCCGCTCCGGGAAGTACCTCCACGTCGGGATTGAGGAAGAAAAGGGAATCACCTTCGGCCTTCGCGGCCCCGATGTTGTTGGCCCTCGCCAGGCCCAGGTTGGAATCGTTGGTGATCATCTTCAGGTTATCGCCGTATTCCCGGAGGACTTCCACCGTACCGTCGGAGGAGGCGTTGTCCACCACGACTATGTCCGCAGGGGCCTCATCTGGCCCCAGCGACAGGAGGGAATCCACCGCTCCGCGAATGACGGAGGAGCTGTTGTATGTGGTTATGACCGCAGACCATTTCATTCGGCTAATATACAACCCGCCTTGCATAGATGCGGCCGGACAGCACCCGTCCGGACCAGCCTTCCCTGAGCAGGTTCCTTCGAACCCCTCCGATGGTTCAGATGCTCAGTACCGTGAACTCTATCCTCCGGTTCCTGGCCTTGTTGGCGGGAGAGTCGTTGGACACGACGGGACTGGACTCGCCGAAGCCTATGGTGGTCAGCCTGCCGGCATCGATGCCCGTGCTGACAAGGTACTGGTAGACTGACCTGGCACGGTTCTCGCTGAGGTTCTGGTTGTAGGAGTCGCTGCCGTCGGAATCGGTATGACCCGCTATCTGAATACTGGCTGTGGGATTGTCCCGCATGATCCGGGCGATACCGTCCAGAATACCGTAACTCTCGGGTTTGATGGTCGCGCTGCCGGAATCGAAGTAGATGTTGTCGAAGCTCATTACCTCTCCGGCCCTGAGGGCGTCACGGACCTGGAAATCAACGCTGACGGTCTCGTTGGCCATCAGGGTTACTGATCTGCTGTCTGACAGATAACCCTCGGCCTGGACCGATATGGGCCATGTACCTGCCTCCACCTGTGCGGTGAAGACCCCGTATCCGTCGGCGGTGACGCTGATCGGTGTCGGGCTTCCTATGGTTATGGCCGCCCCGGCTACGGGCAGGCCTTCCCCGTCCTTAACTGACCCGGTCACGGTACTCAGTGTGGGAAGCAGCGCGAAGTCCAGGGTGAGGGTCTCTCCGGCCGCTATCTCCACAGTTGCGCTGGCGTTCCTGTACCCCGGCGCCACTACGGTGACCGGGACCTCGCCTTCCCGGATGACGCTGGCGTAGGCTCCGGTGGCTGCATCGCTGGTCACGTTCCCGACGGGCCTGCCGGGGAAGGTTACTGTTGCGAACACGGGCTCGCGGGTGAGGGAGTCGGTCACCGTACCGCTGAGTATTCCGGTGATGCTCTCCTCCTCTCTGAACTCCAGGTCGGAGGAGTAGCCCATGGCGAGGGTTACACCCCAGTCGAAGACGCCTCCTATGGGCAGCGGTGCCCTCTCGGCCCTCTCCTCGGCTGTGACCGAGATGTCCGCCTGGTAAAGCCCGTGGCCCATGTCGTAGTAGGTGGGGTCGAAATCGCTGGTGCTGAGGTCGAAGGCTACGTCAATGAATGTGCCCGAGTTGTTCTTGAACCTTATGCCCGGCGTGAAGTAGGCGACGGCGGCGTCCTCCCTGCTGGTGATGATGCTGCTGGTGAACTCGAAGTAAAGGTCGAGGTTCGGAGTCGCCACTTCCATGCCCATACCCACATTCAGCACGTCGTCCTTCACCTCAAGATCGACGGCGGTGGAATCCGAGTACTCCCATCCGTCGGTGACGGGAGTCGCCCTGAAGTCGGTGAAATGGTAGTTCTGCCTGTAGTTGGCGAACCCGATGTTGAAGTGCGCCCTGGCGGGGGCGTTGGGTATCCACCTGGAGAAATCACCGGTGACCAGGAAGTCCATTCCGAAGCTCCCGTTGCCGGTGGCGGCGAAGGGTCTCCTCACGGTGCTCATTATCTGGTCATGGTGCCACATGCCGTCGGGGTCGTCCTCGACCCGGAGGTAGGCGGTATCGGCAGGACAGCAGCCGAAGTGCACGTCGCCGCCGAACCACAGCACGTCGTCCAGACCGGGGATCGGATCGTAGCCTCCATGGAGCGTTATGTCGAAGCCCTCGAAGCCGTACATCTCCTCCCAGTGCCCGGTGGACCTCTCAACGTACAGTCCCCTCTCGAAGAATGTGGTGTAGTATGAGGCGCTTGCGGCCAGGTCTATGTAATCCCAGAAGCCGTAGCCGATGTACATCCGGCCGCGACCGGTGTGCTCCACGTTGGTCAGCTCGGAGAAGAGCAGTGTCTGCGGAAGGAAGTGGCTGTGGTAGATGAAATCACGGTACTCGTTCTTCGCGGTCCAGTAGCTCAGACCCATTCCGAAGGACATCTCGTTGAAACCCATGGGAATGGCGCTGTTGACACGGAAGAGGCCAGGCACTCCGTTGACGGAAGGGGCTGCCAGCGGAAGACCTGCGGCCGCCAGCAGCAGTAAGGCCACGTATCTCTTCAAATCGATCCTCCATCCGTTTCCGGAGTGAAAAGCGAAAATGGACTGGAATGAAGAATGTGCTAAATCACCCTGTCAGTCAAGCAACAGTTCCGCCTGCCCGCGCCCGATGGAGCGTGTTCCGGGTGTCCTGCCGGCCGGGAGGATTGACACGCGCCCACTAAGGAGAGAATATCCGGTCGTACCGTGAAACGCGCTCATATACTGGAGGTTGCCCATGAGACTGATGGCATTGCTCGCTACCACTACCATCGCGGTGATATTGCCGGCCGGCTGCGGAGACTCGGCAACCGAGACAGCCGGCACCCTTCCGGTGGTTACCGGAATAAGGGTTGATTCCCTGACAAGTCACGGTGATACGATAGCCGTGACATGGGACGCCGTCGGCACGGTCCAGGTTGAGGGTTACTACCTCTGGTCCAGGATCAGTGCAGGGGAGCCCTGGTCGCTTCAGGGAACGGTGGAACAGAACTTCGCGGAACACATCGCCGACAGGACCATGTACTATACCGTCAGCGCATTCCAGGGATGGGACACCTCCAGCATGACCGGTATTCCGGACAATTCCAGGGCCGATGCGGTCGCCGAGAAGGAACTCCCGTTCGACGGGAATCCTGTGGGTTTCCGCGTAGACGTACAGAACGATTCTCTCGTTACCGGGGATCCGGCGTCACCCGGCTTCAGCCAGCAGTTCACCGTTGCGCGTGATACCGGGGGTGAACAGCTGTACATCTACCCCGGCTCCGCCAGACCGATGACGTGGCCCTCCGGCGCAAGAACGGCAATATCGTCCATGGGCGGATTCGTGGCGCCCTCCCCCGGGGACACCGCGCTCTGGCAGGACAGCATACCACTCGGCACCACCTTTTTCGTGGCACTGGACGACGGCCATTACTGCAGACTCAGCAGCCAGTCAAGTTCGATGGAAACAATCAGGATCGATGGACAGCTTCAGCCGATGTCGGGGGTCAGGGTATTCAACCAGACATGGTAGCTAACCGGTGATGCGATAGGCTCCCCGGTCTACTCCCATTCCTTCGGAAGCGGCACGTCTTCTTCAGTGAGTCCCTGTTCAAGGAGACGGCGGCGCAGTTCACGGAAATGATCGAACCCTCCTTCCGTCAGACCCAGTTCGTCCACCAGCTCCACTATCCTCTTATAGTGCGTCATTGCCCCCTCGATGTCCTCTGAGCGGACGCGGAGCAACGCGAGACATGTGAGCGTAACTGCCTCCAGCATCATGTTGCCGGTCTCCCTGTGTATCTCCAGTGCAAGGTCGCTGCATTCGCCTGACTCCTGAAAGCGGCCGTGGTCATAGTAGAGAGCTCCGAGGTTGGAGAGGGTCACCCCTTCGCTCCTCCTGTTCCCTATCTCCCTGTGCAGGTCGAGGGACTGCCTGTAGTAGGACAGGGCTTTATTCAGGTCGCCCCTGGCCTTGTAGGGATTTCCCAGGTTGCCCAATGCTATTCCCTCGCTCCGCCTGTCCCCCACCTCCCTGTTCATCGCCAGAGCCCTCTCGTAGTACTCGATTGCCTCATCCATGTGACCCTGGTCGTAGTACAGGTTGCCCAGGTTGCCCATCAGCACTCCCTCCACCCTGGGGTCGACCTCGGTGCCGTTCATCTCCAGGGCCTGTTTAAAGAGACACTCAGACTCCTCCAGGTCCCCCTTTATCCTGCTGAGTATGCCCAGGTTGCAGAGAACCTTGCCCCGACTCCGGCGGTCCGACCTCTCAACTGCCAGTGCCAGCGCCTTCCTGTAGCTGTCCTCGGCCTCCTGGAGCCTTCCGGTTATCCTCAGGACGTTTCCGAGGCTTGTCCATATCCTCAACTGCCATTCCTCCAGGGAATGCGACTCTGCAAGCTCCTTCATCGAGAGGAGCAGTTCCTCCTGATCCCTCCTGCGGCCAAGCATGTCCAGAGTGGTATACCTGCTGAGCAGAACTTCCATGAGCCTCTCCAGGTTCCCGCCCTCCAGGGGCTTCAGGCGGATAAGCTCCTCCAGTCCTGCGGAGAGAGCCATCGCCCTTTCGTGCTGGTAGGTGGTCACAGCCTTCCTGAGGCTCAGCACGCCCCAGTGGAGGGCCTTCTCCCTGTCGCCAGCCAGTTCCCAGTGGTGGGCGAGGATATCGGCCATCTCCCTGTCGTCCTCCTCCAGCCCATCTTCGAGAATAAGGGCCGTCAGCCTGTGCAGGAGCTTGCGGTTGCTCTCCAGAACGGTCCTGTAGACCGTGTCGTGAATGAGTATGTTCCTGAACTCGAACATCCTGCCGCCGGCGGATTCCTTCCCCAGGAGGAACTGGCGTCTTTCAAGGTCGCCGAAGACATTATCCGTGTCTTCCTCGAGTCCAAGCTTCTCCAGCAGACGCCTGTAGAGCATCAGCCTGAACTCGAACCCGAGTACGGATGATTTCTGCAGGCTTCCCCTGTGTTCCTCCGAAAGCCGGTCCAGTCTCGACTGCAGGAGACCCGTCAGTGAATGGGGGACGTAGATGTCGTCCAGGGAACTCGAGAAGGTCCATGATCCCTCATGTATCCCCAGCAGCCCGGATTCCAGCATATCCAGCACCAGCTCCTCCAGGAAGAAGGGATTCCCCTGGGAATGCCCCAGCAGGAACTCCTCCGCCCTGCGGGAGACCGGCAGGTGTCCGTCCCCTCCGAACCTGTCGAGAAGGGCTCCGATGATCCCCCGGCACTCATCCCCCTCCATGGCCGACAAAGCCATCCTCTCGAGTCTCGCGTAACCCGGATTTACATCGAATCTGACGGGTTTCCCGTCATCGGTCTCCGGTCTGCTCACCAGGAAGACCAGCAGGGGATTGATAGAGGGACAGTTGGCCAGCAGGAAATCAAGCACTCCGCGGCAGGTGGAATCGATCCACTGGAGGTCGTCCAGAACCAGTATCAGATGGCGATCGGAAGCCATCGCCTTCAGCAGGTTCCTGAAGGCTATCCTGGTCTCCAGTGCTATTGCGCCGCTGTCCAGGTCCTCCAGACGCCTGTCCCCTGACCTGATTGAAAGGAGTTCCGCCAGGAAGGGTATTGAATCGGTTGTCTCATCACCCCCGGAAAGGGCCAGGACCCGCTCCCGGAACTCCCGGTAGCCCGGCCTGGAGGACGTATCAAAACGGAGCAGCTCCCTGAGCATGCTGACCCAGAGCTGGTACGCCGGCTGCGCGTAGGACTGCGTCTGACCGCTGAGGACAAGAATGCCCGGAGCACCTCTGCACCTGTCGCCGATGAATTCGTGCACCAGTCTGGATTTCCCTATGCCCGCCTCTCCGGTCACTTCAAGGACCGTGTGGCGGATCGTTCCCAGCCTTCCCTTTCCTGCGGCTTCACTCATATGCTCCTCAAGAAGCCCCGAAAGCTCTGACAGCTCCCGCCGCCGTCCTACGAAGGAGGTAAAACCGTCACCGCTGAAGCGCTCCCATCGATGACGCCTTACCGTCAGCCTCTCCACGGGACTGAAGGCGTGTACCGGCAGGCTCACCCCCTTCAGGCTGACGGCGCCCCGGTCCACCCAGCTGAAGAGGTCCCTGCACTTCTCCATGACTGCGGCCGGCAGGAGGACGGTTCCCTCCTGGGCCGCCTCCTCCATCCTCGATGCTATGTTAACGGTGCTGCCTATCGCGGTCAGGTGCCCGATCGCGTCCGGGGCCACAGTTACCGGGCCGCTGTTGATACCTATTCTGGCGGTGATGGGCACTCCGGTGTCGGAGAGTATGTCGTTCGCGGTGCTTATCGCGTCGAGCATGAGAAGACCGCAGGATACCGCTCTCTCGCTGTCGTTCTCCCCCGCCCTGGTGGCGCCGAAGAGGACCATTATCCTGTCGCCCTCTATCTTGTCCACGTAGCCGCCGAAGTTCCCGCTTATATCGACCAGGGCGTCCATTACGCCCTTCGAGATATCGTGGACGGCTTCATGGTCGAGTCTTTCCGAAAGGGCGGTGAAGCCGCCCAGGTCCAGGAATAGGACTGCGATGTCCCTTCTCTCTCCCGGCTTGAGTTCGCTACTGCCGGGCCCGTGATGGTCTTCGGGCAGCGTATGCTGCACCAGCCTCTTCTTCAGGAACGACGCGAAATCCTGCGACATGCTGCGACTCCAGAGTGGGTTGACCGTGAACGCCACCGGTACATGGTTCAATATAAGCTTGAAAGTCCACGAATCAAATCACTGACGGAATCCTGACACTTCTTTGTCCTTTAACCGTCGGAAAGGCCCGGATTCATTATGTCGCTCCGAATATCCATGTTAAAATGCCCATACGGTTTTATACTGGATTTTGATCAGTTGACAATACCGTGTTCATCTGCGCATGTTTGTAATGTTGGTTTTTGTTAACATACTGAGAAGGAATGATATGAAGAAGGGGTTGTTAATTTCCGTTCTCCTCATGGTCAGCGCAGTGGCGCTGGCCCTTCCGTCCTATACCGGGCTCCGCGGCCTGAACAGGACGGTTGACTCCAAACCCATAGGCGCCGGCGAGTTCTCGGTAGCGCTTTTCTCCTTCCTCGGCATGAGCGACGACACCAGGGCCGCATGGATAGGCGGTGAGGCGGTGGACGTCACGGATACCGAGTACGACGGAACATGGTACATCACCACCGCATTCGGACTGGGAGATAAGTTCGAGATAGCCGGAAGGCTCTCCTACGTCTGGAACTGCCTCTCAAGGGAATCCATCGAGGGCCGCGAGGACCTCTCCGGAGGTGAGAACGAGAACGACGACGGTTTCAGCGAGGCTGGTCTCTACCTCAAGTACGGCATGAACCCCGGCGAGGGCAACCTCTGGCTGGGCTTCATGCCCTGGGTAAACCTCAGCATCTATGACGGCGGCAACAGTCCCTTCGTGATCAACAACAACGAGTACGACGGCATCTGGCAGGCCGGCCAGCCCATGTTCGAGATGCGCCGCCCCATGATAGGCACCGACTTCTCCGCCGGCGCCGATCTTCTCATGTCCCTTGACATGAAACCGGTGGTCTGGCACACCAACGTCGGCTACCACTACTTCAAGCAGAACTTCCAGTTCACAGACCACAGGTACGGCACCGGTGACACGGTTGCCGTGGACATGGACGTGGAAGACCCCGTCTTCCACCTGGCCACCGGCATCGAGTACCCGATGAAGGGCTGGACACTCTTCGCCGAAGCCGAATGGCGCCACTTCCTCGACCGGGACTACGAGGCCGGCAACGAGGAGAGATATGATGATCTGCTCATCATTCAGCCCGGCGTAAGGTTCGAGCTGGGCTCCGGCTTCGCATGCGACGTGGTGGGCGGATTCTCCGTCGACAACTTCGATCCCAAGTGGAACGATCTCGGCCATCACGCCTACCAGGCCGGTATGGAACCCACCAACGACTACAGGGCCAACTTCGCCCCCTTCCCCGAGGGATACTATCCCGCCTGGGGTGTGGGTGTGAACCTGATGTACTCCAGCGACCTTGTGGAGGACAGGTACGCCCTCATGACAGGAACCGTCAGCAGTTCCTTCGACGGTCAGCCGTTGGGCGCCACCGTGGCATTCCCCGGTGATGAGGCCGATGCGGCCATCTGCGACCCCGGGACCGGCTTCTACGCCGCCGAGGTCCCCGAGGGCAGCCTGGACGTATCCATCACGGCGCCGGGTTACATGGAGCGCACAGCCACGCTTCAGGTAGTCGCCGGCCAGGACATGGTACGCGACTTCACTTTGGATCCCGCCAAGAATGTGACGGGTACCTTCACCGACATGGAGACCGGGCTTCCCATCATAGGCACCGTTACCTACTCTGACGCCGTATC
This sequence comes from Candidatus Aegiribacteria sp. MLS_C, assembly GCA_002030045.1. Classification (GTDB taxonomy): domain Bacteria; phylum Fermentibacterota; class Fermentibacteria; order Fermentibacterales; family JCC-6; genus Aegiribacteria. Next base: position 131,104 of record LQBI01000035.1, on the reverse strand, counting down.
CGCAACTTCCGGTCCCGACGGGACCTACTCCATCTTCGTGGCCGACGGCGAATGGATACTCTCCGCAAGCGCCAACGGTTACCTTCCCGCCACCGAAACCGTCAGCATCAGCGGGATGCAGGAGATGGTGGTGGACTTCCAGCTTGAACCCTGCGCCATCGAGGAGGGACAGGTGCTCTCCTTCGACAACATCTACTTCGATGTCAACAGCGCCACCATCAAGCGCGAATCCTACGAGGTGCTGGACGAGATCGTTGAGATACTGGGCGCAAACCCCAACGCTCAGGTCCAGATCGCCGGCCACACCGACTCCGACGGTGCCGAGAGCTACAACCAGACCCTCAGCGAGCAGAGGGCACAGTCGGTCTTCGACTACCTGGTGAACAGCGGCATCGAAGCACGGAGGCTGAGCACCGTGGGCTACGGCGAGAACCAGCCCGTGGTCCCCAACACCTCCGCCGCCAACAAGGCCATGAACAGGAGGATCGAGTTCGTGGTCCTCTCCAACAGGTAGGCGTATCGGAACTCAGGTCAAGGAAGGGGCGGGGCAACCCGCCCCTTCTTCATTTGCCCCGGGGAAGGAACTGCATCCCGTACCAGGCAAGGGTCCATCCCGCCGCCGCAATGAGCGAAATGGCAGCTCCCGCCAGGGGGAAGAGTACCAGGGGCATCAGCAGTGCCGCGGCCGCTCCGGAACCGTAGTCCGCAAGACCCAGGAGCCCTATTCTGAAGGTCCCGTGCCCCGCGAGCCCTGCAGCGGCCGAGGAAAATGCACCTCCCGAAGCGGATCCGCACAGGAACGTACCCGACAGCATGATGATCGAAAGGACCCTGCCATCTATGATCGATCCGTCGTAGGCTGCAAGCGAGCATGCGCAGGCGGATGCGGATAGTGTGGAGATCAGGAGCCAGTGCCTGACCGGCAGGCGGAACTTCCACGAGGTCAGCGCTCCAGCAGCCGCTCCGGTCATGAACAGCCCTGTGATCGCCCCAACCAGGACCCAGGAGTAGCCGGTGGAAGCCTGGACCGCCACAAGGGAGATGGCCTCCACCGAGAGCCCGGAGAACCCGGCGGAGGCGACACCCATGGCTGAACGGAAATCCCGCGTGAAAACAGCGGCTGCGGCCATGATGAGAAGGAGCCCAGCCGCTGCCGGTGCTATCCACGAATTCTCGAGTGGACCGCCCGTCCTCTCCGACCATAATCGGTGCGCCAGCAGGAAGCCCTCGGGATGCAGGTCCCTGTTCATCTCCGCCGGGGATGCGGATATCAGTTCGGAAAGGGCCGATACCCTCATTGGGGAGAGATCGAAGGGAAGAGTCCCGGAGTTCACGAACAGGCCCCTGTAACCGGCGGAATCGAGAGAAGAGGCGAGGACCTCCCCGGAAAGGTCGGGCTCGGTGCCCCTTCCCATGAGCATCGATACGCCTGCCATCGGAAGGACCCTGACCCAGTCGAAATGCTTCGCGGCCGCCAGCTGTACCGAACGCGCCAGGTCCGCCTCCAGCGGATGGAGCCTGTTGGCCCCGCCGGGAAGGCGGAGAGACATCATGCCGCTATCATTCAGAGCAGCCACCGCGGTCTCCATGAACTCCTCCGTATAGAAACGGTTGGCCAGAAGGGTGAGCGGCTGGCCGGTGGAGACAGCTACGAGGTCGAACCCGCCTGCGCATCCGTCGACGTACCTCCTTCCGTCCCCAGTTTCCGTTCCGGTAGGATAGGCCGCCGTTTCCAGGAGTGTCCCGTCCGGGACCACGCATGACAGGTCCTCGACACCGGGCCATTCCTCAAGTAAGCCGCACTCCTCGGGGGAGGACCCGATGTAGAGCACTCTTTCAGGCATGGACGCCGCCAGAGGGACCGCCACAACTGCTTCCGCCCATTCCCGTGCCGGCCAGGTGGATTCCAGGATGCCTCCGCGAAAGACCGCGTGCTGACCGCTTCTCTCTGCCACCGCCACCTCCCCGTAAGGTGACGGCAGTACTTCCACGCTTTCGTACCCTTCGAAGGAGATGTTTGCCAGCAAACGGTCAAAACCTCCGGGGACCCCGAGGGCTAGTGAGAGGAGGGTCAGTCCGCCCAGGACGAGTCCGGCTGACTTCCTTCCGCTGGAGACGAGAGCCAAAGCCGCCGCGAGGATAGAGAACGCAAGCATTCCGCCGGAAAGCGTCCATGGGGCCAGGAGTACGAAAAGCCCGCCTCCGGCCGCTGCACCGAGGGCCTCCATGGCATATACCCTTCCCGGATCGCCGAATGCGAAGGGCTGTATGAAGACCATCCCCGCCAGAAGGCCGAGGGGAAGCACGGTCAGGGGCAGCGGCAGCCATCCGGTCCGTGCAGATAGCACCTGCGCGGCACCCAGAAGCGGCATCAGAAGGACACCAGCCCTCCAGAGGAGGAGACGGTGACGGCTCCTTCCTCCAATGACAGCACCGAGACCTGAACCCGCGATCCAGGAGGCGAGTACGACACCGGAAGCAAGCTCGGCCTGGTGCCGTGCGAAGAGTGATTCCCTGAGGACCACCGCCTGCACGAGGACGGACAGCATCCCTCCAAGGAAGAAGGAAGAACTCCCCAGCCCGCCTCCTCTACCGCTGCCGCCGGTCTTCCCCGTACTCATCGATCACCTGCGCCTGGAAACGGTAGAGCAGGACGTCACCGGTGTACGCATTCGGTGAAAGCCCCGCCTTGATGCATACTCCCTCGAGAAAATCCTCCCTGTTCCAACCCTGTTCCACGGGAACCTGGGGAAGCAGCACCCCCGAACGGCCTCCGGGACCGATGATCAGCAGACCGTCGGTACCCACCCTGACCCGGTCCGGGTCCTCCAGCATCTGCAGCGGTGTCAGGACCGACACCTCGAATGAAATGCCGTCCAGCTCTGCAGGTGAGACTGGCGGGAACCTGGGATCCTCCAGGGCGGCGGAGCGGGCCATTCGCACCACCGTCTCCGCCAGCGGCCCCGATGGGCGGATGGACCCGATGCATCCCCTGAGCATACCGCCGCTCTTCAGGGTGACGAAAGCTCCCCTGGGAACGGTCAGTTCATCGGGGAGTTCCGATGGAAGGTCGAAGGCGCCGCCGGCCACCGCAGCTTCCACCGAGCCCCGGGCAAGCTCCAGCAGGAGGTCGGAGGAGGTTTCGGAGACCATCCACTCAGAGGGATCGGGCTCCTCGGAGAAGAAGAGGATGGAAGCGTACCCGACCACCCTTTCATCATCCCCGGAGAACTCCGCGCTTGTGGTCATCGAGAGGACCTCCGCGCTCGTTCCGGGGAAGAACCTGGAGTAGTACATCGCCAGCGCCACCGGCAGCCGGCCGCAGGCGAAGGTATCGACTCCTTCCGGAAGCGATTCTTCGGAGGTGGAGGAAAGGAAGCCTTCCGGGTCGCCCGCAAGTATGGCTGAAACAGTGGCGGAATCGACCCGCGTCGCCATTTCAAGCGGAGGGTAATGTGACAGGTCGCAGCTGGCCAGGACAAGAACCCTCCTTTCGAAGGCCTCCGCAAGTATGAGTTCAGCCATGAACTCCAGCTCACCGGCGTCCGCCGAGCCGACCAGGACAGGCACTATTCTGAAACCGGGATCCAGCGACCGCTGGAGGAAGGGGAGCTGCACCTCCAGGCAGTGCTCGGCCTCATGGGCACGGGGAGTGAATGCTGCCGACGGGTGCGACTCCAGGAGCCTCCCGGCCATATCAGTGTCCACCGGCACCTCCCCCAGCGGAGTCAGGCAGGAGGTTCCCTGGAAGACCGAGAAGCCGTTGAAGGAAGTCCTGTGCGAGGGACCCACCAGGACCACCACGTCAATGTCCATGCCCCGAAGGGAACCGAAAAGATCGGCGGCGGTGGCTCCGCTGTACACGTATCCCGCATGGGGGACAACACCAGCCACGGCGCGACTTCCCCGCAGTGACGAGGATGCCGAGTCAAGCAGGCTGTCCACCATGGAGGCCAGTACTCCGGGATCCGCCGGGTAGAAGGTTCCTGCGTAAACCGGCGGTCTTGAACCGGCGGCGGTCGCCGGCGGTCTTGAACCCGATGGGGCTTCATGCGGTGAGTCAGAGATCCCCTCGGAAGGAACATCCCGGGCGGGTGAGCCGCCGCCGCAGGCCATCAGCAGGGCCAGCAGAACAGGGGTGATCCTCATCCGGCCAGCTCCTTCCAGTGATCGGCCCTCTTCCGCGAGGTCCTTCCGACCTCCATTCCTGAACTGCCTGCCGACCGTTCACCGGTTGGCCCGGTCCGGACGGCCACCAGGGATAGCAGGATCAGAACGGTCCTGGCAAGGAAGCCTCGTCTGTCCATTCTTTCCATAAGGTGTCCTCCCTTTATTCCCATATTCCCGCGACAGGTTCCGAGCAGTGCGAGCACGCGCTGTCCTGAATGTCCATCCTCGTCACAAGGTAGCCTTCCCTGACCACCAGCTCCGCTCCGCATGCCGGACAGCGGGTCACCATACCGTCGGTGGTGACGGCATTGCCAACGTAGACATGATGAAGACCCATCCCAAGAGCAGTCTCCCTTGCTTCAGCCAGCGTCTCTATGGGCGTAGGGGGGAGGTCCGTGAGCCTGTACATGGGGAAGAACCTTGAGAAGTGCAGCGGAGTATCCGGCCCGAGATTGTCCAGGACCCATCCCGCCAGTTCCTCCAGCTCCTCCTTCCCGTCGTTCAGGGTCGGCACCACCAGGTTGGTGACCTCCACCCAGGTCCCGGAATCCTTCAGTATTCGCAGCGTATCCAGCACAGGGGCCAGCGTCCCTCCGCAGACATCCCTGTAGTAACTGTCGGATATGGACTTGAGGTCCACGTTTGCCGCGTCCACGTACTCCGCAAGCTCCATCAGAGGTCCCGGGTTCACGTACCCCGCAGTGACCAGTATGCTGGCCAGTCCCCGTTCCCTGGCCAGGACCGCGGTGTCCCGAACGTACTCGATGCAGACCATGGGTTCGGTGTAGGTATACGCTATGGCCCTGCACCCGTACTCCAATGCGCTGTCCACCACGGCTTCTGGGGGAAGGTCGTAGGGTGCCACATCCTCCGGGGCTGCCTGGGATATCTCCCAGTTCTGGCAGAACCGGCACCTGAGGTTGCAGCCTGCTGTGGCGATGGAGAACACATCGCTGCCGGGAAGGAAATGGAAGAGGGGCTTCTTCTCCACGGGGTCGACGTTTACCGCCACCGGTCTTCCGTATACCAGGCTCACAAGCTCCCCTTCAACGTTGAGCCTTACCGTACACCGGCCGCGCTGCCCGGGGTCGAGGACGCACATGTGTGGACAGAGCACGCACTGTACCCTACCGCTCATCTTCGTCCTTCTTCACCCACCACTCGGCGGCATGGAACGTCGTCCAGCCGGACTCTTCGAGTTCCTCCATCAGTTCCATGTCCGCCGCCTCGATGGGCCTCGCCCACGGCCTTTCATCGCCGGCAAGTGCCATTATGTGCTCGATCACCGCCGGTAGACGCACGGTTCCCTCCCCTTCCGGTCTGGATCCGGTGAACAGGAGGGCCCATGTCATCAGCACAAGGGTCAGTATCATCATTCCTCCCCTCAGTAGAGATCGGGGAACCCGGATGGATGAAGCCCTATCCTCCATCTGAAGTTCCAGTCTTCCTCTCCTTCGCCCGGGTCGGAGACCCAGAGCGGGAACAGGACCTCCATCATGGCGAGCCTCAGTGCGACCCCCAGCTCCGACATGAAGGAGTCTCCACTGAAACCTTCGAAACCGTCGGCCAGCCAGCCCCCTGCCCAGTAGACCTCCAGAGGGACAGCGGGCAGGTCCAGCCTCTGTTCGGCGGTCAACGCAGCCCTTCCACGGACGTGACTCTCCCGGTATCCCGGAAGCGCTGGACCGCTCCTCACGTAGTAGTGCTCCTGCGGGGAAAGTGTCCCGTCCGGCGGAAGGAAGGCTCCGACAATGCCATCGGCGAAGAGACCGCCCCCGGGTCTCAGCAGAACGTGGCGGGGAGCATCCCCGGCAACCCTTCCCGCGTACAGCCTGCTCCTTGTGAACCAGCCCCCGGACAGCCTGGTCCTCAGATCGAAGGTGACCTCCGCAGTTCCGTAGGGACCCTCTTCCCAGCCAGGGGATCCGAGGAATTCGAGATCTCCCTTCCAGGAGAAACGGTAGCCCTCGTCCGAGACTTGAAGACCTGCGGCCGCCTCCACCCCCCGTCCCTCCTCCAGGTTCCTCCCTCCGTAGACGGTGGTGTCCTCCACGCTGAAGAGCCGTATTCCAAGCCCGATCTCCACAGACGGGTCCGAGGGCACCCTGCCGCTTGACCGGTATTCGGCCCCGATGAAAGCCTTTCCGATCCCGTAACCCCTTTCCAGGCCGACCGAACCGAAGAGTTCCCTGTGCCGGCCCCTGAAAAGGGGGAAATGTACGTAGGAACCCCATGAGGACCAGCTGCCCGTGCTGAAGGGCAGGGATACGCTGCCGGTGAAGGTGTACGGGCCGCCCATGTAGGAAGGCAGAGGAGTCGACATGAGAAGCAGTTCTCCCCGCCATGAACCTGCACCGTAGGAGGGGAAGGGCAGGAGCCAGAGACCGTAGTGGGTGGGCCTGGGTACCGGCAGCAGAAGGGGGCGCACCTGTGAGAGCGGTGGAAGTGAGTTGTTCCATGGAGCGCGGTCCGGAAACTCGGAGAACGGGTCAGCCACCGCCCGGGACCATGTTCCCGGGACGGTCAGGGATACGGTCTCTCCGGGTTCCATGTGAACTCTGGAGAGCAGTGAGTCCTCTCCGTCCACCAGGAGCAGCTCAGGATCGAGGGAGTGGGGCAGGTCGCCGGACAGGACAACCGTGGTGGATTCTTCGGAGCAGCGGAGGTCTGCCAGCACCAGGTCGGCGTTACCGGTCCCCCTGAGCCAGTAGTCGAACTCACGGTCCCAGGACTCGCCGGTAACCTGCTCAAGTACCTCCATGAAATCATCAGTATGCGGGTGATGGAACATGAACCTCCTGAAGTAGAGGTCCATGGCGTGGTCGAACTCATCCTCGCCTGCCTGGTCCCTCAGCATGCTGACGAAGAGTGCGGGTTTGGAGTAGTAGGTGAATCCGGTTGGATGGCTCCCGTCCCCTGCCGAGGTGGCATCGCTGAGGACCGGCATCTTCTCGAAGCCGGCGGTCCCCGAGACGTATCCGGTTAGCGTAAGCTCCCGGTCGCTTACGCTGAGCAGCCAGTCCGGCGTTGTGGTCATGTTCCCGTGGAATCCGTGCCTGCGCTCCATGTAGCGGAGTTCGCTGAAGGTGTTCATGCCCTCGTCCAGCCAGGCCTCGTTCACCTCGTCGTTGGCCAGGATGCCGTAGAACCACTGGTGCCCGATCTCGTGGGCCGTGACCATCTCCAGGGCCCTGGTGAGCGGTATCTCAGCGGCCGAGAAGACGAACTGCGGGTACTCCATGCCCCCTGCCGTCAGCTGTGCGGGCTCCACCACCCAGAGGTCCGGGTAGGGGTAGGGACAGTACCACTGGCCGTAGTAGAGCAGGGTCGAGTCAATGACCGCGGGTACATCCTCCCAGTGGCCGGGATCGTCGTCCAGCAGGACGAGATGAACCGATATGCCGTCCCCGCCGAGATCCTCGGGGTAATGGAAGGTGTGTTCCCTTACGTGGTAGTCGGGGCTTGCTGACCACACGAAATCGTGGACATCCCGGGCCAGCCAGGTATCCGTACGAAGGGTCGAATCCTCGGAGAAGACCGTTCCCGCAACCCTTCCGGTGGCTGCGGTGATGAATTCACGGGGTACCGTTATCTCCACCCTGTAATCACCAAAATCGCTGTAGAACTCCCCTCGCCGGCGGTACCGGCCCGAATGCCATCCCCGGGGATCCAGGACGCACATCTTGGGGTACCACTGGGTTATCTGATAGGTGTCCCCCGAGTGACCCAGCCTGCTCCAGAAAAACGGGACCTTCAGAGCGAACCCCCCGCTCAGTGTCAGGGTGCCGCCCGGGGGAAGCGGCCTCCGCAGTGCGATGTACCCCAGGCAGTCGTCCACTTCCACGGTGACGGGATCCCCGTCCAGCTCCCATTCGAAGAGGTCCAGCCAGCCCCTCTCCTCAGCGCCCGATGCTCTGAAGCCGTAGCTTCCCGCCGCTTCCATGTCGCGGCCGAAGGGGGTGGAGGGATCACGGTATGCATTCGGGTAGAGATGGAGCCAGAGGGTGTCCACAGGGTAGTCCACCCCGCTTGTGAACAGTATGGTCGAGGTACAGATGACCATCTGGGAATCGGGGACAAGCCTGGCTTCCATCCGGTAGTCGGCCCGGCTCTCGGGCCCCGGGAACCCGGCTTCGCAGACCAGCGCCGTAAGCAGTAGGTATATCATATCCGCCGCCCTTTTCACGACGAGTTTTTTCGATTATCTCCATTATACGGAACAGCGGCGGGTGATGTAAAACGGAGAGAGGCGGGTCCTGTTGAGGATCATCGATACCGGGGGCCGAATACCCCTGTACTCCTGGTGCAGGTCCATGGACAAGGCAGCCTCGGTCCAGGCCGGGAACCTCACCGTGCACAGCCAGACCTTCCACCACGTGGCCGTGATGGCCGACTGCCATCCCGGATACGGCATGCCCATAGGCGGGGTCATCGCCTGTCCCGAAGCCTTGATACCCTACGCGGTTGGCGTCGACATCGGATGCGGAATGGTGGCGGTCAGGACCGGGACTTCCGCCGGCAAGGCGGGAGGCGGCCTTGTCAAGAAGGTGGTGGCCGAGGCCGCGAGGCGCATACCGGCGGGTGAGGGTCACTCCCACAGGTCGGACCAGGAATGGGACCAGTTCGGCCGAATACCATCCTGGATGGACGCCAGGGGGCGGGACCTGTGCCGAAGGAGCCTTGGCACACTTGGGGGAGGCAACCACTTCCTGGAGCTGCAGGAGGGTGACGACGGCCGTGTATGGCTCATGATACACTCCGGATCACGAAACCTGGGATACAGGATCGCCGGCCACCACCACCGCATAGCCGTGACCTACTGCAGGAAAAGGTCCCTGAAGCTTCCCACCGACGAGCTTTCCTACCTTCCGGTGAACAGCGTCGAGGGAGAGGAGTACATACGGGACATGGAATTCGCCCTGGACTACGCAAGGGAGAACCGCCGGAGGCTCATGGCATCCCTGATGGAGATCTATGCGGAAACAGCCGGTGAAGAGGATTTCGAAGAAAGGATAGACATCCATCACAACTACGCCGCCCTGGAGGAGCATTTCGGCAGGATGGTATGGGTTCACAGGAAGGGGGCCACTTCGGCAGCGAAGGGCCAGACGGGCATAATCCCCGGCAGCATGGGAACTTGCTCCTACATCGTGAGGGGACTGGGCAGCCCCGACTCGTTCAGGAGCTGCTCCCACGGAGCCGGCCGCGTCATGGGGAGGAAGGAGGCGTCAAGGAAGCTGAACCCGAAGAAGTGTGACGAAGCGATGAGAGGGATCGTCTTCAGCGGGTGGAAGAGGTTCCCGGAACGGGGCAGGCGCGGCAGGGGGGCTCCCGTTCTGGACCTCAGCGAGGCGCCTGCGGCGTACAAGGACATCGAAGAGGTCATGAAGGAGCAGACCGACCTGGTGGAACCTGCTGTCAGGCTCCATCCCCTGGGAGTGGTCAAGGGCTGAGGCCCTTCACTTCCGTCGAAAGAAAGACAAAGAAAGGTTTTGCGGAATGCTGGAAGCCATAAGGAAGCGCAGCAGCGTAAGGAAGTACAGGGATTCGCCCCTGCCGGACAGGGTACTGGAGGAGCTGCTCAGGTCCGCAATGCAGGCGCCGTCGGCCAGGGACCTCCGACCCTGGGAGTTCGTGGTTGTCCGTGACAGGAAGATCCTGCAGAGGATCCCCGATTACCACCCGTACTCCTCCATGGTCCCGAAGGCAGGGGCGGCGGTGCTGGTCTGCGGCAACACAGACATTCAGGCGAACACGGGATACCTTGCCCAGGACTGTGCCGCCGCGGTGCAGAACCTCCTCCTGGAGGCGGTGGAACAGGGTCTGGGAGCGGTTTGGCTGGGAGTTTTCCCGAGGAAGGAGAGGATGGAGGGAATGGCAGAGCTGTTCGGGCTGCCGTGCAACATCGTTCCCATCGCCCTCGTATCCTTGGGCTGGCCCGCCGAGGAGAAGGAATTCGAGGACAGGTACGACCCGGGGAGGGTCCGCCTGGACCGGTGGTGATCTCAGCAGGGGCCATGACATGGGACGGGACTGAATGAAGAGTTCATTAGGTGGCAGGATCAGGAGCTTCCTGGGAATGGGCGGCAGACAAGGCCGCCGGCTGGGGGTTGCCCTGGGGGGCGGCGGTGCCAGGGGCCTGGCCCATGTGCCGGTCCTAGAACTGCTGGATGAAATGGGCATAAGGCCCGTATGCATGGCCGGCACAAGCATCGGGGCAGTGATCGGCGCCCTGTACGCGTCGGGCATGAGCGGCTCGGACATTCGAGGGCTGGTTGACGATACGGTCCTGAAGAAGGGAGACCCTCCGAACAAGGTAATGAGGAACCTGAAGACGGTCATCCGGTTCCTTGACCTGGATTTCATGGGTTCCGGCATGTTCAAGGGAGAATCCTTCATGGACTACTTCTACGATGCCATCGATACCGACTCCTTCGAGGAGCTGGACATCCCGCTGAAGGTGGTTACATCGGATTTCTGGACAGCCGGGCAGGTCGTGGTCTCAGAGGGCGAGCTGATATCGGCGGTGAGGGCCAGCATGAGCCTTCCGGGAATATTCACGCCGGTGGAGCGGGACGGACGGGTGCTGGTGGACGGGGGCGGAGTCGACCCGGTACCGTGGGACCTGCTGGAGGACTGCGACCTGGTGCTCGCCGTGGATGTCCTCGGCTCGCTGGAGAAGGGGAACGATGACGAGCCGAGCGCCTTCAGGGCGGTTGTTGAGATGTTCGACATAATGCAGCGGTCCATGGTAAGGACAAGGCTGGACAGTTCGCCGCCGGACATCTATTTCAGGCCCGAACTGAAGGGGATCGGGCTCCTGGAGTTCCATCGGGCGGAGGAGATATACAAGGCGGCTGAATCGTCCATCGACCAGCTGAGGGAGCAGCTGGCCGCGCTCTCCTGAGGGCATCCGGGCGCCGGGACGGACCGGTGCGGAATAACGAGGCGTGGATTATACTCCCTCATACCCGGGAGGTACCCATGGCACTTCACTTTCTGCTCAACCGCTATGAGACGGAAACGACGATGCCCGGCGGAGCCGTAGTGCTCGACCTGATCCGCAACGGTCTTCACCTTACCGGGACCAGGGAAGGCTGCCGTGAGGGTGACTGCGGTGCTTGCACGGTACTGATCGGAACTCCCCTGGCGGAGGGCGTTTCCTACAGGGCTGTCAACTCCTGTCTCCTTCCAGTGGCCGAACTCCGTGGCCGTCACCTGGTGACCATCGAGGGACTCACTCCCGAAGGCGGCCTTTCCATCGTACAGAAGGCATTCGTGGACCTGGGGGCTTCACAGTGCGGCTTCTGCACTCCGGGAATGATCGTCTCTATGACCGGCTACCTCCTTTCCACCCTGGAACCCACCGGGAAGGGGGCCGCGGATGCTCTCGGAGGGAACATATGCAGGTGCACGGGGTACGCGGCGGTAAGAAGGGCGGCGGAAGAGACAGTACGCTGCATCGGCCCCTCTCCCGCCTGTAGTTCGTCCTCTCCGGCTCACCTCGAGTTCCTGGTGGAGAAGGGCGTTCTGCCTGAGTACTTTCCGGGAATCTCCTCAAGGATAGGGGAGCTGGATACGGGCGGCACCGTGAACTCTGATGCCCGGCCGGTCAGGCTGGCCGGCGGTACCGACCTCTTCGCGGTACGGGCCGGGGAACTTCGGGAAATGCCTCTTGAGCTTCTCTGCAGGGATCCGTCTCTGAGGGGCATCCGCAGGGAGGAAGGGAGTACGGTCCTTGGCGCGGCGGTCACGGTGACTGAGCTTGTCGAGTCGAGGGTGCTCCGTCCCTACGGCGACTTCCACGATTCCCTGGATCTCGTCTCATCGACACAGATAAGGAACAGGGCCACTCTGGGAGGCAACATCGTCAACGCTTCCCCCATAGGCGACCTCACCGTCATGCTGATGCCCCTTGGAGCCGAGCTGCTGCTCAGGAGCGAGGCCGGTGCCGCGAGGACCCTGCCCCTGCACCGTTTCTTCCTGGGATACAGGAAACTGGACATGAGGGAGGACGAACTCCTCGAGTCGGTGCGCCTTCCTGCTCCGGACCCGGGTATTCTCTGCAGCTTCGAGAAAGTGTCGATGAGAAGGCACATGGACATAGCATCGGTGAACTCCGCCGCGCTCTTCGTCCTGTCGGGCGATACCATAGTATCCGCGGAGATATCCGCAGGAGGGGTTGCTCCCGTGCCGATGCTGCTCGCGAACACTTCACGGGCCATTGCCGGAAGGACGCTGTCCGCCGAAACGGCGGGAACGGCTGCAATGGCAGCCATGGAAGAGGTCTCCCCCATCGACGACGTCCGGGGTTCTGCGGAGTACAAGCGAAAGCTACTGGGAAGGCTGGTCAGGGCCCACTTCCTGAAGGTCCGCCCGGAGCTGGGACGGGAAGCGCTGCCGTGAAGCACATCGATTCCCTCCTCCACGTCCGCGGTGCATCGGTCTTCGTCGACGACCTGCAGCTGCCGGACAACTGCCTGTTCGGCGCCGTTGCGGTTTCGGCCATGCCTCACGGCAGAATAATCTCGCTGGATGTCTCCTCGGCCCGCTCCGTACCGGGTGTACGTCGGATCATCACGGCCGAGGACATACCCGGGGAGAACCAGATAGGCAACATCATCCTTGACGAGCCCCTCCTGGCCGTGAATACGGTTCATTACACGGGAGAGCCCGTGGCACTCGTCCTTGCTGAATCCATGGATGCGGCCAGGCTGGCGGCTTCCTTGGTGGAGACAGCCATCGAGGAACTCCCTCCGGTCTTCGATCCCAGGACGGCTTTCGATCTCGGAATGCTCATCGCGCCACCAAGGACCTTCTGCGCCGGGAATACGGATTCGGCGTGGGGAATGTGCGACCTGGTGGTGGAGGGCCGGGCCGATTCCGGCGGCCAGGAGCACCTCTACCTAGAATGCCAGGCATCGGTGGCGCTTCCCATGGAGAACGGGTGCGTAAGGATCTGCTCCTCCACCCAGGGTCCCACCTTCGTGCAGAAGGTGGCAGCAAGGGTCCTTGGCATCCCGATGCACAGGGTGGAGGTCGACGTGGGAAGGCTGGGCGGAGCTTTCGGCGGCAAGGAGGACCAGGCCACCCCCTGGGCCGTGATGGCAGCTCTCGGGACGCACCTTACCGGCAGACCCGTAAAGGTGGTCCTGGACAGGAAGAGCGACATGGCCTGGACCGGCAAGCGCCACCCGTACAGTTCCGACTTCAGGCTGGGACTCAGTGCCGAGGGTGACATGATTGCCTGGGAGGTGACCTACTACCAGAACGGAGGAGCCGCTTCGGACCTTTCCACGGCCATCCTGGAGAGGACCCTCTTCCACTGCACCAACGCCTACATGATACCCAATGTCAGGGCCACCGGGATCTGCTGCCGGACCAACCTGCCGCCCAACACCGCTTTCAGGGGGTTCGGCGCACCTCAGGCGATGTTCGTGATGGAGACCGCTATTCACATGGCAGCCACCAGGATGGGACTGGAACCATCAGTGATCCAGGAGAGGAACCTCCTTCGGAGAGGCGACCGGTTCCCCTGCGGCATGGAGTACGAGGGCGACGAGATCAGGCGCTCCTGGGAAAGGGCCGTCCGGCTGTCTCCGGAACGGAAGGACGGGGAGGAAAGCTGCACAGGGCACATTTCCAGAGGCCGTTACCTGATGCCCGTCTGCTTCGGCATTTCCTTCACGAACACTTCGCTGAACCAGGCAAGCGCTCTTGTCCACGTCTACACCGACGGGAGCGTGGGGGTGAGCACCGGAGCCGTGGAGATGGGACAGGGAGTGAACACGAAGATAGCGCAGGCCGCGGCCATGACCCTGGGCATAGATGTATCCCTGATCAAGGTGGAGACCACCAACACCACCAGGGCGGCCAACACCTCCCCCACCGCAGCAAGCACAGGCGCGGACATGAACGGCAACGCCACCAGGATAGCCTGCAGCGAGATACTGGGAAGGCTCCTGGCATTCGCCGTGAACAGGCTGGGTGCTGGACCCGGCGTCGCCGTGGTGATGTCCGGAGGCGAAGTGCTGGTGGACGGCAGAGGAACGGGCCTCAAATGGCGGGAGCTGGTGGAGGAGGCTTACCTGAGGAGGATAAGTCTTTCTGCGCAAGCCCACTACGCCACTCCCGGCATACATTTCGATACTGCCACGGAGAAGGGCAGGCCCTTCGCCTACCACGTGGCGGGCACAGCGGTCACCGATGTCAGCCTGGACTGCCTCAGGGGCATCTGGAGAGTGGACTCGGTGACCATTGTACATGACGCCGGGAAGAGCATCAATCCTCTGGTGGACAGGGGCCAGATAGAGGGCGGACTGCTTCAGGGCATAGGATGGATGACAATGGAGGAGCTTAGGTACTCCGACTCCGGTCGGCTCCTCACGGATTCCCTGGCCACCTACAAGGTGCCGGACATATACTCGACCCCCGAGGAGATCACCATTGAGTTCCTTCCTCCTCGGGGGGACAACGCCGGCATCTACAACTCCAAAGCCGTCGGTGAGCCGCCATTCATGTACGGGATAGGAACCTATTTTGCCCTGATGGAGGCCCTGCAGGCATTCCGTCCCTTCGAAAGGGGTCACTACACGGCACCCCTCAGCAACGAGAGACTCCTGATGCTCCTCGAGGGCCTCGGAACAGGGTAGTTCTTCTGAACGGGGCGCGTCCCGGTCCCGCTGGTCGGATCGGTGAGGGCGGTACGAGCAACCCCTTCCGGCGGAGCGAGGTGTTCCGGGGAATGCTGGTGTACGCCGCCGGGGACACGGCTGCATCCCTCATACTATCGCAGTTCATGCTGTCGAGGCTGGCGGGCATGATGCTGGTGGGAGGGTGTGTCTACGCTCTGGAGATACCCCGGTACTTCCGGTTCATTCAGCGCAGGACAGCCGGCATGGGAGGGCTGTCAGCCTCCTTGGCGCGAACAGGGTTCGCGCTCCTCTACTTCAACCCTTTATGGATAGCCAGGCACCTGCTGTTCATTGCCGTGTTCTCCTTCGAATGGCGGGCGGTCTCCCCCGAGCTTCTCAGACTCGGGCTTCTCTCCTTCACGGTCAACATACCCGTGACCTTTGCCGCGAACTATTCCATACAGAACAGGATATCCCTTGAGTGGAGGTTCCTCGCCAGCGCGGTGTTCTCCTCGCTTATGGCCGTGTACTACGCACTGAGCCGGGTGCTGTTCTGAAAATGCGGATCAGCCGATGCCGAAGAAATCCCTGATCCTGCCCAGCAGGTGCTCCTTGCGGTCCGGCTGGCGACCCTTATCCTCCCTGGCCTTCTGGTCGACGATCCTGCCCGAGAGTTCCTGCAGCCTCCTGTCCAGCATTGCCGAAAGGGGCTCCAGCACCGAGGCCTCCTGTTCAAGGATGGAACTGATGCCCGCCTTCCTTACCATTATGACCTCCGTCTCGACAGCTGCTATGACGGAAGCCGTCCTGGGTTCCCCGGTCAGGAGGCTCATCTCTCCGAAGTAGTCCCCGGCGGCGAGGTCGGCAAGATGGGTATTCCTGCCGGAGCCATCGGAAACGTATATCTCCACCCTGCCGGATGTTATGATGAACAGTGAATCACCGGAGTCGCCCTGCCTCACCAGGGTCTCGCCCGGGGAATAGACAAGCCTGGATGAATTCCGCGCAAGCTCCTCCATCTGGACGTCGGACAGAGGCCTGAAAAGCTCCACGCTCCTGAGACCGAGGACCACCTCCATCCTCAGGTTCTCCCTGACGAGGTCCTCCTCCTCGCGGGATACCTCCCTCACGGTGACGTCCCTTATGGGGAAGGGTATGGACATGCCGTGCCTCCTGAGCACGTACCATATCCTTGTCCTGACAGTATTCTCGAGTTCCGGTTTCCTGTGGTACTCGCCGGTCCAGAACCTGGCCTCGTAGAGTATGGAGAAGTCGCCGAACTGCTTCAGGAAAACCTTTGGAGGAGGGTGGCCGAGCACTCCGTCCATCCTCTCCAGGGTCGATGCGATGACGCTCTTGACCCTGTCAGGCCTGCTGTCGTAGGAGATGCCCACCTCCACCCTGCACATGTGGTTCCTGTCGGGCCGGGAATGGTTGGTCACTATGTCCTTCGAGACAGTGGCGTTCGGGATGGTGACGTTGTCGCCCTCCCTTGTCCTGATGGTCAGGGTCCTCCAGTTCATCTGTATGACGATTCCCTCATGATCCCCGACGCTAATCCATTCACCCAGCTTGTAGGGCCTCTCCATCTGCAGGGCCAGGCCCGCGAAGAGGTTGCCCAGTATGTCCTGCAGCGAGAGACCTATCACTGCGGACAGGACCGTGGAGGTGACCAGCAGTCCGGAGAGTTTCACACCGAACACTCCGTTGAGCACTGCCAGGGCGACTATGGCGAGGACGATTCCGTTAATGATGTCTATGACCAGGCGTGGAATGTAGACCTCCACCTGCTTCTTCAGGAGGTAGTCCCAGAAGAGAAGGTTCAGCATTTTCAGCACGATGTTTGCGGACAGGAATACCGTGAAGGCCAGGGATATCTTGGAGAAGGTGTTGTCCCCCGGGACACCGAACATCTTCAAAACCAGGTAAGCGGCCCCGGCTATGCCGGCCAGGAAGACCCACAGTCTGAGCCTGCTCCCCGGTGCGTGCCTCCTTATGAAAAGGAGTATGAGTCCGACGGAAAGCCCGAGTACGACTGCCTGGACACCGTGCAGGACCATCTGCGTGTTCATTCAGGGACCTCCCGCATGGCAGCGTTGACGGGAGTACAATAACCCAAAGGGGAACGGAACGGAATAGTCGTCAGGGCAGCTCCGAAGACTGTACTTCCGTCCTGTCCTGCGGAATATTCAGGTCTGTGGTGCTGTATCATATCCGGGTTCGGCAGGCGTATGTAAAACGATGGAGGCTGACATGATAGAGATGCTCCTGGCTACGGCGCTCCTTGACACCGTCATCGCGGTGCCCGGCGACGGGACGGTCCAGGTTCACGAATGGGGAGTGGTTACCTTCATCGAAGGTTCAGTGGTGCCGGGATCGGATCCTGCCACGGTTTCCCACTGGCAGACACCGTTCCAGCAGGACCCGGAACAGGAGATGGTGGTTCGCGCTCCGGTGGTCTACTTCTACGGACCGGCATTCTCCGGCACTTTCGTGGTCAGGGCGGGTTCGGCCTCCTTCATCGAGACCTGGCCGACCCCGGCCTCGATGACCGATGGGCCCTGTGCAACCGCCTCATGGAACATCATCGGGACTTCCGCAAGGGAGGAAGGCGGTACTCCTGGCTACCCTCCGGGGACCGGGTGCATTCCCGAAGACCTGCTGGAACTCTGGAGGGAACCGCTCTCGAAGAACCTTCTGTTCGATGACGGGGGCAGTGAGAGCTTCATCTACTACGAGTGCTCCATCGACGGCGGTACAGGCGCGTGGGACCCCGTCAGGACCTCGGAGGATGGTTTCTCCCTCGACCCCGACTACGCGGGACCGGTCATGTCCTTCGCAAGGGATGGGGGCTCGGTGGTGATGGTGGACCCTCCGGAGGAAGAGGTCATCGAGACGCTCTGCGACTGGGCGGAGGGGACCATGAAGACGAAGGAGCTGGAAGGCATGTGGGCCACCTGGGAGGAATGGATATACGGCGGTTCATGGCAGGGGGATACACTTCTGATCTTCCCGCTTCCTCAAAGCACGGTGGAGGGCATCACGGGCATAGAGCTGATCACCGACGGAATGATGGAGATACTCTACTCCAGGTTCTTCCTGGGCGTCCTCAGCGTCTGACCCGGGATCCCCCTATTCATCCTCCGTGTTCAGGACGATGATATTGCACTTGGCCACCAGGGCTGCGATGGCGGCCACGGCGGCATAGGCCGGGATCAGAGCAACGCCGACTACCCCCAGTGTGAGAGGCACCTCCAGGAGGGTCCTGCCCTTCTCGTTCTGTATGATGATATGTCTTACGTTCCCCTGGTGGACAAGATCCCTGAACCTTCCCAGAAGCTCACCTCCGGAGACCTTGAACTCCTTTTCACCCGTCGTACTCTCCTCTGTCATCAGTCAACCTCCATGTGATCGTACCCGATGGTTCTCACAGGCACCTCTGTTCCATTCAGAATAACGGTAAGCATACCGGTCCCCCCCTCCTCTGCCCGACCTACCGGGAGGCACCCCATGTCCCTGAAGTCCCTGCCTTCATCGGCTCCGAAGAGCAGAAGGAAATCCTCACCGGCAGCGGCGGCCTCCAGCGGTCTTTCCCTTACCGAGGGCAGAAAGACCGACCCGTCTATTTTCAGGACCACGTCCAACCCGCTCTCTTCGCCGAGGTGCCGGGCTTCAGAAAAAAGGCCGTCCGAGATGTCTATGGCGCATTCGACTCCCTCCTCCCGCAGGCGTTGCCCGAGCTCCACCTGGGCCGAGGGGGTCAGGAAAGCCCTCAGCTGTTCGAGCCTTTCCGCGGTGACCGCGTCCCTAACAGGATCCAGGTCCTTTCCGGTCAGGCCTCCGCACTCCTCGAGGTACTTCGGGGCATCCAGCGACCGGCCCACCGGACCACCGGTCCAGAGACGGTCTCCCGGACGAAGCGCGGACCTACGCAGGAGGGTTCCAGGCTCCGTCCCCTCGCCTATGGCCGTGAGGGTCAGTCCGAAACCGGGTCCCCTCACCGTTTCTCCTCCCGCGATGACGGTCCCCCGGCGTGAAGCCAGCCCCCTGTAGAAGGCCAGGAGCCAGTCAAGCTCCATCGATGGTTCCAGGGAGACGGCGGCCAGCAGCCATGCAGGTTCGGCCCCCATGGCGGCCAGGTCAGAAACGGTCGCCTCCAGCAGACGGCGCCCGAGCACCTCGGGCGGTGCCCACCACCTGTGGAAATGCCTTCCCTCGAAGAAGCTGTCGGTTGTGACCACCGGGCAGGCAAGGGGCGGTATCACCGCGGAATCGTCGCCCATGAGATTCCCGTGAGGCACCGCCCTCCTCAGTTCGGCTATGAAACCCCTCTCCCCCAGTTCGCCCAGTGTAGGTCCCACTTCATCCTACCTGTCGAGGATGACCTTGAGATGCTCCTTCGCAAGGTAGCTGCGGTGTTCCGGGGTCGTGATTATCGCGTTCCCGATCCCCTCTGGTCCTCCGTAGCATTCGCAGGAGCCCTTCTCCGGGTCCATCATTCCAAGCGCAAGTTCCAGAGTCTTCCTGGCCCTCACGGTGTTCACCCTTACGTTGGCCATCACTGCCTCGACCGTGACGTCCTCCTCGGTCTCGTGCCACACGTCGAAATCGGTGACCATGCACAGGATCGCGTAGCATATGCCGGCCTCCCTGGCAAGCTTGGCCTCGGGAAGGGCCGTCATCCCTATCACTGAGTGTCCGAGTTTCCTGTAGACCATGCTCTCGGCCCTGGTCGAGAAAGCGGGTCCCTCCATGCATACGAGGGTGCCTCCCATGTGCACCGTGGCCCCGGCCCTGCCCGCCGCGTCGTACAGGAGCCTGGACAGCTCCGGACAGAAGGGATCGCCGAAACCGATGTGTCCGACGATACCGCCCCCGAAGTATGTGGACCTCCTGATCCCCTTGGTCCTGTCGTAGATCTGATCGGGGACCACGAAGTGCCTTGGATGGTATTCCTCCTGCAGACTGCCCACTGCGGAGACGGATATGAGCTGCCTCACCCCCGCCTGTTTCAGTGCGTAGATGTTTGCTGCGTAGGGGACTTCCGAGGGGGAGAGCGTGTGCCCCTCTCCGTGCCTGGGAAGGAAAACCAGGGGTATCCCATCGAAATCGGCCATTATCAGAGGCGCCGAGGGCTTGCCGAAGGGGGTCTCCGTGCTCAGCCTCTCGTGTATCTTCACGCCTTCGAATGTATAGATGCCTGACCCGCCTATTATGCCTATTCGATTGTTCATTTCACGCCTACTCGATTGTTCGTTCCATGCCAGGTCGACGATTGTTCAGCAGTGCCTCCTGATTAAGGATGCCCCGTACCGCATGTTGTATATATACACCTGGAGATGGTTGAAGGGAAATTCGAAGATGAACGGTACAACCGGTGAAGCCCGTGCGGACCTGACAGGGTTCACCTACGGGGAACTGAGGGAATGGGTCACGGAAAGGATGGGGATGAGACCATTCCGTGCCGACCAGGTCTTCGGCTGGATACACCGGAGGAGGACCGGTTCCTTCGAGGGGATGACCAGCATATCCCGGGAAGCCAGGTCGGAACTGGAGGAGAGGGCTTATCTGACCGTCCTCGCACCTTCGGCGCACCTGGAGGCCGGTGACGGCACGGAGAAGTACTCCCTGGACCTGTCGGACGGAGTGACCGTGGAATCGGTCCTTATTCCTGAACCCCCCAGGCTGACCGCATGTCTTTCCACCCAGGCGGGATGCAGGTGCGCCTGCATCTTCTGCCAGACAGGACGCAGCGGGTTCGTGCGGGACCTGAGAGCCTCGGAGATAGTGGGCCAGCTCTACGCACTGCAGGAAAGGTCGGGGGAGAGGATAACCAACGTTGTGCTCATGGGCATGGGGGAGCCGATGGACAACTTCGGGCCGGTGGCGTCCGCACTGTCAATCATCAGCGATCCCCGTGGGATCTGCATAGGTGCCCGGAAGATAACCGTTTCGACGGTTGGTCTGCCGGGCGGCATCGAAAAGCTCATAGGGCTGGGAGGACAGTACGGTCTCGCGTTGTCGCTCCACAGCGCCGTTGAGGAAACGAGAAGGAGACTGGTCCCGATCTCGGCGGCCCTTCCACTGCCGGAGCTGAGGAGGGACCTGGAACTCTACAACCGCGCCGTGGGAAGACGGATCACCCTGGAGTACTGCCTCATCGAGGGAATAAACGACACACCGGATGAGGCAGAGGCTCTGGTCCGCTTCTCGCAGGGGCTGCAGTGCAAGATAAACCTACTGCTCTACAACCCCGTCGAGGGAGTGGACCTGCTGAGGCCTGGAGAGGACAGGGTGAGGCGTTTCATGGAGTTCCTGTACCCGAGGTGCCAGGCCGTCACACTGAGGCGTTCCAGGGGAGTCGATATAGCAGCAGCTTGCGGGCAGCTGGGAGGGGTCAGAAGACCACAGAGAGGGACAGCCTCAGACCTGTGAGGTCCTTGCCCTCACCTGCCACCGAGGAACCCGCCCCGACCCATTCCGGGGATACCACCAGGTCCAGTGAAGCCGACTCACCGATGCCCACTCTGGCGCCCAGTTCAGCTCCTATCACAGCCGCACCGGTACTGGAGGCATCCTGGTTCCCCGCGGGACTGTCCCAGAGGAGCATGCCGCCACCGTAGATCCCCAGCAGGGGTTCGATACCCCTGGGACCGGCGAACCGTCGGTACATGGGGTACATCCTGTAGCCGACCGTTAGTGGAATACCGGCTATTCCGTCGTATGCGTCCCTGCCCGAGGACGCGCTGAGGTATCCCGTCTGTATGACGAATACATTGCCGAGGGAAGGCGGTATTCGCAGGGAGACTAGGAAAGCGGGTCCCGGGTCGAGTTGAGCGTCGGATTCAAGGAGGGCCGGCATCCACAATCCCCCTCCCAGCGAGAACTCGAGGCTTCCCCTCTCCTCCCCATGTACCGCCAGCACCGAAAGCACAAGCAAGATTACTGCTGATTTCATGTCGATCTCCCGTCCTTTATTATCCTGCAGGAATGATCCTTCAGAATTCTATTCCCGGCCTGGCCTCCAGACCCTCCGTTGAGTAGTAGTGCTTCACTTCCGTCATCTCCGTCACAAGGTGGGCGGCCCTGACGAAGCTCTCCGGAGCGTACCTGCCCGTCACGACCAGTTCCACCTCCTCCGGTCTGGACATTATGACCTCCATCGCCTCCTCCTCCGAGAGGAGTCCCAGGTGAACCGTCACGCTGAGTTCGTCGGCGACGACCAGACCGTACTTCCCGCAGAACAGGGCCTCCCTCACCCTTACCAGGCCGTTGCGGGCAAGCCGTATGTCATTCTCGGAAGGTTCCTCGCCCATGCACAGAAGCCTTGGAGAACCGAACTGCTCCATCGTGAGGAGACCCGGGAACCGCTGCGGAAGGGCCAGCTCGGAGTAGCGTCTACCCTTCATGAACTGCCCGAAGTACACGGATATGCCCGCACACGCCGCCCGCACCGAAAGACCAAGAGCCGCGGTGGTCTTGCCCTTGCCGTTACCTGTGTAGACCTGCAACCTGCCCTCCATGGACTGACTTCCCTTCCGGAAGGTAAGATATTCGCTCTGAACCCGGCGGGGAAGTGGGCGGGTTCGACTTGACGAGTTTTCATCACGGCTTCTGGTATTCAATGCTCCAGAACAGGAGGTACCGGCATTTGAACTTCTTCCTCCCGCCTGACCTGAAGACCATCAGGGAGGGTACCTGCATTTTCAGGGGCGCTCTTCTTCTGACGGACATCTCCGGCTTCACCGGACTGACGGGAAGACTGGCCCGCCACGGCAAGAAGGGCACCGAGGAACTCTCGGACATACTCAACTCGTTCTTCAGCGCGATGCACGGCATAGTCTGGGAATACGGAGGTTCAGTGCTGTCATCCGCCGGTGACTCCATGCTGGCTTCATTCCCCGAGGGTCCCGGTCCCGACCGGTGTGCGGCGGAGATTATGGAGGCGATGCAGGGCTTCCGCGGGCTGAAGACGAGCGCCGGCCCGTTCCGGCTGGGAATAAAGACCGTTCTCGGATACGGCCCATGGGGCAGGTTCATCATGGGGGATGCCCGCGGAGCGCACCTCTACCTCGCGGGGGACCTGGTTGCCAGGATGGCCCATGCGGAATCATCTGCATCGGAGGGGGACCTGGTCTCGGTGGTATCGGATATGGAGCCCGGAATACCTCCTTCTCCCCTCGAGGGCATACTCGACGAAGCGTTCCTGATACACGGCGAGGGTGGGACACCGGGCGAACACAGGTCCGTGTCAGCAATATTCGTGAACGTTACCGGCTACGATCCGGCCAGGCCTCCGGTGGCGAGGCTGCGGGAGGTCTACGGAAGGATAGCCGACGCAGCGGCAAAGTACTCCGGGACCGTGCACTCGATCGACAACATGCTCCCTGGAGGCTGCAGGATACTCGTTCTCTTCGGAGCCCCGGTATCACACGGAGACGACCACGTACACGCGGTAGCCTCGGCCATTGAAATGAGGGACAGGACCTCCGGAAGCCCGGACCTGGACATCCACATCGGAATGGACGAGGGATACGCGTTCGCCGGAGTCATCGGAAGCTCCCGCAGGAAGCACTACACGGTGATAGGCGAGGTAGTCAACTCGGCGGCCGGTATCGCCGACCTGGCCGCGACTGGCGAACTGCTGGTGTCCGACCGGGTCCGAAGGATGACCAGGAACGATTTCGTATTCAGCGGGATGGGAACCGTCGAGATAAGGGGCCGGGACAGGCCCCAGCAGGTCCACACTCCAGTATCCAGAAGGAGTGACAGGGTATACAGCTACGGTTTCGTGGGCCGGGAACCGGAAACGGAGAGGATACTCGCCGGCATGGGGTCGGGCAGCTACTTCGGGCTGGTGGAGGGGGAAGCCGGGATCGGCAAGACCAGGTTCCTGGACAGGCTGTCCGGCATCCTCTCGTCGAGAGGGATCACGTGCCACCATGCTTCAGCGGGTGAACGGGGTCTGAGCAACGGCATCCTGGCATCACTCGTGGAGGACATGTCGGGCATGGCCGACGGAGACACACAGGCGGTCAGAAAGAGCAGGCTCTGCTATCTGGTGAACGAACTGGAGGATTCCTCCGGTGCACTTTCGCACCGGGAACCTTTCATAGGAAGCATGCTCTTCTCGCTGGACTATCCCGATTCGGACCACCACCGCCTTCCACCGGCGCTCAGGAGGGAGAACCTGCTGGACGGTGTGTGCGATCTTGTCCTGGCATTTTCCGGACATTCATGCATCATACTGGAGGACCTGCACAACTGCGGCGAGGAGGACCTGGAAGCGGTGGGCTACATATGCCGCAGGATCCTGGAGAGGAGACGGACCGGAATCTCCATTCTGCTCTCCAGAAGACCCGACGCAAGGGAGCTGCCCGGAACGGGGGACCACATTCCCGACAGGGTCCTCCTGAGTTCCCTCGAGGACGGGGCCCTGGGCGGACTCGCCATGGAGATACTGGGCTCCAGGCCACTCGAGGATGAACTGGACAAGGTCATCAGGAACAGGGCCGGAGGGAATCCCTTCTACCTCATGCAGTTCCTGCTCTATCTGGTGGAGGAGGGTCTCATCAGTCCCGTGGACGGAGTCTGGTCACGCACCGATGCGTACAGCGACGAGAAACTGCCGGAGAACATCTTCACGATGATAATGGCCAGGATCGACAGGCTTGAGAAACAGGCCAAGGAGAGCCTCAGGATAGGCAGCGTGATCGGTCTGAGGTTCGACGAGGAGACGGTGAGGAGGGTAGCGGGAAGGGATGTCAGCTCCAGCCTGGGACAGTGCCTGGCGGCCGGCCTCACCTGCAGGTCGGATCTCAGGGCGCTGGAGTTCGTCTTCTCCCACACGCTGATAAAGGACGTGACCTATGACTCCATACTCAGGAAGAGGAGAAGGGATATCCACGGCAGCATTGCCTCCATACTGGAGGAAGTCCACCGTGACGATCTCGGGACCGTAAGTCCTCTCCTTGCCCATCACTTCAGGGTCGCGGAGTCATGGGACAGCGCCGTCAGATACTCCATTCTCGCCGGCAGCAAAGCCTGCTCGGACTACAGGAACCATGACGCGATAGGTCATTACACCTCGGCGTTGGAGATGATGAAGTCACACCCCGAAGAGACGCCGGACCAGCTGGCCGAGTCACTGCTGGAGCTGGGAAGGATATATGACAGGCTGGGAAGGTACGACGAGGCCGGTGATTACTACGGCGCATCCCTTTCCGCCGCGGTCCGGGGCACCTCCCCACGGGACGCCGGATTCCTGGCCGAGGTCAGGCTTCTAAGGGCGGACATAGCATACACGACAGGCAGGGTCGAGGAGTCCCTGGCGGAACTTGATGACATAGAATCCATGCTGGAAGCCTCCGGAGAGAACCACGACCTCCTGATGGTCCGCATCGAATGCTTCAGGTCCTGGGCCTACTGCGTGACGGGCAGGACAGGTCCGGCCATGGAAAAGGCCCTGAAAGCGCTGGAGCTGGCCGAAGGCCTGAAGGGTGTGCCGGACAGGGAGAAGGACCATCGCAGGGGTTTCGCCTATAACACACTGGCCACGGTCCACTGGGGCAACGGCGACTACGAAAGGGCCAGGGAGTACTACCAGAGGGCACTGGCGATCGCCAGGGAACAAGACATGAAGAGGGAGATGGCCGTCACTTCCGGCAACATAGGGCTGGTCTCGCAGAAACTGGATGACCTGCACGCGGCAGTGGCCGCCTTCGAAATGCAGAAGTCCCTCTCAGAACAGATCGGGGAGAAGCTCATCCTGCTCTCCTCCTACGGCTCCATCTCCTCAGCCTGCGGTACCCTCGGAGACCTCGGCGGGTCCATGGACGCCGCCTGCACCTACCTGAGACTTGCGATGGAGCTGCCGGCCATGCAGGATATCCTCCTGGCCCACTGCCAGATGGGCATTCTTCAGCTTGCATTCGGCAACATGCTGCAGGCCGGGATCCATGCTGACAGCATACTGGATATGCCCGGCGCGGAAGCCTACGAGCGCGAGAGGGCCAGCGCGTTCATCCTCAAGGGTATGCTGCGCATGGAAATGGATGACCCCGCCGGTGCCGGCGAACTCTTCGGGAGAGGCGAGGAACTCTGCAGGAGAGTCCAGTCCAGGAGCCAGCTGCTCAACGCCCTTACTGCGCGCATGTACCTTTGTTCCGTCACCGGTGACGCGGAGGGAGCCGCAGGAATCGTGGAGGAGGCCGGTGAACTACTGGAGGAGATGGGCATGGCGTCGGGCGCCGGCAGGATCCATGTACTTCGTTCAAGGATGCTCGACCTGGAAGGGAAGACCGAGGCGGCGGTGGAGGAGACAGGTTCGGCGATAGATGTATTTCGTGAGAAGGGTCTCAGACCGGCGCTGGCCGATGCCCTTCACTTCCTCTGTTCTCTGAGAGGTTCCGAGAACGGCGCAGGTGCCGGGGAAACTCTGGATGCCCTCGAGCGCGAGCTCGGTGTCACGGCCCGCAGGAGCAGCGCAGTCCTTCAGATACTCTGAACCCGGGCTCACCGGTGCATTCCGTGCTTCGGTACCATTGCGTCCAGCGTTCCCTTTGTTCATTCTGTATTCACGGTGAATGCCGGGCACACGGGGAGGGTGGAGAGAAGAAGCTCCTGGTTTCCGGACTGGACGGCGCCGGAAGGCGAGAGTACCTGGAAGTGGTTCTGGAGTCAGCTCCTGACGCCATCGTGACCCTGGACGCCGATCACAGGATTTTAGACTGGAACAGTGGTGCCGCCGAACTCTTCGGATACACGAGGGACGAGGTGGTCGGTCATGACGTCGACGAACTCATCTCCAGGGACGACACCGTCAGGGAGGCGAGGTCATACACCGAGAAAGTACTCCGGGGCGAACGGATACCTCCCGTGGAAACCGTGAGGTATCGGAGGGACGGGACTCCGGTTGACGTTCTTCTCTCCGGCGCACCCATTATCGTGGATGGCGTACTTCTCGGCGTGATCGGCGTCTACACCGACATCACACAGAGGAAACTCTACGAGGCCGAACTGATGAGGAGCAGGAGGCTGGAATCCCTTGGGACACTGGCCGGCGGGATCGCCCATGATTTCAACAACCTTCTCAGCGGTATCTTCGGTAACATATCCATAGTATCGTCCCTTCTTCCGGAAGACAGCCCGGCCAGGGGGTACCTTGACGCTGTGGAAGGCTCGATGAGCAGGGCCGTGGCACTGACGCACCAGCTGCTGACCTTCGCCAGGGGGAGCGAACCGGTGGTTCGAAGCCTTGACACCGGCGGACTGCTCCGTGAGACGGTGGCCTTCCACCTGGCCGGATGCAGCGTGAAGGCGGAGTTCGACCTCCCCGGGGACCTGTGGTGCCTGAGGGGGGATGCCAGACAGCTGGGTGAGGTGATCTCCAACCTGGTGATCAATGCAAGGGAATCGATGCCCGAGGGAGGTAAACTCGAGGTGGCGGCCAGGAACCTCGTTGCTGAAGAGGCGGCGGCCGAGGGACTGAAGGAGGGAAGGTTCGTGAGAATGGACTTCCGGGACAGCGGCACCGGCATACCGGCGGAGGATC
Organism: Candidatus Aegiribacteria sp. MLS_C; assembly: GCA_002030045.1. Taxonomy (GTDB): domain Bacteria; phylum Fermentibacterota; class Fermentibacteria; order Fermentibacterales; family JCC-6; genus Aegiribacteria. Next base: position 103,747 of record LQBI01000035.1, on the reverse strand, counting down.
TTGACAGAATATTCGAACCCTTTTTCAGCACCAGGCCCCAGGGGACCGGACTTGGCCTGGCGGTGGTTCATTCCGTCGTTGAGAAACACGGAGGCCGCACCAGGGTTTTCTCGGTTCCCGGCGAGGGCTCCACTTTCTCCATCTTCCTTCCCGTATCCGACAGTCTCCCGAATAAAGCGGAAACCGCCGGGGCAATCGAGGAGCAGGCCCGGCCCGGTGGGATCAGGGTCCTTGTCATGGACGACGAGGATTACGTGAGGAACGTGGCCGCAGGAATGCTGGAAGCCCTCGGGCAGATCGCGGATCTGGCTTCAAACGGCCAGGAGGCGGTATCCATGTACGCCAGGGCCATGTCCTCCGGCAGCAGGTACGACGTGGTCATCCTGGACCTGACGGTGGCGGGGGGCATGGGAGGCAGGGATGCCGCCGGGAAGATCCTGGCGATGGACGAGAATGCTGTGCTCGTGGTATCCAGCGGCTACTCCACGGACCCGGTGATGGCCGATCATCTTTCCTGCGGCTTCAGCGGAGTGCTTTCCAAACCCTATACGATGAAGGAGATGGATACGCTCCTCCGGGCCCTGACGGGAACCGGTGAACGCGACGCCGCTCCCTGAAACCGGAACTCAGTCCATCTGGAACGGGCACTCACCCGCGATCTCTTCGGAAATACCCTTGTCCCCGTACGCCTTCTGGAAATGAGCCCTGAACTCCCCCGCAAGCCTGTTCGCCCTCTGCCTGTAGGCTTCCCTGTCCTGCCAGGTGTTGACCGGATCGAGGATGGACTGGTCCGGAAGTCCCGGACAGCGCTCGGGCACCATGACACGGAATACCGGGTCCTGGTGGCAGGGAACATCGCTGAGCTCACCGGAAAGCACGGCGTTCACCATTTTCCTGGTAAGGGGCAGGTCGATCCTGGACCCGATGCCGTAGGGACCGCCGCTCCAGCCGGTGTTCACCAGGTAGACCTCCGTACCGTGACGATCCATGCGTTCACCGAGCATGGCGGCGTATACATCAGGGTTCCTGGGCATGAAGGGCTCGCCGAAGAACCTGCTGAAGGTGCTCACAGGTTCGGTGATCCCGGTCTCCGTGCCGGCCAGCTTGCTTGTGTATCCCATGAGGAACCAGAACATCGCCTGTCCCCTGTTGAGCTTGGCGACAGGAGGTATCACCCCGTTGGCGTCGGCTGTAAGGAAGAGGATGGTGGAGGGATGTCCCGCCCTGGAGGATTCCTTGATGTTCGTAAGGTACCGAAGTGGGTAGGAGCCCCTTGAATTGGGTGTGAGCCTGTCGTCGAAGAGGTCGAAACTGCCGTCTGGGTACATCATGGTGTTCTCGATGATGGAGCCGTGCTCCAGCCAGTCGTCCTCGTGGAAGCAGGCGTTGTAGATCTCGGGTTCCTTCTCCGAACTCAGGTTTATCAGCTTTGCGTAGCATCCGTACTCGAAGTTCGCTATGCCGTTGTCCCCCCAGCCGTGCTCATCGTCACCCAGAAGGGCCCTGGAGGCATCGGCGGAGAGCGTCGTCTTCCCGGTACCCGACAGGCCCAGCAGCAGTGCGCTCCTGCCGTCCGGTCCCTCGTTGGCGCTGCAGTGCAGGGGAAGGATGCCCCTGGCCGGGAGCATGTAGTTCATGACGGTGAATATCAGCTTCTTGACGCTGCCGCCGTAGGCTGATCCGTATACGATCCCCATTCGCCTGTCCATGTCCATGGCAACTATCATCGTGGATGTGTGCCCTAGAAGGGGGTCAACCCTCAGTCGGCCCCTGTACCTTTCCGGCTCCAGCTTGCAGTAGGGGAGCACCAGGAGCGTGAAATGTGCATCCGAGAAGCACGACGCCCCTGCGGCTTCATCGTCCCACGGCCTGAACATGTTATCGGTGAAGAGGGCGGGAAGTGCCTCGTCAGAAACCGTATGCACCGGAAGGGTGTACGACGGGTCCGCTCCCACCAGTCTGTCTGTCACGAAGATCTCTTCCGCCCTGGACAACCTTTCGATCGCGTCCTCGAAGGCCATGTCGAAGGTTTCCGGTTCGATGGGAATGTTGTTGGGACTGGTCCAGTCGATGGTATCGCTGCTGGACGGCCTTTTCACTATCACGGTGTCCTTTGGGCTGCGGCCGGTGGATTCAGGCGGAGTCCATGTAGAGAGCGCCCCGCAGGCGCTTACCAGGGCTTCACCCTTTTCCACGGACTTCCTGATCATCTCCGCCCTGGGAATGTTGCGGTGAACTCCCTCCCTGGAGTCGAGGAGTTCCGATATCCGTTTCTGAAGGTTCATATGCAACCTTTCCGGAGTTGTTTTCGGTCCTGGATGGTCCGAGGCTATGTAAGATACTCCAAGAACGGAACGTCTGCCAGCTTCTGCCGCATCTCTACCACGGCCGAACCGATGAGCTTATGTTCAGCCGGTGATGGGAGGTCGACGTGAAGCGACGGACCGAATCCAGGGGTACGCCCGGTCTTTCGGCCGAGAACGCATGGTGCCTGTACGACTGGGGCAATTCCGCGTTCGTCACCACAGTGGTCGCGGCTGTACTTCCCGTATACTTCGCCGAGACCGTATGCGGCTCCAGGACCGAGAGCTGGTCGCTCCTGGGCCTCAGGGTCTCCAGCAACGCCACCTCCCTGTGGGGTTACGCCATGGCCCTTGCCGCCCTTCTTGTGGCGCTGATGGCTCCGGTCATGGGGGCGGCGGCGGACGCCGGTGGAAGAAGAAAGCAGTTCCTTGGAGTGATGACCGGCCTGGGTGTCGTTGCCTCGGGAATGCTGGCGCTGACCGGCCCCGGTGACATCTGGCCCGTGCTTGGTCTTCTGGTTGCGGGGCAGATAGGATTCGCAGGAGCCAACGTCTTCTACAACTCCCTGCTGATCTCGGTTGTGAGTCCGGAAAGAAGGGAACTGGTATCGGCGAGAGGCTACGCCTTCGGTTACCTTGGCGGAGGTCTTCTGCTTGCCCTTAACCTGCTGATGATAAGGAAGCCCGGCCTCCTGGGCATACCGGATACCGGGTCCGCGGTGAGGCTGGTCTTCCTGAGCGTGTCGATCTGGTGGGCTCTCTTCTCGATACCGCTGTTCCTGAAGGTTCCGGAGGGGGTGTCCGGAGGTGCAAGGACGGTCTCAGCAGCGGTACGCAGGGGTTTCCTGACCACCCTCTCTACTTTCAGGCACATTCGGGCCAGGAGGAACATCTTCCGGTTCCTGCTGGCTTTCCTGCTGTACAACGACGGGGTCCAGACGGTCATCATGATGGCCGCTGTCTACGGGAAGGCAGAACTGGGCCTTGGATCCGGACACCTCATAGGTGCGCTCCTTCTCACGCAGCTGGTGGGTGTACCCGGTAGCCTGGCCTACGGGTGGCTGGCCGCACGATTCGGTTCCAGGCGCATGATATTCGTGGGCATCGCCGGTTATGTCGTAATAGTCGCCTGCGCCGTCCGAATGAGCACCGCCCTTGACTTCTGGATACTGGCCGGCGTCGTGGCCCTTTTCATGGGCGGGATACAGGCGGTGAGCCGTGGCTACTATTCCAGGATGATACCGGAAGGCATGAACGCTGAGTACTTCGGCTTCTTTTCCGTATCACAGAGATTTGCCAGTATATTCGGACCGTTGATGTTCGCGGCGGTGAACGACATCACCGGCAGCTCGAGGATCTCAATACTCTCGCTGCTGGTCCTGTTCATCTCCGGAGGACTGGTGCTCCGCACCGTGAGGGACCCGGGTGACCCGGCGACGGAACCGATCGGAGGTCCATGACAGCGACAGTAATAGTGCTTCTAGGCCTTCTGCTCGTCGAGGAACTGATCTACAGGTTAAGCAGGGGAAAGGTTTCCCTCAGCGTTGACCTGGCTGGCGATACGGTGGAGGGTACGGAAAAGGCAGGGGGAAACCTTCTGCGGGTGATGTCCTGGGCCAGGTTCGTCCAGCTGCTGGTCTTCGGTCTGCTTCTCGTACTGGCGGCATCGAGTACAGGTGTGCAGCTGCTGAACACTCCCGCCGGCCAGCTGTCGGGACTCCTTCTTCTGACCCAGGTGGTGCGCATAGTGAACAGGAAGATCATCAACCAGTGGTCGGTTCTCGGCATGACCGTGGTGCTGCAGGTGCTTATGCTCCTGCTGATGCTCATTACGGGTGCGGACCCCACTGTTCCAGAGGGTTCGGGTGTGTTCCCGGGAAGGTGGATGATATCGATGGTATCCTTCAGCGTGTTCTTCCTGCTCACGGTAACCGTCCCCTTCTGCGCCACGTACTTCCTGAGGCTTCTTTCCAGGGAGGATGGCAGCTTCTTCTATTTCCTCCCTTCCCTCGTCTATTCCGAGTACTGGATAAGGAGGCTCACGAGGTTCACGGCGGCTCTGGCCCTGGCGCTTTTCCTCTCCCTCTCCGTACTGGTCGCAGGTTACGGCTATCCTCTTCTGCCTGCCATGATGAACCTGCTTACGGTGCTTCTGCTGCTCTCCTCCCTGGCGGTGTTCAGGGACCGGATGATGCTGCACCATACTCCGGCTGTCGCACTTGTTTCCATCGCCTGGCTGCTGCGCCTGGTCCGTCTTCTCGTAGATTCCTTCACGAGCCTGAATGTATCCATCGGCTGACTCCCTGCGTACCGTTCTCCTCCAGCTGCCCCTCAATCCCTCGGCACCACTGGAAGCCACCGGCAACGTGCCCCTTGCGGGAGCGACACTTGCAGCTGCCGCCGGGCTCCCGCCGGAATCGCTGGTGGATCAGGACACGGCGGATTCCCTTAGCGACGGTGCCCTGGTGGACAACCTGTTGGATAGGGATCCCCGGCTGGTGGCATTCACCCTCTACATGTGGAACTCCGAGAGGAGCGCAAGGCTGGCGGCCATGCTCAGGGAGCGGAAACCCGGGTTGCTCACTGTGGGGGGCGGACCGGAAGTGTTTTTCGACAACCGGTGGCTGGTCTCCAGCGGCGCTTTCGACCTGCTGGTGTGCGGGGAGGGAGAGGAGCGCGCCTGCCGGGTCCTCGACCCTGAAAGTGTCCGGGAGATAGTTCGCAGGACCGGAGGGTTTCTCGAGAGCGGCGGTAACGGTATTTCTCCCGGTTCCTACCCCGATCCGTGGCTCACCGGTTACCTTGACCCGTCCTCGGGTCCCGTCCACCTGGAAACGGTAAGGGGATGCCCGGGGACCTGCACCTTCTGCTCATACCGGAGGACACACCCGACACCGCTGATCATGGATGCCGGCGCAGCGCTGGATAAGATCTCCGCCCTGTCGCGGAGGGGAGCTTCGGAGGTGGTCTTCCTGGACCCGACCTTCAACGCCAGGCCCGACCTTGTACCTCTGCTGGAAGGACTGACGAAAACGGGACTCGATTACTTCGGCGAGATGAGGGGGGACCTGCTGGACGCCGAGACAGCGCGGCTGATAGGAGAGGCCGGGTTCCGGACGGTCGAGATCGGCCTTCAGTCATGCAATCCAAGGTCGCTCGAACTGTCCGGAAGACCCGTGGATCCGGAAAAGGTCCTTCAGGGAGCCCTTCATCTCAGGCACGCGGGGATCGAGCCGATCATCGACATCATGCTCGGACTGCCTGGTGATACTCCCGAGGATGCCGTAATGACTGCACGAATGGTCAGAGACAGGAACCTCCACCGCAATGTCCAGGTATTCTACACCTGCGTACTGCCCGGTACGGGATTGCGGAAAAACAAAGGGATCTCATACATGGAACTCCCCCCCTACTACAGGGACCTGGGTCCGCTCAGCGATGAATTCGCCCTGGCAAGAGAGGGGATAGCGGATATACTCGGCTACGATATCGACCTTCCCGAGAGACCTGTGCTCTTCGAGGGCTGGCCGGGAACAATCTGCCTCGATCTGGATGTCATGGAGCCGGGCGTGATCCCCTCCCCTTCGCTGAGGCTCACGGCGCTGCGGGTCAGGTCCTCGGACCACTGGACGGGGAAGGACCTGCTGCTTCGTTCCGTTCGGCGGCTGAGAAGGGAAGAGCCCTTCTGTGTGCTCGACGTTGTGCTCGTACCGGGAGGGATGTTCCCGGTGGACCTGATAGGATCGATCAGGGAGTGCGACGAAATCGGCGGCTATTCCGCCAGGACGGCGAGTATCCTCGGCAGGGAGGGTAACCTCAGGGTTGCGGTCCTGGTTGAGAAAGACGGTCCGAAGGACCCCGGCTGGCTGGCCGCCCTGGCCGGTCAATGCACGGTTGTGGTGGACACCGAATCGCCCCTGGAACTGAATGAACATCTCTGGGAGGCTGGAGTATGCATCCGTCTCCACGGTGAACACTGGGACATGGACCGCTTGTCATCCATGGTCCCCTCCATGCACCAGGTCTTCTTCGAAAGCAGGGTGATGGAGGAGGCGTGGAGCAGGACCATGGACCTGTGAACCCGCTGGCGGGCCTCATTGACAGAGGTGCAAAGGGGTTTTATCTGTCATCATGGAATTCACCGACCATCGACAGGAGCGCTCATGAACAAGATAGTCGCCAGGTACGCGGACGGTAACGTGCTGAAGGGATTCACGAACGACTTCGCTCCTGACAGGAGGATGTTCCACCTTGCAGACAGGACCGACGGAAGTGTGCACGTGGTCAACGTTGACAGGCTCAAGGCGGTCTTCATAGTCAAGGAATTCGACGGCGACCCGGATTACCGCGAAGCCAGCGATTTCGACCCCGGCAAATCAGCGGGTTACGGTTCGAAATTGAAGGTGGTCTTCCGGGACGGTGAGGAATTCACAGGCGTGGCAACCGGATACGGTCCTGACAGGCACGGGTTCTTCATGACCCCCTGCGATCCGGAGTGCAACACCATTCGGGCCTTCGTCGTTACCGATTTCGTCGATCACATGGAAAAGCTCTAGTAACTGCTACCGCTTATTCCTCTTGAGGGCCTCCGGAACCGGCTGCTTCCTGTCGTATGCCATCGGGACCCTTCCTTCTTCGACGTTCAGTATCTCCCTGCCTTCCCTGTGGCCTATCTCGAAGGCGTCCAGGTTCATTCTGAGGAACCTGGGGGGAACTGTCTTCTCGATGGCCCTGACCCATACGTCAATGCTGAAGAGCCTTCCAAGCGATGCCAGCATACCCATGGCGATGATATTGGCTGCCACCGGTGTATTGAACTCCTCAAGGCTCCGCGCGGTCAGGGGGAAGGAGTATACCCTGCTGCCCGGAGGCGGCTGGTTCACGTAGGTGCCGTCCACCAGGATCATACCGTCCTCATCGACCTCGTCGGCATACTTGTCGGCGCTCTCCTGGTTCATTGCCAGCAGTATGTCCAGGTGCCTGCAGTTGGGATAGAGTATCTCCTTCCTGGAGATAATGATGTCGGTCCTGCTGGTGCCTCCCCTGGCTTCCGGACCGTAGCTCTGGGTCTGGCATACATTGTAGTCCGCCTCGATTGAAGCCTCGGAGAAGACCCTGCCTGCAAGCCCCAGACCCTGGCCTCCGGCACCGGACAGTCTTACTTCGTAGTGTTTCTTCATTTCGCAGCCTCCGCAGCCTTCTTCGCCTGCTCACATAGCTCCCTGTACCTTTCGTCGTAGGAAGGTACATCCCGGTCGACGAATATGCCCCGGACAATCTTGTCAGTTGCCTCCCCCTCCTTCATGGCTTTAAGCTGGCTGAGGTTTATCGTATTGTTCTTCAGGAGCTTCATCATCTCTACAGGTCCGCCCTGGCGGTTTGCCCTGCCGAAATTGGTCGGGCACGGCGCCAGGACCTCCACCACGCTGAAACCGTTCTTCCTGAAAGCCTTGAGGAGGATGTTGTCCAGCTCGGTTACATGATAGACCGTCCCCCTGGCGACGAAGGTTGCGCCGGCGCCTTCCATGAGCTTGCATACGTCGAAACTGGGCTCTATCATTCCGTAGGGAGTGGTGGAGGTACGGGCTCCCGCTGGGGTTGTGGGCGAGAACTGCCCCCCTGTCATGCCGTAGTTGTTGTTGTTGACGATGATAGCAGTAATGTCGATGTTGCGGCGTGCAGCGTGTATTATGTGGTTGCCGCCGATGGCCAGCGCGTCTCCGTCGCCCATTACCGCCATAACGTTAAGATCGGGGTTCGCCATCTTCACACCCGTACCGAATGCCAGGCTCCGCCCGTGTGTCGTGTGCAGAGTGTTGAAGTCGACGTAGACCGGCATCCTTGAGGTGCAGCCTATTCCCGAGACCATCACTATGTCGTCCAGGTCCCACTGCAATGCGTGGACCGAACGTATGATGGAACCCAGCACTATTCCGATGCCGCATCCCGGGCACCAGACATGGGGGAAGCGTTTCTTGGCCCTGAGATACTTGTATTCGTAAGGCAGGACGGTAGGCATCAGACCACCTCCATGACTGCGTTGACGATTTCCTCGGGTGTGATCTCGTAGCCGTCCACCCTGTGCAGGGGGACCACTCTGACGGCATCCGCGGTCATTCTCTCCACCTCGTGTATCATCTGTCCCTGGTTGAGTTCCGGCACCAGGACTACTTCCTTGGAATCGAGGTTCTCCTTGACCGTTCTGTCCGGGAAGGGCCACAGGGTGACCGGACGGAATACTCCCACCCTCTTCTTTCTCTTCCTGAGGATCGCCTGGGCGGCAAGGGCCGACCGGTAGACCGAACCGTAGGCGAATATCACCACACGGCTGTCTTCCATGCCGTGCATCCTTACGTCCTCCAGTTCGCTCAGTCTTCTGGTGATCTTGTATTTTAGCCTCTCCATCTTTGCGATAACCTCGTTCTCCTTCCTTGTGGGGAACCCCTGTTTGTCGTGGGTAAGTCCCGTCACGTGGAAACGGTAACCGCTTCCGAAGATCGCCATAGGAGAAACGTACGAGGCTGATTCGTGGTAATGCTCGTACCATTCCACCGGTACGTCCGGCACCGGTATCTTCTCGACGTGGACATCCTCCCTGAGCGGGAAGGTTATCCTCTCGCGCATGTGGCCTATTATCTCGTCGGGCATCAGTATCACGGGGTTCCTGAATATCTCCGAGAGGTTGAAGGCCCTAACTGTGAGTTCGAAGCACTCCATCACGTTGGAGGGAGCGAGGACTATCACCGGATGGTCGCCGTGGGTACCCCACCTGGACTGCATCACGTCACCCTGCGCCGCCTGGGTGGGAAGACCGGTTGACGGTCCGGCCCTCATCACGTTGACAAGGACCAGGGGCACTTCGGTCATGCACGCGTAGCCTATACCCTCCTGCATAAGGCTGAAGCCGGGGCCGCTGGTGGCGGTCATTGATTTCGAACCTGCCAGCCTGGCTCCTATCAGGGCGCTGATGCTGGCGATCTCATCCTCCATCTGTATCCACTTCTTGTCCTTGAGCGGCATGTAACGCGCCAGCAGCTCGGCGATCTCGGTGGAAGGAGTGATGGGATATCCCGCGAAAAAGCCGATTCCGGCGGCAATGGCGCCTAGAGCAACGGCTTCGTTGCCCTGAACAAGTCTGGTCTCTCCCCAGGGCACTATCACCTTGAACCACCTTCTCCCCTGTCTTCAGAACCGTTCTTGTTCTTGTCCTGGGTATCGTCAACCCGCCCCTCGCTGTCCTCGATGCCTATGGCGAAGTCCGGGCACCTCCTGGCGCACAGATAGCAGCGGACGCACTTCTCGGGGTGCGCGACCACCGCCTTCTGTCCCTTCATCTCCAGCACGCCGGTGGGACAGAATGCCACACATATTCCGCAGCCTTTGCACCAGTCGGGAAAAATATGAACGAAGGATGTCGGCTCCTTCGGTTCTGCTCCCTTCGTGGCTTTCTCCTTCACCTTGCCACCGCTGCTGTCAGCGGTGGAGGCTTTCTCAGCAGGTGAGGAACTCTTTGCCATTGAACCTGTACCTCCCTTATTCGATCGCACGGGCGGTCAAGCGATTGTGCAGAAAGGCAGGATTTCGATCCTGCCTTCTGCATTGTGAGACATTTCCGTTCCAGCTAGTCTGTGAATCTCCTCAGTACCTGGGGAAGGTCCGGCTTCCCTATCTCCTGAAGGTCGTAGCCCACTCTCACCACCGGCTTGTTTATCTTGATAACGCGGGTCAGGTCTATCGGCGTCGCGATTATCACGGTATCGCAGTCCGATGCGTTGATGGTCTGCTGGAGGTCCTTCATCTGGTCCTCACCGTAACCCATCGCCGGTAGTATGTAGGCATCCTCACGGTCGGCGTAGTATTTCTCGTAGGTCTCTATTATGGTACCCACCGCATACGGTCTGGGGTCGATGCAGTCCTCGGCACCGTACTTCTCCGCTGCCACGAAACCGGCTCCATACTCCATATCCCCATGGGTAAGGGTCGGTCCGTCCTCCACCACCAGAACGCTTGCCCCGGTGATGGCCGAGGGATCATCTACAGTGATGGGACTGGCGGCGTCAACGATTACGGCTTCCGGGTTCACGGCCCTGATGTTGTCACGGACCGTATCGACGTCCTCCGGATAGGCGCTGTCTATCTTGTTGATGACCACCACGTCCGCCATGCGGAGGTTGGTCTGGCCGGGGTAGTAGGACACCTCGTGACCGGGCCTGTGAGGATCGACGACGGTTATGAGGAGGTCAGGGCGGTAGAATGAGGTATCGTTGTTTCCGCCGTCCCAGAGGATTATGTCGGCTTCCTTCTCGGCCTCCCTCAATATCGCCTCGTAGTCAACTCCGGCATAGATGACGTTCCCCCTTCTTATGTGGGGCTCGTACTCCTCCATCTCCTCGATGGTGCAGTTGTGCTTCTTCAGGTCCTCTATCTTCTCGAACCTCTGCACCCGCTGGGCGACGAGGTCTCCGTATGGCATCGGATGCCTTACGGCCACCACCTTCCTCCCCGCCTTCTGCAGTATCTCGATGACTCTCCTGGTGGTCTGGCTCTTGCCGCAACCGGTCCTTACTGCACATACAGATATGACAGGCTTGCTGCTCCTGAGCATGGTCCTCTCGGCCCCGAGCAGCGTGAAATCTGAACCCGCGGAGTTCACCCTGGCACAGAGTTCCATCACGCTGTCATTCGACAGGTCGCTGTAGGACATCACACAGAGTTCTATTCCACGGTCTCTGATGATGTCCTCCAGGTCTTCCTCGGAGAGTATGGGAATCCCCTCGGGGTATAGGTCACCGGCCAGCTTGGGCGGGTACATCCTCCCGTCGATGTCGGGGATCTGGGTGGCGGTGAAGGCCGCTACCTCGTAGTCGGGATCATTCCTGTAGACTACGTTGAAATTGTGAAAATCGCGCCCGGCGGCGCCCAGGATCAGAGTTCTGATCTTGCTCATCTGTCGTCCTTTCCGCAAGTGGATGACTGCTTGCGGGAAAGCAACAGCGAACCGGTTTTCTTCGGTTCGGCCTCTCCCATCGTGCAAGAATTCCGGCCTGTTCTGACCGGACTCGACCCGGTTAATCTCTCAGACCGGCATGTGATTGTCAACTCAGAGAAAACCAGCATCAGGTCAGGTCGTCGGTGCCGTGCCAGACGCCTCCTCCGAGGAGGGACTGCGCAATGTTGGTAAGGTGATCGCCTATTCTCTCGCAGTAATCAGTGAAATCCAGCAGGGCCAGCCTCTGCAGACCGTCCTGCCCCCGTCTGGTCAGACAGTCGGTATACAGTTCCCGGGCGTCCTCTTCCAGCCCGTTAAGCCTGGCCTCCAGCTCCAGGACCGCCTGCGAGGCCTCCCTGGAGTGTGATTCCAGGGATATCCTTGTGTTGTCCAGCATCCTCAGCACCATTTCCGAGGCCTTCAGTGCAGACGAACTCATCTCGCTGATGTCCGTGTCCAGGTTGCTGGTGACCCTACCCCTGGCTTCGACGATGTTCACGGCGTGATCGGAAATCCTCTCCAGGTCGTTTATGGTGTGTATTATCACCGGGAGCTTCAGCGACTGTTCCTGGTCCAGATCCCTCTGGAACAGCTTCGAGGCGTATATCGTAAGGTCCCTCTGCATGAAGTCGACCCTGTCCTCCATTGACATTATGGTGTTCTGCTTAGGGTAACCCCGGAAGAAGCAGGATACTGCTCCTTTGACGGTCTCCTCGGCGTAGGCCGCCATCTTGACCATTTCCCTCTCCAGGTTGTCTATGGCCAGGGCCGGTGAATCCAGCAGGTGTTCCTCCAGCCGCAGTTCGATTTCCTCTGCCTGTACCTGTACCCTGTCGGGTATCAGGAACCTGCAGAGCCTGGCGAGTAAGGGCACCAGCGGCAGGAACACGACGGCGTTCAGTATGTTGAACATGCTGTGCGCATTGGCTACCTGGCGCAGAGGGTGGCTGGATGTGGACCTTACCAGGTTGAGCACGAACCCTCCGTTGTCGGAGATCAGGATTCCCATGTAGATGGCGCCTATGAAGTTGAAGAGAGTATGAGCCATGGCGGTCTGCCTGGCGGTCCTGCTGGCTCCTATCGCCGACAGCTGAGCTGTGATGGTGGTTCCGATGTTATCTCCCAGGACGAGGTAGAAGGCGCCCTGCAGGTCGATGAGCCCGGCACCTGCCAGGGTCATGGTCAGGCCCACTGTTGCGCTGGAACTCTGGATTATCGAGGTCAGAACCGTACCGGCGAAGACAGCCAGGAGGGGATTCGCGCTGAAATCGGTGAAGAAGTTCTTCACCGCCATGCTGCTCCTGAGGGGAACCAGGACGTCGCTCATCAGCGTCATGCCGAGGAATATTAGACCCAGACCCACCACGGCCCTTCCCCAGAACTGGTTCCTGCGAGTCCTGGCGAAAGCGAACATTGTGAATCCAACCGCCACTATTGGGAATGCGTAGCTAGTTATCTTGAAGGCAATCAGCTGGCCGGTGATGGTGGTACCTATGTTGGCCCCGATGATGACTCCTACCGCCTGCTGAAGCACCATCAGTCCCGAGTTGACAAAACTCACCGCGATCACGGTAGTCGCACTGGAACTCTGAATGACCGCCGTCATGAGGGCTCCCGCAGCAAGAGCCGCGAACCTGTTGCAGGTGATCTTCTTGAGTATCGAACGCATCTTGCTTCCGGCCACGGTCTGAAGTGACTCGGACATCATCTTCATGCCCAGCAGGAAGATGGCCAGGCCGCCTATGATCTGGAAGATGATGGTCCTCAGGTCCACCGCCAGAGCGGAGAAGTGGACCCTCTCCTCCCTGTCGGCGGAAAAGTGCACCCTGGCGTCAACACTGTTGTTGCTGGTCTCGTCCCCGAGCTTGAGTGATATCCCGGCGAATCCCTCATCGTCCGTGAGGAGCCTCACCGCTGAGAAATCACCTGATGCGGTATCACCTTCGATTATCGTGGGATCAACCCCGGTGAACGGATACGCGATGGAGCCGCCGTCGGAATAGGTCTCGAAGACTACTTCAACGCCTTCCAGGGGTCTTCCGCGGGAATCGAGAACCCGTACCGCCAGCTGGTCTTCCAGCACGGTCTCTATCCTGCCGGTCTGAGAGTTGCCGTACTCCTCCACTTTGTAATCATCGGCGAAGGAGACCGACAGGATCGACAGCAGGACCATCAGTACGGTTCTCATCGTTCACCCTGCTTCCAGTGACGTCTTACGGAGAATTCAGTATCACATGTACCGTGATCGGAATCGCTGCAGTGAGCGACACTGGAATATAAACGACCGCGACCGGAATAACACGCCCGGTTATGAATGTCCCATTCTGGTGCCGGGCCCGGGAAAAGAGACATTTCTTTGTAGAACTGTATTCAGGGTCTACTGAATATGGGATAACTATTTGAAATCTTTATAGATAGAAACATATCAAGTATATTGATGCACGATTGATATCTTATAATGGATACAACCCTTGCACCTGGAGGCATCATTGTTCAAACACAGCAGTCATCAGCTGGAATTCATTGAATTCAACAGTCCTTTCTGAGAGTATCTCAGTGCGGATAATCGCTGAGTAAAACTCGCAGAAGTAATTCCATGGTCGATTAACGAGGAGGAGTACAGGAAGAGTCTGAGCAGCCCTGCCCGGGGTCAGGATGATGGTCCTCCAGAAGAAGATGATGTTGATAAGAGGCCCCGTAACCGTGGGAAGCTCATTCTTGATGCCACCGTATCACCTGCTGACATAGCCTTCCCTGCTGACCTGAAGCTTCTCAACAGCTCACGGGAATGTCTCGAAGGGATCATCGATACTCTTCAGGAATTTCGACCACCTGGCAGCACGAAGCACAGGACCTACCTGGAGAATGCCCGGCGCGATTACCTGAGAGCGGCGAAGAAGAAGAAAGCATGCGGTAAGCTTCGCAAAGCTATTCGGAAGCAGCCGGGATACATTCGCAGGGGCCTTTATCATATAGAAACGCTCTCCGAAGAAGTATCCATTGAGAATCTCAGCCGGGATCGGTATCGGAAGCTTCTCGTGATTCATGAGGTTTACCGTCAGCAGAAGGAGATGTGCAATGAGAAGAAGCGTAACATCCCTTACCGGATGGCAGGCATATCACAGCCTCACGTTCGTTCCATCAAGCACGGCAAGGCGGCAGCGAACTGGGAGTTCGGTGCCAAGATCTCAATATGGATGCTGGAATGCTGATACTGTGTCGATCGTTCAGGAGTCCCTATCTACATTCATAGCTTCTGGTAATGTCTCATTTTCAAGGCCCGGCACCAGAATGAGACACCAGGCGCTTTCTCGGGGACTCTGCTTGAAGTATTATAGAGCACATGAACACTGTCAGCGCATTCCTCCAGAGCCTCAGGGTCCGATCCTGGACGAAGAATCTCTTCGTCTTCGCCGGCATCCTCTTCGCCGACCACTGGACCAATCCCAGGGCCCTTGGCATAACAGCGCTGGGAGCTGTTGGCTTCAGCCTTCTATCGAGTTCCGTCTACCTGATGAACGACGTCGCCGACAGGGAGAGGGACCGGAACCATCCGGAGAAGAGCACCAGACCCGTGGCATCCGGAAGGCTGCCGGTCTCCTGCGCTATCAGCGGAGCGTCCTTCCTTGCACTGGCAGTCCTATCGGTATCATGGTTCGCAGCCCCGAGGTTCGCACTGGTCCTCAGCGTCTACCTGGCGATGCAGATCGCCTACTCTGCAGGTCTCAAGAACGCGGTCATCCTGGATGTTCTGCTGATAGCCCTCGGCTTCGTCCTGAGGGCCATCGCCGGGGTCACCCTGGCGATGGACACCGGCTACCACGACGTGTCCATCTCCCACTGGCTTATCCTCTGCACCTTCTTTCTAGCCATGTTCCTGGGCTTCGCCAAGAGACGGTCCGAAGTGATCGCCCTGGGCCCGCAGGCCTCCGGTCACCGTCGCAGCCTCGAGGAGTACAGCGTACGGCTGCTGGATGAGATGATGGGAATAGCCACTGCGGCAAGCATCATCGGGTATTCCATCTACTCCATAAGCGACCGCACCATGGCTCTGGTGTCCACCAGGCTATGGCTGACGATACCCTTCGTTACGTACGGTGTGTTCAGGTACCTCTACCTGATTCACGTGAAGGGACACGGCGGAAGCCCCGACAGGCTCCTCCTGTCTGACAAACCCCTTCTTGTCAACATACTCCTATGGGTCATCTCGGTTGCACTGGCGGTCAACCTCTGTCCGGGTACCGGAACGACGGGGATTTGAGACTCACCCTCCACCCCGGAGCCAAGCTCAACCTCGGGCTCAGGATCACGGGTGCACGGGGTGACGGATTCCACGACATCATCAGCGTCTTCCAGGAGATCAGCCTCTGTGACCGTCTCGAGATAAATGTGCGGAACGGCAGCGGGAACATATCGCTCAAGTGCGGCGACGGTCTGCCGGAAGGTCCCGGCAATATCGTCTGGAAGGCAGCCCGCAAGTTCCTTGACATCTCCGGCGAACCCATCGATGTACGAATGAAACTCAGTAAGCGCATACCTGTCGAGGCCGGACTGGGAGGCGGCAGCAGCGACGCAGCATCGGTCCTGAAGGGACTGACGGAAATGACCGGAAGGCGGGACCTTGACCTGGAGGACGCCGCAGCGCAGCTTGGAAGCGACGTCCCGTTCTTCCTGGAAGGAGGAACGGCTCTTGTCAGGGGACGCGGGGAGTTGCTCCATCCTTTTCCGGCCATTCCTTTCCACGCTGTACTCATACACCCGCCAGTAAAAGTCCCGACCCCTGAAGCCTACCGCCTCTGGGACACCGGGGTTCCGGTGCAGCAGGAACGATCAGGCGGCGCGACGGGACTGCCTAGCTACTTGACAAACAGTGACATGATTAGGCATGATTCAGCCTCGTCAGCAGTATGGCATGAGGGTAAGCCTTTTCCGCTGGACCTGCGGAACGACTTCCTTCCCCTGCTAGAGAAGCGCATTCCCGAGATCGCGGAAGTGTCCAGGTTCCTGTCCGGCAGTCTCAGCGGTGACTGGGGGCTTTCCGGGTCTGGACCCACCTTCTTCGCTCTTTTCCGAACGGACGAGGCGGCATGCAGCTTCTCGCGGAAACTGCGATGGAATTGCTCCATCTGCAGAACGGCAGATACTGCTGGGGCGTCGTCAAATGGTTAAGACACAGGGTTTTGGTCCCTGCATTGGGGGTTCGAATCCTCCCGCCCCAGCCACTGTCTGGACGACTTGTTCGGATGAATGTCTGGACAATTCGTTCAGATGAAGGAAAGGACTATAGTAATGCCTGAAAAGAGATCCATCAGTATCACTGAACGGACCGAGTTCGGTTCACGCAGCGCACGTCGCCTTAGAAGATCGGGATCGGTACCCGCCGTTGTCTACGGCAGGGGTGGGGACGAGATCAATGTGACCGTTTCCGAGAAGGAATTCATGGACACGGTGGGCTATTCCACCTCCACCGGGATCATCAGTCTGGAGATGGGGCGAACTTCTCCCATTACCGCCATAGTCAAGGACATTCAGTGGGACATGCTCACGGACCGTCCCGTTCATATCGATTTCCTGAGGGTCTCTGCGGATCAGGTGGTCTCGATCCCGGTGCATCTCCATCTTGAGAATATTCCCGTCGGGGTCAGGATGGGTGGCGTCCTCGAACACGCCCTTCACGAGATCTACATCAAGGTCCGCGCCAGGGATATCCCATCGACCATCGAGGTCGATGTTGCCAACATGGATATCGGCAGTACTCTGCACCTCCGTGACATCATCCTTCCCGAGGGCATGTCGCTGGACATGGACGACGAGCTGGTAGTGGCTTCCGTAGTCGCCCCCAGCGTTGCCAAGGCGGCGGCTTCCGAGGAGGCCGAGGCCGGCGAGGGCGAAACGCTTCCCGCCGGTGCCGAGGGTACACCCGGCAAGCAGGAGGAAGAGACTTCCGAACCGGAAGAGGACTGATCCTTGCCGGTCCCCCTGGTTGTGGCATGCCTCGGCAATCCCGGAGATCGCTATGTGATGACATGGCACAACGCGGGTTTCTGGGTAGCCGACATCCTTTCTCGGGAATCCGGTGTGCGGTTCGAGGATGCCGGGCTCTTTCAGGTCGCATGCCTGCCGGGGGGACAGTTCATGATCAAGCCCACGGTCTACATGAACCGAAGCGGGAGAGCAGTTAACGCCTTCCTCGGTTCCCGCGGGCTGGGGCCGGAAAGCCTGCTGGTAGTCTGCGACGATTTCAACCTGGACCTCGGCAGACTGCGGCTGAAGGCCGGTGGAAGCAGCGGCGGGCATAACGGTCTTCAGGATATCATCGACCGTCTCGGGACCGAGGGTTTCCCCCGGCTTCGAATGGGCATAGGTCCTCCCCCAACGAACATGGACACTGCCAGGTTCGTACTTGAAAGGGTGCCTCCGAAACTGGAGGACGAAGCGTCGGTTATGGCACACAGGGCCGCTGACTGTGTAAGCCTCTATGCTGAGAAGGGGATCATGCCGGCCCAGGAGATCTACAACCGGGATCCCGACACGATCTGAAACGTCCAGTTGAGGAAAAGCGCCGGCAGCCCATAGCTGCCGGCGCTCTCACTTGACGGTCCTGTTTACTGCTGGGCCATTGCCGCAAATGACTGTATGGCCTGTCCTATGAAGGCGGTCATGTCGGTTCCGGAGACCTCGAAGCTGCCGGCCACCCCCCCCTGCTGCAGATCGACCTCCGCAATCATCCAGACGGGCTCCGAGTCGATGAGCGGCACTTCAAGTCCGGCCATCCCCATCGCCATGTTCAGATACTCTGGGATGTTCAGGAGGAGCGCTATCTCGGAATCGTCGGAGAAGGTATCCATTTCTGGCATGTCGGAGACGTATCCTCCGGAATAGGTTCCCTCCAGAATGGAAGAGACGGTTACCGGTTCAGGCGCCATTTCCAGATAGAGCGAACCGCTCTCGACGGTGAACCAGGCAGTCCAGGATACGCTCTGGACCACCGGCGCCTCCACCTCCACGGAATCAGGCTGAAGGGCGGCCATGTCCATATCCATACCGAAAGTCATCCACTGCCGACCGCCGTACTCGACCGTCTCGACTGGGTTGAAGGACATTCCGGGAATGCTCAGGAACTGCTCCATCATACCGAACTGGGAATCGTATGCTGCTCCCACGTCCTCAAGTGTAGTACCTTCCGGTATCTCGTAGACGGCGGTGACGTGCAGGGGATTGTCGGCGTCGAAATTCATGCTCATTGCCGTGCTGGCAGTCATGCTGGACCAGAAGTCGACCATGTCCATAGGAATATCGGTGATACCCATTGCTCCGAATACGGCGTTCATGGCGGCCCGGCTGGTTGCGGGATCTATGCATACCCTTGCAACCATCACATCGCCGGCGGGTACCAGGTGAGTAATGTCGCCCACCGAGGCAGGGACCACGTTCTGATCAAGCGGGGAGCCGGGTACGAACCTGACCCACGAATTCCCATTGATGATCTCGGGACCGAAGGTGAGAACGCAGCTCCAGGAGCTGGTACTGGTCAGGAAGAGTTCTATGGCGTCGAAGTACATGCCCATAACGCCCTGCATCATATCCATGTTCATCTCACCCTGAGCACTCATTTCCGCCATGATCTGAGGTTCAACCATCGCCAGCTGACCGGCCACCATCGGACCGAAGAGCTCCACGTTCGTGAACATGTAGATACTGCCCCGGGCGATCTCGGGCATTCCTTCGGGCATGCGGCCGTCAAGGCGTTCGAGCATGGACTGCAGCCCGGCCCTGCTTCCCGCTGCCAGCAGCAGACCGTTGGTGTTGCAGAAGTATATGCTGCCGAAATCGACCGGGATAGATGTCACTTCATGGTCATCGATGGGCTCGGCAGGCTGTGGAGTGAGCCCGATGTTCGCCCAGAAGACGGTGGGATCCGAGACCGTCAGGGCTGCGCCCATGCTCTGAGGCATCATGCTCTCCATGTATACAGTCAGACCGCCGTCGCTCCTGATGCCCAGCCTGCCGTCCAGCTCGGACATGTCGGCGCAGTTCAGCGCCGACAGTATCCACCCGGATACAGCGCTCTCCCCGAGCACAGGAACTCCTGCTGCGTAGCTGTCCATCGCCGCTATGACGGCCGCCGGATCGACCAGCGCAATCGAGAAGAGAGCGGCGTCGGGCATCACGTCCAGCGGAGACGCTGCCGTCTCCTCCGGCTGTTCCCCGCATGCCGCGAGCAGCAGCAGCATCGTCATCGTTGAACTCAGCAGTACTTTCATGGTTTCCTCCCTGAAAATGTACGTTCAATACGTAAAGGCCTCTGTCTGTATTATATACGATTCCTCTTAATTGCCAAAATATGAATCGGTTCATTATTTTTAGTCGGGTTTTCAATCATTCCATCCGGAATTAGAATATCTCCATGAACAATGAACCTGACCTTTTCACAAATGCTCTCGGCAACGGGAAAATGACCCGCGTCCTCTTCCTGGATACCGAGACCACCGGTCCGGACCCCGAGACGGCCAGTACCTGCGAGGTAGCCTTCCTGCTATCCACATACGAGGGTTTCTCGCGTCTGCCCGAAGCTGACGAGCGTCTTGGCAGTCTTGTCCTGCCTGCTGACCCGGTCCCTCCCGAGGCCTCTGCCGTCCATCATATCACCAACGGAATGCTGGAGGGAAAACCGGCGATATCTGACCTGAAGGAAGAGATCGGCGCACTTGTCCGGCAGGCTGATATACTGTGCGCCCATAACCTCCCCTACGATCTATGCATACTGGCGCGGGAACTGCCGGAAACCTTCGGCGGCCGGGAAGCCGGGATCCAGCTGGACTCACTCAGGCTGGCCAGGCAC
Organism: Candidatus Aegiribacteria sp. MLS_C; assembly: GCA_002030045.1. Classification (GTDB taxonomy): domain Bacteria; phylum Fermentibacterota; class Fermentibacteria; order Fermentibacterales; family JCC-6; genus Aegiribacteria. The sequence continues at coordinate 83,613 of LQBI01000035.1, read as the reverse complement.
CTGTGGCCCCTCATACCCTCCCACTCGCTTCAGGCCCTCAGATACAGGTTCCAGCTGGACTCGGAGATACAGGGTGATGCGCACAGGGCCATGTTCGACACCGAGCTGGTCCGTTCCCTCGTGGAGATGGTCCTGAGCCGTGGACTTGTGGATGTCGAAGAATGGAGAGGGCTTGTTGATTACACTCTTTCGCCGCTGGAGGTGAAGGTTTTCTCCTTCGGGAAGTACAGGGGCAAACTTGTGGAGGACATCGCAGCCCAGGACAGGGACTACATGATGTGGCTCCTGAAACAGAAATGGGTGCCGCAGGACTACCCAGATCTTTATCACACCATACTCGAGAAGACCGGCAGGAAGGAAGTCGGGGATTGAACGGCCCACCGGCTGACAGCTATCTCGTGAAGGGTGGCATTCCGCTTTCCGGTACGCTGCGGCCCTCGGGCAGCAAGAACGCGGCCCTCCCGATCCTTGCCGCGACCCTTCTGACCGACAGTGACGTGACACTCTCAAATCTTCCCGACATCAGGGACGTCAGGAAGATGCTAGACCTTCTCTCGAGCCTCGGCGTGACGGTATCCGGCAGTATGGGTGAAGGGATGGTGCTGAACGCCTCCAGCATTGATCCCGACTCAATCGACATCTCCGCCTGCAGGGAAATAAGGGCCTCCATACTCCTGGCAGGCCCGCTCACCGCCAGGGCCGGCAGGGTGGTTCTTCCTCCCCCCGGCGGCGATGTGATAGGCAGGAGGCGTCTTGATACCCATTTCCTAGCGTTGGAACAGATGGGGGCATCGATCTCAATGGAGGACAGGATGCTCCGTTTCAGGTCATCCGGTCTGAAGGGCAGCAGGATCTTCCTCGATGAACCCTCCGTCACGGCGACGGAGAACGCGCTGATGGCCGCCGTCCTCGCGGAGGGAGAGACGGAGATATACAACGCCGCCTGCGAACCCAACGTGCAGGACCTGGCCCGGATGTTGAAATCAATGGGCGCGGACATAAGCGGCTCCGGGACCAACCGGATGTTTGTGAGGGGTACCGGAGAGCTGCTGGGCGGCTGCCGGCACAGGGTCGCACCGGACCACATCGAGATAGGGAGCTTCATAGGTCTCGCCGCCTGCTGCGGGAGTGTCGTTTCCATACCGGATGTTCCCGGGGATATCATCAGGCCGATAATGAACGGTTTCTCCAAGCTTGGTGTCACCACGGGGTACAGTGACGGTACCCTCACAGTTGACGGTTCGCTGGAACTATCGGTAAGGCCCGACCGCGGAGGCGCCATACCCACGGTCTACGACGCGCCATGGCCGGGATTTTCGCCTGACCTTACCAGCACCGCAGTTGTTTTGGCCACCCAGGCAAGAGGGATCTCCCTCATCTTCGAGAAGATGTTCGAGAGCAGGCTCTTCTTCGTCGACAAGCTGGTAGCCATGGGAGCCGGCATCATACAGTGCGATCCTCACAGGGTCGTGGTATCAGGACCCTCCCGTCTTCGTGGAACCGATGTCAGCAGTCCTGATATAAGGGCAGGGATGGCTCTGCTGACCGCAGCTCTCTGCGCCGAAGGCACAAGCATCATAAGGAACGTGCACCAGATCGAGCGGGGGTACGAGGATCTCGTAGCCAGGCTCATCGGTCTCGGGGCCGATATAACCGCCGGATCCCGTTGAACCGGAGCCGGACCGCACCCGGCTCGTTTCATAATCAAAGGACGGAGCTATATGAGATACATTACCGCCCTGGCCGCACTGCTCATGGCGGCCTCCTGCGGTGAAGACCCCTCGGGCCCTGAGCAATGGCCCGACGGTGCGTACCTGTACCTAGGGAGCGTATACCCCGACACCGCCCTCTCATGGTCGCCCGGTGGCAGCGTGCTGCTCTTCACATCATTCGCGTACAATTCATACTGCATCCTTGGTTTCGACGGAATAACCGATCCCATTCCGGTAGCTGCCTCCTACTTCGGCGAATCCGCCGGCCCCAACGGATGCTGGAGCGGTGATCAGGGTCTCATCGTCTACACCAGCTACAATACCGATTCCACCTCGACGGTCAGGACGGTACCCGGGAACCTCGGTGCCCTTCTGGTAGTCGTGGACGACGGGATGAACCACATCCACCCCACCTGGACCGCCGGGGAGGACTCCATACTGGTCCCCACCTTCAGCGACGGCTACTGGGGCTTCTGGAAGTCCGAATACTCCGAGGACAGTCTGCTGGTCCTCGAGGAATTCTACACACCGGACATAGACTGCCTCCGCCCCTCCTATTCCCCCGACGGTCAGTGGCTGCTCTTCGAGGTGCGTGAAGGTGGGAGTACGGACATATGGCTGATGAGACCCGACGGCAGCGACGCCCATGCCGTGATCGAGGATGCCTCGAACGACATCCATCCCTGCTGGGGACCCGATCCGGGCTGGTTCGCGTTCTCGTCGGACAGGAGCGGCAATTACGACATCTGGATAAGCGACCTGGACGGCGGCACTATAGTGCAGGTTACCGAGGATCCGGGGGACGACCTCTATCCGGCCTGGAACCCCGTTTACGGCTGGTTCGCATTCTCCTCCAACCGCGAGGAGGGTGGGAGCAACTTCGATATTTACAGCATAGACGCACCCGAGTACTGATAACGTTTCCGCTACTTTGTACATACCCCCCGGTCATTACCGGGGGGTTTGTTCATACAGGTCGGTACGGGAGCGGTCCAGCGCACTGTCAGGTACGCCGTACACGGTGTCACTGGAACAGCCCCTGCCCTTGAGGGGGACGACCATACCGTTTAAAGAGGACCCCCCGGTCCTGGAAGGGGGGTAGACCAGAGCTTAAAAAGACGACCCCCCGGCCGATGGCCGGGGGGTCGACATCAATCTGCAGCCGGTTCTGTCAGCTGCTGATCATGCTCTCTATCACCAGCATCAGGTCGGTGACGAAGGTGGGGCTCGTCGGATCGAGTCCCGTTCCCTGTCCCTCGCTGAGGCACGTGAACCATGCGAACCTGAAGTACTGCATGGCGAAGGCCAGGGCGGCCCCGGTGCCCTTCACCTGCATGTTGTCCAGGCTCTCGTACTGGGAGTAGATCGTCCCGTCGCCGAAGGAGTAGTCGCCATCCACTATGTCCAGGGCGAAGGCGCTTGCCACGCCCAGGAGTGGATCGCCGTTCTCTCCCCTGATGTCCTGGATCATGACCGAACCTGCCATCGCGTCCAGCATCGACTGACCGGAAGGCGAACCGCTCTGGTCGAACACCCTGTAGGTGTAGTTGTTCTGCTCGTCTACGCCTATCCAGGTGTAGTAGTCCTCGCCGCCGACCTCCAGCATGGACTGCGGGACGGTGATGTAGATCCAGCCGTCCATTATGCTGTCCACTGCCGCAGGCACGGTGGTGTAGCCGTTGGTCACGGTGAAGCAGGCGATGGGGCCGCTCTGGAGCGGCTGGAAACGGTAGGGAAGGTCGGCGTCGCCGACTATCGCCTCTATCTGCTCTCCCACCCATACTATTCCCGAGTCAGCGGTCTGCTCCAGTATCGGATCAAGGACGCTGGTGGGAAGGTCCGGATGGATGCACTCGAAGACTGTCCACATGGTATCCTGCACCTGGCTCTCGCTGTACTCGCCCAGTGGGTAGTACCCGGCCTGCTGCTGTATCGCCATGTAGAAGTATTCGTCGGTTATCCTCCAGTAGTCGGGAAGATAGATGGTGGCCCATCCGGCTCCCACGTAACCTTCTGGCTGGGAGGGATCTGCATCGACGGCGTCAAGGAAGTATTCCAGCGCTATCGAGTAGTTACCTGCACCATAGGATTCCCATCCTAGCTCAATGAAGCCGTCGTAACCCTGTGTTTCAGGGTAGGTCGGGCTGTCGTAGCAACCGCTGAGCAGTACGAGGGAGCCCAGGATCGCTATTGCAGTTATCAGTTTCATTTCTCCCTCCTTCCTACTCTATCCGGAGCATCTTCTGGGTGACGGTCTGGCCGGCGGCTTCAAGTCGGCAGAAGTAGACTCCTGAACCGAGCAGGTTGCCGCCCTCGTCCCTTCCGTCCCACATCAGCGTGTGTTCCGCGCCTCTCATCTCGGTGTCGGTGAGAGTCCTGACGGTGCGTCCGCTCATGTCATAGATAGTGACTGTGACCCGCCCTGCCGAAGGCAGGGAGAACCTGATGGCGGCTTCGGCGCTGAAGGGGTTGGGGTATACGCCGCCGAAGGCGAACTGGGCCGGGACCTGGGGTGAGCTGACGCCGGGTGAATCACCGTAGACGTATATGCCCCCCTCGTGCACCGGGGCGCACATCATTCCGCCCTGGTGGTAGCTGTCCATCCTGACCCATCCCTCGGTGGTGTAGCGGTAGACGGAGCCATCGGCGGTGGCAGCGGGGAAGGACAGTGTGGCGCTGACATCGGGAATGCTCACCGGTCCGGCGAGGACTCCCGTTAGCATGTCAACGGTCTCCGCCACAGGTGCCTGCGTGCTGACCGCCATGTCAAGTATTCCGGACTCGCAGAGGCTGACCATGGTGCCCGGAGCAACGGCTCCGGCGGGGACGTCGAGTGTCACGCCCTGGACCTCCAGGGTCATGCGGTCGGTGGAAGCGTACCCCACCGAGACGTCCTTGGTTTCGCTGGTGTAGAAACCGGCGCTGTCATAGCCCGCCACCTGCAGAGAGTAGTCGGCGCTTTCCCATGCATCGAACCTGGCGTCCCAGATGGTCGCGTAGAAAGCACTCATGTCCACCAGCGCAGAGCTGTCGGGCGTAGTGGCCGTGAAGATGGGACCGTACCAGTCGAAGCCTTCGGGAATGCTGTCGAAAAGGGTGGTGTAGACGGTCAGGAACTGGTCGTTGACCGAGTTCTGATGAACGGCCATCAGGACCTCCGGAACATCCGTATTCTGAGAGAGGATGTACTGGAGTCCGGCCGTACCGCCCGGATTGTTGTTCGTGACGATGGTGTATGCCATGTCACCCTGAAGTTCGAAGGAACCGTTGTAGAGGTCGTTCAGCGTAACTTCCTCGATCGCCACTATCGTGGAGTCAACGGTGTCCAGCGACACGGTCAGCAGTACCCACTTGCCGTCGATGGGGCTGCCGGATCCGCCGGCGTCGGCGTAGGCCCCGTTGAAGTAGAAGGTGGGATAGCTGGGGTAGTCACCATCGAACTCGTTGTACTGAGCCGCCCATATCGGGGCCGCAACTCCGTCCCCGGGGATCCAGTTCATCAGCGGGTAGTCCCCGGTTTCGAAATGTTCCTCGAAGGCGGAGAAGAAGTCCATGTGGGTGAACTGGTAGCCGGTGGGGTCGGAGAAGATGTCGTACCTGTAGACGCCTCCGGCCATGTCCGACTGGTAGGTGCTTACGAGGTTGCAGACCAGCCAGTCCTTGTAGATGGGCACCACGTTGGTGTCGATGGCAGTGCTGTCGGGCACCGAGGGGTCGATGGCGCGGGCGATGCTGAGCATGTCCGTGGTGTCCGACTGGGCGATGGTCTCGATTATGCCGTCGCCCTCAAGCTGCGCCAGGTACATGAGCCAGAGGAAAGCCTGTCCCCTGGTTCCGCCGAAGTCCATGTTCGGAGTGCCGTTGTTCCAGAACATCAGCTCGAAGAAGGCGGACTTGGCGAACTGCTCGATGTCGTATTCGACACCGAAGCCGCCCGTGGTCGTGGCCGAGACTCCGTAGCACAGGTACTGGCACACCTCGCCGAGGCCCCTGGTGATCCAGAGATCTTCGTCGGGCTTTGTTGCAGTACGGATGAAGACGCCCAGGCCGTTGGGGACGCAGAATCTCCTGTACTCCTTGGCGATGTTAAGGACACTGGTATTGTCCGTGAAAGTGTGGACGTTGATGTAGATTATGTCCTGGTTGTTGAAGCCGCCGCTCCCGTCGACATCCGCGGGGTTGACGTACTCCATGGTCTTCCTGTCGATGGGGTTTCCACCGTAGGTGTACTGGTCGCGCATGGTGGCCAGCACTATCCAGAGCCTGGGGTCCCCGTCGGTGTCAGGAACGGGTCCGAGGTACTCGGAAACGGTGCCGTAGACATCGACCCCTCCGCCCTCGAAGTGCATGGTGAGAGTATCGAGTTCCTCCTGTGTGAAGATGTTCCCCCATACGAGGGAATCCGCTGCACCGGGACCCGTACCCTCCCTGACCGAAATGGTGTCCTGAACCAGCCAGTAGGCATGTTCCGTGACGGCGCGGCAGGTGAACTGCCGTTCCTCGATCTGATCGGGGAACTCCGCAAGGTCGGGAACCTTGAGCATTATGGTATCCCCGACGTTGAAATCAGCCTTTGCCACGCCGAAGCCCAGTACCGGTAACAGGAACGCGGTCAGGATGACGGTGAAACCGTTCCTGAACGGTCCCGCAAAGATTCTCATATTTGACCTCCTATTTCAGCGGCTGCTAACCGCACGAGCATTTCCAAATGCCTTCCCTCCGTTTCAGGATTCCGTGGCATTCTTCCGTTATCACCTTCCCTGTACCGGGAGATCACTGTTCACCGCCGGAAACGGGGGCAATCATGTTCTCCCAGTTCGTGTAACTGACCTCGCCCTCAACAGTGGAGAAAACCTGCACGTAATCCCCGGTACCGCTCAGGTCGGCGAAAACGAACATTTCGTTGCCCCTTCCGTAGTAGTACCAGGTTTCGTTGGGTAATTGCTCTCCCTGTATCAGGACCGCATCGATGTCGTCAGGCGGGCCGTAGATCACCAGGACCCTGCCCCGGTCGGTTCTCCAGCCCTCCTTGAAGGGGCTGGCGTATTCCTCCGCATCCCTGCACCTCTGCTCGAAAACCTCCCTCTGATCGGGGGCTCCCTGCCAGAAAGCAGCGTAGAACCGGTCCCGTGCCTCCCCGTCCAGGCCCTCGAACACCTCCCTTTCGGTCTGGGAGAGTATGAGTCCGAACTGGTCCGGGTAAGGGATTGCCTCGACGGCGTACGGGTCCGGAAGGGAATCCTCTTCCCCTCCGCTCCTTCCGATGACCAGGAACTTCTCCGTCTCCAGGGTGTCATCCATGGCTATCGCCGAGAACACCAGTCTGTGAAGACCGGAGTTCCTGGCCACCATCAGATCGAGACTGTCAACCAGGCCCACGGCGTCGGCACCCTCGGGGATGCTCACAGCTGTCCAGGGCCTGGCGAAGATGGTCTCTCCTGAGGAGGTCTCAAGTCTCCCCCTGATAAGGATGCTGTTCCCTCCGAGGTCGTACAGCTCTACGTAATAGTAGGCCTTGTGATCCTCGGGTAGCGTGAAGGTCCCGCTGGCTGCGGGGTAGACCAGTACCTGCCCCTTCCTCAGGGGATTCGTTGATGCCTCGGGAGAGGGGACCAGGGCGCGGGCCAGTTCCAGCTGGCTGAGCGCACCCATGGGTTCCACCGTTATATCCCTCGACAGCTCTCCCATTGTCCCGTTGCCGAGATCGGTAACGGTGACTCTGAGGGTGTAGTCCCCGGGTACGACGGGCAGCACCGTGGAGTTCACCACGGACCTTCCCTGTACCCATTGGGTCTCGGAGTTCCACTGGTCGACCGCCACAGTATCGCCATTCTCAGAGATGAGGAGGACGTACGTATTGAAACTGGCCACGGAGTCCCGGTCCATCGAGAACTGCTGCAGCTCGAGCTGCTGGTAGACCTCCAGTCCCAGGGTGTCCGTTCCCGTATAGTCGAAGAGTGCCGTGTCGATTCCGAACCTTATGCTTCCGGAACTCAGGGACGCAAGGTCCCCGGAACCGGAGACGGCAAGGCCCGGCAGCAGCAGCGTCAGCATGAGCAGGTCCGTTCTGTTCTTCAGCATATCGGATGTGTTTCCGAACACCTCAGTTATGCCTCTCATGAAAGACCTGCACCTCCTCCCAGTCGGTGACCAGTTCATATATGCCGCATCCGTCGTGGTCGATGAATGACACTTCTATGGGCGGCGAGCAGTAGGTCCAGACCTGAGTGGGCTGCGTCGAGATCTCCATGGGCCTCGAATCGATGATGTCGGGCTCCCCCAGGAGGGCGTAGACCCTTCCCTGGTCCGTGTTGATGCCCTTGATGTTCAGCACCGAGAACCTTCTGTCGATCTCGTCAAGCCTTGCCAGGTACATCTCGAGGTACTCATTCCGAAGAGTGCCCGGGGTCGGGTCCCTTTCCTGCCAGAACTCCGCCATCACGGCCCTCCTGCTGGAGGGTCCCTCGGCCGCTTCCAGCCTGTTAAGCTCTGAGGTCTGTGCAATGGGCCTGACCAGGCTCCCGGTCAATTCGGGGTCGTCACCCCAGACGTCCCAGGCCTGCAGAAGATGCAGGTCGGTCCGTGCCGCGGTGAGGATCTCGTCGCCGGAAACCATCGCCGAAATTACCTCGTAGTTCTCCGATCCCAGTCCGTTCAGTTCGATCACGGCCCTGCCGCGATAGGATGAACCCTCCACGACCATATCCATCCAGCCCTCCCGCTCAGTGACACCGCCGACGTCACGCATGACGAAGGCGGCCCTCAGAGAATCTGGCACGGGAGTCCCGCCGCGGGGAGGGTACACGTTCCATACCAGCTCCGCGCTGCCATCGGCCCTCTGATAAGGCCCGCCGGCCACCCGAAGGTTGCCGGAGGACCAGGAAAGGCTGTCTATTATGATCATGTCGATGTTCTCTTCCCATACGGTGCTGTTGCCGGTCTCCCTGTCAGTGATCATCAGGGTCAGCAGGTGACCGCCGGGTTCCACCCCGGCTATCTCCAGCTCCTCCGAGAACGGGAACTGTTCCCTCTGCAGGCTGCCGCTCCGTCTCACCGAGAAAATGCCGTCTATGCCGGCCGCCATTTCCCAGAAAGCGGTCTCCATACCGTCTTCCATCACGAAGAGGAGATCCTCCTCGGTCAGCTGGACGACGATGTGTACGGACCCGCCCGAAGTATCCCGGGCCGGCTCGGTGTTCCAGGCTGCCTGGAACCCGGTCATCGCGGTTAGCACCAGAGCCGCAAGTGTCATTCATCCCTTCCGACCGGGGCAGGCCGGTGACCTGCCCCGATTGTTATGCAGTCAGCTAGAATGCGAACCCTATGCCGGCCCTGTGTACCATGTCCAGCCGGTTCCAGTCCGCATACGCATAGTCCAGTGATATGGTCTTGTCGCCTACGGGGATGTTGAATCCCGCGCCTGCTGTAAGACCCTCTTCATCGGTGTTTATACGGTAGCCGCCGCGAAGCGCGAACATGTTGTTGAACCAGTACTCGGCGCCTATTCCAAGCTGCTCCACGTTGTCGTTGGGATGGACACCGTCGATCTCGACCGTCAGGAAATGAGGGCCGCGGTTGATTATGTCCATCGCCATGCCCAGCTTGAACACCATGGGCATGGAATAGGATTCGTATGATTCGAGTGAATCATCGCCGCTGTAATAGGTTGTGAACTCGCCGTCGGGGGTGAGTTCGCCTCCGAAGTGCTGGATCGTCATCCCTATCCTCAGGGTCTTGAAACCCGTGTCGTACAGGGTGCCGATGTCAACTGCTATTCCGCCTGCGGAAACATCGTCCCACTGCTCTCTGACGTACTTCATCGTCAGTCCGGCGCTGAACCTGTCAGTGAGCATTCTGGAATAGGAAATACCGGCCACCATGTCGCTGCAGGTGAAGGTCTCTCCCGTTCCCTCGGGCTGCTCTATGGTCGTGACGTCCATATCACCCGACTGCAGCAGAGCGAAGGAACCTGCGAAGGTGCCCACGCCGGCCACCTCGTGGGAGACTATGCCGCCTCCGTAGAGAATGTCCGCGAACCACTGCATTCCCGTGATCTGCACCTGCGTGCCGGGGACCCTCACCAGACAGGCGGGGTTCCAGTACGCGGCACTGGGATCATCGGCGGTCGCTATGAAGGCCCCGCCCATCGCGGCGCCGCGGGCACCCAGTCCCATCTTCAGGAACTGCGCGCCAGAAGTTCCGACCTTGGCGAAGGAAGATGCTTCGGCAGGGACCGGAAACAGCAGGAAAACGGCGACCGCTGCTGTCAGGATGATTCCTGTATACTTCATGGTCACTCCTCTCCTACTTTAGTATCGCGAACTTGCCGATGACGAAGTCTTCCTCGGTCTCGACACGGTAGATGTAAAGACCGGACGTCACTTGCTGATCGTTCCTGCTGATCAGGTCCCAGAACTCCGTGCCTTCCAGTCCGCTCCAGCTGCGGTGTTCCAGCGTTATGACGTGATCTCCGGCAAGGGTGTAGATGTAGATGTTGCACATGGCGGGCAGGTTCACGAAGGCTATCTTGTCGAAGTAGGTCTGCTCCCATGCCGCCGATCCCCTGTAGGGGTTCGGTACGACTGTAACGTTCTCGGTCCAGTTGGCGTCCGTGCCCATCACCGGAGTGACCGGCTGCGGAGTGCCCTGTATGGTCTGCTTGTAGTTGGACTTGGTGCTCTCCACCTCGGTCTCGGCATCGTATGCGCAGACAACGTAGTAGTAGGGGTACCCGTTGGTCACGGTGTTGTCCGAGTAGCTCAGGGTCCCCGGAGCCACTGATGCCACAAGCTCCCATCCGGAGGGCTCGAAGGTGGCACGGTAGATGTTGTAGCCGCCCAGGGGATCGTAGCTCTCGGCGTTGGCACCCCACTCCAGGTTCACGACACCGTCACCTGCGCCGTAGAACAGCACCGGTGTCGGCGGAAGCGAGGGAACGCCCCAGCCGCCGTCGCGGTAGAAGGCGTCCAGCATCTCGTCGGATGCAACGCGGATACCTTCGAGACCCCTTCCCACCAGCCATCCGCCGGCTACGTGAAGTGTGTCGCCGTCCTCCAGGTTAACCGGCCCCGCGGACAGGAGGAACCTGTAGTCGAAGGTCGGGTAGTCCAGTATCAGCGGGTTGTCGTAAACTACGGGGAAGGGTCCCGGGTTGTCCGGAAGGTAGGCCAGCGGGGTGTTGGGGTTGCCCACCCAGTCCCCCATGTACAGGGGACCGCTGGTCCTTCCGTTGAGATCGGGATTCTCGCCCCACATGTAGTTGTACTTCTCGTCGTCGGTACCCGGGTCGCTCTCCCAGTTCCACCAGGAGTGGGAGATGGGGATCGGGTAGCCGTACACGTCGATGGGCCGCTCGATGTCGCCGTTTGCCTTGACGATGTAGAAGTCCATCAGCCTCCAGCCGACGTAGCCGTTGCAGGGAGGAGTGAGGCTGGGCTCGCCGCTGTCGTCGACGCCTGAGGAGGCGTAGTCGCCATCGTACATGTAGCTCAAGTTCCTGGGCACCACATGGTAGACGGTGTCACCCACGGTATGGGCCCAGCTGTTCTCCGGCATGCCGTCGGAGAAGGGTATGAGCCCCGCGCTGTTGGGCGGGAGCCAGACAGTGTCGCCGGTGGCAGCGAGGGTCTTGAACAGGATGGTGAAGTGGTCGCTCACACCGTTCCCGTCCACGTCGTTGTCAAGTATGCCGTCGCTTCCGGGATAGTTGTAGTAGTACCAGATGTTCTCCGGGTCCTCGGGATCGAGGGGGTTGTCCGGGTTCTGCTGGTAGGTGTAGTCATCCTGGTTGCTGGCCAGGTCGCCGTCGTCGAACTCGTAGTCGAAGGTGGCGGCGGGGTCGTTGCACCAGATGGCGTGACCGTCGTAGTAGACGTTGTCGTCGAGGTTGCGGTCCACCGGGTCAGCCGTGGCGATGTCGCAGTCGCCCCTCATGGCGAACAGGAATCCGTCCAGAGGTACTCCGGGGTTGCCGTAGTCGCTGAAGTGCTGGATCCAGAACCTGTTGGCTATGAAGTCGTTGTAGCCGGGAGTACCCCAGTCGTAGTTCTCCGTGTAGACGAACATGCCGTAGGGGTTGGCGCTGTAGTCCGTGTTCCAGTCGTCGAAGCCGTAGTGGGTCTCCTCCAGCGCTATGGGACCGGGCTGGAGCTTCTCGGCCGGGTAGCCGACGCTGGGGCGCAGCTCCCAGTTGCCGTAGTCGCTGCAGCTGGCCCACTTTTCCGTGGAGTCTCCCCATACGGTCACCGGGCCGTAGCAGCAGCTCCAGTAGTCTCCGCACCAGAGGTAGCTGCTTCCCTCGCCGCCGGGCCATTCCATCGAGGGGAAGTTCTCCCATGGGTCTCCGTAGATGCCGATGTTGAAAAAGGCACTCCAGGTATTCGCGAGGTTCATCAGGATGGTGACCACCGGAGGCCGGGTCTGGTCAGTCCCGGTATCCCTCGGCATCTCCACTTCCTGCACTTCCCTCGCGAGACCGGTACCTGACAGTGTGAACACCGCAAGTACCGTGAGTACCAGGAACCCGCAAGTGTTCCAGGAGTTCCTCATACTCTCTCTCACCTCCAATTCATATTTCGCGGCAGCGGGGAGTTCCCTCCTGGTCCCCCTCCGCTTGCTACGCGATTCATTGAAATGATTCTTCTTTCTTCCATCTCAGGGTCAATCGGTCAGGACGAAGTTGTATGTGAGCGTGGTCCAGACTCCCACGGGTATCCCGTTGTTCTGGGCCGGCGTCCACCGGGTGTTCGACGCCGCCGAAAGGGCCGCCTGGTCCAGGGAGTTGACGCCGCTGGAGTTGTAGAGCCTCACGTCCTCCACGGACCCGTCAGTGGAAACGTACACCCATAGGGTAACGGTTCCCTCGACACCCGCCTGTGCCGCCATCTCAGGGTACTGCGGGCGCGGCTGGTAGGTGCAGTTGGGAAACACTTCCACCACCATGAAGCGGGGCGGTCCCATCTCCTCCGTCTCGGACTGCTGCAGCTCATCCCCCTGTTCCACCGTCTCGACGGTCTCGAGTCCGGTGGTGTCGGCGTCGAGCGACAGTGTGATGTCCTGATCGATCTGCTCCACCATCTCTTCCGTTTCCTGCTGGAGATCTTCCTGCTCCTCCTGGACCTCCTCCTCCTGCTCCTCCACGGTGTCATCGAAGGCCAGGTCGGTCTCCACCGCCTCCATCTCGCTGTCTGTGGTGCGCGTGGAGAGCCTTCCCAGCTGACTTGCCGGAATGAACTCGAAGAGGATTATCAGCAGGGCCAGGCCGATGGCCACTCCAAGCTCGAAGTTCAGGGAAGAGTGGGCGAAATCGGTTCTCTTTTCAGCCATTCTCTCCTCCCATCAGAACTGCCCGCGCTCTTCGGCGTTGAACTGGATGCTGTAGATTTCCTCGAAGCGCATTGAGTTGAAGAGGTCCACCATATCTTCCATAGGGACCCTGGTGTCCACGTTGAGGACCACCACATCCAGCCTCTTGTTCTGTTCTCTCCAGAACTTGTTGCTGAGGCGGTTCAGCTGCTCCGGTACCTGGTCTATGGGCATGTCGTAGTCGCCTATTCGGGCCACCAGCTCGCTGTCGTCGTTCCCCGGTTCCACCTGCTTTATCCACACGTTCACCGTAAGGAACTGCTTGCCCAGCTCGCTCATGATCTCCGGATGCGCCTGGGGGAAGCGGACCCTGAGGCCCCCCTCCTCCTTGAAGAGCGTGGTCGACATGAAGAAGACAAGGAGAAGGAACACGATATCCGCCATTGTGCCGGTGAATATGGTGCTGCCTACCTTCATTCTGCTCTTGAACTTCATCATGCACCTCCAAGCCTCTCCTGGATCGTGATGCCCGTCCTGCTGACACCGTTCATCCGCAGCAGGTCGAGGGCATGCACCATGCCCTCGTAATCACAGTCAGGGAAGAACTTGAGAATGACCACCAGTTCGCTCTCCCTCACCGCCGAGGCTATCTCTCCCTGCCTCGCGTCGGAGAGAACAAGTGTATCGCCGAAGGCTATCTCTCCGAAGATACCGCTCTCCTCAACGGGCGTTCCGGTCCCCATGAGCCTCCGGATTATACCGGGGCGCACCATGGGCACCAGGTTCTCCGCGGTGATGGCCGTCTCGAGGGAACCGAAGGTCCCCGCGGGCAGGCCCTTTGCCACTTCCAGGTTGTTCAGCAGCCTGTCCTCCACGGCTGAGACGGCCTCGGCCCTCTCCGCCGCAAGGGTCCTGATGCCATTCTGCAGGGTCGAATCCTGAAGACTCACGTCCTCTCCGGCCCTCGCGCGCTGCAGAGGTCCCCCGGTCGGCGCCTGGTCTATCAGCGCCACGTACTCGTGGGCCCCCCACTGCTTGATGGTCATCACCAGCCTGTTAGCCTCGTCGATCACCACTTCCTCGGTCTGCTCGTCGGGCTTCTTGGGGAGCTTGTAGGAGATGCCCTTCTGGACCTCGAAAGTAGTGGTCACCAGGAAGAATATCAGCAGCAGGAACGCAATGTCGGACATTGAGGCGTCGGGGATGGCCCCGCTTGCTCTCGGTCTGTTACGTATCCGCATCCATGCTCCTTAAAGCTGCTTCAGGTGCTCCATCTCGGCCAGCGTATCCACAAGGAAGATGCTGGCCTCTTCCATATCTAGCACGAACCTTCCGATCCTGGATATGAAGTAGTTGTGGGCCATCTGGATCGGTATCGCTATGGTGAGACCCGTGGCGGTGGTTATCAGTGCTTCCTGAATACCGCCGGCCACAAGGCTGGCCTCCACGTTCTTCGCCGCCGCGATCTCGCCGAAGGCCCTGATCATGCCGGAAACCGTGCCGAGGAAGCCCAGCATCGGGGCTATGCTCGAGACTGACGCCAGGACGACGATACCCTTCTCAAGGTACGCCATCTCTATTCCACCGGCGCTCTCGACCGCTTTCTCAACGGCCTCGAGCCCCTTGTCGTGACGGAGCAGCCCTGCGTGCATGATGGCGGCCACAGGACCCCTGGTCCTCTCGCAGAGCTCCTCGGCTCCGCCGACGTCACCCTTTCGAATGAAGCCGCCCATCTTCTCCAGGAAGGGTCCTACGTCGATCCTGACCCTCTTGTAGGTGATGAACCTCTCTATCGTCACCGCAAGACCGATAAGCAGGGCTATGAGAAGAGGCCACATGAAGATGCCGCCGGCTATGAACAGGTCTATCAGGTCCATGCTGGCGCTCTGCGCTCGTTCAACCTCTTCGCCCTCGGGAGCGCCGGCTGTATCGCCGCCTGTCTCCTCCGCCTGTCCGGTCTGCTCCTCCGTTACCTCCGCGGGCTGTTCGGTGTCCGCGGGTTCACCGGAACCGGGTTCCTCAGGCTGCGCCCACAGGACGGACGCAACCACGAGGAACAGTAGCAGGAATTTTCGCATCTATTACCACTCCTTCTTCAACGTCCGGCATCCGCGTGCGTACACGAGTGCCGGACGCCAAGGATTTTAGACTACCACTCCACTCCCAGGCCGAACCTTATCATACGAGGCCGGCTGAAGACGTACGGATTGTCCTGCGATCCAGTGGGATCGTGGTCGGGCTCCCCGTCGCCGTTCAGGTCGGCATCGTACCAGGCTATGTCAGCTATGGTGTTGATGTTCTGCCTGTTGAACAGGTTGTTCACCTGGCAGTAGGCATCCATGGTCACTCCACCGATCCAGAAGGTCTTGTTGACCTTGAGGGTGGTTTCCATGGTCCATGGATACCTCTCGCTGTTTATCAGGGGCTGAGCGGTTCCCTGGCCCGAGGGGCTGTAGGGGAATCCGCTGCCGTAGTTCCAGGAGAGGTGTACTCCGAATCCTTCGAGGAATGGAGTGTCTCCGATCCTGGGACCTTCGCCCTGAGGGATGCGGAAGTCGAGTTCCGCGTTGACAGTGTGCCTCTGGTCCCAGTCCAGCGGGGATTCCTTCTTGGGGATGATCCAGCCGGCCCATACGTAGGTGTAGTTCTGGGTGGCGCTGGAACTCTTGCCGTTGGCGACGGAGTAGGTGTAGTTGAGGCTTCCTGACCAGAAGTCGCTGGGACGCCTGACCAGGCTGATCTCCATACCCCTCACGTTGCCGTAGTCCCCGTTGACGTAGAGGTCGTAGGCATCGACAGCCGAGTAGAAGTTGTTCTGCATGTCGACGAGACCCGTGATGTCCTTGTAGTAGCCGGTGACGTCCACCATTGTGACGTCGTCGAACTGGTGCTTCACGCCGACCTGGTAGGAGATGGTCTCCTCGGGGTTGAGGTCGGGATTGCCGACGATCGGGAAGGCTCCGGAGAGGTCGTAGTCGGAACCGCTGAACATACGGTCGAAGGTGGGTGTCTGGAAGTAGTGGCCGTAAGTGAAGTGAAGCACGTCGCGCTCGGTGATGGGATGGGAGAATCCCACCCTGGGGCTCAGGTGGTACTTGATGGGGACTTCCACCGGCTCCTTGATGTGGTCCGGGTCACCGGGCTGGGTACCGGGGTTGATGGGATCGTTGATGTCCGCCGGGTACTCGTCGAAGTTCGCATCGAAGTAGTCGAAGCGGAGACCGGCGTTAACGATCATGCCCCTGTACTCCATCTTGTCCTGGATGTAGGCCGCACCTGCGTTGGGGAACACGTGGTACCTTCCGGCGTAGATGTTGCCTCCGGAGGCGGTGTCGATGTAGTAGTCGAACACGTCGTAGTAGCTGGCCTCGATACCGGCCTTCAGCTGGTGCTGCTGGTTTACCTGGCTGGTGACGTCGGTCCTGAAGGTGGCGATGGTGCTCCTGGTCTCGGCCCAGGACGAACGGTGCCTGCCCGAGCGGTAGAAACTGTCGTAGTCCACCAGCCTGGTAGGGGTGACGTTCTGCCAGTCGTCCCAGGTGAAGTCCTCACCGTAGAACTCGGTGGTGGTGGTGGTATCGTCGGGATCGTTGTAGATCCTGTAGGTCATGTCGGTCTGGTACTGGTTCAGCCTTATCTCCATGAAGGTGGCGTCGCTGAGGGTCTGGGTGAGTCCGGCGCCGAGGCTGTAGTTCTCCCTGAAGATTGTGGGGCAGCCGTAGAGGATGCTCTGGCCGGGGGCCAGCGTATCTCCCTCAAGGATATAGGGGAATTCGTACCTGCTCCAGTCCCAGGGGCCGTAACCGTACTGCTCGTCCATGTAATAGCCGGTCAGGTTGATCTTGGTCTTGGCGTTCGGCTTGTAGGTCAGCTTCAGGTTGCCCGTCCACCTCTCGACCCAGTCGTTGAAGCCGTAGCCGTACCTGCCGTCCATTCCGCCGCCGGTCTGAAGGAACTCTCCGGAGAAGAACATGTTCATGTCACCGGGGATGTCCAGACCGATCGCGGGCAGCAGGTAGCTGGTGAAGGGCTCCGGTCCGCCCAGGGTACTTTCCATGTTGAACCTGGCCTCGGCGAAGGGCCCTACGTTGGCCCATCTCCATGGGAAGGGATCCTCCGGATCTGCGGGATTGATATCGTCAGGATCGATGCCGCCCCAGTGCCAGTCGTCGGCCAGGCCGATGGTCTGGAAGTCGTTGCCGTTCCAGTCCAGGGAGCCGGTGTACCTGCTGCCGCCCTCGCGGGTGACGATGTTGACCACACCGGACTGGGCGTTGCCGTACTCGGCTCCGAAGCCGCCGCTTATGATTGCGGTCTCGGCAACACCGGACATGGGAACAGCGCTTGTGAAGCTCCTGGAGGTGGGGTCGATCTGGGCGACACCGTCGATCATGTAGGTGACCTCACCGCTGCGGCCTCCACGCATGTGCAGTCCGCCGCGGCTGATGGCGCCGGCCTGCCTGTTGACCACGTCGGCTATGCCGGCGACGGGCATCGTCTTGATGTCCTCGCGGCCAACGACATGGAACGACTCGGTGGCGTCCATCATGATGAGCCCCCTGGAGTCGGTCACCTGGATGAAGGTCTCACCCACGGCGGTCGGGTCCAGAGTGAAGTCCATGGGAGTCGTCTGGTCTACTATGACCATGACACCCTCTGCTGTCTGCGCGCTCATACCAACCATTCTGGCCTCGACGGAGTACTCGCCGGGCTGAAGGTTGATGATGAAATACTCTCCGTTAGCGTCCGTCATAGCGCCGTAGGAAGTACCCACGACCAAAACGGTGGCACCTATGAGGGGATTTCCGGAGGTATCGGTAACCCTACCGGCTATCTTGCCGGTGGTGCCGGCCGTCGCTGACAGAGCCACGAACAGCACAAGTGCAAAAGACAGTAGCATCGATTTTCTACGCACCGCTGTAGCTCCTTTCCTCTATCCGCGCCTCCTGGCGCGGACCAAAACCCTTCACGGTGTGGAAACAGACTTTTCTTTACACCTCCCCCGTGCTTGCTTCCTTACCGTGTAAATACTTACCCTTCAAAACCTTGTTACAGTTGATACAGTTCCTGTCAGAACTCCTCCAAAACACGTTTCATACCGTCCGAACAGACCATACGAACGGCCTCCGTCCGCGTCAAGCCGGCCCCCGGAAGGGCCTCACCCACCTATACCGAACAGCCTTGGAATGGTGGGCAGCCAGTCCTCCAGGAGGAAGGTGACCCTTCCCACCAGCAGGCTTATTCTGGCCATTATCGTGTACCCGAAACTGGCGCCGAATGCTACCATCAGGATTGTTATTCCGACGCTGGCGGTGCGGCCCGTCATACCGGTGTGGGCCTTGGAGAAGAAGAAGTAGACCAGGCCGCTCACCACGCCTACAACGAGCACCAGGCTGCTGAACACGCTCCACACTCCTCCTGTGGCCACGGAGAAGATGGTACCCTTCACCTGCGCCAGGGCGTTGGACTGGAAGAAGGTCACCATGTTCAGCCCGGCGCCGGTGCCGACTATCATCGCCAGCGCGAACCTGGACAGTCCCGCTATCTTTGGCACCATCCTGGCCAGCATGAACACCGCGAAGACCCCGGGAATGAGCCATACCCATTGGAAGCCTCCGCCCTCGGGGAGCATCCTGTCCCACCAGTTGGGTATCAGGACGTTGAAGACGCTGTAGATCAGCCAGTAGCCGGCGCTCATCCCCACGAAGAGGTGCTCGGCGAACTTGTAGAAGGGGTTGTCCCTGTAGAGGAAGCTGTAGAGGAACAGGGTGGTCAGCGCCCCCAGCCAGATCCCGACCATATCCCAGTTCATCTGGCACCTCCCTTCTTCTTCTGCATGAAGTAGGTGACGTTGCCTATGACTATGAAGAGCATGATCACTATGTGGGCAACGGACTGGGGCGACATGCCCTTCGTGGCCTCTCCCTCGAGGAGGCCCACCAGGGTCTCGTAATCGGCGGCGCCCTTGAGGCCTCCCAGCAGTCCCACCATCTGGTCGGTCTGCAGGTAGGTGTAGAGCTGGGGAGCGCTCACCGCAGTGCACCCGCCGCCCACCGGAGTGCCGTAGCGGTCCTTCGCCATCATCACCCAGTGTATGATCCCGGGATCGCCGGCGGAGAGGGAGATGACCAGGTCTATGTCCTCGAGGTTGTTCACGCCCCGGAGCATGGGTATGTCGTCCCACGGAACGTTGTCCCGGTCGGTGGGGAAGACGGCCCTCATGCTGGTGCCGAGACGGGCTATGGTCACGGCTCCCCCTGTCTTGTAGCCCATATTGACCCAGTCGACGTACTGTGCCCTGCCCAGGCTGTCGGCGAAGGCGGACATGGCATCCTGGCCCAGGGAGGCTCCCTGGGGCCAGAGGGCCATCCCGATTATGCGGTGCCCGTCCCGGAACAGGTGTCTCACTATGGCTTCGGCCATGGGCTGCAGCTCCGGCATGGTGGAGGGATCGTAGTCGAAGCTCACTATCACGATGGAGCCTTCGGGCAGGGAGTCCACGAACTCGAAGAGGTCCCTGCTGGGCTCCTGCCCGACGATATTGGGTATGACCAGGTCCGTGGTGATGGGTATTATCACCGCCAGGGCAATGAGGATGAAGATTATCCTCCTGTCCAGGTTGCTCAGCTTATCGTATATGCCGGCCATCAGTCAGCACCTCCGAGATAGCTCCGCTCGATGCCGAAGATCATTCGGAGGGAGGTGGAAACAACGCCCATGGCGGCCCCTATCATGACGGCCCTCTGGCCTGCCGTGTTGGGTATGGACATGAGCCAGACCTTTGCCAGGGGTATCTTGTCCCAGATCATGGCCCCGATGGGGACCTGGCCCAGCATCACCAGGAAGGCCGAGGTGAGGAGCAGCGTGGCCCTCCAGTTGGAAGCCCTGAACGCCCTGAAGGCAGCGCTGGCCACGAAGAAGGCCAGCAGGCTGAACATGGTCGCGCCCATTGGAGCCACCATGTTCATGAAAAGGTAGTCGAAGGGTCTGTTCTCGGTCACACCGTATACGAGACCCGTGACCACCATCACCAGGAAGCCGATGATTGTCACCGGGCTGTATTCCCAGTTCTTCAGCCTGAGCCTTATCTTCCTTATGTGGACGTGCATCAGGTTGGCGGCGCCCAGAAAGATCGCTCCGGAGGCCACTATCATGTACCACTCCTGGAGGTTGTCCCCGAGGAAGGCGAAGGGCTGATGAGGTATGAAGAAGTTCAGGATCATTATCATGCCGGCTATGAAGGTTATGGCCAGCGGGATCATCAGTCTCATGCCAGCCTCCTAGTTCACTGTAACGATATCGCGGAGGAATTCCGCGATACCGTTGAGCGGGGGCCAGAACTGGCCTATGGTTGCGGCGACCACGCCGAGGACTATCAGGACTATGAAGAACAGCTTCGCGGCATCCTGCCCCTTGAGGCTGCCCAGGAGCTTGGGTTCCCTGGAAAGGTAGGCGCTTGCGGCGAAGAGTTCCTCTCCTATCAGCGTGTAGTCGCAGGCTGCGACGAAGAACGGGATCTGGCTGGGCATTGCTGTGCCGGATATCTGTATGGCGCCCACGCTCCTGCCGGTCTCCGCCAGTATCAGGCTCTCGGCGTAGAAGGTCCCGAGGAGGAAGATGGCGGCGGGTTTCTCCCGGACCATTATTCCGTCCACTCCGGCGGCGTAGCCGAACTGGTCGTCGGTCAGGTACTGTATATGTTCCTTGTTATATGCGTCGGGCCTCCCGGCCTGGAGGTATCCCTCCTTCACCACCTCCTGTGAGACGCTCATGACAACGCTCCTGCAGGTGGGGACCAGGAGGGGGGACCCGTACTCGGCGGTCTTCCTGGCCACCCTTCCCAGTATGACCATGCTGGCTATGGTCTGAATATCGTCCATGTCCATTATGCCCGGTATGTAGAGGACGGGCTTGCCCATCTCGGTCGCCCTGCCCACCGCATCGTCCACGGCGGCGAGACCGGCGATCTCCCTGATGTAGAGCTGCTTTCCCTTCTTGCCCGTATCAATGAAGTAGAGGATAGCCCCCGCCAGGATGATGAGGATGACCATCATGCCTATCCTTCCGGAGTGGATCCACTGCGCCGAGGCGGCGGCTGCGGCAGTCCCGGAGGAGGCGGCCTCCTCCCCGCGGATCAACGATACTATGCGGTATTCGTATTCCACTCCGTTGGAAGCTGTTGTGTCACGGTACATGATGGACCCGGGGGCCAGGATCGCGATGCGTTCCTCCTCACCGGAAGGCGACGTTCTTATTACCGCGAGAGAATCGGGGATCACGCCCCCGGTCTCCATGAGCCAGGTCAGGTCCACCGCGCCTCCGGCATCGTTGGATACGTCGCAGGCCTGCAGGTCCACCGCTCTGCTTACCTCCGGGGGACCGCTCTCATCCGGCGCTTCGAACGTCGCGGGTACCCCTGTCCCAGGCGGTCCGACCGTATCCGACGCAGCCGGTCCGGCGGTCGACATCAGCAGAACCGGTATCAGGAGCCAGATCCGTTCCATGTTCCCTCCTAACCTCTCTGAGGGAACGCCCCCGGTGTTCCCGGAGGCGCCTGCTCTCCACATTACTTCCAGGGCGAGTTCATGCCCCTATTCCTCTATCAGTTCCACGTTCGCCCTGGGTACGGTCACCGTCTTCCCGTCCTCGAACTTCACGTCCAGTACGCGTACCCTGGCCTCGGAATCCAGGACCTGGAGTTCGGCGGGAAGTGCGGCGACGGTTCCCAGTCTGCCGAAGTAGGGGGCTCTTATGCAGCGCACGCGGGATCCGATGTCCATGGCCCCGGCCTGCTTCTCGGAAGACCTCTCCGACTCCTCCCCTTCAACGGGGATGACCACTTCGGGCCTCATGACGCCGGCCCTTATCTGGGTGGCGCCGTTCACGCTGGCCAGCATCCCCTCCCTGGACCTCAGGAGTTCGAAGGTCTCCCGGGCCATGTCCATTCGGCCGAATCCCTCGGTGAGTATGAGGGTTATGCCCTTCTTCTCATGTCCGGTTATGGCCACGCCCAGATCGTATCCCAGGAATTCCTTCAGGTCCTTGTCGTCGAAACCACCCACGATGATGGCCCTGACGCCGTTCCGGATGGCCTTGTTCAGCGTGGCGAAGGAGACGAAGGAACCTCCCAGAAGGATCCTGTCCCTGCAGGACTCGTCTATGAGGTCTTCCGTGAGTTCCTGGTCCGGGCCGCTGGTCAGGGTCTTAAGCTCACCCCTGGTCTCGCCGCCGATGCCGAATATCCCCTGAACGAATGTCGCCACCGATTCCACGATGACACCCTCGTTCCGAAGAACCCCGGTCACCGTCCCTCTCAGGTAGGCGTCGATCTCCACCGGTATGGGCGGTTCGCGCAGGACGGCCTGTCCCGTTATCCTGTTGTAGCTCTCGAAAACCCCGCGGATCGGTGACCTTACGGTGTTCTTGAAGAGCCCGAACAGCCCCTTTGACTGTCCGAGGATCTGTCCCTCCCCGATCTCCGCCCCCTCCTCCACGTGGAGGAGTTCGGGTATGTCGCCCGGGGGCAGTCCGAGAATGTTGGAGATGTTCAGCATCTGGACGTTGCCCGGAAGCTCGGTCCTGGCCACCACCGTCTCCGCCGTTACAGTGTCCCCCTCCTTCACCAGCGTCTCTCCGCTGAGGGGGAGCCTTCTCTCCTTTCGCACCATTGTCCTGTCGGCTACCCTGAGTCCGGGTGTGTATGCGAAGGCCATTATTCACCCTCCTTCAGGCTGATGAATCTTTCGGGATAGATGTCCATGGCCATGGACCATTCCTGGAGTTTCTCTATCCTCCTGCCGTCATCCTCGGGAAGGGCGAAGGGCTGTCTCCCCCTGCCGTCGAAAATGATGCCGACCACGCCTCCCTCCAGCATTCCTCTCCATTCGCTGCCGGGACCCGCGCCCACGTCGAGGTTCTTGGCCGGTCTTATGACTGCCTCCACCTTCTGGCCGACGCCCAGGGGCATCACCTTCATGTCACCCCGCTGGACGGGCAGCTCCACGGTGGAGCCGTCGGGAGCCGTGTAGGACACTTCGGCGAGGACGGATGCCTTCCGGTTCTCACCGGAAGGGGCCACGCAGGTGCCCAGCCTTATCAGGCAGTCCTTGTCGAAGACCTCGGTTGCCGCCTGCGGATGCACCTCGGAGAGCACTCCCAGCTGCGGCATCATGAAGATGGAATCCACGGCCAGCATAGTCACTCCTTCCGGAAGGAAGGAATCTATGAGCATCAGGGCCGCCTGGCTCCTCCTCGGAGCGTGGGAGAGCACGCCCCCTGAACCTATGAGCAGGTCCAGGGTCATCATGTTCACATGGGTCCCGCCTGTCTGGGTCTGCTCGAAGGCGTCGCCTATGGTCCTCTCCTGCGCCACGCCCTTCAGTCCGGTGGCCAGTTCCTTGTGCTGTACCAGCGCAAGTCTCAGGGCCTCCCTGGCGATGGCCTGCTCCACTATCAGCTCCTTGAGCAGCTGCGGAATCGTGGTGGGGCGGATCATCTTGTTGCGGATACGGTTCCTCAGGTCCGCCTCGTCCATGTGGAAGGGCACCCAGCGCATCACGTTGTCGAAACCGGTGCTGGCAAGGACGTTGGAAACGCTGTAGCTCATACCCAGATTGGCGGACACCGTACGGTTGAAGATCGTCTCCTGCTCTCCGACATTGAAAACGCTGAATACATCTGTGGTGGCGCCACCGATATCGACTCCCATCACCTCGATGCCCTCGTTCTTCGCCACCGTCTCTATGAGCTTGCCCACCGCTCCCGGCGTTGGCATTATCGGTACCTGCGTCCACTGGCCGTCAACGTAGTGCCCGGCCCATTTCATGAGCTTGGGGTATCCCGGTGCCTGTGCCATGACGTGTTCCATGAACAGCTCGTGGATTATGTCCCTGGCCGGGCCCAGGTTCTCCTTCTCCAGCACCGGCCTGAGATTGTCCACTATCTTCAGCTCGACCTGCCCGCCCAGCTCGTTCTTCACGGCTTCCCGCGCATCCTTGTTTCCGGCGTATATCACCGGGAGCTTGTAACCCACACCGAACCTGGGCTTGGGATCGGCGGCCTTTATTATCTCGGCCAGTTCCACCACGTGGTCGATGGTCCCGCCGTCGATTCCTCCGGATAGAAGGACCATGTCCGGCCTGAGCCTCCTGATGTCCGCAACCTTCTCGTGGGGCAGACGACCGTCGTTGGAGGCCACCACGTCCATGACGATGGCTCCTGCCCCCAGTGCGGCGCGCTGCGCGCTCTCGCCGGTCATCGTTTTCACCACTCCGGCGACGGTCATCTGCAATCCTCCCCCCGCTGAGGAGGTGGACATGTAGATGTCGACGCCGTCACTGCTGTCCGGTGATACCTGGACGCCCTCTTCACCGGGTTTCAGGAATTTCCTTCCCTCCAGGTCCTCGATCTCTCCGACAGCATTCAGCACACCCTTGGTCACATCCTCCGCCGGGGCCTCCACCGTGGTGGGTGCCTCGCCCCTCCGGATGAGACGGTATTCGCCATCCTTCTTCTCTATCAGGATGGCCTTGGTGGTGGTACTGCCGCAGTCAGTCGCCATTATTCTGGTGATCTCTTTGCTGGCCACCGCCGTCTACCTCCTTGTTCCGATTATCGCTCCTGCGCCTGAACCAGCTGAGGAAGGATCTCCCGCCCTCTCTTCGACGGGTTTCCTTCAGTTCCTTCCTTCTCTGGACCTCGCGGGCGTTCTCCTCCTCGATCGCCACCGTGAGCTTCTCAAGGTTCTCACGGTCCTCGATCATGCGTACGAACTTGTAGTAGTTGCCGGTACGGACCACCAGCGAAACCACCGGGTTGGCAAATATAAGCAGCTGGTTGCCGAGGAAGGAAAGCGGCTTGATGCTCTCCAGGAATATTATCGCCGGTACCGTGAGCTGACGCTGGACTATCTCCCTGGCAATGCTCTGCATGAAACCGTTGTAGTCCTCATCGCCCTCGAGGTCGATTATGTCTTCAATTCCCGGCGGCGTGTGCCCTGATGTATTCAAGCACTTCCTCTCCGTTGCCGGAGAACTGCACGGATAGACCCCTGAACTTCGCCAGCCTGGTGGGCTGGGGAAAGGGGCTCAGCAGTACCCCGTACCTGTCGGGCACTATTCTCTTCACCTGGTGCCACTTCTTCTCCTCAAGGCCGAAGGCCGACTTCTTCCTCACTCCCTCTTCGTCCATGGTGTACCTCACCGGAAGGAAGTACGACCATCCCGACAGGAAAAGGACGCCCATGCCGACCAGTCCCCACCATGGGTTGCCGTCCATGGCCAGTGTCGCCACCACTCCGGACATGACTATTATCAGCACGTAGAGCACCGTGGCAAGCGGTCTCTCCCTGGCCGGGTGCGAGACCCACTCCAGGACTCCGTCCCCTCTCCCGGTAACTCTGTCTATGCCCCGTCTCCCCCCTCCCGGGGTTCGACCAGGCAGAGGTCCTTGACCGCCTTGACCTCGTCAAGCCGGAGGACCGGCGTGTTCACCGGGGCGTCCGTCACCAGATGGGGCTTCTCCTCCGCCTCGCGGGCGATGGATATCATGGCGTCGGCGAACCTGTCCAGCTCCTCTATGCCCTCGGTGTCCGTGGGCTCTATCATAAGAGCCTCGTGGACGATGAGGGGGAAGTAGACGGTGGGAGCGTGGAGACCGTAGTCCAGTAGTCGCTTGGCAATGTCCAGGGTCTTTACGCCCTTCGCCGCCTGCCTTTCACCCGAGAGCACGAACTCGTGCATGCAGGGTCCGTTGTCGAAGGGATTATCGAAGTACTCCGACAGCCTGGCCTTGAGGTAGTTGGCGTTAATAAGAGCGGCCTCGCTGGCCTCGCGCAGACCTTCGGCTCCCATGGTCAGGATGTAGGCGTATGCCTTCAGAAGGACACCTATGTGCCCGTGGAAGGCAAGGAGCCTGCCGAAGGGATCCCGTTCCCTGTGAAGACGGTATACTCCACGGGAATCCTTCCTTACCACCGGTTCCGGCAGGAAGGGAGCCAGTTCTGCCGAACAGGCCACGGGGCCCGAGCCGGGTCCTCCTCCCCCGTGAGGGGTGGAGAAGGTCTTGTGGAGGTTGAGATGGCACACGTCGAAGCCCATGTCCCCGGGTCTTGCTATTCCGAGGAGGGCGTTCATGTTGGCGCCGTCCATGTAGTTAAGCCCGCCGGCCCCGTGCACGATGGCCGTAAGTTCCTCGATATGGGACTCGAAGAGCCCCAGTGTGTTGGGGTTGGTGAGCATGAAGGCCGCCGTGTTGGGTCCGGCCTTCCTCCTGAGGTCCTCCGGGTCCACCAGGCCCTGGGCATTGGACTCCACCCCCACCACTACGCAGTCGGCCAGCGTCGAGGTGGCGGGGTTGGTCCCGTGGGCGGAGTCGGGCATCAGGACCTCGTTCCTGTGGGATTCGCCCCTGCTCTCGTGGTAGCTCTTGATCAGCAGGATGCCGCAGTACTCGCCCTGGGCCCCGGCCGCCGGCTGGAGTGTGACGCCGCTGAAGCCGGTGATCTCGCAGAGCAGTTCACCCAGGTGGTGCATCATCTCCAGGGTGCCCTGGACCTGGTCATCGGGGCATAGAGGGTGCACGGAGGCCATACCCTCCATCCTCGCCAGGTTCTCGTGCAGCTTGGGGTTGTACTTCATTGTGCATGAGCCCAGGGGATACATGCCCTTGTCCACGTGGTAGTTCCTGGTACTGAGGTTCACGAAGTGCCGCACGACCTGTCCCTCGGAAGCCCTGGGCAGACCGACGTTGCCGTCGTCCTCCCGCGACAGTCCCTCGGGGATGCCCTCGGACCGTGGCACGTCCAGAGCGGGAAGCGAGACTCCGGTCCTGCCCCTGCTGCAGAACCCGAATATGCTCTTCATGAGGCACCTCCCCGGCATATCTCCGCCGCCTTCCCCACGTAGGCGTCCAGCTGGGAGCGGTCCCTCTTCTCGGTAGCGGTCACCAGCATGGCCCCGTCGCCCAGTTCGGTCAGCGGCACTCCGGGCAGTATTCCGGCTTCCAGCATACCCTCCAGGAAACGGTCCGCGGAAACCGGGAAGGAGATCGCGAACTCGCGGAAGAAGGGCGTCCCCTCGAATACCCTTCGCACGCCGGGGATCCCCAGCAGCCCCTCCTCGAGGTAGTGGCTGCGGTGGTAGCACTGGGAGGATATCTCCCGGAATCCCTCCTCGCCCATCAGGGAAAGGTAGACCGTATTGGCCAGCGCCATGAGGGCCTGGTTCGAGCAGATGTTGCTGGTGGCCTTCTCCCTCCTTATGTGCTGCTCCCTGGTCTGCAGGGTCATGACGTAACCCGTCTGACCCGCCCTGTCCTCCGTTCTGCCGATGATACGGCCCGGCATCTTCCTGGCAAGCTTCATGGCGGCGGCCATGAACCCCACATAGGGTCCTCCGTAGGATAGCGGTATGCCCATGCTCTGGCCCTCTCCAACTACGATATCCGCGCCGGCGTCCCCGGGGGATCGCAGCATGGGAAGGGCGACCGGGTCCGCCGCCACGACCAGGAGTGCCTCCTCGGAGTGAGCCAGTTCCGCAAGCGGCTCAAGGTCCTCCACGAGACCGTAGTAGTTGGGATACTGCACGAGTATGGCCGCCACCCCCTCACCGGCCATTCCGGCGGTGGCGTCGATGTCCAGCCTGCCGTCACTGCCGAAGGGGATCCCGTCGAGCCGGAAATCCTTCCTTCTTATATACGTCCTTATGACCTGAAGCCACCGGGGATTCAGGGAACCCGCCACGAGGACCCTGTCCTTCCCTGTGGAGCGCATGGCCATCAGGCAGGCCTCCGCTGCAGCGGAAGCTCCGTCGTACATGCTGGCGTTGGCCATCTCCATACCCGTAAGCCGCGCGATCATGGTCTGGTACTCGAATATGGCCTGGAGGGTGCCCTGGCTGACCTCCGCCTGGTACGGGGTGTACGCAGTGTAGAACTCGCTTCGAAGGAGGATGTGGTCCACCGCCGCCGGTATGAAGTGATCGTAGGCGCCTGCACCTGCGAAGCAGACCTTCCCGGCCCCCTCGTTGTTGCGGGCCAGCCTTCCGAACTCCCTCAACAGCCCGAGTTCCGACATGGGTCCCGGTAGTTCAAGTGGACGAGTGAGCCTGTACTTCTTCGGGATCGGACCCAGGAGTTCCTCGAAATCCTCGATTCCTATGGTGCGCAGCAGCTCCCGTCGGGTGCCGCTGCTGTCGGGTATGAACCGGCTCATCGGTCACTCACCGATGAACTCGGAATACTCTTGCGCCGTCTTGAGGCCTTCGAAGGCAGAAGGGTCGTCTGTTCTGACTACCACCAGCCACCCGCGGCCGTAGCAGTCCTCATTGATGAGAGCGGGTTCGTCCTCGAGGGCTTCGTTCACCCTGGCGACCCTGCAGTCGAACGGGGCGTAGAAATCCTCCGCCGTCTTTACAGCCTCGAGGGAACCCATGACGTCTCCTATACCGTATTCGTTGAGCCCGGGGAATTCCACCATGACTATCTCGCCCATCTGGTCCTGAGCGTAGAATGTGAGTCCCATCATGTACTCACCGTCACCCAGATACTTCACCCATTCGTGGGTGTCGGTGTAACGAAGGTCCTCAGGTACGTTAGACATCTCTTCCTCCTTGTGAGTGCCCTGTGCTGGACAGGATCCTGCGGTTCTCCGGTTAGTGCGTGCCGCTACCTGCGGCTTCCATTCTTGTAGAAGGGCAGCTTCACGGTCTCCACCGGGATCCTCCTGCCCCTTACCTCGGCCTCCAGCTCAGTCCCGATCTTCTGGAAACCTCTCTCGACCAGGGCCAGGCAGACGCCGTGACCCAGGGCCGGCGCGATGGACCCGCTGGTTACGATGCCCACCTTCCTGCTTCCGTCGAAGAGTTCGGCCCCGTGCCTGGGAAAGCCCTTTCCCTTTACCTCGAGGCCCACGATGTACCTCGATGGCTTCTCATCCTTCTGTCTGGCCATGACTTCACGGCCGATGAAGTCCTTGTCGGTCCCCAGCTTGACAACCCAGCCGAGCTTCGCTTCAATGGGGGTGGTAGTATGGTCGATATCGTTGCCGTAGAGCACGTAACCCACTTCCAGCCTCAGGGTGTCCCTTGCCCCCAGTCCTACGGG
The DNA here is from genome assembly GCA_002030045.1 of Candidatus Aegiribacteria sp. MLS_C. Classification (GTDB taxonomy): domain Bacteria; phylum Fermentibacterota; class Fermentibacteria; order Fermentibacterales; family JCC-6; genus Aegiribacteria. Next base: position 54,496 of record LQBI01000035.1, on the reverse strand, counting down.
TTTGATCCCGAACTCCGCACCTGCGTCCATAACGGCTTCCCAGACGGCTTCCGCGTCTGCAGACCTTGTGTAGAGTTCGAAACCGTCCTCACCCGTGTACCCGGTTCGGGCGATCAGAGCCTTCCTACCTGCCACCTCTCCGTTAACGTGACGGTAGTACTGTATGGATGGCAGATCGGTCCCGGTGAGCTTTTCCAGGACCTTTTCGGAATCGGGTCCCTGGATCGCCACCAGGGCGGTATCGTCGCTCTCGTTGGCGATTTCCACGGCGAAACCGGTGGCGTGGCTGTTCACCCAGGCCCAGTCCTTCTCTATGTTGGATGCGTTCACCACCATCAGGTACTCGTTCGCGGATATGCGGTAGGTGATGAGGTCGTCTACTATGCCGCCGTCCGGGTAGCACATGGTGGAATAAAAGGCATGTCCGTTATCCACGTCGGCGTCGTTGGTGAGGATGTGGTCCAGGAACTTCGTGGCGCCCTCCCCCTTTACCCTGAACTCGCCCATGTGGGAGAGGTCGAAGATGCCGACGCTCTTCCTGACGGCGTTGTGCTCTTCAGTGACGCTTGAGTACTTGATCGGCATGATGTATCCGGCGAAGGGTTCCATTCTGGCACCGAGGCTGACATGTTTGTCGTGAAGGGCGGTTTTCTTGTTCATGGACATCTCCCGTGCTGATACTCGTACTGTGGCTCCTGCCTGTGAATATACGGGGTTGAATTTACCTAAATGGGAGATGAAATGCAACAACGGACAGGATGAATCATGATCACCGGGAAATGACCGTGAGCAGTGTGAAACTTACGGACAGGCTCCTGCGAAAGCTGGCGGGGGAAGCCCGCCGGGCGGGGGTGAAGGGCATGAGCGAAGTCCTTGCGGCGGAGGCCGTTGCCAGGAGATGGCTTCTGGCGCTGGGACTGCCGTGCTGGAGGACCGCGCAGCCCCCGGATGCCGTGAACAGGTACGGGATCGTATTCCATTCAGGAAGACGGGCCCTGGCGGTGCCGACGGGAACGGGAGGATGCTCCTTCGACCGCATGGCATCGGCAAGGTGCGACTACCTGCTTCTCGTCCGACTGAGGGAAGGGAGGCACGGTACCGTGGAGGGCTACTTCATGCTCCACGACCTGAGGAAACCGGGGGACCTTCTATGGGAACCTGACCTGGACGCCCTCGAACCGAGGCCGATGGAAGGTTTCCCTGAACTTGCCGTAAAGCCCTCAGGTTTTCGCCGGAGCTACCTGGTGGGAACCATGAGGCTCCTTATGAGAGGCGAGCTGCCTGTTCCTCCTCCGATTGCCCCCGAGAGCTAGATGAACCCGATGGCCCCCATGGCCAGGAAGAGCCTGGCGTATTCCACCGGCTGGTCGTCCTCCGGTTCGAAGGTGATCCTGCTCACAGATTCGGTCTGTTCCGCTGTCAGGGGGAAGATGAGCACCTTCTCACCCCCCATGACACAGCGCTGACGTACGGCTGGTTCCCATGTTTCCCAGAGTGCCAGGATCTCGATGCTCTTCAGGTCCCCGCCCCAGTTGCAGATCACGGAGAGTATGTCCGAGCGGGACAGGTCCCGGCGCACCTCTTCAGGTGTGCCGTCAACGGTAACCAGCGATGCGGTCACTTCCTCGCCTGAAGGCGCGAAAAGCAGCGCCTCGCCGGTATAGCCCCAGGCGTCCTCTCCGCCCGGGCCGTCGTTGACGATCCCGGGGATGTCCCCCGCCGTGCACTCGTAGTAGATGAAGGTATCGAGGTAGCTGGAGCCGGGAACCGTTATGGTGTTGGAGTCCACCCGGCGCCAGAATGGGATGGCCCAGCCGAACCCGCCGGGATCCGAGTCTACGGGAAGCAGCTCCTCCTCCGCTTCGAACCCTCCATACCTGACGCGAACGTCCCTCCAGACCGCGGTCTGGCTTCCCGCTGCCGCGGGGTACGCCATCCTCTCTCCTTCGCCGTCCCAGAGGGTGTCGGGACGGGGCAGCATGGTGGTGAAGTAGCCCTGCTCCGAGGATATGGTCAGCGTGCCGGTGCACGGGGCACCGTGGAACCATATGACCGGAGCCTCCACCTCGTACTCGGTCCAGGGTTCCAGGATGCCGTTGGGCCTGAGGTATCCCCACCTTGCTCCGCGGGCTTCAGGGAACGACAGGTCCAGCTCGATGACCCCCCACTCGTGCACGTGGACAGTCTGCAGATCGATGGGTGCCACGATGGTGTCGGCAAGGGCGAAATAAAGGAATGGCAGCATTCGATACCTCCGTTCGGGAATCCTGAAGAGGGTACACGTGATCCTTCGGGAATATTCCGTACAGGGGGAATGGTGACAACTGGATCATCCCGTCGTAGACGCTGCCGTGGCCCGGGTCCCAGGGAAGGGGGCAGTAGATGGCATAGGTCTGGCCCTCCGCGTCGGTCCAGTAATTGTAGATCCTGCCGCAGGCCGGACAGGGGATGTACCAGTTCTCCATAATTCCCGAGGCGCCCAGGTCCCGCAGCTCCTCCGGGTACCTGTTCTCCTTGCCGTAGTACATCGCCATGGCGGTGGCCAGACAACACATGTTGGAGCGACATGCCTCCGTGCAGCCCGATGTATCCGGAGGCCATGAACACTCACCGTCGGTGATCCATCCGTGGTTGGGGTCCGATGGCAGTGGACACTCGACGGTGTACGTCGTCTGGCAGTCAGTCTTGTAGAGGTAGTATCCGCCGCATTCAGGGCATACCGGCAGTTCGTCGAGGATACCCTCGGCCACCAGTCCCTCCAGCTCCGCAGGGTAGAGGTTGTACATGCCGAAGTACTGGGCCAGACCTGCTGCAAGGGTGGTCATGTTGCCGTGGCAGATCCCGGGCCATGCGGAGGGATCGGGAGGCCAGTACGGCACTCCATCCTTCACGTAACCGTGGTCGGGATCCTCCGGAAGCGGGCATCCAAGAAGGTAACCTTCGAAACCGTCGGTATCCCATTCGTAGGCTAGACTGCAAGAGGGACATACGAGGTCCGGAAGCCTCGGGTCCACCGATGCCAGTTCCTCGAGACTGTCGGGATATCGGCCCTCCAGACCGTAGAACATCGCTACCCCTAATGCGATGGCCCTCGGCAGATCTCGGCATCCCTCACGCCTCTGGTATGGGAATCGTTCAAGGAATCGGTACCGGGGTCCAGAAGACCATCGGAAGGGGTCCCGCAGGAAAGGAACAGGAGCGCTGAAATCAGGAAAACCGGCGGGGCGATGTACTTCACGTGCGACCTCCCCTCTAAGGCTGCTTGTATTTCGTTCCTAATAATGGACATCGAGTCATGTCAAGCCCGGACCCCGTCGGTCTTGAGTATACCCCCGAGCCGGAGGTTGCTTATGTTCGGGGGTCCTGCAGATGCGATCGTATCTGAACGGAGGGGGTATCATGAAGAACGGCGGTATGCTCTGCATAGCTTTCGCGGTCGTGATGGCGCTGGCGGCGGGCTGCATGGGTACATTCGAGACCGCGAGGGTAGCCGGGTTCAGGGCGGGAGTCACATACTTCGGCACCGGCGAGAACGACGAGGAAAAGGCCTGGAGCATGCCGGGAGTCTTCCTCGAGGGCGGTTTCCCCGCTGGTCCCTCCCGTTTCGGCCTGGGCCTGCACATCAAGGCCATGGCCAGCGTAGGCGAGGACGACGGGTTCCTGGCGGTCTGGGGCGGCAAGCTCCAGATACCGGAGAATTTCCCTGGTGATGCCGGGCTCGAAGAGCTGCTCGAGTTAGTCTCGGAGTGGCATCCTCCAGTCTCCCTGCAGCCCGGATATCCATATCCCGGCGCACCTCTTCAGGTGTGCCGTCAACGGTAACCGGCGATACGGTCACATCCTCGCCGAAGGGCGAGAAAAGCAGTGCCTCGCCCGTATAACCCCAGGCGTCCTCTCCGCCCGGGCCGTCGATCACTATCCCGGGGATCTCCTTCGCCGTTTTAGAGGGTGTCGGGACGGGGCAGCGTGGAACCATATGATCGGAGCCTCCACCTCGTACTCGGTCCAGGGTTCCAGGATGCCGTTGGGCCTGAGGTACCCCCACCTGGCTCCGCGGGCTTCAGGGAACGACAGGTCCAGCTCGATGACCCCCCACTCGTGCACGTGGACAGTCTGCAGATCGATGGGTGCCATGATGATGTCTGCAAGGGCGAAGAGAATAATAAGGAAGCATTCGATACCTCCGTTCGGGAATCCTGAAGAAGGTACACGGGATCCTTAGGGAATACTCCGTACCGGGGGAATGGTGACAACTGCGGCCCGGTCACTCCCAGCTGAGATCATCCCGTCGTAGACGCTGCCGTGGCCCGGGTCCCAGGGAAGGGGGCAGTAGATGGCATAGGTCTGGCCCTCCGCGTCGGTCCAGTAATTGTACATCCTGCCGCAGGCCGGACAGGGGGTGTACCAGTACTCGTAAATCCCTGAGGTACCCAGATCTTCCAGTTCCTCGGGATACTCGTTGTACTTGCCGTAGTACATCGCCATGGCGGTGGCCAGACAAATCATGTTGGAGCGACATGCCTCCTCGCTGCCGGTTGTATCCGGAGGGAAGAAGGCGATACCGTCAATGATGTAGCCATGGGTGGGGTCGGATGGAAGCGGACAGTGGATGGTGTACGAAGCTTCCAGGGTGTCCCTTGTGTAGTGAAGGGGGATGTTGCACGCCGGACACTGGTAGACCACTGGCAGGTAGCCCTCGTCCACCAGGTCCTGCAGGTCCTCGGGATACTCGTTGTACTTGCCGTAGTACATGGCGCAGGCCGATGCCGTATGCATCATGTAATTCTGGCAGGCCTGCTGCCAGTTGGACGGGTCAGGGGGCCATGACGGCAAGCCGTTGTCGATGAAGCCGTGGTCGGGGTCCTCCGGCAGTGGACACCTGATGAGGAAGTTGTCGTTGATGTCGGTCTCGTATTCGTACTGGAGGCTGCATGTCGGACAGGTGAGGCTGCAGAGGCGGGGATTTATCGCCGCCAGGTCGTCCAGGCTTCCGGGGTACTGGTTGTACTTGCCGTAGAACTGGCAGACGCCGTCGCTTAGTGCCTCCATGTTCCCATGGCGGCAGATCTCGGCATCCCTCACGCCTCTGGTATGGGAATCGTTCAAGGAATCGGTACCGGGGTCCAGAAGACCATCGGAAGGGGTCCCGCAGGAAATGAACAGCAGCGCTGAAATCAGGAAAACCGGCCGGGCGATGTACTTCACTGCGACCTCCCCTCTAAGGCTGCTTGTATTTCGTTCCTAATAATGGACATCGAGTCATGTCAAGCCTGGACCCCGTCGGTCTTGAGTATACCCCCGAGCCGGAGGTTGCTTATACTCGGGGGTCCTGCAGATGCGATCGTATCTGAACGGAGGGGGTATCATGAAGAACGGCGGTATGCTCTGCATAGCTTTCGCGGTCTTGATAGCGCTGACGGCGGGTTGCATGGGTACATTCGAGACCGCCAGGGTCACCGGGTTCAGGGCGGGAGCCACCTACTTCGGCACCGGGGAGAACGACGAGGACGAGGCCTGGAGCATGCCGGGAGTCTTCCTCGAGGGCGGTTTCCCCGCTGGTCCCTCCCGTTTCGGCCTGGGCCTGCACATCAAGACCATGGTCAGCGTAGGCGAGGACGACGGGTTCCTGGCGGTCTGGGGCGGCAAGCTCCAGATACCTGAGAACCCGTTGGTGGACGCAGCGGTGGGAGTGGACGTATGGGGAATACTGCCCGGAGAGCTGAAGCTCCATCTTTCACGGAGGATCGGCATCTTCGAACCCTACCTGTGCGTCGCGGCGGCCGACTTCCTGGACTACGATGACGATGACGACGATGACATCATCGATATCTTCAGCGGCGACGGTCTTTTCTCCTTTACGCTGGGCACAATGGTACGGCTGGGACGGTCCTCGGGCTGGAATCTGGCCCTGGAGGCCGAGGGCGGAGATGTCTGGCAGGCACCGGGCTTCGGCGCCGGTCTGTTCAGGGAGTTCTGAGGGATCGAATGCGCGCCGAACCCTTCGTCCACCGTTCCGACATCGGCCGGAAGGCCGTGGAATGGCTGGGCCTTCTCAGGGACCGCACCCGTCCCAGACCCGATCTGAGCGTTGAAATCAGCCGCTGCGCCCTGCTGGTCATAGACATGCTGAGGTATTTCGCCCATTCCGGGGGCAGGGCCTACATTCCCTCATCCGAAGCCGTACTGCCCGGTCTGGGGCGGCTGCTGCAGCTCTGGCGGGGATCCGGAGGAACCGTGGTTTTCACCAGGCACTGCCACTCTGGTCCGGAGGACCTTGGAATGCTGGGTAGGTTCTTCGTTGATCATATAAGATGCGGGGAGCGGGATTCGGAGATCATACGGGAACTGGAGCCTTTGCCGACGGAACGTGTTTATCTCAAGAACACCTATGATGCGTTCCATGGGACCGGTCTCGAGGAATACCTCCTCGAAACGGGACTGGAACAGGTGCTGATAACCGGAGTGCTGACACAGATGTGCTGCGAGACCACGGCGCGGTCGGCTTTCGTGAAGGATTTCGAGGTGTTCGTTCCCGTTGACGCCCTGACCACCACCACGGAGGAGCTGCACCTGTGCAGTCTCATGAGCATGGCCTCGTGCTGCGCTGTCATGACCTCAACTGAGGAACTGCTTAATGGCAGCTGAGGGATCGGTCCACGACCTGGCGGTGATCGGGGCCGGCCCCGCCGGCTGCGGAGCAGCCGTGCAGTGCCGGAGGATGGGCTTCAGTGTGGCGCTGCTGGACAGGACCGGCCGGCCGGGCGGCCTGGTCAGGGAGGCCAGGCTGCTGGAGAACTATCCCGGGCTGCCGGCGCCTGTTTCAGGACCAGATTTCTGCGCATGCCTGGAGACAATGCTGGCAGGACATGATATCGAGGTCCTTGAGTTCGATGTTCGGTCCGTTTCGCTGCGTGACGGCCTGTTCCGCTCCTCGGGGTCCCGGTCGGGAATAGCCTCCCGGGCGCTTGTCCTGGCGGTAGGGACTGAACCGGTGGACTACCGGCTGAAGGCGGGGGATGGAGTGGTCCTGCACAGGTCCCTTCCGGAACTGAAGGACCTCGGGCCATCCGACGCGGTGATCATAGGAGGCGGCGAGGCCGCTCTCGATTATGCTCTGAACCTCTCCGACTCCGGGACCCGGGTCAGGATCCTAGTCAGGGGACCGGGGACCCGGGCCGGAGGCCGGCTGCTGGAGGAAGTCGTCTCGAGGCGGAGCATCGAAGTCCTATTCGATACCCTCCCCGTCGAGGCGGTTGCCGATGCCCAAGGCGGCTGCAGGCTCACCGTGCTCTCCGGCGGGGTAAGATCCGTCATTAGGACCGATGCCATCCTGGCAGCGGTGGGAAGGAGACCGGTCCTGCCTGCACTCGATTTCCGCCCGGACCTTGTTCCGGGAACGGTCCAGACCCCGGTGAACGGGCTGTTCGCGGCGGGGGACGCATGCATGGGCAGCCTGGGCCAGGCCTCTTCGGCCGCCGGCCAGGGTGTGACGGCCGGAATGCTGGCGTGTGCCTTCCTGAAGGAGCGTGAACAACCGTGCTCGATGTAGTATCCACCCATGGCGATCCCGATCTGGCAACCGTGACCGTCGGGCGACTATCGGACGGGGAATTGGTGGAGTTCGTGGAATCGGTCCAGCCGCCGGTACCCCGGGAGGAGAAATGGGTCCTTATCATTTCCACCCTCAGGGGATGCCCGGTGGGTTGTCCCATCTGCGATGCCGGAGGGTCCTACGGGGGAAGGCTCAGTGCGGGGGAGATGCTGGCGCAGGTAGACCACCTGGTAAAGGCAAGGTACCCCGACCGGAAGGTGCCGGTGCCGAAGTTCAAGATCCAGTTCGCCCGAATGGGTGACCCGGCCTTCAATCCAGCCGTTCTCGAAGTGCTGCGCCTGCTCCCCTCCGTCTACGACGCACCGGGCCTCATGCCCAGCATATCGACGGTGGCCCCGGCGGGTTGCAGGGGTTTCCTGGAGGAGCTTATCAGGGTAAAGGACGAGCTGTATCCAGACGGCAGGTTCCAGATGCAGTTCTCGATACATACCAGCTCGGAGGAGGCCAGGAGGGAACTTGTGCCCTGCTCCACCCTGGGTTTCCGGGAGATGTCCGACTGGGGGAGCAGGTTCCACGGGGAGGGGGACAGGAAGGTGTCTCTCAACTTCGCCGCGGTCCGTGGGTTCCCGCTGGAACCGTCCAGGGTGGCGGAGTTGTTCCCGGCGGAGCACTTCATGATCAAGCTGACCCCTGTGAACCCTACCCGTTCATCAGTTTCTAACGGTCTGCACGGAGTCATAGACCCGGACATTCCCGAATCCGCCGCAGAACTGGTAAAGGATTTCAAGAAGAGCGGTTTCGACGTGGTCCTGAGTATCGGGGATACCAGGGAGAATCACATAGGATCGAACTGCGGGCTTTACACCGCGGACGGGGTGTCAGCCTCAGGAGGTGTGGCTGCGGAGACGGACTGACCTCCGTGGCAGACACTGCAAGATGACTGAGCCCATGGATCACGTGGTCCCCGGAACGGCTACCGTGCCGTAACCCACCGGCGAGAGCACCGCCCATACCCTCTGTCCCGCTGGAGGCGGCATGTGGGCGCCCAGGAAGACATCGTCCGGAATGAAGCAGAAGAGCCCGGACATGTTCGAACAGGTGTAGTAGACGCACCATACCAGCCATCCTGAATTGTCGAAGGGAACCCAGGTCTCGGTGATTATCCCGGCCTCGAAGAGCCGATCGAGTTCCTAACGGACAGGCATCCTCCAGTTGCCCTCCAGCCCGGTCCGGTACTCTGTTCGCCATGACCGGCTCCCGAAGCAATACAAGCAACCACCGGCGCATCGCAGTCTCCCGGTTACGGGACCGGGATGATCAGGCGTGATTGTTCCTTGCATACTGGAGAAGGTACAGGTTGTAGTAGATGCCCCTCTTCGCCAGCAGATCCTGGTGGCTGCCCCTCTCGAGTATCCTGCCTTCGTCGATGACCAGTATCTGGTCGGCATTCTGAATGGTGCTCAGCCTGTGCGCCACCAAGATGCTGGTCCTGTTCCTCATCAGAACCTCGATGGCCCTCTGAATGAGCTGCTCGGTGGCCGGGTCCACGTTGCTGGTGGCCTCGTCCAGGATCAGTATCCTGGGATCGTGGGCAAGTGCCCGGGCGAAGCATATCAGCTGCTTCTGTCCGGTGGAGAGGGTAGCCCCCCTCTCGGCCATCACCGTGTCGAAGCCCTGGGGCAGCCGCTCTATGAAGGGCGTGGCCTGAACCATGTCTGCGGCCTTCCGCACCTGTTCCCTGGTCAGGTCCAGACCAAGCCTGATGTTGTCCTCGATGCTCCTGCTGAATATGAAGGCGTCCTGAAGGACTATGGAAATGCTCTCCCTGAGGGACCTTACCGGCAGCTGCCGGATGTCGGTGCCGTCCAGCCTGATGCTTCCGCTGTCCACGTCGTAGAACCTGCAGAGAAGGCTGATGATGGAAGTCTTGCCGGCACCGGTGGGACCCACCAGCGCCACGCTCTTCCCAGGATCGACGGAGAAGCTCACGTCTCGCAGTACCCTGTTACCCTCCTCGTAGGAAAAGTTGACGTCATCGAACTCGATCCCTCCGGCTATCTCCGTCCTGACTGCGGCTGAAGGGTCGACTATGTCGGGCTCGGTGTCCATTATCGCGAAGATCCGCTCCGAGGCCGCCATGGCGCTCTGCATGATGTTGTACTTCTCGCTTATGTCGGAGAGGGGCCTGAACATCTGCCGCACGTAGCTGATGAACGCAACCAGCGAGCCTATGGTGAGGGCGCCGGTCAGCACGTTCCCGCCGCCGTATACAAGCACAAGGGCGATCCCCAGAGAGGCGGTTACCTCGATCAGCGGCCGGAATATGCCGAAGACCACCAGCTGTTTCATGTTGGCCCCGAAGTAGCTGATGTTGGTCCCCCTGTACTCCTCCCTCCGCCTCTTCTCCTGCCTGAAGGCCTGTACGATCTTGATGCCGCTGAGGTCCTCGGCGAGCCTTGCGTTGAGCTTCGCCAGGAATCTCCTCACCTCCCGGTAAGCCCCCCTGGCCTTTACCCTGAAGAAGATCGTGACCACTACGAAGATGGGGGTGACCGCCAGGGATACCAGGGCAAGCCTGACGTTCAGTATGAAGAGGATGACCGCGGTCCCGAAGATCAGCAGCACGTCCTTGACCAGGTTGACCAGGACGGCCGAGAACATCTCGTTCAGAGCCTCTATGTCATTGGTGACCCTGGTCACGAGCCTTCCGATGGGGTTCTTCGAGTAGAACCGGAGGGAGAGTTCCTGAATGTGCCTGAAGAGTTCCACCCTGACGTCGTACATCGATCTCTGCCCCGCTATCACCAGGGCCATCACGTGCCCGTAGCCGGCTGCAAGGCTGATGACTATCAGCACGCCCAGAAGCAGCGCGAGGTTCCTGATACCGGCGATGTCGCCTCCCCTTACGTCAAGGATGACCGACAGGGGAACTCTGGAGAGTTCGTTCTCCGGCACGAGCCAGTGACCGTTCATGACCATGCCGGTCTCTCCGTCATACCTGTCGGCCGGGAAGAGGTAGTAGGTCTGTCTTGAGAGTTCCCCCTCCTCCTCCATGCGGTTCCTGCCGGCCCTGTCCATCCTGTCCAGGGCCGCCTTCCTCACGAGGAGCGTCGTATCGCTGTCCAGCGGAATGAAGTCAGCGCTGTCCCCGCAGGTTTCCCTCAGCCCGAGGTTCACTTCCGCGGGAGCTGTGTAGACCTGGTAGAGTTTGGCCAGATAGTTGTCAATGCCCTGTTTGGTGATGTAGGGGATGAGGAGTTCCACGCCCGCCGTAACGATCATGAAGAACATGGCCAGGAAGATCAGCTTCCGGTGCGGTTTCACGTAATGCAGAAGCCTGCGGACCAGGGTCCTGTCGTAGAGTTTTCCTCCTACGGCGTCCTCAACGAAGGGATTGCCCCTCATTCCTGCCCCCCCTCCTTCTCCCCGGAGGCATCATCCTTCATGGCTTCCTCCTCGAGCTGCTGCATCCTGTACAGATCCGCGTAGAAACCGTTGTTCTTCAGGAGCTGGTCGTGGGTCCCGGACTCCACTATTCTGCCGTCGTCCATTACTGCGATGTGATCGGCACCCTGGATGGTGCTTATTCGGTGGGCTATGATGATGCTGGTGAGTTTGCTTATGTCCTGCCTTAGCCTGTCCAGTATTGCGGCCTCCGTCTCCGTGTCCACGCTGGAGAGTGCGTCGTCCAGTACAAGTATGTCCGGGCGGACCGCAAGGGCCCTGGCTATGGCAACCCTCTGCTTCTGCCCTCCGGAGAGAGTGACGCCCCTTTCGCCCACCATGGTGTCGTAGCCGTCGGGGAAGTTCCTTATCTCTCTGTCTATGTCAACTATGGAGGCCAGTCTCTCCAGCTCCTCCCTCGGTATGTCCCTGTCGGCGAAGGCGATGTTGTCGGCGATGGACATTGCGAACAGGAAGGTCTCCTGTGGAACGTAACCGAACATGCTCCTTATCCTGGCGAGCTTCATCCTCCGGATGTCCTTCCCGCCCAGGAAGACCGTTCCCTCGGGCGGGTCGTAGAGCCTCATCAGCAGCTCGACAAGAGTGGTCTTCCCCGAGCCGGTCCGGCCCACTATGCCCAGGGTCCCACCCTGGCGCAGGCTGAAGGAGACGTCCCTGAGGACCTGCACCTCGGTTCCGGGATAGGTGAAATCGAGTCCCCTGACCTCGACGGCCGGTACCGGTTCCCCGTCCTCCGGTCCGTCTGATATGTCCGGAGCAGTGGTGAGGATCCTCTGAAGCCTGTCCATGCTTGCGGCACCCCTCTGCCAGAGGTTGACCACCCATCCTATCGCCATCATCGGCCAGGTGAGCATGCCCAGGTAGCTGGAGAATGCAACGAACTCACCCAGGGTGATCGTACCCTTCACCACCATGGCGCCGCCTGCACCCAGTAGTATGGCCATGCTGGTCATCGCCAGTGCGCCTATGAGGGGCTGGAAGAAACCCCATATCCTGGCGAGCCTTATGTTCTGTCTAGCGCAGTCCTCGGCCTTCTCGGAGAAGTAGGTGTCCTCGGACTCCTCGTCGCCGTAGGCCTTTATGACCCTGACCCCCGACAGCGACTCCTGCGCCTTCTCGGTGAGGGTCGAAAACGCCTTCTGGACCGACTCGAACCTCCTGTGGATGAGTTTGCCGAACTTCAGCATCATGAAGGCGATGACGGGCAGGGGAAGCATGGATAGAAGCGTCAGTTTCCAGTTCATGGCGATCATTATTATCACGGTTGAAAGGGACAGGAATATGGCGTCGAAGGCGGCTATGGTGGCCATTCCAACCGCCATTCTGACCGCGTTTATGTCGTTGGTGGCATGTGCCATGATGTCCCCGACCTTGGTCTGGTCGTAGTACTGGGGTGAGAGGGTCTGAAGGTGGTCGTAGAGTTCCTGCCTGAGGTCACGGTCTATCCTGTGGCTGGAGCCGATGACCATGTAGCGCCAGAAGAATCTGAATATCCCCATGATGAGGTAAAGGGCGAGAACGGCTATACCCATCTCGAGCAGCAGGGACCTTGTGGCCATTCCGCTGGCAAGGCTGTCTATGGCCCTCTGGAATACCTGGGGCACTATTAGCTGCATTACATCGACTATCACAAGGGCCACAAGCCCGAGGGACACCGCCTTCTTGTGCTTCAGCAGCCGCCTCAGGAGAAGCGCCAGGCTGGACCTGTCCAGTTTCTGCCTGCCCCGGTTTCCTCTCACTTCGGTCCCTTCATCCCCTCGCATGGGTTACTGCAGGAGCATTGCGGACGTTTGATGACCGCCTACTCGTAGTAGTCCTCATCCGTGGTGAGTATCGCGTACTCTATGAGCTTCATCTTCTGAAGCTCCGGGTCCACCGACCAGCCTTCCTCGGTAGGAACGACGGTTACCGAGACCGGGACGCCGTACCGGGGCACCAGCTCCCGGGCCAGCTCCCCGACCAGCGCGAACCTTTCCCCCGTATCGATGTCCTCGAAGACCACAGTCTCCGACCTGGTGCCGGCTGCGAGTACCTGTGTCGTACCCGTCATCCTTACGTACCCTGTCTGGTCGGCCGTGTGCTGCCGGCCGCAGGCCAGTGTTACCAGTACCATTGCCAAAGTCGCAAATCTCATGGTGATCCCCTCATCTCAGTGGCCAGGGGCCGATAGTCTCCGCCGGGACAAGGATAGTATCGGCTATGACGCCCCAGCCTCCTGGTCCGATCCATTCTTCCAGTACTTGGCTGAGGTCGCAGCTGTCGAGTCCGGAAGCGTCCTCGATATCCGTGAATGCGTTCCGCCAGTCGCCGGTGCATATCTGACTGCTGCCAATGAGCCGGCACTGCTCCTCCCTGCTGGCGGCGCCAAGGTTCATCATCGTTATCTGCTTTTCAACGGTTCCCCTTACCAGGTCACCCTCCACCGGCTCCCGGATCATCCCTCTTAGAACCCCGGCCATGAGGGAACAGGCGCGGGCCGGATATGGCGAACTCACGTACATGTACCCCCAGTTCTCCCTGTAGGAGGTGGCTCCGGCGTAGGTGGCGTAGGTCAGGGCGTTCTCCGTCCTGAGGACCTGCCACAGGAGGTCGTCCGCCACGGCCAGGGCGATGCGGAAGGGAAGCAGGTCCGGATGTCCCTGCGGTGGAGCGTTGAACTTGACCACGGCGTAGGCCGTCTCGACTTCCCTCGGCTGCAGGACGAGTGTGTCGGATGAAAGACTGAATGGCTCCACCGGCTCAAGGGGTTCACCCCCCTCCGGAATCCCGCCGAAAGCCTCCTCGAGGTACCGGGCAAGTAAAGCCGGATCGGTCGGTCCCGCGTGGACTATCAGCAGGTTGCCGGCCCTTATCCTGCGGTCCAGAATTCGCCGGACATCATCCGCGGTGAAGCCGCTCACGCTTTCCGCCGTGCCGTCGGGGAGGTTCCTGTAGGTGTGCCCCGGCATGAACGCATCGTTGGCCACGAACCAGATCCAGCTGTCGGGATCGTTGTACTTCTCCTGAAGCTCCTCCAGGGTTCTGACCCTGACCTGCTCCAGGGCGTCGGGGTCCAGCTCGGGATCGAGAAGACAGTCACCGAATGCGTTGAGAAGGTCGGGAAGGTCATCGCTGATGCATCTCACGTGGTATCTGCTGAAATCGTAGTTGAAACTGCCGGTCCACTCTGACTGTGTCCGGTCCATCAGTTCACGCCACACGGGACCGGAGTAGTTGTCCGAACCCATCATGGCGCATTCCAGTGCGAACTTCTCCAGGCCCTGGGTATCTTCGTCGAGAACGCCGGAGCCCCCTATGATGAAAAGTGAAAGCCCTTCTATATCTTTGTTGAAGAGGGTCCTGGTTATCACCGGTATGCCGTTGGACAGGGTGAACTCGCTGACTTCGTCCGGCACCCGGGCCAGGATCGCAAGGACCATCACGAGGCTGGAGGCGGCTGCTCCCGTCACCGGCCGCCTCCCTGCCGGAACGGCATCATCACGAAGGCCGCGGAGGGCTTGCCTCTGATCCACCTGTCCGTGAAGGAGATGACGTCCTCCATATCCACCGCGCGAAGGCTGTCGATGTACGTCGCGTAGTAGTTCAGATCTCCGGCCACCACCCACCAGAAGGGGATCGATTCGACGGCCACGTCGTAGGATGTCTCCTCGGAGAGTATCCTGTGCCTGCAGAGCTGTTCCCTGGCAAGGACCATTCCTTGGGGATCGTAGTACTCAGGTTCCTGCAGCTGCCCTATCTCCAGAGCTAGAGCTTCCAGTGCCTCCTCGGCCCTGTGGGCCGGCACCGGACCTCCGAAGGTGATCATGGGTGTGAACCTCTGGGTGTAGTAGGACCCGGTCACGTCAATGAATGGACCGTTCGTTACGAGATCGGTGTAGAACTCCCTGCTCATCAGGGAGAGGTAAGCGCCCCATACGTCCGCTGGATAGCTCTCGGACGGATCGGTGGATATGGAGGGACCTTCAAATATCACCGAAACGTAACCCGTGCCCGAGGGACTGTCCACGTACACTACTGTGTCGCGCTGTATCTCGATAAGCCTGGGAAGGCTGTCATAGTCGCTCCTTCCGCCGTACTCCCATGGCGAGAACACCTCCTCGGCCAGCCGGAAGGCCTCATCGTATTCAATGTCGCCTGCTATTATCAGGGCGGAGTTGTCCGGCGTGTAGTACTTATACTGGAACTGGCGCATTGCTTCCGGGGATGCCGATAGGATGACCTCGGGCTCCCCGATGGCGCTGTACCTCCACGGAGCTTCCGGGCAGAGCACCTCCTGCCGTGCGATGAAGTAGGGATGGAAGGGGCTGCTGAGACCCCTCTGGTACTCGTTCAGTATGACCTGCCTCTCCCTCTCCATCTCGGTCTCGTCGAAAAGCGGGGAAGTTATGGCGTCGTACATGAAACGGAGTCCTTCCTCGAAGCTGCCGCTGCCAAGGGTTATGAAATACTGGACCTTCTCGGGGGAGGTAGTGCCGTTCTGAAGGATACCCAGTTCTCCCAGTCTCCGGTTGTACGCCGTCTGGTCGGGGAGAGCCCCGTTGCCCTTGAAGAACATGTGCTCGTAGAAATGTGCCAGGCCGTCGGTCCCGGGAGTCTCGCAGGTGGCGCCGGTCTTCACTGCGATACAGATGGTCACGATGGGAGATACATGGTCCGGGCTGACTATGACCGTCAATCCGTTCTCCATTCGACTCACTCGGAATTCGGTGGACAGTACCGAGCAGGCTATTGAGATCACGAGAGCCGCGGTTACCATGTGGTGCTCCCTTCGAAGGTTCTGGAATGATCCCTGATACCGGGTACGGACCAGTTAATCTAATAGTTTCCAGGGAAGGTGTCCCGGACGGGTCCCGGAGCTTTTCATCATTGAGGTGCGCCTTGCATAATAGCCGCATGGAGAAGAATCTTGAAGTGTCGGGCATTCTCGACAGGGGAAACTACTTCGGAGAAGGCTTTAGGATACGCCTGGACGAGGGCTCCATAGCTGAGGTCTCTGCCGTCTCGCCTTCGGGAAGGTGGAGCGACTGCATAGCAGTTCCCGGCCTGATACAGACCCATGTCCATCTTGGGCAGACGCTTTTCAGGGGGATGGCGGAGGGAAGGAAACTGCTTCCCTGGCTGGAGCAGCGGATATGGCCCTTCGAGGCTTCCCACAGCCCCGATACCCTTGCCGTATCTGTCATCCTTTCCCTGAGGGAGCTCTTCTCGTCCGGATGCACAGGCCTTCTCGACATGGGCGTGCTGAGGGACACCGAGGTAAGCGTGGACCTGCTGCAGAGGTCCGGGGCCAGGGCCCTGGTGGGCAACTCGCTGATGGACGTCGGCCCGGAGTGGCTTACCGCAGAGCCTGCATGGCTGAAGGAGGAATCCTCCAGGATAAGGCACCTCTGCGGAGGTTCAGTGGGTTACGTCTACACGCCCAGGTTCGCCCTGTCCTGCTCGGATGCCGTATGGAAGTGGATGTCCGGAATACCACAGGCGGCAAGGAGGACCACTCACGCCTCCGAATCTCCCGACGAGATCGCCCACCCGGCAATCTCCTCGGCAGGAGGAAACGTGAAGTTCCTCCACAGGAGGGGTTTTACCGGGCCCTCCACTCTGCTGGCCCACTGCATTCACCTGCAGGAGGGTGAGGTCGATATACTCAGACGTACCAGGACAACCGCAGTACACTGTCCCTGGACCAATCTCCGTCTCGGCAGCGGCATCGCCGACCTTCCCATGCTCGTTTCCTCCGGTGTCACCGTCACCGTGGCCAGCGATGGTGCTCCATGCAACAACAGGCTTGACCTTGCCGGCGACCTTCGTCTCGCCATGGGTCTCGCTTCGGTTAAGGGGACGCCCTCCTCGGTCCCATCCGGTATCATGTTCCGAAGCGTCACCACCACCGCTGCCAGGTCTATGGGATGGAGCGATACGGGAAGGCTGACGGAGGGTTTTTCGGCCGATATCGTCCTTCTGAGGCCCACGGAGCAGGAGCGGGAGGAGCTTGAACTGGCGGAGGATCCCTGCAGGTACATCATGGAGATGCCCTGGAGGGAGAGGGTGGTCCTTACGCTAATAGGAGGCAGGACGGTCTACGACGAGGGGAAGTTCCCCACCCTCCCGCCTCTGCCCATGCCTGTCTCGGCCGCCAGGCGGGAAGTCCTCGAGAGGGCCGGGAACCTGCCGGGGAACCCGGTTTCAAGTTGAAGGACAAACCCGAAGGCAGGCTGGTTGAGGTTGCACTGAACCGTCCCCTGTGGCAGACCTTCACTTATTCCATACCGGCAGGAATGTGCGGCGGCGACATGGCGGGCTGCAGGGTGGCCGTACCCTTCGGCAGCGACAGGCTGGTCGGTTATGTCTGGAAGGAGGAAGCCCCGGTTCCCGCCGTGGGAATGGAGATAAGGGAGGTCCTGGAACGTCTCGATTCGGCCCCCCTCCTGCCTCCCGATGTGATGCGGATGGTACGATGGGCCGCCGAATACTACTGCGCCCCTCCAGGAATGATGATGGCGGCGGCACACCCGCCCGGGATCTCCGGCAGGGTGGAGAGAGTGGTGGAGCTGATCGGGGACCTCGATCCCTCCCATCCTCTCAGCCCCCTGCTGCCCTCCGCCGGGACCGTCGGCGTCTCTGTCCTCCGGGACAGCCTGGACAGCAACTATCCCCTGGAGAAAGCACTTGCCTCCCTGGAAAAGTCCGGGATCCTGACCGTATACTGGCGTTCAGTCTCGGGTCCCAGACCGGTTACCGAGAGGATCGTCGAACCTGCCATGGAGGCCGATGTGCTGGTACGCAGGGCTCAGTCCCTGAAAGCCGCGGCCCCGAGGCAGGCCGAGCTACTGCTTCAGCTGGCCACCAGGGAGGGTCCCGTGGACAGGTCTTCCCTGCTTCGTTCTTCGGGAGCCCCGGCAGCGTCCCTGGATGCCCTCGTACGGAAGGGACTGGTCAGGGAGAGCAGGCGCCGAAGGTATCGCGAACCCCGGCTTGCCGGAGATATGGGGGATGCCCGGGGCGGCATCGAACTGAACGGAGCCCAGCTGGAGGCTATCGCCGGTGTCAGCGGTACGCTTGACCGGCGCGGTGTCTTTCTGCTCCACGGAGTCACCGGCAGCGGCAAGACGGAGGTCTACCTGAGGCTCATAGAGAAGGTGCTCTCGAATGACCTCTCGGCGCTCGTAATGGTCCCGGAGATATCCCTCACCCCTCTGACGGTATCCCGTTTCAGCCGGAGGTTCCCGGGACAGGTCGCGGTGCTGCACAGCGGCATGAGTCCCGGTGAACGGCTGGACAGCTGGAACCTCATCAGGTCCGGCAGGAGACGGATAGCCATCGGACCCAGGAGCGCGGTGTTCGCTCCCCTCAGGGATCTGGGCATGATAATCGTTGACGAGGAGCACGACTCCAGCTACAAGCAGGACGAGCTTCCGCACTACAACGGAAGGGACCTGGCCGTCCTGAGGGGCAGGATCGCCGGGGTCCCGGTCCTGCTGGGTTCGGCCAGCCCTTCCATGGAGTCCTACGGTAACGCGATGGGGGGCCGGTACCGTCTTCTGGAGCTTCCGGACAGGGTTGACGGAATACCGCTGCCCGTAACGAGGATAGTTGAGCAGGACCGTGAAAGTGACATCATCCTCTCTAGTGAACTCCTGGACTCCATCGAGGTGCGAAGGAAGCGCAGTGAGCAGAGCATAGTCCTGATCAACCGCAGGGGTTTCTCACCCACCCAGATGTGCAGGAACTGCGGACACCGTGAGGAATGCCCCAACTGCGGCGTCACTCTGACATACCACAGGAAGGGACGGGTGCTCAGGTGCCATTACTGCTCATTCTGGAAGCCGGCCATGCGGACCTGTCCGGAATGCGGCTTCAACGAGTTCTCGCATATGGGACCCGGCATTCAGAAGGTCGAGGAAACGCTGAAGAGCTCCATTCCCGGACTCTCAGTGATGAGGATGGACGCGGACACCACCAGGGGGAAGGACGCTCACTGGCGAATCCTCAGTGCATTCGCCTCGGGTGACGGGGACGTTCTGCTGGGTACTCAGATGGTGGCGAAGGGCCACGATTTTCCCAGCGTCACATTCGTGGGCGTCGTGGCGGCGGACATGGGGCTTGCGTTCCCGGACTTCCGCGCCGCCGAGAGAACCTTCCAGTTGATCCTGCAGGTGGCCGGGCGCTCCGGACGGGGAAGACTCCCGGGAGAGGTCCTGATACAGGCCTACGATGTAAGGAACCCTGTCATAAAAGCGGCATCCGAGCACGACTTCAGGGCTTTCTGGGAGATGGAGAGCAGGGCCAGGAAAACGTTCGGTTACCCTCCATTCGGCCACCTGGTGAGGTTCGTTTGGAGCGGGCTCGACGCAAAGAGGGTCCAGCGAGCGGCGGAGAAGGCCCTGAATGGAATGGAGATGGACGGTGTAATGCTTTCGGAACCAGCGGAGGCCGCGTTCCCCAGGATCAACCGTAGATGGCGATGGAATGCGATCGCACGCTCGGCTTCAAGACAAAAGCTGGGCCGTCTCGCCGGGCTGCTTCGGGAAAGACACGAGAAGATCTCCTCCGGCGGTGTCCGCCTGGACATCGACATCGACCCCCACAACCTCCTTTGAAGAATCAGGGACGGACCTAAAGAATCAGGGACGGACCTAATTTCATCAAGTTACTGACAACCTGCCTGTATGGATGCTATTCATGGTTTTCTTATGCAGCAATATCAAATTCATTTCAAAGGGGTTGACAAAACTCCTGATTCGGAGGAAAATGATATTACCATGCCAAGAATACACCGTATAGACTGGAAAAACGCTCTGCATCACGTGATGGCCAGAGGCATTGAGAAAAGTGTAATATTCCGTTCTGAACAAGACAAAGAATCATTTGCTGATAGACTGGGTAACTGTGTTCTCGAAACTGGCGTTAGTGTTATAGCATGGTGCATAATGCCGAATCACATACACATCCTTGCAATTACGAATGATATTCCTCTCAGCAAATTCATGCAGAAACTCCTTACCGGCCATGCGGTTCATTTTAACAAAAAATACTCCAGAACAGGATATCTCTTCCAGAACCGATACCGTTCAATACTAGTTCAATCAGAGGGCTATATGCATAAGCTAGTGAAGTATATTCATTTGAATCCTGTCAAAGCGAACATGGTCAGGTCTGTTAACTGCCTGGATTCTTATCCATGGACCAGCCATATAGAGATTGCAAGACCCGGTAAATACCCATGGCAGGACAGGAAAAGGGTTCTATCCGAGTTTGGCAGCGATGAAGCTTCCCAGCTGGTTGCTTATAACTCCTTCATGCGGCTTGAAGAGTACTATCAGAACGATCAAATGCTGGAAAACGGAAATTTCGCGTTGGGAAACCACGGTATTCAGACAATCGAGCATAATGGAAAAGGAGGGATGGAATCCCACGCGCAGTTTCGAATTCTGGGCGAAAGGAATTTTGCTGAAAGGATCTACAGGATAATTCAGCATCAGAACAATGGCCATCTCAGGAACCGCAGCAAACAGCACGAATTGATAGAAGCAATTCTGGGTTTCGTGTCCAAAGAATGGGGAATCCCATACGAGATGCTCTCTTCTGGCTCACGGGTAAAAGCAGTCAAACAGGCAAGAGAATGTGCATCTTATGCTCTGCTTAATCTGATTGGTATAAAGCTGTCTGATTGTGCAAAATTGCTAGGTGTCACTCCCGAAGCAGTCCGCCAATCAGCTTTGAGGTATTCGACAAGGAGTGATTATCATTCTGTCATCGAAGAGCTTTCAAACAGGCTGTATAACTGAGATTCTTGCACATCGATCACAACGTCCGCTGAATAACTTGATGAAATTAGGTCCGTCCCTGAATCCTTTCTAAAAGAAGTCGGAGAGGTACATGAGGGAGGTGAAGAGGGTGGAGTCGCCCCTGCTGCCGACAAGTGACTGGGCCTGTTCCATCAGCGTCCTGGCCTGGAAGGTGGCCGTGTTCCTGCCGGACCAATAGGTTTCTCTCTCCGACATCGACGACAGGAACCTGGCCCTTCCGGCAAGCAGCCCTATCTGGGCGGCATCGTCCAGCAGGATTCCGGATGCTCCTGCAAGAAGCGCCCCGCCATGAGTTGCGAACCTGGCCAGCTGACCGCTGTAGAGTTCAAAATCAGCCCTGCCGTCAGGCGCTTCGGAATTGATCCCGTCGCGTCTGTCAACTGCCAGGGAGAGACCTGCCAGCATACCCCTGGCGCCCATGGCCTTCACCGCTTCCGCAACGAGCCTTGCCGAATGCCTTCCGCAGCTGCCTGCAAGATATTCCATGGAGAGCGCCATCAGAGCATCACCTGCGAGTATGGCAGCCGTCACATCTTCACTGTTCTCCCTGCCGGGCGCCTCCAGTCCCGATGGTATACCGCAGGTGCCCAGATGAGCCGTTATTCCTGCCCTAAGCAGCAGTGCCCCCACGGCGGCGGGCATGCCCGTCACGGGGTTTCCGCCGCACCAGAGCGAGGAAGCGCATGCCAGAAGGCTCAGTTCGAGGAAACAGTCATGATCGACGGTCCTGTGGAGATACTGCCTGAATCGGGAGGGAATTCCCTCGGATGATCCGTCTATCGCCTTCGATACCTCTTCAAGAAGGGCATTTTTGAGTTCGTCCAGCAACTAGCTCTCCTTGCCCTCTGAGGTGAGTTCCATGAGACGGTCGCCGAGTTCTTCCAGGCCTACGTTCTCCTCGAGTATGCCGTTATGTGAAATGCTGAAGTTACCGGTCTCCTCGCTGACGACAACAGCGATGGCGTCCGAAACCTCGGTGATACCTATGGCCGCTCTGTGACGGGTGCCAAGGGCCGCACTGGGCCTGTTGGCCCTCGACCGCCCGAAGAAGGTCTTCCTTGAAAGGGGGAGGATGGCCCTGGCGCCTACGATTTTTCCGTTGCTTATTATCACCGCGCCGTCGTGCAGTGGTCCGGGCGGCTGAAGTATGGACGCCACCAGAGGTGGATCGAGTTCCAGCTTGTCCAGCATCACGGGGTCGCCGTAGACGTTCTCCAGGGACTCATCACGCTCCACTACGAAGAGCCCACCCAGATGCAGTTTCCTGAGCAGTATGCAGCACTCCACCAGTGATTCTATCTCGCTCTTCTCTATCATGTCGCGATGGCCTATATAACGCCGTATGTTACGGCCCAGCGTTCCCAGAAGGTCCTTTATCTCCTCATGGAAGATCACCACGACCGACACGAACAGTATGGGGGTCAGGTTGGAGAGCAGATATCCGAATGTGTAGAAACCCAGCTGACCGAGGGCATTCCCTACGAGGATGACCAGCAGGAAGGTACCTATGACGGGCATGGCCGGCGTCCTCCAGATGTACTTGAGCAGCATCCTGATGGCAAAGGCGATGATGAATATGTTGAGCAGCTGCGCCAGCCAGAACCAGCTTAGAACGGAATGGCCCAGAGGCTGTATCAGCATTATTCGAACCCCAGCTTCCGGCTCACCTTCAATACCTGCCTGGTCCCCTCCACGTCGTGGACCCTGAAGATATCAACACTGCCTGAAGATAGTGCCGTGACCGCGTGAGTACCAGTTTCCCTCATGAAAGGCTCCTGTATGCCCGTGAGCTCACCTAGGAAACTCTTCCTTGAATGACCGAGCATGACCCTGCACCCGATCCACCTGAACTCGGCTATCCTGGAGATCAGCAGGAGATTGTCCTCCAGCCTCTTGCCGAAACCGATCCCGGGATCGATTATTATCCTTCCCTCTGGAACTCCCAGCAAGACAGCTTCCCGTACCTTCTGCTCCAGGAAGGTGTAGACTTCCTGTATCACATCATCGTACATGGGCCTTTCCTGCATGGTCTTCGGATTGCCCTGCATGTGCATCAGGACCAGGGGTACCCCGGCCCTGGCGGCCAGTGGGGCCATTCCAGGATCGGAGAGGGCCGAAACGTCGTTTATCATTTCGGCTCCCGCGCCAATGGCTGCCTCCGCAACCTCCGCGCTGGTGGTATCAACAGATATGATGGCATCTGCTCTTTCAGACAGGGCCTCGATCACCGGGACCATTCTTTCGATCTGTTCCAGCGGAGGCACCGGCAGAGATCCGGGACGGGTTGATTCCGCACCCACGTCCACGATGTCCGCACCCTGCAGGGCCATTCGGCAGCCGTGCTCGACAGCATCGTTCCTGTCGAGATATAGTCCGCCGTCACTGAAGGAGTCCGGAGTGATGTTAAGTATTCCCATTACCAGCGGGCCGGAGCCGAAGTCCAGCATCCCTCTTCCGGCCGGCATGGTGGCCTGGAGTTCCGGAGGATGTTCAAGCGCACTCCTGATCTCGTCCGCCAGCGCCGTAAGCCCGAAAGGTTGCCCGTCCAGGGAGGTACAGCCCCTGAACAGCTGCTTGGGAGTACCCACAAGTATGGCCCTGGTGGAGTCGGTCCTGCAGGATATGGCCTTCCTGGATACAATGGCATCGGCACCGCCTGAGAGCATGCACTGCTTGAGTATGCTGGCGGCCACCGGCGGAAGAGGACCGGTGACGAAGGTACTTATGCTGCTCTTGTTCCTGAGCCTTTCCCAGGTGACCGGATCAGCGTCCAGCAGATCCAGTTCCCTGAGCCAGTGCGCCTCGTTCCTGATATGGAGAGGTCGAATCCCCATCAGGTGACCCTGATGGCTCTTCCTATGAGCGACAGAGCCTCGGTCCTCGTTTCCAGACGTTTCAGGTATCCCCTCATCGCCGAGGTGACGATCCTGGAGTCCCTCTTCTTCACGCCCCTCATCGCGAGGCACATGTGCTCGGCTTCCATCACCACCATCACTCCCTTGGCTGAGAGTTCCCCCATGAGCCTCTCGGCGATCTCGGTGGTGAGACGCTCCTGGATCGTAGGTCTCGCCGCCATCGTCTCGACGGTCTCCACTATGGAACTAAGGCCCGCGATCCTGTCATTGGCAGGCAGGTAGACCACGTCGCATCTTCCTATGTACGGAAGGAGATGGTGTTCGCAGAGGGACGAGAAACTGATGTCCTTCACTATGATCATCTCGTTCTGTCCCTTGCAGGACATCGTGGTGAGGGTCTTCATCGCGCCGGAGTCAAGTCCCCTGCACAGCTCGGCCATCGAACCGGCTACCCTGACGGGAGTATCGCGGAGTCCCTCCCTTTCAGGATCCTCCCCCACTCCCTCCAGTATCAGCCTGACTCCCATCTCTATCTTCTTCAGATCCATCTTTATCCCCGACTTCCCCGTCCTCATTGACCTCGGCCTCCTCCGGAACAGCTACCGTACCATCCAGCAGACTGCCCAGTGAGGGCAGGGAATCCAGGTCCGGTCTAAGCTCGCGGAAGATGGCCTTTATCTCGCTGCTGGAGATCGTCTCCTTCTCCAGGAGCTGATCGGCTATCCTCTCGACGATGTCCCTGTTGGCGCTGAGGATGTCGATGGCCCGGCTGTATGCCTCCTCGACTATCCTCTTTATCTCCGCGTCTATCACCCTTGCGGTATGTTCGCTGTAGTCCCTGGTCCTGTTGAACTCACGTCCGAGGAAGATTGTCTCGTTCGACTCCGAATGTGTCACCGGGCCCAGCTCTTCGCTCATGCCCCATTCGCACACCATCCTCCTTGCAAGCTCGCTGGCTTTCTCCAGGTCGTTGCCCGCACCGGTACTAAGGGTATCAAGGAAGAGCACCTCCGATGCCCTTCCTCCCAGCAGCATCGCCAGCATGCTGTTCAGCTTCCTGCTGGTGTAGCTGTACCTGTCGTCGGAGGGCAGGAAGCTGGTGAGGCCCATGGCCATGCCCCTGGGCACTATGGTAACCTTGTGCAGCGGGTCCGATTCCGGAACGAATATGCCCACCACCGCATGGCCGCTCTCATGGTAGGCGGTGCATTTCTTCTGATCGGGACTGATGGCCACGTTCTTACGCTCGAGGCCCAGCATTATCCTGTCGATGCCGTAGTCGAAGTCCTCCTGCTCAACCTTCCCGGCACCCCTCCTTGCAGCCCTCAGCGCGGCCTCGTTGGCCAGACTCTCCAGGTCCGCGCCGCTGAAGCCCGGAGTACCCCTGGCGACCTTTTCCAGGTCCACCGTCTCTGCAACGGGCATCCTCCTGGTGTGAACCCTCAGTATTTCTTCTCTTCCCTTCACGTCAGGCATGCTGACCACTATCCTTCGGTCGAAGCGGCCGGGCCTTAGAAGCGCCGGGTCCAGCACGTCCGGCCTGTTGGTGGCCGCCATCACTATGACCCCGGCGTTCTCCTCGAATCCGTCCATCTCAACGAGCAGAGCGTTCAGCGTCTGTTCCCTCTCGTCGTGACCACCGCCGAGACCTGCTCCCCGGTGGCGTCCGACTGCGTCGATCTCGTCTATGAAGATGATGCACGGAGCCTTGGTCTTGCCCTGTTCGAAGAGGTCCCTTACCCTGCTGGCGCCCACACCTACGAACATCTCCACGAAATCGGAACCGCTCATGGAGAAGAAGGGCACCTTGGCCTCGCCCGCCACTGCCTTGGCCAGAAGGGTCTTGCCCGTCCCCGGGCTTCCCACGAGGAGGACACCTTTGGGGACCTTGCCTCCCAGCCTCCTGAATTTCTCGGGTTTCTTGAGGAACTCGATGACCTCCATTAGCTCTGACTTGGCTTCCTCGACACCGGCCACGTCCTCGAAGGTCACCCGAGGCTTGTCCGCCGCGAAGAGCCTGGCCCTGCTCTTGCCGAAGGAGAATGCCCTGCCGCCGCCACCGGCCCTCCTCATGAAGTAGATGAAGAAACCTATGAGCAGCAGGAAGGGGATGAAGGACAGTATCTGGGCCAGGAGTTCATTGGGAGGCTCTGCGGTGACCAGCACGTCGTGGGCTGCCAGGGAATCAAGCACCCCTGTGTTCTCGAAGGGGATGAAACTGGTGAACTCCGTGTATTCCACCCCGTCCTTCGTGACGGGTGTGACGAACTCCCCCTCGATGGATCCTCCGGTATGGATCACGACGGAGTTCACCCTGTCACGGCTTATGTAGTCTATCAGACCGGAAGATCCGGAATAGGGTATCTTAAGTCTTTCGGACCCCGATCCGAAGAGCTGGAACACCGTGAAGGCGATCAGCGCCATCAGCAGCCACATGGTCATGGTCCTCACGGTGCAGCCGGTAGCGAAGGGCTGGACCGGCGGCTCGCCCTCGGGTCTGTTCTTGTTATTGCTCATTTGACTCCCGGGACGTTCATTCCCTGATGGTGACTATGTCGGACAGGTTCCTGTGGAAGCCCCCGGGGCTGTCCAGCCCGTAACCGAAGACGAACCTGTCGGGAATGTCGAAAACAGCTTCGTCAACCTCTACGTCCACCTTCCTCCTCGCCGTCTTGTCAAGGAGGACCACGGTGCGCAGAGAGGCCGGTTCCCGTGATCTGATCAATTTTTGAATATACGCCAGGGTAAGTCCGGTGTCTACGATATCTTCCACCAGAAGGACATCCCTGTCCTTCAGGGGCATGGTCGTGTCCAGGGTGAGACGGACCTCGCCCGAAGACCTCGTCTGCTCGCCGTAGCTGGCGGCACCCAGGAATTCGATCTGCAGGTCAAGGTCCATGCACCTGATAAGGTCCGAAGCGAACATGAAACCGCCCTTGAGGAGGGGGATAACTACAACCTGCTTCCCGCGGTAGATCTTCGTGAGACGGGATCCCAGCTCCCTTACCCCTCTCTCTATCTCGCCGGCCGGTATCAGAAGCTCGAGTTCACCGGCTTCCACTAGCCCTTCCTCCCTTTCCTTCCAGGGGAGACAGATACCCTCACCCCGGACCCACTGGCCGTCATCCTGGTGCCTCCTGGCAGATCGTGGAAACCGTCGTTACCGGACAGTATCCACCTGTCGGTCTTTTCGATCTCCAGCCTTCCGCCCCTGGGCCTGCCAGCCAGTATCCAGAGCACTGTAAGGCGAACGGCTTCAGGAAGTTCACCGTAAAGCCGCCTGTCGAATGTATCCCCGTCAAGTATTTCGTCAAGATGGCTCCCCGCGATCTCATCGACCATGTCGCGCCAGAGGCTCAGGTTGGCCGAGGACCTGGCCAGGGCCAGCGAACTCCCGGGGCTGATGGCTTCCAGGACAGGCATGACCTCCTGCCTTATCCTGTTGCGGAGGAAGTCCTTACCGGCGTTGGTCGGATCCTCGCGCCATTCCTGTCCCATCTCCTCGAGGTATTCCCTGAGCCCGGCCCGGGTGAGGTCCAGCAGGGGCCGCCTCACAGGACCCCCGCCGATGTAGTCCATTCCTCCCAGGCCGCGGAGTCCGGCACCCTCCAGGAGCCGCATGACAAGTGTCTCCGCCCGGTCGTCGGCCGTATGCCCGGTGGCCACCAGCGACCCGTCCTCACAGCACGATCCGTAGATCCTCCGCCTCTCCCTGCTGAAGTGATCCTCCAGGGAACCCGACTCCGGCGGCTGCAGCTTCCTGAGCACGAACGGCAGGCCGGCACCGGAGGCGAGGCCGCGGACGAACTCCGCGTCATCCGGGCTGCCGGGTCTTGCTCCATGGTCGACGTGGAGGACCATTACCTTCCAGCCCATGTGGGACGCGAAGCGCTGAAGCAGCCTGAGAAGCGCCACCGAATCGCTTCCGCCGGACACCGCTGCAACCACGCTGGAACCCTCCGGCAGGAGGTCCCTCGACCTCACCGTCCCGATGAACGTCATCTCCACAGGTGTGTCAGCCAAGACTAATATCTCCCTTTGCCTAGAGCCTGAGCCCGGCGCCGGCCATTAACCTCCAGCCGTCCATCGACCGGATCACGGTACCGTAATCGAGAGCGTCATCACGTCTGTGGAAGGACCTGCCTCCCTCGAACCTGAGGAACACCTGCCCGGAAACGTCCAGGTCCGTACCCGCCATCAGGCTGAAGCCCGGGACCGAACCGAGTCTCGAGGAAGTCTCACAAAGGGATGTCGGATACTCCTCGGGCACCATCCTGAAGGTGCCCCAGCGCACGCCTGCGCCGCCCCTAAGGAATGGAGTGAAACGGCCAATGGTCCTCGAGACGCTCAGGAAGAGTTCCAGTGAACCCTCCTTGAGCATGCGCGTATGCGCGCTCGTCTCCGGAGTGCTTTTCCACTCGTGGCTCAGGAGCTGGAGACCGAACTCCGCGCCTGCGCTCAGGCAACCGGAGAGCCCGGTCTGGTACTGCAGCGAAGCGAAGGGGGCAAGGCCTCCGTCCCCGTAGTCTACTGAAGCATAAGCTTCCGAGGGATCGGCCGAATATTCGCTGACTCCGGCACCCGACAGGAGCACCAGCTTCCCTGAATGGACCGTAGCCGCCGGAATGGACAGAATGATCGCGACGATGCAAGCTGTTCTCATCGGTCTCTCCCTTCCGACTCTCCGTTCACAGCGCTTCCCGCCATGCTTCGTCTGCTGCTTCACCATCATTATATGAAGCCCCGGGAACTGTGTTCCCGCAGGCGCGGAGAGAAGAAGAAGGGCCGCGGTCAGGTCCCGCGGCCCCATGGCTGGTAGCGGCGGAGGGACTTGAACCCCCGACCCGCGGATTATGATTCCGCTGCTCTGCCAACTGAGCTACACCGCCAAGGACAGGGAAGATAGACCTCCACAGCTCTTCTGTCAAGTTTTCAGGGGTGGTCCCCGGCTTCCTTCGAGAGCCTCTTCACGATGTTTGAAACATCCTCTTCCGGAAGACCCCTGTCCTCCTTCTGCAGTCGGAACAGGATGGCCGAGACCCCGGACCACTCGATCACGCTGATATTGACCTTGTACTCCTTTACAGCCTCAAGGAGGTGCTGGAATCCCAGGGTATCGCTGTCGCTGACCATGCATATCAGAGTGGCGACGTTCCTTCCGTCCTCCATTACCTGGAGGGAATCGGGCAAGCCTGAAGCACCCCGGCTTCCCATGAAACCGGATATGGAGTCGTAGACCAGCTTTATGTGCTGGGCCAGCTCCTCAACCGATACGCTTGCCCTCAGGAAATCCTCAATGTGGTAGTAGAAGTCGGTTATCACGTTATCGGGGATCTCCACCAGGCGGTCCCTGATCTCTGCAAGCTGCCTGACATCGTTCAGGCGCATGCCCCGGTCAAAGTCCCTGAACTGGCCGAAGGCGCCTTCGATCGCAAGCTTTATACCGCGGTAGGCATCCTCCATCTCGGCGAAGTCTTCCCTCTCCGCAGTTATGTTGAGGATGTCCACCCAGACATCGCTGTAGTTGGAAGGCGACCGGAATGAGACTACGGAAAGGCCTTTGATACCGTTCACCCGTCCTACCAGGTCTATGATCTTGTTGTCGTGGGTAGCGCTTTCGGGCTGGCTGGTCACGAGGACCAGTTTCAGCTGGGCCTCGAAGGTGGTGGAAGAGATCACGGCTATATAGGCCTGGTTCATGCCCGTGGTCTGGCTTTCCTTTATGAGCAGGGGAATAAGCGCCCTTGCGTAATGCTCACCGCCACCGTAACGGTAAACCCGCTTCAGCTTCTCAAGCTCGTGGGAAACCAGGAGCTTCTTGAGACTCCTCTTTATCACCGTCTGCTCGGCTCTGGTCGCGCTGAGTCCGGTCGGTCCGGTCATCTCGATCCTTATTGATATGATGCCGTCCCTGGTGGTGTACCTCCTCTGGTGGCGTATCGAGGCGCCGTACCATGCGTGGGTGAGCGCCGTGACGCAGTTCTGGAAGGAAATGTCCCTCTCGAATCCGGCAATGTTGATCCCGGTCAGGTGCTCCCTGGATGTCCTGAGGTTCTTGATGGCGAACTGGGGCTTGCCCGACGAACTCCGTACCTGGTTCACCAGCTGGAAGTTCGTCTTGATTATCCAGGCCAGGTCGCTGGCCTTCCTCTCCGCCAGGTACTCGTCCGACCTGGAGGATATGAACAGGACAAGCTCCCCCTGTTCGCCCAGTATTCCGGGAGGAACGAAGCCATTCTCGAACTGTGTCTCCAGGGCCTCCCTTACTTCCTCGAACTTCTCGAGCCTCTCCGCGGCCCTGGAAAGAAGGGAAACCGTTCCCGCCCTTCCCTTGGCCAGGTTCTCCAGCAGATTAGCCATCTTCTCCGCGTCCCTCACGAAGGCATCGCGTCTTCCCGAGTCATCGTCCCTGATACCGGTGATGACGAAACCTCTCCTGATGCCATCGCTCTCAAGAGCGAAACCCTCGAGGAGATCCAGGTTCCAGCCGGAATGATGGAGTTCGCTGAGCACAACTGTGGCGAGGCCGGGCCAGTCCACGGCGCCCACTCCGACCAGCACCAGGTCGTCATCGTCCCTGTTGTCGACAACTACCTTGGTTTCGCATGTCTTCTTCATCTCCAGGAGTTCGTTGAATATGGCGGACCGCCTTTCCGAGGGTATGATGCTGCCAGGGCAGCCTCCCTCGACTGCGTTGCCCTCCCTGAAGGGATGATCCTCCATCAGATGAACCTCCGATCACGCAAAGCTTGACAGGATGGGAGTATCAGAGCATATATGCTTCCCGGCCGGGTCCTTGGCAACCGTGATCACACAAGTGGGCGAATAACTCAGCTGGCTAGAGTGCCTGCCTTACACGCAGGATGTCGGGGGTTCAAGTCCCTCTTCGCCCACCAAACCCTTGCCATGCAAGAAGAGGGACCTCCCTCATTCGCACCAAACCCTTGCCATGCAAGAAGAGGGACCTCCCTCATTCGCCCACCAAACCCTTGCCATGCAAGAAGAGGGACCTCCCTCATTCGCCCACCAAACCCTTGCCATGCAAGAAGAGGGACCTCCCTCATTCGCCCGCCACGGCTCAAGTAAACGGGACGTGAGGTGTATCCTCCGTCCCTTTTTTACTTGAGCTCGGGAGTTTGTGTGCAAACTCCAGGCTCCTTTGGGGACGTGAGGTGATCCCTCCGTCCCCATTATTCGCGAGGTGCTCATGTCCCGTTTCCCGGGTCCGGGTCCCGCTTCCGTCCGGTATCGCGCGGCATCACCTCGACCAGCTCATGGCAGCCACCTCGAACTCCCATGAGTACATGCCTATCACATTCCCGCCGCTGTCCGCAAGCACCACCGAGAAGACGTAGGAACCGTCCTCGAGGATCCCGGCTGTACGGAACTGGAGGAGGCCCCGATCGGCGACCAGCGGTGCGGGGGCCGGCATGAGACTCCCCGAGGAGTCCGCCAGGGAGGCTTCCGCCGTCCATTCCCCTGCTTCGGGAACCACATCCGTCAGCACCTGGAAGACAGGCGTGCGGTCATAGACGGTGCCGGTAGGATAGGAATGGGAGAAGACGGCCGCAGGCCTGGGGGGGACCTCGAGCGCAAGCTCCACGGATGACCCGTTCCCGGCGGAGTCCTCGGCAGTGACGGCGATCTCTGCAAGGGTTCCCGCATGCGGCATCAGATCGAGCTCAGCCCTCCAGATCGAATCCGAGGCCCTCATGCCGAACGGGGCCAGGGAGTCTACAGAGAGGAAGACCCCCCGCACACCCGTTTCGGCGTCGGTGCAAGGCACCTCGAACCGGGCCCTCATGGTGGAGGTGTCCACCGATACGGAAACAGCCCCCAGCTCCGGCGGGGTCCAGTCCGGTTCGAGGACCCATTCGAACTCGCCGAGATCTGCCCCGGAACCGTCCAGCAGCCTGATGCGGCCGTTCCGGCCGGGACCGGTT
The DNA here is from genome assembly GCA_002030045.1 of Candidatus Aegiribacteria sp. MLS_C. Taxonomy (GTDB): domain Bacteria; phylum Fermentibacterota; class Fermentibacteria; order Fermentibacterales; family JCC-6; genus Aegiribacteria. The sequence goes on along the minus strand of LQBI01000035.1, from coordinate 22,875 downwards.
ACTATCCCGGCGGGTACCGTCCAGGAACCCTCGGCAGGCAGTGCTCTCACCGTATCCCCTCCCGACTCGAGGAACAGGATACTGTCACCGGGTACATCCACTTCCGTATCGAAGGTCATCAAGTCAGGCATCGAGGACACGGGACCCGCGGGCCGGAGAGAACTCACCGGTACCATCTCCGGCACGAAGGTCATGTACAGGTCCACCGTACCCGAGTCTCCCGGGATCTTCCACCCGTGGGCGTAGACCCAGTACGCGCGGGCGGTGTCCGGCTCCCCGAAGGATACCTCCTCTTCGGCGGTGGGAGTGGTGGAGGACGCTGTCAGCTCCTCCATGCCGTCGACCTGCATATCGCCGTCCGAGTCACCGAACAGGAAAAGGTCCACGTCCATTCCTGGGCTCCGACCCGTAACTCCGACCATGGAGCTCCGCTGTCCTCCGGGTACCCTGAAGGGTCCGAGGACCACGCCGGCGGAGAGGGGGTCCGATGGATCGTCCTGGCACATGGCAAGCCCGTTAAGCGAGTACAGGCGGGCGGGTGGCGTACTCGAGGGAGGTCCACCGGCTGCGGGAACGCACGATGCAAGGGGCATCCGGTCCGCCACGCTCCCCTCCAGGAAGGCGGCATCCACCGGTGTGCCTGTGGCAAGCAGGGGAGCGATGGTTCCGGGATCGTACTCCAGCCAGGTGAACATGGAGTTCCTGTTGTCCAGGACCGCATAACAGGTGTCGCCGGGAGACGGAGCGAACGGCCGGGCGAGCGCCCTGCAGTTCAGGCCCTCCCTGTACCTGCGGAAGCTCATCCCGTCCATGAAGAACAGACATCCCTCCCCGATACGCTCCTTCCACTCTGTCCAGCCCCTCCGGGTCTCCGGGTCGGCATCACCGGCGGTCGAATAGAGCGATCCGGAGAAATACCCCACCGGGTAGAGCCTGGCGGCGGCATTCACCGTGACGTCCTGTCCCTGTGGGACCCTTACCGACTGGGGGACCGGAGCGCTGCAGGGCACCGTGTACTCCAGGGAGTAGTCGAAGCCCTCCCTGAAGGCCACATTCATGCTTCCCGTGGTGCCGAAGGGGGAGACCACGTCGATCGTGTACCCTCCCAGGGGCTCCCATCCCAGTTCGAAGGTGCAATCTCCATCCAGGTCGGTGTAATCGAAAACGGAAACGGAGTTGGCGTTCTCCCAGTGGGACCTGGCCAGGACCATCGCGCCCTCGACTGGCCTGCCGGAGGGATCGATGACTGCAATATCCACCGTCGCGGTGGGAGTGTAGCCCGAGTCCCCCGGCATGTACCCCGAGCCAGGGGACGCAATGACGCTGGAGGTGACCGGCCACACCGTGTCGTCGGGACCGAAGGCGGTGATGGTTGATATGGTCTTGCCCCCGTGGTCGATACCCTCCCCGGACACCCATATGCCTCCAATGCCCTGAAGACCGTAGTTTATGTCCCAGTGGTCCCACCTTCCGCTGGCGGGGTCCAGATAATGCGCCCACTGGTGGTCCTCGCCCCTGCAGCCCACCACGAAAGCCGGCACCAGGAAGGACCTGCAGAGGGCGGTCTGAAGGATCGACTGCTCCCCGCAGGAACCGTAGGCCTTGGCGTATATGACCATCGGCTGGAGATCGTTGGTGGCGTAGCCGAAGCTCATTATCCCCCGGGGCTGGGAGTGGGACTGGAAGTCGCAGATACGGACCACCGCCTCCTCGTAGGTTGCCGCCTGCGAGAGGCTTTCCAGCAGGGGTCCTCCCCGGGATGTATCAGATGGAATGAACTCCCGCCAGAAGACGTGGGCGTCAGTAGATCCGTAGAGATCGTCCGGTTCATGGTTGAGCCATTCGTCCATGGACATGGCCGAACTGTCCCGGGCCGACATCCAGTAACCCGTGTCGACCCTGGCGGGCACCTCGAAAAGGATCCGGGGATGGACCACGAACCGGTAGTAGTCCACTGGATCGGTATCGTACCATCCCTCGGCCGTCCTCAGCCTGCACCAGCCGGTGCCGGAGGAATCGACGATGTCGGCGTAGGGGAGCCTGCCAGCCATCTCGTAGAGCAGGCGTGCGTTTAGGGAAAAGATATCCTGGTCGCCGTTCTCCAGCATGCGCAGAAGGACATCGGTGGGAGTATGGGCTATGCAGTAGGCCACCTCGTCCCTCTGCAGCGGAGGCGCCGACAGTATCTGCCCGGAGTATTCGATCACGGGATCGAGGCCCGATGGGACCCTCAACACGGTGGTGGGACTGAAGTACCGGGAGTAGCAGGCATCCAGGTCCTGGAGGGAACCGCCGGGAGAGTAGTACCAGGAACCGCTCTCGAGGAAGACGGGCCCCTCGCTGGAAGCATCCCCTTCGAGTACGAACAGGGTAAGGTCTCCGCCTGCGCTTCCCGTTATCATCTCATCAACCCCGTCGCCGTCCAGATCGGCGAAGGATGGAACGCAGAATTCACCCGCGTCTATACCGCTGAAGGGCGAGAAGGAGGAGTATTCCTGCCATTCACCCTCCGCGTTCACGGAGTAATGCTCCAGGCGGCCGTCGCCGGTCCCGAAGACAAGGCCGCCGTCCCACGGGGCCGGGGCGCAGGAAGGCAGGGAAGGGATTCCCTGCAGGGCAGTCCATTCCCCCTCGAACCAGCCGTCTGCGGCCCTAAGGAAGTAGACGCCCCCCTCCCCGGTCCCGGCAACCAAGTCTGGGATGGTGTCCCCGTCCGCGTTAGCGATGGCCAGCCTTGCATAGGTGCCGGGAACCGGTGGCAGGTCCAGGAGCCGGAGGACGGCCTCGTCCGGCAGGCAGCCGTACAGCTCACCGCTCCTGGTCCCGCACACCAGGTAGTCGGTGCCGTTCCGGCGGGTCCACACTGGCGAGATGTCCAGCACTCCTTCCTGCGTCATGGTGTTCGAGGTATCGGACCACTGAACGGGGAGGAGGCCTTCGGAGGTCCGACCGGATCGGACCAGCAGTCCGTTCCAGCCGGTCCCCACGGCCAGCAAGACCTTCGAATCATCCGTTACCAGTATGGCGGGTGCGCTGAAGGCTCCCGGGTTCACGGGGATCGCCCTTCGGCTCGAGCTGCTGAAGGGAACGAAGCAGGGCATTTCGGAAGTGCCCCTGTTCCTGCATATGAGTATGCGCCCGCTCTCGGTTCCCATGACCAGGTCATGCAGGCCGTCGCCCTCGACGTCCATCAGGGCGGTTCCGCTGAGAGGTGGAAGGTCCCACCCCGAGGAGCTGACCGCCGGTCGACCTCCCGAGTAGAGGATAATCACACCTTCGGGGGTGACCATTACGGTATCGGGCAGCCCGTCCCCGGTAACATCTCTCAGGCGCCGGGTGACATCCTGTCCGTCAACTGTTCCCGTCTCCGCCAGGGAAGGAAGGAGAATGGCCTTCTGAAGCGAGCCATCGGGAGCCATGACCAGCAGGTCTTCCATGCCGTCGCCATCGATGTCCGAGGGAACGGGCACCGCAGGCAGGGGTACCGTCAGGTCATGGTAGAGCAGATCGGCGAACCTTGTGTAGAGATCTTCCCTGAGCCAGGACCCGCAGGAATCCATGGCCGCCAGCGCCTCCTCCGGCAGGCCGGCCCGAAGGACCGGCCATGGCCCCGGGGCAATGACCGGAACGATTCTGAACCCATACGGATCTGAATTCCCATCGACGACCGTCCAGGCGTATCCACCCGGCGGCACCAGCAGACCGGTCCCGCTGCCGGCCAGGACAGGAAGGGCAGGCAGGCTCAGTAGAAATGAAAGCACCGTGAGTTCTGCAGTTCTGTTCATGGAACCGACTCCTTCCTGTCAGGACAGGGGTCTCGGATGCCAGCTGCCGGTGAGGGGTCCTTCTATTCTGTTACAGCGGGAGCAGGATGCGGAAACCAACGTGGCGGGCACGGTCGCCCGGGGCCAGGGTAACGTAGGAGTCGACGGTTATCCCGTCCGCCGTGGACAGCCAGGATCCTCCGCAGACAGGCACCACAGGATCGAGAGGGGTGACAGTCCATTCGGCCACGTTGCCCGCCTGGCATGCGAAACCCGCGTCGGTCAAAGGGAACGAATCCACCGGGGCGGTCCAGAGATAGCCGTCCAGGGCCCGAGTCTCCCACTCGTCCCCGGCAAGGTAGTTGGCCGGGTATTCAGCCAGCACCGGGTCCAGCTCACCCCACGGGTACTTGCCCCCTGGGTCTTCGGACAACCCAAGCGAAGAGGCGTATTCCCATTCAGCCCTGGTAGGCAGACGACCTCCCAGAGCTGCCGCGACCAGGACCGCCTCGTTCATGCTCACGTTGACGACCGGATGGTCGGGAAAGTCATAGAGGTACCGGTCCATTCCGGGGAATCCAGGGTCCGGGGGCAGGGGTACTCCGGCCTCCTCGGCAAGAGCGTAGTAGAGCCTGTTGGTGACCTCGTAGGTCCCCAGGCGGAAGTCCTGTATCTCCACGGTATCACCTTCCGAGGTGATAAAGGTCCCGCCCGGGACGGTGACGAAGGAGGTATCCCTCCGGGTCATCGGAAGCGGGTCGGGCTGGCTTGTCATCTCCTCGCCGCCGCCGCAGGCGGCAACAGCCAGGCAGACAGCGCCTGCCGCCCAGAGGATGTGCCTAGGCATCGTCCGGCTTTTTCCTCCGAAGGATTATCGCCATTGGTATTATCACGCAGTAGCCCAGTATGAGCATTATCGGGGCCGCGGTTATGTGCCCTCCCCTGAGGAGGAACCAGCCCGCCACGATGTCAACCAGGCCCAGGGCGAAGAGTACGTAGTTCACGAGGGTGAAGGGCGTCGCCCCGAGTGCCCTGTCATCGACGGTGCCTTCTTCGGTCCGGGGAACGACCCTATTCTTGTCCGACATCGGTGAAACCTCCATTGCATAGTACCCGGAGTATCATGAAACCTACCTATAAGTCAGTCATCTCCGGGGTGTCAACATCCCTGCCGGAACGAAAGAGCTGATGGGGTTCCTCGCCTCTCTCCGGCAGCCTTATCCAGCCGCAGCGCCAGGCGTGCAGCATGGCCTCGCCAGTCACGAAGAAGGACCCCGTGACTACGAGCAGGTCCCGGGTCATTCCGCGAGCCGTGTCCATGGCCTTTCCTATATCGTCCTGGCACAGGGCTTCGATCCCGTGCCTGCGGAACTCCTTCACCAGGATCTCCGCCGGGAGGCTCCGTTCGTTCAGGGGCGTGGTAGCCACGACGGGTTCGAAGACTCCCTTCATCTGGAGTGTCATCTCCCGCCAGAACTTGTCCTCAAGGAAACCTACCACCGCTGGAACAGGAAGTGCCCTCTCCCTGCCCAGGTACTCTATCAGACCGGCCATGGAGCCGGGGCTGTGGGCTACATCGAAGAGCACGGGAGGCTCTCCTTCCCTGAGGTCGATGCGACCCGCCCACCTGAAAGACCTTCCCGAGTTCCTGAAGACCTCCAAAACCTCTTCGGCCGGCCTCCCTGACAGAAGTCCGGCTGCCGCCACCGCCAGCCCGGCGTTAAGGGGCTGATACCCCCCCGGGAGCGGTGCGAAGGGCGAGGGTTCCGGAACTACACGCCTCAGGTTCCTGCCGGCAACCGCTGATGCAATGGCTTCCTCAACCTCCGGTTTCTGGGTGTAGGCCACTAGGATCGAACCCTCCTTCGCCATGGCGACCTTCTCGGTCGCTATCGCGGCTTCGGTGGGCCCCAGGATCCTCCTGTGCTCTATCTCCACTCCCGTGAACACTGTTATTCCGCCATCCAGCAGCCGGGTGGCGTCCAGCCTGCCTCCAAGTCCGGCCTCCGCGGACACCACCTCCACGCCGGCTTTCCTGAAGTACCATGCGGACATCACGGTGGTTATCTCGAAGAAGGTTGCCCTGAACTGTTCTATGCTATCCCTGAAGGTCTCGACGAACTCCACCACTTCACTCTCCGGGATCCACTCACCGTTGACCGCCGCCCTCTCCCTGTAGTGGAGGAGGTGGGGCGATGTCATACGGCCCACCCTGTAACCCATTTCCTGCAGTATTCCGGCCAGATACGCCGTGGTGCTTCCCTTGCCGTTGGTACCGACTATGTGGACCGTCCTGTAGCTCCGCTGAGGGTCGCCGGCCGCGGCCATAAGCTTCCTTACACGGTCCAGGCCGAACTTCATACCCATTCGCCTCCTGGCGAATATGTACTCCTCCACATCACTGTATCTCAACTGATGCAGCCTTTCTCAGGAAGGATGACATGAAAGCGCCCTGTGATGATCTGATCATGGTCTGGGACGAGAGGACCTCCTCGTGGGTGAGAACCGCTCCCGGAGAGGCGGCGTTGGTTACCAGGGACAGGGCCGCCACCTCCAGCCCCATAGAGGACAGATAGAGAGCCTCGGGCACCGTGGACATCGAAACGGTGGAAAAACCGTGCCTCCGCAGGAACCCTATCTCCGCCGAGGTCTCGTATGCAGGTCCGGATACGCATGCGAAGAGACCTTCCCGAAGGACCACCCCGCACTCCGAGGCCGCCTCCATGGCCGCCGCCCGAAGGGAACTGGAGTAGACGGAAGGCCCCAATCTGCATTGAGAAGAGGGTGGTACGCAGCCGGTGAAGTTCACATGGTCGCTGAAGAGGACGGCCTGTCCCTGTACCAGGGATTCGTCAACCGCACCGGAGGATGATGTGAGGATCCACCGGACTGTGCCCAGGTCTCCCAGGACTCCCGGGAGCAGGGGTATCTCGGCCCCGGTGTAGCCCTGGTAATGGTGCCTCCTTCCCAGGAGGAAGACGAATCTACCGCAGTCGCTGACGACCATCATGCCCGGATGACCGGGGATATCTTCCGCCTCACCGTTCAGGATGGATCCGTACTCTATCTCCCTGCTTCTTCCGAACTCGTCGGCAAGCCAGCCCAGGCCCGATCCCAGCACGACACCTACTTCCGGAACCTCACCGCATTCCCTCAGTATGCTCAGCGCTACGGATGCGGCGGCGTAGTCGGGCTCGATCGCACGGAACAGCAGCAGGCCGTCCTCGCCGTCGGGGTAGTAGTTCCTCAGGTGCTCCTTCTCAAGGTAGCCCCTTTCCCCGTAGAGTTTCCTTGCCGGCAGGGAACCGGCCCTTACCTCCAGGAAGGCGTACGATGCGCCGAGCCTTCCTCCCCAGCCTTCCGCCGTTTCCAGAAGCGCGGTTGCCAGGCCCATGCGCCTGGACTCAGGATGGACCGCCAGGTTCACTATGTGGACCCCTCCGTCGTGAATGATGGAACTGACATACCCGGCGGTCCTGCCGTCCAGGACCGCGGACCATGTGCGGCAGAATCGGCCGTCCATGCACTCCTCCAGAGCATCTGTCCCCCACGGACACGAGAACGAGAGTCCCTCTATCTCCAGCATGGCCGGAATATCCGATGGACGGGCCAGCCTTATCTCAGGGTACATGGGACACCGCCCGCTGATTGAAGCCGCGGAGGTAGACCGGGACAGGGTACCTGTCGAAACCATGCAGGAAAAATTTCATGGATCCGAGGATCGCCGCCGTTGCCGGGCCGGGTACCTCCGTACCCTCGAGGATCCCGACGACTCCGGGCAGATCGGGAACGACAGCTGCACCTCCCGCCGCGGTTATACCTCCTATCCTCGATGTGAGCCTCCCCAGGGCCTCGATGGTATAGACCCCGGGGGCCACCAGCACGGCGGAGTCCGGGGTCCCTCCCGCGTAAACGGCTGCGAATACCTCCCCCTTCCTGGCCCGGATGCAGGGCATCACGGGGCTTCCGACCGGAACGGTGCAGGCAAGGATCCTCAGCGTCTCCACGGCCGCGACGCCGGATCCCCATCCCCGGGCCAGGCCCAGTGCCGTGGCCATCCCTATTCGAAGACCGGTGTAGGAGCCGGGGCCTGCGGAGACGGCTATGCCGGCGATCTCACCGCCCTGGATCCCGGTGGACCGAATGAGACGCTCTATACCGGGAAGCAGCTTCTCGGAATGGGTGGCCATGACCGGCAGGAATTCCTCGGCAAGGGTCTCCTCTCCCCTGACCAGGGCTATTCCTCCAATGACACCGGTGGTCTCAATCCCCAGCCACGGTCCTTCCGTCAACGGTCACCTCCCTCATGTCATGTCTTTCCGAGAATTCGATGTGCACTCTTGTCCCTTCGATCAGCAGGGAACTATTCAGCCTGTCGGCCCATTCCACGATCACAAGGGAATCGGATGCCAGGATCTCATCGATCCCGTAGAACTCAAGCTCGTCAGGGTCCCCTTCAAGCCTGTAGAGGTCAAGGTGGTGGATCACCAGCTTTCCGCATGAGTAGACGGCATCCACTATGAAGCTGGGACTGGGAATATCGCCCCTGACACCCAGCTCCCTGAGCGCCGCCCGCGCGAACACCGATTTCCCGGCTCCGAGATCGCCGGTAAGGTAGAGCCTGCTTCCGGGCCCCATGTTCCGGGCGATCCTCCTGGCCAGCGCCTCCAGAGAATACTGGTCCATCATCGTACGCTCTTGGGCCTCATCACGATGCATGGGACCAGCATCTCCTCGAGGGAGATGCCCCCGTGCTGGAATGTGCTGCGGAACTTGTAGGTCTCCTCCCTCGGCACGCTGGGGAACAGCATGAAGTAGTCGGAGCGGGCGAAGAGATAGCTCTTGGACGGACGGTCGTCGGGAAGACCCCACCGGGCCGGGTCCTCCGCAATCACCACCGCCTTGGGGTCTGCGGAGAGGGAAGTGCCGAACCTGAACCTTATGCTGCCGGATACACCCCTTCCCCTGATCCTTGTCTCCCTGGAAGTGAAGACGGACCCGTGGTCACTCGTGACTATCACCGTGGACCCCCTGGCCGCGAGAGTATGGAAAAGGTCCTTCAGGAAGGATGATCTGAACCATGTCTCGGCCAGTCTCCTGAAGCTGGCGACGTCGGGAGCGAGGTCCCTTATCAGGTCCAGTTCCGACCTGCCGTGGGTGAGGTGGTCTATATAGTTGATGATGACGGCCAGGAAGCCGTTCCTGAGATGTTTCGAGAGGGAATGGATCAGGGTCTCTCCCTCGCGCCTGTTGCTTACCTTCACGTAGTCGGGTTCAGTGTTCCTTCCGTAGCCCAGCCTCCTTAGAGCTTCCGTGAGGTAGAAATGCTCGTGCCTGTTCAGGCCGGGGTCGCCGTAGTTCTCGTCCCACATAATCCTGTAGAATCTCCATATGTCCCGCGGAAGAAGACCTGCGAATATCGAATTCCTGCTGTAGGGTGTGGCCGAGGGCAGCCCCGAGAGCATGATATCCGTCTCTATGTGGAACCACTTCTCCAGCTGCGGGGCCATCGTCAGCCACTGGTCGTACCGCATACAGTCGATCACCATCAGAACTGTCTCATTCGAGGATTCCCCCTGGGGCACCACCACCCTCTCGAGTATGTTGTGGGCCATCAGCGGTACATCTGCCGTCTCTCCCTGGACCCATGCCGGGTAGTTCTTCTCGATGAACTTCGAGAAATCGATCTGCATCTCGCTGAACCTGTGCCTGTCCACCGACCTCATCTCTTCATTTATGGACCCGTCGGAAGCTACGTCCTTCTGGACCCATGTCCTGTAGAAGTCGATCCACGATCCCAGGTTCATCTCGCTGCTCTTCAAGTCCATCAGTTTCGCGGTCTGGTCGATCATGTCCCTTGCTGCCTTCTGCGTCCTGAGTCGGCTGCCCAGGAGCAGCTTCTTGATGACAAGGAGAATCTGGCTGGGATTGACCGGTTTGGTGAGGAAGTCATCCACCTCTCCGCTGATGGCGGTGTCCATCAGCTCCTCCTCCTCGCTCTGGGTTATCATCACGATGGGAATGGCATGGTAGTGCTTCCTTATGGCCGCCACCGTCTCCAGACCGTCCATGCCCACCATCATCTGGTCCATGAGGACGATGTCCACCTGGTTGTTGCGCAATTCCTCCAGAGCGTTCTTCCCGCTGGGAGCCGTAAGGACACTGTAACCGTGCCTCTCCAGGTACCTGACGTGGCTCCTCAGATGGTGTATCTCGTCGTCGACCCATAGTATGGTCATCAGGATCCTTTCGCCGCAGCCGGCAGATGTATCACGAAGGTCGTTCCCTTGCCGGGAGAGCTGGCCTTCAGTCTCAGTGTCCCTCTGTGGTGGCTTTCGATTATTCGCCTGCTCAGGGTGAGTCCGAGACCCCAGCCGCCCCTTCTTGTAGTGAATCCGGCGTTGAATACCCTCTTCTGATCGGCGAAGGCAATGCCGGATCCTGTATCAGCCACTTCTATCTCGACCTTCCCCGAGGCCTCCTGCAGATCCCTGGTGGATATCCTGATGGTGCCCGTCTTTTCTTCCTTCATAGCGGAGATGGAATTCTTCAGCAGGTTCTCGATAACCCATCCGAAGAGAACCGGATTGAGCATGACGGGGAACTTCGACTGGAAATCGGTCTTGAGGCTGATGTTCTCGGATATGAACCCGGGACGCCCTGCGAAGTAGTGCACTGTATCCAGTATGACGGGGTTCACCAGCCCCTCCTCCAGCCTGGGGTCCTTCCCCATCTGCCCGTACCGGCTGGTTATCTGGAGGAGCTTCTCGACATCGTCGCCCATGCATTCCAGGGCTTCCTCCAGTTCCATGTCCTCTTCATTCCCGGTTCTTTCGCCCAGTATCTCGATCCAGCCCATAAGGGACGACAGAGGCGTGCTCAGCTGATGTGCGGTCTCCTTTGCGAACCCTATCCAGGCAAGCTCCTTCTCCTTCTTCATCTCGCTTCGAACCAGGACTAGGAATAGTATCAATATGAGGAGTATGAGCCCCATCTCAACGTAGGGTACCACCAGAAGCTCCCTCTCGAGCTCGTCGGAACCGTAATGGAGGTAGCCCAGTATCTCACCTGCGGCGCCGGTTATGGGGATAGGATCGTTTTCGCTGTCGAGTTCCCTCACCAGGGCCTGCAGCACCCTCATGCTGTCCCCGCTGACCGAATCGGACAACGCCTTCCCGTTCAGCACCTGCGGTCTCATCTGGTCGTCAGTCAGGAGTGTCTGGTATTCCAGGCGCTCTACGAGGTCCCTGAAGAGGGTCCTTATGGATCTGAGGATCTGGTCACGCTCAATGTAGCCCTCGAAGGAGACGAAGTACCACTTCGTGACCTTCCCGCACTGCTGGCAGTATCCGGTAGTCTCTCCGCCGGGTTCGAACCTGTAGGCTGGAAAGGTTGCCCCGCATTCACTGCAGACATAGACCATGCCTGCCTCTGCGAGAGTGCTGAGCGGCACCTGGGACCCGGCCCAGAACCAGGCTATGGTCTCGTTGGCCTCTCTTCTGGCATCCCTGAGCCGGCTGACGAGACCGAAGCTGTAGTAGAAGAAAAGCCAGACGAGGGCGATCATCACCGTCAGTATGAGTATCCTCGTCTTCATGTTCCACATGTCAGCTCTCCTCGATACAGGGTACAACGAATCCCGCGGATGGTATGAATGACATGGAACTCCCCTCGAACCTGCCCAACCACACCTCCACGTCATCGACGGGCTCCATTCCCATCTCCCTCACGGTCCCGTCGGGGAGCCCGCTGGCCAGAGCTATCGAAAGACGTTCCCTCATCTCCCTCAGCCGGACGATGGCATGGTCCCCCAGGCGGTAGCTCTCCCTGTCGGGAGCCCTCCAGCCGGGGTCCCGGGAGGATATGAAAGCCCGCCTCAGGTGGTCGGCACCAAGCCCCTCCGGGCAGGAACTGACAAGGAGCATCCATCCGCCCTCGCTGACCATGCCGCTGCAGTTGTAGAGAGCCTTCTCCGACTGGTAGAGGTTCATGTGCAGGGGCTCTCCCGGATGGAGTACCAGCACGTCCACCGCACGCGGGACCGGAAGTCTTGCGATTTCCGAGGAGAGTCCGGCCGCACTTTCGAAGGACTCCGTACAGGTCCCGGCGAAGAAGCCCACGAGTTTACCGCCATGCATCACGCCGTTGCCCTGAAGTATCCCTACCCTCTGCTCCAGCATCGACAGGGCTTCGTTCATGTCCTCGTGGACCGGATTGCCCTCCAGTTTGCCGGGCTGCGAACCGGGCAGACAGGCGAGGTAGTGGTTGGCGACGATGGCGCTTCGGGAGGCCACGCCGGGAAGGAAGGACTTCCTGCCACCGGTGAAACCAGCGAAATAGTGGGGTTCGACTGAGTTGACCGCGATGACGGGGCCCCCATCAAGTATCCAGGGGTCGAAGCCTACCGGGGTCCCTCTCGAGGTAGTGCCTATGTGGACCATGCCGTCCGAATCGCAGTCGCTGTTCTTCCATGCCGATCCGGAGAAGCATCCTCCAAGGAGTGCCTCCTTCTCGTCCTCGGAGACAGGCCTGTGCGTACCGGTAGCTACGATGATCCTGGTCTCGCGGTCCAGAATATCCTCCAGAGAGGTGATCATCGGTCCGGAAGGCGGCCTGGTGGAATCGTTCACGACCAGGGTCACAGGTCCACTGCCTCCCATTCGCTGGACGGAGGAGGCGATCCTTCCCCACTCCCGGGCAACGGCGCTTCCGTCCAGAGGCTCATGGATGACGGCCCTGCTGACCTCCAATCTCTTAAGGAACCCGGGAAACCCGCGGTCCTGCACCGTCAAGTCTATATCCTGCTGCCTTCCCATACCAGTTCGGCACCTTCTATGACCTGCACCCCGCTGAAGGATGAGAAGTCATCGGAGAAACCGAATGATCCCGTGCCGGTAAGAGTACCCTCGTCAAACACGAAATCCAGTGTGTTCCCATCGATCACGCCCTCTATGGTCCCAAGGGGATACAGCCCTGTGACGGTACCGCCGGCATCGACCTCAATCGTCATCCTGCCCATTGTTGTGTTCCACTCGCCTTCGGGACCCGATGACACGGAAGAAGTCGTCGGAGTTTCATTCTGCTCCTCCGGCCGGTCACCCTCTTCCGATACACCCTCATCGACTGCGGCTGAATCCCCGTCGACAGGCGAACTTCGATCCTCCGATCCGGACGGTTCACCCGGTGAACGGGAACCTCCGGAATCCTCCCCGCAGGAGACGACGGTCAGTGCCGTCATCGCAAGGATCATGAGCACAGCACACACCTTCGATCTTCTCATTGGAGTTCCTTTCCGATTCTGAGGTCATGAAAGATCCCGGGATCCGGATCATGCGACGGGGCCGGCGTGATGTCCCGCTTTCATACTATGGACATCATAAATATAAAACCATACTGTATGTGCATCCAGCTTCAGGGAGGAGTTTTCCGTGTTCCACGACAATGACGGCAGCCGGAGGGTCCTGTTCTCTGTCCTCTGCATAATACTGCTCTCCCTCACCTCCCTGGCCCTCGGACGCGCCGGCGGAGGGGGCAGCTACGGGGGCTCCGGCGGAGGGAACGGTGGAAGCGGCGGGAACGGCAGCGGCTATATATTCTACCTTCTTATCCGTCTGGCCATGGAGAAACCCGTCATCGGCATTCCGCTCCTCGTGGTGGTGATAATCCTTCTCATCAAGTTCGGAAGGAAGGCCAAGGGCGGCTATGAGACCCACACGATAACCAGGGCCGGCAAACTCAGGAAAGAGCAGGAGCACCAGGAGATGCAGGCTGCTCTCGAGACCATCAGGCAGAGGGACACGGGGTTCACCACGGGCAAGTTCGTCCAGAAAGTGAACAGGGCGTTCATAGCCGTGCAGGAGTCCTGGTCGAACCAGGACCTCTCCCCTGTAAGACAGTTCATTTCCGACGGTATCAGCGAGCGCTTCAATCTGCAGATAGAGATGCAGAGGGCGGAGGGCTACCGTAACAGCATGGAGAACATAACCGTACGAAGCACCAGGATCGTCGGCGTCTACACGGACAGGCACTTCGATTCGATACATGTGGAGATAACGGCCCAGGCCGAGGACACCGACGTCGACCTGAAGACGGGCAGGAAGCTGAGGAAGAACTCATCAGCCCCCTTCACCGAGTACTGGAGCTTCCTCAGAAAACCCGGCGCGCAGACCCTCGAGGGCAGGAGCCTGATAGAGGGATTCTGCCCGAACTGCGGTGCGCACCTCGAGATAACCGATACCGGCAGATGCGAGAACTGTGATTCCGTTCTGACCAGCGGTGAGTACGACTGGGTACTGGCGGAGATAACCCAGTCGATCGAGTGGAACGTGGTTACCGACAAATCCCTGATACCGGGCTTCGACGCGATGCTGTCCGTTGATCCGGGCTTCAATCTCCAGCACATCGAGGACAGGACATCGGTCATCTTCTGGAGGCTTATGAAGTCATGGTTCAATGGCGATGTCTCGGAGGCCGGCAAGGTGGCGCTTCCCTCCCACCTCGAGGAGTTCAGGATCCAGATATCCAACACGGCTTCCGGCGACGAGTGGATGTTCTTCAAGGATGCCGCCGTGGGAGCGGTGGAGGTCCAGGAGATCACTCTCGGCGCAACCAACAGGATGGACAGGATAGACGTCCTGGTGAAATGGTCCGGCATCAACGCCATGAGGAACAGGAACGGCGGGGTGAGGGTGACGGGAAGGAAGATGATAAGGCCCCAGGTCTATACCCTCGTGCGGAAGCACGGAGTGAAGACGGGTGTCGACCAGAGCTTCAGGTCCTCCCACTGTCCCGGGTGCGGAGCGCCCTACGCGGGCGGCGGCTCCGGGACCTGCGAGTACTGCGGCAGGCCGCTCAATGACGGAAGCCAGGACTGGGTGCTGGAATGCGTACAGAGGTTCACCGCCTCGCGCATCACCGCCGGGGCCGTGGACGGGATCGAGCGTGCCGCGCTGGTACCCCCCGAACTGATACTGTCATCTATGGTAAAGGCTATGTATGCCGACGGCGAGGTGGACGGGAAGGAAATGAGCACGCTGTCGTCCTTCGCCGCCAGGAGACACATAACCGATGAACAGCTCGGCGAGATAATCGAGACGGTGAAGTCAGGCCAGGATACGCTCCCGGCTCCGGGCAACCAGAACGAGGCCAGGGAGATCCTGGCAGCCATGTCCAGGATAGTGCTGGCGGACGGCAGGCTTTCCGGCGACGAGAAGAACCTGCTTCAGGCCTTTGGCGAATCCCAGGGACTGGTATGGGCCGACGTGAAGCTGATAATCGCCCAGCAGAAGGCTCTTCTATACAGGGAGGCAAAGACCTCCATAAAGGAGATGGGCTGAAGCCCCGATACGGTTCCGCCTGAACTCAGGGGCTGAGAAAGGTCCGTACCTACAGGCGTGGATTCAGGTCCTGCTCCTGCCGCACTTCATTTAAGATGGAATGTCCTTTTCGGGACCCGTATCAGGTAAGGTCATGTCGCGCATGGAGGTCTCTCCACAACACGGACCAGTGGTCAGGCACCCCGGTTCCGCGGGGAAGTCGGTCGTATCCGCCGGCCCGACCGGCTCATCCCCGATGTCCCGGCCTTCCCGAGCATGATGAAGCACGGATACTCACCATGCCGCACCCGACGGAGGGAGGGCGCGCATGTTGTCCCTGGGAAGGCTGGGAACCGCCATGAATCCCTCCGGAACGACCCCGGTCATCTCGTAGACTATGGTGGAACCGGAGCTGCTCCGGTGGACCTCCTCCAGGAACGGCGGAGGGTCGACCAGCTGCCACTCAGCGCCGTCAGCCGAACGCATCCATCTGTGTGAGAGTCGCGGTCTCATCACGGGGAGAGAGGGATCCACCACCACGTACCTGACCCCGTGCTCCTGCAGACACGGCCAGAGAAGCATCTCGTAATCGTTGGGCATGGTAAGGGTTGGCCGCCTGTAGTCCCATATCAGCAGCTCAACGTTGGGGTAGGTGACCACCCACTCGTCCTCCAGCGTTCTCGACCGGATCCATTCGGAGATCTCCAACGCATCCCGTGCCCTCTCCGCCGAGCTGTCCGAAAGGAGGGCTCCCAGTGGGTACGCGAAGGGGGCCAGCAGAAGTACCAGGGCGGCGTACGCCGCGCTCTTGCCTGCAAGCCTTCTCAGGACCGGCAATCCCGAGGACCCTAGAGCCGTGACCATCACGATGAAGAAGGCAAGGTACCGACCGCTGTGCTCGTGCAGAACCAGCAGCAGCAGCGGAGGGACGGCCGCAATGACCGGAAGCAGCATGCGTTCCCTGGTCTTCCGGTCACGAAGGGCCAGCAGCGCGAGAATGGCGAAGCCCACCAGGGACGGCTGCCCGAATATCTCGCCCCTGTGGAGCGAGCCAGTGGTTACGGGCTCCAGGACACGAAGTACACCCCGAGCCACGTAGGACGCTACCGCCGCGGGTCCCTGGAATCTCAGCATGTCCATCGGTTCCGGAGCGGTCTCCCGTACCTCCCATGCAGCCCAGTGGTTCTCGTTGACCAGGAACTGGCCGCCCTGGGTATGGGTGGGGGAGCCGAAGGCGCTGATGTTCCTTGCCAGCCAGGGAGCACAGGTAGCGAGGAACACTGAGCCGAAGAGAAGTGCCTTGATCACCCTGCGGGATCCTCCGCGGTAGAGGATCCAGATGCCTATGGAAAGGACCAGGACCATCCCCTGGGTCCTCGCCAGGTAGGATAATCCCACCAGGAACCCCAGCAGCGCGGACAAGGGAAAGCCGATCTCTTCCCTGTCAGCCAGGATCAGGACCGCGAACATGGCTGCGGTGAACAGGAGGAGGCTGTCGGGTTGGACGGAAAACCACACGAAGACGGGGGTGACGGAGAGGAACGCCAGGGTCAGCAGAGCCGCGGTACCGCCGAAGAGCCTCCTCGCCCACATCCAGCACATTACCAGGCACAGGGTGCCGATCAGCAGGGCCAGGAGCTGTGCAGGGAGGAAACCGGGACCGGTAGCTTCGAACACCGCCAGCAGCATGACTGCCATTGCCGGCTGGCGGTTGCCCTCGGGCCTGATCCCGTCCATGGAGTCGTCGTAGAGCGTCCACTTCCTCATGGTGGAGAAACCCTCGCCCTGCGAAAGGTTGACCGCCATCTCCAGGTTGGAGGCCACGCCGTCCCCTGCGGGCAGGGGATGGCGGACCATCACGGGAATCCTCACCAGGATGGAGAACACAAGCAGGAACGGCACCAGAAGGCTCTCCCACCGCTCCACCAGCCGCGTCATAGTGAATCGCATGGGTTGAAAAATATCAGAAATGCCTCCGACGGCCAACAGCTGCGGAAGACAGCAGCGCTCACGAAGGGCTGTGGCCTTCGGGGCCCTTTGAATATTATTGTCCTTTGCCCTCTCGGTCGCTTTCCCCGGACGGAAGGGACAATGGCAGACAAAGACGGTCCGGTCTATGTCCCGGCATTCATAATGGAACAATACGGGAACGGAATGACCGGCGGCGCTCTCGATTGCTCCGTGCTGGTGTCAGACATCAGCGGTTTCACCGGCCTCACCGAGTCTCTCTTCGCTATGAAGAAGAGGGGGGCGGAACTCCTGTCCCGAAAACTGAACGACATGTTCGAGGACATGATAGATTCAGTATACCGCTTCCGCGGCTTCGTGGTGAGCTTCGCAGGAGATGCCTTCACAGCCGTATTCCTTGGTGACGACGGCGCAGCGGCCGCAGGCGCCGCGGAACTCATCAGGTCGAGGATACCCGCTTCCGTGGACACCGGCGCCGGTGTATACCCGGTCGGCATCAAATCCGGCATCTCCGCCGGCAGGGTCCTTTGGAACATATACGGCAGCGGACCGCGTGCCTACCTTTTCAGCGGTTCCCCGGTCACCGAGGCTGCCGGTGCTCAGACCACGGCCCCTTCGGGTGGAATAATCCTCCGAGGATGCAGTCCGGGGACCTTTGGTTCTCAGGTCGATAGGCTTAGCGGGGAAGGATCGGCCGATGGGGAGCCCGTTCGTTCGAAGCGATGCATCGATGAGATAAGGGCGGGTTTCGTCCATCCTGAATGTGCTGCAATGGCCGACTCACCCGAGTTCCGGGACGTGGCCTCCGTCTTCACCAGGTTCAGGGATATCCGGGACATGAACCGGTTCGTTGATGACATATACCGCCTCAGCGCCGAGTACGGGGGTTATTTCGATCTCCTTGACTGCGGCGACAAGGGCAACCTGATCCTGACCATCTTCGGCGCTCCCCGAACGGCCGGAAGAAGTGTGGACAGGGCTCTGGGCTATGCGCTTGCCATGAGCGAACTCTACGGCGACTCCCTTAGTACCGGCATGACCTTTGGAAGTGTCTTTGCCGGTTTCATAGGCTCTCCCGGATCGAGGGGCCACTACACTGTGATCGGCGACCGGGTCAACAGGGCTGCCAGACTGATGGAGATGGCCTCCGGCGGCGAGATCCTTATCACACAGGATACAGCCTCCATGGCCTCGGAACCTTTCCTGTTCGTGCCAGCGGAGGAAGAAGCCTCCCATTTTGAAAACGGATCGGACAGCTGCCTCCTGGTCCTGGGAAGGACGGCGGGCAGTTCCCGACCGGTGTTCACGGGCAGGTTCGTAGGCAGGACGAAGGAACTCGATTCCGCTGAACGGTTCCTTAAGGAGACCTTCGACAGCGGCAGTATGGGGGCCATCGTTATCACGGGGGAGGCCGGGATCGGAAAGACGCGGCTGGCTGAGCGGTTACTCACCGGTGCGGAGGACTGCCGGCCGGTCTACCTGAAGTGCGACGGAATTCTGTCCAAGAGCCTGAACCCGATTGAGACGTTCTTCGGCGAGGTCTTCGGTACAGCAGGGCTGGAGAAGGGTCGTCCGTCCCGTGAGGCCTTCGAGAGGAACTTCGAGAAACTCATGTCCGCCGCCTGTCCGGACGAGGTTTCCTCCTACAGCAGGGTAGAACTGGCAAGGCTGAAATTCGCTGTGACCGGTTTCCTGGGCATAGAGGAGACGTCGGAATACCAGGAACTGGACTCGAGGTCCAGGTTCGACAACACGATCCTGGGGTTCCTCCACCTCGTGAGGATGCTGAGCGCGGGAAAACGCCCCTTCCTCATCGTGGACGATCTCCAGTGGGTTGACCCCGACACGTTCTCCGTCCTCGATGACCTCTTCAGGCAGATGGACATAGATGCACCGGTGATATGCCTTCTCGCACGCCCCTCCTGCGGTCCGGACCCGTCGTGCCTTCTGCCGGAGGATGCACGGGTATTGAGGATCGACCTGGATCCCCTCCCCGAGAGCGAGCAGATCGAACTTCTCCGGAATTCCCTGCCATGCCCTCCGTCGAACTACCTGAAACGGGTCATCACGGAAAGGGCCGAGGGAAATCCGTTCTACATGGAGCAGATGATACTGTACCTCCTGGACAGGGGACTGGTCGACTGCAGCGATGGCGGGGCGAAACTGAGTGCCGCGGACACAAGCCTTCCGGGAAGCATATTCGAGATCATCATGTCGAGGATCGACTCGCTGGAGACCGAGGTAAGGCGAACGGTGAGGCACGCAGCCGTACTGGGGCGCCGGTTCGATGTGCGGGTACTCTCCCGGATGCTCATCGGGTCTCCGGTGGACCTCCATCTCACGACGGGGGTGAAGTCGAGGATATGGGAGAGCCTTTCACGGCTTCAGTACATCTTCAGCCACGCACTTATAAGGGAGGCGGTCTACGGTGTGCAGATGGAGGCGAGTCTTTCCAGGATGCACCTCCTCGCGGCGGACGTCATCGAGGAGCTTTTTCCAGGTGACGCGAGGATGTACTCCGACCTTTCCTACCACCTGGAGAGGAGCGGCAGGACGGAAAGGATGCTGAAGTATACGCTTCTTGCCGCCGAGTACGCCTATGAGAACTACAGGAACCGGGAAGCCCTGGAGATGTACGGAAGGTACCTTCAGCACCAGATGGACCCCTCTAGGTGCATGGACGCTCTGCTGAGGAAGGGCGAGGTCCACGAACTGCTGGGAGAATGGGAGACAGCTCTCTCATGCTTCCAGCAGGTCATCGACTGGGCATCAGGTAACGGTCGAAGGGATATGTTGGCATACGCCACCAACAGGAAGGGATTCATCAGGCACAGGACCGGGAACAACGAAGAAGCCCTCGAATGCTTCAGGAGGTCGGAGGAGATATACAGGGACATTCATGACGATCTCTCCCTTGCCAAGGTCTACAACAACATCGGGACGGTCTTCATAGACAGAAACGAGCTGGAAAGGGCCAGGGATTACCTGAGAATGGCCCTGGAGGTGAACGAAGCTCACCCGGAACTGCGTTCATGCATCGAAGGGATGGTTTTCGGCTACAATAACCTCGGTCTCGTCTACCAGAAGGAGGGAGCCCTGGAAAAGGCGGCGGAATGCTACAGGAAGAGCATGGTTTCCGCCGGTAGCATCAGCTCTCGGAGGGACCTCGCGGCTCTCAACTTCGGCAATATCCTTTACCTCCAGGGAAATGTGGACGAGGCGGAGAAGTACTACAGGATAGCCATGGAGAACGCAGAGAAGGTCGGCAACAGGCATGTGGTGAGAGTGCTGCTCAACAACCTGGCCGCCATCTCCGCAGCAAGGGGGGACTTCCGGAAGGCGCTGGACATATACATCGAGGGTCTTCCCCTTGCACGCAGCATGAACGACAGGAAGGGCATGAGGCTGCTGAACCAGAATATCGCCGAGATCATGTTCTTCCTGGGGGAGTATGATGAAGCCGAGGAAGGTTTCTTGAAGGCCGGAAAGATCGCCGAGGAAATCGGGGACGAGAGGGGGATGGGTTCGTCCAGCGGCAAGCTGGGCATCACCGCACTGCTGCGCGGCCATCCTGAGCGTTCGCTGAAGCACCTTCATGACGGAGTGGAATTCTCCATCAGGGCAGGGGACACCGCATACGCCCATGAATTCATGTTCTACCTGGCACGTGCCCTTTTCAGGCTGGGAATGATGGATGAACTGAAGGAAACGTTTGATATGATGCAGGAACTGCCGGCGGAGAGGATTCCCGGAGAACAGCAGTGGTATACTCCCGTGGCGGGTATCATGGCTGCCTGCTCTTCCGGATTCGACTCCGGGGTCCTTGGTGACGCCCTGTCGATAATACGTGATTTCCAGGGTACCGAGGGCGAAGCCATCGCCAGGCTGTTCCTCCACAGGATCACCGGGGATGGAAGGGAACTGTCCAGGGCAGGGGAGATCTACATGCAGCTTCACAGAAGGAACCCGATCAGCTATTATCACCTTCGGATCGAGGAAATAGCCGGGGGATCGCCACCGATCCCGTAGTATCTGCCCGGGATTACATGGAATGCGATGTACGATACGGAACCGGGGCTGTTCCGAATACGAGGTCTTCGGCCAACAGGTGCAAGGGGAATCCGTCTTCATGTTCCGCCCGCTGGATGGCGGACCTTCGAGTCGGCAGGTCTTCCTTCCGTCAGGACCTCTCCTGACATGCCGCAGTGTTATATCCTGAAAAGAATCTTCTCGCTGCTGAACATCCTGAGGGTCACGTAGATGATAAACGCAGAAAGAAGCATGCTGGTGGCAACTGCCGTGAGGATCGTGCTCCATGCGGCATCGTGCATGAATATGCTGCGCAGAGCAATCAGGGAGTTGAATACCGGGGTCGACCTCATCCAGTCCGGAGGCACATCTCCTGCCTGCATGGAAGCTATGCCCATGATCATTACAACGAGGTAGATGGGCATGATTATTCCCTGCCCCTCCTTGGCGTTGCGGGCATAGGTTGATACCACCAGCACTATGCTGGCCACCAGCACGGCAAGCGGTATGGTCACCGCGGCGAACTGGACTATGCCTATTGTGTTCATGCTGTAGCCGGACATGGCCGGTCCGCTCTCGCTGAACATGCTGATGAAGTATCGTGATGCTATTATGAGACCGATCACCGAGCTTGCGGCGCCTACCACTGCTGCGACCATTACCGAGAACATCTTCCCGATCACGATCGCCAGCCGGTCCACCTGGTTCACCAGCTGAATGGCCAGCGTTCCCCGTTCCTTCTCGCCGGCCACCGAGTCAAGGCCGACCTTCATGGAGTTCGCGAAGAGGTAGATGAGGATGAAGAACGGGAGAAGCATACCGATGACCTTGCCGATAACGCTGCCCTCCGGAGCCAGGTCGTACTGCTCATCCGAGCCGTTTACGGTGAACACGCTCAGCACGTCCTCGCGGACACCCCTGCCGGTGACCCTCTGCCTTACTATGTCGTCGCCGAGTTCTGCGAGGACCTGGCGGACGATCACAAGCGCGTGTTCCGAGTAGTCCGAGGTGGAATTGTAGTAGACCGATACTTCGAATGTGTCGCAGGCATCCAGGCTGTCACCGAAATGGTCCGGCATCACTATCAGGAGTTCAGTCTCCCTGTCGGCGATGGACTGCTTAACTTCTTCGAGTTCGCCGGGGCCTACGGTCCTGATCCTGGCGTTCATGGCCGACAGTGCTTCGATGAACTGAGCGGTCCGCGTCCCGTTGCCCTCTCCGCCGTAGAAGTCCACATCGAACATGTAGGCGGCGATGTCCGAGTCCTTTGCCTCCCCCATCTTCGCCATGACGGAATACATGGCCGGCAGCATTACCAGGGGAAGGACCACAAGGAAGAACAGCGTCCTCCTGTCCGTGAATATCCTCTTCAGCTCCTTGCGGAGGATTATCATGCTGTCCCTAAGCATGACCCGCCCCCTCACCCTCTTCAGGGAGCACGTACCCGAAGAAGACTTCCTCGAGGCTGTCCGTGGAATGACGGTCAAGTATCTGCCGGAGTGTGCCCATTTCCCTGATCCGGCCCTTCACGAGTATGCCGAACCTGTCGCAGAGCTTCTCGGCCACGGTCATGATGTGGGTGGATATCAGAACGGTCTTCCCCTCACGGGACTGTCTGCGGAGGAAATCCGTCACCGACTTGGATGTGATAACGTCCAGGCCGTTGGTGGGTTCGTCGAATACTATGACTTCAGGATCGTGTACCAGGCTTATTGCGATGGCGGTCTTCTGCTTCATGCCCGTGGACAGTCTGTCGATCTTCCTGTTTACGAATTCGGTCATTCGGAGTTCCCTGAAGA
>LQBI01000034.1 GCA_002030045.1 Candidatus Aegiribacteria sp. MLS_C | reverse complement strand
GAACACGCGTTCGACAAGACAATGGGCTACATAGAGGACGCCAGGGCCAGCGAGGACGCGGAGATAGTCTTCGGCGGCAGCGGCGACAAGTCCAGGGGCTATTTCATCGAGCCCACGGTGATACTGACCACGAACCCCAAGTACGTCACCATCAGGGAGGAACTCTTCGCACCTGTACTCACGGTCTTCGTCTACGAGGACGCCGACTTCGAGAAGACCCTGGAACTGTGCGACGACACCTCGCCCTACGCTCTCACCGGCTCCATCTTCGCCGCGGACAGGGAGGCTGTCATAACCGCGAGCAAGGCTCTCAGGCAGTCCGCCGGCAACTTCTACATCAACGACAAGCCCACGGGGGCTGTCGTCGGCCAGCAGCCCTTCGGCGGCGCCAGGGGATCGGGCACCAACGACAAGGCCGGTTCGCACCTCAACCTCATCAGGTGGACCAGCGTGAGAACGATAAAGGAGACCTTCACTCCGCCCCACGACTACCGGTACCCGTTCATGGAGTAGCCTTCTGATAGAAAGAATCAGGCCCTGTCACTTCGGCAGGGCCTGATTCACTGGCACAGGTGCATGTTCTACGAACACTACTGTTCTCTGATCAAATCCACTTCTACAAGTGATCCGAAGTAACGGCCGGTCATCTATGACCGTTCGCCTCCTGGAAGGTTTCCATCTCCAGGATGATATCGGCAATCCCCTCTGCAATCACATAGTTTGCCCGAGCATTCACGTGTGCACCACTGTAGTCGCAGTAGAACTCTTCCTCTGTATCATCAAAGAGAGACGAGAACGAGTAGTGATCGGGCGAGGTCTCGATGGAATCCTCATATATGCCGTAAGTGGTCCTCAGCAGGTCTTTGAAGGCCGGGTCCCCTCCCCCCTCGAATGCCTCGAAGCCTCCATCATAGATTGTACGTTCGAACTCAGTCAGCGGCTTTTCGCCCAACCATATCGATGGCTGCCACACGAAGATGCAGTCGAACCCATAGGATCGTCCCAGTGCCTGTACGACCCGGCTGTTACCCATGTAAGTATGTACGACGCCTTCCGCAAGATTCCTGGTATCTACTCCCATGGTCCTGTATGTGATCAATCTGTTCACATCGAACTCATCAGGTTCCATCCTTTCCTTGATTGATTCAAGAAGTAACCATGTGTTGCTGCTTCTCATGAGAACCCTCAATGGAGACTGTGGTTGAAACTCCGGTGATCGACCCTCAACTCGGGCAGCAACTTGAGCCTGCGAATGGTGTCCACCGGCAAAGCCGTTTGCATATGCTCCCCACACATCGTTGAATCCATCATAGAAGACCACCAGGTCTGGAACCGACCCATTCCTCAGACTGAGTGACAGTTCGATGAGTTCCTGGGTGGACGAGAAAGCCACCTGACCCATGTTCAGGATCCTGTAACTATCACCGGTTGCCTCAGTCAGGTATGTATTGAGATATGTGGCGACTGTGCAGCTGTCTTCTACCCCCGCTCCCCACATGGCGGACCCGCCCAGGAGATAAATGGTAAATGCACTGTCCGATTCAGACACCCCCGGCGTGACCCTGTATCCATCTTCGGACACTCTCAGTCCTTCCTGAGAGAGTTCCGGATTCGCCTTCCATATCACGTACGGTTCGTACCTTCCGAGTACGGTATTGCTCTGTACCATTTCAAGGTTGCCCTGTTCTCTTTTTCTCTCGAGTATCCTGAACTGCTCTCTGTTCAGTATCTTCAAGGCAACAAGAGCCAGGAGGTCCAGAACAAACAGTATCACGAGAGCGTTCAGGAGAAGCAGTGCAGCTCCCCTGTAGAGTCTTGGGAACCGCCTTCCCAGTATTCCTGCTATGATGAGAGTCACTCCTCCTGCGGTGATCATGACCTGATTCCGGCTCAAACCCCCGCTGATACTCATGCCAAGACTATTGGCGAGAAGGGAAGCTGCAATGAGAATGATACCGGCTACAACTGACACTCTCCTCAGAAGTCTCACGGTACTGTCACTAAGCTGTCCACTCATCTAATCACGACCCCTCAGTCAATTCATTGCTACGCAAATCTATTGATAAGGATAAGTGAAGGGCAAACATGCCACTTCAGAGATCCTGCCGGGCACAGAAATGTATGATCCCCAATTCCGCCACTTCCACGGACTCCGCATTAGGAATACGGTAATCACCCGATCAGGATGCACCGATTCACGCACAATTGCTACTATATCCCGGTCACGATAGCCATATGATTCGATGATCCTGTATCCTTCGGGAACAGGATACTGACAGACCAGGTATTCCGGTCTGTTCTCTTCCAACACTGGTATTTCATCCATAATGAAAGGTATCAGAGGCCAGATCTGGTCATCGCTTTCTATGTAATAATCGGGATTGAATGGGTTCACGGCACGAAATCCAATCTCGTCCGGTTCAAGTTGGCCCAGCTCATCTAGAGCATTAAGAAAACCACCTTGGTGCCTGTATCTGACTGCTTACGAAAGCCGGAAGAAAGATATCAGGAGAGAGATAAGATCGATTGATCAGTTATAACCCTGCGAGGGTTGCCGATACTGAGTGAATGGACTGTCACCTATCTGTCCAGGAAGCAGACTCTCTGATTGATGGCACGTTACAACCCCTCTGAGACTTATTGTCAGCAATGATGTTATTATGATGAAACATACTCGACTGACAACTCCCCGGAAGGTGTTTCTGAAGGATCGTTGTTCGCTTATATTCGTTTCTGTCCTTCGCAATAGCTTTTTATCCTATCGTCTGGAAAGCATTGAGAATCTCTATCCTGGGGGTATCTGCCTTCTATCACGACTCCGCCGCCGCCGTTGTGGTGGACGGCCGGATCGTTGCCGCTGCCCAGGAGGAGCGCTTCAGCAGGAGGAAGCACGACCGCTCCTTCCCGCGCAACGCCATCGCCTTCTGCATGGAGGAAGCTGGTCTCAAGCCGGAGGACATCACCCACGTGGCCTTCTACGACAAGCCCTTCCTCAAGTTCGAGCGGCTGCTCGAGACCTACATCGCTTTTGCGCCGGCCGGTCTGCCCTCCTTCCTGAAGGCCATGCCGCTCTGGCTACGCGAGAAGCTGTGGATGGGGGACATGATAAGGAAGGAGCTGGGAGGGTTCGAGGGCGAGATGCTCTACCCGGAGCATCACCAATCCCATGCGGCATCCGCGTTCTTCCCCGGCCCCTACCCGGAAGCCGCCATCATGACAATGGATGGGGTGGGCGAGTGGGTCACGGCATCCTGGGGAACCGGTTCGGGCAACAGGATCCAGCTGTGCAGCGAGCTGCACTTCCCACACAGCCTCGGGCTTCTCTACTCTGCCTTCACTTATTACACGGGGTTCAAGGTTAACTCCGGTGAGTACAAGGTAATGGGGCTTGCTCCCTACGGCAGGCCGAAGTACGCCGATGTCATTCTGGACGAATTGATGGACCTCAAGGAGGACGGCAGCTTCCGCATGAACATGAAGTACTTCAACTACTGCCAGGGGCTCACCATGACGAACCGGAGGTTCGACCGCCTCTTCGGAGGACCTCCCAGGAAACCGGAGTCGAAGCTGACCCAGCGGGACATGGACCTCGCGGCATCGGTCCAGGCCGTAACAGAGGAAGTAATGCTCAGGACCGCAAGGCACGTGCGGCGGGAGACCGGCATGAGGAACCTCTGCCTGGCAGGCGGCGTGGCACTGAACTGCGTCGCCAACGGCATCATCCTGCGGGAAGGCATCTTCGACGGCATCTGGATACAACCTGCCGCCGGGGATGCGGGCGGCGCCCTGGGAGCGGCCCTGTTCGCATGGCACCAGGTCCTGGGCAATCCCAGGGAGGCTGACGGCGAGCATGATTCCCAGCGCGGATCGCTTCTGGGACCCTCCTGGGAGAACGAGGACATCGAGGTATGGCTCGGAACCAGGGGGTATCCCTACCGGCGCCATTCACCGGATGAAACCATGGACATAGTAACCGATGCGATGATCGACGGCAAAGTCGTCGGCTGGTACTCCGGAAGGATGGAGTTCGGACCAAGGGCACTGGGCAACAGGTCCATCATCGGCGATGCATGGAGCCCGGAGATGCAGTCGAGGATGAACCTGAAGATCAAGTACAGGGAGTCCTTCAGGCCGTTCGCTCCCTCGGTTCTCCAGGAGAAGGTCTCGGACTACTTCGAGCTGGACAGGCCCAGCCCGTACATGCTCCTGGTGGCTCCGGTAAGGTCTTCAAGGAGGATCGAACCCACTCCCGATCAGGACGGACTCTTCGGGCTGGCAAAGCTGAAGGTGCCCAGGTCCGACGTCCCAGCCATCACTCACGTTGACTACTCCGCCAGGGTCCAGACGGTAGACAGGGAAAGGAATCCCAGGTACCATGCCCTGATCAGCGAGTTCGAACGTAAGACCGGCTGCGGGCTGATAATCAACACAAGCTTCAACGTGCGGGGCGAACCGATAGTCTGCACTCCGGAAGACGCATATCTCTGCTTCATGAGGACACAGATGGACATGCTCGCCCTGGAGGACTGCATCCTCCTGAAGGAGGAGCAGCCGGAGCTCGAGGAGATGGACGACTGGCGGGAGATCTATGAACTGGACTGAGTCATGAAGAAGGATCCGCGGGAACTGAGGAAGTTCGGAGTTGTTATGGCCGCAGGACTGTCGGCTGTCTCCATCCTGCTCCTAATCCGCGGCACTGGAGCATGGAGGTTCACCGCGGCAGCGGGAGGACTGTTCCTTCTACTTGGACTGACACTCCCCCGTGTCCTCGCACCCCTGGAGCGGGCATGGATGAAGTTCGCCCATGCACTGGGCTTCATGATGACCAGCATTCTGCTCACCGTCGTCTTCTTCACAGGAGTGACGATCACGGGGCTGTTGATGAGACTACTTGGTAAGAGACCCCTGAACCTGAATATTAGCAGAGAGGCCGATTCCTACTGGGCCGCGGTGGACCCGGAAGGCCCGTGCGACAGGCCTGAGAAGCCCTACTGAGGAGGATACGATGAGCAGGGCCGGAGAGATCTGGGATTTTCTGAAGACCAGGAAGAAGTGGTGGCTCACTCCCGTGATAATAGTGCTCATACTCATCAGCGTTGTGCTGGTGCTCTCCCAGGGCTCGGCGGTAGCCCCGTTCATATACGCGATATTCTGACGGCAGTTTCTCCAGCTTCCTCAACATCTGCTGCATACCCCTATTCTTCTTTCACGGGGTTTCCAACTGACGGCGTCACGAAAGATCGGACCTCTGAAACAGATCGAGGGGAGCCGAAGCTCCCCTCGAAACGTTCCACTGGAGACCGGTACTAGAAACCGGCCTTGATGGCGCCCCAGGTGCTATGCTGAAGGGAGGTCCCGGCGTAGTCGCCTACCTCCACCTCGTGAACCTGCCCGGTCACGAAGTCGGCGAAGAACAGGGATTCGTTGTCGCCAACCACGTTCTCCCGGCCGCAGGCCAGGCCCATGATGTACTGGCCCGCGGGGTATCCCACGAGAGGGATGGTTTCCAAATAGGTCCCGTTGGTCTCGTAGACTTCGATGGTGTAGTAGGGGTCGGTCCTTATGAAGAAGACATGGTCCCAGCCGACGGCGCAGCCCATGTTCTTTGCACCGGATATGCTGGCGAAGGTGTTCCAGCTTGAACCGTTGTAATAGACGGTGTTGTCGTTGCCATGGCTGCTCATGTAGACGTAGTTCGTGACCCAGTCCACCGCGTTGCCGTCGGTATAGTCTGCGGAGCTGTAGTAGTCCGGCAGGTTGCCCTCGTAGGAACCGTCCAGCGGGTCGACTATCCTGGTGAATGGAGTGTTCTGGTCGTTCATCAGGATGTACTTGGTGCCTCCCACGTCGTAGCCGTAGCCGATGTCGAAGACCCAGTACTGGTTGGCGGCGGTGATCCAGACGTCCGGCACAAGGGACTCTATGTCCAGGCTGGTGAAGATGGTGTTGTCCGTGGAGTTGGGACCGGCGACCCAGATCCTTCCGGTGTCCCAGTCCCGGGCGAGACCCCTGACGCCGTTCACCGGCTGTCCGGATATCATCTGGCTGCGGATGATGCTGCCCGGTGACGCGAACGCCGCCGAAGTCAGTATCAGGCATGCAAGCACCAGTATGAAGAACTTCATGTTCTCCTCCCCTCGTTGCTCGAAACGGCGAACAGTGGATGAAATCCCACCGGTGCTCGGTTTCGATAGTACGATAACACTCGTAACGATACCGCAACATACTGACAATATCGATTGAATTGTCGGCTCGTCAATGAAAGCGTTCTATGGACGTTTGAGTGTTCCGGGTTTCGGTATGATGGTCTTTCCGGCGTCAGAGACCTTCGCTCATGCCTACCAGTTCGCAGGGGACCGAGAGCATCTCCGCAATTGAGATGTCCCTGAGCTGGCGTAGCAGGAGCCATGTCTCGTCCTGCTTCTCGCTTCGTGGAAGGAGCCTGTCTATCACGAGCCACCGCCCGTCGTTCACTATACTGACGCGGCCGGGGCCGGTCCTGCCCGACAGGAGCAGGGAGTTGACCTCCACCGGCGAGTTGTAGCTGACAAGGTGACCATCCTCAAGACTGCAGCAGAACGAGGGCGTTGAAGAGGTGACCCCTGTCCTTACCAGTGTTCGTCCGTCGCCGGTCCTCTGAATGCCGCTTCTCACCGTCCTCCCGTACCTTTCCCCTTTCAGCAGCTGAAAGGCTGTGCGACCGGATGCGCCAAAACCGCTAAGGGAAGGCAGTCCAAGTTCTCCTTCCGGGGTCATGTCGAGCCCCGCATCACGCAGGGCTTCTTCCGAGGGAAAGAGTGGATCAGGCCTCTCCATGACATACCTCTGATCCTCGAGCCGTCTTGCGCACCCGTGGAAGCCTCATTTCCTCGAGTTTCACGGTCAGCTGGCGCCATACCTTCTTCCTCGAAGACCTGAACATCCTCATCCTTCTTCTCATTTTCATCTTCTCCTTCCTTTTCAGAACATGGAGGTCCCCTGTTAATCGGTGATTAAGGGACGATTAACGGATCGAGAACCGGAGGCTGTTGCGGTAATCACCTGCAGCCGGGATATTCAACCTGGAAGAGCAGGAGATCCTTGGGAGCATGGTTCTTTCTTCCGGGATCATTCGATTCCGAAGGGGCTGTCCGACTCGACATGCAATAATCCCGCAGTTTCCACGTCTCCGGGTTAAGGATGAAGGGAAGTTCTATGTCGCATGAACGGAGATCTGGACTCGCGGACTTCTTCAGCCAGAATTACGGCAGGCTGGTGGAATACGTCAGGGGGAGGCTTCGGGACAGAGCCTACATGAGCGGTGAGGACATAGTCCAGGATGTCATGCTCAATCTGCTGGGCAGGCCGGACATACTGGCGCCGATAGCCGACCTCTCAGCATACGTCTTCGGAGCCCTGAGGAACAGGATCGTGGACATCTACAGGGGCAGGGATGAGGACACGATCTCCCTGGACAGCGAGAACGAGCACGGTCAGAGCCTCTTTGATGTCATTCCCGACGAGAGGTTCCGACCGGAATCCTCATATCACAGCGAGTCTCTGAGGATGATGATTTTCAGGCTGATAAGGGAGCTTCCCGAACCCCAGATGGCAGTCATAGTGGAGACCGAATTCAATCGGAGGACTTTCCGGGAGCTTTCCGAGGAGTGGGATGTGCCTGTGGGCACCCTGCTGGCAAGGAAGCACCGGGGATTGAACGCAGTGAGAAGGAAACTGGAGGAAGTAAATGGATGAACACAGGCGCAGCACGGTCAGGATAGGCTTCTTCAGGCACGAGGTGGGGGGTTCGGGACCGGCGAAGGCAGCCAAGATAGTGGTCATGGTCATAATAGGCCTCGTAGGTCTGGCAATCCTCGCCCTGGTCTTCGGCGTCTTCGTCAAGCTGCTCTGGAACGCTCTGATGCCGGCGATCTTCGGTCTACCGGAGATAAGCTTCTGGCAGGGCGTGGGAATAGTGGTCCTTGCTCACATTATCTTCGGAGGTGACCACGGTCACCGTTACGAGAAGCGCAGCAGTAAGCGCAGGCTGTCCGAGGAGAAGTCCCTCCTTTCGGAGATGGAGAGCGACTACAGGCAGTTCTGGCGGGAGGAGGGCCGGGAGGCCTTCGGAAGGTGGATGAAAAGGGAGAACGGTCTGGAAAACACTGAAGAGTGAACCCTTCGCGCTGATGACTCAAGGGGCAGGCGAACGCCTGCCCCTTCTTCTTCCATCGCCTTTCCGGCTACCTGGCTACGACCACGCTCCGCACCTCAGCGAATCCCCCGGAGGAAATACGCACGGAATAAACCCCTGAAGGGAGCGAGGACATGTCAAGCGTGACCGTCCCTGACACCGGGGTGTGAGCTCCGTCAATGACCATGCGTCCGGTTATGTCGAAGACCGACACTTTGATGCCGTCAGGATAGCCCTGGCCGAGGTCGACGGTAAGTGTTGTCCTGGCGGGATTGGGGGAGAAGCCGAGAATGTGCAGATGGGGGAACGGAACCTCTCCCTCGGCCACTCCGGTTCCACCTGCAGGCTCGGCAAGGTAGGCAACGGTGGCTATCGCACCCTTGATGCAATCGGTCCCGAAGGGGAAGTACTGCATATAGTTGGCGAGGATGTCGGTGGTCTGGTGGTAATAGGGGTTGGAGTAGACCTCCTGTTCTATGCCGAGAACGGCTGCGTACCCCTGGTTCCAGAATGAGGCGTGGTCGCTGTAGACCGTTCCCGGGCTGTACTCTATGTCGACTTCGAGGGCAGGGACATATGTGTCGCAGATGGCTTCCATGGCAAGTGCGAGACCCTCGGAGGGGGTGTTGTAGGGGACCCAGAGAATGTCCTGTCCGGCAGGTCCGTACAGCACCATGTCCAGGTTAACGACACCGATGATGTCGTCCCCCAGTGCGCTTGACTGCTGGGCGTAGTACTCGCTGCCCCACAGCCCCTGCTCCTCGCCACCGAAGCATACGAACCTGAGGGTGTAGTTGAACTCGTAGCCGGACAGTATCCTGGCGGCTTCAATAACCGCCGTGGATCCGCTGGCGTTGTCATCGGCCCCGGGGGCGTTCGTCTGAGGGGAGGGCGACGTTGAATCGAGATGACCGCAGATTATCCAGATCCTGGTGGAGTCGGTGACACCCGGGAGTTCAGCTATGACGTTCTGGCAGTCGTAGCCGGACATCGGGAAGGTCTGCTGCTCGGCTGCCAGCCCGTAGGACTCGAACTTGTACTGTACCCAGTCGCAGGCGGTATCGTAGTTGTCCGTGCTGGAGTACCTGGTCTGGTAATCCTGAAGGTGCTGGATGAATGCCTTGATGCTGTCCTCGCTCACCGCGGCCACGATGTCGGAGATGTCGTCGTCGGTACCCCGCATGGGAAGGGTATAGTACTGGTGAGGGGTCCGGTCCTCCAGTGAGATGGTCCTGAGGGGCTGTACGAAGAACACTCCGGCACCCTGGAACATCTCGGGGAATGGTCCGGACAGTCTTACTATCGCCATGCCGTCCCTGTGGAAGACCGTCTCGCCCAGTCCCTGGAGGGTCGACAGTCCCTCCGGGGACGAAAGGGTTACAAGAGCATAATCCTCGAGTGAGATGTCGCCGGCGTCCAGAATCCTTGTCCTTATGTTCAGCTCGCTCAGGTCCCCTTCGGTGAATACCACGAAGTAGTCGGAAGACTCGTAGACCAGCTGCATGCTGTCATGGTAGGGCTGAATCGACATCATGTCCGGCCTGCCCTCAAATACGGCGAGTTCCGCGGCAAAGGACACAGTGGCGGTCAAAAGAAGAAGAAACAGTATTCTGGACATATCACACTTCCCTGTCAGGTTATCATGTTTCGCACAGGTATTTCCTACTATATCAATATACAAACACTCTGATCAGGTCGGGGTTCCGGAAAGGAAAAAGGGACGTACCGCGTTTCGTGCCCTTGGGAAGGCAATGTACCTGGTGAGTCCTGAGTCAACGAAACGCGGTACGTCCCTAGAAGACAAAAACCCTGGGATAGGTCTCCGGGTCCACCTCCCAGGCCAGGATGCCGTAGGGTGAGACCTTCACTGCAATCCCTTCCACCGGCATCGAGGTGCTGTCCAGTGACGTTTCGAACAGCAGCTCATCATGCCTGTAGACGCTGAATCTTGGAACCCTTGCCCTGCCGTCCTCCACCCAGAGTCGGCCCTCCCGGTCCACTTCCATTCCTCTCAGCGGTATCTGGTAGTACTGTTCCACGGGGTTCCACGCCATCTCCGGAGCGCCTTCCCTTTCCAGCTGTTCCCGCATCTCTTCTATCTCCCGCTGGATCTCCTCCTCCGGCCTGTCCACCGACTCCCTTTCCTCAGTGATGGTGTACAGAAGGACGCCTGTGGAATCGTACACGTCTATCCTGTATTCGGTCGTCGAGTATGGCGCCAGGTACACCCTCCCGTCGTAATCCGAGGTGAAGACCACCTGTCTGGCGTCGGTGGATTCCCTGAGCCTCTCCATGTTGAAGTCGCCCATTTCCCTGTAGTACTCCAGGTCAGGCTCCGGGGAATCGCTCCAGAGCGCCACCATGTGGCCATATAGCGAGTTTGCCCTGTCAAAGACCCTTCTGGCGCCGGTGTATGAAGCACCGGATGCGGCTGATATCCGCTCTGGCGACCAGGGCACGAAACCGCTTATGGTCTCGCTCACCGTCAGATCCGGTTCAAGGATCGTAACCCTGGTGTTCGAGACATCGCTTATGAGGATACGGCCATCCTCCAGTACTATCATGGCCGCGGGACGGAGGTACTCACCAGGGCCTTCTCCCGTACCGCCTGTGACCGAGATGAAATCGCCCGAAGCGTCGTAGGCGCTTATGGTGTTGTCGTACGAGTCCAGGACGAGGATTGTCCCGTCCCGGAGTATGCATGCGTCCCGTACGTTCCCGAACACATAGCAGCTGTCGCCCATCTCCAGGCCGATCTCCAGAACCGGAGCAAGCATCGGTCCAGCGGCATCTGCGCCAGATGGTTCATCCTGCTCTTGAGCGGGCGATTCCCCGCATGCAAGGATCATCATCGAAAGAAACATCACTTCCAGGGACGGACCTGATTTCATCAAGTTACTCCTTCCGGATATCTGGCTTATCCTGATGATATCGAATATCATTAATAGACTTCGAACGGGTACATGAACAGACGGAGCAGGACCTCCGCCGGCATGCCCTGTACTGAAAGGTAATTTGCGATCTCCGGTCAGTCCAGCCGGAGTCGTACCGGGGACGGACCTGATTTCATCAAGCTACGGGTATCCTGGAGAGGTATAACAGCGAATAACTTGATGAAATTAGGTCCGTCCCTGATTTGGAGGTGGGTTTGAAGAAGGCTTTGCTGGGAAAGAACCGGATAGAGGCTATCTCCGACGGGATCTACGCCATAGCCATGACACTGGCCATACTGAGCATAGACGTTGACGCCGAGCTGTCCACCCATGCTTCGCTGCTGGACGAGATACCGAAAATGGCGTACCAGCTCCGCCACTACATCATTTCCTTCGTAACGCTGGCCAGCTTCTGGATCGGCCAGCACTACCTCATCGACCGGATCAGGAATTCGGATACCGCGCTTAACTGGATAGTCCTGATCCATCTGCTCTTCATAGCAATGATCCCCGCAACCACCGGCGTCATAGGCAACTTCGACAGCATTCTGGCGGTGAGGATATTCATCATCAACATCTTCCTCATCAGCGTCACCATAGTGGCCGAGTACGAGTACGTCAGAAGACACCCCGAGCTGGGTGAGGGTGAGGAACTGAAGAAACGGATCAGGGGCGGTTTCATCATCCTCCCGGGCTTCTCCGTCCTGGTTTTCATCCTGGCTCGGTACATCGAGGACTGGGCCACTCTGCTCTACGTGGCGCTTCCCCTCCTGCGCAGGAAACTCTCCTGAGATCCATGCACACGGTCAGAGGTACGGCACAGCATCCACTGCGAATGCCCGGA
This sequence comes from Candidatus Aegiribacteria sp. MLS_C, assembly GCA_002030045.1. Taxonomy (GTDB): domain Bacteria; phylum Fermentibacterota; class Fermentibacteria; order Fermentibacterales; family JCC-6; genus Aegiribacteria. The sequence goes on along the minus strand of LQBI01000034.1, from coordinate 106,468 downwards.
GACCCGGCTCATTGACCGGGAACCGGCAAGGTGGAATCGTACCGTTTGGATAGGATAATTACAAAACAAGGAGGGGAACATGGAACATACGAACGTATCCCTGGAGACCTATGCCAGGCTCTGCGCGCGAATGGCGGACACCGGCGGGGACCTGGAGAGGGAGTACGCCATCGCAGGGGCTGAAGGGGTCGCCAGAACGGACTGGACTGCTGCAAAGGACTACTACACCGCGAAGATGCAGGACCCGTCGGACATGGGCAGGACTGCAATGGCCTTCATGCCCCTGTTCCAGGCGGCCCAGGCCGAGATGAGGGGCGGCGGGGAACCGGGCAGCCTTGAGATGTTCGCGAAGGTTCATGCCGAGATGACCCACAGGAAGGATCCCTCAGACCCTTCGAAGAAACTGGACCACATGGTAGTGATAGCCGAGAACGGCTTCACTCACGCCCGGTGGCTGGAGATGGAGAGCTTCTGGACCCCGCGGGTGGGTTCAGACGAGTTCCCCGAGTTCGACCCGGAGCTGGCTGCGAAGTTCAGGGAACTCCTGCAGAGGGAGACCGACAGGGTCCTGGGAATAGAGAGGTAACACGATTGAAGGGGCTGACCGGGGCTGAGAGGAGGACCTACCGCGCTCTTCAAAGGCACCTGGACCGGCAGGCGGTAGGATTCCCGAGGACCCTGTCCGGTGTGGAGCTGATGTTCCTAAAGAGGATGTTCACGCCGGAGGAGGCCGAGTTCGCCCTGTGCATGTCCTACAGGCCGTCTTCCATTCCCGATATGCTGGAGGGGTCTGAGGGAGCATGGACCGCCGGGGAGGCGTCCAGTATCCTTGAGAACCTCCTGATGAAGGGTTCCATCGGGTTCAGGAACGAGAACGGCCGGGAAGAGTGGTTCCTGCTTCCCATGGTCGTCGGAATGTACGAAGCCCAGGACGGCAGGCCCACCCCCGGCTTCCTCAGGGACGCCTTCGCCTACATGAGGAAGTTCCGTTACGGGCGTTCACTCCTGGCGGTCAAACCCTCCCAGATGAGGACCATACCCATAAACGCCAGCGTTCCGGTCGAACACCACGTGGCCACCTACGACCAGGTCGCCGTTATCATGGACGAAGCGGAGGGACCTTTCGTGGTGCTCCCCTGCATCTGCCGGGAGACCAGCGCCATGCGGGGAAAGTCCTGCACCATGACCGCGAGGGAGGAGACCTGCCTGGCCATGGGCAGCATGGCGGAGAACGTCCTCAGAAGAGGCCACGGCAGGGAAATCGATCGGGAGGAAGCGCTTCGTATCCTGCAGATGAACCAGGAGGAGGGGCTGGTCCTCCAGCCTTCCAACGCCATGGACCCGGACTTCATATGCTCCTGCTGCGGCTGCTGCTGCGGAATGCTGGGCTTGCAGAAGATGCTGCCCCGCCCCGTCGACTTCTGGACCCGGAGCTTCACGGCGGTAGTGGAGGAAGCCGGCTGCACCGGATGCGGCATCTGCGTGAAGAGGTGCCAGGTCAACGCGGTATCCCTGAAGGGTCCGGGCGGTACAGCCGTGGTAGATGAGGCGAGGTGCATAGGGTGCGGGCTCTGCGTTCCCAAATGCCCGGCGGAGGCGATCAGCCTTGTGCCGGCGGAGGGGGATAACACTCCGCCGGCGGACAACGTCGACCTCTACGACAGGATAAGGGATAACAGGAAGGGCCGGCTGGCGGAGATGGCCGAACTGGCAAAGGTGTTCCTGAGGATGAGGAGATGAGATGGAGAAGGCTTTCATTACCGGCAGGCCCGTTAACAGGGGAGGTGATGCCGGTCCGGCAAAGTGGGCTGTCTTCCTTTTTTCGGTTTTCGTGTTCGCCTTCTGCCTGGCGCTGCTGTACATGGGAATGAGGGGTGTCATGAGGCTGGGCGGTTTCGTAGCCAGCGGAGGACCTTACCAGATAGCTCACCAGGCACCGGACTGGGTGTGGGTGTTCCCGGTCTCCATAATGCTCATGGTGGGCTCGATGTTCGCCTCCATGTACGCAGGGTCGAAGGTGGGGGGGCCGAATCTGATGGCACTTGCCTGGTCGGCCCTCTTCCTGGTCCTGGGCTGGAACTTCGTCGAGTTCGGCTTCGGAATCGGCACGGGGGGCGGACTGGCGTGGGGCTGGGTCATCTGCGCCGTGACATTCCTGCTGATGGGCGGCGTTCCGCTGGCCATCATACTCTCCTCGTTCTTCAGGTCCATGAGGGAGAGGAGTAACGGTCCGGCGACCGGAGAAAGCCCCCCCTGGGGCCTGTCCCTGCTACTGCAGGCAGCGGCGGCCGCAGGCGGAGCATTACTCGGCCTGGAATTCTTCTCGACCCTGTCCTGACACCCCGGTACATTGACCGAGGCACTTATACTCGAGGGTCATGGCAGGTATAGTACTCGAAACCCTGAAAGGACGAGGGCGGAAGAGCATGCCGGGAACAGACCTTCATCTCCATTCGACCTTTTCCGACGGAGACATGACCCCGGCGGAACTCGTGCGGGAAGCCTGCCTCATCGGTCTTTCCACCTTGGCCATAACCGACCACGACACCGTGGCCGGTCTCCCTGAGGCGATCGCCGAGGCGGACCGCCTATCCATCCGTCTGATACCGGGCATCGAGATCACGGTGCGCTTCGCCACGAAGACCTTCACCGGGTCCCTTCATGTCCTCGCCTATTTCCACAGGAGGCTGCTCGAAGACGCGGATTTCCTCGAAGCCCTGAAGGGGACGGTTTCCGAGGGCAGGGGACCGGCCCTGGTGGAAGAAAGGGTGGTCCGCATCAACAGGGAATTCGGACCCGGGGGCAGGAAACCCCTGCTTCGAAGGAAGCTTCGGACGGAGGAGGTGTCCGCCCTTTCCGACAACGCATCCAGGAGACATTTCGCAATGGCCCTGGCGGAAGGCCACGGGCTCTCGAAAGAGAAGATCGGCAGGATCATGGGCAACGACAGTCCTGCCTACGTCCCCTCGGGAGTTCCTCTGGAACGCCTGGCCGATTTCTTCCGGAACCGGCCGGTGGTTCCGGTTCTAGCTCACCCCGCTGCCGGCTCCTACCCCGGCGAGAGCCACTACAGGGAAGTCCTTCCCCCTCTCTCCACCGTGGAGAAGCTGCTGCCGCAGTTCCTTGCTGCCGGAGTATCGGGGCTGGAGGTCTACTACCCGGGCCATACACCCGGGCATGTGGAACACCTGCTGGAACTTGCCGACGAACTGGGACTGGTGGTCACCGGCGGATCCGACTGCCATGACCGGGAAAGCCGCCCGATGATGGGACCGGGATTCGTAGGCGACGTCTCCGGCTTCCTTGCCCTGCTGGATGAGACGGTTTCCCTTGAGTGATATTCGTGAAGACTTCCCTGATGTCCTGAGAGCGATCCTGGCCGGGGGCATTCTCTTCATGCTCTACGCCTTCGCGGTCTTCTGCGTGGTGGTGTGCCTGATAGGCGGGATCTCCGACTTGGTCTTCCAGTCGAGGAAGGTGGCGGCCGAGGAGGCATGGGCCGCCGAGGCCGCCGCTGAAGGCAGGGAGTTCACAAGGACCGACTACACGGCCAACCTGGTGACCGGTTTCGCCTGTCTCGCCGTCTTCCCCCTGGCGTCGCTGCTCCTGGTCATGATGTTCCGCCGGCGCTTCGGCAACGGGATGCACATCGTCCTGGTAGCAGTAACTCTCCTGCTGCTGTTCATCCTCCTGCTGCCGCGACCGGAACTGGGAACGGGCACCGCGAAAATGAAGGAGGTATTCGCCTACCTTGCGCTCCTTGGAGTTTTCGAGTCCGCCCTTTTCCGAACCTACGCCTACCGGGAATCCTCCGTACCGGAGGCGTGAACTGGACACCGCCGGGATCGCCGGCATACTCCTCGCGGGAGCCTTTCTACAGGGCCTCACCGGTTTCGGTTACTCGCTGTTCTCCCTTCCTCTGCTGCTTTTCCTGATGCCCGTCCAGACTGCGGTCCCCATGCTCTCGGCCACCAGCATATTCCTCAACCTGCTTGTCCTTCTGCAGTCAAGACACAGTCTGGACACGAAAAGGATACTGCCGCTGCTTTTCGCCGGAATCGCTGGACTTCCCCCCGGCATCTGGCTCCTGAAGTCGTTACACGGAGGAACGTTGAAGATCGTCGTCGGGACACTGGTTACACTGTCGGCGATCGTCTACTCGTCGGGGTTCCGCCTAAGGATCGGCAGAGAACGGCTGGCAATGATACCCGTTGGCCTTGCCAGCGGCATACTGAACGGGGCCACCACGTTCAGCGGTCCTCCGGTGATACTCTTCCTGGCGAACCAGGATGTGGTGAAGCACCAGTTCAGGGCTTCCCTGGCCGCCTACTTCCTGCTGCTGAACATCGCGTCCATACCCGCCTTCGTCGCAGGCGGGCTCATGACGGGACAGGCGGCCCTGAAGACCGCGTACCTCTTTCCCGCCGTCGTCGCCGGTTCCCTCCTGGGCATTCGTACCGCCCGGAGGGTCAGCGAACCCCTGTTCAGGAGACTCGCACTGGCAGCCCTGGCCGTTCTCGGGCTGATCTCCATCCTCAACGGGGTTGTCACATGACCCTCAAGGACGGTGTCTGCGGCTAGATCCCCAGCCTCAGCTGGACCCGGAGCGATGTGTCCGTCTTCTCGTTGCCCTCCACCGGGGGGACGTTGTGGAAGACCACATCGTACCCAGTCACCAGAGAGAGGCTTCCGGTTATGGACGAATTCGCCTCCAGGACGCTCTCCATCGAATAGTTATCGCTGTCCTGGAAGTCCGTTGTGAACCTGAAGGATTCCGCCAGGGTCCAGGATCCTCCCGGCAGCAGCTCGAAGTCGAGGCCGGTGTAGCCTGCGGAGGTCTCCAGGGTCTCCCCGTCGGTGTTCTCCCTGTTCAGAAGGCCCGCGCCTGCCTCCATCGAAACAGTCAGGCTGCCCGTGCGTACCAGTTTCCTGCCGAGACCCGCGGTGATGCCCCACTCGTGGCCTATGCCGGTGAACTCGTCCCTTGTCCAGTAGCCGCCGGCGGTGGCGTAGTTGTTCCCGGTCATGGTGAAGATGAATGTGAGGGTGGAACGGTACTTTTCAAGGTAGGCCTCGCCGTCCCGGGACCCGTAGGAGGCCGATGCCTCGAGATCGCCCCTGAAGCGCTGTCCCGCCAGCCGCCTGCCGATCTCCAGGCCGGTGTCAATCTGGCATACTTCTGTGTTGCCGGAGGTGAACAGACCGCCGACCGAGAGGAAGCCTTCCCAGGAAGGGGTTTCGGCATCCTGTGCAAGAGCCATGGTTACCGCTGCAAGAGCTACCAGACAGGTCTTCATGGAATTCCTCCTCGATCCTGTACGATCCCCGTGGGCGGCAGGAAGGTGACGGGCCAGGGCGGAACGGTCATTCCTTTCTTCGGGCCATTCCGAGCTGAACGGCGATCCCGCCCAGGAGGAAAGAGGTTTCGGCTTTCAGTCCGGCTTTCGAACTGAAGAGCCTCCTGATGAGTACTGCTGCAAGCCTCAGCGAGAGAAGACCGGTCAGCAGGAGCCTGTGGACCAGGAGTGGAAACAGCCCGAAGTGTTTCCCTATGAACCTGTGCTTGCCCCTGTAGAACTCCAGTATCAGCCTGTCCCCCCATACTCTGGACACGGACTGGCTGCCCAGGTGGGTTATTCCCGCGGTGTGAAGGAACCAGACCTTCCATCCTCTCTCCCTCATCCTGTAGCACCAGTCCGTCTCCTCGTGGAAGAGGGGGAACGCCTCGTCCTTCAGGCCCACGTCGTCCACCGCTTCTCTTCTGGCCAGAATGCAGGCGCCTATGAGCCAGTCGGACTCTATGGTGCTCCCGTGGTCCCAGTATTCGAGGACCACTCTCCTCTTCCATGAATTCGGGAGCAGCTTCCATGGAAGGAGATGCTTCAGGACCAGGTACCTGGACCTGAGGAACTTCCTGCATGAAGGCTGCAGGGTGCCGTCCCCGTTCACCAGCCTGGGCCCCACGATGCCGGCTTCGGGATGGCTTTCCATGAACCCGACCATGGAGTCCACCGCGTCCGGGTGGCAGACCGTGTCCGGGTTCAGGCACAGCAGGTACCTGCCGCTGCTTTCCTGAATACCCTGGTTCGTAGCTCCGGTGAACCAGTTGTTGAAATCGTTCTCTATGAACCTGGCGGCGGGAAAGGAAGTCCTGGCCAGCTGTACCGAGCCGTCCTTCGATCCGTTGTCGACCACTATCACTTCCATCGGAGAGACGGTGACGGTCCGGTAGAGGGAATCGAGGCAGTCCAGCAGCTGACTTCCGCAGTTGTAGTTCACTATGATCACCGAGAGCGGGATGGACGGAGCTTGCGGGTTCATCGGCCCCGGGGTTTTTGAAAGAGCGCCAGCCGGCGCAGCCACCTATTATGCCTCTTAAGCAGGTCGAAGCCCTTCCCTGAAGCGTTCTCGACGGTGAGACCGAAGGCATCTTCCGGGACGTGCCGTGCCGGCTCGATGACCAGGAGCCTCCCTTCGGGCCGCAGGACCTCCATCACCTGGCGGAAGAAGCCCTCCTGGTCGGGGACCTCGTGCACCACCGAGGCCGCAAGCGCGAATTCGAAGGCATCCTTCATGTCCGAAAGGTTGAGGTCGGTCCCGGTACATACCCTGGCCTCTATCATCCCGTGCAGGCCCTTCTTCCGGGCCCTTCCTACGAGGTTCCTGACCATCTTCTCCTGCAGGTCGACGCAGACGACCCTGCCCCCTTCTCCCACCATCCCGGCCATGGGAAGGGTGTAGAATCCCATGGCACAGCCTATATCCAGCACCTTCATCCCTCTGCCGACGTAAGGAGCGAGGTTCCTCGCCGGATTATCGACCAGCCTTCTGAGGGGGCTTGCAAGCAGGTAGCCCTGCCAGACGGGGCATACGTGTCTTTCCGTCAAAGACCTCCCCTTTCTCAGGTAATGAGGATGTCCTCGGGATCCTCAGGGTTGACCTTGACCGTGATCGTCCTGCCGGGCTGGTACTGGGCAAGGGCGGTGAGCGGTATTACCTGCTTGTGGACCACTTCGCAGGGTGGATGGACCGGAGAGTTGACCTGGAGCCTGAACCTTATCCTGGGCTGGTTGTTGATGTAGGTCCCGGTTTCGCCGACTTCCAGTATCTGGGCCTCGGCGTCGTACCAGCTGCTCTCGATCCTCTGGCGCCTCCTGTTGGACAGGGTGGCCCACAGGATGACGCCGAACGTGCTCAGGAAGAACATCCCGGCCATGAAGAAGAAGAATATGTTCAGAGGATGTCCGTCGTCGGTCTCGGCACCGGATGGGACGAGGATCCCCGCGATTATGAAACCGAGTATCAGGAATCCGAAGATCCCGAACACTCCCCAGTTTATCTGCGTTCTGAAAGCCATGTGCGATCATGCCCTCCCTGTTGAATGGCGCCACCTGAGACGCGCGTGGTGCTCCGGTACCTGCAAATGTTCTCCGCCGCCCTGCAGGAGGAACGGAGTGCGGTAACCGGCGGATCCTCACTGGATGAAAAGTTCAACCTCTATTTCCATCCGTTCGATCCAGACACTGTCCGTGCCGGGAATGCATCCCGTTTCCAGTTCGCCGATTGTTATTCTGCCCTCCTCGCGAAGTATCCGGTCGTGGGCCGCCGCCGCCGAGTCGGCCGCTTCCGGTCCTTCGGGCCAGAGCATTGTGGACAGCAGTTCGAAAGCCCGGTCGTAGGAGGGGATATCGGTCACGAAGAAGAACCGCCTCTCCTCGCCGGGTGCGTTAACCGACCCGTCATTGGGTCCGGTCCGGTCCTCGTTGAAGAAGTGCCAGGCGTAGATCTGCAGAGCGTTTATACCCCTGTAGGGCGGAGTGACCACGGCACAGAAATTATCCCCGGGCCTGGCCGGGTCGAAGATCCTGACGGACCATCCCTCGGGACCGTACCCTATGAAATCCAGGAAGAAGTTCAGGCCTCCGGGTATCTCCAGCAGCAGGTCCTCTCCCCTTGTCACCGTGCCGGTGAAGGTGAAACCGCGCTCGTCCCCTTCGGCCTCCGGTCCTTCCTGTGCCTGAACGCTCATGCACACCAGTGTGATGAGGAGAAGCTCGATCCGCACTCTGCCCTCCCTCCTGCAATATCGTACCGCCGTTCGGAAGTCGCGGGACATGCTCTTGTCAAGTATTCTAGGCCCGGCGGGAAGGCTGTGCAAGCCCCCGGCACAAAGCGGCGGTTTTCACGCTGCCATCGCGATAGTATTGTTATTATGGTAAGGGTAACTGATGATCCTGCCATGTGAAACGGTCCCGACGGGATCGGAAGGTTCCGGTGCAGTGCAGCGAAACAGGACTATGCCACAACATGTGACAGCGCAGGAGCTTGGGACAGTGCCGGCCATGAAGGACAGGTGGAGATGAAAAAGGCCCTCATCACCGGTATAACCGGACAGGACGGCTCCTACCTGGCGGAACTGCTCCTGCAGAAGGACTACGAGATCCACGGCATAGTGCGGAGGTCCAGCAGCTTCAACCGCGAGAGGATCGAAAACCTCATTCAGGACCCGGAGATCTACAGGCAGAGACTCTTCCTGCACTACGGCGACATGACCGACTCCAGCGCCCTGAACAGGATACTGGAGAAGGTGGGTCCCCAGGAGATCTACAACCTGGCGGCCCAGAGCCATGTGAGGATCTCCTTCGACATGCCCGAGTACACCGCAGACGTGGACGCCCTGGGCGTGGCGAGACTGCTCGACGCCATAAGGGAGGTGGGTCTGGTGGGTGAATGCAGGTTCTACCAGGCCTCCACCAGCGAGATGTTCGGTTCCTCACCTCCGCCGCAGAACGAGGAGACACCCTTCCATCCCAGGAGCCCCTACGCCGCCGCCAAGCTCTACTCCCACTGGATGGTGGTGAATTACAGGACCGGCTACGGTCTTCACGCCTCCAGCGGAATCCTGTTCAACCACGAATCCCCGAGGAGAGGCCGGAACTTCGTGACCAGGAAGGTGGCGGCTGCGGCGGCTAGGATAAAGATGGGGCTGCAGTCCACACTTCCCCTTGGCAACCTGGACGCCAAGAGGGACTGGGGTCATGCCAGGGACTTCGTGAGGGCCATGTACATGATGCTGCAGCAGCCCCACGGGGACGACTTCGTAGTGGCCACCGGCAGGACACAATCCATACGGGACCTGCTGGACAGGGCATTCGGAAGGCTGGAACTGGACTGGCACGAATACGTTACCGTTGATGAAAGGTACTTAAGACCCACCGAGGTCGACGCGCTGAGGGGCGATGCATCTAAGGCGAAGCGCATTCTCGGCTGGGAACCCGAGATATCCTTCGAGGAGATGGTGGACGAGATGGTGGACAGCGAGATGAGGAATCTCGCATCAGGGGGGAATGAAAGGTAGACAATGCATAGATACATGATACTGTTCACGCTTCTGGCTCTCTCGACGGCTGCCGGGGCTGATGACATCAGCTTCCGTTTCAGCATCGAGGCGGACCAGGTGGAACTCTCCTCCTGGATGGGCTGGGACGTGGTCTCCATCCCCGAGGGAGTGGTCCCGTTCCGGGAGGGAGAACCTTCGCTTCAGGGCGTGGCTTATACCTTCGTAATCCCTCAGGGTACCTCGATCGAGGACGTCTCGGTGGAAGTCCTGGGGTCAGAGGCCCTGCCCGGCAGCTACAGGATAGCGCCGGTGACCTACAGCATCCTGAGCCGTCCCTTCGAGCCCGCTTCGCCCTCCCCGGTGTACTCTAGTCCGGAGGGATTCCCCGACAGGCCGGTGAGCGCCTGGAGGTCCGGCGGCAGGTCGGGCTTCAGGCTGGGCGGGTTCGTACTGGTCCCCTTCGTCTACGACCCCCTTTCGGGCGACCTTCGGCTGATAACCGCAGCCGACGTCACCGTCCGCTGTTCGAATGACGCCTCGGCGGAGACCGTCTCCCTCACCGGACGCCAGCTCGCCGCTTTCAGGCCGGCTGTGGAGCAGATGGTAGAGAATCCCGAGGCGCTTTCCGCCTGGTCTCCGGCGACCCGTTCGGATACCGACGGAGACCCTGTCTGGGTGGCGATAGGGGACAGCGGCATGGCTTCCGTGCTGGAGCCCCTGGTTGCCCACAGGAACCTCCACACTGGCGAGGCCGAGTACGTGACGGTGCAGTACATAACCGAAAACTACACGGGGTATGATACTCCGGAGAAAATAAGGAACTACCTCAAGGACCAGTTCCAGAACCATTCCCTGGTATACGCCCTCATTGTGGGCGACTACGGCGAGACCACCCGCATCTCCAGCTACGCCATCAACAGCGGCCAGACGGTGCTGAACAACGTCGCCGACCATTACTACATCGACCTGGACGGAACCTGGGACGGTGACGGCGACCACAAGTACGGCGAGGCCGGGGACGGCATCAACTACTATAGCGACCTCTACGTGGGCAGGTTCTGCTCCGACAGCGAGAACTTCCTGGAGAACATGGTGGAAAAGACCATCTCCTACGAGACCACGACCCCGGAGGGCGACTGGAGGACCACGGCCCTGCTCATGGGCGCCGGTCTCTGGCCCCCTGACTACTGGGGCAGCTTCGTGTGCGAGGACATAGCCGAGTACATTCCCGCCTACTGGACCGTGGAAAAGCTCTACGAGGACGAGTACGGCCATCCAAACAACCAGATAGACATCATCAACGAGGGGTGCTCCTTCGGTTCGGTCCATGGCCACGGGAACTGGGGCGGCATCTACTGGTACGACTACGCTCCAACGGAAATGGTGGCCACCACCAACTACGCGGATATGCACAACATCGACATGCTAACCGTGTTCCACTCCATAGCCTGCATGGCGGGAGAGCTGACTGAAGGCGCATGCATAGCCGAGCGGCTCATGCTCTCGCCCTTCGGCGGGGCCATCGCGGTGATGTTCAATTCCAGCTACGGCTGGGGTACCCCTCCGGCCAGGGGGCCCTCCGAATGGCTGGAGATCAAGTTCGCGGAGCAGCTTTTCGGGTTCGGCGTGACGCAGATAGGCGTAATCCAGTGCAACGCCAAGGACGAGATCCAGTCACTGGTGACCGTGCCGCTGATAGACTGGGTCACACAGGAGAACAACCTTCTGGGCGACCCGGCGGTTATCTTCATTGCCGGACAGACCGGGATCGAGGAAGGCGATGATCAGGCTCCCGCGGCGCCGATCCTGTATTCCCCGGCACCGAATCCCGCAAGGTACGGCTGCTCCATAGCCTACGACCTGCCGGCATCAGGGGAGTTCTCCGTGACCGTGTTCGACATGGCCGGCAGGGCTGTGCGGGAACTCCACTCCGGCATGCTTCCGCAGGGTTCGGGAAGCCTATCCTTCGACGGCATGGACGGTTCCGGAGCGCCTCTGCCCTCCGGTGTCTATTCGGTTGTGCTGGCGGGACCCTCGGGGACCGGGGCCACGAGGATGGTAATAGCCAGATGACCTCGAGGAGGAGGGGGACTCAGTCCTCCTCCTCCACCTTCAGTCCCGGAACGGCATCTGCGTCATAGCTGACCGCAACGCAGTTTTCCATTATCAGCGTCTCGTCTATTGTACGGGAGGTCTTCGGGTCCATTCTGACCCTCCACAGCCTGTTCTCCCTGTAGACGACTCCCTTCCTCCTGACGAAACGGTGGTCCCTCTCCTCTATGCGGCAGACTTCCGGAAGCGGTGCTTCGCACCTTATCTCCCCCGTGAGATACTCATCATCCAGGCCTACCCTGACCTGGAACCTCTGTTCCGTTCCGTTCCTGAAGCACAGGTCCAGGTAGTTGTAGAAAACCGTGGCGCCGGTGCCGAAGGGTACCGTCCTGCGGTAGTCAGGGAACGGGTCGAAGCTGTGCCTGTGGCGTTCGGTGACCTCAAGGGGAGTATGGAGCACCATCCAGTGGAGAAGGTTCGACATCTGGCACAGCCCGCCCCCGGTCATGGCCACCATTCGGCCGAAGGACAGCTGGAGCCCGGGAGGGAACCCCCTCCCCGCCGTGGGCCTGCCTACCAGCCGCCAGAACGAGAAGGTCTCTCCGGGCTCCAGTATGGTGCCGTCAACAAGGGGTGCCGCTATTCCCAGGCTCGCGGTCTTGTTACTCTGAAGCCGCAGGTCGGTACCCTCCAGTTTCCTGATCAGGATCGACCTGTGGGCGACCACCAGTTCGGGAAGGGGGTCGATGCTTCCACACAGCGCCCAGCGTTCATTCCCGAAGGACCATCGCAGCCTTCGGACCATCCTTCGAACGAAGACGGATAGTCCGTAAAGGAGCGGCCCGGACGATGACAGGGGTTTCCTGCCCGGCATGGACCTCCGGTCCCGCCTAGAAAAGGCCGGTCACGTTGCCGGATTCATCCACGTCCATGTGATTAGCCGCCGGTTCCCTGGGAAGTCCGGGCATCCGCATGATGTTTCCCGTGATGGGAACGAGGAACCCGGCACCTGCCGCTATCTCTATCTCCCTGACCGTCACGACGAAATCCTTGGGCCTACCCAGAAGGGCCGGATTGTCCGACAGCGACTTCTGCGTCTTGGCGATGCACACAGGCAGTTTGTCGTAGCCCAGCCTTGTTATGGTGCTCAGGTCCTTCCTTGCCAGAGGTGTGTAGTCTATGTACTCGGCACCGTATATCTCCTTTGCCACCTTCGCGATCTTGTCCTCGACGCTCCAGTTCCAGTCGTAGAGGGGTTTGAACGACCCGCAGCGGTCACTGGCGTTCTCCACCACCAGGGATGCCAGCTCCTCCATCCCCCTGCCGCCCTCGGCGAAGCCGTCGCCCACCGCGGCGGGCACTCCCAGTTCCCGGCACCTGTCCAGGACCGCTTCCAGCTCGGTGTCGGTATCGCCGGCGAACCTGTTGACGCAAACCACAGCCGGAAGACCGAACTTGCGGATGTTCTCCAGGTGCTTCTCCATGTTGGGCAGCCCCCTCGTCACAGCTTCTGTGCTGGCTTCCGTCAGCTGGCTCTTCTTCATTCCTCCATGCAGTTTCAGGGCCCTGCAGGTCGCCACGAGAACAACCAGGCTGGGGCAGAGCTTCCCGTACCGGCACTTTATGTCGAAGAACTTTTCGGCTCCCAGGTCGAACCCGAAACCGGCCTCGGTGATGGCCCAGTCGGAGAAGGCGATGGCCATCCTGGTGGCCAGTATGGAATTGCACCCGTGGGCAATGTTGGCGAAGGGTCCGCAGTGTACGAAGGCGGGGTTTCCCTCCAGTGTCTGGACCAGGTTCGGCTTGATCGCGTCCTTCAGCAGCATGGCCATTGCGCCGGTCACACCGATTTCCTCGGCCACCACCTGCTCCCTGTCGTAGGTGAGGCCGATGAATATCCTCTTCAGCCTCTCCTTGAGGTCGTTCATGTCAGTGGACAGTGCGAGTATGGCCATTATCTCGCTTGCCGCAGTTATATCGAACCCTTCCTCGCGGGGCACGCCCTGGGTCCTTCCGCCCAGTCCTATGATGATGTCCCTGAGGGAGCGGTCGTTCATGTCCATGACCCGCCTGAAGCTCACCGTCCTCGGATCCAGCTTCAGGGGGTTGTCCTGGTGCAGATGGTTGTCCAGCGCCGCCGAAAGGAGGTTGTTGGCACAGGTTATCGCGTGCATGTCGCCGGTGAAGTGCAGGTTGATGTCTTCCATCGGAATAACCTGTGAGTAGCCTCCTCCCGCCGCGCCTCCCTTGATACCGAAGATGGGTCCGAGTGACGGCTCCCTTATGGCGCAGGATACGGACTTGCCCAGCCTGCCCAGCCCCTGTGTCAGTCCTATGGTGGTGGTTGTCTTGCCCTCGCCGGCCGGGGTCGGCGTCATTGCCGAGACCAGGACGAGTCTGCCCCGGTCCCCGTTCCCTTTCTCGATAGCTTCCAGGTGCACCTTGGCCTTGTCGCTTCCGTAGAGGTCAAGGTCCTCGACCCCGAGCCCCAGCTTCTCCGCCACCTCCGCCATCGGTAGTGGAACGACGGATTTCGCGATCTCGATATTGGTAGGGAAACTACTCACTTCGTCCTCCATGTCCGTTACATTCATCACCGCGACCTCCCGGAGGTCCCCGCATGCAGCTCCGTTCCCGGAGGAAAACCGCGGTATCAAAACCCTTCTTCCTGCCTGCAGTATTGCACGAAGGGAAGGCTGCCGCAAGCGCTGCTCCGCGGCGGCCGGCTTCCCATTCAACGTCAATGGATGCCTCTGGAAAGGATGATAGTGGTCGCAGGACATGGTGCCTCGTCCTCGAGGGAAACATGGATACCGCGGCCGGCGGGAGCAAAGGGAAGGGGGAGGGGCCGGGGTGGCGCCCCTCCCCCCGGGGAGTGTGTTTCCAGACCTGCTCTACCAGCGACCTCCGCCCGGTCCAGGTCCGGCACCGCTCCATCCGCCGGCTCCGTGGCCGTACTCATCCGCCATCTCCGCAAGCCTCTGGAGCTGTTCGGCCGTAAGCACGTCATGGACGTCCACGATGGCCTGAAGCACAATGCCCCTGACCTGGTCGCGGACCTCGTCCATCTGGTCAATGCTTTCCTCCAGGTCCCTGACGGTCAGCGCGGGAGAGGTGAAGATATCCATGAAGCTCTCCCCGTCCTCCACTGGTCCGGCCGCCTCTATCAGTTCCCTGGCTTCCTCCCTTGCGGTACCGACTATGGACCTTATCTCCTCGGCCTGCTCCTCCGTGAGGTCCAGCCCCCTGAACATCATGCGGAACCTCTCCAGGTGCTCCATGCCGAGGCCGCCCTGCGGTCCTCCGCCGCTTCCGGGACCCATCATCGGCCCACCCGACATACCCCCGTAACCTCCCGGTCCCTGGGCCAGCAGCGTTCCCGCGCCGAGCAGCAGCACCATCGCTGCCAGACCGATCACTTTTCCTCCTGCAGACATACTGATCACTTCCTTTCTTCAGTTCTTGAGCGCCGGGATGCCCCAGGCGCCGGAGTCGTAGTCGTCCTCCTCCTGGTCCAGCATTGTGTCGGCGTCTATGACGTCCACGGCCACGAACCAGTGGTCGGATGTTCCCTCCACGTACCACTCGTACGACAGTACGCCGTCGCCGGCCACCCTGTCTCCCCACAAACCCTCGTCGTTCATCCAGTGGCGGGGCCATACGGGACAGGGTCCGTGGACGTAGGCGTAGAACGGAGGCTGGTAGAGGGGCGATGTGTGCAGGAACTCGGCCTCGACCCTCACAAGGGTGCCCGGTTCCAGCACGGGCAGCCCGTCCTCCACGGCGTAGAATGTCCCGGGTGAGTCGCATTCCCAGATCAGTTCGTC
Source organism: Candidatus Aegiribacteria sp. MLS_C (assembly GCA_002030045.1). Classification (GTDB taxonomy): domain Bacteria; phylum Fermentibacterota; class Fermentibacteria; order Fermentibacterales; family JCC-6; genus Aegiribacteria. The sequence continues at coordinate 91,249 of LQBI01000034.1, read as the reverse complement.
CCCGGCGTAGATCCTCATGGACTGTACGAAAACCTGCTGCTCCAGCCCCGAGTCCAGCGAGTAGACGGCCGGGGTCAGGTGCGTCAGCTCCCAGCCTCCGTGAGGATCCGTATCCTCGCCGGTCCTCTCGAGTATCACGCGCCTGGTCCTCAGGTCTGATATGGGCTTGATACCTGGGTTCAATACCCCGTCATGGGTGACGTCGATATTGAAGGAAGCCTGGAGTGTCCTTGAGACCGTCACCGTGCAGATGCCCGATGCAGGGTCGTTCTCCAGCAGGAAATCCATGGGCTCCTCGCTGGTCAGCGACCTCCACCAGTGCTCCGGGAACCCGGCGTCCCTGCCTCCTCCGCTCTCACCCTGTCCCTCCAGGGGCGTCATGGACGCGAGATCGCTGTTCCGCAGAAGCTCCTGGATGTTCTCGGTGTCCGACATCGCCGTCCCGGGCTCCTGCACGCAGCCTGCCGCGGCCAGCAGGATCAGCGTTGCAACCGCTGTCAGAGTCTTCATCATTTCCTCCCTTCAAGGATCGTTCTTCGGGAATATCCTGAGGGTGGAACAGGAACCGGGTGTGATGGGTCCGTAACAGAATGTAACAGGAAGGGGGCCGCTGAACGCGGCCCCCTCACCTTCGCACTCATGCAGCTCTACTTGAAGCTGAGTTCGGCTCCCAGCCCGAAGTACCAGACGGACTTGCTGTAGGTGCAGTCCTCGAATGGGCCTACTCCGCTGCCTTCCTGGTAGATGTTGTGTCCGGCGCCGAAGTTCAGAGCGAACCTGTCGTTCACCGCGTACCTGAGCCCTGTGCCTATGGCGTCGTAGCTCAGGTTGTACTCGAAGTCGGTGTAGGTGGAATCGCTGCCTCCCAGGTCGCTGTGGAGATAACCGAGACCCAGAAGGATCCTCGGGGAGACCTGGTAGTCCATTCCGAGGCCGATATCCAGACCGTTCCCGTAGGCGTCGTCCAGCCCGTCGTCATCCCCCTGGTCGGCATCCTCCACGAGATAGTAATTGAAGGTAGTGCTCAGCTTGAAGGCGGGTGAGAACCTGTAGGACACACCGCCGGCGACTATGGCGGGAAGGTCCCTCCGCTGCTGGTAGCCGTCGGTGAAGCTGGAATCCGGCAGCCAGTAGGGCGCCCAGCTGTTCTCCTTGACCGTAGTCTCCCACTCCAGGGAGGTGGCGGTCTCGTACCTGAGGGCAACGTTCAGGTCCGGAGTGGGCATAACGTCCAGGCTTAGAACGCCGCCAAAGCCGCTGGCCGATTTTTCCACGTCCAGTATCCTGCTTGAGGTCCCCACGGGTATTATCTGACCGGTGGAATCCGGGCCGAATATGTTGAAGTCCGCCTGGCCCTCGTATGTCCTCTTTCCGGCGACGTACCGGCCGGCCAGGCCCATGGAGAAGATGTCGCTGAAGGCGTATGAACCGCCCAGGGTCCCTGCAAGGTACTGTGAGGAGGCCTTCAGGTTCCCTCCGTCCATTACTGCGAAGTAGTAGGGGTTCATGTTCAGCGCCTGCTGCAGCCCGGTCTCGATAAGCGACATGGCGTAGACGCCTTCCTTGTAGTCCAGGGAGCCCCCTCCGGCGGGTGCCGTGAAGGAGCCGAAGACTGCCAGGTCAGCGGTCCTGTACACGGTGTACAGGTCGGGCAGGAAGAGCGTGGGTTCAGTGGACTCGTATGTCTCGGTAGTGGTGGTGTCCCAGAAGGGCACCGCCTCTATGGTATAGTCCTTGAGAAGGAACTGGTTGCCGAAGCTGACGTGGAAACCCTCCTCGAGGAAAACCAGTCCGGCAGGGTTGTATGTGACCAGGTCCGCACCATCCGTCGCCGGGTTGCGCGCGAAGTTCCTGAAGTAGCTCACGCTCCTGTTGGTGAGGTAGTCGATGTTACTGGCAAGGACCGTCCCGGCGGCAAAGCCCGCCAGCAGCAGAACGGCGAGAATCCTCATACGTCCTCCCTCGCATGATGATGACGGCCCGAAAAGCCCGGCCGCCGAATCGGCTATCGCCCGAATTATTCTAAGAGCTTCGCTCCGCGTCCATGTTCCCATTTGGCTGCGCGATGGTTTGCCATGCTCCCTGACGCTGCGCTTGCCTGGAAGGCCCGTCTGCCCGTTGCTTTTTGACAGGAACCGGCCGGGGCCTGTATTGTTGTAGCACGGGACCGACCAACAGGAAGGCATCAAATGCAGGAGATCATCTTCAGGCGGGACCCTGGAATGGTATTCAGGGAGATCGCCGGGGAAACGATACTCGTCCCCATAAGCAGGAACGCCGACGAGACCGACAGCATCTTCGTCCTCAACGAGACGGGCGCGAGGTTCTGGAATTCCATCGACGGCGTCCGAAGCATCTACGAGATAGCCGTGACCTTCGTGGAGGAGTTCCAGGTGGATATCGACACAGTCCTGGCCGACCTGGAGGAGTACGCGGAGGAGCTGCTGGCGGCGGGCGCAATCCACCGCGTCCTCGAGGCAGAAGGGTCCCCGGGGAACTGACTTGGACTGTCCCAGCCTTCCGGATTCCGGCTACCTTCACTTCAGGAACAGGCTCTACAGGGGAGCGCTGAGGGACCGCATCCCCATCTCCGGGACCATGGAGCTGACTTCCAGGTGCAACCTCCGGTGCGTCCACTGCTATATTTCGGGATCCAGGGAACCGGAACCCGGACTGGGAACGGAAGCCCTCATGGACGTCATCGACCAGATCGCCGACGAGGGCTGCCTGTGGCTGCTGCTCACCGGCGGGGAGCCCCTTCTGAGACCCGATTTCAGGGAAGTATACGGGCACGTGAAATCGAGGGGCATCCTGCCCATGCTCTTCACCAACGGCACCCTCATAACCGATGATACCGCGGATTTCCTGGCATCCATGCCACCGTATCTGGTGGAGATCTCCATCTACGGCTCCACCGAGGCCACCTCCAGGCGGGTCACCGGCGTTCCCGGCTCGCTTGGAATGGCTCTCGCGGGACTGGAGAGGCTGCTTGACAGGGGCGTCAGGGTCGGCCTCAAGACCATGGTCATGACCCTGAACTCGCATGAGATAGGCTCCATGAAGACCCTGGCGAAGGACTACGGCATACAGTTCAGGTTCGACACGGCAATAAACAGCGGTCTTGACGGCGATCACTCCCCCCTGCGCTACAGACTGACTCCGGAGGAGACCGTGGAGCTGGACGCGAGGGACGAGGAGAGGATGCAGGAATGCCGCGAGCTGGCGGAGGACTTCGCAGCCTCGGAGGACGGTTCCGGAAGCATATACCAGTGCGGGGCCGGAATGAACACCTTCCATGTGGACGCCTTCGGCATGCTCAGAGTCTGCATGATGTCCAGGGACAGGACCTACAGCATTCCGGAGGGTTCCTTCAGGGAGGGATGGAGGTCCTTCGTGCCGGAGGTGCTCTCCAGGCAGTGGGCCAGTGATCCGCCCTGCAGGACCTGCAGGCTCAGGTCACTGTGCGGCCAGTGCCCCGCATGGGGGTACCTGGAGCACGGGGACCCGGAGGCCAGGGTGGAGTACCTCTGCCGCACCGCCCTGCTCCGGGCCGAGGCACTTGGCCTCGGCGACCGTCATCCATATAATAAGGTAAAGTGAATAATACTTACGCATAACGGATACGGAGATCACCAGTGGAAAAATCCAGGAAGAAGTATGAAAGACCCTGCATCAGCCGGGTGCGGCTGATGGTGGAGGAGATCGTACTCACTTTCTGCAAGGGGCCCGGCTTCAAGGGGCCCGGTGTTTCTGCATGCCGGACTTCCGGCTCCCCTCAGCCCTGCCAGGTAAGAGGAACCTGAGCCGGTTCCCGGAACACTCTCCCGTCGGGATCCTTCGAAAACCGGTGGCAGCATGAGCGAGAGTACGGTCTACCTTTCCATTGGCGGCCTTGTTTTCTCCATTACAGGCCCTTCCCGGTACATGGGAGCCCTGAACGAGGGACGATACAGGGATTTCCACCGATCGGCAGCGGAGGCGGACCTGGCGCTCAATGTGCACGATTCGCCTCGTGAGCTGGAGGAGCTGCTTCCTCCCTCCAGCCGCAAGGTTTTCGACTCGAACACTGTATGGAGCCTCTGGGAGGGGGGGGGCGGCATCCACATGCTGCTTAGGTCCCCTGTAATGGGAGGGACCCCGTACAGGCTCGCCTCCTTCGATGAAGGACTCACCACCGGAGACGTGTGGACCATAGCAGGACGGGGCGGTCATTCCCTCCTCGAAGGGGAGCGCGACCCGCTGGAGTTCCCTCTCTCAGAGGTACTCATGGTCCTCCTGCTGTCCCGCGGCCTGGGGCTCATGGTGCACGCCTGCGGCCTCGAGAGCGGGGGCAGGGGACTGCTCTTCCCCGGCAACTCCACCCACGGCAAGTCCACAATGGCTTCTCTCTGGAGGGACCGGGCCCGCATCCTCAACGACGATAGAATAATACTGAGGGAGAGGGAGGGGGCCATCGCCATGTACGGCACTCCCTGGCACGGCGACATGTCCGACGTGTCCGCGGAGGGGGTCCCCCTGACCGCAGTCAGCTTCCTCTTCCATGGACGGAAGAACGTGCTTGCTCCGGTGAGTGGCGCCCGTGCGGTGTCCATGCTCCTCCGGAGGAGCTTCCTGCCTGTCTGGAGCAGGGAGGGAATGGAGTTCAGCCTCCGGTTCTGCGAAGAGACAGAGGAACGGGTTGCCTTCGGAGAACTCCGCTTCGTGCCCGACAAAGGTGTGGTGGATTTCCTGGAATGCAGAATCTGAGCCTGGATTCCCGGGATCTCGCCGAACTTGCCGATACGGTTCTGAGCAGGGGAGGAAGGCTCCCGTTCTTCGCCTCCGGGTCCAGCATGTTTCCTACCATAAGGGACGGAGACCTGCTGGTGGCCGAGGGCGTCACCGGCAAGAGCCCTGAAAGGGGCGATGTCCTGCTTCACCGCACCGCCGGGGGAGGTTGCACCGTGCACCGTCTCAGGTCCCTGGACGGTTCGAGCATCACCATGAGCTGCGACGCCAGCCCCTGGTCCACATACAGCATCCGTATCGAGGATGTAATAGGCAGGGTCGTCTCCGCCAGGAGGAGCGGGAGGGAACTCGACCTGTCCATGACGCCGGGGACAGGTTTGGCGCTGAGAATGTCCTTCGTCCTGAGGCGGGCAAGGCACCACGGGGTCCGTGCAGCCGGCATGGCTGTTTCCATGCTGACATTCGCCCGCCCGCTGCGGAGGCTTTACTCGCTACTGGTGAGACCCCTGGTGAAGTACACCCGGACATATGCCCCGGAAAAGGGGGCTTCTAGTAACGGTGACGTCTCCTGGGTTTCCTTCAACGCCGTCATCCTGGGAAGGACCGTCGGCTCGGCGCAGCTGGTCAGGTTCGGACCGGATACGCCACTCTCCGGCTGTGACTGGCTCTTCGGAATGAAGGTTGCCCGTCCCCTGCGCGGGGCCGGTATCGGCAGGATGCTTACCGCCTTGGTCATAGAACAGGCGGCCTCCTCCGGAAGTGGTGATCTCCGCCTTGCGGTCAGGAGGGACAACCGCAGGGCCCTGCGGCTCTACTCCTCCATGGGGTTTCGCGAGTGTCCTGCCCCGGAGCAGTCATCCTGGGACGCCGGGAGTACGCTCACCATGAAATGGGACACCGTTATTCCGAGAAGTGACGGTGCAACGCCCCGAGGAACTTTCAGCTGATAACAGTGTTGGAATGATAGAACAACTTACCTATCAGGTCGGGAATAGTTGGAGGAAACCAAATAGAGGATTATGGTACAGGTTCACTCAAAGGATCCGGTGGAAGGCTATGAAGGAAACCAGGAAGAAATACGTCAGACCCGCTCTTGAACGCGTTAAGCTCATGGTGGAGGAAACGGTCCTCACATTCTGCAAGGGACCCGGTTTCAAGGGTCCCATGGTGGGTTCATGCCAGAATGCATCCGGACCCGGAGGCTGCATGGTAAGGGGTACCTGAGCATTTCCTGACACACCCGTATATATCCCCGCAAGTGCTGGCCCCTCCCCCCGACGGAGGGGCTTTCCCTTTATGTTTCCGAGTGGTATTTACAAGGCTCTTCCCTGTAGAGAGAATATCGGTGAAGACGGCCGGGTCAAAGGCTAAAACGATCCACTCCCCCTGCGGGGCCGAGCATGAGGAGATTCCGATGCATTTCCCGACGAGGCCCTGGTTACATCTGCTGTTCCTTCTCATCGCGATCCGGGTCGCGGACTGCGACACCTTCACCGTGACCGGCACCTGGAATTCGGGTCCCGGCAGTCTCAGACAGGCCATTCTGGACGCCAACGGTTCCACCGGACCGGACAGCATCCTCTTCGACATCCCGGGAACTGGACCCCACACCATAAGCCCTACCTCCTGGCTGCCGGCCTTCACAGGCAGGATCGTCATCGATGGCTACTCCCAGCCGGGAGCCGCCAGAGCCACGGACAGCACCGCCGCCGTGCTGATGATAGAGCTTAACGGCTCCCTGGCCGGATCCGGCGTGGGCGGGCTTTATTTCTTTACCGACAGCGACAGCAGCAGGGTGAGCGGACTGGCTGTGAACGGCTTCGACAGGGTCGGTATCTACCTTCTGAACTCCTTCGGTACGAGGATAGACGGGAACTACATAGGACTCGACATCATCGGATCTACCGCAGTACCCAACCAGGACAGCGGCGTACAGGTCCAGCAGACATCTTCCAACGGAGTGATCATCGGAGGGACGACTCCGGGAGAGAGGAACGTCATATCGGGCAATGAAGGCGACGGGATATCGCTTGTCAACTGCGACAGCTGCGTCGTTACCGGTAACTTCATCGGTACAGATGCTTCCGGGACCGCGGCGGTGCCCAACGGTGGCTGCGGCATAAGGTCCTGCGGAGACCACCAGACCATCGGCGTCCCCGGCGGAGGGGGCAACCTGGTGTCGGGCAACTCCCAGGACGGGGTCTTCCTCCAGTACTCCCAGCGCTCCACCGTCGTCTCCAACATCATCGGTCTCGATGCCACCGGCACCATTCCCCTGGGCAACGGCGGGAACGGCGTCAGCTGCACCGGTGACTACGCCGCCATAGGAGGCGATTCCGCGGAGATGCGCAACACCATCTCCGGCAACGGCAGACACGGGATAAGCCTGTCTGGCTCGACCCACAACAGCATTACAGGTAATTATATCGGCACAGACTCCGGGGGGATCCACGCCGCGGGCAACCACTGGAGCGGCATATGCATATTCGGGACATCCGACCACACCACAGTGGGCGGAACCGGAGCCGGCCAGGGCAACCTCATATCCGGCAATGCAGTACACGGCATCGACATTCAGGGATCGACCGGAGCCATTGTCCAGGGCAACATTATAGGAGCCGATGTCCACGGCACCTCCGGACTGGGGAACCTCTACTCGGGGGTCTCCCTGTCCGGCGGGGCTGACGCCAACATAGTCGGAGGTACCACCGTTGCGTCCAGGAACATCATCTCCGGCAACGGAGTCTGCGGCGTGACCATCAGCGGCTGCTCGGACAACAACATTATGGGCAACTTCATAGGCACAGACGCCACCGGCACTGTCGCATTGGGCAACGGATGGGGGGTCAACATCGCAGGAGGCTCCAGCGACAACGAGATAGGCGGCAACGGTCCCTCGGATCGGAACCTGATATCGGGCAACAAGTACGGGGTCTTCATCTCCGGATGCTCGGGCAACCTTGTCCAGGGAAACTACATCGGCACCGACATCACCGGCACCGCTTCCATTCCCAACGAATCCGAAGGCATCTACCTGTACGACAATGCCGACGGCAACACTATAGGAGGCTGTTCCTCCGGTCTCGGCAATCTCGTGTCCGGCAACACCGGACACGGCATCAGGATAAGGAACTCGAGCGGGAACGTTCTTCAGGGAAACATGATAGGCACCACGTCCCTGGGCACCGGACCGCTGGGCAACGGCATCCACGGCATCCTCGTGGACGACGGCTCACCGAACAACACGGTTGGAGGCCGGAGTCGCAGCTGCTCGAACACGATAGCCTTCAACGGAGGGTCCGGTGTCTGCGTGAGATCCGACAACGGCAACGCCATTGTCAGGAACTCGGTCTTCGCCAACGAAGGCGCAGGGATCGACCTCGGGGAGGACGGTCCCACACCCAACGATCCCGACGACCCCGACCAGGGAGCAAACAGGCTTCAGAACTACCCTGAGGTCTCAGATGTAGCGGTCAGCTTCACTTCTCTGAACGTAACCTGCAGCGTTCCCTCGCTTCCGGGGAACTCAGCCTTCCCGCTTGAGCTCGATTTCTTCGTCTCACAGGGGGATCAGGGAAGGATCTACCTCGGGTCGGGAGCCTGTCACTCGCCGGGACAGCAGGTGATCTCCATCGTGACCGAGGTCCCCTTCCAGCTCAGCGACTCCATCACCGCAACCTCTACCGACAGCCTGGGGAACTCCTCGGAGTTCGCCCCGCCGGTACACATGGGCGGCGCTCCCGGGCAGGAGACCCCCGAGAGCTTCGACCTCTTCCATGCCGGAGACAACCCCGGGAAGGACTGCACCGTCATAGGAGTGTCGGTCCCCCAGCAGCAGGAGATCGAGATCCTCCTCTACGACGTCGTCGGGAGGGTCGTGGAGAGCATTATGGACGGGCCGCTCCCGGCCGGGAGCCACCAGATCACCGTCGCCAACCTGGTCCCGGGGGTCTACTTCTGCCGCATGCGGACCGCGGGGTTCGAGGAGACGCTGGAGCTGGTCATAATCGAGTGACCTCGACCGGAGCATCCCGGATTATGGTTCCATTGCCTTCACTACCGGAACGGGCATCTTACCCGATGCCCGTTTTCATCTTATGATCAGTCGGATGGAGACTGGGCGGTTGTGCCCGTGGCCGATGAACCTGCCGCAGGGTTCATGAAAAGGGGTTTGAAGTGATGCTTACGCTGATCCATTTACTCCTGATCGCGATGGCGCCGGCAGCGTACCGCGTGGAGCCTCTGTTGCTTGCCGACTCTCTCGATGCCTACTACGGACCGACTTCCTTCCTTGCACTGGGCAACGGGACCGTTCTCTTCGTGGGCCCGGACGAGAGCATACGGAGCGTCGACCCGGATGATCCCGCTTCGGTAGAGATTATCAGCTGCGACTGGGAGGAAGGAACTCCGGAGTGGACAGGCAATACCAATACTCTCCTGCAGGCATCGAGCCCCGACGGTTCCACCATCTGCTTCACCCAGCAGGTGCGTTTCCCTGACAGTATGCAGATCGAGGGAACCTTCATCCCCGGACCGGTGATCGTGGTCCTGTGCGGGCCGGACGGCTCTAACGCCCGGATCGCTTCACTGTCCTTGGACATAGGGACCAGTCCGAGCTTCGATTTCACCAGCGATTCCGGGTACCTTTTCGGAGGAGTACTTCTCGGATGTCGGCCCACACCTGAGGACTTCGCCGCATACGTGACTCGGCATGATGATTCGAACGTCATATCAGGCTATCTCATAGACACGGGGACCGCAGAGCGGACCGGCGGACCGGACACTCTCGTCAATGACGGTTACTTCGTCAATCCGTGGTCAGACCTGGCCGCCACAGGCGGGTATCCCGCTTCGATGGTGATCGACGTGGTGTCCCGTGAGATGATCTTCGAGGACCCCTATCCCGGCCACTCCGGCGTGGTGTGCAGCTGGGTGCTGCCGGATGCGTGGCTGGCGGAGAAGAACGGTGTACAGGTCCTAAGATACGCCGACGGCACCCGGATCGTGAACCCCGGCGCTTCACTCAGGGTTCTCGCGGCGTTTCCAGACGGCGAATACGTCTTCAGCACTGACGATTCACCGGAGGATATCATGCTGGGGAACATGGACTGGGAGGAGTTCGAATCACCGGACGCGGTCCTGCTGGATGGCCTCGGGGATTATGAACTGAGCTACTGCCGAGGGCTGGAGACCCCTCGGGGAAGCTGGCTCGTTTTCGCAGAAGGTTCCAGACTCTACGCCTGCGAGCTTCCGGTCACAGGTCCCTGACCGCCGATCGGGCGATCGGGCTGGTCATGCATCGGGCCCGGTTCCGAGAAGACCGGCGAGACGGTCCGCGTCGTACTCCACGGTGTAGCCATGCTTCTCGAGGAACTCGATGCACTTCTCCATGGATTCATCAATGGTCGGGGCATGCACTGCGGTATTCGTCCAGCTTCGGCTCCACCAGTGCTCCTTCTTGACCCTCACCTTCGCCATCACCGTGTAGCCGTAGTTCTTTATGAAGGCGAGAGCCACCGCGACCCTGTCCGGGATCTCCCATTCCACGGTCTTCTTCCCAACGGCGGCATGCTCGACCATCGGAACGCTGGGCAGTCTCTGCCTGTACATACCTGTCAACTCCGCTCTCTGAACGACTCCGCAGCCTTGAATCCACAATTCTGGACGAATAAGCATATTCCAGCCGTGTGCACTGGACAAGTCTCCGGTCCGATCGGACGGTCTGCTGCAGAGAATGCCCGGGGCGGCAGTCCCGTACTGAATTGAGTCTGTCCGGGACGGTGTTGAGGTAGGCGGTAGCTGGATCGTCATGGGCTGGTTCGATCACGATTTTGAAGGCATCGAAGCGGAGACAGAATCCCCTATCAGTTCAGGTGACCTAATCCTCCACACCTCTGCAAATCCTTTCTTCGAGAGTGCAGAGATCACAGTAATATCAGATCCCCTTCCTAATCAACTCAATATCTACGATCTGTCAGGTCGCATCGTCCGAACTCTCGATAACACCGGTGATAGAGTGTTCCTATGGAACGGCTGCGATGCGTGTGGTAATGAGGTTCCTTCCGGCAGTTACATCATCCGTGGGGCATCCGAAGGATTGTCAGGAACATTGTCAGTGGTCAAGCTCTGATCCCCCGCACTGGTTCAGCGTCACAAACAGAAAACCCCCGCCATGCGGGGGCCTCTATATGCAATGGCGGTCCGGACGAGACTCGAACTCGCAACTTCCGGCGTGACAGGCCGGTGCTCTAACCAATTGAACTACCGGACCGCTCCGATTAGGGATGCAAATATTCATCTTTCGTGCAGAATGTCAAGGAGGAGCGTTTCCAGAAACATTGCCCGGGAACAAAAGCATGCTATATTCGTATACTATGTGATGACGGAAACCTTTGATGATGGGAGTACAAATTGAGGATGACAGGGACTTTGCTGGTTGTCATCGCGTGTCTCGGCCTGGCCAGCACGATAGAGATAGGGAGTTCCGACTTCGGTCAGAACGAGCCCTGGTGCGGTTCTTGATCATTAAGCATGCGCTACCAGGTGGTAGTGCTCGCGAGTGAGATAGGCGACGCCATCGAGATAGAGAGTTTCTCCTGGAGGAGGTTCCCCTCCCCCGAGGATCAGGGAACGTTCAACGATCTGAAGGTCTATATCGGACTCTGCGCCGGCGATGAACTCGGCACCACTTTCGATGACAACTATATTCCCGGGACCAGGACGCTTGTCCTCAGCGATTCCCCCTACATCACACCGGTGGTCCCCGTGGGTGGCTGGTTCGACGTGACGCTGGACACCCCCTACTGGTACAGCGGCGACGAGAACCTCCTGATCGAGGTTGAATGGTCTTCGGGTGCAGGCTCACTTTATTCCTGGAGCTGGGCCGGTACCGGCACCCGCTGCATCTTCGGTCTCTACAACGAGCAGCAGGCTTCCGTTAGCAACGAGAATGTGCCGCACCTGAAGATCAACGGGACCCTGGACCTCAGCAGCTCAACCTTCGGTGAGATCAAGGCCTCGTTCATTTAAGCGGTCCTGCAGTTACCGGTCGCTCCTGGCCGGAGCGGCCGGTTTTCCTGATATTCATCCAGTCTCCTCCGGAGGGTCACGCGTTACCATAACGAGGACATTGTAGATGAGGATTTCCGAGGTCGCGGTTCTTGTCTTTGCAGCTCTTTGCCTTGGCCAGTGTCCTCTGGGCTTCACTCCTGACCAGGCATGTCCGGAGGAGAACCCCACCTGTGCTCTCTACACCGATGACGACGGGAACGCGCTCTGCGACAACCCGGGTCCCCAGCCGTCCGGAACGGACGCCGATGGAGTCGAGGAAGCGGACCAGGACACCTCCATCATTCATGCAGACACAACCATCGAAGAGCCGTTCTCCGATACGCTTCCCGAGGCCGCGTTCGAGGAACCGGACCCGGACACCTCGGCCCTATCGGTCCCGGAGCTTCCGGAAGACATCCTCGAGGAGGAACCGGAGGACGCTGCCCCCGCCGGCGCATCACCGGAGCATCCGGAGGGCGACCTGCGGCAGGCCACGATAGGGGACAGGATCGTGGTGCTCAGCAACGACCAGGGGAACCTCTACTGCGTTGACCCCAGGGGCGAGACCGTTGCCGGCTACCCCTGCATCGTCTGGGAACTGCACGAGAGGCTGACGGATTCATCCAGGATCACCGAGGAGATACAGATAGAGATCTCGGAGGACTCCGTCTTCGTGGACACCATCACGATAGAGGAGGTAAGCTCTCCACTCGTCGCATGTCCCCTGGGTTTCACCCCCGAGGAGGCCTGTCCTGAGGACAGTCCTTCATGCGCATTGTATACCGACGCGAATTCCGATTCCTTCTGCGACAATCCCGGAGTGCCGCCCAGGGATACCGCCTCTACCCTTCGGATGAATGTCCATGGCCGCGCCTACAACCTGGTTCAGGTTGCAGGCGGATGCCCTCTGGGGCTGCCGCCCGAAGCCGCGTGCCCGACTCCCGAGAACCGTCTGTGCGCTCATTACATGGGATGGAGCGGCTGCAGGAACCCCTCCGGCGGAGGAATGACCAGGACGCTCATAATACTGGTCGTGACCGCGGTCCTGCTCCTCGCGTCCACCATCCTCAAGAACCGCCTCTGCGGGCTCGGCAGAGCGCAGAGGAAAAAGAGGAAGCTGGCCCACATGACCGTCCAGATCATCTCCCTCGCGGTGCTCGGTTTCCTGGTACAGGGGTGCTACTGTCCCATCGGCCTGGTGCAGTATGCGTTCCTGCCCATGGGGCTTGCATTCCTGGGCATACTGGGCATCGGGGTGCTCATACTGCCGATGCTCTGGAGCGCCTTCTTCGACAGGGTCTTCTGCGGCTGGGTCTGCCCCTTCGGCGCCCTTCAGGACCTGCTGGGCAAGCTGCATGTTCCCAGGCCTCCCAGGTTCCCCCACAAGGTCCACCTTGTCTTGTCCGGCTTCAGGTATCTGCTGGCGCTGCTCTTCTTCGGGTTCATCATCCTGGCCAGCAGCGGGTACTTCCACGACCTCCAGCCACAGGCCTTCTTCTGCAGCATCGATCCCTTCCACACGATCTTCTCGTTCTTCATCGTCGGCTCGCTAACTATCGCCATTATCACCATAACCGTACTGATCTTCTTCCCGAGGTTCTTCTGCAAGTACCTGTGCTTCTACGGCGCCATACTCAGCTTCCTGGGCAGGATAGGCCTCTGGAGACGAATCACCCGCAAGCGTCTTCCCAGGTCCTGCGACGACCCCGAGACCCGGGATCTGGAGTTCCCGCCCCACTGACAGGTTTCCATGTGCTTCCCGGCACTTGACCGGACCAGGCTTTCGTTAGCAGTAAATTACCATATTCGTGCGACCATTGCCTGAAACCGGGAAAAGGGGGAGAACCTTGGCTGCCATAAGAGAAACCTGGAACAGCAGGACGGCTTTCGTCCTGGCCGCCATCGGGTCGGCCATCGGCCTCGGAAACATCTGGCGTTTCCCGTACATCACCTACGAGAACGGGGGCGGAGCCTTCCTGGTGGCCTACTTCGTATGCCTTTTCCTGGCCGGGATACCGCTGCTCATGCTGGAGTTCAGCATCGGGCACAAGTTCCAGCAGGCGGCTCCCGGCTCCTTCAGGAAGATAACCCCGCGCCTGGAATGGTTCGGCTGGTTCGCTGCAGGGGTAGGCTTCATCATAGTCACCTACTACGCCATCATCATGGGCTGGAGCATGAACTACACCTACGAGGCCGCCACCCTGGGCTGGGAGCAGGAGGAAGGGGTCTACGCCGACACCCGCTACGCCATCGCCGAGACAGACCTGGAGGACATGGCGGTGCTTGCGGAAGTACCGGATTCCCTCGTCGGCAGGAGTTTCGTCTCTCCTGTCACCGCCGAGCCCTGCGTGGTCTGCGCTGACCCTGCCGGCGACATGACCGGTTACGGCACGATACTGGTGGCCTTCGGCGGACATCTCTACGGTTTCAACACCGTGGACGATGCCAACGCGTTCATGGGCTCTCCCGGTGACTTCTTCTTCAACGAATTCCTGGGAGTGACCTCCTCACCGTGGGACATGGGTGATTTCAAGTGGCCCCTGTTCATTGGCTTCTCCCTGGCCTGGATCTGGATAGTCGCATCCGTCTGGAAGGGCACCAGGACCGTGAGCAAGGTGGTCTATTTCACCGTGCTGGTCCCCTGGGCGCTGCTGGTCGTCTTCGTCATCAGGGGTATCTCCCTGTCCGGTGCCGGTCAGGGTCTCTCCTTCTACCTGACCCCGGTATGGTCCAACCTGATGAGCGGGAAGCTCTGGCTGGCGGCCATATCCCAGGTCTTCTTCAGCCTGAGCGTGGGTTTCGCCATCATGATCGCATACGGCAGCTTCCTGCCGAAGAAGACCAACATCGCCGCAAACGCCATGATCGTAGGCATAGCCGACGCGGTCACGGCCTTCTTCGGCGGCATGGCAGTCTTTTCCGCCCTGGGACACCACGCCGAGTCGCTGGGTGTGCCTGTATCCCATGTTGTATCTTCGGGTCCGGGGCTCGCTTTCGTTGCCTATCCTCACATCATCACCCAGCTCCCCGCCGCCAGGCTGTTCGGAGTGCTCTTTTTCCTGATGCTGCTGACACTTGCGGTTGATTCGGCCTTCAGCCTGCTGGAGGCGGTTACCGCTTCAGTAAAGGACAAATGGAACACTTCCCACGGGAAGGCCAACCTGATCGTCGGCGGGCTTTCATTCCTGCTGGGGATACCGATGCTCACGGGAATGGGCATCCATATACTCGACATAGCCGACCACTTCATGAACAGCTTCGGTCTCACCCTGGTGGTGCTGGGAGAGGTGCTGATAATAGGATGGGGAACCGGGGCCGAGGAGCAGCGTCAGTACATCAACCGCAATTCCGGTCTTCAGATAGGTATCTGGTGGAACGTCTGCATCCGATGGCTCATACCCATGGGCATCATCTGGATGATCTTCAGCGAGATCCGCGAGAGAGCCGTCCCCTACGGCAGCTTCGGTCTCCGTTCACAGGAGTTCCTGTTCGGATGGCTGATTATCATTCTGCTCCCAATCGTCGGCGACCTTCTCGCCAGTGCGAAGGGAAGGGGCGAGGGGCTGTAGCCCCCGGCACATGCAGAGGTCCACGGAGGCTGAAGAGGGCAACAGGGTTCACTGGGACGAGCTGGCTTCTGCCCATGAGAGTTCCTACGAGTACGGAAGGCTCCTGGATGGCGGACACCTTATAGACGAGGTACAGCTTCGCGAGGTGGGCGACGTGGCCGGCAGGAGCCTTCTCCATCTGCAGTGCCACATCGGCACCGACACTCTCTCCTGGGCCAGGCTTGGAGCCTCAGTCACAGGTGTGGATATCTCACCGGTCTCCCTGGAGGTGGCGGGCCGCCTGGCCGAAAAATGCGGTCTGAAGGCCAGGTTCATCCGGTCAAGTGTATACGACCTTCCCGGGGTGCTCAGCGATACCTTCGACATCGTCTACACATCGGTGGGTGTCCTGTGCTGGCTGTCGGACCTGGAGGCATGGGCGAGTATCGCAAGGTCGTTCCTGAAGCCCGGAGGGACCTTCTACATCATGGAGGGGCACCCGTTCCTGAACGTCTTCGACGATGAGTCGGAAGGCCTGAGAGTGAAGTACGACTACTTCCACAGGACGGATCCGGTGAAATGGCCGGGGGACTGCCCGGACTACGCCGGGGACGGGTACGTCGTCAGGTCTCCCTCGTGGGAATGGCAGTGGACAGTGAGTGACGTGGTCAACGCCCTTCTGGGGGCCGGTCTCAGAATAGAGTTCATGCACGAGCACAAGTACCTGCCGTGGAAGGCCCTGCCATCCATGACGGAGTGCGGCTACGGAAGGTGGCGGATGCCCGGGGAACTGGACCTTGTCCCGCTGATGTTCAGCGTTCGGGCCAGGGCGGCAGGGGGCTGATCAGCCGAAGGGGCTCCGGAAGTTCTCTATTATCCTTGCAAGGGTGCGGTGTTCCGCCAGCACCCTGTACTCGAGGAGCTTGAGGACGGTCCTGAAGTGCTTCCATTCCTCACCCAGGTTCTCATCTGCCCCTATCAGCTCCTCCATTTCCCGGACGCTCTCCTTGAGGTACTCCGAGACCGTCATGCTGTCCAGGTCCTTCTCGAGTTCCTTTATTATCCTGGGGAACTCCCCGCTGTCCAGCCAGATACCTCCGCAGTCCCTGCAGTAGTCGATCTGGACGCCGGTGTCGGCGTATCCGATAGTGGCCATCTTCTCGCCGCAGGATGGACAGGTGATGGATTCCCTGGCCACGTGGAAGGAATCCGTCTCCTTCCAGAGGTCGAACTCCATCCAGGCCAGATCGCTGTCCGCCTGGTTCCTGGCCTGCCTCAGCTCGTTCCTGTCGAAGAAACTGCCCCCGCAGGAAGGGCATGCATCTATCCGGACTCCAAGCAGTTCCGCCGACTTCAGTTCCACATGACACTTCGGGCACTGCATCATTCCTCCTCCTCGCTGCGCCAGTCAACGGAGATGAGGCCAAGCCTGACCGCGTTGTCCACCAGCACCTGGGCCTGCCTCGCCACCGGCGGGTCTATCATCTTCGAGCCAAGGGCGACGGCTCCAAGCCCCTTCCTTGTAGCTTCCTCCATGGCCATTACTATCTTCCTCGCCCTGTGCACGGAGTCCCTGTCGGGAAGGAATCCCTCGTTTATCACCGGGACCTGGTCGGGATGGATGCAGCCCTTGCCCACGAAGCCCAGGGCCCCGGCCCTGCTGACGGACTCCCGCAGCCCCTCCTCGTTCTTCACGTCCGCGTAAACCGTATCGATGGGCTGCAGGCCTCCCGCCCTGGCGGCCAGTATCACCAGGCTCCTGGCGGTGAAGCTCTCGGTTCCTTCGGTGGTGGGCACGACACCCATCTCCGCGGAGAGATCCTGGAGCCCGAGGGTGAGCGCCGCCATCCTCCCGGGGACGGACCTGGCTATGTCCAGGGCGTTGAAAATCCCCAGGGGGCTCTCGATGATTGGCATAAGCCAGATCAGGGGATCGCGGCCGCACCGCGCCGCTATGCCGCCGATCTGACCGCTGACCTCGATAACTTGCTCAGGTATCTCGACCTTGGGGATCAGTATGTGCTGCACGGGCTGCGGGACGATCCATTCAAGGTCCTCACGCCCCGCATCCCCCTGGTTGATGCGGACCATGACCTCCATGTCGCCGAAGTCCATGGTGGCCAGGGCGTGGGCCACCATTATTCGGGCCTCCTGCTTGCGGTCCGGCGATATACTGTCCTCCAGGTCCAGGATTATACCGTCGGCGCCGGATCCCAGCGCTTTCTCGATGAACCTGGGCATGTTGCCCGGAACGTAAAGCCTGGACCTCCTGGGCCTGTCGCGGAGCGAAGGCTCCGGCGTCCGCACGGCCGGAGGAAGTGGAAAAGCGTCGCCGAGAACCTTCCTGGCCGAAGCCTCGAAGCGCGCCGCCGCGGTGAACGGGGCCGCTCCGCAGTTCTCCACCGTCACTCTTCCCGTATCTATACCCATCCTGGAGGCGGTGCGCCTTACTGCGACCTCCAGGGGCCCGGTGTCAGCCTCTCCCGTGATGGCCACGGCAAGACCATCGGCGGAACTCTCATAGGTGACCAGGCAGTCGGATTTGATCTTCGGTCCGGAATAACCGCTGGAAGCCTTCTCGAACATCTTCACTCCTTAGGGATGAATTGCCGGCAAGTCCACAGGGTTAATCTAATGGGGAATGTCGCAGGTCGAACACTCCGCAGGGGAACAGGCCAGGGGGTTCAGCATCAGGAAAACGAAACCCGAATCGGGATCGGTCCTGAAACTGTACCTCTCCAGGAAGGACTCGATGCCCCTGTACCTGTCGGAGCAGTATGGCTGGTACTCCACGGCGAAAGCCCTTAGCCGCCTCTCCCGCACCAGGGCCGCCAGTCCCTCCTGCCAGGGCTCGAGTTCCGCTCCGTACCTCGGATCGACCCATGCAGGGACTATGACGGCGGAAAGCTGGGGTATGGTAAGTATCCGTTCTGTGCAGTCCTCCGCGGAAGCCTCGACAACTCGACGGGGAGGAAGGAAATCCGCCTGCATGTCCTGCGCCAGCCGAGTGCCGGCATCGGTAGGGTCGTCGGTTAAGGCGAACACATAGAGGGTATCCGCATCCTCGATGGCGAATATCGATCCAGCCTCGTCCCCGGTAAGGTGGGAGTCCTCCACGGCGGCATTGGCGCCGGTCTCCCTCACCTCCGGCCTTGTGATCCATCCCGCCAGGCCCCGTATCCCCACGGCCATGAAGTAGACGGCGACGACCACCGCTATGACCCTCGCCGCCCTGGTTATCCAGTCCTTCATCGTGAGAAGACCGAAGAGGGCGAAGGGAAGCATGTATACTGTGGTTCCGGCGAAGAAGCCGGTGAACATCATCATGCCGTTCAGCGGACCGCTGGAATCGAAGGCCCTGGTGAGGGCTATCAGGAAGGCAGGACAGATGGAGAAGCCGGTGAGCACACCGAGAAGGAAGGAACTGCGAGTTATCCTGATGAACCTGCCGGCATGGCATCCGGTGCATGTCTTGCGTACGCGGACAACGGACATTAGCAGGTATATGGAGAAGAGGATGTATCCGGAGAGCGCCATGGGCACCCTGACGGATACGGGGATGCTTCCGCCCAGGTAGCCCACGATGGCTCCGAAGATGGCGTAGGCCAGGAACCTGCCCGCGTTCAGTTTCAGCACCACCCAGAGAGGCTGCAGACCGGTCCTTTTCTCCGCCATGAGGTAGGATGCGTATATGGGCCCGCACGAGGCCAGGCAGGCGGTACCGGTGGCGAGTCCCAGGGTCAGTCCGGTCCCGAAGCCCTCAAACAATAGGACATCCTCTCATGGGAGCCTGCGGGAATTGCCCGCAGGCTTCTCAGAAGCTCACGGTTCCCGGGTAGAACTCCAGGCCCGACCTGATGCGCCACCAGTTCTCGTTGCGGGTCAAATCGGTCCTCTCTTGTTCCACAATACCCCAGATACGGGCCCTGTTCCCGAACTGGTACTCCAGGCCAGGTCCGAACACGTACCTCTGCCTGTCTGGACCTGCCCCGGCCACAGAGGTGGGGGTTACCCTGGCCTCGGCCTCGGCCAGCAGGGAAAGCCCGCGGTAAATGTTGATCCTGGAGAAGATACCAGCCTTCTCGGTCCTTATGGACGAACGAGTGAGCCGCCCTGAGAGGATGACCGCGGATGGGACTTCCCGGTCCCTGAGGAACCTCCAGACCAGCCTGGACTCCAGGGCGGTGCAGGCGTTCCTCACCGTCTCTCCGTCGAAATCCACCGAGGACTCGAAAATCGTGTTCACCGAAATGGACGGTATGATTCCCATCTGCATCAGCCGCACCCTGGAGGTGAGCCTGTCGGCTATCTCGGCGTCCAGGAAATCCCTGCCGTCGTAGACGGAATAGGTGACCTCTCCAGTCACGTACATGTTCCTGGGCAGTGTAGAGGGATGGAGGGCGACGCTCACGTCGTAACGGTTCCAGGTGTTGTCGTAGTCTATGTAGTCCGCAACGGTGTTGTGGGTCAGACCCGCCACCGTCAGGGAAGCTATCCACGGGGAGTCCCAGGTGGCCCCGCCGCTGAAGCGGGTATCCGTCCAGCCGAGGTCGCTGCCGTCCTCGTGCACGATGTCCCGGCTCCAGTAGAAGCCGTCCGCGAAGAACTTGAGGTTCTCGCTGACCTGTGCCTCGATGCCAAGACCGGGTCTCAGGGACCCTTCCCTGTAGGCTATGCCGCCCTGTACGGGCAGGACCAGCTCCGGCTCATCGTCGCCCAGGTCCACCGTCCATACGAGGTCCGGGTTGATCCTTACAGGGCCGGCCTGGATGCTGATGTCCAGGTCCGTCCGGCTGTAACTGTTGAGAACCCTGTCCACCACTCCGGTGGTATCCATGCTCACGTGCTTCTCCTGAAGAAGGACTCCCCAGCCGTTGCCCTGCAGAAGGCCCCCGATGTCCAGGGTGCCGAGCTGCGGGGACAGACTGTCGCCGCCTGTGGTGAAGTTCAGCCAGCTGTCCAGGGTGACGGCGGAGGCGGCGAGTGGGAATACCAGAAGGAACGGAATGATGTATCTCATCAGTATATTGCTCCTTCCGGGCACTGCTCGACGCACCTGTAGCAGAAGTGGCAAAGGGAGGGATCAATGACCGCGTCTCCGCCTATGATCTCGATGGCGTTGTAGGGACAGACCTCCACGCATTCACCGCAGCCGATGCAGTCGTCGGTGTTTACCATGAGCTGGGTGGAGTCCAGGGGTCCCTCGCAGGCCAGCATGAGGACTATCCCCGCCAGCGCGGCGACGATGTACCTAGCGTATCGCATCATAGGTGCACACCCCCTGGCAGAAGCCGCATCCTATGCACTTCTCGGGATCGATATGGGACTTCCCGTCTATGATCTCCACAGCGTCTACGGGACAGACGGCGGCGCAGTCCCCGCATCCGGTGCAGACGGAGCGGTCCACCCTGTAGACCAGTGTCTGGGCGATGGCCGCCGCTGCAAGTATGAAGAGAATGGCGGTTACTACGGCTGCCTTGCGGGTCATTCCCCGGACCCCTGGATGAACTCCTCCGCCCCCTCACCCGTAACACCGAACAGTCCGTAGTGAAGCCCGGCATTGGGCGCAAATATCGCATTAACAGGGCAAACAGCGGCGCATATGCCGCAGGCTATGCAAAGGTCGGAATCGATGACTGCCTTCCCCTCCGGATCGAGGGTGATCGCCCCGGTTGGGCACTGTGAAACGCATATCCCGTCGGAAATGCACCTGTCCCGGTCAACGAAGAAGGCTGCGGGCAACTGTACGGATGACGGGAAGACCCCGTTTTCATCGGGTACGATGGTCGCCAGGACCTCTCCCCAGTCCGTGTCACCGGCATCGTATTCGGTGTCGGACGCCCTCAACACCAGCGACCGGTATTCACTCTCGAAGGGTTCCCATTCGACGATCCCGCCCCCGGAACCCTGAGAGAACGTAAGCGAACAGAAACCCGTGGATGCCGAGATGAGCAGTACTGCAGTGATCAGTGCCCTCATTCTTCCACCACCTCCTTCATTATTGACCAGAGACCGTACTGGCGGCACTGTATGAAGCACTGGCCGCAGTCGATGCAAAGATCGTAGTCGATATGCACCAGCCCGGAATCCACTCCGGGGGTGCCTCCGTCAGGAGTGTACCATATGGCGTCCACCGGACAGCCGGGGCCGCAGGAATCCAGCAGGATATAGCACTCGTAGGCACAGTCGCCGCACCAGGGTTCGTAGTTCATGTACCGAAGCCTGTACCTGCTGTCCGTCGTTATGAGCTCGGACCATGTGTTGCCGGAACTCATGGCTCTTACTGCGAAGTAGTAGGCCTGACCGAATCTGCTGTCGGTGATTGCGTTCACAGGACATACTGCAACGCATTCTCCGCAGGCGGTGCACTTCTCCAGGTCGATGACGGCCTTTCCTCCCACGAGGCTCATGGCGTCCTGGGGACAGGCGTCCACGCAGAGGCCGCAGGAGATGCATGTGTTCTCGAATACTTCCGGCTGGACCTCTACATAGACCACCATTTCCGTTGTATCCTGCGCCGGGACGGAATCGATCCGGAGAGCGTGATCCCAGTTGGAATCAGTGATGTGATCCGGAGAAATCCTTATATCGTACCACTCAGCGTCCTCGGCTGGTGTCCACCTCAGAGTGAAGACCGAGAGGTCGCCCTGAATGAAGTCGCCCGGTGTGGGGCCGGTGTCCACGAGAAGGACGGAGTTGAACTCGGGCCCTATTCCCGGCGTTCGTTCCTCCGGCAGGCAGGCGGTCATGAAAAGCGCCGATGCCAGCAATGCAAAGAACGCTAATGGATTATTCAATTGTATTCTCCTTAAGGATTTCTGTGTTTCCAGAAATATATGACCACAACAATAGAACACCAGTCCTGCCAAAGTGTAGTGAATCAATGTGTTTTTTGGTTCCCGATGTAAATAGCCCAGAAGCTGCTAACACTTGCCGAAACTTCTACTTCCCGTCATATTTTGCCTCCCCGCGGAGGGGTGCCGGAGCGGTTGAACGGGACGGTCTCGAAAACCGTTGATCCCTTTTTGGGGTCCGTGGGTTCGAATCCCACCCCCTCCGCCATGATTACAATTCAGAATCAATCGTCCCCTAGATTGTTGCTGTATAGATATATGTGTGGTTCGATACAATTCTTGCATCAGCGTGATCTGGACATGCTCATACCACATGTACATACACAACAATAGTATACAGGGTTCGAATACAATCTGATCAATGATTCTTCTAATGGTGTACAGAGCTTATCGATTATTCAGACTGTGAAAACTCCAGAATATTCAGATAGTTGTCATCAAGATAAGCAAGTGCCAAACCGTCTCTTGCTAGTTCCGTACATCCGATCGAAGACGGGAAGATTGCTCTGGTAGCAGAAACCCACAGTAATGATCCTTCACTGTCCATGAGAACGTGTCTGGCCCTTGAACGTGTAACCAAGCGAATAAGTGAATTCCCATTCTCAGCCAATCCACTAAATCTTCGAAGTGTCCATATGTCGTCTTGCTCGAGTTCATATGAATATACTGTTTCGTTATCGGGAATATTCCTGATCTCATATGTCTGATGATCAGCAGGAGACGAAAGGACAATATGAGCTCCGTAGGTTCCATCTGGTGACAGACAGGGAAACTTGGTATAAGAGGAACTCTGCCAGTGCTGTACTATGCTTCTTGATTCCAGGTCAACTACAAGTGTTCCCGGTCCCGGATACTGCAAAGGACCAGAGCTTATATTGCTGGCGATCAGCATTACTGTTGATAAGTCATTTACAGCTATAGGCCCTTTCTCATCCTGGTATAGCATATCTCGGAGATCACCATGAAGCGTTAGAACTTCAAGCTGATTGGAGTATTGATCAAAAAAACTCAGTACTTGTTCCTGATTCAGGATACCGAACAGAAGGACGATAGAACCATCAGGAGTAAGGTAGTTCACACAATCGGGCATGATGCCATATTCTTCGAGATCGATAGTCCACAGAACTGACAAATCGGAATCGAAGTACAGAAACTCCCTTGAGAAATCGAGCCGAGCAAACTCACCACTATCGGATACGTGACCCTGAGTGTAATAATGCCTACCGATTATAACTCCATGAGAAGATATGTATGGGTCGGTGTTTATCCTCTGGGGGCTGGGATCGAAAACGATAGACCGTGAAGTCTCCGTATCCAGGAACAGGGCATCTCCTCCCCTGTATTCCCTACCTATTGCCTCATATGCTATAATGTATCTGCCGTTCCTGGAGACTACGCATTCTCTGATGTCCATGCCGAAATCAAACGTCTGTTGCTGCCCTGAATCAAGCAATACAACCGCCTTGTCTTTGAAGACAAGCAGCACCCTCCAATGACGACTTTCAGGAAAAGTGACTTTAGCTGTCACAAGACCAAAATCCTCGAGTGCAGGATACCCATACTCAAGCAGATCGATGACTGTACGATCCATCCGAAAACCGTTCCTGGTCATCTCGTCGCTTATTCCATTGATTCCCATGAGTGTGGGAAGGTTATTAATCTTCTCAAGAACACGTGCGTACCGGCGGTTATCGATGATACGCAGTGTAGTGTCCGGATCTTCGCTTCCAAGGATTATGTTCCTTTCCGCCATTTCAGGAGTGTACCAGCTCAAGTACTCATTATTCAGAGGAAGATCAGCACGGATCGAGTAATCCGAAATCCAATCAAAGTAACAGTGCTCTCCTTTGAAGAATAGTCCGAAGTATTCTGGCAATGCAGCTTCATCAGTTTCTAGGGCTATCTGGACTTCACTTGTTTCGATATTACTTAGAGGATCAGAGACTTCGGACCAGGCATACCTGCGAAGATCCCCAATTATCATGATATTCAACTCGGTTGTTGAATCCGGATAGACATGAACGTTGCTCACAGTTGTGTCCGTTCCCATGAAATACGTCCGCACATCGTAGCATCCTTCTGGAAGGCTGAAGGAGTAATATCCTTCAGAATCTGTAGAGCTTCCGTACCCACCACTGGTTACACCAATCATCCAGTTCTGAGACGGAGGTTGACCGAAAGGAGCAGTGACCACCCCCTCAATAGTTCCATATTCCTCTGCCATAGTTATCTTCATGATAATCAGTAATGCAAGTAGTAGCTTAGATACGATGTTGAATTTCATTGTAACCCCCAGATATGCAGAACCAGCACCCCCTAGTTCTGATACTGGAAAGTAATATCGCTCTTCCTTCAAAGAAAGGAAATAGC
Source organism: Candidatus Aegiribacteria sp. MLS_C (assembly GCA_002030045.1). Classification (GTDB taxonomy): domain Bacteria; phylum Fermentibacterota; class Fermentibacteria; order Fermentibacterales; family JCC-6; genus Aegiribacteria. Next base: position 66,699 of record LQBI01000034.1, on the reverse strand, counting down.
ATTGAATACTGGGTTACATTGATTGAAGATAGTTCGATAATGTGTTAAGATGCCCCGCCACGAAAGTGAAACCCCCTTCTTCGGGGGTTTTTCTTTCGTAATGAAGCCGGTGATTCGGACCTTCAGTCGAAGACTGAAATGGTGAGTTTACACTGAGCGAGAACGTGATTCGCCAGATTCACGGGCGAGTCGAAGTGAATCCCACCCCCTCCGCCATGATTATAATTCAGAACCAATCGTCCCCTAGATTGTTGTTGTATAAACAGATGTAGGATTTGATACAATCCCTCATTACTATGTGCACATATCTAATAGCAGAATGATCTATCGGATTTCCGCAAACCAGAAGGATATCATTTACTAAGTACTAAGTAGTTTCACTTTTCAGAGCTTCAGTTGTGATGATAAAAGGGTCCATGAGACTATTTAGATTTGCGAGGATTGTGTTCCAACTGCGATGCAGGCGACCCGCCACGATTATAATTAAGAACCACTAAGGCTCTACACCACCGATGAGGGCACCCTCACCGATCAGGCAAAGGTTCCGCAGCCAGTGTCGGCAGCCGTGGTCGTACGTTACTTCGGGTTACTTACAGAAGAAATTTGCCGCATATGAAAACCGCCGTTGCTAGGAAAACCAGGACCAGTAGATCGTCTGATCTGCATATTCCGGAGAAAAGTCATTTGTAAGTGACCCGAAGTAACGTACGACCCCGTGTTCCGACCCCGTGTTCACAATGGTGAAACCTTGCACAGGCAATTCGAATGAGCCTATATTAAGGTTAAACCTTAATATGAAGGGCCTATGTGTTGTGTATTAAAGGGAGGATCTGAATTGGTGCAGCATGATGAACAGAGTTCACAGTCGACCCGTTCAGGAAGATATGCTCTTCAATCAACCGGATACTCCGCTTTTATACCTGATCCTCTTCCTCCAGAACCGCCGATCAGGATAGCTGGTATCCTGCAGGAGCTGCTATCGAAAGCCGACAGGGCGCTTGGAAGGCTGGATGGTTCAATACTCACTCTCCCTGATCCCGATCTTTTCGTCTACATGTACATTCGGAAGGAAGCGGTGCTATCAAGCCAGATCGAAGGGACTCAGAGCTCCCTTCAGGACATACTGGAGGCAGAGGCAAGGATACTCGATCCTCAGCGGCCAAAGGACGTGGGCGAAGTGATCAACTATGTCCGTGCCATGAACTATGGTCTTGAGCGACTCAAGGAGCTTCCACTTTCGGTCAGGCTCTTCCGGGAGATCCACCACAAACTTATGGAGGGAGTGAGAGGGTCCCGACTTACTCCCGGTGAACTCCGCCGGAGCCAGAACTGGATAGGTCCCGGAGGCTGCACTCTTGCGGAGGCGACATTTGTTCCTCCCCCTCCGGAGGAGGTCACAGGGCTCCTCGGTGATCTGGAGAAGTTCCTTCATGATGATTCACGGTTGCCTCTGCTCGTGAACATCGGCCTCGCACATGCGCAGTTCGAGACCATCCATCCCTTCCTGGACGGGAATGGAAGGATAGGCAGGCTTCTCATTACATTCCTGTTATGTGAGAAGCAGGTACTGAGCAAACCGGTGCTTTACCTCTCGTACTATCTGAAGAAGCACCGTATGGAGTATTACGAAAGGTTACAGGATATCCGAGAACGGGGGGCATGGGAGGATTGGTTGGTATTCTTTCTTACCGGCATCGTTGAAGTCAGTATCCAGGCGACGGAGACCGCTAGAAGGATAATTGCTCTGCGGGAAACAGATCGGAGGATCATCACTGCGGAGTTCGGTCGTGCTGCAGGGAACGGTCATAGAGTTCTAGAGTTGCTCTACAGAGTGCCTATTGTATCCGTTCATGATATCAGGTCTTTGATCGGTACTTCGTACCCAACCGCAAATGACCTTGTTCAGCGTTTCGTTGAAACGGGCATACTGAGTGAGATCACAGGTCGAAAAAGAAACAGGAGATTCATGTACCAGAGGTATGTGAACATCTTCACTGGATCCTGATCAGTTCGTAATCGGGTAGCCTGTTCATAATATCAAGATGAACTACTAACGTGTTCCAACTGCAATGCAGATGGCCCGCCATATATCCATGAGGATTGCAGTTCAGATGGCTTTTGAGCTATGCAAGTAAGGTGTAGAGCTTCTGCAGGACCTCTGAGAGTACTATTTGTGGAGCGGTTCCGGCAATTTCAGCTTCTCTTGCTTTCCAGTCCAGACTTTTAACCTGATCCGAGAGAATTACTCCAGAGACTGGGCAATCGTCTGGCAGATCGACTTCAAAGGGGTAACCCTTTTTCCTGCTGGTTATCGGGCACATCAACGCCAGTCCGATTCTTTCGTTGTATGCTCTGGGAGACAGCACAAGTGCCGGCCTTCTGCCTTGCTGCTCATGTCCCTTCTGTGGATCGAAGGACAGCCAGATAAGATCACCTTGTTCTGGTGGTTCTATCGTCACTACCATTCCTCAACACCTGTTCTCGTGCCGGTATCGATTTCGCCGTGCAGATTCTCATCAGTGATCTCATTGAGCATATCCTTTAGTCGGTACCTGTGCTTGGGCTCAAGGATAAGCATTCCATCCCTGGTTACCATTTCCAGTACGGTTGTCTCATCAATACTGAGTTCTTCCGAAATGGCCTTCGGTATTCGAACCGCAAGGCTGTTTCCCCATTTTCTGACTGTTGTCTTCATATAACCTCCGTATCTACATTGTAGATACTTCAAAGCTTTCCGTGAGTCAATAGCAACCAATGATCTGAGATCGCATGATGTGGATTAGTAGATGCTAATACGTTGATAATTCAATAATCGTAACCAGAGTCGCATGGTCATTGATGACCGTACGACCCCGAATCCCTACCTGTAGAGACCCTTGATGCAGCCCCATGTTTCGGTGTCCAGACCCAGACCGGAGCCGGAGAGCCAGTGCCAGACGATGAAATCATCGCTGTAGAAGCTGTGGAAGGCACCTGTGAAATTTCCCGAGGAATCCGCAAGAAGCCACGGCCCGCCGCCTGCCGACTGTTCCGTATCCACGATCACCCAAAAGCAGTCGTACACAAATAAATATGGGTCAAAATCTACAATGGTGGGGCTGTAATGAAGCGCCAGAGCCTGCTGTTCATCCAACTGATAGAATGGCGCTGTTTCCTCTCCCCACCAGACCTCAGCCTGGAATTCATCGGTACCCCATGGATACAACGGGTGATGGTAGAACCAGAATTCAGCATGACTCAGCTCTGTTTCATAGGGGGGAGATAGAAAGAAGTCCTCTAGCCTGAACATCACGCCCTGGTAGTTCCCCAGATCGGTGGCCCAGCATGGGACCTCATCATCGTAATGCAACTCATAGGTGTACATCCAATAGTGGTACTCGACACTTATGAGATAGTCCCTTTCATCCGCTCTGCCATCGAGGGGACGGATCTCCGATGAGATGCAGACCGCGGACAGCGCCAGAAGCAGGTATCCCGTTACGATCCGCCGAAAGAATCCCGGTAAGCCCATGGCTACCTTCTTTCTCCCATGTTCCCTTCAGACTCTAACATACCGGTTCATGACCGCCCAGCAAGTCAAGCAGGGAGAAGAATGAGCGAATTCTTCCGGTGGAATGAGATATGGTTCCGGGATCGACCCGGGTCGTGCGCGGTTCATGAGCACTCGGGTATCCGTGATCGGGGTCGTCCGGTCCGATGATGACCGGACGACCCCTGCGTACGACCTGGATCAGGCGAGATCGAACCTGTCGAGGTTCATCACCTTGTCCCAGGCTGCAATGAAGTCATGCACGAATTTCTTTTCCGAGTCGTCGGAGGCGTAGACCTCGGAGATGGCGCGAAGCTGCGAGTTGGAGCCGAAGATGAGGTCGACCCTGGTGCCGGTCCACCTGTGCTCCCCCGTTGAACGGTCGAGTCCCTCGTAGACTCCTTCACCATCCTTCTTCTCCTTCCATTCGGTACCCATGTCCAGGAGGTTCACGAAGAAGTCATTGGTGAGATTCCCAAGTCGGTCCGTGAAGACACCGTGCTCAGACCCGCCGTGGTTCGCCCCCAGTACCCGCAGACCGCCGACCAGGACGGTCATCTCCGGTGCCGTGAGGGTGAGCAGCTGTGCCCTGTCCACCAGAAGGTCCTCCGCGGAAACGGTGAACCGGGTCTTTGAGTAATTGCGGAACCCATCGGCAACCGGCTCCAGCACTTCGAAGGACTCCGGGTCGGTCTGTTCCTGCGAGGCATCGGTGCGTCCCGGCGTGAAGGGGACCTTCACTTCATGTCCCGCGTTCTTCGCCGCCTTCTCAACAGCGGCGCAGCCCCCCAGGACTATCAGATCGGCCAGGGAGACCTTCTTCCCGTCCGAGCGCGAGGAGTTGAACTCCCTCTGAATACCCTCCAGCTTCTGGATCACTGCTTTCAGCTGGCCCGGCTGGTTGACTTCCCACTCCCTCTGTGGAAGAAGTCGGATCCGGGCGCCGTTCGCCCCTCCTCGGAAGTCGGAGCCGCGGAAGGTGGAAGCCGAGGCCCATGCCGTGGTTACCAGCTGGGAGATGCTCAACCCGGAATCGAGGATCCTCCTCTTCAGGTCCTCGATGTCCTTCTCGTCGATCAGGTGGTGGTCGACGGCCGGGACCGGATCCTGCCAGATGAGGTCCTCGTCGGGAACTTCCGGACCGAGGTAGCGCGAGCGGGGACCCATGTCCCGGTGGGTCAGTTTGAACCAGGCCCTGGCGAAGGCGTCTGCGAACTCCTCGGGATTGTCCCGGTAGTGCTTCGCGATGGGGGCGTAGATCGGATCGTACCGAAGGGAGAGGTCCGCTGTGGTCATCACCGGCGGGTACTTCCTGGAGGGGTCATGGGCTGCGACCACCATGTCCTCTTCGGCTACGTCCTTTGCCTGCCACTGGTGCGCGCCGGCCGGGCTCCTGACCAACTCCCACTCGTACTTGAAGAGCACCGTGAGATAACCCATGTCCCACTTGACCGGATGAGGCGTCCAGGCTCCCTCGATGCCGCTGCTTATGGTATCGCCGCCCCTTCCGCTGCCGAAGCTGCTTTTCCAGCCGAGGCCCTGTTCCTCAATGGGAGCGGCTTCCGGCTCAGGACCCACCAGCGCCGGGTCGCCGGCCCCGTGGCATTTCCCGAAGGTATGCCCTCCCGCCACCAGGGCGACCGTCTCCTCATCGTTCATACCCATTCGCTTGAAGGTCTCCCGCACGTCCTGGCCTGATGCCACGGGGTCCGGGTCACCGTTGGGTCCTTCAGGGTTAACGTAGATGAGGCCCATCTGGACAGCCGCCAGTGGATTCTCAAGATCCCGGTCGCCGGAATAGCGCCTGTCTCCCAGCCATTCGCTCTCCGCACCCCAGTAGATGTCCTCCTCGGGCTCCCATATGTCCCTGCGCCCGCCGCCGAAACCAAACGTGGGCAGTCCCATGGACTCGATGGCGCAGTTGCCGGCCAGTATCAGGAGGTCAGCCCATGATATGCTCCTGCCGTACTTCTTCTTGATGGGCCACAGTAGCCTGCGCGCCTTGTCCAGGTTCACGTTGTCGGGCCAGCTGTTCAGCGGGGCGAAACGCTGGGCCCCGGCATTGGCGCCTCCACGACCGTCACCTGATCGATAGGTGCCCGCACTGTGCCAGGCCATCCTTATGAAGAACGGTCCGTAATGACCGTAATCCGCTGGCCACCAGTCCTGCGAATCCGTCATCAGTGCAGTCAGGTCCTTCTTCAGTGCCTTGAGGTCTAGTCCCTCGAACTCCTTCGTGTAGTCGAAGTCCTCTCCCAGGGGATTTGCCATGACAGGGTGCTGGTGGAGTATCCTCAGGTTGATCTGGTTGGGCCACCAGTCGCGGTTTGATGTACCTTTACCGGCAGCGTGCTCGTGGGGCATACCGTCCTTGTTCATTTCGTCTCCGTTCGTTTCCCGTGTTCTTTCAGTTCTTTCGTCTGCTCATTCCTCCTGCGTTCGTTCTCTTCGAAGGCAATCCCTGCAGATGCCTCTTACTTCCAGCTGGACCCCCTGGACCTCACCAAATGATTCGGCTTCCCTGGGAACCTCGAGTGGGTCGATGGAAGAACTCGTGAAATCGAAGATCCTGGAGCACCTTGTACATACGAAATGATGATGCTCGTGCACGTTCACGTCGAACCTCGTTACGCTTGACGTGGAACTGTGTGGGATTATCAGCCCGAGTTCCGAGAAGAGCCTGAGAGTTCTGTATACCGTATCGGGTGATATGCTCGGAAGCCTTTTCCTGACTCCCTCGTAGATCTCAGTCACGCTGGGGTGGCCGTGGGAAGCCTGCAGTTCACTGAATACCTCGATGCGCTGATGGGTCATCCGTATACCGGCCCCTTTCAAGGCAGCGGACAGGACGCTCAGTTCCGATCCCGAGGTATCCATGGAATCAACCCTCTCGTATTTAATCCTAGATAAGAAATATTATTATCTGGGCCTGTCGTCAACTGCCATGGGTTCAATCATGGAGTCTCCGCTCTCCGAAGGGATCCTTTCGAGATGAAGCTGTAAAATATTCTCATTCATCATCTTCTTCTGTGTCCGGAACCCAGCGGTAACCTACGAACCAGCGTTTCTTCTTCACTGCAGGATGGAAGCGGAGCCAGAGGTCGTCCGGTATGTGGATCTCGCCGTCGCAGTGTTCGCACTTCAGGTCCCTGCTGCTCCCGTCCAGTTTTACCGCCGCCCCGCATTTCGTGCAGGTGAAGACGACCGGTCCCTTCAGAGGATCTCCCTCCAGGTTGCTCTCGTCGGATGACTCCCCGGCACCGATGATCATGGAAGCGTCGCTGAATATACTCTTCCACCATTCAGGTGGAACCTGCAGGCTTCTGGTGGACCCGCAATCGGGACAGGTTATCCTTCCGTCTTTCACGGGATCGTTCTCTAGGTCGTAATCCCGCTTGCATTCCTCGCAGTAGGGTTTCATCCTGCCGTAGAACAGCTCCGTGTTGTAAGTGCCCCAGATCGTGCTCTTGCCTCCGTAACCCTCTTCGCAGTCCTCGGCGATCTCCTGTGGAACGTCTTCCAGAAGGTCCGCCCATATGGATGGCTGCATATCGATGCCGGCGCTGCAATGCGGGCATACAAGTGCTGTATAGGGTCCATTGACGGCTACAGGACCTTCGCAGCGGGGACACTGTATGCCCATCTCCAGGAAACCCCAGACCTCGACGACCTCGGGTTCCTCCTCCGGGTGCTCCTCGGGATGGTCTATCCTGTGCTCCTCTGCAAGCTTCTCTTCCGCCTGCTGCCTCGACCCGGGAAGGCTGCGGAGCGTTTCAACTATCAGGTTCTCACCCGGGTCATAGCCGGAATAGAAGGGTGACACCACCAGTTCCCTGTCGCCGACCTCCATTACGAGGCGCTCCGAGATGTTGCCCCGCCACATCGAGACGATGTCCGGGTTGAGTCCGGATATCCTCCAGGGCTCAATGTACTCCCTGAAGTGCCTGAAGATGGAATGATACTCGTAGACGATGTATGGCCAGTTCACCCAGATCCTGACAGAGCATTCCCTCCTGAGGTTTATGAGCAGGCCAAGAGAGAACAGACCCATTATAAACCTGAGCATCGGTACATCCCTGAAAAGGAACAGGCCCGCGGCTACCATCACCGCAATGATAACGCCGGAGATCAACAGGGACCGGCGCGGACTGTGATGGTACAACAGGCGCTCCTGTCTCAGTCTCTCGGGGCGGATCAGGTCTTCAGGCTTCCGGGTCTTCATCTGTATACTCGCAAATCAAGAAACACCTTCTCTTCCTGCCGGCAGGATGGAACTTCCTCCACACGCTGTCAGGCAGGTAAACATCGTTACCGCAGTAGTTGAAGCCGGTTATCCTGCTTTTCCCGTCCACTTCCAGGGAGGCGGCACAGGAGGGGCATGAAAGGTATACAAGTTCCGGGGTTTCCTCCCGGGAAGGTTCCTCGGCGGACATCAGGGCATTGACCAGCAGTCTCAACCGGGGCACGCCTTCGACGAGCCGTTCCGGAGGGCTTCGACGTGATGTTCCATGCCGCACTTTCTGCACCTGTACACGGTGCCGGGCTCCATGTGCCATGGATCCTGGATGTCGGTCTTGCAGCTGTCGCAGTAGGGGTCAAAACGGGCCAGTTCCAGGTTGCCCCAGAACGTCCCCATGAGGATGGAACCCCTGCCTCCTCCCATCTCCATGTCCTGCATCTTCCTGCAGCTGTTACTCAATGTATCCATCCAGTACTCCCTGGGTATCTGCACCGGGGAGCCGCAGTCATGGCAGAAAGCCTTCTCCACCGGTCCGTCAAGAGGGATGTGACCGTCGCACTTAGAACACTGGATGCTGAACTCTATCCTGAAGCTGAACAGACCTTCATGGGACGGTTCAGTGGTACCTGCAGGCATAAGATCGAGTCGCCCCCTTCATTGATGCCAAAAGGGTGCCCGGAGGCCGGTCATCTATGACCGGACGACCCCCACCATGTTCAGGTGATGAAGGAGGAGGCATCGTCGCGCAACTTCATCAGGGATGCGGAATCCAGGTAGAACATGTGGCCAGCCTCGTAGTAGACAGTAGATACCTTGTCCCTGAGCTCCGGGTCCAGGTTCACGTGGGATACCATGTACTTTGTGGCCATGTGGGGGGTGGCCAGGTCGTAGTAGCCCTGTGCCACCATCACCCTCATGAATGGATTGGCCGACATGGCGCTCCGGAGCTTGTCTCCGGTGCTGGGCAACTTGCCCTTGTCCCATTCCCACTTCTTCCGCAGGTCGTCGCACATCATCGTGGTGTAGATCATGTCCGTTTCCAGGCCCAGTTCGGCCCGTACGTACTGGTTGAACATGGAGGTGTAGGGAGGGTTTATCGCGGTCATTGAGGGATCCCTCTCCGGAAACTCGGTGATTCCCAGAGCCTCTATGCCCCGGAATCGGGAGTCGATACGGCCTACACTCCGCTTCTCGCTGCGCAGCAGCTCCCTGCAGAACCTGCTTATGTGGATCCTGAGCCTGGAACCTTTCACGTATTCCGGGTCAAGGCCCGTGTAGCGGGCCAGTTCCGCTGCGATTTCCGTCGTCTCTGTCTTATCCAGGCCGTCCCCCCTCATGAGGGCGGGGGTCAGCCGGTCCATGACCCAGGCCTCAACCTCCTCCAGCAGTTCCGGAAGCGGCCTGGCCTGCAGGTCCTCTCCGAGCCTTCCGTGGTACCGGGCGGTGGCTGTGTAAGTGGGGACGAAGAGCTGGAACGGGAGGTCGTCGGATTCGCCGAAGAAGATGGGTCTCAGGTCCAGGGCCGTTGATATGAGCACCAGGCCGCTGAACCCTACGCCCATTCCGAACAGGTGAAGGGCCAGTCCCGCTGCCCTGGTGGTGCCGTAGCTCTCCCCTGCTATGTAGAGCGGCGATGACCATCGGCCGTACCGCGAGAGGTAGAGGAGGATGAACTCGCCCACGGACCTGACGTCACCCTCGAAGTTAAGGTAGTCCTTGTAGTACTCGTCCTTCGCCGCCCTGCTGAAACCGGTCCCCACAGGGTCTATGAAGACAAGGTCCGTGAATGGAAGCCAGGTTCCGGGGTTGTCTTCCATCCTGTAGGGCGGGGACGGCATCCAGCCCTCGGGCTCCATGACCGCTCTCCTCGGACCAAGCGCGCCCATGTGGAGCCAGATCGATGAGGACCCCGGACCTCCGTTGAATGCAAATGTCAGGGGTCTGGCGGATTTGTCCTCAACTCCTCCCAGCTCGTAGGCGGTGAAGAAGACCTCGGCCCTGGTCTCGCCTTTGTCGTCCTTCAGCGGGAGCACTCCCAGCCTGGCGGTGTACTCCAGGGTTCGTCCGTCAAGCTTCATGCTGCGGTCGGTCTCAAAGGGCTCGAGACCCAGCATTCGAAGCTTCTCCTCCTTCTCTTCCGCCTTTTCCTTGCGGTCCCTGTCTTCCTTCTTTTCAGCATTATCACTGCCCATGGCTGCACCTCCGAGGCTGTGGGCGGACCTTTTCGCGAACCTTTCTACGATTATCTACTATAAATGCTCGCACTCGAATTCGGAACAAGCAGTAGAAGTGGCGGTTCCGTCCACCAGGGGAGGACAGGACGACTTCAGGGATTCGATTTCCCCGCGGCAATCGTACTGCTCTGCGCGGAGGAAGCGTCATTCAAGGCGGAAGTGACCCACAACCTGGGACTTTCGAGCGGATTTCCTCAGATGCCGGCTCTGACCTGCCAGGTAGAAGTTCCCGATATCTTTACTATGGAGGCCTGCGTCGGGGGCTGGCCTTCTTCAACGCCACTGCGTGTTTCAGGGCAATACCGTGTAGTACGGGTACCGGCCTGAAACCCGTGTGCTTCGCCGGTTATGCCCTGGTCCACCAGCGGTATGCCGATTACCCGCAGGATCTCCGGGGGACCGAGTTACATCCCTGGGCAGACGCAGGTCTTGCGGTCGGGTTCGACTCGGGTTTCCACCTGTTCGGAGATGCGGTCTACATAGGTGACGGCGACATGGAAAGGGGGTTCGGCTACTCCACCGGCCTCTCCTTCGGCGGGGGCATCATGATCAGGCTCTGAGCCTGCTCACTGACGAACATTCGGTGGAGCCAGCACTTTCAGGTTCCGGGTTTCTTTCACGAATACGACTCGGAAGGCGCTCTTTCAGGTTCCGGGCTTCTTTTACGAATACGACTCGGAAGGCGCACTTTCAGGTTCCGGGCTTCTTTTACGAATACGACTCGGAAGGCGCACTTTCAGGTTCCGGGCTTCTTTCACGAATACGACTCGGAAGGCGCACTTTCAGGTTTCCAGCCTCCTCAATGACCTGTATGCGAGGTAGCCCCGGACGAATGCCCTGTTACCCGTGAGGATGGCTTTCGTCAGGTGCGCAGGGAGCCATCTTCCGCGGGCGGACAGCATTGCCCGGTCGGTGCAGTTCAGGTCCATGAAGATGAACCTGTTCCTCTCCCTGAGGATCGAGGTCCCGGCACCTGATCCCATGGTGGAGGCGTGATGGTGGGCTACCGATATTTCGGGGCACCTTATCATCTGGTACCCCGACCTGGTCATTCTGGCCCCCATGTCCGCGTCCTCCCAGTAGATGGGAGCGTAACTACCATTCAGGCCCCCGAGGGCCTCCCATGCCTCCCTGCGCCACAGGGAACAGGCTCCCGAGGGGTAGGGTTCTCCTCCGATGTCCTGGCCGGTGACTGCCAGACCTCGGCGGAATGCCCACTGGAAGGCCCCGTCGTCGGTACCGTCCGGCCGGGGTATCGAGGGCACCGCGGCGGCCACATCGGCGGGAGAGGAACCCAGTTCCCGGAGGAGGGCTTCGAAACTGCCCTCCTCCGGGACGGTGTCGTTGTTCAGCAGAAGCAGGAAATCCCCTTCCGCCATTCGCATCCCCTCGTTGACCGCCATGGGGAAACCCGGACCGCCGGTCCTGGTAAAAGTCCTGACCGAGGGGAAATCCCTAAAGAGACTATCCGTGGTACCATCGGAGGAACAGTCGTCCACCACGATCACTTCCCCGCCTGCGGCCTCCGTTTCCCTCAGGACGGCAGGCAGGTAGCTTCGAAGAATGGACAGGCCGTCCCTGGACGGGATGACCACGGAGAGCAGCGGCAAATCAGCTCTGCTCAGCCGGCAGTATGCTGAGTCCCGAGAGCTGCTCCATCTGCCTTGCCATCTCCAGGGAGTTCTCGATTGTGTGGGCCGGTATCATTTTCAAACCCCTCTTGCCCTTGACCTTGAACTGGAGGGGGCCCTTGAGGCCCTGGGTCTTCTTCTGTACCGCAGTGGCCGCGGCAAGCCCGACGAGGCCTCCGCCGAAGGCCATACCGCTCAGACCGGAGACGTGGAACTCCTCTATCTCGTCCCACCTGTAGCCGAAGGTGGTGAGATAGGTGAACACGAAGCCCTCCTCCGATATTCCCACCTTCGCCTTCCTGGCGCGGATTATTATCCATACTCCCAGTGGAATGGTGATTATGAGAAAACAGGTAAGTACACCCGCGAAGACCTGGGCCTTCCTCCAGCCGGCCTTCATGGGGAAGGTCCTGCCGGAAGTCTCCGCCCTCTCCAGAAGATTCCTGCACTCGTCCTTGCCGAGGCTCATTTCACTCCTCTCGATGCCTTGTTCGGAAAGCACACACTACAGTTGACCTGAATCTAAACCGGAAGGTGGGCCATGCCAAAGCCCCGGCAATACGGAATGTACCGTACGATGATCCCGTGTTGACAGCTGACTCGCTCCCGGGATATTTTATGAGCGTAAAGGAGGGTATACGATGAAGGTGTTCGCCTTTCTGCTCTCTGCATTCTCTGTACTTGCACTGGACATGGAGATAGGGGTCGATTCGGGCGTGATGGGACCGGTCTCTTCAGGGGACAACGCCCTTTACGACCCGGGTATCTTCATCGAACCGGGACTCTCACTGGGTTTTGACGGTTATTACAGGCTCAACCTGTCGTATTCGCACCTTTTCCCCAACGGGGGAGAGCAGTTCGATGACATACCTGTTTCCTGCGACCTGTTCAGCAACTACCGGTCCTCTTCCCATGCGGTGAAGGTGGGGATCTCCAGGGACCTGGGCTTCATGGCAGTGGAGGCGGGAGCCGGATACAGGACCTTCGAAACCAAAAGGGAACTGCTTGGTATTTGGGGGGCGGATTGCCCCCCTCAGCTGTCGGTCCGGAGGACCGGCTCGACTTTCTTCGTCGATCTCAGCAGGGCAGTAGGGGACAACATAAACGTAAGCGCCGGACTGGAATCGCATGACATGTCCCGGTACTGGGTCTCCGTGGGAATGGGCTTCGAGCTGGGGCTGGGGGGTGAATGAGATGATGACGGCGGTTCTCGTGTTCCTGTCAGTTCTTTCCATAGACCCGGCCGATGCATTCACTCTCCGCCTGGGGCCATTTTCCCGCTTTCTGTTCCCCTCGATCGGGGACCGGCCGATCGTAAATGACATCCAGGACCTGGACAACATCTTCCTGCCGTCCGAGCCGGAGGTGATGGTGGGAGCATCCGTCATGCTGGAGTTCATTCCATCCTTCCAGCTGGAGATATCCGGTTCTTACGTGGGCTACGAGTTCGACCCGCTGTTCGGCGATCCCTTCCCCGACAGTACGTGGATAATAGAGAGATCCGTGGACCTGGCAGTTGTTTCCGTCGGACTGAGGAAGTGCCTGGGTGAGGTGTACGTTCAGGCAGGTTCGGACATCCTCTTCTACAATGGTTCCTGGGTCAGGACGGACGGGACCGGCTGGGGCGGGTACCATGACGAGTACAAAGGAACCACTTGGGGTCCCTTCCTGGGTATCGGCAAGGACCTTCACACCGGGATCGCTGAGTTCGACATCGCCCTTCGCCTCCACCTGCCTGATCTATCCGACAGATGGATATCTGCCGGTCTGTCAGTGTTCTTCCACTGATCAGTCTGCAGCGGAGCAGGATCGGAAGGACGGAGGCCGTCGAGGGCAAGCCGGGAGGAGACTGTATCTACCGTGCCGCGCTGGAGGTCTCTGATGAAGTACGAGTTCGTCAGGAGATCGGATGACCGGCTGCTTGCACGCGGTGAGACCGACCGGGCATTCGTTGACGGGGCCACGGGAAGACCGATTCCCGTACCGGACTCAGTGGTCGACTGCTTCACAGTAGTCAGCTGTTAGGAGAGATGTTCAGGGTGCCCTGACCGCGAAGCCCCGAATACCGGTGGAGCTCCCGGTGTCGGTCATGGAGCCGCTGCCCACCAGGAAGTCGAAGATCCAAGCATTCGCCCCGCGGGGGCCGGTTGAATCGGACCATGCCGACTGTCCGTCGTTTTCGAGGGGTCCCTGGCGGTGCCAGCTGATCCCGGCTTCGTACAGTGTCAGGAGTTCATGCTTCGCGGGCAACCGCCATCCGCCGCCTTCCAGGTTCTCGACCCAGTGGTGAGCTGTCATCCAGTCGGTGTCCCTGTCGGGAGCCGCCCGCCAGAGAAGACCGGTGACGGTATCGGTTATCATTCCGCCGCTCTCCTGAAACCTGGAGATAACCTGATCCTCCGCCGACATCTCGTGTTCGACGTCCGTGAGCATTGTGGACAGAGCGCCTCAGCCGTTCGCCGCAAGCATTGGAACAAGCAGCCCCAGATCTCTCATGGAGTGACTCATCGGTATGATAACATGGACAGTATCCGTCAGCAGTGATCAAATATCAATAGTCCGGCCCGGTACCCAGTATCCTTACCGCGCCGGAGTAGCGCCTCGAGTAGTTGGAGCTGCTCAGGGGAGTTATGACCACGCCCCGGTCCTGCCAGGAGGAGCAGTGGATGAACTGGCCGTCGCCCATGTATATCCCCGAGTGCCTTGGGCTGTCGAAGATCAGGATGTCGCAGGGCCTCAGGTCGTCCCTCTCCACCGGTATGCCAATGGTCTCGATGTCGCCGAGCGCTCTCGGGAGCGGGACACCGTTATCGTTGAAGACCCTGTAGGCAAATCCGCTGCAGTCGAAGCCGGTACTGCCGGTGCCTCCCCAGACGTAGGGGGCGCCCAGGTGTGAAACGGCATCCTCCAGGATCCTGTCCGCCAGCAGGCGGGAACCGCTGTCCGGAGGGCTGCCTCCAATGAGCAGTGAGTTGTCCCGCAGGACCCGCTCCAGCTGCATGAGGGTCCAGTCCCCCTCTGGCCCGCCGGTTCCGTGCATCCTCACAGGCATGTCTCGAAAGTCCACTGTATCACCGTCCATGAGGGCAAGGTGGCTCCCGTTGACCACGACCGAGAAGCACAGGCTGTCGACGGACAGGCCGTACCTCATCAGGAGGTGCTCCGACCAGGGATCGTCCACGGGCAGGAAGTCCACCGTGAAGAAGCCCTCGAAATCCTCCAGCAGGTCCGATGTCAGCTGAAGAGCCTCCAGGGAAGGGAGACCATTCCCATAGAACACTTCCACCGAACCCGACGGCCTGATGTCCCCGGCGGCCTGCAGCAGCAGCCGGGCGGAGATGAGAAGCGTGATCACTTTGATTACGAGCATGTTTTCCTTACGGCCGGGTCGAAGCGGCAAGTCCATCTTCAAAGGGGTCCACAGTTTGCATCTAGCTGGAAGCGGACGTGAATGTTCCAGGGCTCAGTCGGTTCTGCGGGACCTGCACGCCTCGTAGAGCAGTATGGAACCGCTGACGGCGGCGTTCAACGACTCCACCCCCGGAGCCATCGGGATCGCAACCCGGCGGTCCAGCAGCTCCGCCACCTCAGTTGAAATGCCTCTCGCCTCGGATCCTATCACCAGTCCGAGGCTCTCCCTTCTCCGGTTGAGAACGGCCGCCTCATCGCCTGCGGGATCGGCCCCTATGAACTCCGTTCGGGGACGGAGCCTTCGCATGAAGGAAGGGAGTACCGCGTCGAAGAGGATCGGTATCCTGGCGTTCAGTCCCGCTGCTGCCCTGGTTACCTTCGGAATGTAAGGGAAGCAGCAGCCCCTGCCGGTGACCACTCCGCTGCAACCGAAGGCCGCTGCGGACCTTATCAGGGTCCCGGTGTTGCCGGGATCGGACACACCGTCCAGCAGAAGGATCAGACCCGTTCCCGGAATGCTCACTGAGTCGGGCTCGGGCAGCGGGAAGACCGCCAGTATCCCCTGTGATGTATCCGTGTCGGAGATGTCCGCGAAAAGGCCGGGCGGCACCTCCAGCACGTCGCACCCCATACCGGAAACCCTGGCTGCGGTCTCACGGGAAGCTCCGCGGGCATCCGTGGAGAGTATCACCCATTCGGGCTCCCTCGAGACCAGCAGGTCGGATATGAACCTGGGGCCCTCCATGAGGAAAAGTCCGTTCCTCACTATGCCTGACCTGGAATCCAGCTGTCTTGATACCTTCAACCTGGAATTGGAGGGACTCGTGACGCTTATGTTCATGGCAAACCTACTATACAGCGGAAAGAGACCGGTCAGCTTCCCAGGATCTCCCTGATTATGGCGTCCACGTCCGCCTCGGGTACCCTTCCGGTGAGTTCCCTGAGCAGAGTCACGTCCGGTACCCTTCTGCGCATGTCCTCGAAGTCGTCGGGGTATGCCTCATCGTATGGTATCAGCCTTATCTCCGAATCGGACCCCGAGATGCTCCTGACCTTCTCGGCCAGTTCCAGTATCTCGATCTCCCTGGTGGAGCCTATGTTGACCACCCTGCCCACCGCTTCCGGGTTTTCCGAAAGGGATACGATGGCATCGACTATCTCGTGAACGAGACTGAAGCACCTCGTCTGCCGGCCGTCCCCGAACACTGTCAGGGGCCTTCCCGTCCTTGCCTGCTCCATGA
This sequence comes from Candidatus Aegiribacteria sp. MLS_C, assembly GCA_002030045.1. Taxonomy (GTDB): domain Bacteria; phylum Fermentibacterota; class Fermentibacteria; order Fermentibacterales; family JCC-6; genus Aegiribacteria. The sequence continues at coordinate 50,413 of LQBI01000034.1, read as the reverse complement.
ACCGCGGGAGGACCATGCCGTACCTGCCCGACTGTCTCGGTCCTACAGTATTGAAGAGCCTGCCTATGACGACCGGCAGCCCCTTGTCCTTCCAGTAGGCAAGGGCCAGGAACTCGTCCACCGCCTTTGAGCATGCGTAGCTCCACCTGCTCCTTCCGGTGGCTCCCAGGACTATGTCCCCGTCCTCCCTGAAGGGGACGTTCTCGCTCTTGCCGTAGATCTCCGAGGTGGATGCTATGAAGACCGGGACTCCCGTGGCCTGGGCTGCCATGAGGACCGTCTCGGTCCCCCTCACGTTGGTCTCGATGGTCTCCACCGGCTGGCGGATGATGTTCTCCACTCCCACCGCCGCCGCCAGGTGAATCACCCTTCGGCTCTGGTTGACGAGTCCCCTGGTGAGCGCTTCGTCCAGCACCGATCCCACCACCAGCCTGAAACCCTCCCTGCCCGAGCACCCGTCAAGGTTGGACAGGGAGCCGGTTGAGAGGTCGTCCAGCACCAGCACGCCGTTCCCCCTGGAGAGCAGGAGTTCGCAGAGGTGGGAACCGATGAAACCTGCGCCTCCGGTTACAAGATAGTCGTATTCCCCGGTACCGGGCATTCGATCCCCTTCCTAGTGAGGGATTATGCTCAGGAGAACCCCTGCCGCTATGGCGCTGCCTATGACGCCGGCAACGTTGGGGGCCATGGCATGCATCAGCAGATGGTTGTTCCTGTCATACTTCCTGCCCTCCACCTCCGCAACCCTGGCGGAATCGGGCACTGCCGACACCCCGGCTGCGCCGATGAGGGGGTTGATCTTCCTGTCACCCTTGAGGAACAGGTTCATGAACTTGGCGAACAGCACTCCACCGGCCGTGGCTATGGAGAAGCTGATGGCGCCCAGCACGAAGATCTTGATGGAATCCATGGTCAGGAAGTAGCTGGCCTGGGTACTGGTGCCCACCGAAAAACCCAGAAGTATCACCACGATGTTATTGAGGGCGCCCTGTGCGCTCTTGGCAAGCCTGTCCGTAACTCCGCACTCCTTGAGGAGGTTGCCGAAGAACAGCATTCCAAGGAGGGTTATCGCTCCGGGAGCGATGAAGGAAGTGACAAGGAAAGCCACGATCGGAAAAAGTATCTTCTCTGTCTGGGATACAGTCCGGACAGCCTTCATCCTCCTCCTGCGCTCCTCCTTCGTTGTCAGCAGCCTCATTATGGGGGGCTGGATGACCGGCACCAGACCCATGTAGGAATAGGCCGCGATGGCTATGGCTCCAAGCAGGGTCGGCGACATCTGGCTGGCCACGAATATTGCCGTGGGGCCGTCCGCTCCGCCGATTATGCCTATGGAGGCGGCTTCCTGAAGGTCGAACCCCAGCAGGAGGGAGCCCAGCAGCGTCAGGAATATGCCTATCTGCGCGGCCGCTCCCAGGAGGAGGAGCTTGGGGTTGGAGAGCAGCGCGCTGAAGTCCGTCATCGCTCCTATTCCGAGGAAGATGAGGGGAGGGAAGAGACCGCTCTTCACTCCCATGTAGAAGAGGCTGAAGACCGACTGCTGGCCGCCCAGGACATCCTGGTAGCCTATGGGCATCAGATCCGGGTTGTAGGGTATGTTGCCGGCTATGATGCCGAATCCTATTGGGACCAGGAGCAGGGGTTCGTAGTCCTTCTTCACGGCCATGTAGATCATCACGAGACCGATCGCTATCATAATGAGGTTGCCCGGCTGCACCTGCCCGAAGCCGGTGTCTCCCAGGTATGACAGCAGGTCCAGACGCTCCGCCTGCAGGCCCCCGGTCATCATGATCACCAGTCTGGTGGAGAGGGTCATCCGTCAGCCTCCGATTTTCATTATTACCGCGTTCTCGAGAACGTTCTCGCCCTCCTTGACCATCAGCTGTACCACCCTGCCGGAGACCGGTGCCTCGATCTCGTTCTCCATCTTCATGGCTTCCATGATCGCCACAGGCTGGCCCTCGGTCACCGCATCGCCCTCCTTGACCATCAGCTTGAGAATCACACCGGGAAGGGGAGCCACAACTGCGCCGGTGTCGACGGGAACTCCGGGGGGGGATGTCCGGACCGGGCCGTCGGCGGCGTTGATGACCTCCCGTCTCCTGCTCAGGACCGGGGTCTTGGAGGCCTTCTTCGCGGGAGCCTCCACCTCGACCTTGTAGGTCCTGCCGTCGAGGGTCACATCAACAGAGTCATCCGTCACCCTGCCGATGTTAACCGTATAGGTATTGCCGTTGACCTTGATCTTGTACTCAGGCATTTCAGCGACTCCTGATCCTGTATTGAAGTGATCCCCACTCCTGCAGCAGTTCGGCCCTGCCGGCAAGTCTCCATGGAGTGTAGGGCTTCTCGTAGGTCTCCCAGGTAAGTTTCATGCTCTCAATATGGTCAAGAAGGCAGAAATGTGCGTGTATTGCAGCACTCACAGCGGCGATCTCGTCCGGGCTGAGAGGCGTCAGGGCAGGGGTTTCCTTATCCCTTCCCTGTCCTTCAGCCGAGGACTTCCCCGGTCTCCTCTCCGCCCAGTTCTCCAGCAGGGGAAGGAGGAAAGAGAGAACAACCAGTCCGGAGAAGACCGCCAGCATCCCCACCACCGCGATGCCGATGCCGTTGACGACGTCGCTGCCTCCGGATCCGTTGACGGACAGCATGACCAGCCCCAGCCCGGTCATAACGGTATGTTCCCGTGCTTCTTGGGAGGGATGACCTGGCGTTTGCCGGCCAGCATCTCCAGGGCCTTTATCACCCTGAACCTGGTGTTGGAGGGAATGATGACGTCGTCCAGGTAACCGCGGGAGGCGGCATCGTAGGGGTTGGCGAACCTTTCCCTGTACTGCTCCACCAGCTCCCTCTTCCTCCCGTCCGGGTCCTTCGCCTCGTCGATGTCCCTCCTGAAGATTATCTCCACAGCGCCGTCGGGTCCCATGACCGCGATCTCCGCCGTGGGCCAGGCGTAGTTGATGTCCGCCCTGATGTGCTTGGAGCTCATGACGTCGTAGGCCCCTCCGTAGGCCTTGCGGATGATGACGGTGATCTTCGGTACCGTTGCTTCGGCGTAGGCGAAGAGGAGCTTGGCGCCGTTCCTTATTATTCCCGCGTACTCCTGCGCGGTCCCGGGCATGAAACCGGGTACGTCCACCAGGGTTACAACAGGGATGTTGAAGGCGTCGCAGAACCTGACGAATCTGGCGGCCTTGATGGAAGCGTCGTTGTCGAGCACCCCGGCCAGATATGAGGGCTGGTTTGCCACCAGGCCGACGGACCTTCCGTTCATCCTTGCGAAGGCCACTATGATGTTCGGAGCGTAGGAGCGCTGTATCTCGAGGTATTCGCCGTTGTCTGTAATCGCCTCGATCACCCTGCGCATCTCGTATGGCTTGTTGGGATTGTCCGGTACGAACTCGTCAAGCCAGAGTTCCTTCCTGTCGGGAGGGTCCAAGCATGGGACCCTGATGGGGTCCTCCATGTTGTTCTGGGGAATGTAGCTGATCAGCTTCCGGATGAGGAGGATGGCCTCCTCCTCGTCGTCGCACACCAGGCTGCATACACCGCTTCGCTTGCTGTGGATCGCCGGTCCGCCCAGCTGTTCCTTGGTCACGTTCTCGCCGGTGACCGCCTTCACAACTGTGGGACCTGTGACGAACATGTAGCTTGTGTCCTTGACCATTATGGTGAAGTCGGTGATGGCGGGACTGTATACAGCGCCGCCTGCGCAGGGTCCCAGTATGGCTGATATCTGCGGTATGACCCCTGAGTAGAGCACGTTCTTCAGAAATATCTTGCCGTATCCGGCAAGGCTCTCTATCCCTTCCTGTATCCTGGCTCCACCCGAGTCGTTGAGCCCGATCAGCGGGGCTCCGTTCATCGCCGCCATGTCCATTATCTTGAGTATCTTCTCGGCGAAGGTCTCCGACAGGCTTCCGCCCAGGACGGTAAAGTCGTGGGAGAAGACGTATACCTGCCTGCCGTCTATCGTTCCGTAACCGGTCACCACTCCGTCACCGGGTATTCTCTGTTTGTCCAGCCCGAAACTGGTGGACCGGTGGGTGACCAGCATGTCGAACTCCTCGAAGCTCTCGTCGTCAAGAAGAAGGTCGATCCTTTCCCGGGCCGTGAGCTTGCCCTTCTCGTGCTGCTTCCTGATCTTGTCCTCGCCGCCTCCGGCGAAGGCTTCCGCCCGAAGCGCCCGCAGCCTGTCTGCCTTTTCCAGAGAACTCATATTCAGCTGTCCTTATCCGAGTGAGTGTGCTGACATAGTTCCGTCAGGACCCTGCCGCTGTCCGAGGGATGGATGAATGCTATCATGGCCCCTCCGGCGCCTTCCCTGGGCTCCCTGTCGATCATTCGCACCCCCATGCCGACGAGGGAACCCACCTTTGACCTCACGTCGTCCACCGAGTAGGCGATGTGGTGGATACCGGGTCCTCTCTTCTCCAGGGCCGCGGCTATGGGGCTGTCCGGCGACGTGGGTTCCAGCAGTTCGATCCTGGATTCGCCCGCTGCGAACATCGCTACCCTGACCTTCTGGTCCGGCACCTCCTCGGTCCCGATGTATTCCAGTCCGAGGCGGTCCCTGTAGAAGGGAATGGCCTCGTTCAGGCTTTCCACAGCTATTCCTACGTGATCGATCCCCGTGACTCCCATGTCAGTCTCCCGCCTTCGATGCATGTTCCTCCGAAAGTAGAACGCCTATTCCGTAAGGAGTGGTCTTCCCATCCAGAATGAGATCAACGGCCCTCTCAATGCTGCCGAACCTGGCCTCCACGACCCGGGCGGCCATGTGACGCCCCTTCTCCCTGAGTATGCTCTCCAGGATGAGGGTGGTCCTCCTTCGGACCAGACTGTCCCTGTCCAGGATTCCTGACAGGAGCCCGTCCATCTCCCCGGTCAGTTCCTCGATACCGTCGCCCGTCAAGGATGAACATCTGACCACGGGGGGCCTGTGCGAACCCTCCGGCAGAAGCTCCAGGCTGGCCATGACCGACGATTCAAGCTGGTCTATCCCCTGCCTGTCAGCCTTGTTGAGGACAATGATGTCGCCGATCTCCATGATTCCTGCCTTCATGGTCTGGACCTCGTCACCCATTCCGGGTACCAGTACCAGCAGCGTTATGTCAGCAAGGGAGGCCACCTCTACCTCGGCCTGACCAACCCCCACCGTCTCGACTATCACCGGATCGTATCCCGCCGCAGCCAGCAGTTCCAGTGCGTCCCTCGTCGAGCCCGCCAGTCCTCCCAGGTGCCCTCTGCTTCCCATGCTCCTTATGAAGACCCCGGGATCCGATGCGTGTTCCTGCATCCTAACCCTGTCCCCGAGCAGCGCCCCTCCCGAGAACGGCGACGAGGGATCCACGGCGATCACGCCGACCTTCCTGCCCGAGCCTCGCCAGTAACCTATCAGGCGGCAGGTCAGAGTGCTCTTGCCCGCGCCTGGAGGACCTGTCACTCCTACGGTCAGGCTTCTCCTCGCCGGATCGTAGATGTCGTGCATGATGCTCTCGGAAAGGGGATCCCCGTTCTCCACCATGGACAGGACCCTTGCCAGGGTCCTCGTCTCTCCCTGAAGGACCTTCCCGACCAGCAGGCCTGTATCGCGTGGGAACAAATCCGTCTCCGGTTCCAAGGTGCGACCGACGCTAGACGCGGTCCTGCATCTCCCTGTTGATGAAGTCAACTACCTCAGTGGCCGACGTCCCGGGAGCGAAGATGGCCCTGAAGCCGGCCTCCTTCAGTCCGGGGATGTCCTCCTCCGGAATGACGCCTCCTCCGAAGAGGACGATGTCATCCCCGCCCTTTTCCCGAAGGAGACGGGCCACTTCGGGGAACAGGTGGTTGTGGGCACCGGAGAGGAGCGACAGGCCCACGAAATCGACGTCTTCCTGCACGGCCGCGCTGGCGATGGCGTCGGGGGTCTGTCTGATGCCTGTGTATACTACTTCCATTCCAGCATCCCGCAGGGCGCGGGCAATGTACTTTGCCCCGCGGTCATGGCCGTCCAGTCCGGGTTTGCCAATTAGAACTCTGATCCTGCGTTCCATTGAACCCTCCGGTCGCTCAGGTACACCGATCCCGCCTGACAAGGGCGCGATATCTGGTCGTCGTACGTTCCGGTACGGACCCGGGGTCTTTCCGCAAGCCCTCACAATTGGCATAATATAATGGTACTCACAGCGCCATGCATAATCCCGAAATGGAGGTTGAATTTGAAGTACGCTACAGCGTTATTGCTCCTTACGGTAACGGTTTCGGTGGCCGAGATAAGCGGAGACACCATCGCAGGATATCTCGACCAGATAGGCGAAGACCTTGTCTACGAGAGGTCGGACAACGAGTTCGTGCTGCTTGCCACGTCCCAGGATACCGTTCAGGTCCCTTACATGTTCATTCTTGTTGACCCGGAGATGGAGGGCTGCCTGATGGTGGCGCTCACCCCCGGGGTGGTTCCCGAGGCGGGAGCGGAGAGGACTGCCGCTCTGGAGACCCTGGCCCAGCTCAACTGGGACAACACGTGGGTCAAGTTCGCGGCTGACTCCGAAACGGGAGAGGTCTCGGCGATGTACACATTCACCACCGAGAACGGGCTGGGGTTCGAATCCTTCGCCGTGATGCTGAATGTCCTTCTGGGCACTGTGGACGAGTACTGGGAGACTCTGGAAGCTTTCTGAAACCGCTATACGGGGGGTATTGATGTACGGCAAGATAGCCATCTGCTGCGGCAGGGCCAGTCAGCCGCTTGGCCTGCGCATCTGCGAGATACTCGGTATCGAGCCGGAACCGGTGGAATTCGTAAGGTTCACCAACGGCAACCTCATGGTGAATTTCGTAGGGGAGTCGGTCAGGGAGAAGGACGTCTTCGTCATACAGTCGGGGGAGAGGTCCCTTTTACAGGACCGGGACACCGCATACGGGGTCGTCTCCGGGGACATACTGGAACTCCTCCAGATGATCTACGCCATCAAGGACAGTGCGGGCCGGATATCCGCCGTCACTCCGTACTTCCCCTACGCCAGGAGCGACAAGAAGGACAAACCCCGAATAGCGATAACGGCGAAAATGATCTTCGACATGCTTGAGGCGGTAAGGGCGGACAGGGTCCTTACGATGACCCTGCACTGCCCCCAGAGCCAGGGTTTCAGCAACATACCCGTCGACCAGCTCCACGCCGACGAGGTATTCCTCGACCGAATAGTCTCGCTCGGCAGGGAGCGGCTGGCGTTCGTGGCCCCCGATTCAGGCAGCATAATGAACAACGATTTCCTCGCCATGCACGTTGCCCGCTTCATGAAGGACAGGGGCATGTCGCCGGACATCAAGACCGGGTATGTCAAGAAGGTCAGGGTGGATGACAGCGAGACCCCCCATGTAAGGACGGTCGAGGGTGTTGACGACCTCACAGGCAGGACCGTGATAATGAACGACGACGAGATCCTCTCGGGAAAGAGCCTCGTCCAGTGCGCGGAGATCGCAAGGGAGCGGGGTGCAGAGGACGTATACGCCTTCATCACACACGGCATCCTGTCGGGGAATGCTGTGAAGAGGATAGAGGACAGTCCCATCACGAGGCTTTTCGTAACCGATACCGTGGAGTTCAATACAGCCGAGGCCGAGAAGGTGACGGGAGGTCCGCTGACCAGGATCGAGACCCTCTCGGTCGCAAGGATCTTCGCGGAGGCCATCAAGCGCACTCACGAGGGAAAGAGCCTTAGTTCGCTCTTCCTCGGAAAATGAGGTTTCCCACAGCTTCACGACCTCTCCTGGCGGTCTCGGTCTTCCTTGTAACCTTCCTTGTGAATGTTGCCGGGCGGAACGTTCAGTCCTTCGATTCCATATGGTCGGTCCACACCGCCAGGAGCATCCTCCTGGAGGGAAACACCGACCTTGACGAGTACGACCGTGAGCTGGCCGCCGAGGGCTACCGAGACCTCCTGGAGATCGAGGGGCATTATTACACTATTTTCCCTGTGGGGCCGTCACTGATGGCCCTTCCATTCGTCGGGGCAGGGGAACTGCTCTTCCGGCACGTGGTCCCCGCCATACCGTCACTGGAGACCCGCCTTCGGGCCATGACCGTTGACGATATCGGCGAACTGGACAGCGTTTCCTTCCACAAGGGCATCGAAGTCGTAACGGCGTCCTTCATAGTGGCACTCGCCTCAGTCTTCATCCTCCTGATCGGTCTTCGCCTGACGGGATCCATTCCCCTTTCGCTGGCGCTGGTCTTCATCTTCTCCCTCTGTTCCCCCGCCGTCTCCACCGCAAGCAGGGGACTCTGGCCCCACGGGCCTTCGATGCTGATGCTGGCCCTGACTCTTTACCTCCTCACCGAGGCCGAGAAGAGACCGTCACTGGCCGCATGCTGCTCCCTTCCGCTGGCCTTCTCCTTCGTCATCCGGCCGACGAATGCCGTTCCCGTGCTGCTGCTGACAATCTTCGTCTTCATCAGGTACAGGAAACAGTTCATAAGGTACCTCCTCTGGAGCCTTCCTGTAGCCCTGCCCTTCGTCGCCTTCAACCTTTCGGTCTACGGCTTCCCTGTATCTCCCTACTACCTTCCCGGAAGGCTGGATTCCGGTGTCAACCTGCTGGTTTCGCTGCCTGGAACGCTGATAAGCCCGGGAAGGGGTCTCTTCGTCTTCAGCCCGGTCCTGCTGTTCGCGCTCTGGGGGATCCGGGCCGGTATCCGGAAGAGGAAGCTTCTGGACATGATTCTGACCGGAGTCCTCGTTCTGCACTGGGTGATAATATCGAGTTTCAAGCAGTGGTGGGGCGGTCACGCCTTCGGGCCCAGGTACTTCGGAGATGTGCTCCCTGTACTCGTCTATTTCCTCGTTCCGGCCCTACAGTGGATGCGCAGGGAACGGGGAAGGAAGAGAACCCTGGTCACCTCGGTGTTCATCATTCTCGCTGCCGTCAGCTTCGTCATCAATATCTACGGAGCCAACAGCTGGGCCGTAATGGAATGGAACGCCGAACCTGCGGACGTCGATCTCCACACGGACCGCCTGTGGGACTGGGGTGACCCTCAGTTCCTGCGCTGAAGGACGGGTCCATGCCTAGCCGGTGCTCTCGAAGGTTCCACTCACCACCGGAGTACCGTCCAATGCCATCAATCGACCTCCGGCGTAGACCCTCCGAAGCTCCCACTCATCGTCGAAGACCAGCAGGTCGGCGTGAGACCCCGGGTGAATGCGTCCCTTCGATCCCGCCAGTCCCGCCCTCCCCGCCGGGTTCTCGGTGAAGAGCCCCAGCACCTCGGTCACAGGGAATCCCTCTTCCCTGACCAGGCGGCGGAATTCGCTCAGCAGTGTTCCGGGCTCGGCGACTGACAGGCCCTGAAGGACACCGCTGCTGTCAAATACCGGAAGGCTCCCCCCCGCGTCGGAGCTGATGGATACCCTCTCCAGGGGCAGATCCCTGGACATGAGATCCGACAGTGCCCTTGACGAGTCGACTCCGCCGGACCTCCTCTGGCCGGATGCGGTGATGTCGATGCTTCCTCCGGCCTCCACCAGCCCGAGGGCCTGCTCGAAGAGTTCCGCGGACCTGGTGACGTGGGTCGGCAGTACCTGGCTCACGGGGATCTCGGTTTCCTTCAGCATTCTGAAGAGGTAGTCCATTCCCGCCGGGCCTCCGCCCATGTGCACGTTCACCAGACCCGGCTTTCCTCCCAGGAGGCCTCCCACCCGAGCCTCGGCCGCCAGGCGTACGAAATCCTCGAAGGTCGGCTGGGAGGACCGGTGGTCCGAGAGGGCTACCTCACCGACCCCGATCACCGGTTCAATAAGGGCGATGTCCTTCCGTACGGAGCCGGTCAGAGTAACCGGCGGGAACTGGTAGGAACCCGTCATCATGAGCGCCGTGATGCCTTCGTCCCTGAGACCCAGAACCTTTGCCAGTAGCGTCTCCGGATGACGGGATACGTCGTCCGTGCCCAGTACTCCGACGACGGTGGTGATTCCGGCGAGGGTCATTCGAGAGAGCTGCATCTCCGGCACCCGGGTGGAGAACCCTCCCTCGCCGCCGCCGCCTGTCAGATGCACGTGAAGGTCCACGAAACCAGGCGTCGCGATCATCCCCGAGAGGTCCACCGCCTCCACGTCCAACCCGGAGGGCACTGGAATTCTGCTCTCCACCGCCGCAACCGAACCACAGCACAGGAGAAGGTCCACCGTGCCGAGGTCCTTCGGGGTGAAGAGCCTGCAACCCCTGAGAAGAGTGAGTCGGCCGCCTCCGCTGCCGGCCCTCATCGGAGCAGTTCCTCGAGGTCGGGGATGAGTGCCTTCACCGCTGCCGCCAGGTGCCCGGCGTTCCCTCTCAGCGTACCGTAATCCCCACCTCCGCAGTGGTATACCCATCCTTCCATGACCACTCCCTCCGCATTGCGGACTGTCACCGTCTCCGTCGTCCCGCCCGTGCACCCGTCGTTCTCCCTTTCGCTGCCGACCGACAGCCCGGCCTCCGCCAGGGCGGCGCATACTTCCTCGAAGGTTTCGGTACCGGTCGAGTAGTTCCCGCTGGCCAGCACCTCGCCGTAGGAATCCACGACGATCCGGACAGAGTCCCTGTCAACGGTTATCGCGTAGCTCCTGTGATACCGGGGCGGCACCGGGGAATCCGTATACTCGTAGACGATGCTCGTTATTCGATGTGCATCCAACGGCTCCTCCAATGGAAGAATGAACGCCGCTGCAAAGATCGATGCCGTCATTTGCAGCTCCCCCAGGCATGGAATATAGAAAGGGACATGTGCCCGTCATCAGGGGCCACTCTCCATTCCTCGGCGGTGGTCCTCTCAAGGAACCTCCTGTCGTGGCTCACCAGGAGCAGAGCGCTCTCCAGTCCGCAGAGGGCCTCCTCCAGGCACTCGATGCCGGGAAGGTCCAGGTGGTTGGTCGGTTCGTCCATGATCACCAGCCATGGCCTCTTCAGCAGACCGAGGCAGAGCATCAGTTTCCTCGTCTCTCCGGGGCTGGGCATGCGGCTGTCGAGCAGGGGGCCGGGGTCCGTGCCCAGTCTCCTCACGCAGGACATGACGCAGCCCAGTTCATCCGACCCGAGGCGCCTGGCCCGGTGGAGGACTTCCGCGGACTCCTCACCAGTGAGTTCCTGGGGAATGAGGAGCAGTCTGCCCCCGGGCAGTTCTGCGCACTCCAGCAGTTTCCCGATCAGCGTGCTCTTTCCCGAACCGTTCGGGCCTGTCAGGGCTACTCGATGGTCCGGCGTCAGGCAGAGACGAGGATGGTCCAGACGAAGGCTCCCAAGCCGAAGGATTCCGCCGGGCAGGTCGATCAGAACGTTCCTGCCGGACCGCTCCCCGGGTATGCTGATGCCGTTCTCGTACTCCTTCCTGAACCTGATGGACTCCATCTCGTCCCTGGCCCGTTCCATCCTTGCCAGCGCCGTCCTGCTGAGCTGACCCGCCTTCTGTACCGAGCCGTCGATCCTTGAAGGGCCGTCGATACCGGACAGGCAGATGTCCCTGTAGGTCACCCTTCGCCCGCAGCTCCGGGCCTGAAGCGTCCGAGCAGTCAGCTGCTTGCGCCTTGCGTCCCGCTTCATTCGCAGGTACTTCTCCCTGGCTTTCTCCCTTCCGTCCCTGAGGGATGACTGCTCCCTGCCGTCCTCCCTCCCGGCCACCGAGTACCCGCCCTTCCTCAGCGTCATGCCGCCTGCGTCCAGGAGACCGCACCTGGATGCCAGCGAGTCGATCAGGTCCCTGTCGTGGCTTACCAGCAGACCAGTCCCGCGGTATTCCATAAGCGCCTCCCGGACCAGTGCGCGGGCGCTGCTGTCAAGGTGGTTCACAGGTTCGTCCACGGCCAGGATGTCCGGGGAGGCCGCAAGGGCCATGGCAAGTTGTGCCCTCTTCCTCTCGCCGTGGGACAGGGTCTCCCAGCGCACTGGCCAGTCCCATTCCACTCCCAACCTGTCCATGATGGCCGGATACATCCAGGCCCGGACGAACTCCTCGAAGCCCCCGGGAGGACGATCGGTCCTCTGCATGCAGTAAAAGGCCCGCCCGGAGGCGTGCACCTTACCCTCGTCGGGCTGCATGAGCCCGCACGCCAGTCTGAGGAGGGTGGTCTTGCCGCACCCGTTGGCCCCGACGACCGCGGTCCATCCGGGTCCGATGCTGAAGGATAGTCCGTCGAGCACCGGCTCCGGGCTACCGGGATACCTGTACGAAACGGTTTCGAAGGTGAGAAATGATCGATCCATGTTTTCCTTCCGGCAGGGGTTGCACTTCTGCTCGCGCTGCTACCGGATGGAAAGGATCATCGAGCCTCCCGGAAGATATGAATGCCGCCGGATGGACCCGGGATCCGCGGGAACACCCGTACCCATTGGGTAAGATAATCGATACGAGGGGAATGCCAAGCTCCGGCCGGGAATGATCGGATGATGAGAGCAGGGAGGTAGGGTATCATCCCTCCGGCTGGATCCAGACCAGGCCCATGACGGCCTCATCGAAGACGGCGGGGTAAGCCCAGCTCTCGAACAGCCCCCCGGCGGAACGGTAGATGTTGAGCCTTGCGTGATCATCAATGATCTCCAGAAGGTCTTTGTCCACGGCTATCTCGTACCTCCAGCCGCCATCGTCCTCCCGTGAATCTATACGGTAGCCTTCCTCCAGCGGTGATATCCGCCTGTCGGAGCCGAGTACGCAAGCATCCACGGTCCCGCCGGAAAAGACCCTGAACCACAGGAAGGAATCACCGGGGGCCGAGAGGATGACTCCCGAGAAGTCCTCTTCGGGGTATAGGCTGTCCTCCAGCTCCACCGCGATGAAGAGCCTCTGCCCGTCGGTGGCCGTGCCGAACCTGGAGCGGAGCGTGTCCGAGGGGAACCCTTCGGGGTCGGCGAAACTGCCGTTCCAGGGGGTCCTGTATTCACCGTCGGAGAGTATTCCATCCAGCACCGGGTCGGACAGGAACGCGTTGGTCCGCATGAGAACCGGCCATGGTTCGCTGAAGACGAGTTCCCTGTCGCGATCGCCGTACAGGGTTCTTACGGAGATCTCCGGTGCGGGATAGGGGCTGCCGGCGTGGTTCAGTGTGAATACGATCTCCGCCGGTTCGCAGAACCCCTCCAGCCTCACCTCTTCAGGGGCCATGCCCCATGTCCCGGGGTCTATCTCCAGCACCAGGTCCCTGGGTACGTCCTCCACCGGTCTCAGCCGCAGTATGGCGGACTCCAGCCCCTGTTCCAGGAGGCCGGGGGCCAGCAGTTCCCTCCTGTACCTGTAGGCCAGGTCCAGTTCCCGTCCCGTGTTGACGGTGGCGGAATAGACTCCCCTGGCGTCCACGACCGCGTACTCCACGGAATCCGGCCACAGGGTCATCCAACCCAGCTGTGTCAGAGCGCCTCCGCAGGGGTCGGGCTCCGGTACCGAGCTTCCGGACGGCCCCGCCGAAACGTAGAGGATGCCGTTCTCCCGCTGGGAAGCGAAGAGGTGCAGGTGGCCGCCGATCACTGCCAGGGCCCCCCTGTCCTCCATGAGAGCGCGGAAACCAGCGACAGTGGACGGATCCTGGCCGGACATGAACCAGAAAGGCTTGTGAGTGACGAATATCCAGGGATCTCCGGGTCCCAGCCCGTCGGTCAGGGAGTCGATCTCGCACAGGTGTTCGGGGAGCAGGCTGTCCGGAACGGAGGAGTCCCACGCCACGAAGGTTACTCCCATCAGCTCCTGCCTGCGGTCGGGGAAGGCGCCGGTCCTCTCCACCCACATTTCCCGGGTCTCCTCATTCCAGATGTCGTTGTTCCCGGGTGTGAAAACGAAGGGAAACCTGCCGGTGAGCCTCTGAAGCACGGGCATGATCCTGTCCCAGTCGCGGCCAGCCTCCTCCGGATCACCGTTCCCTTCGACGAAGTCGCCCACCGACAGCACTATGTCCGGCGACATCAGCTCGATGGCGCAAACGGCAAGGGAATATTCCAGTGAATCCGGTGATCCCGTCCTGTCGCCCAGGACGGCGACCCTGACGGGGAACGATGCGAGGAGCGCCATCATCAGATTCATCATAGGTTTCCTCCCGCCGGGGCTTCGTGTCCTCAGTTCTTCCTTTTCCTGCGGAAGAACTCCTTCAGCAGGCTGCCGCTCTCATCGGCGTAGCATCCTCCGTAGACCTCGGGGTAGTGGTTCAGGTCGGGCATTCCCATCACGTCCGTAACGGAACCGAAGGCCCCGAACCTCTTGTCGCAAGCCCCGAAGACTATGCGGGGGACCCTGGCCAGTATGGCCAGGCCCGCGCACATGAGGCAGGGTTCGAGCGTGGAGTACAGGCAGCATCCCTCCAGCCTCCAGTCTCCCCTGTCCTCAGCCGCGGCGCTCATTACGAGGTGCTCCGCGTGGGCTGTCGGCATGCCCGTCTCCGTTGTCCTGTTGCGGTCGGCGAAGAACCTTCCCGATGATTCCACGAGTATCGCCCCCACCGGGACCTCTCCCGCCTGGAAGGCTTCCCTGGCCTTTTCCAGGGCCTCCTTCATCCAGTACCTGTCCACCTCCGAAATACCGATCTCAGTCCCCTCCCCTCATCACCGCCTCTATCTCGTCGGGGGACCTGGGGATCGCGCTGGAGAGAACTGTGTTGCTCTCCTCCCCTATGAGGACATCGTCCTCTATCCTTATTCCGATCCCCTCCTCCGCCGAATAGAAACCCGGCTCCACCGTAAGGACCATGCCGGCCCGCAGCTGATCGCTTATCACGTTCTCGTCATGGGTGTCCAGACCCAGATGGTGCCCGATGTTGTGGTAGTAGAACTTCTCGACCTCTTCCGCAGACCCCGTCAGGCCCTTCTCCACCATCAGCGAGGCGTAGTACTCCTTCACTTCTTCGTTCCAATCAGAGTGGAGTTTTCCGGGCCTGAGCAGACGGATAGCCTCCTCCTGGACCCGGATCACCATTTCCGTCAGCTCCCTCTGGCGGGGGGTGAACCTTCCGTTCACGGGCACTGTCCTGGTGATGTCGGCGTTGTACCAGGAGCTGCGGGCCCCGAAGTCCACGAGGAGCAGCTTACCGTCCTCCAGTTCACTGTCGTTGTCGTTGTAGTGAAGACAGGTGGCCCTGCTGCCTCCAGCGACTATGGCGGGGAAGGCCGGGGTCTTCTCCCCGTTCCTCATGAACTCGTAGAGTATCTCCGCCTCGAACTCGTACTCCCGCATGCCAGGTCCCAGGGCTTTCAGCGCCCTGAGGAAACCTTTCCCGGTGAGGTCGACGGCCTCCCTGATCCTTTCGAGTTCCTCGGGTTCCTTGACCATTCTCAGGCGAAAGACCAGATCCGAGAGCCTCTCGAACCCGATGTGGGGGTATGCGGAAAGAAGCCGGCCTGCAAACCCCAGCCTGGTGCCGGGTTCGCCCCTGAGCCCCTGAAGGGGATAGTCCACCCATACCCGGCGGACTCCCCATCTCATGAGTATCCTGTCTATCCATCCCTCGACACCGCTGTTGAAGGAAACGTTCTTCACTCCGCTGCGCTCCCCGGCCTCCTCCACGGTAAGGACGGAGCCGACCCATTTTGCATAGGTCTCGTCGTACGCGTCTATGAAGAGGTCCTCCCGGGACTCCGTTCCCCTGCGCCTGTGTATCACCAGCCAGGTCCTCGGCTGTTCGATGCCGGTCAGGTAGACCATGTTCATGCTGGGTATGTAGGGGTAATGGGCGTCGGCGCTTGAGGGCTTCGAAGTGGCCGGAGGCACTATAACGGCGAACTCTTCGGGCATGCTTTCGATCAGCTTCCTTCTCCTCCGGACGTACGTTTCTGGACTGAACATTGGAACCTCCATCGCTGTTTCTATCTCGTGACGAGGTCCTCGAGGTCACGCTTTGGCACGTGATGGACCCCGCTGCCGTCCCTGTAGTATTCGATACCGGAACCGGCCCTCTCCAGCACCACCTCCTCGGCGGGAACTCCCAGGGCGATGACCAGGAATGGGCTGTATCCTTCAGGAGATGATATGATGGCGGAGAGCCCCTGCATGTCGAAGCTCATTATCATGCACGACCCGAGTCCCGATTCCCTGGCCGAAAGGGTTATGTATGCAGCCGAGATGCCGGCGTCCACGGGAAGATGCCGCCTGTCCTCATCGGGAAGCTGGATTATGATGTACGCCGCCGGGCGCTGGCCCTGGCCGGGGCCGTCCCAGTCCTTGAGGTATCCGGCCCAGTTCAGGTGGGGAAAGATCCTTTCACAGAGTTCCTCCTCCCATACGGGAGTGAACCTGACCAGCTGCAGGTTCGCCCCGCAGGGCGCCAGCCTGGCGGTTTCTATGAACTGGAGCAGACGTTCCCTTGAGAGCCTTGCCGACTGCCTGAAACGCCTTGTGGACCTGTTTCCCCTGGCAAGCTCGATCATTTTCATGATGGATATCTCCCCTCTGGGAGGGAATATAGTAAATCCGGAGGCAGGGTCGCCTCAGTCGATGGGTTCCGAATACCTCGGGGGTCGCGGTGTGCACGGGGAAGAGGGCGGGGCGGGCGGAGGAACCGCCCGCCCCCGATGGATCAGCCTTCGATCTGGATCTTCCTGTGGAGAGCTTTCTCCTCCTTGGGAAGCACGACCTTGAGGACGCCGTTGTCGTAGGAAGCCTTGGCCTCGTCGCTCTTCACATCGGTGGGAAGGGTGAAGGATCGGGCGAAGCTGCCGTACCTGACCTCCCTGCGGTGCCAGGTCTTGCTCTTCTCCTCCTTCTCCTCCTTCTTCTCGCCCTTGATGGAGAGAACGCCGTTTGCCACGTCGATCTCGATGTCTTCCCTCTTCATTCCGGGAAGCTCGGTCTTGACGGTTATCGTCTCGGCATCCTCGGTGATGTCCACCTCCGGGGCCCATTCCCTTTCACCGTTGAAGACGTCGAACTCCGGAGCTATGCTCCTGAGAACGACCTCCATAGGGGAGAGGTAACGTCCCCTTCTTGTCACTCTGTTCTCTTCTTCTCTCATGTCGATTCCTCCTTTCAAAGTGCAGTTCTTTCTGCTCTGCACTGAAAGGAAAAGCAAGACGCTTTCCAGAAGGGCCTGAAACGTAAGAAACTGATAAGTATGCATATAAGAGCCGAACCGGGGTTCCTGTCCCCGGTTCGGCCCTGCTCATTGCGACGGGTGTGCCAGAATGGCGCTGATCCTACCTGCCGGCTACGCTCACATCCTCCAGCAGTATCGCCGGGTACCTTCCTCCGGCGGGAGTGTCGTGAAGAGTGTCCTCCACCGCGGATATGCGGTTCAGCACCCGGTAGACGTTGCCCGCCACCATCCCGTCCCGCACCCTTCCCCTTATCTCTCCGTCCTCCACGTAGTAGCCGGGATTCAGCCCTACGGAGAAATCACCGTTGAGGATGTTGCCGGAATGGGCTCCGAGGACACCCAGGACGATCACTCCCCTTTCCATGCCTGCGACCATTTCCTCGAAGGAAACGCCGCCGGGTGCTATCCTGCTGCTCCTGAGCGATGGAGAGGGCTGCATGGAAACGGTCTCGCCCCCCCACATTCCTCCCCTGTAACCGGTCCCGGTGGGCTCTTCGCCCAGCTTCTCAGCGTAGTCGAGGTTCAGGACCAGGTTCCGGAACACTCCTTTCTCGAAGACGGTGTGCCTTCCCGTGGGCACTCCCTCGTCGTCGAAGAACCTCCTGTTAACCTCCACGGGGTCCGTTGGGTCGCCGTAGAGGGTGAAACTCTCTGAGAGTACCTTGGCACCGCGCTTCTCCAGCAGCGGGGATATCCTGTTATGGAAGGCCATGCCGGAAACGGCGGCCGAGAGTCTCCAGAGGAGCGTGTACATGGTGTCCGGAGCGAACATCACCTTCATCCTGCCCGTGGGAACGTCCACCACCGGCAGTCCCGCCCGGTACAACGAAACCAGCCCGTCCAGGTCCTCCTTCGGAAAATCACCCGGGACCCTCGAATGGAAGAGGCTCCTTACGGCGGTCTCGGTGTTGGGGAACAGGAGCGAGGTGAAGATGTACATCGCGGGCCTGCGGCTGCTCACTTCCAGCCCGGCGCTGTTCATTATGCCTGTCTCCGTGACCCCCCATCCGGCGGCCACGTCCACCTGTCCCTCGACCTTCCCGTGGAGATGTTCCAGGACCCTGGAGGCCCTGGCATGCATGTCGCTGTAGCCCATTCCTGATATGCCGGCGTCCTCCGCCGGCTCCTGCGAAAAGTCCGCCGGTCCGGGGAAGTCGAACCCGGCCTCCACGCTTCCCTTCATGGAAGCGAGGGCGTTGTCAACCATTTCAGCAGGGTCCAGCAGGTTCTTCGTGTAGGCGGTGCCTATCCTATCGTCCCTTATCATCCTGAGGGCGTATCCCGACTGAATGGTGGCCGACATTTCGGTTGCCCTGCCGTTCCTCATGGAAAGGGAGGCGGCTTCGTCCATCTCATGGAAAACCTCGGCATGGTCGGCCTCGGCCGCCGCCAGCCCCAGGAGTCTCTTCATCTCAGGCCTATCGGTCATGTCAGGCACCTCCTACGACCATGCCCCGGATCAGGACGCTTGGACCGCCCAGGGCCGACTTGATGTTCAGCTGTCCTTTTCCGCAGCCCCCGCTCTCCGACAGTTCCATCTCGTCGCTGACCGCCTCTATGCTGCCCAGGGTAGTGAACAGGTTACCCATTATGTTTATGTCCCGCACCATCGGCCCTATAATGCCATCCTTCACAACGAACCCGTACTGCGCCCCGAAGGTGAAGTTCTCCCCGCTGGTCTGCCCCCCCTTGCCGTCCAGCAGGTAGAGGCCGTCGCCCATCATCTCCAGCAGTTCCTCCAGGCTGTTCTCTCCCGGCCTGATGAATATGGTACCCATCCTGACTATGGGTTCGAACCTCATGTCCTCGGCCACGGCATGACCTGTCACCGGCTCGCCGAAGCCCCGGGCGGTGCTCCGGGAATGTAGCCTCCCGGTCAGGACCCCCCTGTCCATCAGTGTAACGGGCATCACCGCAACGCCCTCGTCGTCGAACCTGTAGTAACCTAACTGCCCCGGTATTGTGGAATCGGCCACTATGGTCACTGCCTCTGACCCGAGACGTGCGCCCAGGGACATCTTCTCCCTGAGACTCGGGTTGTCTTCTATGATGTCCGCTTCGCTGAAGTGACCGAAGGCCTCGTGGGTGAAGACGCCGGCAAGGTTCGGGTTGAGCACGACATCGTATGTGCCTCCCCTGACCGGCTCCGCGTCCAGCAGCCTGCCGGCTATCAGGGCCCTCTCCAGGAACTTCTCGTCCCTGTCCATCAGCCTGTCGTAACCGTCGGCGCCGCCTATGGCCACCCTGACGTTCTGCACAAGGTCACCCCTCTTGGCTATCACCTCTCCCGCGATGTTGGTGGTCAGCAGCTCCTCGGATACCGATGTCCCTTCGGAGTTAACGTAGTACTTGTCCCTGCCCGTCTCCCTGTAGGAGATCCTGGTAGTCTCGATACCGGGCTGATCGAGCATCAGCCGGTCGTATTTCCTGGTAAGGGTTATCTTGTCGTCGATGGAGACCTCCCTGGGATCCCCGTCCAGCCGGAGGTTCACCTTTTCGCTTACCACCGGGACCTCTGCCAGCCTTATCTCCTTGCCTCCGGTGGCAACTATGGTCCCGGCCCCTTCGGAGGCCAGCTGCAAGGCCCTCGGGACGTCCTTCTCCCTTGTCACGGTCGCCGATGAGAAGCCTCCATCCCTTCCGACCCTGACCACGTACCCGTCGGTGCGGTTGGAACCGACATTCTTTATCTCGTCGCCGACGAATTCCACCAGGGTTTCCGTCTTCACCTCGTACCTGATATCAACGAAATCGGCCCTGACCCCGTCGATCATTGACCTGAGCCTGTCCAGCATGGGTAGCTCCCTTCCTGGTTGTTCCTAAGAACGGGATCGGAATGTGATTCAACGGAATCAATATAAGACCCCTGCCAAGTCCGTCACGAAGACATGTACGATACTCCATACGCCGCGGTTGCTCCGGAACACGGTACACCGTCATATTCCAGGGGAACCGAACAGGGATGTTCTTCCTTCCTGCCAGTGTCACTCTTTTCAGGAGGCCGCATATGAAATACCTGCCCTTACTTTCAGTCATCGTCCTGGCTGCCGCATCCACGGCCCAGCCGCCTCCCACCTATGATCTGAGGGACGTAGGCGGGGAGAATTACGTCACCTCGGTCAAGAGCCAGCAGGGAGGTACCTGCTGGACCCACGGCGTGATGGCCTCCATGGAGGGCAACCTTCTCATGACGGGCGCATGGGAGGCCGCCGGGGAGACCGGCGAACCCAACCTTGCCGAGTACCACCTGGACTGGTGGAACGGTTTCAACCAGCACAACAACGACGACCTGGACCCCCCCACGGGAGGCGGGCTGGTGGTGCACCAGGGAGGCGACTACCTGGTGGCCTCCGCCTACCTGTCCAGGGGAGAGGGGGCGGTCAGGGACATCGACGGCCAGTCATACACGACGCCTCCGGATAGGTATTCCGACTCCTACCACTACTACTACCCCAGGGAGATAGCCTGGTACATCGCCGGCAGCGAGCTGGAGAACATCGACACCATAAAGCAGGCCATAATGGACTACGGAGTCATGGGGACCTGCATGTGCTACGACGGCGCCTTCATCAACTCGGAGTACGAGCACTACCAGCCCCCCTCCAGCAGCCTCGACCCCAACCACGCGGTCTCCATAGTGGGCTGGGACGACGGAAGGGTGACCCAGGCCCCCCTGCCGGGGGCGTGGCTGGTAAAGAACAGCTGGGGCACCGGATGGGGCAACGACGGCTACTTCTGGATCTCATACTACGACAAGCATTCCTGCCAGAACCCCACCATGGGGGCCATTTCCCACAGGGAAGTGGAGTACATGCGGTACCAGGATGTCTACTACCATGACTACCACGGCTGGAGGGACACCCTCCTGACCGCGTCCGAAGCCTTCAACGCCTTCATATGCCAGCAGGACGAGATGCTGGAGGCGGTGAGCTTCTTCACCGTCGTGCCCAACGTCGACTACACCGTAAGGATCTACGATTCCTTCTCCGGCGGCCAGCTGGGAAGCGAACTGGCGAGTTTCAGCGGAACCGCCGAATGCGCGGGTCTGCACACAGTCGACCTTCCCTCCCCGGTCACCCTGGACCAGGGCAACGATTTCTTCGTCTACCTCGACCTCTCCACTGGAGGACAGCCCTTCGACTGCACTTCCGACGTGCCGGTGCTCCTGGGGGCGGACTACAGGGTCATCGTCGAGTCCAGGGCCGACCCGGGGGAGAGCTTCTTCCTCGACGGTTCCTCCTGGGTGGACCTCCAGACCGTTGACACCACGGGCAACTTCTGCATAAAGGCTCTTACGAATCCCGCAGGTCTCCTCGTCCTTCCCGAATCCGGTTTCACATCGGAGGGGGACACCGGCGGTCCCTTCTACCCAGGAAGCATGGAGTACACACTGCAGTTCAACGGCGAGGGATCGATAGACTACGAGATAACCACCGAGGGCGGCGCCGGGTGGCTGGAGATATCCACCACATCCGGGTCCCTCTCCCCCTACTCGCCTGTGCCGGTTACGCTTTCCATCGGCCCTGCGGCAGCGGTCCTGCCCGACGGGGCCTATAGCGAGAGGGTGTACTTCACCAACCTGACCACACACCAGGGCGACACTTACCGGGACGTGGTGCTGGTGGTGGGCGAACCCGGCGTCCTCTACAGCTGGGACATGTCCTCCGACCCGGGATGGACCGCCCAGGGCGACTGGGAGTGGGGGGTCCCCACCGGACAGGGCGGACAGCACGGGTATCCTGACCCCACATCAGGCTACACCGGCAGCAACGTGTACGGCTACAACCTGGAAGGCGACTATCCCAACAACCTTCCGGAGACCCACCTCACCACCGGGGTCCTGGGATTCCACGGCATGTACAGCTCGCAGCTGGTGTTCTGGAGATGGCTGGGAGTGGAGTCCCCGGAGTACGACCACGCCTATGTGAGCGTCAGCAGCAACGGTGTGGACTGGGTCGACGTCTGGGCCAACCAGGACTACGTTGAGGACGACAGCTGGGTACAGCAGTCCTTCGACATCTCCTCGGTGGCAGACAACCAGTGGCAGGTCTACATAAGGTGGACCATGGGGTCCACCGACGGAGGATGGACCTACTGCGGATGGAACATAGACGACGTCGTGATCTATGCCGTTCCCCACGTGGGAATCGAGGGCGGGGGTGGCCCTTCTCCGGTCCTGCAGCTTCATCCGGTTTACCCGAACCCGTTCACCTCGGAGGTCACCGTGCCCTTCACCGTACCGGGAACAGGGGAGGTGGGCATGGAGGTGTACGACCTTTCCGGAAGGATGGTCGATTCACTGTCCCTGGGCGAACTGGCCGCAGGAAACCATGCTGCGGTATGGTCGGGTACGGACAGCGGGGGACAGCGGATGGGTTCCGGCGTCTACTTCGTGAGGATATTCAGCGGAAGCGATTCGAGGAACGTGAAGGTGGTCCTGGTCCGCTGAACCACCGGTCAGCAGCAGTAACGGAAACAGGGCCCGGCCGAAAAGCCGGGCCCTTCCTGCATCGTCTCCCTTATTGCCCCCCCTTGCGGGATCAGGCTTCGGAGCCGCCCTTCTCCAGAACGATGCCACGTATCTCGGCCAGTCTTGCCGAGAGTATCCCGTGGTCTGCGGCCTCCACCACCAGCCTCAGGTAGGGCTCGGTGTTCGACGGCCGGACGTTGAACCACCAGTTCGGGAACTCCATCCTGTATCCATCGAAGTCGTAATAGGCGGATGGTTCCTCGATGCTCGAGAAATGGATCCTGAGAGCCTCCATCACGGAGGCCTTGTCGTCTGTGCGGAAGTTGATCTCCCCTGAGTTGGCGTAAAGGTTCACCGAATCCACCAGGTCCGCGAAACCCTTGCCGCCTTCCTTCCTCTCCGCCAGGATGTTCAGTGCCAGCACCGCGGCCAGCATTCCGGAATCGCAGCTGTAGAAATCCCTGAAATAGTAGTGGCCGGCCAGCTCGCCCCCGTAGACGGCGCCGATCTCCCGCATCTTCATCTTCGCGTGGGAATGACCCACCTTCCACATGAACGGCCTGCCCCCCATCCTCTCTATGAACTCGATCACGCCCCTGGAGGTGCGTATGTCATGCAGCACTCTCTCAGCAGCTCCTGAGAGATAATGCAGTCCGAGAACAGCGGTCATTATGTCCGGCCGGACGAACCTGCCCCTCTCGTCGATGAACATGACCCTGTCGCCGTCCCCGTCGAATATTACACCGACATCCATCCCCTCCTCCAGTACCAGCTGCTTCAGCTGGCGGGTGTTCTCCTCGTCCAGGGGATTCGGCTGGTGGTTGGGGAACCTGCCGTCCATGGTGTCGAAAATGAACCTGGGCCCTTTACCCAGGACATCCCCGGCGATGAGGGAGGCCATTCCGTTGGAACAGTCCACGGCGATACGAAGCCGCGATAAATCCTCAAGGAAACCGGTCAGGAAGGAAACGTACTCCTCCCTTATTCCCGGTATGCGGACCCTGTCCCCCCTGAACGCAGCAGGCTGGACCGGCCGGCTCATCACCATCTCCTCCAGCTGCTTCAGCCCTGTATCGTAGCCTACGGGAAGAGATCCGGTCCTTGATATCTTGAGTCCGTTGTACTCCCGGGAATTGTGGGATGCGGTTATCTGGACCGATGCGTCGAAGCCGCGGGCGGCGGTGGCGTAGTAGACCATCGGCGTCGTCGCGAAGCCCATTTCCACCACCCCTGCGCCGGAATCCATTATACCTCTGGAAAGCTCGTCGAAGATCTCCGGCGTGGATTCTCGGCAGTCGTAGCCTACCAGGACTCTCTCGGCCTCCAGCAGTGCGGGAAGGTGGAACCCGATCCGGTAGACCGTATCGCCGTCGAAATCCCTGCCCCAGACTCCCCGGATGTCGTACGCCTTGAAGGCTTTCATCAGGAACCCCTTTCCACGTCTCTCAGGAGAACCGGCCGCCGAGGACCGATTCGAGTTCCTTCCTCAGCACCGAAAGACTGAAGGGTTTGACGAGGCTTCCGGAAAAACCGTAGTCCAGGTAGCAGGAGAGTACGGGATTGTTGGCGTAACCGCTGGAGACGATGGCCCTGACCCCGGGGTCGATCTCCCGGAGCCTGTTCACCGCCGCCTCGCCCCCGGTGCCTCCAGGCACGGTGAGGTCCATTATGACCGCATCGTAGGGTTTTTCAGAGGTGAGGCCGTCCCGGTACAGCTCCACCGCGCTGTCGCCGTCGGCGCAGCCGGTGACGGCGTGCCCCAGGGCTTCCAGCATGGATCCCAGGACCTCACGTACCTTGTGGTCGTCATCCATTATGAGGATCCTGCAGTGTTCACAGTGTACCGTCCGTGCAGCCGGTTTCCTTTTCCTTTTGGAAGGTTCCTTTTCGTCGGCTGCAGGGAGGTAGACCACGAATTCGGCTCCGTGGCCCTCCTCGGATGATACCCTTATCGCTCCCGAATGCCTCTTCACTATGGAGTAGCTGGTGGCCAGCCCCAGTCCGGTGCCATCCGTCTTGGTCGTGAAATAGGGATTGAATATCCTCTTCAGGTCCCTGTGGGCTATTCCCGGGCCATCGTCACCTATGGAGATCCGGATGTAGTCGCCCGGTTTCAGGCTGAACTCGTTGCCGGCCCCGAGGGAGACATTGCATGCCGATACCGTGAGCCGTCCGGCTCCGGACATCGACTGCACCGCGTTCAGGGCGATGTTCCTGATGACCTGCGATATCTGCTCCCGGTCCGCGCTGATGCTCCGCAGTCCTTCGTCCATATGGAAACCGACCTCCGACCGCGAACCGCTCATGCTGAAGAGCACCGCTTCCCTGACGCAGGAGTCCACGTCCACGATCTCCCTGACCGGTACTCCTCCCCTTGCGAAGGTCAGCAGCTGCCGCGTGAGGACAGTGGCCTCCTGGATAGAACCGTCGGTCTCCTCCAGATAGGCGGCGAGCTTCTCAGGCTCCTTCTCCTCCCTGGCCAGGGAGATGCTTCCCTGGATCGCCATGAGGAGGTTGTTGAAATCATGGGCGATGCCTCCTGCCAGGGTGCCGATGGATTCCAGCTGCTCCACGTTCTGGAGCTCCTCCTCCATCCTCCTCTGGTCGGTGATGTCCCTTATTATTCCCTCGATGTAGTTCGGGTCCCCGCCCCTGTGGAGGACCTTCCTTGCGGAGATGGCCCCCAGGAAGGTGGAACCGTCTATCCTGCGCAGTTCCGCCTCGAAGCCCTGGACCTCCTCGTCGTCGGCCAGACGGGCCATCAGATCTCTCCTCCTGGCGGGGTCGACGTAAAGGTCCTTAACCGCGACGTTCATCAGTTCGTCCAGGTTGGACCCGTGGAACATCCTGACCATCTCGGGGTTCGCCGACAGTATACTTCCGCCGGATTCGAGGGTGGTCCGGTAGACTGCCACGGGTATGTTGTTGAACAGCTCCCGGTACTGGTCCCTCGTCTCCTTGAGCTCGTCCTTCGTGCGGAGCGATTCCGTCAGGTCGAGGGTGAGGATCACGACCTTGTCCACCGCTCCCTCATCGTCCATCAGCGCGTAAAAATGGTGGGAGATGAACTCCGCCGCACCCCTGGGCGGGTTGGGTATCCTGAGGATCGGTATGTAGAGTTCCCCCCCCTGTCTGTATACCAGTTCCACGTCGGAGATGAAGTGGCCCAGATAGGAATCTCCCCGATCCATGAGGAGTTCCGTCCTTGGCTTCATCTTCACGTTGATGTCCTCCCCTGACTTTCCCCATATCGCCATCCAGGAGGCATTTGCCATGAGAAGGGTCCCGTACCTGTCGTGGACGGACACCCCTACCGGTGAGTTGTCCACGATAGCCTTGAGGAGCTTGTGCTGCTCCTTGAGTCTCTTCTCCGCCTCCCTTCTCATCGAGAGGTCCCGAATGGAGATCAGGACGGCTTCGATACCGCGGTAGACCATGGGCGTAGCCGATATTTCGGCCGGAATGAATCCGTCCCTCTTCCTGAGACCGGCTTCCAGCACGTGGATAGTTTTCCCCTCGCCGCTGGACTCCGTGAAAATGGTCTCCAGCCTGACCCTGTCCGATTCCTGGAAGAACCTCATCGGGGTCAGAGTGTATACCTCCTCCCTGGGAATGCCTGTCATATCGCAGAAGCTGGAGTTGGCGAAGAGGATCCTGTCGATGGTGCAGATCAGTATGCCGTCCATAGTGTTCTCTATGACCGTCCTGTAGCGCTCCTCGCTTTCCGCAGTGCGCTTCTGCTCCTTCACCACCTCGGACAGGTCCTTCAGTACTACCACCCTGTCCTCCGTGCCTGATATGAAGTCCACGCTGGCCCTCACGAACCTCTGCCCTCCGGGGACCAGGACCCTGAACGTATAGGTGGAGGGAGGGTTGCCGATCCCGCTCGTCCTGTCGTTGAAGTAGCCGGCCAGCCTTTCCTTCTCGTCTTCGGGAACGAAATCCTCCCATCGTGTACGGCCGATGACATCATCCAGGCTGATCCCCAGGACTTCCTCCGCGCGACTGCTGATGTCCACCACCAGGCCGGTGCGGTCAAGCACTATGACTATATCCTCCATGAGCTTCATCACGGTACGGAGTTTGGAACGGGTGATTCTGAGCTGGTCCGTCAGCTCCGGAACGGAGTCCTGGCGGGCTTCCTGGCTTCGATCGAGGGGTACTGCGGCTTCCTCTGGCATCGGTTCTCCCGGGAGTAATTGGCTGGACGTTAGTATAGTATCGCCGCGGGACAGGTCACAACCCTTCCGGGACCAGCCGGCGCCTGCCGGCGGAGGCCGAGACGAGCATGGCAGACATCATAAGGACGCCTCCGGCGGCTCCCTGCAGCGTGATCCTCTCGCCGAGGACAATCCATCCCCCGACCAGGGCGAACACGGTCTCAAGGCTCATGATGATGGCTGCATGAGAGGGGTCCGCCCTCTTCTGCGCAACAACCTGCAGTGTGTAGGCGATCCCTACCGAGACCAGCCCTCCGTAGAGGAGCGGTACCAGTGCGCCCACCACACCTTCCGGAGAAGGTTTTTCCAGCACCGCCGCCGCAGCAAGGCTCAGGATCGAGCAGGCACCGAACTGCACGGCAGCCAGCTGGATAGCGCCGTACCGCCTCATAAGCCTGGAGATGAGGAGTATGTGGAGCGCCCAGAATACTGACCCGCACAGGACTATGAGATCCCCCGCGGCCATCCTCCGCGTCCCCGCCGCGGAGAGAACAAGCATTCCGCCGGCCGCCAGGGCGGATCCGATCCATGTACGCAGTCCCGTTCTCTGGCCGAGAATGGTGCCCAGCACCGGTACCAGGACCACGTAGAGCCCGGTGACGAAACCGGCGTTGCCGGCTGTGGTGTACACGAGGCCCAACTGCTGGAGGGAGGCGCCGGCGAAGAGCACGGTTCCAGCAAGGGCACCGTCGCGGAGGAGGCGTACGCCATCATGTGAGGTTCCGCGTCGTCTGCCGGCCAGGATGACGGGAAGGAGGACGCAGCATCCCAGGGCGAACCTTATGCCGTTGAAGAGGAATGGGCCGATGTGATCCATTCCGGCCCTCTGAGCCACGAAGGCGAACCCCCATATCGCGGCTGTCAGGAGAAGGAGCAGATCGGAGCCGACGGCATCCTTTCTCAGATCGGGCCGCCTTTCACCGGTTATCCGGCGCTGGGGGGTTGACATCGTCCACGGTGCTGCAATTATGAAGAAGAACGGGTGCACCGCAAACACGGTCCATCCTTCATAGACCGATGATGCAAACGATCCCCGCAAAGGCGATCCAGGAAGAAAGGCAGCCGATGATCAACTATATGCATGTCGACAGACTGGAGGACCTCAGGCAGTTCACATCGCTTAACGAGCTCTCTGAATTCCTGCATTCCTCACTGATACCATTCGAGGACCCTGTGGACCAGATACGTGACGGTCTGGAATACGCCTTCTCGAATGCAGCGGGTGAAGGAGGCTTCGTCCTGCTGGCAAGGGAGGAGGGCGAAACGGTGGGTGCACTCGTCATGCTGAGGACAGGAATGGAAGGTTACGTTCCTCCGAACCTTCTGCTCTATGTCGCCGTCAGGCCGGACAGGAGAGGCCGGGGCGTAGGCGGCAGACTGATCGAGGAGTCCCTGAAAAGGTGCGGGGGGGACGTGAAGCTCCACGTGGAGTACGACAATCCCGCAAAGAGGCTATACGAGCGACTGGGATTCGAGTCACGGTACGCGGAGATGCGATACAGCAGATGAACAGGATACTGATAGACCCTCTGGCCATAAAACACAACTACCAAATGGTGAACAGATGGGTTGGCGACCACGGCGCTACCCTCACCGTGGTTACCAAGGCCCTGTGCGGTCATTCAGGGACCATCGCCGCCCTGGCCGGAATGGGGGTAACCTCCATCGCGGACTCCAGGCTTCGCAACCTGCGGGACCTTGCGGAAAGCGATCCCGGTTTCGAGAAATGGTACCTTCAGCCCCCGGCCCAGTCGCAGCTGGAGGAAGTAGTAGAGCTTACCGATGTCTCGCTGAACACGGAGCTGCATACCGTTAAGAAACTGGACGAGGTGGCCAGGAAAAGGAACGCTGTCCACAGAGTGATCCTGATGATAGAGCTGGGCGACCTGAGGGAAGGGATCCTGCCCGGAGCACTTGTAAGGCTCTACAACGAGGTCTTCCAGCTGAAGAACATCGATATCCTGGGCTTAGGGGCCAACCTTGGATGCTTCTCGGGTACGGTGCCTTCAGTGGACCAGCTTATGCAGCTGGTCCTTTACCGGGAACTCCTGGAGCTGAAGTTCCAGAAGGAACTGCCCCTCATATCCGCGGGGTCCAGCGTGCTGCTTCCCTTTCTCCTCGAGGGAAGGGTTCCCGGTGCTGTGAACCACTTCAGGGTGGGCGAGGCGATACTTCTGGGAACGGACCTGATCAACGGGGGGACGATCCGGGGCCTCAGGAACAACGGCTTCATACTGGAGGCCGAGATCATAGAGATGAAGGAGAAGAGCCTTACGCCATCAGGCGAGACTGCGGATGAGATAACCCCCTTCCCGGTTGCCGACGAGACGGATGAGAAGGACAGGGTTCCCGGACAGAGGGGCTACCGGGCAGTGGTGACAGTCGGAGGATTGGACACCGACATCTCGGGACTTGTTCCGGTGGACCCTTCATACAGAATAGCCGGTGCAAGCAGCGATGTTACGGTACTCAACGTGGGCGACAACCCCGGGGACCTCAGGACAGGGGACACCGTCTTCTTCAGGATGGGCTATTCCACGATGGTCAGGCTGATGAACAACTCCTACACGGAGAAGGTCATCAGGGAACCGGTCTGATCCAACCTTTCCAAATGAATCCTTACTTGACGATGCAGGAATTTTTCTTATCTTCTATGTGCAGTTCGCATATAGATGGAAGGAGCACAATGCCAGGAAGAAGGGGCTGGAGGGGTTCCGGTGGATCCAGGAGAAGGATCAACAGGTTCCTTGAACCATGTCTGCTGCTCCTTCTCCACAGGGGAGAATCCTACGGTTACCAGCTCCTGGAGAACCTGGAAAGGTTCGGTTTCTCGGACTCTCCGGCTGATTCCAGCACGATCTACAGGATACTCCGCAGCCTGGAGGACGGGGAGTTCGTGACCTCCAGATGGACCGAGGGGGATTCCGGGCCCGCAAGGAGGGTCTATTCCCTTACCGGCAGGGGGGACGTATACCTGAAGATGTGGGTGAAGGACCTCAGGGAGACGGACAGGATCCTGCACTGCTTCTTCAGCGAGTACAGCAGCCATATGGAACTGCATCGCGCAGACGAGAACGGCAGAAACTGACGAAAGGAGAAGGATCATGCCAGGAGGAGATGGATCGGGACCCCTGGGAGAGGGACCTATGACCGGAAGGGCCATGGGGAGGTGCGCGGGATACCCGGAGGGCGGATACGCCATGACGCCCGGACGGGGAGGCTTCTTCGGATACGCGGGAAGACGGTGGGGCGGCAGGCGCGGATACAGGAACAGGTTCTACGAGACAGGTCTGCCGTACTGGCGGAGGTACCGGGACTTCGGCGAGCCCTGGACCGCACCGGAGGAAACGGAGGACCTCAAGCGACAGGTCCTGATGGTATCCGAGGCAGTGGAACGCATAGCTCGAAGAGTGGAGGAGCTTATTCAGAACAGGAAGGGAACAGAGTAGCATATGAAGGTCATTGTCACCTCCGCCGGGCCTGACATCGAATCCCCGGTAAGCGGGGTCTTCGGAAGAGCCCCCTACTTCCTTGAAGTCGATACGGAAGACCTGTCCTGCAGCCCTCTGAAGAACCCCGCCCTGGAGCAGGGCAGCGGAGCCGGCATAGAAGCTGCGCAGTTCGTACTCAAGCGGAAGCCGGACGCCCTGATATCCTCCAATTACGGACCCAACGCCTTCCAGGTGCTTACGGCGGGTTCCATCCCCTGCTATGAGGCGGGGACCGGAACGGTGAGAGAATCAGTGGAAGCTTTCTCCAGGGGCGAGCTGGAAGCTCTCGGGTCGGCCAACGCCGCTTCCCACTCGGGAGTGGCTGGAGGCGGCGGACGCGGTGGAGGCGGCCGCGGTGGAGGCGGCCGTGGCTCGAGGAACATGGACCGGGACAGGAGCAATGACCAGACCACCGGGAACGGGGACAGGGTCAAAAGCGGCGGACAGCTGGAGGAGCTTTCGGCCAGGCTCAGGGACCTGAGGGGTCAGATCGCCGACATAGTAGCCCAGATCGACAGGCTCACGGAGCAAGGTCAATGAGGATAGCCGTATCGTCCGACAACGACCGGGGACTGGAAAGCTCGGTGAGCCACCATTTTGGCAGATGTCCCTTCTTCACACTGGTCGACATCGAGAACGGCAGCATAGGCTCCGTAGAGACTGTGGAGAACCCTTTCTTCAGTTCCCATGCACCGGGCCAGGTTCCCTCATTCATCCGGAAGCTGAAAGCCGAGGTGATGCTGTCGGGTGGAATGGGAAGAAGGGCCATAGCCATGTTCCAGGAATACGGCATCGGATGTGCCACCGGAGCGATGACCACTGTTGACAAAGCCGTTGCCGACTTCATTGCCGGCAGGCTGTCCCATGCGGCCCCGTGCAGTGAAAGCGTAGAGCATTCATACGGGGATGACGGCTACGAGACCGACGACCCCGCGGAGCGGCTCCGGGAAGAGGCGGCAGCGCTTCTGGAACAGGTGGATGACATCATCGTCAGGCTTCCGGGGGGCGGAGCGGAAAAAACGGAAGGAGGAACAGAGACCATGAACGGAAGAGGAGGAGGACGAGGGGCCGGGTCCGGCCGGAATGCATCCGGCCGGAATTCATCCGGCCGGAATTCATCCGGCAGGAATGCATCCGGCAGGAGCGGTTCCGGAGGAAGGGGCAGTGGCGGCGGCCCGTACGCCGCCGGACCCGGTGGCCGGTGCGTCTGTCCGGCATGCGGATACATAATGGAGCACCGTGCCGGTCAGCCCTGCAATGCACTCAAGTGCCCTGAATGCGGCGCTATCATGACAAGAGAGTAGCACACTCCCTTGGTGATAGCCGTGGCAAGCGGCAAGGGCGGAACCGGAAAGACTACTGTGGCGGTCAGCCTCGCCCTTGCCGCATCGAATGATGCGGATGCAAGACCGCTGCTTCTGGACTGCGATGTCGAGGAGCCGAACTGTGCCCTTTTCCTGGACCTCGACCGGATCACACGGAAACCCACGGGAGTACTGGTGCCTGAGGTCGACCCTGTAAAATGCGATCTCTGCGGCAGATGCGCCGAGGTCTGCGTGTGGAAAGCCATCGCCGTGGCAGGTGAAAAAGTGCTGGTCTTCCGGGACCTCTGCCACGGATGCGGCAGCTGCACCCTGATGTGTCCCCGTGGAGCAATTCACGAGATCATGCACGAAACAGGTTCAATAGAGGAGAGCAGCAACAGATCCGTCGACTACGCGGGAGGCGTATTGAACGTGGGCCAGGTGATGGCGGTACCCGTCATCTCCGCCCTCCTGGACGGACACCTGAGGGACCGCGGAAAAAGGACCGTGATACTGGATTCATCTCCCGGTTCGTCATGCCCCATGGTGGAAACCGTCAAAGCTTCTGATTACGTGATACTGGTCACGGAACCGACTCCCTTCGGACTGCACGACCTGGACGCGGCGGTCAGGGTGGTGACCGACCAGCTCCACATACCTTCGGGCGTCATCGTGAACCGGGACGGCACCGGCAATGATGATGTCATTGACTTCTGCCGGGAGAGGGGGCTTCCGGTCCTGGCCAGGATACCGATGGACCGCAGAATAGCGGAGGTGCTTTCCGAGGGGAAACCTCTTGTCAGAGCCCTTCCGGAGTACATGGACCTCTTCAGGGAGATCCTGGCAACGATAGGGGAGACGACGTCATGAAGCAGCTGGTGGTCCTCAGCGGCAAGGGAGGGACGGGAAAGACCAGCGTCACCGCCTGTATTGCCGGACTGGCCTCGAAGGAGATGACCCTCGTCCTGGCCGACGCGGACGTAGACGCCGCCAACCTGGAGCTGCTCCTGAATCCCCGGCGGAGAGATACCTATCAGTTCACCGGAGGGTTCAAGGCCTCAATAGATCGTGAAGCGTGTATCAGCTGCGGCAGATGCATGGAGGTATGCAGGTTCGGGGCCGTCGTGCATCCGGACGGGGACCCTGACGCGTACAGCGTGGACCCGGTCAGCTGCGAGGGATGCAAGTCCTGCTACTACCAGTGCCCGGTCAATGCCATCTCTGCGGAGAGGACGGTTGCCGGGACCTGGTACCTGTCAGATTCCCACTGCGGGCCCCTGTTCCACGCGGAGATGTTCGCCGGCGAGGAGAACTCCGGAAAGCTCGTGTCCGAACTCAAGAAAGCTGCAGCGGGACTGTGCGGTTCCCATGACTGCGGGCTGGTGCTGGTGGACGGTCCTCCCGGAATAGGATGTCCCGTCATAGCCGCGTGCGCAGGGGCGGACCTTGCCCTTATCGTGACGGAACCCGGAGTCTCGGCGATACACGATCTTCACAGGATACTCCAGACACTGGTGCACTTCGGCATACAATCTTCGGTATGTATCAACAGGAGCGACATCAACGTCTCCCGGACCGAGGAGATCGAGGAATCCTGCAGGAATGAAGGCATCCCGGTCCTGGGGCGGATCCCCTACGACGACAGGGTGACAATGGCCATGTGCCGGGGGAAGACCGTCCTGGAGTACGATCCGGCATCCCCGGCTTCCATGGCTGTCCTGGGAATATGGAAGAAGCTCCGCGAGTTCCTGTGATCCTTCTCCGAATGATTCACCGTCTGGAGAAATAGATCTCGGCGGCTTCGAGAACGGTGCCTTCGGCGCAGTTCAGCTCACCCGAACAGTGGACTTCCATGTCAGACCGGAATGGCCCGGCAGTGCAGAGTATCACAGTGGCCCTGCTCCTGCAGTTGCCGAAGACCGCCGAATGGCTGCAGCGGTAGAAAGTCCTTATGGGTTTCGAATCCTCCTGAGGGGCCAGGTCTCCGGCGTGAGCCCTTTCACTCACCAGCTCCACGCCACCAGCGGTACATACGTATTCCGCTGTGAGCCCGTAGTCGTCCTCGGACCCCGGGTACCGCACATCGTAGAAGAGACATAGCCCGTATCTCCTGCCCCTTCGGGCGACGAAGCCCAGCCCCCATTCGGACCCATCCCGGACAATGACCGAGGTTTCCTTACTGCCCACCCTCCTGCGCTGCATGAAGAACGCAACCGCTACGGCCGGGATGAAGGTGGCAAGGATGAAGGCCAGCACCACAAGTTCTGGATCTTCCGGCAAGTCGTCGCCTCCGTCCCCGTTGAGGTAGAATCTATTCCGGCCGTACACGGGGTCAATACTCCCTATTCCGGTCGGTCCGGAGCAACGCGGTTTTATCAGGATTTGACGAGCAATGTCCATTTTGAATATGCTCAGGGGTAATTATGGGGACAGGAACGGTGAAATGAAAAGCAGGACTGACGATTCCATTGCGGCTGTGAGGCTGACCGGCACGGTCTCAGCGCACGAAGACCCGGACAAGAGGACCGACGCCCTGGCCAAGTTCGTCTCAGGATACGAGCCCGACGCGATGGGACCCATCCTGGGCTCTGTGGTGAAGGATGCCTGCAGCAGCCTGGAGGCTGGCTTGACCTTCCTGTCGCTGCTGGACCGCGGGCGCCTGGAGCAGTCCTCCCCCGAATGGGACTGGGCCGGACTGGACCATTACTTCCTGAAAACCAGGCTGGACGACGTCTGGAAGCTCTTCGGAAGGCTTGGACCACAGGAACGCGAGTACGCCGCCGCCAAGATATCGATGCTCATCGAGATAGCCTACCTGCTCATAGAGGACGACCTCCTCGACCCGGATTCCGACGCCGAGTGCACGGGAGCAGATATGGCTCTCAACGTGCTGAACGCTCGGGGCAGCGGCCAGCCTGAGTTCCAGATCATGCTCAGCTCCTACCCGGTTTCGATCCGCAAGTTCATGAAGGACATCCTTTCGGAGCTGGATTTCATAGAGAAGTCCCCCGGCCTGTGGCAGTTCACCATCACGAAGGATTCTCTCTCCCGTTACACATCCGGTGGCAATCTGGCATCCCACCTGGGTTCCGGCGCGATCTCCCAGGCAGTGGCCCAGAGGAACGCCGAGAACCTGGTGAAGCGCCTGGAACTCCTTCTCAAGGCAATGCAGATGTTCCCCGCAGGCCACCCTTCCATCGATCCCTCGTGCGAGTCTCTCCTCTCCGTGCTGTCCAAACTGCGCGGTGAAAAGGACCAGGTAACCCTCTCCGTAATGGGCGACACCATCATGGTGAACGACGTCCGGGTGGAAAAGAGGACCAGCGGCATGAGCAGTTTCATCCGCTCTTTCACGGAGCGGAGGATGAGCAGTCTGTCGTTCAGTCCGGGGATCACCCAGGAGGAGCTGAAGACCTTCGCAAGGATATTCAACAGGCCGGCAGTCTACATATCCGAACACGGCGGCATGGCCCGGCTGCTTGAGGCCCGCGGGTTGAATACGCTGGCCGTCAACAGGTTCCATTACCAGCTCGTGTCCGAGGACGGGAAGGAGCAGTCGAACCTCGACCGTGGAGAGGTCAGCATAGAGGACGCCATCTTCGCAGAGTTGATCGACCGTCTGGAACGCGGCGACAGCATCGACTCGCTTCCGGGACAGAAGATAGGCGATGCACTCAAATCGGTACTTGCTGCGGCGAGGAGCGATCGCGAGGAGCAGAGGGGAATGATCGCCAGGTTCGTTACCGCCCTGGACCCCACCCTTCTCGAGAGAGGGATCCTGTCCAACCCGGCGATACAGAGGAGCATGGCCTGGAAGGCCGTCAGGAGGATCATCGACGGTCTTCTGGCCAATCTCATGTCCCCCGACCCTGACGTACGGCACGACTGTCTGGGCAAGCTCAGGGAGATGGTCCTGCTGGCAGTTGAGCGCGGCAAGGAGAATTCCACCATTCAGGTGATCGAGAGTGTTTCCATGATGCTCAAGAGGGAGCAGGATCCCGACGTCTATTACAGGGCGGTGGTACTGACGGCATCCCTGATGGAATCTCTCCTGGCCAGGGGCATGATGTCCATCGCACTCACGGCGGGGAAGGTCCTTCAGAACGTTGAAGGAACAAGGTTCCCA
Organism: Candidatus Aegiribacteria sp. MLS_C; assembly: GCA_002030045.1. GTDB lineage: Bacteria > Fermentibacterota > Fermentibacteria > Fermentibacterales > JCC-6 > Aegiribacteria. The sequence goes on along the minus strand of LQBI01000034.1, from coordinate 14,781 downwards.
AGGACCGAGCTTGAAGCTGCCAGAAAGAGGTCCCTGGTAGAGGCACACAGGAAGATGGATACCATCGAATCAGCCGATGCCATAGTCCAGAGGCTGCTCTCCGAGGACGAATCAGTATCCAGGGAGGCCCAGAGACTTGCCATGATCGCCCCTCCGGACAATCTCGTCTCACAGCTTGTGAGCGTATTCAACGAGGACAACAGGAGGCTTCGGTCGAAGGCTTTCCAGATGCTCCTGCGAATGGGAAAGAGGGGGCTCGAGTCACTGCACAAGAGGCTCAGGGAGGTGACGGTGGCCTTCGAACCCCATATGAACGATTCCTCGTTCTCGCTTCCCGAACGTGACTGGTACATAGCCCGGAACATGATACAGGTCCTCAGGGAGATCGGCGCAGCGGAGAGCGAGTCCGTCCTCGCCGATCTGTGCAGGGTACCTGACCCGAGGGTCCGGAGAGAATGCCTGCTCGCCCTGGCCAGGGTCTCCCAGACTACCGCAGAGAGCCTGTCGCTGCATCTCGTACTGGACAGGTCGGTGGAGGTATCAGGGATCGCCCTTGACATCCTGACCAAGCAGGCCTCGAACAATCCCGCCTTCATTCCGCGGATCATAGAGGCGTTCAGGAAGAACCCGGGTATCAGGACCGGCATCATGGAGTCCTTCAGCATACTCGGCAAGCATGGACAGGTCATCGATTTCATCTCCCAGTGCCTTCAGAAGGGCCCTACCGGTATACTCTTCGAGAACCCCGAGCTGATCGCAGGCTCCTTCCGAATAATGAGGCGCTACGGGAACCGCGGGATGCTTCCCCTCCTGGAGAACCTCCGGGACGAGGTCGAGGGAGGCTTCCTCAAGAAGAGCAAGATCGACCGGGAACTGGTATCTCTGCTCAGGGAGACCATCGAGGCGCTGCAGCTCGGTGACAGCGTGATAGCGGGAGGAGACGCGGTGTCCATGCCCGGCAGCGGACGCAGGAAGACCAGGCGGTCCGGAGAGAGCGTGCGTTCAACCGGCGAGGACGAGATAACGATACTGGGCCCCGACTACGGCATCGGGGACTGACCCCGAAGAGAACCATGCATCGGAGCGGCTCTTTTCTGTTCTTGAAGAACTTGATCCCTCTGATGATCTGTTCCTGTTCCCTCGCTTCTGAATGGAAAGCCTCCTTCGATCCCGGGGCTGATTCGCTCCTTGGCATCGCCGGCGCTGTTACGCTGGTCGATGGGAACAGCGCAGTATGCCTGGCGGGACCTTTCGAGGACCCGATCGTCATCCTTCTTGACGAGGAGGGCAGGACCCTATGGAGTACCGCTATCCTGGAGAAGGGAGGGAACTCCCGCTCCTTCGAGTCGGGGGGATTCCTGGTACCGCTGGATGACGGTTTCGCCGTGGCCCTTCACTCAGAACCGAGAGCCACCGGCATCGACACGGACGTGGCCGTGGCAAGGATCGATATGGAGGGTGACACCGTCTGGACCTTCGTCCTGGGCCTGGATGACAGTGACAACTGGATATGTACAGGCCTGACGGCCTGTTCCGACGGCGGGTTCCTCCTGACCGGCTGTCCCGGTACCATGCTGCCCGGAGGATACGTGCTCAAGCTGGGTTCTTCGGGGGATCTCCAGTGGATGACCCCGGCCGGCTCCATCGAGGGGTTCGTTCTCTCGGCCGCAGAGCTTCCGGACGGTGGCTTCCTTGCCCTGACGGACCCCTGCTACGGACACTTCGCCCTGCTTCCCCTGTCACCGGAGGGCACCCTCGGCGAGCCTGTCGAGATAGACGCCGGCGGCGAACCCTTTGGCATTCGTCCGGTGGATGACAGTGTCTGGATCCTTCTTCGGCCCGAGGGGAACTCGGTAACATCAATCCTTTACGCGGAGGGCCATGGAGTTCAGGACTCCATGACTGCGGTGCTGCCGGAAGGTCATGAAGTGAGATGCGCCGATATGGCCCCCGAAGGTATGGTCACAGCAGGAACCTTAGACGGGACCGCCTTCACCTGTCTTCACGGCGCCGACGGAACCCTCCTTGCCGAGAAAGTACTCGATATGGAAGGCAGCCCTTCCGGTCTCTCCGTAAGCGCTGACCGGGTTCTGGTCCATAGCCGGGAGAACGAGCTTGTCTGCTCGATGATCCTTTCTGAATTCCCGAACTGAAGATCGTTCCTGAGTTACCCTGCACCGGGATCGCTAACGTGGACACACGGCCGGGGGCTCAGCCGCGGGCTTCCAGGACGTCGGTTATGAGGTCCAGGTAGTCGCTGAGGAGCCGTGTTATCAGGAACCTCTTCCTCACGCGCTCCCTGCCTTTTACTCCCATACTCCCGGCAAGCTCCGGGTCCTGCAGAAGTTCCACCGTCCTGTCCGCGAAACCCTCAACATCCCCCGGCTCCAGCAGGAAACCTGACTCTCCATCCTCTATCTGCAGCGGGATACCCCCCACCCTCGAGGCCACCACCGGCTTCTCCTTCCAAAGCCCCTCCGTGACGGTAAGACCGAACCCCTCCCTGAGGGATTTCTGAATGATGACGGAAGCGGCGCGCTGGATCGCGTTCACCATGATGTTGCTCTCGTAGGTAATGAGTATCACGTTCCCGGAATCGATGAGGTCCCCCGCCCGCTCCCTGGTCTTCTCGTAGACATCGTACCCTTCCGGGTCGTCGCTGGCCATGGACCCGCACATGACAAGGCGGCAGTCGACCTTTTCCCTGACCTTGCGGTACATGTCGACGACTCCCATGGGATCCTTCCAGGGGTCGAATCTGGATATCTGCGTGATGAAGGGCTTGTCCAGCGGTATTCCGAAGTTGCCGAGTATGCTGCCCACATGCTCGTCCGTCAGTTCCTCGTTCTTGGCGCTCAGAGGGTTGATCGCCGGTTCTATGACCCTCTGCTCCACGGGCAGGTCGGGCTTCCTGTAGTCGTCCGATGAAATTATCACCATGTCGTACCGTATTATGAACTGCTTGAGGAAATCCCAGAGTTCTCGATTCGGTTCGGATATGTCGATGTGGCATCTCCATATCCATGGCTGCGTCTTCTGGTAGTTCCTGATGAGGGGCAGCGGCTGGGGGTCGTGTATTACCACGGCATCGTGATCGATATGGGTGAAGATGGAGAATTGCCTGTTGGTGTCCAGGAAAATCTGTTTCTTCGCTTCCGTAAGCCTGATGTCGGCGCCCTGCATCGAATTGTGGAACTGCTTGGTGATCGCGAAGAAGTCGCTGTTCCCGTGGAGTATCCTCCATCCGACATCCACGTTCGCGTCGTTGGTCAGAGGAACGAGCGTGGTCAGCATTTCCGCCACCCCTCCACCGTGATAGGTGGAGTTCATGTGGACGAAGTGCCTGCCGTACAGTTTCCGCGCCTTCCTCAGTATCCTGGCTATCTCCTCGTCCCCTACTATGTGCAGGTAGTCTTCCAGTCTGAGCATGTCTCCTTCCCTTTCGGTCCCGGGTTTCCTCTCAAGACGTCCTTATTCTGTTCCCCGTCCTTATTCTATTACTCTTCCTTATTCTGTTCCGGGTCAGTTTCTTGTTCCTGGTCCGTATTCTGTTCCTGGTCCGTATTCTGTTCCTATTCTGTTCCTGGTCCGTATTCTGTTCCTGGTCCGTATTCTGTTCCTGGTCCGTATTCTGTTCCTGGTCCGTATTCTGTTCCTGGTCCGTATCTTGTTCCACACGTCGATGGAGCGGCGTTCCCCCCTTCGTGTCCGCCATCTCATACATGAGTGCTATCATCTCCGGATAGGAGCCGACCCTGAAACCGGCTTCCGTCGGCCCCGGTCCCACCCTGAGGGTCCACGACCTGTCCGGCAGTGCGTTGAAGATGCTCTCGTCGCAGCTTTCGACGCCGACCGCCAGTATGAAGTCCCACCTACTCTTCTCCAGCCAGTGGAAGGCCGCCCTTCCCTTGCTGACATCGGAGTTCCTGACCTCTATGACCCTGTTCCCCTCAAGAACATCCAGGTCCATGTTCGCCGTATGAGCGTATAGAGAGAGCATCAGGCTTCCGACCCTCACGCCGGCCAGGTCCGGTTCTGTCCTGTCGTAGTGCCAGAGCAGCGAGAAGTCCTTTTCTTCGATGTAGGACCCCGGCGTCCTGTCCTCGTAGTATTCGAGCAGGGATCTCACCTCGTCCTTCCATGTGCTGTTGAACGGAGCGATAATCCTCCAGCGGCTTCCGGGCTCCTTCAGCCAGAAGCCTCCGTCCGCCACCATGTTGAACCGGTCCTCCCCGAAAAGGCCCTCCAGCTCCTCCCTGGACCGTCCGCTCATGATCACCAGCATTGTGCCCGGAAGTCCGTCCAGCCTCTTCAGCGTTCCCGTAATCCCCTGGTCCGGCTTTCCCTCTTGCGCCGCCGCACCGTAAAGCCCCGGCGCGCTGTCGCAGTTGACCAGCAGAAGCCTCGAGCCGGCTTTCGCGAACTCCTCCAGGAGCCTCCCGCGGTCAGCACTTCCAAGGTCCAGGCCCGCCGCCTCCTTCTGCCTGAGCCTTACGTCCTCCATTCCGTCGACGAAGTCCCTGGCCCACCGGACAACGCTGTAACGAGCTATCCGGTTCTGCATGATCTCCATCCTGCGCTTCCGTTCCCCTGGGTCCATCTCAAGGGCTTTGACCATGGCGGAGGCCACCTGCGGGCTGTTGTTGGGATTCACTATGATGGCTTCGGAAAGTTCCATGACCGCACCCGCCATCTCGCTCAGGATGAGCATTCCGTGGTTTTCGGTCTGGCAGGCCACGTACTCCTTGGCCACGAGGTTCATGCCGTCGCGTATGGGAGTGACCAGCGCCACGTCGGCCTTCGCGTAGAGGGCTGCCAGCTGATTGAATGGCAGGGCCCTGTAGATGTAGGCTATCGGCCCTCCGGAGACGTCCCCGTACCGGCTGTTGATGCTTCCCACCATCCTGTCCAGCTCCATCTTGAGTTCCCTGTACTGGGGAACCCCTGTCCTGGATGGTACCACCAGGAGGACCAGATGGACCCGTTCCCTGTACTCGGGATTGGTTTCCAGGAAAAACTCGAACGCCTGCAGCCTCTGAAGGATACCCTTCGTGTAGTCCAGTCTGTCAACGGACAGTATGAGTTTATTGCCGCCTGTACGGAGTCCCAGGGTCTCCATCTCCCGGACGACCTCGGGATCCGCCGGGGCGGAGTTGAACTTCTCGAAGTCGATACCTATGGGGAATACGTCCACGCAGACCTTCCTGCCCATCACGTCCAGGTGGTTGAGGGTCCTTTCATAGCCCCTGAGCCTCAGGACCGAACTCAGGAAATGCCTGGCGTAGTCGTAGGAATGGAAACCCACGAGGTCTGCCCCCAGTATCCCGTCCATTATCTCGTCCCTCCATGGGAGCAGTCTGAACAGCTCGAAGGAGGGAAAGGGAATATGCAGGAAGAAGCCGATGGATGAGTCGGGCAGAGCCTCCTTCAGCATTCCGGGAAGCAGCATGAGATGGTAGTCGTGGACCCATATGCCGTCCTTCGGCCGGACCGTCTCCAGGACCGCATCCGCGAAACGCCGGTTCGCTTCCACGTAGGCTTCCCACAGGTCCCACTCGAACTCCGCGAACTGCTGGAAGTAGTGGAAGAGGGGCCACAGGGTCCTGTTGGAGAATCCGTAGTAATAACCCTCGAGAAGACTGCCCGGCAGTTCTACCGGTACGCAGGCCTCATTCTCGAGGCTCTTCTTAAGCCCATCCAGTTTTCCTGAAACCTCTTCCGGGATCCCCGGCCACCCTATCCAGCGGCTGTCGTAGTCCCTGTAGAATGACCTGAGACCCGTTGCCAGCCCGCCCACGGAGGGTTTCAGGCTGTATTCCCTTCCGCGGACATCCACGCTGACCGGAAGGCGGTTCGAAACTATCAGCAGTCTTTCCATAGCTCCTGTACCCTCTAATCACCCGTTGATTACGCAACGCACTTTTTCATATTATGCCATTACCCATAAGAAAGCAACCCCCTCGGGAATTACGAACGGGAGTATCCGTCCGGCCTGGACTGCGGCCGGTGAGAGCAGGTTTACCTGGCGGCGGGGGCGTCTATGTGCTTATTCGGGAGGATACGGGCAAGCCTCGCCCTGTTGTATCGCTGGACGAGTATGCATGGCAGGTTCACCGCCACCGCGTACGCGACCATCGCGACGCCGGCCCACCAGGGGTTCCAAAGGAAGAACAGCAGTGACGCGGACATCACCGCCCAGTGCACCAGCTCGCCGCGGCAGGTCTCGAGGAGAAAACGCCGGAGGTATTCACCGGAGGTGGATGCCAGGGCGGCCTTGCTGAAACCTCCGGCGAACATCCCTCCGCAGTCCGGGAGCCGGTCCTTCCAGCGTCTGATGCGCAGGCGGTCCTCGTAGAACCTCCCCTGCCGTTCCCATTCCCTGTTCCTGTAGAGCGATAAAAAAGGATCGAAGGAGCGAAGGGGCAGCCTCGTGCCCGCCGACCAGCCGGTAAGAGGAAGCGTCCACGAGGAGCAACTGTCCGAAGAGACCGTCAGGGGCACGGCGACGGCCGAGCACGGTGAACGCATCGACCCCCATGGCCGTCATAAGGTTGAAGCAGATGGAGAAGTCCTCGTAGACCCTTACCGTATAATGGTAGGGCAGGACCGAGACGGCTCCTCCTCCTGCTCGGCTGAAGGTGTCCACGATCCTGCGAAGGCCGCCGGGTTCTATCCAGGTATCGGCGTCCATGAACAGGTAGATGCTGCCTGAGGCAGCGGCGGCTCCCTGGTGGCACGCCCAGGTCTTCCCCTTTCAGCCCCGTGGCAGGGGTTCTGAGCGTATGACAACTGCCCCCGCGGCTGCGGCTATTCCGCTGTCCTGTCCGTGGATCCGTCGTCCACCACGATGATCTCCAGGGGACCTGTGTCCTCGGACCCAAGTGACCGCAGGAGCGCCGGAAGGCTGTCCTCCTCGTTCCTGGCGGGGATTATCAGCGACAGGGTGCCGCAGTCAGGGCGTCCCTCCTTCCAGGCACTGCACAGGGGTACCCTCCACAGGACCAGGAAGCCGCAGAGCCAGAGAAGAAGCACCGGAAGAAGGAGTATCACTCATTCCTGTCCCGGGCCGATATCATCCTGGCTGCGTTCAACCCGCTGAGGACCACCATGGGCATCCCGCCTCCGGGATTCACGGACCCGCCCACGAAATAGAGGTTGTCGTACCTGGTACTGTGCTTGGGGGCCTTGAAGGCGAAGTTCTCGAACCTGTCGGAGACCACTCCGTATATGGACCCCATGTTCGAATAGTAGTTATCCCGAATGTCGCGGGGGGTCCACACGTGCTCGAAAACCGTGTGCTTCCTCAGGTCCGTCAGCCCCATCCGCTCGAGCTTGTCCACTATCCTCTCCTTGAACTCCATGTACTCCCCGGGGCTTATGGGGTTCTCATCGTCGATGTAGGGGATGTGGGGCAGGATCTTCAGGCAGTCGCAGCCATCAGGTGCGACCGTGGGGTCTGTCTTGGATGCCGCAACGAGATAGATGGTCGGGTCGTCCGGCAGCACTCTCTTCCGAAAGACGCTACGGAAGTGGTCCTTCTGGCTTCCCGAGAAGAAGAAGTTGTGGTGAGCGAGCTGGGAATACTCGATATCCAGGCCCAGGTCCAGCACCAGTCCTGAGCAGGCGGGTTCGAACTTCTCCAGTGTTTTCAGGAAGCTTCGATCCTCCTTCAGGAGATCGCGGCAGGCGGGAATGACCTCCATGTTGGAGACAACGATGTCAGCGGGGACGAAGGTCCCGTCGTAAAGCCCGACTCCGGTGACACGGCTTTCCTCCTTCCCGATGGATACCACCTCGGAGTTCAGGTGGACACCGACACCCAGCTCGTCCATGAGCTTCCCGAGACCCCGGGCGATGTTGTACATGCCGCCGTCCACGTACCACAGGTCGTAGCGGAACTGGATGGTGGGAAGGCAGTTCATGAATGCCGGCGCCCGAAGGGCAGAGGACCCAACGTACTTGATGAAGAAATCGAATATGTCCCGAAAGTAGGGGCTTTTCAGGTGGCGGCAGACGCTCTGGTGCATGGACCTGAACAGGTCGAACTTCGGGAACGCCGCGAGGCCGTAGAAGTCCCTGAACTCCTTCGAAGTGTCCAGCCCCTGCTGGAAGTAGCCCCTGTCCACCAGATCGTAGAGCCTTCCGGAGTATTCCAGGAAATTCTCGACCCTGACAGGGTCCTCTCCGGCCTTTCTTGCCTCTTCCGCCATCAGTTCCGGTTCCGGCAGCAGGTCCACCACGGTACCGTCCTCGAAGAAGTTCCTCCAGTGGGGTCTCACCCTCCGTATCGGGATGTAGTCCGCCATTTCCTTCCCGGAAGCCTCGAAGAGGCGCTGGAAAATACCGGGAAGTGTCAGTATGGAGGGTCCCAGATCGAAGGAGTAACCCTCTTCCTTCAGGAAATTGAGCTTCCCACCTATCCTGCCGTTCTTTTCGAACACATCGACAGAGTATCCCTGCTGCGCCAGTGAGATGGCGACGGATAACCCTCCTAGACCGGATCCTATCACCGCCACCTTCCCCGCCATGACGTCTGCCATCTCCGACTCCTTGTGATTGTTTTTCAAACTCAAACGGAAACGCCTCTGCTCAAATGACAATAACCTCTATTCGATACCACCGTCAAAGCTGGACCGCTTCCGGCAAAGGGAGATCGACAGGATCACGGAACCTTTCCCCTGGATGTATCTATAGATGGTGTATGATCAGCTCATGGATGAGGGTGAGTTATCGATCCACTTCTTTCTGGGGACAAGTTCTACGCTCCGTGCTGTCAGGACAGAATGCGAAGCTACCGCGAGAGGAAGTTTATCGTGAAACCATCGATCCCGGTATTTACCGCAGCAATGCTCGCTTTTGCGGCCGGCGGCTGCGGTTCGAGTCCGCATGAGACCGCCATCGAGCCATGGGAAGCTCTTCTCGATGACCTCCGAAACGCGTGGGAGGAAGAGGACCTCTCACTCATGGGATCCCTCTTCCGGGAGGATTTCCAGCACCACCTGCTGGAGGTGGACTGGGACGACTACGACGGTGACGGAATAATCGACGAGTACTGGGGGCTGGAGTACGAACTGGAATTCGCTGGAATGATCTTCGCCTCTTCTGATTCCATCAGTTTCCTCATCTCCGGAGACAGCGCCTGCCCTTGGTCAGGGGACAGCACCGGGGTCACGATGGCGCTGAACAGGCTCATAGACCTGAAGGTCTTTTCCGCACAGGGCAATACGGAAGAGTCGATGGATGCACTCTTCCTCTGCCGTCCCGACGATGAGGGAGACTGGTACATCTGGCGGTGGTACGACCTGGAGAGCTACTTATAGCAAATATCCGCGGGATGCCTGGTCCGGCGGTTACACCGGGAAGTCTCTGAAGCTCATCAGCTCATTCGACCTCGGTGCGTTTACCTGCATCGGATCTCCTGAAAGTTGCTGAGCAACCGTCCGGCTCCTGTCGGAACAAAGGCGGGAAGCTCCTTCCTTACCGTCTGGAGGCCTTGGTTTTCCGGATCATTGACCGGATGAGAACTGTTCTCGTATGTTCGCCCGGGAACGCTGACGACCGGATCCTCAGAACTTGAACGGACGGGATCGAATGGCTGACTGGACGTCTACTCAGGTGATCGTTTTCTTTGCGCCTCTGGTTCTTGTCCTGATAGGGTTTCTGGTATGGTTCATGATGCGCAGGAGCATAAGGACCAGGTTCCAGATGGAGAAGCAGCTTCACGACGACCCCGACATCATCGAATGGCTCGTGGTCTTCGGCTGGAGCAGGAAGATAATCTACCTTCCTGTTGTCATTCTTTCACTTGTCTTTTTTGTCATGTCGCTGCTGATCGACCAGCCCTCCGGGGCCATGGGTGCCATATGGCTGGGAGTCTTCCTCATCAACTTCATGGTGGAAGAGTACGACGCAGGCATAAAGGAGATGCTGCTGGTGGTCCTGGCCCTCGGCGGCATCGTCCTCTGGTTGAGCTACCTGGACTGGCTGGACGATTTCTGGGGTTTCCTGGGGAGCATCAGCGCGGATATGAACGGAGTGGCGTACCTGCTGTTCGCACTGATATTCCTGGTGGCCATTGCCGTTTCCTGGATACGGGGCCTCTTCCATTACGTCGCCTTCACGCCGAACTACATAAACATCCAGCGCGGACCCACCGAGAGCGGTCAGCAGATAGGTCGCGAGGAGTTGACCACGGTGGTGGACACCGAGGACCTGCTGGAGAGGATGCTGGGCTTCGGAAGGATCATAATCAGCTTCAGGGACGCCCGCATGAAGGATATCCGGCTTCTGGTATGGGGCATAGGCAGGAAATCCCGCACGCTTGAGAACATAAGGGGTGCAATCGTGGTGGAGAGGCACAGGACGGATCCAGTCTGAGGGCCACGTCCCTGCCCTTGCAAAGAGCTAGCGTCGCTCCATCAGGAACGTCTGCTCGCCGTCGGCCAGGTCGTAAACAAGATCCCCGTCCTGGAAACTGTGCAGCACGTCCAGCGAAACCCCGCCGAGGACCACCCTGAGGGTATCGCCGATGACTACGTAAGTGCCTTCAACGGCCAGATGACCGATACCCGAGCTCATGGTCCCGTCCCCGTTGAATACGTAGACCGTGCCGGTATTCCCGTAATCGGGTCCCGCTATCACTTCGACAACCTCCCAGGTCCCCACCAGGGGGTCGCCTTCCGGGGCGGTTTCCGAACCTCCGCCTGCGCTCCCGCCCTCCGCCGTTCCGCTTTCTCCGGAACCCCCGCACCCCGTGACCATTACGACCGCGATCATTGCAGCGATGAATCGCATTCCCGTCCTCCTCTCAGAGCAGACCGGCCGTCTCCTCCGGACGTGCCAGGGTTTCATCCCTGTTTCGAAGAAAGGACCGGCAGGGAACCTTTGTCCTCTTCTTCGGAAACACTCATTCCAGTCAGCAGAGCATTGCCATGTCCGGGACCCCTGAGGTTCCTCGATCATCCGCGAACAGGAGTCCCGCCGGGTGCATTGCCGTCGAGTCTCTAAGAAACGGACGACGGAAGCATCGGGGTCCGGAGGCTCAGAAGTAGCCCAGGTCCCTCAGGGCATCCGTGGTCGACTGCTCCAGTTCCCTGAGCGGCCTCGGTGTGTAGAGAGCTGGAGTGGACCTGTAGTAGTCCAGCATTCGGACCATGTTTGAATCCGCCGGCAGCGGAACTGTCTCGCCGGGGTCGGCGAGCAGATCGAACATGAAGTACTCTTCGGTCTCCTCCCTGCTGATGACAACTCCCTTGAACCCATCGAAGGTCACAGCGCAGACCGGGGTACCATCCAGCATCCTGCCAATTGCCATCTGGCGGCCCGAAGGGATGGGCCTGGGCTCCAGGGTCTCATCTCCCAGCAGGTCCACTCCCGAGAAGACGGCTTCCGTCTCTATACCGCAGAGAGCCGCAAGGGTCGGCAGGATATCGAAATTCCCCACGTACTCTTCCACCACTTCGCCCGGGGGTATTCCGGGCCCCGAGGCGATCAGGGGAACGTGTATCATCTCCTGGTGGTACTGATGACCGTGCTCCACCCATCCCCTCTCCAGGAACTCCTCTCCGTGGTCCGCGGCCAGCACGACGATGGTGTTCTCCCCGTAGCCCATTTCACGGAGGTTCCTGAATAGAAGGGATAGCTGATCGTCCAGGTATCTGATCTCGCCGTCGTACCAGGCCAGGTAGTGCTCAAGATGCTCGGGGTGAAGCACTTCCGTACCGTCTTCGGAGATCTGCCACCTGGTCGAGGTCACCGTGTCATCAGCGAGGTAGAGGTTTCTGTAACCGTCCGGAGGATCGTAGGGATGGTGCGGGTCGAACAGGTGGAGGACTGCCAGGAAGGGTTTCTCCCGGTCGCTGGTCTGCAGCCATTCCAGGAATTCGTTAATTGAAACCTCAGCGGGGAGATCTCCCATCTCGTTGCAGGTGTGGTGGTCGAAACCCCTGGCGTAGCCATGGAGTACTGTAAAGTGGGCTACGTTGAAGATTCCGCAGGTCCTGTAGCCGTCCTCGCTGAAAAGAACGGACATGACAGGCATGTCCGGAGCAAGTCCATGGTCGCCGTCCGAGTGTCTTCCCACGGCATGTTCCCTTACCGTCAGGCCCGACATTATTGAAGCCACCGATGCGGGAGTCCACGGAGCCTGCGCCACGCAGTTCTTCCAGCGGGTCCCCGAAGCCGCCAGGCTGTCAATGCAGGAGGACGTCTCCCTGTGGTACCCGTAACAGCTGAGGTGGTCCGCCCTCAGGGTATCAATGATGAGCAGGAGCACGTTTGGGCTTCCTTCCTCTTCATCTCCCGCTGCGGTTTCGGCCCCGGAACCGCTTCCGCTGCCGTTCCCGCACGAGAGCATGAGCAGGAAGGAGCACAGTAGACTGACAGTCGATAATGACAATTTCATTGGGTTTACCTCTTCAGGGAATGACCATCGACCGGTCTTTTGCATACCATTTGAGATGGCCGGAAGATCCGCCTTCAAAAAGACGTTTTCCTTGTATACCGGCAGCTATGGTAGTATATCCGCCGGCATCGGACCGGTCAACGAAGTGGTCCGGATATCTCCCTGTTCACCAGTTCCTCCGGCATGGTACTTCAGGCCGGGTTTCCACAGGGAGGACCGTTCCCGTCCAGAGCCCCGGATTCCCCCTTCTCACAGGTCCAGACCTGCGCCAAGTGCAACACTCTGGCGAGAAAGCACGCTGTTCATCGGATCCCGATTCTCTGACCGAGTCCCTCGACATCAACTGAAGCTGGCGGATCCTGTCAACGAGGATGAGCTTGTCAGTTTCAAGCAAAAACAGCATATATCGGCAAGGATCCATTCCGGTGATAGAGGTTGATCAGAGTAATGGAAGTTCGTTTTCCGATCCGGCTTTAGAGGAGTAGTGTGTCCGGATATGCAGCTTACGGTACGAATCGCGGTCAGGTCTTCTTTGCCTGTGAATTCTACGGCTGCTATAGTCAGGTCACGAGAATACTGAAGGCTTTCTGGAATGACCGGTGCTTCTGAAACGGGTAATGGGATCGCTCAAATCCCAGTGACGGTTTGATCCTTCATTCTATGGTTGCTCAGGAGTGATTACCGCAGGTGATTGGTGCTGTTCCCGGCATGATGGAGTATCATCATCGGAAGACATGATTTCAAAGAGTATGCGGCATGGAAGAACACATCGTAAAGCCGAATAACGGAGGACATTCCGTCAGCGTCCGTCCCGATCCCGGATTATCGTCCTGCGTGCCGTTATCGCCGTCACGCCTGTGCTCCGGCGGTTCCCCCCACAGCGAGGTCATACAGGGAGCCACGGCTGACTGTTAATAATCTGAGTCTTCGAAAGGCAGCTATTCGTGGTACGAATCGGAATAACGAGGAATTGTGTCAAATGCTGAAAGGATGGTACTATGGCTGACATGAAGCAGAACATCGACGAGCGGAAGCTCGCCCCGGAGCATATCTTCGCAGCGACCATGATCGCCGGGATCAGCTCCTTCGGAATACTCAACCAGGCGGTGATGGCGGCCGCTGCAAGACAGATAGGAAAGGATCTCGCCGAATACCATGCCGCTACCCGCGGGGGAAAGGCTGTTTCGGGAGGTTCGGTGGATGAGGTGCTGAACGCCTCACTCGAGGAGCTGCAATCACTCCTTCAAATAACCGACTCTGTGAAGACCGAGAGGGACGGCGATGTGATCTACCTGAAGATAAACGCGAACAAGTGCAGGTATTGTCCAAAGGGAGTAGGTCGCGCGGAACTGTCGGGTACGCTCTGCCCGTTCCCCACGCTGGTCGAGGAGTTCGTAAACGCCCTCAACGGGCGGAAGGTCGTGACCACATTGAAGGAGCGCGGCGTCGCGCTTCTCACGAAGGAAGAAGGCTGGTGCATCACCCGCTACACCGAGGGTGGCTGATCACAGCAGTCTTCTATAAGCGACCGGTACTCATAACAGATTCGTTTGCGCCGATCCGGTTCGACGCAATGCCGAGTGTTTCATATTCCGATGCTGAAATGAAGCTTGCCCGCAGGCGGGTTTTCATTCGCATCCTGCAGCTTCCTTCGAAGCCGGTCAAGGGGTTTGATATTCCCCTTGGCCAGAACATTACCTCCTCGAGGCTTAGACAGTTATGGCGTAACCCGCCTGAGATGCGCCGGCCACTTCCTTCAGGCGACCCTTCGGACACAGCTAGAACCGGTTTTCCCGTAAGAACCCGACTTGGGAACGGCAGAAGTTTCGTCCAGCACGCATGGCTGATGCCCACCATACCTGCCTGAAGCCGGAAGGACAATCAGGCCCGGCGGCCTCGGGGAAAGGGGGGTCCGCATCCGTAGAGGATCGGTTTTGAGCGGATTCAAGCCCTGAATGCGTCAAGGTCCATGATCAGCGACCCTTTGAAAAGCAGAGGTGCTTGTCGAACCGAGGCTTGGCGAAAGGTATTTTATGAACTATTGATTGCCGTGTCCGCCACGGAGGCAGGTACATAACCAAATGGTCCCGGGGAAATCCAGCCGAATTCGATGAGCCGAAAGATCATGAGCTTCAACAAGCTTGAGGAGGCGAACGGGCATGACTGAACAGGATGCTGCTGTGATCGCAAGGATCGTGGAGGAACATGGCGGTGATCCTCATCGCCTGATGGACATAGTCCGTGGAGTCCAGGAACAGACCGGCTACCTGTCGGACGACAAGTGTCAAGCGACACCCAGATTCCCGCACTAAGGCGACACCCAGTTTCCCGCACCTCCTTTCGTTGAGTTGAATGAATTTGGAATTGTTTTCCTCCTT
>LQBI01000033.1 GCA_002030045.1 Candidatus Aegiribacteria sp. MLS_C | reverse complement strand
GTGGCTACTGCTCACCAGCAGGGGCAATCTCCAGGTTAACAGCATGGAAGCTCTGGATGAGGCCCTGAGGAACAATCAGCCCCTGTACATCGCCTACTATCTCAAGGAAGAGCTCTCCTCACTCTGGTCTTTGAAAACCAGAAGTGAGGCGAGCAGACACCTGGATAACTGGCTCATCAAGGCAGAAAACTCCGGCGTGAAAGTGTTTGAGAACACTGCAAAGTGGCTCATCAGAATGAAGGAGCACATCCTGAACTGGTTCAAGTGGCCGCTCACATCGGCAAAGCTGGAAGCTTTCAATGGAAAGATCAGAAGGCTGTTGAAGAACACCTGTGGCCTCAGGGATCAGGAATACATGTTCCTCAGGATAAGAGATCTTGTGGATGCAAAATTTTGAAAGGCCATTAATAATAGTATATGCATCTTGCACTAAAAAGCAAAGTCAGTTAAGAAGGGCGGGATATCCTCCCGCCCTTCTTCCGTTACCGGCTTCCCGGCCCGTCTACCGTATCAGCACAAGCTTCGAACTGACGGTCCGTGATCCGTCGGACGCCCTGACCAGGTAGATGCCCGAAGGAGCGTCCTGAGGATCCCATACCAGGCTCTCCCCGTCGCCTGCAGGGGAGCTGTAGATGAGCCTGCCCTCCGAGGAGTACACTGACACCGATGCGCCGCTCTCCGGTCCAGCAACCGAGAGAGTGACACTGCCCATCGAAGGATTCGGATACACGGAGACGGCAATTCCGCCGGTCGGTCCGGTTTCCTGTCCCATGCCCAGCTGGTCGTCGGTGAGTTCCACGACCCCGAATCCGCGGAGCCCGGCGAACAGCTGCGTGGGGCCGTCCCCGTAGACCACGTCCCATACGACCCTGCTCTCTATTCCCGAGTTCAGCGGCTGCCAGGTGTCGCCCAGGTCGGGGCTCCACCTGACGCCGTTCCCGTTTGTGCCGGCGAAGACGTTGTCGTTCAGGCTGCCCTGTACCGTCCACATGAGTCCGGAGGAACCGGGGCAGGCCTCCCAGGTCGCTCCCCTGTCCCAGGACCTGTAGACACCGCCGTCGGTGGCCAGGTAGGCCATGGGATCCGGCCCCATCCTGGCGGACAGGTCCGGATGGTAGGTGCCCGGCACGGATGAGAGGCTGTAGGTGAGCCCGCCGTCGTCGGAGTAGTAGACCCCTCCGCCCAGCTGCTGGAAGGCCGCCAGCACCCTGAGGTCCCCGGAGGGCAGGTCGATGAGTTCGATGGAGGGGTAGAGGGCGAATGGCAGGCCGCTGCCCGGGGCCCAGCCTGCCCCGCCGTCGGTAGTGTATTGTATTCCGGAGGAGGCGGTCCCTGCCCAGGCCCTTTCCGGGTCTTCGGGATCGAAGGCCACGCTGGAGACCTGCGTGCCTGAGAGCCCGACCTGTGCCCAGGTGTCGCCTGAATCATCAGACCTGAAGACTCCGTCGTCTGTGGCGGCGTACCTCACCGGGCCGGTGTATTGCATGTCGGACTCCGGTGCGATGTCGTATATGACCCAGCTGGCCGGACCCGGGTCTACTATCTCCCAGGTCTGCCCGTCGTCCAAGCTCCTCCAGAGACCGTGGTGCTCGCCTCCAGCCAGCAGGACGCCGTCCGCCGAATCGTAGGACACCGTGTGCACGAAGGCGTTGGATACTCCCTCCTGCGATACTGTGTAGCAGCTGCCTGTGGCGGGAGTCCTGTATATCCCTCCGTAGTGCCCGGCCAGATACCCCATGGAACTGGCGCAGCCGGCCTGCCAGTATGATGCCACGATGCCCCAGGTATTGAGGTCCCATGTGGCTCCGCCGTCGACGCTCTCGTATACCCCTCCGTCGGATATGACGGGAGCGTAGAGGTTGGAGCCGTCGCTCACCGCCGGGGCGTAGCTGGTGCCGGGGACCACCAGGTCCCAGCTGGTTCCGCTGTCGGTGCTCATGTAGAAGCCGTCGGAGGTGGTGGCGATGATGGTCTCGCCGGAGCCGAAGGGAGCAACCAGGAGTCCCCAACCGGAACCCGCCGGCCCCACCGGAGACCAGGTCGCGCCCCAGTCGGTGGAGCGGTAGACGGACCAGTCGAGTCCCGACATGGCCACGTACATGGTGTCGGGATGCTGTGGGTCGCATCCGAAACCCTTCATGTAACCCTGACTGAGGCCCACCTCCTGCCAGGTGTCGCCGCCGTCGGTGGACCTCCTTATGCCGTTGCCTGACGAGAGCCCTGCGATCAGGATGTCCGGGTCGTAGCAGTTGACCCCAATGCCTATGACGTACTGGGTGGGCATTCCCAGGACCGGCGACCAGCTGACGCCGTTGTCCACGGAGACGTACAGTCCAGTCCTGGTCCCCGCGTAGAAGGTGTAGGGATCGGAAAGCCCTCCGGAACATACTGCGTTCACCTGTATGGGGTTCAGTTCGCTGCCGGTCCAGGTGACGCCGCCGTCGGTGCTGCGCCAGATGCCTCCCGCGTCGGAGGCCATGGAGAAGCCGCAGCCGGCAATGACCACGGTGCTGTCTGCCGGGGAGGTTGCCAGTCCCTTGATGTTTCCTCCCCAGGGGCCGGATCCGGTCCATTCGCCGTAACCTGAGGAAGCGGGAGGTCCGCCGGCCACAGCGAACCCCTGGATCGGCCCGTCATGGACCGGCAGAACGCAGCCTGTCTCCGGGCTGGTGAACATCGAAAGCATACTCAGCAGTATCGCAATGGTGTGCATCTCATCCTCCGTAATCGTACCTGTGAAAAGCGTCTCTCGTTTCTATGATACGGATTCCCCGGCCGCTGTCAAACCCGGCTCTCGAGCGGCACCGGGCTTTCCCTTTCGGGTCCGATGGATAATGTTTGCGGAGTTCGCACGAACCGAAGATTGGGAGTACATGATCCGCCGTCGTCCCGAGGACGGTGAAGTCCCGACCGGAACGGCGGGGACGGAACCGTGAGCCCTTCAGGTCACAGTCCTTACGGCGTGTTCAGGATAAGGGCCTTCAGAAGCCTCATCCTGGGCGGAACGCTGGTCCACATCGGGACTGCGGCCCAGAGTCTGGCCATCGGGTGGGAGATGTACCAGCGGACGGACCAGGCGATCATGCTGGGGCTCATCGGTCTCACCCAGGCGATACCCATGCTGCTGTTCACGCTTCCGGCGGGTTACCTGGCCGACGTCTTCGACCGGCGCAGCGTCATGGTCTCCGGGCTCGTGGGAACGACCCTCACATCCCTCGCACTGGCGCTCTTCAGCTACACGAAAGGCTCCATAGAGTGGATGTATGTCCTGCTCTTCCTGGACGCCACCTTCCACAGGATAGCCACTCCCGCAAGTACGGCCCTGCTTCCCCTGGTTGTCCCGGAGAACCAGTTCGAGGGAGCCGTGAAATGGCGGTCGACTCTGAACCAGCTCTCGGCGGTTGTCGGTCCCATGGTGGGCGGTTTCATAATTACCCGCAGCATTCCCCTGGCATACATGTTCAGCGCCGCTACCACCACCGTGTACATAACCCTGCTCTCCAGGATGACCATCCCGGATGCTTCCAGGAGTACCAGGGGCCGGATGTTCAGGCAGGTGATGGAGGGGATCAGGTTCGTGTGGGACAGGAAGCTGATCCTGGGAAGCATATCGCTCGATCTCTTCGCCGTGTTCCTGGGCGGGGCCGTGTACCTGCTGCCGGTATTCGCCAGGGACATCATCACCTCTCCCCCCTTCGGTCTATCGCCAGAAGAGGTGCTGGGCTGGCTCAGGGCTGCGCCTGCGGCCGGTTCCATCGCCATGGCTCTCATCCTCGCGCACAGGCCTCCCCTCCGCAGGGCCGGCAGGTCGCTGTTCTCCTCGGTGGCCGCCTTCGGCTTGGCCACGATAGTCTTCGGGCTTTCAAGGAGTTTCTGGCTCTCCTGGGCCATGCTCTTCCTCACCGGTTTCTTCGACAACATCAGCGTGGTAATAAGACATACGCTGGTACAGCTCAGGACGCCGAACCACATGCGGGGGAGGGTGTCCGCGGTGAACTTCATTTTCATAGGTTCCTCCAACGAGCTTGGAGGTTTCGAGTCGGGACTGGTGGCCCATCTATGGAACCCGATAGTCTCGGTGGTCAGCGGAGGCACAGGTACCCTGCTGGTGGTTGCCGCATGGCTGAAACTGTTCCCGGGTCTCCGCAGGGTTCAGGAACTCGGCGAACCTACCGTGGAGGAGGGCGGATCAGGGGACAGCTGACCTCCTGAGTTTGTGCATCTCCCGTAACGGAAACCTTCCTTGGCGGTCTATACTATCGGTATGCGGTCATGAGAAGGACACGCAGTCTGTCACCGCCGGGACATCGCCGGTCGAATGGAGGTCTATATGAGTTATGCATTCATCCTGGCGCTGATCATGGTCCCGATTGCCGCTGCGGAGTATGACGGCCAGCCGATACCCTTCGACGACTACCTGTACCCGGGAGAGGAGGTCGTCCTTCTGGCTGTGCAGCTCGGGGACACGGCACTGGAGGAGGCCCTGGCCGCAGCCCTGGAAGAACTGGAGGAAGCCGGCGGAGAGGATATCCTCTTCTGTTCCATCATGAGGATCGAGGCCCCCCTTGCAGGTTACCTCCTGGACGGGCTCTGGAGGGCCGACATCCAGGGCCGTGAGTACGGCACCTTCCGGGTCGGGGTAGAGGACGGAGGCACTCCTTTCGTGCTCATCGCCAGGGGCGTCGGCAGCGGAGGGGAAGTCCACTGGTACCCGCCCCCGGGGCCCGACTGGAGACCGGGCGGCAACTGCGAGACACCGGAGAGTTTCCTGGATTATGAATTCCTCATTGGCAGGGAAGCCTTCGAGGATATCGAGGAAGTCTACCCGCGTCCCCATGACGGGGGATCCGACTGAGGGGGTAATAATGAGATTCAGTAATTCGGCAGCATCCATCTCCGTGGTCGTCCTGCTGGCGGGCATGGCCTGCGGCGGAGGGGAGCAGCGGGAAGAAGGGACGGAGCCTTCCTCCCCGGCGGATGCGGATACGCTGGTCCTGGCACTGATCGATACCATAGGCGTGGAGATGGGCGACAGCGCCTACGTGTTCGGCATGCTCATGGAGGCCGGCCACAACGGCGGCGGAGAGATAGTGGTGCTGGATGTCCAGCGTTCCTGCCTATCGGTCTATTCACCGGAGGGTCTCTTCATAAGGAACATCGGGGCTTCGGGTCCCGGTCCCGGGGAGTTCATGCTCCCCATCAACTTCGCCCTGATGTCCGACGGCGGGTACGCTGTCGCTGACGCAATAGCGGGGAGCATATCCTTCTTCGATTCCGAGGGGGTCTACGCAGGGGCCATGCGGGATTTCTTCCCGACCCCTCCCATGAACATCGAGGGAGGTCCCGACGGGACCTTCATCGGGGAGTCCATGGCCATGGCGATGACGGAAGGACAGATGGATGCAACTCTCGAGGTCAGCAGTTGGTCGGATTCCGCCGAGGCTGACCGGACCTACTTCAGCCTGCCCATGGACCTGAACATCAGCATGGATGAGGGGCAGGCCACCCTGCAGAGAGGTCCCGAACTGGACTTCGCGGTCGGTCCCGACGGAAGCGTCTTCATCGCTGAGGTATCCGACACGCTGTTCTCGGTAAGCGGCTTCGGTCCTGGCGGGGAGGAGTTCCTCAGCATGGTCGAACCGTGCGAGAGGACCCCTCTCACGCAGGCGGAGATCGATGCTGGCTCTCTCTCCCTCTCCATCCAGATATCCGACGGTGAGGCCGTTTCCAGCGTGGACAGGGTCGAGGATGTCTACCCCTATAGGAACGTGGTATCCTCCATCGGGGTGGACGGGGAGAGCAGGATATGGGTGGAGATGGGCAACGGCGACTCCCCCCTGTTCAGGGTCTACGACTATTCCGGGGAACTGCTGTTCCATGCGGTGACCGACGTTCCTTTCACGCCGGTCACCAGGCCTGATTTCATGATAGATGCCGGCGGATACCTCGCCTGCGACAGGGACCCCCTGGACTATCCCAAGGTATTCGTCTTCGAGCTTGAAGAGGGACCATGACGAGTCCCGTTCATCTTCTCCTGGCAGTCCTGCAGCTTCTCACGCCGGCGGAGATAGATCCCCTGGACCCCGCTGCCGGGGACTTCCTCGATGCCGACCTCGGCACTTACCTGGAAACGGCGGCGGAAGCCTACGGAGACGCCAACTATCCCCTGGCGGTGAGGTACTACCTGGCCGCTCTCTCGAGGAACATCGACGACGAGGTCTCCATCTACAACTTGGCATGCTGCTACGCTCTCATGGGGGATGCGGAACTCGCGGCGCTATATCTGCAGAGAGCAGTGATAGCAGGTTATCGCGACCTCGACTACGTCCGAGAAGACCCCGATTTCGACGGTGTGAGGAACGATCCGTATTTCCAGGGAGCGATGGAACACATAGCGGCTGCCGTCGGAGAAGCCCCGGAGTACTCCGGGGAACCGTTCCTGTTCCCGGGAACGGCCTCCTTCCCGTGCCTGGTGGAACTCCCGGATGGCTACGATCCCTGCTACAGGTACCCCCTCGTTGTAGGGCTCCACGGTTACGGGGACTCACCGGAGAGCTTCATCGGGCTCTGGGACAGGTTCTACATGCCCGATTTCATATACGCCTGCCCAAGGGCCCCCTACCCCTTCATGGAGAACAACATGACAGGGTACTCCTGGTTCCTGCCATGGGACGACTCACTCGACGTCAGGGCCCGGGACAGGATCTCCGCCGACTACGTCATGTCCGCGGTGCGGGAGCTGAAGCAGCGGTACCCGGTGTCGGAGGTGTTCCTGTTCGGTTTCTCGCAGGGGTGCGGGCTCACCTGGACGACGGGAATGTACTACCCGGAGGAGTTCGCCGGCCTGATCGGCTTTGCCGGAAGG
Organism: Candidatus Aegiribacteria sp. MLS_C; assembly: GCA_002030045.1. Classification (GTDB taxonomy): domain Bacteria; phylum Fermentibacterota; class Fermentibacteria; order Fermentibacterales; family JCC-6; genus Aegiribacteria. Next base: position 113,374 of record LQBI01000033.1, on the reverse strand, counting down.
CTGGACACTACACTCGTTGACATGTCGGAGGTGGGTGACCTTTCGGGGCTCCACGCCTTCGTGGCCAACGGGACCATGGACCAGTCGGTGGACGTGGAGGCGGGGCTTGAGACGGTGGAGATCCTTCAGGGGCTGGGAGCGGACGTGGAGTTCAGGAGCTGGGTAGGCGTCCATGCCGTCAGCGGGCCTGTGCTGCTGGAAGCACAGGAATGGATAACCTCCCTGACCGAATGATGTCTCACATTGGTGCCGGCCGGAAACGTGTTCCGGGTCCGGAAAATGAGACATCGAACAACCCAATACTGGAAATGTCCCATTTTCCGGGCCCGGCACCAGAATGGGACATTTCAGACGATGGGGATGATGCAGAGGAACACGAGGGGTTCGTCCCCGGTGTTCCTGAAGCTGTGCTCCTCGTTCGGGACCACCAGTACCGCTGAACCGCTCTCGATGGGATAGGAGTCCGTCCCCCGGACCGCCTCTCCCCTGCCCTCAAGCACGAACACCTCGTGCTCCCATGAATGGCTGTGGAACGGGGTCCGTCCTCCGGGCTGAACGGAGAATCTCCTCATAATGAAGTTCGGCGCTCCGTTCTCCTCCCCGATGAGCACCCTTATGCCCACACCCACCGCTCCCTCGCTCTCCACCTTCGTCTCGGGAATATCGTCGTACCTGATCACCCGCATTTCTTCTCCTCCGATCAGCAGGTCCTCACGGCCACGCGGAACTCCGGCAGCCCGACTGCGACGTGCTTCTTCACGGTACACTGCTCCGCCGACCGGACCAGCGCCTTGTGGTACTTCTCCGGAAAACTCTTCGGAACGATTATGTCGATCTCCAGCTTCTCGTACATTCCGCTGCCGGGTTCCCTCTCGGTCCTCTGGACCAGCCTTATGCCCTCCCAGGGAAGGCCGTGGTGCTGGCAGAAGGAAAGGACGTAGATGCCGGCGCAGGTTCCCAGGGAAGCGAAGAAGAGATCGAAGGGTTCCGGAGCAGAACCCTCCCCTCCGCCTGACCGTGACTGGTCAGTCCTTACTGTAAAGCCGTCGAAGATGGCATCCACGCGTTTCCCGCCGCCGAAGGTAATATCCATCTCCATCATTCGTCTTCTTCAGGTCCGCCTGTGGAACTCTTGCCCGTCATACTGTCGATGGGAAGCTTCAGTACGGTGGTCGTATCAAGCAGCGAGGCGGGTATTTCCCAGTCCTCCCTTCCCGAGTAGTGACCCATCAGTATTCGGAGCGCCCTCATTTTCTCTTCGCAGTCCTCAATCTCGCTGACCGTTCCGTAACCGATTACGCTGGAATAGTCCATGGTCCATCCGCAGGCCTCCGCCGCCTCCCTGACCCGCACCCCGCAGTCGACCTGGAAGCATACCCTGCGGCATTCCCTTATGCATTCAAGCTTCAGACCCTCCCCGGCGCAGTGGAAGTACAGACATCCATCCTCGTATCCGTAGCTCAGGGGAACGATATAGGGAAGCCCTTCCCTCAGGAGTCCCAGCCTGCATACCAGGCCCCGGCGGAGGACCGCCTCCATCATTCGGGGATCGGTCACGGCAAGGTCCGTTCTTCTCACTTCGTGAACCCCTTCAACGTCAGAAGAGGCTCCTGACCAGGAGCAGCACACCCAGAATAACCAGTGGGATGCCGATGGCGGCTCCGATGACGGTCAGGCAGAGTACCGCTCCGAGGACCAGGAGTACGAGACCTATGGTGCCGGAGAGTAAACGGCCCGCCAGCGAAACAAGCCTTCCAACAAGCCTCCAGAGAGCATCCAGCATGCTCCGGCATCCTCTCAGGGGATTATGTTGACCAGTTTTCCCGGGACCACGATCACCCTGCGGGGTTCGGCGCCGTCCAGGATCTCGACTATCCTGTCCAGCTGCAGGGCCCTCCTGCGCACCTCGTCCTCGGAGGCTTCCGGGGAAACGGTCATCCTTCCGCGGATCCTGCCCCTAACCTGGACCACCACCTCGACGGTGTCGAGGACAAGGTCTTCCTCTTCCCAGTAAGGCCATGGCTGGTGGAAGACCGTGTCACCTTCGAATCCCATCCTGTGCCAGAGTTCCTCGGACATGAAGGGGGTCATGGGCGCCATTATGACAAGCAGTCTTCTAAGTGATTCCCTCCACAGGCTCCCGGCCTTCCCCGCCCTTTCTCTGCTTGAGGAAAGGAAGTTGACGAACTCCATCAGTGCCGCAACGGCAGTATTGAAGGCGAAACCGTCGATATCCTCGGTCACCTTCTTGAGGGTCCTTGCAGTCTGGTAACGGAGTTCCGCCATGAGGTCGGGATCCTCAGCTCCCGTGACCGCCCCTGCGGTTTCGGTGAACACCGTCCAGACCCTCTTCAGGAACCTGTAGGTACCCGCGATGCCTTCCTCGCTCCATTCCAGCTCCGCCTCGAAGGGACCCATGAAGAGTATGTACAGCCTCAGGGCGTCCACCCCGTACTTCTCAACCATCTCGTCGGGAGTGACCACGTTGCCCTTTGACTTGGACATCTTCTGTCCGTCGGCACCCAGTATCATCCCCTGGTTCTTCAGCACGGCGAAGGGTTCGGTGAAATCCAGCATGCCCGCATCGTACATAACCTTGGTCCAGAACCTGGCATAGATGAGGTGCATCACCGCGTGCTCCGCACCCCCGACGTAGAGGTCCACCGGCAGCCAGTACCTTACCGCCTCGGGATCGAAGGGACGGTCATCCTCCCGGGGAGAAGCGAACCTCAGGAAGTACCAGGATGAGCAGACAAAACCCGCCATCGTATCAGTGTCCCTCCTCGCGGGACCTCCGCAGACCGGACAACTCGTGCTGACCCATTCCTCCACCCTTGCAAGTGGTGACCTGCCCGAGTCATCAGGCTCGAAGTCCTCCATCTCCGGAAGGAGTACAGGAAGGTTCCTGTCGGGCACGGCGCCGCATTTCTCACAGTGGATTACGGGAATCGGCGCACCCCAGTACCGCTGCCTGGAGACCAGCCAGTCCCGAATCCGATACCTTGTGTCAGGCCTTCCGAAGCCCATCTCCTCCGCATAACGGGCCATTCCGATCCTGGCCTCCGCCGAATCCATCCCGTCGAACCTGCCGCTGTTCAGGAGCTGACCATCGGCCACCGTAGCCGACTCCGAGACCCCCTGAGGAACGCCTCCGGGAGCTATCACCTCCACTATCGGAATGCCGTACTTCGAGGCGAATGCATGGTCCCTCTCGTCATGGGCGGGAACGGCCATTATGGCCGAGGTCCCGTACCCTGCAAGAACGTAGTCCGCCACGTACAGGGGAATCTCCTCCCCGTTGAAGGGGTTCACGGCGGAGCACCCGGTGAATACACCTGTCTTCTCCCGCTCGGCGGCCGCTGCACGCTCAAGATCGCTCCTCGATCTCGCGGCGGAGGCGTACTCCAGGACCCTGTCACGCTGCTTCGAGGTGACCATCCTCTCCAGATCAGGATGTTCCGGTGCAAGCACGCAGAAGGTGGCGCCGTAGATGGTATCCAGGCGGGTCGTGTAGACGGGGAGCCTGTATTCCTCACCGGTCTCGGGATTCCTCACCGCGAAATCCACCTCGGCCCCTGTGGATTTCCCGATCCAGTTACGCTGCATGGCCTTTATTCCCTCCGGCCAGTCCAGTTCCTCCAGGTCTTCCAGAAGCCTGTCTGCGTAGTCCGTTATTCTGAAGAACCACTGAGTCAGTTTCTTCCTGGTGACCTGGCCATTGCATCTCCAGCAGATCCCGCCTGCAGCCTCCTCGTTGGAAAGGACTATTCTGCAGCTGGGACACCACATCTGGTCGTTCTCCCTCTGGTAGGCCAGCCCCCTGTCGAAGAGAAGGATGAAGAAGTACTGGGTCCACCTGTAGTAGTCGGGATCGCTGGAATTGATCTCCCTCTCCCAGTCGTAGCTGGTCTCGATCAGTTTCATCTGCCTTCTGTATGTGTCCGTGTTGATCCGTGTGACTTCTGAAGGATGTGTGCCGGTCTTTATGGCGTACTCCTCCGCAGGCTGTCCGAAGGCGTCCCAACCCATGGGATGAAGCACGTTGTAGCCGTCCATTCTCTTCTTCCGGCTGATGACGTCCGTCGGGATGTAGTTCTTGCAATGCCCCACGGATAGGCCGGCGCCTGATGGATAAGGGAAGTAGTCGAGACAGTAGAAAGGCTCCCTGTCAGGGTCCGTGCCGGTCCTGTAGAGACCCATGGAAGCCCATACGGGTTTCCATTTTCTCTGCAGCTTTTCGAAATCGTAGCGGTCCAAATCAGCCCTCCGAAAGATGGGTATCCTTCAGCATGAGTCGGTAGTATGACCAGAAAGGCTCCCCGGGTAAAGCTCCGAACACCATTCAGGTAACCCGGAGGTCAGTCGGAGCAGGGAAGGAGAATGAGAAGGTTGCCGCTCTTCTCGGACCTCCGGAGATAACCTCCCGAAAGGCTGAGAACCAGAGAGAGCAGCCTGATCTCGGACGCCGGATCGATGCCGGACTCGAAGTTCCACTGGCCCTGATGCTCCTCGACTTCCAGCGGAATACCCCTGTACCGACCTCCGTCCACTGTCCTGAGTTCGAGCTGCGTGTACTGCTCAGGACCTTCCCGCGGGCCCTGCGGCGTATGCAGGCTGCAACGTCTGACCACGGATACTGCAATGACGGGTGCCGACCTGTCGCAGACCAGCATACAAAGCCTGGTGACGATCTCCCTTATCAGTTCGGGCTGGCCTGATATGTCGGAGAGACTGCCCGTGATCGTGACGTCGGGAGAGTCGAGCCCTCTATCGACCAGACAGGACATTACTCCGTTCAGCAGTTCCTCCACGTCGACTCTTCCGGGGACCGTGTTCATCGCCGTCTGCATGAGCCTCACATAGTAGTAGCCCTTCCTCATACCCTCGAAGGCGTAACCGGACGTATTCAGCAGCGAGGCCACGGGATGGTCCGGATTCAGGACTTCCTTGACCCTGGAGAAGCTCAGGTCGATGGATTCCAGCAGATGGTCGAGCATGTCGCGAAGAGCGTTACCCGATCTCCTGGCCATTTCCATGTTCTCCAGGGCCCTCTTGTAGGAAGGATCAGAAACGGGCCACCATATGATGAGAATCTCCCCCTCGTGACCATCCAGGGTCACAGCCGCCATCTGAACATCCTGCCCTTCCGTCGATGTCAGTGAAAGGTCAAGCCTGCCCTTGGTCTGGACCCCGGTAATGGCAGCATCCAGTATCTGCCACTCGGTGCCGGAGAACATGTCGAAGATTGTCCGGTTGGAAACCGATCCTTCCTGACCTTCCGTCCAGGTAGACAGGAGTATCCTGCCTTTACTGTTGGTTATGAGGAACCTGCCCGCCGCCCTTTCCGCCAGGAAAGCAAATTTCCTGCCGACTGCCGACTTCTCCAATTCCACGCAGGTCCTGGCCACATTCTTCAGGAAATCCTTCATCATGGCGTACTCCCTGCCTCCATGGAACTGGCACTCGCCGATGACCTCTGTCTCGGTCTCAATGGGAAGAGTCCAGTAATCCGTCGATTCTTCGGGTGTGAGATCGTAGGACGTCCTCGTTACCGGCTTGATCCCTCTGATTCTCACTGTGACCCGGGATGCGCCCGAAATATCCAGGAGTGCCGTGGCCGCAGCCTCCTCCACGCGATTCCTGTCCGATGCCGCAAGGAGGGAGGATGTCCCCCTGCTCAGGGCTGAATAGGTCTCCGCCGCCCTTCGCGCTGCGTTTATGCTGTGCACGTCACCGGACTTCACTCCCGCCAGGATGATAACCGGTTCCAGGTTCCTTCCTTCCACCGATTCGGTCCTGAGAATCCTCCATGTGCACCTTGTGCTTTCGCCGTCCTGGTTCTCAACTACCCACGATTCAGGGAAATCAGATGAATCGCTCCTCAGGAGCTTCTGGGCCGAGCTGAGCCCTCCGAGGCCGTTGAAGAGAATGTTGGCCGCCAGCTCCGGGCGGCCTGTCGCGAGGTCCGGTGAGACACCGGTGATTTCCTCCATGGGAGTGTTCCATATGACCACGGACCAGTCCATTCGGAATATGGCCACCGGGATGTCCAGTGAATCGACCAGCCTGGCGATGAGTTCATTCTGCCTCATGCAGAGAAGATCCAGATGCTCCGTCTCGGTCTCATACTCAACGATCCCGAGATAGGAACGGATCATTCCCGAAGCTATCTCCGCCATGGGGAAGACGTCGGTGGCCGGTTCGCTGCCTCTATACGAGACAACGAGGTAACCGAAGCTCTTCCTCTCTGATTCCAGCGGAAAAACCAGACAGCTGCTGAACAGCCCCGCCAGCACGCCCTGATCCTCACCCGAGAGCCTGCAGCCGGAACCCTTATCCATCATCACCGGTGCGAATCTCAGTTCCTGGAAGACCTCGGGGGAATCCTCCGGCCATCCCTTTGAACGTCCTGACAGCCTGTTGTCGGACACGGGATCGGTGAGGTAGAGTGCAACTGCATCAGCTGCCAGGCATTCCCTGAGTTTCTCGCATATCTCGCCGCTGTTCAGCGCACGGCCTGACTGGAGCATCTCGAAGAAGCCGTTGAGTCCTCTGACCGTCTCTACGTGCTTTACGTAGTTCTCTCTGAGGATCGTGATCTCGGAGATGTCCTCGAATATTCCCACGGCGTAGAAGACCTCACCCGAATCCTCGACGATGGGATGGACGTCCTGCAGAATGACCCTCGTACTCCTGTCGGGAAGGGTGAAATAGGCCGTCCTGCCCTCCTCCTTCTCGAATGTGTTGCCTGAAAAGAAGGGTCGGGCCAGATCCTCCATTATCTCGTAGCTCTCGCTGGGCAGTATCTCTTGAAGGTGCATGCCGAGGAGGTTCTCCACAAGCCCGAACACCCTTCCGAAAGACCGGTTGGCGACCAGGATCCTGTAGTCCTTGTCGAACAGCACCAGTCCTGTGCTCACCGAATGGAAGTAAGCCTGATTCATCTTCCTGCTGGTCCGCAACCTGTTCTCGGCCTGGAAGCTCTCCGTTGTATCGAAGCAGGTTCCTATCACACCGTTTCCGCCCAGCGTGAAGTTGCACTCTATCCTTCTCTGGGCGTCGGGGCGGCAGACAATTTTCATCTGCTTCCCCTCCAGAACCATCTTTATGACATTCTCCCAGGAGTACAGTACCGGGGAAACCAGTACGTCCTGTATGGCCTTTCCCTTGACGTGCTGCTGAGGAACCCTGAACATGCTTGACATGCTCTTGTTCCAGAGATTGATCACCCCGTTCCTGTCGGTGCCCAAGATCCCGGCCCCCAGCTCGTCTATCATGACGTCGCTCCTGCCCTGAAGGCCGGGTATACCGAACAGGACCACCTCTGCGTGGCTGCCGATGGTGCATACGCTGCCGGACATGATTGAGGTGGCCAGGTATACAGGCACATCCGGCAGACCCGACGCCAGGATTCCCGAGATTTCCGAGGGCAATAGCGTGAGCGGTTCGGCTGACCTGACCAGTCTTCTCGCGCTTACGCCAAGCAGACCCTCGCTGTCACCGGAGACCATGGAGACCCCGGATTCGGGACTCCATGTGATCCTTAGCCATCCACGGGAAGCGGGGACCCCTGCGGTTCCGTTCCTCATCATAATTCCTGTTCCGGTGGCTGCCGCACCCGGGCTCCAAAGGCGGCCGGGGTCAGATCAGGTAGTTCAGCCCAATGCAGAACTGGGTCCATGAGTCGTCCACGTAGTCCGAGTACTCCTCCGGAAAGGAAGTGCTGACCCTTGATCTGTTTATGTTGGAAAGGGCCAGGTCAAGAGTGAACCTGTCGGTTCTGTAGTTGCCACCCACGGAGAACGCCATGCCGACCCTGTTCATGTTCTCGCCCTCGTTGAAGCCAACTCCGGCCAGAAGACTTATGCTGCGTCTTATGGGAGTCTCGATACCGAGCTTTCCCTTGAAGTAATTCCTGTCGAACGGGGCCACTATTTCCCCCTCGAAGATCATGGTGGTGTTACCTATGTGCTCGGCAGTGGCCCTGCCCGCGATGGAAAGCCTGTCGTGGTACCTGTCGCTGGTTCCTGAGGTGTAGCAGACCCCTGCTCCCAGGACCTCGTCACCCATTTCCGCCCCGGCATGGAAGCAGGGTTCGGAGAGGTCCCAGCTCCAGGTGTACGATGAATCAACCTCGGGAGTGAACTTTTCGTCGTAGGAGTAATCATAGGTGACCTCCCCGAAGCGCAATCCGCCGGACACTCCTGCGGAGAGGTATTCGGAGGGGGACCAGGAGAAACCGCAGAGGGCCTCCCAGAGACCTCCCGTGGCATTCAGGGTCTCTATGATGTCGATCCCGGGATGGGATGGGTTCTCGGGAAGGAAATGGGTGCCGTTGTACTGGAAATCGGATACCTTTGCCAGACCTATTCCGACGACGGTCCTCGAGCCCAGTCTGCAGGCTGCCGCTCCCGAGAGGGAACCCAGACCCCTGTCGGACCTCTGTACAACGCTGGTGCTGTCCACCACCTCCTCCGTCCATGAGACGGCGGAAGTTGAGACCTCCAAGTGGAAGGTCGGCAGATAGTGGAGGTTCGAGGGATTCATGAAGACAGCGCTGGCCCCGCTTGAACCGAACACCCTGATCCCGACCATGGCGGCTGACCTGATGCTTATGACATCGATGGTATTACCGTAGGTGAGGGCGTCATGGAAACCGTAGCCCCATGATGCCGCGGGAATCAGAAGGAGTACCGGGAGCAGGAGGAGAGATACTGCTCCACAGCGCTTTGTCAGGTCGGAACGGTAAAAGGAATACTGATGCATGAGGGGTCCTTTCAGTGGAAAACGTGTACCAGCAATGATAAGAGCACCAATGAGCAAAATCAATGTTGCACGTCCGGAACGATGACTGTATCTTCCGCCCAGCCGAAAGGGGACCGAATGGAGCAGACACTGGTGATACTGAAACCCAACGCCATACAGAGGGGACTCGTGGGAGAGCTGATCTTAAGGTTCGAGAGGCGGGGCATGAAGATCACTGCCATGAAGATGATGCTAATAACCCGCCAGCTGGCGGAGGAACACTACCGCACCCACAGGGGCAGGGAATTCTACAAGGACCTGATTACCTTCATCACCAGCGGACCATCGGTCATCATGATCCTGGAATCGCCGGGAGCGGTGAGCATAGTACGAACCACCGTGGGGGCTACCGACCCGGCGGAAGCCGATCCGGGTTCCATCAGGGGGGATTTCGCCACCAGCCCCGGACACAACATGATACATGCCTCCGATTCTCCAGAGTCCGCTCAGAGGGAGATCGCTCTTTTCTTCGATCCCGGGGAGATACAGGACTACACCCTGTCCGTCAGGCCCTGGCTCTGAGGGCTGTTCCCTTCAGCCGCTGCCGGAAAGGGTAGACCCAGAATGAAGTGTCACATCGGACTCCTTCCCCTGCTGGTGACAGCTGCCGCAGCGGGTACCGCGGTTCAGGACGACTGGTCCGGAACACCAGGGGTGCTGGGGCCTGTAACTGACTGGGGCACGGACTTCCATTTCGACTCGGGCATCGATCCCTTCTCCTCACCCGGCCAGCTGACCATCGAGGGAGAACTCCTCGAGCACCATGTCACCGACTCCTTCGACGGAGCTTTCAGCGTCGATGCCTGCGATATAGACGGTGACGGAAGCACGGACGTCCTCGGCGGAGCGATGTCCGATGCCGGGGTGGCATGGTGGAGGAACACCGGCGGCTCCGGCACCCAGTGGATCCGGTACGGGATCGACGACATGCCTATGGTCAGGAGAGCGACCTCCGGGGACATCGATTCGGACGGCGACTGCGACGTGCTGGCCTGCGGAGGCGGGGGCACCGTGGCCTGGTTCGAGAACGTCGAAGGATCCGGGTCCTACTGGATCGCCCATACAGTGACCCAGGCAGGTTCGGACGTCTACTACGTCGACTGCAGCGATGTGGACGGAGACGGGTGGAGGGACGCGGTCACCGCCGAGTACTACGGGGAGCGGATGGTCTGGTGGCGCAACGTCGACGGTTCAGGTTCTTCATGGACGGAGAACACAGTCCATACGGGAGGCGGGAATCCATACTTCGTCCAGGGAACGGACCTTGACCTGGACGGCGATACCGATCTCATCGCATCGCTTTTCGATCTCATGACCTGCTGCTGGTGGGAGAACCTGGACGGACAGGGAACATCGTGGACGCAGCATCAGATAGGATCGGGCATCATGGATCCAAGGTGCCTGGATCCCTGCGACCTGGACGGCGACGGAGACATCGACGTGATAGGAACGGGCTACGATGAGGTAGTCTGGTGGGAGAACACCTCCGGATCGGGGACTGCCTGGGAAATGCACGTCATAGACGGAAGCTTCCCGGGAGCCCATGATGTCCATGGAGCAGACCTGGACGGCGATGGAGACCGGGATGTGCTGACGGTCTCCTTCAACACAGAGGAGATCCTCTGGTGGGAGAACCTGGACGGCGCAGGGGGCTCCTGGTCCGAGCACATGCTGGACGGCTCCTTCGAGGACGGCTGCGGGGTCTGCGCCGCGGACATGGACGGGAACGGCACCCCCGACCCGACAGGCGCCGCATACCTGGATGACGCGATAACCTGGTGGAACCTGGCATCATACTCCGAAGGCTTCATCGAATCCAGCATCCTGGACACCCAGGACCAGCCGGACTGGGACATGCTCACGATCGATGCCGAGCTGCCAGTGGGGACATCGGTGGGCTGTCAGCTCCGGTGCTCCGAGAACCATGAGCTGATGGGGGAATGGTCGGACACCCTCCGGCCGCCGGCCGGTCTCGAGGGCATACTGGAGGACGGCTCCAGGTACCTGCAGTACAGGATCGTGATGTCCACCACGGATCCGTCGTTAACGCCTTCAGTGGATCTTATATCGGTCTCCTGGGATCCCCTCGGGGTCCAAGGTCCCCTGCCTGGCGGGATCTCCCTCCGACCGTCGCATAATCCCTCTTCAGGCGCGATCCTCCTCATTATCAGCACGCCGGAACAACTGGAGGCCTCCGTAAGGGTGTTCGACATATCGGGAAGGTTGGTGGGGAAGAGGGACGGGATATTCCAGCAGGGTGCCAGCCAGGTGTCGTTCCCGGAAATCCCCCCGGGGATCTACCTCTGTACGATGGGATCCGGGGGAATGCTGCTCAATACGAGGCTTGTACTGCTGGACTGATGGTTCTCCGGTACGTACAGCTCATGACCGGCGAGGAACTGACCGAATCGATACCGGGTGAAGGCCCGGGCGGCGGTCGGCCGCCGCCCGGGATCCGTTCAGAGCATCGTCAGGAAAAGTTCTCCCTGACGTAATCGTAACCCTTCCTGACAGCTTCCTCGTTGAGCTGTATCACCTTCTCTGACTTGCCACCGAAGAGCGACGACATGAGCCCGCTTATCTCGCCGGGGTCGAACATGCCGGTAATAGCAGCAAAAGCGCCGACGTTGACCATGCTCTGGACCCTGGTGTCACCGAGTGCGTCGGCCATGCCGGTGACCGGGATCGGATAGACGCGGAGGTCCTTCCTCGTCGGCTCTACTTCTATGAGAGTGCTGTTGTACATCAGCACTCCGTCAGGCACCAGGATCCTCTCGAACTTCTCGAGGCTGGGCTGGTTCATGGCAATGACCATGTTGGGTTCGGTACACTCGGCTGCTCCGATGGTCTCCTCCTGGACCTTGACGGAGCAGTTGGCTGTCCCGCCCCGCATCTCGGGTCCGTAGGAAGGCAGCCAGCTGACCTTGTAACCGTATTCCATCCCTACGTTCGCCAGGGCTATTCCGGTGGACATGATCCCCTGTCCGCCGAAGCCGGCTACCCTGAGGGCAACCTTGTTGAAGAGGGCGTTGGGATTCTTTTTCAGGTTCGAGGTCTTGAGGCTCTCGTAGCCAAGTATCTCCTTGACCTTTTCCGGGTCCATCACAGGGACGGGCCTCTCTATTCTCACAGCCTCGTCTGAGCTGTCCCTGAAGGTACCGGTGGGGAACCTCTCGAGCATCCTGTCCCTTATCCAATCCTGAGCCTGTACCGGTTCCATCTTCCAGCCGCTGGGACACATGCTCAGGACCTCCACGAAGGAGAACCCCTTCCTGTCCATGGCGTTCTGTATGCCCTTGCGGATGGCGGCCCTGGCCTTCCTTATGCCGGGCATGTCATGGAGAGATGTCCGCGTAACGTAGACCGGTGCGGTCAGCTGGCTTATCAGCTCGCACATCTGCAGCGGATAACCGTCGGTAACCGGGTTCCTTCCGTACGGCGTGGTCGTAGTCTTCTGTCCGGTGAGGGTCGTGGGAGCCATCTGGCCGCCGGTCATCCCGTAGATGGCGTTGTTCACGAAGACCACCACCATGTTCTCTCCCCTGTTGGCCGCCTGGAGTATGTTGTTCCCGCCTATTGCGGCAAGGTCTCCGTCGCCCTGGTAACTTATCACGACGGAATCGGGATTGGCCCTCGAAACGGCGGTCCCCACGGCGGGAGCCCTTCCGTGTGCCACCTGGAGGTTCCCGGTGTCGAAGTAATAGTATGCGAAGACGCTGCAGCCCACAGGGCTTATGACGATGGACTTCTCGACTATGTCGAAATCCTCCAGGGCCTCGGCTATCAGCTTGTGGATGATGCCGTGGCCGCAGCCGGGACAGTAGTGGGTCCTGTCCTTCTCCTCGCCGGGCTTGTACTTGTATACGTCTATGAAACCTTTGGGCTTTCTGAGTACAGTCTTCTGTGCCATGATCACACCCCGTACAGTTCGGAGACCTTCTCGACGATCTCCAGGGCGGAGGGAACGTTGCCGCCCATTCTCATGTGAAGGTCGGAAATCATCCTGCCTCTCAGGGCGAGGTTCACGTCGTTCACCAGCTGACCGTTGGACATCTCCACAGTGATGATGCCCTTGAGGTCCCTGTCGGGAAGCGCCGCCAGCTGGTCCTTCGGGAAGGGGAAGAGCGTGATGGGCCTGAACATGCCAAGCCTGACACCCTTCCTCCTGGCAAGGTCCACCGCTGAGCGGAGCACCCTGCTGGCGCTTCCATAGCCGATAGCGACGATCTCGGCATCTTCCATCTTGTACTCCTCGAACCTGACCTCGTTCTTCTCCACGGTCTCGTACTTCTTCGCAAGCTCCATGTTCCACCATTCCAGGTCGTCATGATCGAGATAGATGGAATTGATCAGGTGACGGGAATCCGCCGTTCCCCCGACCGCCCAGTCGCTCTTGTCCGGCAGTTCCGAGACCGGTTCGGGGAGTTCCACGGCTTCCATCATCTGACCTATCACGCCGTCGGTGAGAACGAATACCGGGTTGCGGTACTTGTCGGCCAGCTCGAAGGCCAGCATCGTCAGGTCGCACATCTCCTGGGCCGAATTGGGAGCCAGGACGATGTTCTTGAAGTTGCCGTGTCCGCCTCCCTTGACCACCTGGTTGTAGTCTCCCTGCTCCGGGCCTATGTTCCCGAGTCCGGGACCGCCCCTCATGATGTCGACAACCACGCAGGGCAGCGCGGAGCCTGCACAGTATGACAGCCCCTCCTGCTTCAGGCTGATGCCGGGACCCGAACTGCCGGTCATGACCCTCAGACCGCAGCCGGCGGCACCGTAGACCATGTTGATCGCCGCCACCTCGCTCTCAGCCTGCAGGAATGTCCTGCCCAGCTTGGGGAAGATGGCGGCAGCCGATTCGGCTATCTCGCTGGCCGGGGTTATGGGATAACCGTAGTAGGCCTGGCATCCGGCAAGAGCGGCACCATAGACAGCGGCATGGTTCCCCTTCATCAGTTTCCTCGGCATTCAGCTCACCTCCTCTTCAGGCACGTAGCCTTTCAGGTAGACCGTCACCGCGCTGGGTTCGGGGCAGACGTAGAAGCAGTTTCCGCATCCGATACACCCCTGGCCTACGTACTCCGAATAATGGAACCCCTTCGAGTTCAGTTTCGGAGAGATCACCAGAACATCCGTCGGGCATGCGGCAACGCAAAGTCTGCATCCCTTGCAGATATCCGGATCGATCTCGGGAAACGGGTATTCCCTGTGTTCGCTCACTTACAGACCTCCCGGTTCGTGTTGTGGGTAGATGAGATAGATGCCCATTCTAAGATACGGTGCATGGAAAGATGACCCATATCCGGGCCCAAGTCAACGCGAATTCCACGGGAAAACGTAACCGCCGGGTTCAGGGGTAGACCTGGAGGTCGCTCCCGTCTGTGGATATGACGAAGGTCCCGTCGAGGTCGGTCCTGTATATGTCGGTACCGTGATCCTGCAGTCTTCCGATTACCTCGGCATGAGGATGGCCGTAGGGATTCCCCGACCCAACCTCGATCGCGGCCATGGATGGGTCCACCGCGACCAGCCAGTCCTGCGAGGTGGATGTGTGGGAGCCGTGGTGACCAACCTTGAGCACGTCCGCGGAGATATCGCCTATCTGCCCCTGGGCAAGGGCATAGAGTATGTCGTCCTCACCGCCGCTGCTCTCCAGGTCTCCTGTGAAAAGGAACGTTACATCCTGGAAGGTCACCCGAAGCACCACAGAAGCGTTGTTGGCATCATCCCCAAGCGGATCGTCGGGATGCAGGCACTCCACGACAAGGTCATCGTCCCAGTCCAGCACATCCCCCCTCCTGGGGGTTATGTAGTCGGAACCGTTGGCCCATATGGCGTCGAGGTACTCGTAATAGGTGGAGGTGGTGTATGGGAAGCCGGAGTCCCAGACTGCGTCCACGGGCAGTGTCTCAAGGATCCCTATCAGTCCGCCGATATGGTCGGCGTGGGGATGCGTTCCTACGATACCGTCAAGGCTGTCGACTCCCAGGCTGTCCAGTATGGGGACTACCCTTTCAAGTCCGCAGCTCCAGCCGCTTCCCCTGTCCCCGCCGTCTATGACGTAGTGGTTCCCGCCCGGGGTCCTCAGTAGGATGGCGTCCCCCGAATAGCTACCGTAGGAGGGATCTATGAAGAACACTGTGAGCCTTGGAGTGAGGTCGGGGGTTGAGACCGCGACCTCGTTGCTCCATGAACCCAGGTCGGTGTCGTCCAGCGTCAGAAGCGCGTAATAATATGTCTTCAGGCCTTCCACCGCGTTGTCCTGGTACTCGAGCACCGAGACATCCTCGATCTCGGCTATGAGGACCGCAGAAGAGGGATTTGACTGGATGTCCGGGTCATCGGACCTGAAGAGGCGGTAGCTTGAGAAATCGCCTTCGAGACACCGGGTCCAGCCCAGGGTGATCTGGCCGAAGGTCCCGTCACCGGTATAGGAACCGGAAAGTACGGACGGTGAGGGCGGTTCGGCAGGGGGTACCTGAACAGTCTCCTCGTTGCTCCATGCTTCAAGGTCATCCCGGTCCACGGTGCGCACTGCGTAGTAGTAAGTCTCACCCTCCTGCAGGCCCTGGTCGGTCCAGGAGGTACTGGAAACGCCGGAGAAGACGATGCTGGTATCTGCAAGTCCGGGATCGGACGCTATTCCGGGGGTCCCGGACCTGTAGATGGCGTACCACGCGAAATCGTCGTCGGGACACTGGGTCCAGACGGCGGAGGCCCGGTATGCGTACCTGCCGCCTCCATCGAATTGGGGTGCCCGCACCGAGACTCTTCCCGCAGCGTCACCCTCCTGCAGCAGGGTGACCGTGAGCACCGACTGCGTCGGCCCCTGAGCATCCGGCGGACCGGCGGGTTCGCTGCAGGAGACCGGCAGCTGCGCTAAGGCCGCCAGGAGGATGGCTGCCCGAATGACGGCGATGGACCTTCTCATGCTTCCTCCCCGGTTCGGTCGGCTGAATATACAACCCGTCCACCTTTGGGACTATCGGCCCCGGGGTCTATATTCACGAAGCTGTAACAGTACCGGGTGATCTGCGGTTCCGATATGTCGGGAGGTTCATATGGACTATTTTCAGCAGAAGGATGACAGGTACGTCTCACGGGGCGTTCCCGGACTCCAGAGCAGGTCGGGCGCAGCCAGATTCACACTTGCCGCCCTTCCCCTGGTTCTGCTTGCGGCGATCTACTTCAGCTCGGGCAGCAGAGGCATCGACATCAAGGAAGTCCTTCCATTTCTCGTGATAGGCTCTGTTTTCCTGTTCAGTTCCGTCCTGGCCGGCATTCTCGCCGGGAGGGGTCATGGATCCGGTGTAGTGGTGGATCAGACCGGGGGAACCCTCTCCTACAGGGTCTCCAGAGGTCCCCGGCGTACGATGGGCATCGCCGACCTGAAGGAGATCGGCATCCAGATGACCGAAGAGAACGTCAGCGCCTACGGGGATGGGAAGGGCCATGCGCTGGTCTACCTGCTTACGGCGGATGACAGGCGCGTACCCCTGGCCTTCGGAAAATCTACGAGGGAACTGAGGCAGTTCGCCGACGAGCTGTCGATACTGACCTCCCTCGCCGTGAAGGAGTATTCGGGTGGTGTCAGCTGATCAGAGGCGTCTTGTCCATCCCGCGGGGGACTCAATGTAACCGGAGATCTCCAGGGGAAGGGTATCGCCATCCCATTCGGCTATCCTCACGCTGAGGCAGCCGCTGCTTCGCAACGCCTTCTCCAGGTCTGCCAGGAACCGGTGCATCTCCACACCCTCCCCGACCCGGAACCGACGGGCGATAGCAACTCTCCCGATTTCAACCTCCAGCGTTCCCAGACGCCTTCCGCCGGAAACAAGCACGGCTCTTCTCTCATCCTCCACGATCAGGCGGGGCATTCCACTTAACGTCTCGTGTCCCAGCCTCGACCTGGTACGGATGACGACAAGGAGGTAGAGGAGGGCAAAAGAGCCCAATGCGACAGGGACATCGATCCCGCCCTCCAGGACCAGCCAGGCTCCCGTGAACGCGCCGTGCAGCAGGAACATAGTACCCATGTCCTTCGAGACCGATCCCAGCCGGCCTTCTTCCGGGGAGAATCCGGGGAACCTTCTCATCAGGGACGCAAGCCACGGTCTTCCAGCGAGGGCAGATACCAGGAGGGTGGCTCCCAGTACGAATTCCAGCAGGACGTACTCCGAGCCCGGGTAGCCCGCGGATGCCAGAAAGTGTCCGGCTGTCAGGACAAGCGCCAGGACCACGCCCTCGATGAGCAGGGAGGCGTGTCTCTCCCCCCTGAACACGAGGATGAACAGGAACTCCAATACCGACAGTCCTATGACCGCGGCGGCTGCGACGCCTCCCTCCAGGAATATGTCTGCTGCCAGGTAACCCGCCAGGACCAGAATCGCGGCCTTCAAGACCTTCCCTTACTCAGAGGGTCCCAGTCTCAGTTCACCGTCCACGACATCGAGCACCACCTTCTGCCCGGGATGAATGTCACCGGAGATGATGGAGTCCGCCAGTTCGTTCTGAACATGCTTCTGAATGACCCTCTTGAGGGGACGAGCCCCGAATGCCGGATCGTAGCCCAGGTGCGCCAGCAGGTCAAGAGCCGCCTCGGTGGGTTCAAGCACCAGGTTCTGCTCCCTGAGGACCCTGTTGAGCCTCCTCAGCTGTATGCCGACTATCTCCCGGAGTTCCTCCCTCCCCAGGGGCCTGAAGACTATCACGTCGTCTATCCTGTTAAGGAATTCGGGCCTGAAGTGAACCCCCAGCTCCCTCTTGGCCCTGTCCGAAAGCTCCTCCTGGGTCAGCTTCCCGGCGCCTTCCGCTATCCAGTCGCTTCCTATGTTGCTGGTCATGATGATAACGGTGTTCCTGAAGTCCACGGTCCTTCCCTGACCGTCGGTGAGCCTTCCCTCGTCCAGTATCTGGAGGAAGACATTGAACACCTGCATGTGTGCCTTCTCGATCTCGTCGAAGAGGACCACGGAGTATGGCCTTCGTCTCACGGCCTCGGTCAGGTAACCTCCCTCGTCGTAACCCACATATCCTGGAGGGGCTCCTATCAGCCTGGATACCGAGTGTTTCTCCATGAATTCGCTCATGTCTATCCTGACCAGTGCGTTCTCGTCGTCAAAGAGGAAATCCGCGAGGGATCTTGCCAGCTCCGTCTTCCCCACTCCAGTGGGACCCATGAAGACGAAACTGCCCAGGGGCCGGTTGGGGTCCTGCACGCTGGCCCTCGAACGGCGTACGGCCTCGGCCACAGCCGTGACAGCCTCGTCCTGACCTACAACCCTCCTGTGGAGTTCCTTCTCGAGGGTCAGAAGACGCTGCTTCTCACTTTCAAGGAGCCTGGATACCGGGACTCCCGTCCATCTGGAGACCACCTCGGCTATGTCCTCGGGAGTTATCTCCTCTGAAAGGAGCGAACCATCCTTCTGGATCTCATCCAGCCTCTCCTTGAGCTGTACCGACTCATCCTCCAGTTCTCTTATCCTCCCGTACCTTATCTCGGCGACCTTCTCCAGGTCACCCTGGCGTTCGGCTATCTTGGACTGCCCCCTGAGGTCCTCGATCTTCCTGGCGTTGTCCCGGATCCTGTCGATCAACTCCTTCTCGTTCTTCCACTTCATTTCCAGGGATGCTCTCTCCTCCGAGAGTTCCGCCAGTTCCTTCTCAATCTGCCTCAGTTCCTCCCGGCAGTCCTCCTCGCCCTCCCTGCGGAGCCCCTCCCTCTCGATCTCCAGTCTCATCATCCTGCGTCTGATCTCGTCGATGGATTCAGGCATGCTGTCGATCTCGATCCTCAGCCTGCTTGCGGCCTCGTCTATCAGGTCGATGGCCTTGTCGGGAAGGAACCTGTCGGTGATGTACCTGTTGGAGAGGGTTGCCGCCGCCATGAGTGCAGCATCCTGTATGATGATCCCATGGTGGCTCTCGTACCTGTCGCGAAGACCCCTCAGTATGCTGACCGTGTCCTCAACAGATGGAGCTGTCACAATCACCGGCTGGAAACGCCTCTCGAGGGCCGCGTCCTTCTCGATGTGCTTGCGGTACTCGTCCAGCGTAGTTGCACCTATGCAGTGCAGTTCTCCCCTGGCAAGGGAGGGTTTCAGCATGTTGGCCGCGTCCACTGCTCCCTCGGCTGCTCCCGCTCCCACGAGGGTGTGCATCTCGTCTATGAACAGGATTATCTTCCCCTCGGCATCGGCGATCTCCTTCAGCACTGCCTTCAGACGCTCCTCGAACTCGCCCCTGAACTTGGCCCCTGCCACCAGGGCTCCCATGTCCAGGGCCATGACGCTCTTGTCCCTGAGCGTCTCGGGAACGTCACCCTCGGCAATCCTTCGGGCCAGTCCCTCCACTATGGCGGTCTTGCCTACGCCGGGTTCTCCGATGAGTACCGGGTTGTTCTTCCTCCTGCGGCCCAGGACCTGCATGACCCTCCGTATCTCGTCGTCCCTTCCGATGACGGGATCGAGCTTCTCCCGACGGGCCATTGCCGTCAGGTCGCGGGTAAACTTCTCGAGAGCCTTGTATGTTGACTCGGCCGATTCGCTGCTTATCCTTGCGGAACCCCTTACCGAGGCCAGCGCCTCCAGGAAATCCCTCTCGGTGACGCCCCTTGACTCCAGTACCGCGGAAACGGCGTCGCCGGCACCCAGCAGGCCCAGGAACAGATGCTCCCTGGCCACGTACTCGTCCTTCATCTTCGCCGCAGTCTTCTCGGCGGAGCCCAGCACTCTTGCCAGTCCGACGGTCATCCTCGGTTCCGACCCGCCGCTGGTCCTGGGCAGTGAACCGAGAAGGCCTGATATCTCGTCCCTGAGTGCCTGTCTGTTAATCTCGAGACTGTCCAGGACCCCTGTGACCACGCTGTCGGCGTCGTCGATGAGGACGGCTGCCAGGTGTACCGTGGATATCTCCGGATTGCCGGCCTCGATGGCCATTCGGCCGGACTCCTGTATCGCCTCCCTTGACTTTATCGTGAGCTTGTCGAAATTCATTCGGTTACCTCCCATCGTATATATGCAAGCATACAACCTGCCAGACGATGATGCACGCGATCCATGAACGCGAGTCCTCGAAGACCTCCGAACGATGGCTGGATATTCCTTTTCCCGCTCCGGGGCATTTCCCGCAGCCCGGAACAGCTTTCCGGAATGTCCCATTTTCCGGGCCCGGAACATGTTTCCGGCCGGCACCAGAATGCGTCATAATGGCCCGGTCCGATGATGCTTTACTGTCAGGCACGCGCGTTGTAGTTTATTTTGATTGGAATGCCACGGGAAACACACCGAAGAAGGGAATCGAATGGTTAACGTAGGAATAATAGGCCTCGGCTACTGGGGACCTAACCTGCTGCGGAACCTGTACACCAACAGTAGATGCGGCAGGATCGTCATGTGCGACTCGGATCCCGCCCGCGCCGAGAGGATGAGGTCCAGGTATCCCGACCTTTACTGCACGCCGGACTGCGGAGAGGTATTCGGAGACGATGGACTCGATGCCGTGGTTGTCGCAACCGGGGTCTCATCCCACTACCCCCTTGCCAGGAGGGCACTGGAAGCCGGGAAGCACGTCTTCGTCGAAAAGCCCTTCGCCGCCAGCGTGGTAGAGGCCGAGGAGCTGGTGGAACTGGGCCGGAGGCTCAAACTGGTGACCATGGTCGGACACACCTTCATGTTCTCTCCCCCGGTGATCAAGACCAAGGAGATAATAGACAGCGGCGAGCTGGGCGAAATCTACTTCATCACCGCCAGCAGGGTGAACCTCGGGCTGCACCAGAAGGACGTGTCGGTGATATGGGACCTTGCCCCCCACGACTTCTCGATGCTCTTCTACTGGCTGGGAGAGGAACCTTCAAGCGTAAGCGCCTTCGGGCATGCGTACGTGCTGGAGGGCATTCCCGACGTCGCCTTCATCAACCTGGCCTTCCCCAGCGGCAGCACGGGCAACGTCCAGGTGGCGTGGCTCGCTCCCTCGAAGCTCAGGCGGACGGTCATCGTCGGAAGCAGCAAGATGCTGGTGTACGATGACACCGAGCCCATCGAGAAGGTCAAGATATACGACAAGGGAGTGGAGGTAATCGAGCCAGAGACCTTCGGCGAGTACCAGCTTACCTACAGGACAGGTGACATACTGTCCCCCAAGCTGTCCACCGACGAGCCTCTGGCGGCGGAGATGGAGGAATTCCTCGCCAGCATCGAGGAGGGCAGGAAGCCGAGATCCTCCGGAGAGGAGGGTCTCTCGGTCGTCCGGGCCCTGGAGATGGCGGAACGGAGCCTGAGGAACACCACCTTCTGAACCCGCGGCCTTCATATACCGGGAGTGACCATTATGGATTCGTCGGTCCTGCTTAGCACCGATGAGCTGAGGGTCCGGGACGGTTCCCGTGAACCGCTGGACCTCGCTCTCCTTGCCGGTTCCATGCTCGTCCTGCTTGGAGGGCCCGACACGGTAGCGGGGGACCTGTGCAGGGTACTGGCCGGAAGGAGTTCCCCCTTTTCCGGAAGGGTCCTTCTCGGGGACGGTAATGGCCAGCCCTTGGAAAAGGGCGCCGGTGCAAACGTGCAGTACGTGCCCGAGGACTTCACGTGTCCTCCGGGAATGACGCTGCTGCAGCACCTGGAACTCTCGGCTGCCGCCGCCGGACACCGCAGGAAGAGGGCCGGGGAGATGATCCCGCAGGTGCTGGAGTGGTGCTCCCTCGAAGACTTCGCAAACTCCCGGGTTCGCCGTCTTCCCGGGGGGACCAGGTACATGGCGGCCTTCGCCGCCGCATGTCTTTCCATACCATCCGTCATGGTCCTGCAGGGACCCTGTCCGCCGGAACTGCATCCTCTCCTAGAGGAGTTCTGCCGGGGCGGCGGAGCGGTGGTGGTCTCTGTCCCGGGGCTGGAATTCATTCCCCGGTCTGCCGACCGGATAGCTCTCTGCGACGTGAACGAGGTCAGGAGGATACTGAGGTTCGGAGAACTGGCCTCCACTGCGGCAAGGCTCATGCGGCTCAGGGTCAGGTTCTTCCCCGCCCTTCCAAGGGACGTTATGGAGAGCCTGCCGGGAGCAAGGGACATAGTCGCGGTGAGCGGCGGCTTCGAGTTCGTCCATGGAGGGCTCAGCGCAGCTGTGACCAACCTGGTCAGTCTGGCAAGGGCAAACTCCAGACAGATCGCCGGACTGGAGGTGCGGCCGCCTTCCATCAAGGCGATCCTGAATCATCTCAACCTTGACGAGGATACCGGAGAGGCGGACCTGTTTTGCGGCGAAGACCTGGGTATCTGAGGATAACGCTGTCCGTCTTCCGCTGGATGTTTCAGCGGGCCGTTTCCAGGGAGTACTTCTCCTGGGTGGTCCTGGGCGCACCCCTGGCGGCCTGGCTGCTTCCCGGCGGCGGGTCCCTGCCCCTTCTGCCCTTCTCCGTATCCGCGGTTACGTGGTGCCTTCCGGCAGCCTTCATTGCAGGCTGGGCGGGTTCAGAGGACAGGACCTCCCTTTCGGACATCCTCTCCGGTTCGATGGCGGGCCGATCCGCTCTCGTCCTGGCTGAGATGGCGCTTCCGGCGCTGGCCGGTGCACTTCCCGCAGTGATCCTCCTGCTGTCGGGTTCCTCCGGAGGCGAAGGGTATCCCTGGCAGGTCTGGACAGTCGCTGTCTTCTCTCCGCTGACAGCCCTCTCCTCCGTCGTGCTGCTCGAGAGATACTTTGGACTGAGCGGATACCTGGCCGGACTGGCCGGTTTCCTTGCGCAGGCCTCCACGGTTTCATGGGCGGGTACGGGAGTCTTCCGTATCCTGGTACTCCAGGGCTATCCGCTGTGGACCATGGAATGGGCCGCAGGATCAGGTGGCCCGCTTCACGGGGACGTGTACGCCTTCTTCGCGGTCCTCGAAGGGGTAGGACTGTCCATCCTGGCCTTCAGGGTACTCCTCGGTAACGGCCGGGTCGGGTCGTCGTCCTCTTGAAACCCAGGGTGAACCCTCCAGGAGGAACCTACGTCCGAGATCGGTCCCCCTGCTGATACCTATCCTGCGGTCGACGGATATCGAATGTCCTCTTCCGCCATCCGGGACCAGCAGCCCAAGCCCGCCTTCTCCAAGACGTACCCCGTTGAAACGCCTGTCTATGTCCAGGGCCTGGCAGAGCTTTCCGGGACCGCTGCAGAACCTGGATTCCGGACCGCCACCTCTGTTCGCCCTCATTATTCCCAGCCCTTCCATGGGATGGAGCGCCCTGACGAGTACGGCCTGACCGCTGCCCTCTTTTCCTGCGGTAACGTTGAAGCAGTTGTGTACCCCGTATATCAGGTATACGTACGCCAGACCGCCTCCCTCGAACATTGGCCAGTTCCTGGAAGTCCTACCGCGGAAGGAGTGACTGGCCGGGTCGTCGGCGGTATATGCCTCAGTCTCCACTATCATTCCTGAGAGAGGCCCGCGGGCAGTCTCCCGCCGGAGGAGACATCCTATAAGCTCCCGCGCCAGCTGTACCGCGCCGCTCCGGAAGAAATCCCCTTCCGGCTCCCTGAATCCCTTCAGATACGTCCTCCCGTTGCCGTCCGCCTTCGAATATTGCATTATCATATGTGAAAAAGGGACCGGTCACCGTCAACCCACGGAGGGTGAATCATGGAGAATTGTCCTTTCTGCGAACCGGAGGATGACAGAATAATCTGGAAGGATGAGAACGTTTACGTCATAAGGGACCTCTATCCCGTCTCCCCCTCCCACACCCTTATCATACCCTTCAGGCATTTCTCCAGCATCTTCGAGGCCACGGAGGATGAACTCAGGTCGTTCTCCAGGGCCCTGATCTTCAGGAAGCAGCAGCTGGAGAGGTCCCTCGCGGCGGACGGCTACAATATAGGCGTCAACGAGGGAGCCGCCGCCGGCCAGACGATACCCCACGTCCATATACACCTCATTCCCAGGTTCGAGAGGGACGTGGACGATCCCAGGGGCGGCATTCGGGGGGTGATACCGGAGAAGAGGGCCTATCCGGGCTCCTATAGGAAGTGACCCTCCCGATCCAATTCGGGAGCGCCCTCTGAAACCAGGACCATGCCCCGTTCCGGACAGGGCTGCGGATGGATCCGTGGTTGCCTGCATTCTCCGGGGCGGGGCAGGAATGCGGATTTGCCCCGCCATTGTCTGCGGCCCTGCGGGGAACTATACTTTTATGAGAGTATTCCTTTTCAAAGGATCCTTAATCAACTGCGGTCGCCGGTCGCCCGCGGCGCCCGGTGCCGGGAAAGGCGGGCAATGAAATACGTGAGCATTGTTCTCATAGCGGCTTCGGCGGCCATGTCCGGTGTCATCTCCCCCGGGCTCATCGAGGCAATGGAGAGTTCAGACCACACGGAACTCCACTACGTCCTCATAAAGCCGGAGGGAACTGTGGATACCGATTACATCGCCCGGGCCACGCAGGGCATGACCAGGGACGAGCGCCGCGAGTTCGCGGCACAGGTCATGAAGGACAGGGCGGCATCCGCCCAGGAGGGCATACTGGCCCAGCTGGGTCAGTACGGCGGCGACATGGTTAGGGACGTCCGTCCACTCTGGATCGTCAACGCGGTCGGCGCAAGGCTCTCCTCCGACGTGATACGGGAGATCGCGATGAGGGACGACGTGCTTTTCGTCCGTCCGGTGAACGTCAGCAGCGCCCTGATCGAGCCGGTGGATGTCCGTCCGGCGACCATGGAGGAAGGCTCCAGGGACATTGCGTGGGGCGTATCCAAGATAGGCGCGGATGACGTATGGGCGCTGGGTTACGACGGCTCCGGCGTGCTGGTCAGCGTTGTGGATACCGGTGTCAACTACAACCACCTCGACCTTCACAACAACATGTGGCACGACACCCCCGCGGGTTACCACTACGGCTGGGACTTCGACGACGACGACGGTGACCCCATGGACACCTACGGTCATGGCACCCACTGTGCAGGGAGCGTCGCCGGTGACGGCACCGCAGGCACTCAGACAGGAGTTGCTCCCGGAGCCACCATCATGGCCCTCAGGGTAGGGGTGTCCTTCAGCGACGAGCTGGACGTTTGGGAAGCCTTCCAGTTCAGCATCGACTTCGAGGCGGACGTCATCTCCACCTCCCTCGGCTGGCCCCAGTCCGCCAGTCCCGACAGGGCAACCTGGAGGGAATCCGAGCAGAACATCCTTGCCGCAGGCATCTGCCACTCCATAGCCGCCGGCAACGAGAGCGGCGATCCCTACAGCTGGGGCGACATCAGGACCCCGGGAGACTGTCCTCCTCCATGGCTTCACCCCGAGCAGACCACCTCCGGCGGTCTTTCCGCGGTCGTGACGGTTGGCGCAACCGATTCCAACGACAACATCGCCTATTTCTCCAGCGTAGGATATTCCACCTGGATGTACGACTCGCCCTGGTTCGACTATCCGGATGCCTCTCCGGACATCGGCCTTATAGACCCCGACATATCGGGTCCGGGCGTGGACATAGTAAGCTGCAACTACTCGAACCCCTCCGGATACACAACAATGAGCGGCACGTCCATGGCGACCCCCCATCTGGCCGGTGTCATGGCGCTGGTGCTCCAGGCGAACCCGAGCCTTTCCCCCGCGCAGGTGGACTCCATCATAGAGGTCACCGCCCTTGACCTGGGGGATACAGGGAAGGACAACATCTTCGGATCAGGAAGGGTCCAGGCGCTGGAGGCCGTCCAGGCCGCCCTTGAGGTGCCTGTGGCAGGCGGAACGCAGCAGGGCGGTCCCGGCGGACTGCTCCTGGCCCGTGCCGGCGAGAACCCCGCCCGTACTTCCGTGATGTTCGACCTCTACACCGGTTCAGCCGTACCCGTCGAGATATCGGTCTACGACATCACCGGCAGGATCACAGGTACGGTGCACGCCGGTCCCCTCTCCTCGGGCAGCCACAGCTTCACCTGGGGCGTCCCGGAAGGAATGGGCAACGGGGTGTACTTCCTCGTCGCATCATCAACCGAGGGTTCCGCGGTGTTGAGGTTCACCATACTGAGGTAGCGCTGCGGTTTTAGGTAAAGAGCGAACCCCGCCCCCCGGGGCGGGGTTCCTCTGTAACTTGTACCAGGGTTCGCATAGTCAGTATCTTCATTTCTCCAAAGCAATACTGTTCCCTGTCTCAGGACGCATTCTCCCTGAGACCGGCGGAAGGATGAGCAGCCCATGGTATGTATTCTGACGGTACTCTCGCTTCTTGGTGTGGACGACTCCGTGGCCGGGGTGACCGGGACCTACGGTGAACCTGACATCTACCGGCTGTCCCTGGTCGCCTACTGCGGCCAGGCAGCGACGAACTTCGAGGTCAAGATGCTGACATCGGCCTACCTGGACTCCCTTGCCTCGGCGGTCGACAGTCTCTACCTTGAACTTCGGGAGCTGTATTCAGAGGCGCCGGACCTCCTTGAATGCCTCGACCGGTCGCACTCGGCCTTCCTGGAGTACAGCGAACTCTGGGCGATGCTCTGTGAGGAGCGGGTCTGGTGGGACACGTCGGAGGGCGTCCGATACGACGGAACGGCCAGGGGCTACGAGTACGGGTACGTCCTGGCCTTATACCGATGGCAGAAGATCGTCTCCTACACCCGTATGCTAGACGAGGAGCGGCTGACGGACGGCGCCTCGCCCGACACGGGAATGCTGGGGTTGCAGGCCATAGGGGGGTACCGCCCGTGAGGTTGTCATGCTGGATAGGCCCGGCTCTCCTGCTTTCGACCGCCTCTTCCGGAGGGAACTACTACACGGTAGAATGCAACGTCGCAGGGCCGCTGCGCCTCGCCGCGGAGAACCAGCTGCTGGAGGAATCGGGAGGAACGGCCTTCAGGCCCGATACTCTTACCCTCTGCCTGGTGACCGACCCGGGAGACACGCTGGTCTTCTCGGATACGGCGGGCGTAGCGGAATCCGGCTTCGGATCGTTCAACCTGCTGACGGACTGGCTGCCCGACCAGAGGATATGGGTCGTCTGGAGAATGGAATGGGACTTCTCCAGCTGGCTTCTGGTCAGCGCAGGAAATGGAACCACCCGGCGCTCCATCGGACGGCCGGTACCCAGCCCCGGAGGGACCAGGCTCCTGTGTGCCTTCAGCGATCTCGCGACCGGGCACATGGATACCGGCATCGAAATCTGGCGTGTTGAGGAAGAGGGCCCCGTCCAGGAGTACCTTGCGCTGGAGGACGCACGTGCCCCTGCGGAAGCGGAATGGCTGAGCGATTCCCTGATAGCATACGAGATGATCCCTGAATCCGGCTCTCGAGCAGACCGGGGTGAACTCCGCCTGAACTCCCTGGGAACCTGGGAAGTCTCCGAGGAAGAGGCGGTCCGGTACCCAGCCACCGGCCGGTAGGACCTGAGCGGAAGTCCATCCGATCCGGAATTTCAGTAGCGGATGGTGTAATGGAGTTCTATCGTCGGTTCGAGGTAGCCATGGAATGTGGTCCTCGATGATCCTTCCACGTAAAGGTCGGAACTGAAGAAGTACTGTGCGCTGACGGTGCCAGGGTCGCCGGAGAACACGTCGTCCTTGTAGGATACGTAAAGGTCCGGCAGTACGTACTTGCCCACGTTGAGCACCAGGCTGGTGGTGTCAGCCAGCAGCTCGGGCGAGATCTCGAAGGTATCGAGCCCGATCTCGCGGCGGATGTTCCTGGCGAGCATGTTCCCCAGCATGCTCTGGGCCACGTTCTCCACCTCGGTCCGGATCGCGGAGGAGTTCAGCTGCTGCATCTCTCCGTAGGTCACCCCGGCGGCCAGCAGCGTGAGTATGTCCTCCTGCGAAATCCGGCCCGCGGGACCGATCCCGGTCAGGGTCACCTCCGGGTTCTCAGCATCACCGTGTATCAGGACGGTGATCTCGTACTCCTGCTGGCTTATGCTGCTCCTCACCCTGGTGGCAGCCTCTATGTTCAGCTGAATGGAGGGAGGATGCCCCTGAAAGACAGTGACCGTTCCTTCAGTTATCTGGAAATCCCTCTGCAGTAGCGTTATCCTGCCCCTCACCGCGGATACTGTGCCGTTGACGGTCGGCATGTTCTCCAGCGTGAGTATCCTCAGCTTCAGGGACATCTCTATGTCGGCGAAGCTGGTCCTGAACCATATGCCGCCTGTGCCAGAAACATCGATGGAAAGGTCGAAGGGCATCTCACCGGAACCTTCTCCCGATGAGGCCGTGACAGGCTGCGGTATGCCCACCGCCCCCTCCAGGACCCTGATCTTGCCTGACAGCATGGGCCTTACGTCAAGGCCGTCACCGCGGCTCAGAAGCTCTCCGGAGCAGATGACGGCGCCTATTCCCGGAATGGCTATCCGCATCTCCGTGAGGTCGGACCGCATGGAGTACTCACCCATTCGGAACGGGAAGATGCTTTGAACGTCCGCACGCCAAGTGGAGGAGAAGTTCCCAGTTTCGGCGCTGCCGGAACCTGTGGTGAACCTGGTGTTGTAGCCGGCGGCGGAGGAGTCGGGGTAGCTCAGGTAGAAGTTCACGTTGGGGAGTTCCACTCCCAGGATTGTTATGAAGAGCCTGTCTATCCTGGCGGAGGCCTGCATCTGCAGGTCGTAGCCGTTCCCGTTCCGACGGTATTCGACCCTGGCCGACACACTGGCGCCCATGGTCCTGACCGGGAGGGGAAGCACGTAGAAAAGCCAGTCGCCGATATCGTTCACCTCCATCTCCATCCACTCGAGCCTGTCGCCAAGGATGGAGACCTCGGTACCGGTCCAGGCGTCATTCGCCCTTAGCTGCAGACCGGACCTCACGCCGTCATGCCATGCGTAGATCCCGTTGACCGTGAGCGAAGAGCCGGAGGAGGATATGTCGATGGTGATGCTGTCCATGCTGAACTGACCGTACGAGGGCGACAGTATCCTTCCCGTGAAGGACCCGTGAACACCTGCCGTATCACTCCTGTAGGCAACCTCGAAGCTCCCCACTCCGGACATGTCTGCAGGCAGACCGGCTATCGCGCTGAGGGAAGTGAGGTCCAGGTTATCGACCTCCGCCCTTGCAGACAGGCCCTCCTCACCCATCCTTCCGGAAAGCCCCAGCCTTCCTACAGGAGGATCTATCCACAGAGTATCGAGCACGACTGAACCATCGGTGAAGAATACGGACAGCGAACCGTCGTTGATCAGCCTGAGCTTCGAGTGCACCGCCCGGAGGTCACGGAGGTCCAGGAATACGGTATCTCCAAGCGAGACCTGCAGGTCGCCGCTGTACTGCCTCTCCCCGGAAGCCGTGAACAGCAGGTCGCTCACCGTGATCCTGTTCCCGTCCGCCTCGATCGCAGCCTGCAGCGCCAGTACCTGCGAAGCTACCCTGAGGCTGTCCAGGGACACGACCCCCTGAGCGCTCATGGAGGTCCCCGAGGAGTTGAATGAACCGGAGACAACGGCAGTATCCACTTCGAGGCCACCGGTTGAGAACCCGGTCATCCGGACCTCCCCTAGGAACCCGAATGCGGAGGGCAGGCTGCCACCCCTTCCGGCTGCGTAGGAGACTTCTCCGCTGAAGGACAGCATGTCCGCCCGCACGCCCGACGCCCTGAAGCCCCGGATCCCGGTACTCCCCCTCAGGTCCGCGCCGAACCTGGTCCCGCTGCCGTTCAGGGAGAACCATGCGTAGGATACTTCAGGCAGGTCTGCGTGGAATAGCCGCCTGATGAAGGAGAGGTCGTCCACTGTTCCGTCGGCGGACAGGTTCCATGTTTCGGGAAGACGGTCGGGACCGAGCCTGCTGCTTCCCCTCAGGGAGACAGTACCGCCTCCGGCTGCCATGTTGCCCTCTATCCTGAGGTCGTTTTCCTCCAGGGATGCGTCCAGGTGCAGCGACGGAATGCTGACAACCGAAACGGTGGAGTTCGTCAGGTCGAGCACGGCCCTGCCGCCTGTTCCTTCCGTGCCCCTTCCGTGAAGGTCGGCGCTCAGGGTTCCTGTGATGCTGCTGCCGAACGCGCCGGTCAGGACACTGGAGAGATCCAGGCCGTACATGCCCATATCGACGGATGCCTCCCACGACATGTCCTCCAGCGCGAGCCTGCCGCCGGCATTGAGCGACAGGCCGGCCGTTGAAGCGATCAGCTGACCGACCCGGATGCTGTCCATGCTGACAATCAGTGTGTCTGCACTGAACTCGAACTCCCTTCCGAAGGCGGATGCTGTTCCGTCGCGGAGAGCAAGACCCACCTTCAGGTCGGGGAGGCGGCCGTCGAGAGTGCCCTCCAGCACCGCGGACACGTCCACGGGCGAGTCCATGGCCTCGGTTGATGCGGAGCCGGAGAACTCAATCGAGAGCCTCTCCTCCGCCCCGTACAGCGAACCTGTCAGACGCAGCTCTCCCGGAATGCCCCTGATGTTGAAGCCTTCCGTAGAGACCGTGCCATCCACCAGGCTGAGTTCTCCACTGCCTCCGATACCCCCGAGACCGGGCAGGTATACTCCGGCGGAGTCGACCTGGAGGTGCACTCCGGCTATCCTGTCTATCGAACACCGCAGGTACATCGAGTCCAGGACCACGCCCGACGGGTCCCTTATGGTGCCGTATTCCAGCAGGAGCAGCTCCGTGGAGACCACTATTCCCTTATCTATGCTCTCGAGTACGGCGACGAGGGAGTCGGCGCCCCCCTCATCCCCGCTGTCCTCCGGAAGACCTATGAAGAGGCTCTCGACGGTCACCATTCCCACGTGACCGTTGAGAAGATAGTCCGTCACGCTGCCGCCGATATCGGCCCCGGCCACCACCACCTCCAGCCCGCTGTCGGTCAGTACTCTGACCGTATCCGCGGAAGTGTTCCAGAACAGGTCCGTACGAAGACCCCTGAATGAGATCTCCAGTGAGTCGCCCGAGGCGAGGGCTCCCGCTATGGTGCCGGGAACTTCCCCCAGCAGTCCGGCGGCGAGCAGGACGTAGAACGAGACAGCCAGAAGGAGGAAGCCCAGAAGGGCCGCCCTGGTCCACTTCCGCAGCTTCCCGCCGGCCCTGCTAGAAGACATGACCGATCCCGATGTAGATCCTGCCCCTCTCCAGGGAGTTCCTCCAGGTGGGGGCGAATCCGTAG
Source organism: Candidatus Aegiribacteria sp. MLS_C (assembly GCA_002030045.1). Classification (GTDB taxonomy): domain Bacteria; phylum Fermentibacterota; class Fermentibacteria; order Fermentibacterales; family JCC-6; genus Aegiribacteria. Next base: position 82,520 of record LQBI01000033.1, on the reverse strand, counting down.
TCCAGTCTGATCGGGCCGAAGACCGTATGGTAGCGGAGACCTGCTCCGATGCCGAATCCGGAGGTATCCAGGCTCACCTCGTCGAGGTATCTCCATACACCGCCGGCGTCCGCGAAAAGAACAACGCCGAAGTTGCCCGCCACCCTGACCCTCACCTCCAGGTTGCCCAGGGCCTCCACCCTTCCACCGATGGGGTTCCCCTCGTCGTCCTCAGGACCCAGGGAGTTGAAGGGATAGCCCCTGACAGTGGTGCCGCCTCCCAGGAAGAACCTGTCGTCCGGGGGGACCGACTCGTCGTCACCGTACGGGAAAGCCCCTCCGAGCCTTGTCCGTCCCGCCAGGACGAAATCCCCGCTGAGAGGAAGGAACAGCCTGGCCTCGCTTCTCAGGCGGTAGTAGTCGTTCCCTCCCAGGAGCCCTCCGGAGAGTTTCGCCTCCCCCATCATCCAGTGCCCCCTGACGGGATCGAGGAAGGGACTCCGGGTGTCGTGTATCAGGGTGGCGGAAATGCTCGACGTGGTCCTCCAGTCGTAGGAGGTGAAGGCTTCGTCCACCCATTCGTTGTACTTCTCGTACTCGAGGCTGTATCCCGCTGAGAACAGGAGGTTCTCGGTGAGCTGCCGGGCGAAGGTCGACGTAAGGGAGTAGCTTCTCTGCCTGATGCCGGGAGTGGAGATGTAGAGGTAGCCTAGCTTCAGCTGCCACCTCCACCTGGAGGAGAAGAGCCAGGGCTCCTCGTAGATGACCTGCGGCTCGATCTGCCGGCCTTCCCTGGAGCCCACGTACTCAAGCATGTAGATGCCGATCGTCAGCCGCTGGTTGTTGCCCATTATGTTGGGATGCATCCAGCTGACGCTGCCGAAGACCGCAGAGGGAGAAACGTATCCCGTGCCCAGGTCCACCCTCCTGTAGTCGCTCTCGGTCACGGATATCGAGAGGTCCACCAGGCTGCTGTCATCGGCATGGGGCGTATAGTCGAAACGGACCTCCTGGAACAGGCCCAGGGCGTAGATGTTGGACACGGACTGTCTCAGCAGCTCCATGTCAAGGCTGTCACCCGGCTGCAGCAGCAGCTCGCGAGTGACCACTTTGCGACGGACCGTATCGAGACCCCTGACCGTGACGGTATCGAGGAATGCCTGCCTGTCCTCTTCGATATGACACAGCAGGGCGCGGTAAGCTGACGTGCCGCTGGTGTCCTGCAGGCTCATCAGCTCCATGTCGACATCCGTGTACACGAAGCCCCTCCGGTCGTAGAGGGATAGTATCGAATTCCTGAAAGTAATCGTGTCCTCGGGAGTTATGGGCTCCCCGGGACTTCTCGGATACAGTCCGGCCATTGAATCGGCGGGAAAGACCGTGGCTCCCTCGAAGACCAGTCCCGAGAGAAGGCTGCGCAGACCGGGCTCCACCTCGACCCTGACTATGTTGACCTCATCGTCCCATAACGGCCACTGTACGTATACCTCCGCATCCAGATAACCAAGGGATTCCAGGTTCGCCGTCAGCCAGTCGGTCACCTGTACAGGCGTGATCCTGAGCAGGGATACCCCCCTCTCGAGACCGCTTCCATCCAGGAGTTTGCCCGCCGAGACAGGCAACGGGCCCGTCACAAGAATGGAGTCGACCCTCGGTTCTTCGATGTCCGCCACTGCGACGGCCGCTATCAGCAGCACGGGGAGTATGACCGCGAGTCTACCCACTGTTCGGACCGGACATAGGACTGTAACGTCCCCCTTCGACGATTGACGTGAGGGTGCTCGCCGATGCCTGCGCCGCGGCGGCACCAGCCTACATGGTACTCGAAAATATACGGTCGAGCAAGTATAGTTAATAATCGGAGGCTGAAAACAGACTATGCTATGCAGGTATATCGGCCCGACGGAGGTGGAGAACGGAGAGGGTACTCATGCTGGTCGGGGGCACGGACCCAAGCGGCGGTGCGGGACTGCCGGCGGACCTTATGAGCGCGTCCGCCATGGGCGTCCACGGCTGCCCGGTGGTATCCGCCCTCACGGTGCAGGACAGCGCCAGGGTCCTGTCATGGAGCCCCGTGGACCCGGTGTTCCTGAAGGCCCAGATGCGCTCTGTGGTGGACGACGGACCGGTCCCGGCGGTGAAGACGGGAATGCTCGGAAGTACGGAGAACGCACTCGCCCTTGCCGATTTCCTCGAGGAATGCCTTCCGGATTCTTTCTTCGTGATGGACCCGGTGATCGCCTCGGGAGCCGGCAGTATCCTCGTGGACGGGGGAACACTGAAGGTCGTGAAGGAGAGGCTGCTTCCGCTGGCCGACCTGGTCACGCCGAATACGGATGAAGCGGCACTGCTGTCTGGAATCGACCCCGTTGACTCGGTGGAGTCCATGTCCGAGGCTGCAAGACGCATAATGGAAATGGGAGCCGGAGCGGTCCTTGTCAAGGGTGGGCACCTGTCAGGAGACCCCTGCGACGTCCTGCTGACCCGGGAAACCACCAGGACCTTCCGGGGCACCCGGATCACCCGTGAAACCGTGCATGGAACGGGATGCACACTGGCAAGTGCCTGCGCATCCATGCTGCTGCTGGGATTCGACCTCGAGGCATCGGTCGAGGCTGCGAGGAGCTTCGTGGAGAAGAGCATAACGAGGCGGATGGCGCGAATCCACGGCTTCCTCCCGGGGCGTTCTCCCGGCGCCTTCCCGCCTCCGGCGGTGATCGACGGGAAGTCGTTCTACTCGCCCCCCGCCTACTGCGCCCACTGCGGATCGGACATGGCGAGGCTTCCGGGACCGGAGGGACACCTGTACTGCAGGAAATGCGGCTTCGTCCACTACCGGAACCCGCTTCCCGCAGTGGCTCTTATCCTGCGTCGGGACGACAGCGTGCTGCTGGTCAGGAGGGCGGTGCCTCCCGGAATGGGCATGCTCTGCCTTCCCGGTGGTTTCATGGAACTGGAAGAGACCCCCCTGCAGTGCGGCGGCAGGGAACTGATGGAGGAGACGGGTCTTCGCATGGAGGACGCAGGACTGTTCCGGATCGAAACGGACAGCACCGCCTACGGAAGCATACTTCTGATGGCCCTGGAGGTAAGGGAATGGTCAGGCGACATCAGGCCGGGCGACGATGCCTCGGAGGTTCTCTGGGTCCCCCTGGACCCTTTACCTGATCTGGCCTTCAGAGCCCATGACAGGCTCCTCAGGTCTATGTCCGGCGGCTGAACGGACCCTGATGCCTCGAACGCGATCCGAGCCGGCTGATTGAACGGCTCCGGAACCCGGCTGGACCTAGGTGAGGGTCTTTATTGTCTCTTCCAGCGCTTCCCGGTCGTGGGTGCCGAATACCCTTACGCCCTCCATCCTCTTCATGAGTCCCTGGAGGACCCTTCCGGGACCGACCTCGACGAATGTGTCGAACCCGCTCCTTCGAAGCTTCTGCATCGAGGCGGCCCAGAGTACCGGCGAGATTATCTGCTCTCTCAGCAGCCTCTTGGCCTCGTCGCCACTCCTGATAAGGTCCGCGGTGACGTTCGATACCACCGGCATCTCGGGTTCGTAGAAGCCGGCATCGTCCAGGGCGCTCTCGAGGCCCTTTGCCGCGTCCTTCATGAGAGGGGAATGCCAGGCGCCGGAAACCTCCAGCGGTACGACCTTCCTGGCCCCCTTCTCCCTGCAGAGTACTCCGGCCCTGTTCAGCGGGTTCCTTGCACCGGAGATGACGACCTGCCCTTCCGAGTTCACGTTGGCTATACCCACGGGACCCATGGAGGAAGCCTCGACAACGCATTCTTCCGCCGCTTCAAGGCTGATTCCGATAAGGGCCAGCATTCCCCCCGGGTGCCTGTTTGCGCACTCCTGCATGAGTTCCCCCCGAATACGGGTCAGCTTGGCCGCTATCTCCGGAAGAAGCACCCCTGCGGTCACGAGGGCCGAATACTCCCCCAGACTGTGCCCCGCGGTTCCCTCGGGCTTCACACCTGCGGCCACCAGGACGTTCATGGTGGCAAGGCTTACCATGGTAATGGCGGGCTGGACATTGTCGGTCCTGGTAAGCAGCTCGGCCGGACCTTCCGCTATGATGCTGCTGAGCTTGTGCACGCCGGTCATCTCATCGATGCGCTCGAGGAAATCCACCGCATCGGGATAATCCCAGAGGAACCTGTCCATACCCACGCTCTGTGAAGCCTGACCTGGGAACAGAAATGCTAGTCTTCCCATCGAATCCTCCTAACGGTGGCGGAAAACAACCACCGAAATTCTAAATGAGTGCCTTCGAGAAAGGCAACCCCCTCCGGGGCCTATTCACCGAGCCTCGGGGTCCTGCCCAGGAGGACCATCAGCCTGGCTTCGGCGATGAGGCAGGAGACGCGGGACGACTCCACCGACGCCTCGGCGGATGCCACCGACGACTGCGCATCCAGCAGGTCCAGCAGGGAGATGCTCCCCAGGTCGTAGCTCATCATCGAGAGCCTCAGCTGTTCGTTCGCCTGGTTAAGGACCTGCAGCGAGAGTTCCCAGCTCCTGATGGAATTCACCAGGTTGTCCCTGGCGGTCACTATGGAACTGACCACGGAATTCTGAAGGGATTCGTGGGTCGCCTGCTGGCGGAGCATGGAAGCCCTGGCGGACTGTATCATCGCCTCCCTGTCGAAACCGTCGAAGAGGGTCCACTGCAGTGACAGGCTGACGTTCCAGCTGTCCCTGTCGGAGAAATCATCGAATTCCAGCTCGTCGCTGCTCCAGCTCCAGCCGCTTCCCGCGGTCAGAGTCGGCCAGTAGGAACGGCCTGTGGCGCGGTATGTGTACTCAGCAGCTGCCAGCCTCTGTTCGGAAGCCGCCAGGGACCTGTTACCGGAGATATCCAGGTCGTACGCCATTGCCGTGGAAACGGTTACAGGTTGCAGCACGGCGTTCCGGTCAACAAGGAAGTCAGAACCCGTCACACCTGTCACCCTGCGCAGCTCGGTGTAGGAATCAGACACCGCCAGCTCCCTCTGCAGCACCGTCAGGCTGTCGGTACTCTGCTGCACCTCAGCCTGTATCATCTCCAGGCTGGTGGCACCTCCGATGCCGTACAGGGAGCCCGTCCTGTTCAGCTGTTCCGCGCTCCTCTCCAGGGACCGCCGAGCCGAAGAGAGGAGACCCATCGACTCCACTACGCCGTAGTAGGCGACTATCACGTCCATCGTAAGCTCCAGCCCGGCCTGGTCCCTGTCGAACTCAGCCGCCTGAAGGGAGCGCCTGCTCCCCGAAAGACGGAGCCAGCTGCCGCCCCCCGATGCGAGGAGTTCCTGTGATAGTCCGGCGGATATGGACCAGGTGGTGTTGTCGGTATCCGTGTAGCCTCCGGACATGTCCGGGGCGGAACTCCAGGTGCGCCTTGCGGAGGAATTGAGGATGAGCGAGGGCCAGAGGAAGGACCGGGCGGACCTCAATGAAGCCCTTGAAGACAGGAGGTCCGCGGAGGAGATGTCCATCTGCGGGGAATTCTCCATGGCAAGGGCAACCCAGGCCGACAGGTCCAGGGAGAGGGAGTCGGCTCCCGCGTGCAGGGCGCCGAAGACCAGTACCATGACAAAAGCCGTTGTCCTCATAGGGAAAGCTCCGTTCCAGTCATGCGGCCGGAGCGAACATCACCGGCAGCGAGATCAGCAGTATACCGAGCAAATAGACGGAGAAGACCAGCCTGAGACCCCAGGTCCTGTCCCTTCCCGTCATGGCCGCGAGACCGGTGCCCCAGAGAAGCAGGCAGACAACCGAGGGTATGTCCAGGCTCTCCAGGAACCTGAAGACGAACACGTGGAGCCTCGAGGGATCCGGAGTGTCCACCGGAACAAGTATGGACAGGTTCAGCCTGGCATCGGGAGGCACGTCCAGAAGACCCACCAGGACTACTAGTACGGCCCCCGATAGCATGTAGGCGGACTGGGAAAGCACCGAGGATGTAAAATAGTCGGTCAGCCTGCCCACCTTCCTTCCCTCCACCGCGTAGACAACTCCGAAGGCGGTCAGCCCGGCCAGAACGGCCAGTATGCCCCGTTCCACGAGACGGGCCATGGGAAGGTTCCCGGCCATGCTCCGCATGTCGTCCATCTCGCCTGTGACCATGCTGTCGGCCTCGGCCGCGGTCCGGCCATCCTCCAGCAGTTCGGGGACCCGCTGTGAACGCCATTCGGTCTCGAGTTCCTGCCAGTTCACCAGCACAGCCGGGAGGTATCCTGCCACCGAGATCACGATGATGGAGGCTATCATGGCGATGCCGGCGGATCTTACGTCCAGCAGGAGCCGGTAGGAACCCGCAGGTCTCCAGAACTGGGTGAAGACCGTCATCAGTGAGGATACGGTTCCACTCGAGGTTCTCATCTCGCCCTTCTGTATGCAATGGCCTCTCTGTAGACCTTCTCGTAGGAGGCTGTCCTGCTGGCCCATGAATTGTCGATCCCCATGCACTTCTTGACCAGCCAGGGCCACCTGTTCCTCCTATTATACAAATCCAGAGCCCTCCGGAAGGCGGAGAGAAGCGATACCGGGTCGGGCGACCGGAATACGAACCCGCATCCTCCCTCATCAAGGTCGGTTACCGTGTCCGCCAGGCCTCCGGTGTTCCTGACCAGAGGGACGGCGCCGTAGCGCATCCCTATCATCTGGGCGAGACCGCAGGGCTCGAACCTGCTCGGCATGAGTACCAGGTCGCTTCCGGCGAAGATCTTCCTGGCCATGAGGTCGTCGTAACCCAGTTTCACGGATACCCTTCCCGAATACCGGCGCATGAGTCGCCGCAGCTCCTCCTCGTAGGATCTCTCGCCGGTTCCCAGGATGGCGAAGTTCACGCCTTCCCGGGCCAGCGTCTCCATGACCGGAAAGAGCAGGTCCAGTCCCTTCTGCCTGGTCAGCCTCGAGACCATTCCCGCGACCGGGCCCCGGCCGTCAAGTCCCGCGATTACGGCCAGCTCGCTTCGGCAGCGGTGCCTGGAAGATATGGAATCCCTGCTGAAATTCGCCGCAAGGGCGGGATCGGAAGCGGGATCCCAGTTGCGGTGGTCTATTCCGTTAAGTATTCCCGTAAGCCTTCGGGAACGGACCGCCAGGACTCCCTCCATGCCCTCGCCGAACTGACCGGTCCGGATCTCCCTGGAATAGGTGGGACTGACTGTGGTGATGCTGTCCGCGAACAGGAGTCCGCCCTTCATGAAGCTGAAGTCGCCGTAGAACTCCAGCCCCTTCATCCCGTACAGGGACCATGGCAGTCTGGTGGCCGGGTAGACATCCCGGGGGAAGTTGCCCTGGAAATGAAGGTTGTGGACGGTGAACACCACCGCTGGGCCTATGCTGTTCCTGAGGTATACGGGCACCAGGCCCGTCTGCCAGTCGTGGCAGTGGACGATGTCCGGGGGCTCCGGCAGCGCTTCACAGAGAGAGACCACCGCACGGCAGAAGAAGGAGAAGCGCCGGTGGTTGTCGGGGTAGGAGCTTTCGGGGTCCGGTCCGTAGATCCCCGGTCTCGAGAAGTGCTCGTCGCTCCTGACGAGGTATACGGGAAAACCACCGACCGGATGGCTGGTGACAGCGACACCGAAGTCCTCACCCGCCGAAGTACTCAGACCGTTGCCTATCCAGACCATGTCCTCCGGAGGATCGACGCAGCCGTAGAAGGGCATCACCGCAGCCGCAGTGTGCCCGCATCCGGCAAGGGCCGCCGGAAGCGACCCGGTCACGCCGGCGAGTCCTCCTGTGGAGGCGTAGGGAGAAACCTCCGATGCCGCGAAAAGTATCCTCATCCGCGCCTCCTTGCAGTTACCAGCCACCAGGCGAGAAAGAACAGGACAGCACCGCCCAGGACGACCCAGATCAGTAGTTCCAGGCCGTCCATGAAACCCCGGGCGGAATCAAGGCTCCTCCCGAGTACCGACCCAGCCGCCGAAAGGATGGTGTACCATGCCGCAGCACTGAAGGCTACGGGAACAGCTGCAACGGCAAAACGCATTCCCGATGAACCGGCCATGAGCACCAGCAGCGACCTTATTCCTGGAACGAACCGGCTGAGGGCCAGAACCAGGGGGCCGTGCTTTGAAACGAGTTCTCTCGCCCTGTCCACCCTTGAAGGATCCACCCGCTCCTGCAGCCAGCCCTCTATGAACTGCCTTCCAGGCCTGTGTCCGATGTAGAAGAGAATGCAGCTGGCAAGCATGCAGCCCGCGAACCCGCATGCGGCCGCCGCTGCCGGATGCAGTCCTCCGGCACGGGCCCAGCCCGTCATGACTATGAACAGAACGTCGCCCGGGATCGGAGGGAACAGGGTCTCGGCGAAGGCGATCAATACCAGCAGGGGTACGGCCCATGTTCCCGGGGAATTGGCGGAAAGGTACTCTATCAGGTTCTCTATCAAAGGTTGTTTCCGGCAGCAGGTATATTCCGGTGCGTTCTCTCGAGGACGGCCAGCGCCATGCATCCCACACCGAGTCCCCTTCCGATGTCGCCGAGGCTGTTGGTCGTGGTACCCTTGATCCATATCCTTTCGACCGGCAGACCCGTTATCTCGGACAGCCTGGCCAGGGCCAGGTCCCTGATCGGAGCTATCCTCGGAGTAACGGCGATGATCGTCAGGTCAAGCTGCGATACGGTCCAGCCCGCCTCCCGGGCCATGGTTACGCACCGTCCGAGCATCAGGGAGCTGTCGGCGTCCTTCCACTCGGGATCGCCCGGGGGGAAATGCACACCGATGTCGCCCAGCCTGGCGGCGGCCAGGATGGCGTCCGATGCCGCATGCAGCACTGCATCCCCGTCCGAGTGCCCTGCAAGTCCGCGGTCCGATCGCAGCCTGCATCCCGCCAGCACGAGGGGCCTGCCGTCCTCGAAGGGATGGAAATCAAGCCCGGTTCCCGTCCTGGTCTCGCGATATCCTTCCCCTGCGATGCATCGGACCAGTCCCAGGTCCACCGGATCCGTGATCTTCATGTTGAGGGGATCCCCCGGGACGGCGGCCACCTGCCTTCCCGCGAACTCCATCGCGGAACACTCGTCGGTGACTTCCCCGGAGGACCCCAGGACTTCCCTGAGTTCGTCCAGCCTGAAGGCCTGCGGGGTCTGGCTGAACCTGAGGTCCTCCCTGGGAACGGTGGGTGATAAGAAGGACCCCGGGTCCAGGCGCTTGACCGTATCACGGACGGGCACCACCGGGACCGCGGCTCCGCTGCGGAGAGCCTCCAGCATCACCCTCTCTATCAGCTCACGCCGGACCAGGGGCCTGGCAGCATCGTGGACCAGGACGAACTCCGAGCCCACCAGCGCCCTGAGGCCCGACATGACGGAATCCTGCCTCCTGGTTCCTCCGGGAACTGTGACCACTCCGTCCGGAGGGTTCCACCATCTCCTCCAATCGGCTTCACCCGGCACCACCACAACGATCTCGGAGATTCCGCCGATGGACATGAAGGCCCCGAGGGACCAGTCGACCACCGCCTTGTCGCCCAGTCTCAGGAACTGCTTGGGAATGCCGGCTCCGAACCTGACGCCCGAACCGGCCGCCACGATGACGGCGCCCCATGAGCGGTCTTCCATAGGATCAGCTACCGTTCTGCTCCTTCAGCCTGGCGAAAACCATCGTTCCGCCCGTGGACCTGAAGGTCGTGTGAGCTTCCACGTCCACGGTGCTCCCGATCAGCTCCTCGGCATCCTCCACCACCACCATCGTGCCGTCCTCCGTGAATCCCACCGCCTGCTTCGGGTTCCTTCCCTTTCTTATCAGCTTGAGCGAGAGGAACTCCCCGGGCAGGACGACGGGTCTGGCAGCGGGGCCGACCTCCTCCAGGTTGATGACGTGGTTGCCCTCCTTGGCCGCGATGTCCAGCAGCTCGCTGTCGCTGCTGAGGAGGGAGCACCTCTCCTTCCGCATGAACTCCAGCATCCTGAACTTCTCGCGGTCGGGTTTTCCGAAGTCCCTGAGCTGGATACCGCCGGAATTCCCCGCAGCCTCCTCAAGTCTCTCCAGGGTCTCCATCCCTCTTCTGCCCCTTCCCCTCTCTATTATGTCTCCGGATTCTATCATCTCCTCCAGACGGGACTTCAGGGTGGATGACAGGATGAAGGGACCCCTTATCAGCCCGGCTATCACCATGTCGGCCACCCTGCCGTCGACCATGCCCGTCAGATCTACTAGAATGGGAGCGGCGGAAGGGGTCTCCACCTCGGTAGCCCGCTCCATGAGACCCAGTTTCTTCCCCTTGGTGAACGCCACGTGGGCGAAGACGTAGGAGAACGCGAAGGGTATCATGACCAGGGGGGTCACGCCGTCGGCAGGTTCGGGGAAGTCGGCCAGCTTCAGGGCCAGAAGGACGAGTATCCCTGCAACGAGGCCGATGATGGCGCCAACGGTGGTGTATATGAGCTCATCGGCCGGTATCTTCACGAAGGACACCTGCAGCGCAACCGCTGCGATGCCTATGCCGAGGCCCGTGAGCCCGTACCAGGGGGATACGGAAAAGCCGTCGAATGCGAATGTCCCCAGCAGGCCGAGAACGAGAATGAAAAGTACGCGTACTTCCCAGCCCGATAACTTCATAACCAGTCTCCTCCTTTTTCTCTGATATCGGAGAGAAGGCCTTCGATAGAATCGAACAAATTACCGTAGCCCTCCGCCCCGTCGCCGGACCTGTCCGCATCCGCGGAGGCCCCCGCGAGAATTGAGAATCCAAGACTGAGGGACTCCCTCAGCCTCAGGTCGAAATGAGTGACCGGTCTCAGCTCTCCGCCGAGACCTATCTCGCTGCTTACTACAACACCTTTCCTGACAGGTTTCTCCAGTCTGCTGGACGCAACCGCAAGACATACGCCCAGGTCGGCCCCGGGGTCCGCGAGGCTCGCCCCGCCGGCAACGTTGACATACACGTCCTGGTTGCCCAGGTCCATTCCGCACCGCTTCTCCAGAACCGCGAGGAGCATCGGAAGCCGGCGGGAATCCATGCCGTTCACGCTCCTCTGGGGATAACCGTACCTGGTGGTGCTGGTAAGGGCCTGTACCTCCACCAGGAAAGGCCTGGTACCTTCCATCACCGCGGTTATCACCGTACCGCTCCGCTGAGCGTCATCCCTCCTCAGGAAGTAGGCCGACACCTCGCTCACGCTCCTGAGACCTTCGGAGGTCATCTCGAAGACTCCCAGCTCGTTGGTGGAACCGAACCGGTTCTTCGCGGCCCGCAGCAGCCTGTAGACACGGTCCCCCTCGCCCTCGAAGTATACCACGGAATCAACCAGGTGTTCAAGGACCTTGGGACCGGCCAGGGAACCGGTCTTGTTCACGTGACCTACGATGAAGGCGGTCATGCCCCTCGTCTTGCAGTTCCTTATGAGTTCCGACGTGCAGTGCCTCACCTGGGAGACCGAACCGGGAGCGGACGAGAGGTCCGTGGAGTAGAGTGTCTGTATGGAGTCGACCACCAGCATGGTATACCCGTTCCTGGAAAGGCATGACAGGACCGTGTCCAGGTCCGTTGCCGCCAGCACGCTTACCCCTTCCCTCATGGAGGAGGTCCTGCCGGCCCTTCCCGCCACCTGCTCGGGAGATTCCTCTCCGGTGGCGTACAGGACCGTCTCTCCCCGGTCCGCCATCAGCGCGGACACCTGGAGCATCAGCGTGCTCTTCCCTATGCCGGGCTCCCCGCCTATCAGGTTCACCGAACCCCTGAGGACACCGCCTCCCATCACCCTGTCCAGCTCCTCCAGGCCCGAGACCAGCCTCTCGCCCTCCTGGAGGGATATGCTGCCGAGCGGAACGGGCGATGGGACCTCTCCCGGGGGGATGCCGGTCCTGGAGGGACCGCCGGTCACAGTTTCCTCCACCATGGTGTTCCAGGCGCCGCAGTGCGGGCACTTCCCGGACCACCCTGATGACTCCCCCCCGCACTCGCTGCAGAAGAATACCGTCCTCTTCCTCGCCAAACTACTCCCTACAGTTCGCCCTCTTCGGACTCGTCGGGGAAGAACTTCGTTATGTCGGCCCTGAACTTGAGCCGGATGTTTCCGAGAGGACCGTTCCTCTGCTTCCCTATCTTCAGTATGGTCTCCCTGTTCCAGTAGTCGACGCCGTCCCCCATCTCGTCCTCCGCCTCCTCGCTGAAGGCGGGCTGGTGAAGGAACATGACCAGATCGGCGTCCTGCTCTATGGCCCCGCTCTCCCTAAGGTCGCTGAGCTGCGGCGGTCCGCTGCGCCTGGTGGCCATCCTGCTGAGCTGGGACAGTGCCATGACGGGTATCTCCATCTCCTTGGCCAGGGCCTTCAGGTCACCGGATATGCGTGCGATCTCCTGCTGCCTGTTCTCGGCCTTCCCGTCCCCCCTCATGAGCTGAAGGTAGTCGATGAAGACCATGCAGAGGTCCTCCCTGCGTTTCAGGCTCCTGACCTTTGCCCTCACCTCCATGGAACCGATACCGGCCTTGTCGTCTATGAAGATGTTCATCCTCTGAAGCCTGTCGGCGGCTTCCTGCAGGTCGTACATGTACTTCTGCGCCAGAGTGCCCTCTATGATGGGCTTCGTCCCGATGTGTGCGTCGGCGCATAGCATCCTCGTGGTAAGCTTCTCGTCGGACATCTCCAGGCTGAATATCGCAACGGCCCTCTCGGTCTCCCTGGCTATGTGGGCGGCCATGTTAAGGGCCATGCTGGTCTTGCCCACTCCCGGTCGTGCGGCAAGTATGATCAGCTCTCCCGTATGGAACCCGGTGGTCATTCTGTCCAGGGCTTTGAACCCGGTGGGAAGACCGGTGACGTATTCCTTGGTGTTCCGGAGGTTCTCCAGCTCCTCGATGGCCCTGGAGACAAGCTGTGAGATGGGCCGGAACTCCCCGGAGGACCTGGACTCGGTTATGGCCATTACCTTGCTTGCGGCGTTGTCCAGGATGACCTGGACGTCCTCCCCGCTCTCGAGGACCTCGTTTATGCTCTCCCGGCTGACGGTCAGCAGCTGCCTCAGCATGGACTTGTCCCTGATTATCCTGATGTACTCCATCACGTTGGACAGGAGCGGGATCTCGTCGGTGAGGGACGCGAGGTAGTCAACACCTCCCGCCTCCTCGAGGTGTTTCCGCCTTGAGAGTTCCTCGGATACCGTGACCATGTCGATCACGCTGTTCCTTGAATCCAGTTCCCGACAGGCCTGGAATATCATCCTGTGCTTGCGGTCGAAGAAGTCCTCAGTGTTGAGGGAATCGAGGGATTCCACCGCCAGCTCCTGGTCCAGGAGCATCGCTCCCAGGACGCTCCTCTCCGCATCCAGGCTTTGAGGGGGCCTGTGTCCGGCTTCCTCGGCCATCACGGCTCTCCCTTCCCGGGAAGTCCCAGCTTCTTCAGAAGCGTCCTGAGAAGCTTCATGTCCTCCCATACCGGACGTTTGAGGGCCTGCGTTCGCAGCAGGGCGGCGGGGTGGTAGGTGGGCAGTACGGGAATGTCACCGAACCTGTGCACCGATCCCCTCAGCCGACCGATGCCGTCGGAGGTCCCGATGATAGTCCTGCTGGCCGGTGCGCCCAGGGTGACTATCACACCCGGTTCCATTATTCGTATCTGCTCCTCGAGTATCCACCAGCAGGCGGCGACCTCGTCGCTGGATGGGGTCCTGTTGTTCGGCGGACGGCATTTCACGATGTTCGTTATGTAGACGCTCTCCCTGTCCAGCCCGATGGACTCCAGTATCCTGTCCAGCAGCTGACCGGCCTTCCCCACGAAGGGTATTCCTCGCTCGTCCTCGCTGGCACCCGGACCCTCGCCTATCAGCAGTATGCCGGCCGAGGGATTGCCGCCTCCGAAGACTATGGAGTTCCGGGCCTCGCAAAGCCTGCATCCACGGCAGTCACCCACCCTCTCCGCCAGGGCGGCCAGTTCCGTCTGGACATCCATCGAGGAAGGGACCCTTCCCACCGGGGCAGTAGCGGTCTTCCCTTCGCCTATCCAATCCGGCAGAGCGAAGATCTCCTCGATGCCGAAGCTTGCCACGGAGTTCCAGAACGGGTCGGACCTGCCTTCCGGCCTTCGCCTATCCCCTTCCATGGTCTCCTCCTCAGGTCCTCAGCCGGCGTCCCATGGCGGCGGCCAGTATCTGGGCGATGTACCTCTTGGAAGCCCTGGGCACCTCCAGGGACGAACCGTCGCGGAACATCAGCTCACCCTGGTTCGCCCCGCTCTCCATACCGGAGCCTTCAACGTCCCCCGGATTGTGGAATACCGCTTCCGCCCCCTTCCTGACCATCTTCTCCGCGGCCCGTGTGCGCCCGTCCGGGCCGAACTCCAGTGCGAAGGCCAGCACCGGGCACATGTCCGGTATCCTGTCCCCGAGGGTTTCAAGTATGTCGGGAGTAGGCTCCAGTTCAAGTGTCATGCCTTCCGAGCGTTCCAGCTTGCCTTCGGCCCTTGACGAGGGCCTGAAATCTGATACGGCGGCGGCCATGGCCAGCAGGTCCGCTCCTCCGGTTTCACGAAGAAGGACCTCCATGAGGTCTTCCGCGGTCTCAATCCCGATGGTCTCCACGCCGCAGAGAGGGGTGTGGCAGGAGGGGCCGGTGACGAAGAGGACCTCCGCGCCTGCATCCCTGAAGGCCTGGGCAAGGCAGCGTCCCATCAGGCCGCTGGACCTGTTGGAGACGAACCTCACGTCGTCCACGGGCTCCCTGGTGGGTCCCGAGGTTACTATGACCCTCCTGCCTTCCCAGTATTCGATTCCGCTGAAAATATCGGGGCAGAGGGCAAGGGCCTCGGCCGGAAAGGCCATGTCGTCCAGCCCGAGACACCGGGCGCGGAAGATGGATTCAACCTGGAGCCCGGCGGAGTCCAGGTCGTCGTTCCTTACGAAGTAATCGAAGGACCCGATCCATCCGGTTTCCCGGACCGCCGCATCCATCCTGCGGTCGACCACCGACGGATCGTCGGTATCCCTCTTCTCCAGCCTGCCTCGAAGGGTCTCGGGGTCGGGAGGAAGTATGAACACCAGTACGGAGGCCGGGAAAGCCGCCTTCACCTGAAGCGCTCCCTGAACGTCTATGTCCAGCACCACGCTGCGCCCCGAGGCCAGCTGCCGCCGGACCCAGTCGCCGCACGTGCCGTAGAGGTGTCCGTGCACCTCCGCATGCTCCAGGAAATACCCCTCACGGATCCTATTCAGGAAATCCTCCCTGGTGACGAAGAAGTAGTCGACACCGTCCCTCTCGCTTCCCCTTCGAGGCCTGGTGGTGGCCGAGACCGAGAAAACGGTCCCCTCGAACGTGTCCACCAGGTGGTGGGCAAGAGTGGTCTTTCCCGCCCCGGAAGGACCTGCAAGGACGAAAAGCCCGCCGCATTCGAAACGGATTCGGCCGTGTCCGGGACGAACGGTCAGACCCTCATTCCACATTCGCTGCCTGTTCCCTGAGTGTTGCCAGCAGGCTTTTCATGTCCACCACTTCAGAGGCCAGTCCGGCATCGTCCACCTTGGCGCCCATGGTGTTGAGTTCCCTGTGCATCTCCTGCATGATGAACTCCAGCCTCCTGCCCACCGGGCCGGACCCTCCGGATATGGTCTCCAGAGCGTGGTCTATATGGCTGAGAAGCCTCTGGACCTCCTCGGTAACATCTCCTCTGTCCGCCATCAGTGCCAGTTCCAGGGCCATCCTGTCCGTGTCCATCCCCGCTTCGGAGGCCAGTTCCGATACTCTCTCCCTCATTCTCTCGAAACGTTCCCCCGCAGTCCTCTTCTGTGCCGCCGTCACCGGGCGGGCCTTGTTACCGATGGCCAGAAGACGGTCGATCAGGAACGCTGCCAGGTCGCCGCCCTCCCTTGTACGCGTGGTGTCCAGCTGAAGGAGGGCCTGCTCCAGGGCACTTTCAAATGCCGATGACAGCTCTTCCTGACCTGCATCGGATACCTCGACCTTTCTCATTACACCGGGAAGTCCCAGGAACACGGACAGGGGTATCTCGCCCGTAGCACCGTACTCGCTCCGGAGCTTCTCCGCGGCAGCCACATAGGCCGATGCGGCGTCGACATCCAGCACCAGACCGCTGCCCCCGATCCCCGAGGTCTCGAGACTTGCATCGACCCTTATCCTGCCCCTGGAGAACATCTCCTGAACGGCCTGCCGCACTCTCGGTTCAAGGGAAGAGAGTTCGTCAGGCAAACCTACGGACAGGCTGAGGCTCCTGTGGTTCACCGACTTGATCTCGACGGTCACGGCATATCCTTCTCCCGTTACGGTACCTCGGCCGAATCCGGTCATGGATCTCATAAGGTCCCTTCAGCTGTGAATGGTCCGATGGAAAGGGCCGGTCACGAAGTATATTAACATAATCGATCGTCAGCACGGCCGTCCCGTGAACAGAGGCAACGAAGGGAGAAAAGGGTATTGGAGGGTGTCTACCTGAGCTGTATCGTCCCGCTGGTCTCCCGACTGGTCCGCGGCGAGGTCTGCCTTGAAGTGGACAGACCCGTCAGGGACGGGATAGGACTGGTCTTCCGGGGAGGGACCCTGACCCTCTGCGCCAGTCCGGACAGCCCGGGACTGATCTGGGGAGAACGGACCGGAATGTCCGAACCCCTAGGGAACGTCTGGGCTGACAACCTCCGGGGGGCTGTGGTCGAGGAGGTTGTCCAGCAGGGCTTCGACAGGGTCCTGGAACTCCGGTTCGGAACCCGGCTCCTTTATGGTGCCGTTGACACCAGGCTCATCTTCGAGGCAACCGGCAGGAATTCCAACATCATTCTCGTCAGGTCGGACGACTGCCGCGTAATAGCCTGCACCCGCAGGGTGACCGGTGACATGAGCAGGTACAGGACCGTAGTACCCGGGAGCAGGTACGTGCCTCCTCCCCCTTCGGGTCTTCCTCCCGGAAGCTGGGCATCAAGCCCCGAACTGGCGGCCGATCTGGCTTCCGGAGCTTCCTTCCGGCTCCTCTGCCGCAGGCTCGAGGGAGTTGGTCCGGTGACGGCCCGGGCAATCCTGCGGGAAGCAGGGTCAAGAGGAGTCCCGGTGGCCGATGCGCTGGCGTCCCTCGAAAAGGACCTCCTGGAAGGGAGGTTCAGTCCATGGCTGGGACCGGAGGGCCCGCTGCCGGTCAGGCTCGGACCTGGAGGGCCTCTGGAGGATCCCCTATCGCATCAGGGGCCGGGAAGGGTCCGCGGTATCAGGGAGGAGAAACTGGAAACCTGGCGCGGAATCCTGAACACCAGGCTTTCGCGGCTCAGGAGCAGGAGAGACCGCATTCGGAATGCTCTGGACCGGCTGGTCCCACCGGAAGACTACCGAATATGGGGCAGTCTGCTGCTCTCCCTGGAGGACAGCGGCAGGAAGGGCCTGGAGGAGATAAGACTGACCGACTGGGAAGGGAGGGAGCACACCATTCCCCTGAAACCCTGCAGGTCCCTCAAAGCCAACGCCTCCAGGTTCTTCAGGAAGGCCTCCAACAGCACCCTCGAGAGACAAAGCCTGGAATCCCGGCTGAATGAGACCCTTGCCGCCATAGATGATCTGGAGTCTTCCATCGGGTCATCGGGCTCCCTGGGGATCGCGGAACTCGATCTGAAGCTCGAGGGACAGCGGAGATCCGCCGTGAACAATGGGAAAAACGGGATCGAGCCGCTGCCGAGGGAGCTTTCAGAAGGGTGGCGGTGCTTCGTGGGCCGTAACGCGAGGCAGAACGAGGTCGTCACCTTCAGGATCGGGAAGAGAGGCGACATATGGCTGCACGCCAGGGGGATACCCGGTGCACACGTGGTCCTCAAGCTCGATGGGAGAGGAGAAAACCCGCCCGCCGGCGTAATAAGGGAGGCAGCGGCCCTGGCCGCCTCAGGAAGCGGAGTCTCCACCGGGGTCATACCTGTCGACTACACCAGGGTTCAGTATGTTAACAGGGTCAGGAATGGAAGGACCGGACAGGTAACCTATTCCAGGGAGAAGACCATATTCATCGACCTGGGTGCCGGCGGTCCCGGCAGGCGAGCACGGTCCCCGCGGAAGGAATGACGACATGAGCGATGGATTCACCAGCGAGCACCTGGATGTCTTCAGGAACGCCTACCTCTTCCAGCAACTGGAGCCCGGGGAGCTGGAGCTTTTTACGAATAAGGCCAGGTATGCGGAATTGACCCCCAACAGCGTCATAATAAGGGAGGATGATCCGGGGGAGCAGCTGTTCCTCATCCTCTCGGGGAAGGTAAGGGTCACCAAGAAGACCTTCGAGGGAATAGAGCAGATACTGGGAATACTGGAGGCGGGCGACTTCTTCGGCGAGATGGTGCTTCTCGACAGGATGAGCAGGAGCGCGTCCGTCTACGCTCACACCAGGGTCGAGCTGGCCAAGGTCCAGCACTCGGAGGTATCGGCTATCCTGAACGAGAATCCCAGGATAGGTTTGAAGGTATTCCGGGCCTTCTCCGAGGTGATATCCATCAGGCTGCGGAACGCCAACGACAAGCTCCGGTCGCTGCCCTTCATCGAGAGGACCTTCTGACCGGAATGGACGCCGAGAGGCTCCTGGACGCGGCCAGGGCGGAACTTGGAAACTGCTACTGTCCCTATTCCGGGTTCAGGGTAGCCGCAGTGCTGGAGGACTCCGAGGGTGTCCTGCACACCGGCGTCAATGTGGAGAATGCCTCCTACGGCCTGACCATCTGCGCCGAGAGGGTCGCTCTTTTCAAGGCCGTGTCCGGAGGAAAGAGAAGTTTCAGCGGGCTGCTGGTATACTCCCCCGACGGCGATCCGGTCCCCTGCGGAGCCTGCAGGCAGGTGCTGGCCGAGTTCTGCCAGGGTGACATGCCGGTGGCTGTTGCCACCGACGGTTCCATCCGCTACTTCACTGTCGAGGGGCTGATCCCGGAAACCTTCCGTCTTCGATGACTGAGGGGCCGTTCGATATCATTCGCCTTCCAGGACCATCGACAGCGATATCCTTCCACGCTCCTCGTCCACACCGGTCACTCTGACCCTTATCCTGTCCCCTGCAGAGACCAGCTCCGCAGGGTTTCTTACAAAGCTCCTGGACATCCGGCTCACGTGCACGAGTCCGTCCTGGTGAACACCAACGTCAACGAACGCGCCGAAATTGGTCACGTTGGTGACTATGCCTGGGAGGACCATGCCCTCCTGCAGATCGCCTATCGAGTGAACGTCTGCGAAACGGAAGACGGTGAAGGTCTCCCGGGGGTCCCTGCCCGGTCTTTCCAGCTCGTCCATTATATCCCGGAGGGTGGGCAGGCCGATGCCGTCCCTGACGAAACCGGCAAGGTCGACGGAGCTGCGGATCCCTGGGGAAGCCAGCAGTGTGGAGACCGGGACCCCCACCGAGGATGCCATCTCCTCCACCAGCGCATACCTTTCCGGATGGACGGCACTCCCGTCCAGGGGGTCATCGCCGTCCCTGATCCGAAGGAACCCGGCTGACTGCTGGAAGCTCACCGGCCCCATGCCGTTAACTTCCATCAGCTCTTTGCGGGTCCTGAACGGCCCCCTCTCCACCCTGCGCCTGACGATGCCGGCTGCGACGGAGCTGTTCAGTCCCGACACGTAAGCCAGAAGGTGGACGCTGGCGGTGTTCAGGTCCACGCCTACGCTGTTCACACAGCTTGCCACGGTATCGTCCAGGGCTTTCCTCAGTTTCGCCTGGTCAACGTCGTGCTGGTACTGACCGACCCCTATGGAACCCGGATCTATCTTGACCAGTTCGGCAAGCGGGTCCTGAAGGCGGCGGCCTATCGAGACCGCTCCCCTTACCGTGATGTCAAGGTCGGGAAACTCATCCCTGGCGGCCTGCGAGGCTGAATAGACCGAGGCCCCGCTTTCGCTCGCAGATACCAATGTGCAGTCCTCGGGGAGTGCAAGCCCGCGCATGAAGGACTCCGTCTCGCGCCCGGCGGTGCCGTTCCCCACAGCGACGAATCCGATACGGTGCCGGGACAGCATACCCAGGACGGTCCCGGCCGCCCTTTCCGCAGCATCCCCCGATCCGAAGGGGAATATGGTGGCATGTTCGAGCAGTGTGCCGTTACCGTCCAGGCAGGCCAGCTTGCAGCCGGTCCTGAAACCAGGGTCCACCGCGAGCACCGGTTTTCGGCCCAGGGGGGGCGCAAGAAGGAGGTTGCGCAGGTTCGAGGCGAAGACCCTTATCGCCTCGTCTTCGGCCTCCTCCCTGCTGCGGAGCCTGGTCTCCGTCTCCATGGAAGGGGACAGCAGCCTCCTCAGACTGTCTGAAGCGGCGGCGGCGATTATTCCAGCCTCGGGTGAGTCCTCCTCGAGGTGAATGTCCCTCAGTACAAGCTTCAGCGCCCGATCCTCGGGTACGAGGACCTTCAGGGCCAGCACCTTCCTGTCCTCACCCCTCCTCATCGCCAGCACCCTGTGGGAGGGTGCCTTCCTCACGGGCTCGCTCCAGTCGAAATAGTCCCTGAAGTTGGCTCCCTCCTCTTCCCTGCCCCTTATTGATCTGCTGCTGTAGATTCCTTCCCGCCAGTAGAGCCGCCTCAATCTCTCCCTCACGTCAGGATCCTCCGCCAGGAACTCGGCGATGATGTCCCCGGCCCCCGCGATGGCTACCTCAACGGTCAGCACCCCCTTCCCGGGATCAATGAATCCGGCGGCGTACAGGAACGGATCCCCTCCCTCCCGCCGGAATATCCTCCGGGCCAGGGGCTCGAGTCCCTTCTCCCTTGCCATGGCGGCACGTGTCCTCCGCTTTGGCCTGAAGGGCAGGTACAGGTCCTCCAGCTCCGCCGGGGTACCTGCGTCCATTATTCTGGTCTTGAGTTCGTCGGTGAGGAGTTCCCTCTCAAGGAGCGACCGGAGTATCGAATTACGCCTCTCCTCCAGCCTGGCCAGCTGATCGAGCCGGTCCCTGAGGTTGATGATGGATACCTCGTCCAGCCCTCCGGTAGCCTCCTTGCGGTACCTGGCGATGAACGGCACCGTGGCGCCGCCCTCGAGCAGTCCCGCAACTGCGGATACCCTGCCGGGATCGATCCCGGTCTCCCCGGCTACGGCACATACTATCCCGTCTGTAATGGCGCCACCTTCAGACTGCTGTACAGGATGGGTCTCCGGAATACCCGGCGGCGACCCGCCTAGCTGCCTATCTCGGCGAGAGCATCGTTCAGTGCGTCCCTGACCTGGACCATGGTTTCCGGCGGGAGGGTGAGCCCCTTCTTGGTGGGTTTCCAGTCACCCCTGTCGTCCATGAAGTAGATGCGGGCACCTATGTACTGATTGCCCTTGAACTCGGACAGTTCGACCCTGATCAGGTCCTGGCCCTTCTCTATGTCCCTTATCGTCTTCTCCAAGGCTAGTCGCACCTCCGGTGTTGGTTTGATGGAAGACAGTCTTGAGGGCAAGTCTAACTAAATCCGGTCCTCAGGCGCAAGGTGCCGGGAGCTGAAGACCACGGAGGGAGAGGCTGCAGGGATCATCCGCATTCGGAATACCCGCAGTTGAGAGCACAGGCAACGCATCCGGATTCGTACTTCAGGGGTCCACCGCACATCGGGCATGCTCCGGCAAGGTTCTCAACCGCCTCGTCCTCCTCCTGGACGGTTTGATCGTCGAACTCCCCCTCATCATTCGGGACCACGGATTCGATTGACTGGATGACGCCGGAGTTCTTCAGGCCTGAGGCCTCCATCTTCTCTTCGATGTACCATTCCAGGGTCTGCCCGATGGCGTCGGCGCAGGAGAGTATCCGGTTGCCTCCCTGCCAGACTACCCTGTGGCAGCTGATACCCTTGAGTTCCTTTACTATGGCTTCAGGCTGGATGTTGGATCTGAGAGCCAGGGACACGAGCCGGCTGATGGCCTCCGACTGGCTGGCGGCGCAGCCGCCGGCCTTGCCCATCTGCGAGAAGAGTTCAACCGGGCCGTTCTCGTCCGTGTTGATCGTGACGTAGAGCTTTCCGCACCCGGTCCTGATGCGCTTGGTGATCCCCGATGTGACGTCGCCCCTGTCCCTTGGTCCTATCGGCACCGAGGGCAGGGCCATGCCGTCCGCCTTCTCCGCCTCCTTCGCCCTTGCAAGGTTTAGTACCTGCTTGTCCCGGCTCTTGTCGCGGTAGACGGTTATTCCCTTGCACCCCAGACGTCTGGCAAGTTTGAAGACCTCGGCTACACTCTTCCTGGAGGCGTTCTCCGGCATGTTGACAGTTTTCGAGACAGCATTGTCGGTGTATTTCTGGAATGCCGCCTGCATCCTGACATGATAGGCGGGGGATATGTCATGGGAGGTAACGAAGATCCTCTGGACCTCCCTCGGTATCTCGGCTATATCCTGGCACGAACCCTTCTCTGCTACCCTCGATAAGACATCCTCGGAGAAGAAGCCCTTCTCCCTGGCTATCCTGCCGAACTCGGGAACCACCTCGTGGAGTTCGTCACCATGGTCCAGCAGGTTCTTCCGCGTGAATGCCAGTGCGAATACGGGCTCTATTCCGCTGGAACAGCCGGCCAGTATGCCTATCGAACCGGTGGGCGCAATGGTGGTGACCGTGGCGTTCCTCAATTCGGGCATGTGCCTGTTATCGTACACGCTTCCCTTGAAGTTCGGGAATGAGCCTCGTTCAGCGGCAAGGTCGATGCTGGCCTTCCTTCCCTTCTCCGCCACGAAGCTCATAAGCTCCTCGGCGAAGAGCAGCGCCTCCTCCGAATCGTATGGGATGGAAAGCTTGAAGAGAAGGTCTGCGAAACCCATGACACCGAGTCCTATCTTCCTGTTGCCTGCCACCACCTCAGCGATCTCCGGCAGAGGGTAGCGGTTTATCTCGATCACATCGTCGAGGAAACGGACAGCTGTCCTGACCGTCTTTTCCAGCTTGTTCCAGTTCATGACGCAACTGCCGGACTCCGACTGCTCAACCATCAGGGAAACGTTCACAGAGCCCAGGTTGCATGCCTCGTATGGAAGCAGGGGCTGTTCGCCGCATGGATTGGTGGCTTCTATCGAGCCGACGTGGGGAGTGGGATTGGCGTCGTTGATCCTGTCGATGAAGACGAGGCCGGGCTCACCCGCGCTCCATGCCGAGTCGACGATGGTGTCGAAGATCTCGTTCGCATCCCGGGTACCTGCCGCGGAACCGTCCCTGGGATTCACCAGGTTGTAGGTGGTTCCCCTCTCGACGGCGTCCATGAATTCGTCGGTTGCGGCCACAGAAAGGTTGAAGTTGTTCAGCTTGTCCATGTTGCGCTTGATGTTGATGAATTCCTCGATGTCCGGGTGGTCTACCCTGAGAACCGCCATGTTGGCTCCCCTACGGACACCACCCTGCTTAACCGTCTCCGTTGCCTGGTCGAAGACCGTCATGAACGAGAGAGGACCGCTTGATACTCCCCTGGTCGACATGACGGTGTCCTTGGCGGGTCTGACCCTGGAGAAGGAGAAGCCCGTCCCGCCTCCGCTCTTGTGGATCAGTGCGGTGTTCTTGACGGCTGTGAAGATGCTTTCCATGCTGTCATCCACCGGAATGACGAAGCAGGCCGAAAGCTGGCCCAGTTCCCTTCCGGCGTTCATCAGTGTGGGCGAGTTTGGCAGGAACTCTTTTCTGGCCATCAGGTTGTAGAATGAGACCGTAGCCTGCTGCACATCGTTCCCGAACTTCTCCTCGGCCGAAGCCACCGCCTCGGCCACTCGAATGAGCATGTCGCCGGGCTCCTCGAGTACCTCACCGGATACGGACCGTTTGAGGTAGCGTTTCCTCAGTACTTTGAGAGCGTTCTCGCTGAAGACCGGTTCAATCAGACCGGTGAGCCTGCCGGGTGCCTCTTCGGCCACGGCGGGACCCCGCTTCTCCTCATCAGTACCTGCGAACAAATCGTTATGAAGATGGAGATCCTCCAAGGAACACCCTCCCGGAACTAAACAGGGGGAAATCTCCCGTGAATACCAAACATCAATCGGTTCCAAGCATAATTCGCTTCGGCCAGCTTTCATGTCCGGGGAACCTGGAACGTGACTCCGGTCACCCCTGCAGGAACCCTCGGAACTGAGTCATGTCGACAGGGGTAGACTATCAACATTTTGTACCTTTGGCAAGGGGGTACCACAACCGGTAGTGCAAAGAACGGGTATTGGCACGGAACCCATTACTTTGGTAGTTTACGGTCCTGGGACACCTGGAGCGAGCATTCCCGGAACGGGAGAGGAATGAAGAGCACTCGGCGAAAGAGATTCGAAAAGGAGGTCCTGAGCCATCTGGACCGTCTGTACGGGTACGCGATCCACCTGACACGGAACGGGGAGGACGCCTCCGACCTGGTGCAGGACACCTATCTCAACGCTCTGAGATCCGAGAAGCAGTACTCGCTAGGAACAAATGCCGGGGCCTGGTTGTTCACCATCATGAGGAACACTTTTCTCAACAAGCTGCGCAAGAGCAGCAGGAAACCCGTCGGCATGGCCGGGGAGTGGATAGAACAGATGGCCAGGGAAGACGTGGCGGAACTCAAGAAGATGGGTCCCGATCCCGGCATGAAGTTCCTGGACGATCTTCTTCAGGAGGACATCGTGAACGCGATCGAAAGCCTTCCGGACGAGTTTCGCGAAGCGGTTGTACTCTGCGACGTTCAGGGGTTCTCCTACGCCGATATAGCTGAAATACTCGAGATTCCCATCGGAACCGTGAGGTCGAGGATACACAGGGGACGTCTTATCCTGAGGAACCTTCTTGCCGAGTGGAAGAACATAGCAATGGGGGGGAGCTAGAATGACCTGCGAGGATGCCCATCTTCACATGCATGATTACCTTTCCGGAGAACTCGGGGCCGAGTACAGGAAGCCCCTCATGGACCATCTGGACGCTTGTCCGAACTGCAGGAAGTTCTTCCTCCAGACGCAGCAGATGCAGACCTTCGTAAGGAACGCGATGAGCGTGGCGGCTCCATCGGAACTCCAGAGCGCAGTACAAAGCATCCTGGCAAATGCATGACACAAATGTCGGACGAATACCTAAGGACCGGTTGACGGCGGTCATCCTGTGCGCTGCGCTCCTGATCTCCATTCCTTTCCTTTTCAGAGCACCCATGACCTCTTTCCGAGACCCGCTGGCCATGGCGGTCCACGCATACCAGCTTTCACTTGAGGACGAGATCGGCGGAAACCCTGCACCTCCGGGCCTTTGCGCCATTCCGCCCCGTGGTCCGGTAGCCTTCGGCAGTCATCGGCTCTACCCCCTCATGGTGCAAACCGCAAGGGATACATCCACCGGCGACGTCCTGATGAGGATAAGCGTCCCCGGAGGGATCCGGGCTCTCCCCCCATCCGCATCCTGGAACGGCCTGGATTTTGATTTCGCGGCCTTTAACGGCGGGTTTGCCGTTCTGGTCAGCGGAGATACCGGTAGCAGCTGGCCTAAGGAAGCCTGGGCCTCCATCACCGGAAGATGAGGGAAAGGCTCTCACCTGGAAGGAACTCGATGAAGTCATCAACTGCCCTGGGACTGGCATCCTGCCTGCTGATCCTCGCACCGTCCTGTTCGGAAGAGACGGAGGCGGATCCCGGACCGGCTGACCCGGCAGGGACCCCGGAACTGTCGGTACAGCTCCCCGGTGTCATACTCGCCCCCGCAGGGGATACGCTGGCCCTGCAGCCGGGACGATCGGCCATCATCTACTACTGGCTGCCACTGGCACTCTACGGGGAGATGGGGGAAGACCTCCTCTTCCTGGCATCACTGGATTCCACCGTACTCCCGATCCCGATACAGCCCGATGCCGAGTCCAGGAACCACGCGCAGAGGATAGTGAATGACCTTGGTATCTCGCTGCCTGTATACCTGGCCGACTCGTCCGTCATGCGTACTGTCGAGACGGACATCCTTCCCTTCGCCATGCTCCTCTCCCCGGGTGGAGAGTCCCGTTCGGAGAGCGGTTTCGGTTCGCCTTCACGGCTCCTGGAAAGCTTCCGGCCCGGAAAATGATGGACGGTCTTTCGTGTTCGGTCATGGTTTACCGTGTTCAGGCAGGACCTTCCCTGTTCAGGCGGGACTTATCCTGTCCAGGAGCGAATCGATTCAATTCAGACAGGGATCGGCATGTTCAGGTATTTCCTTAGCGACGCACATCTGTTCCCGGAGCCCGAGGAGCATCCGGGAAGGGACCGTCTCGTCTCCTTCCTGAAGGAACTCGCCGGCGCGGATGATCCGGGAGAGTTCTGGATACTCGGGGACCTCTTCGATTTCTGGTTCGAGTACCGATCGGTGGTGCCTGCCGGACATGAAAGGGTCCTCGCGGCCCTGGGGGAACTCAGCAGGGCCGGATGGAACGTCCATTTCCTGCCTGGAAACCATGACTTCTGGGTCGGGAGGCATTTTGCGGCTGCGACAGGGGCGGAGATACATGCCGAAAGGACGGTGGAGCTGACGGCCGGTGGAATGCGGCTGCTGCTGGCCCACGGTGACGGGCTCGGTCCCGGCGATCTCGGATACAGGATGCTCAGGCCTGTGTTGAGGTCTCCCCTTGGCATGTTCCTGTTCAGGGTCCTGCACCCGGACCTGGGGACCCTTCTAGCCAGGAAGTTCTCCGATACCAGCAGGCGCATTCTGAGGCGGGACCTTGACAGCATACCGCCCGGACTGGGATACTGGGTGGACGGAATGCTCGGCAGGGGTTACGACGCGGTCATCACGGGCCACACGCATCTGGACGCGGTGATCAGGAAGGACAGGGGCATCCACGTCTCCCTCGGGGACTGGCTGACCAGGTTCACCTACTGCCTTCTGGCCGACGGTTCCGACGGTCCCGTATTGATGTCAAGGGACTGAAGCCGGTGAAAGAGGGGCTCTATGGCAAGAACTGAGGATCGGGGCTTCGGGCGCGGTTCGAGACCGCTGGTCTCCGTCATCGTACCGGCGTACAACGAGCGTGACAGCCTGGCCGAGCTCGTGAACGAGATAGCGGCTGCCATGGGCGACACCTCCTACGAGGTCATCATCGTGGACGACGGGAGCACTGACGGGACATGGGAACTGATCGAGGACCTTTCCCGCTCGGAGCCCGTGAAAGGACTCAGGTTCAGCGTCAACAGCGGCAAGGCGTCGGCTCTCGCAGCCGGTTTCAGCGAGGTTTCAGGGGAATACGTGGCTACCCTTGATGCAGACCTTCAGGACGACCCATCGGAGATACTCCCGATGATAGGGTTGATGCTGGAGGAAGACCTGGACCTCGTAAGCGGGTGGAAGAAGAGGAGGATGGACCCTCTGGGCAAGAGACTGCCGTCAAGATTCTTCAATTTCACGGTCAGGCTCACCACCGGTGTAAGACTGCACGACTTCAACTGCGGCCTCAAGGTCTATCGTGCCAGAGTAGTGCGGAACCTCGACCTGTACGGCGAGATGCACAGGTACACACCGGTCCTGGCCGCACAGAGGGGGTTCCGGGTGGGTGAGAAAGTCGTCAACCACCGGCCCAGGAGGCACGGCCGCTCCAAGTACGGCGCATCGAGATTCTTCAGGGGGTTCTCTGACCTGCTTACAGTACTCTTCCTGAACAGGTACTCCTACCGGCCGCTTCATTTCTTCGGCGGCATAGGGACCTTCCTGTCCCTGTCCGGTCTGGTCATACTCGTCTACCTCACAGTTCTCTGGTTCGGCGGCGAGTCAATAGGCGGCAGACCGCTGCTCCTCCTCGGGATCCTGCTGCTCGTTGTGGGTTTCCAGTTCATTTCGCTGGGCCTCCTGGGAGAGATGCTGCTGAAGCTCTCCACCAGGAGTTCCTTCCGTATCCTCGAGAGGACGGACCGGAAAAAGGTGGAGGGATGAGGATCGGGATCGTCGGTCCCTTTCCTCCCTACAGGGGTGGAATAGCGCAGTTCTCCATGAAGCTCCTCGATACACTGGTGCGGTGTTATCCGGAGGATGATTTCGTGCCCGTCTCCTACAGCAGGCTCTACCCCTCGATCCTCTTCCCGGGTACCTCCCAGCTGGAACCGGGAACCCCATCCCCCCGGAACGGAGGTCTGCGTTTGATCGATTCATGCAATCCACTGGCCTGGATGTCCGCAAGGTCCGCCCTCGAGGAAGGCGGCTTCGACAGGATGATAATCCAGTGGTGGCATCCCTTCTTTGCCCTGTCGCTGATGGCTTCCGTACCCGGTGCGATACCCTCCGCTGCGATATGTCACAACGTGGTACCGCACGAATCGGTACTGCTTGCAGGGAAGCTGACCCGGCGGTTCCTGGGCCGGATGAGGCTGGCCGTGGTCCACAGCGGGACGGACCTGGAGGAAGCGAAAAGCCTTGAACTGGACACCCGGATCCTCAAGCTCTACCATCCGATATACGACCAGTACCTTGACCCGTCGATCACCAGGGACAGCGCCAGGGAGAGGCTGGGCTATTCCAGGAGTGCCCGTCTGGTGCTGTTCTTCGGGCTTGTACGCACCTACAAGGGGGTTCAGGACCTGGTCAGGGCCATGGGGTCCCTTCCCGATGACGTACTGCTTCTGATAGTGGGCGAGTCCTACTCGGACAGGCGTGGAATACTGGACATAATCTCTAACATGGGTCTATCCCGCAGGATCAGGTGGATAGACCGTTTCGTACCCGATTCGGAAGTGGCCGTATACTTCGAGGCTGCCGATGTGGTAGTGCTTCCCTACAGGCAGGCCACACAGAGCGGCGTGGCACAGATAGCCCTTTCCTTCGGCAAGGTCCTGGTGCTTACTGATACCGGCGGTCTCTCGGAACTGGTGGAAGTGGGCAGCACCGGGTACCTGGCGGAGCCATGGTCGCCGTCCAGCATAGCCGAATCGGTGGAGGAGGCTTTCAGCCTGCTGCTTGACCCCGGGACCGAGGAAAGGGTAGCTCGCAAGGCTGCTTCCTTCAGCTGGGAGGAATACGCCCGGGAGCTGATCGAATCTCTGGCATGAGAATATTCGTAACAGGAGCCGGAGGGTTCATCGGATCCCGTATCGCCTCCCGTCTCCGGAATGCCGGCCACGAAGTCGTCACGCACTCCAGGTCCCTGAACGGGGATCTCGTGCCCGGTTCGATCCCCCTCGACGCGGAAGTGATAGTCAACTCGGCGGGAAGACTGGGGGGAAGAGGGGTCCCGCTGGAGGAGATGGAGAAGTCCAACGCCGGGATACCCGCCATGATAGCGGACCACTGCGGAAGGACGGGTGCCAGGGTCATACACCTGAGCACACCGGGAGTTACCGGTCTCATTCCGGAGGCCTCCGAGGATTCACCGTACGCGCCCTGGGGAGATTACGAGAGGACAAAGACCCTCGGTGAGAGAATCCTCCTCGGGGAGGGATCCCCGGACAGTGAACCGGTCACGGTCCTCAGACCGGATTTCGTCTACGGGCCGGGTGACAGGCACAAGCTCCCGCTGTTCAGGAAGGCTGCCGGAGGCTTGTTCCCTCTTATAGGAAGGAGAGGTGCCAGAATACGACCCACCTTCGTCGAGGACGTGTGTTCGGCGGTGGAGGCATCTCTGCCCGGAGGCCGGCTGAGCGGAGGCCTCTACAACATCGGCGGTCCGGACATCGTGACCGTCGGCGACCTGGCCCTTCAGGCCGGGGAGTGTGTGGGAAGGAGAGTGCTGCTGCTGCCTGTTCCCAGGGTCGCGTTAAGATTACTCCTGCTTCTCGGTCCTCTCTGTCCGCCGTCGCTCTCGCAGAGCCGGCTCAGGCTCCTCGGGGAGGACCACTATGTCTCGATAGACAGGGCATGTGCAGCCGGTTTCCAGCCCGAATGGCCCGTGCCCGATGGAGTGGCGAAGACCATGGAATGGTACAGGAATGAGGGTTACCTGCGATGATCCGGGTCGGGGCGGCAGGAAAACGCATCATGACTGCAGCGAGGATCCTCCTCCTTCTGCTGCTCGTGCTGGCGGTATGGATAGTAGTGGACCGCGGCGGCGCCTGGCTGGACCAGATAGGCGATTTCTCCTGGGACCCTTCCTGGCCGTCACTGACGGCATCTTTTGTCCTTCTGGGATTATCCTACTATTCCATCCCCCTGGGATGGGGAGTGCTCTCCAGAAAGGCCGGCTGCAGGGCCGGGACCGGCGAACTGAGGAACGTCTGGTTCGTGAGCCAGCTGGGTCGGTACGTACCAGGCAAGATATGGCTCTTCGCCGGCAGGGCGGCTTTCCTGAAATCCAGGGGGCTTTCGGGGTTCCGGGCGACCAGCGTGCCTTTCCTTGAGCTTCTCTACACGGCTGCGGGTGCGGGTCTGGCCGCCCTGCCGTTCGCCCTCTTCTCAACCGGTTCGGTCTTCTCCAGCACCGCCCTGAAGGGCGCGGTGGTCACAGCAGGGGCTTCACTTCTGGTCGTCCCCTTCCTGAGACCTCTTCAGAGATGGCTGTACGGATTGAAGTACGGACGTTCTCCGGAGGAACTCCCTCTGCCCCGGTTTGCCGTATCGATGGGACTCCTCCTTTTCTACGCAGCGAACTGGCTGGTCCGGGGAGTCAGCCTGTACCTGTGGATCACCGGATTCGGCATCGGGCAGGTCAGCCTGCCGGTCTGTCTTGCCGCGGCACCTCTGTCATGGCTGGCGGGCTACATCGTCTTCCTCGTTCCGGGAGGCGTGGGCATACGGGAGGCAGTGGCAACTGCGATGCTGGCGTCTTCAGGACAGACCGGACCCTTCCTGGCGGTGATCGCAGGTGAGCGTTTGATACTTTCGGTCTTTGAAGTATCTTTCGCCCTTGCTGGAGCCAGAGGGACCGGACTTGTCGGAAAGCGAGGCACGAATTGAAGAAGATGAGGGAAAGCAGGTACTTATTTCTCCTCTTCCTCCTGCCGGCGGTGTTCATCACCTATTCAACCGTCTTCACCACGGGCCGGCTGCCCGGTGGTGAGATGAGCGATACCGTTGCACAGGGATACCCGTTCTTCGCCTATACGGAGTCGGCCATGAGAGGTGGCGGCCTGCCCCACTGGAATCCCTACATATTCTGCGGTGTCCCCTTCTACTCCTCCTTCTCGGCTCCGGTCCTCTATCCCCTCAGATGGCTTCTGATGATCTCGGGAGGCACCGGTGCCGTCGCGAGGTTCATCTTCCCCCTTCACATGCTGCTCGGCGGTGTCTTCGCATGGATGTTCCTGGGTTCCATCGGGGTGGGCAGATGGGGCCGTATAGTGGGATGCATCGCCTTCGCCACCACGGCCTGGAGCAATACGCTCTTCTACGCCGGTCATGGAAGCAAGATAATATGCTGGAGCTACCTGCCCCTGCTTCTCTACTCCTGTGAGATGTGGGCAAGGACCGGAAGGGCAAGGTATCCGGCCTACGGGGGATTCGCACTGGGGATGCAGGCCCTGGCAAGCCATCCACAGATGATGCTCTACTCGGTTATGGCGGCTGTGGTCTGGACAGGATACAGGGTCTTCTCAGCAGGTGGAAGCAGGTGGAAGAACGCCGGCAGGGCATCGGTCGGCCTGCTCACCGTGATGCTGCTCGGAGTAGCCGTGGGATCGGTGCAGCTCCTTCCGGGCTACAATTTCTCCCGCTATTCAACCAGGGGCGAAGACCTGACACCGGACCAGGCCGAGAGCTATTCCCTTCCTCCAGAGGAATCGCTGACCATGGTCTTCCCTCACCTGTTCGGATACCGGCACGGATTCCGGGACAGCATGGTCTCGGGAGTTCCTGCGTACTTCGGCAGACTGGGTCTGCGTCTCAGCAGCGAGTTCCTTGGCGTGCTTGTGTTCCTGCTGGCCATGGCAGCGTTCACCGGTTCTCCGGGCAGGTACAGGTGGCCTCTTCTCACGGTCGGGCTGCTGGGACTGATAGTATCCTGGGGAGGGTACACTCCTCTCTTCGGGCTGTTATACAGGGCCATGCCATTCTTCAGGAAACTCCGGGCGCCGCATATGGCGGCATTTCTTACCACATCCGCCCTTGCCCTCTCCGCCGGTCCCGGCTTTGATGCTCTCTTCAGGGGGGAAGGTTTTCCCCGCAGGGCTTTCGTCAGGGTCATCCTGGCTTTCTCGGCTTTCTGCCTGCTTGTCTTCCTGGCGGCGGGATTCGCCCTTCCGGGCCTCCAGTCAGCATGGTGGGACAGGATGGGGATCCCCGGTGGTGCAGGATACTCCCTTCTGGTAGATCGCAGGGTGGACATGGCGGCGACGGACTTCCTGCGTGCAGCTCTGGTCGGCCTTGTGCTTGCCGGAACGGTGCATTTCAGGAAGGCGCTCGTCCGGGGTTCGGTTGCGGTTCCCGGCGTGCTGATCGCTCTGGTAATAGGCATCGAGACGATCCCGATCGACAGGGATTTCCAGGTGTTCCTGCGGGAGACCGATGTTGAAGATCTCCTCGATGAGCATCCGGGCGTTGCTGAACTGGCGGGTTCCGGCAGGCTGCTTCCGGGAGGAAACGACTTCATGCCTGACGGAGTGAGGTCCGTTCTCGGCTACCATGCGGCGAAACCCGCTGTGGCCCAGGACCTGCAGGAAATGATCTCATCTGGGGGAGCACTTGCCTACAGGCAGACCTCATTCACCGTGATGCAGTCGCAGGATGGCTACATCGACTATTCGGAATTCAGGAGGATGCTTCTTGAGCAGGCATCATCCTCCGATCCCTCACTTACCGACACTCTTCAGCTCCTCGTTCCTGAAGATCCACTCCCCAGGACCTTCTTCGCCGGATCATGGGTCCTTCTGTCGCGAAACTCCTGCATCAGCCTGCTCTCCGGCGGTCTGGACCCTCAGACGGTCACCGTGCTGTACGATGATCCCGGGCTGCCGGACAGCCTGAATGTCCATGAAGCCCGGGCTACCCTGATAGTGGACGATCCCCATCGCGTGGTAGTGGGGACGGACAACCCCTACTCCGGCCTTCTGGTGCTTGCGGATACCTGGTATCCCCGATGGAAGGTGACGATCGACGGAATACCCGGGAAGATGCTTCAGGCGAACCACTGGCAGAGGGCGGTGGCTGTCCCGGCGGGAACTCATGAAGTGGAATTCGTTTTCGATTCATCCGATGTCTCCACGGGCCTGATCGTATCGATGGCGGGAGCGGGGAGCATACTTCTGATGCTGGCCGCAGACCTCCTGATCTCAAGGCGGAGGGAGAGAACGGGGTGACCCATGACAGGAGACGGTTCTTCAACAGGCTGACAACCTGGGGCGGTATCATCCTGCTGGTGGTCGCAGCGGTATATTTCGCCCTCGTGCTATGGCCTGAATGGGAGCCGGAACTGCACGAGTTCTGGGCCGAATCCAGGGAAGGTGCCAGCCTGCCCATGATATTCCTGGCCTTCGTTTCGCTTATGCTGGGCTACTACTTCGCCCCGGCGCCCTGGCGCAAGATCCTCGACGCGCTGAAGATCCCGAAGCTGGACAAGGGCGAGGTCAGGAGGAACTGGTACATCACTCAGATGGGTCAGTACGTTCCCGGTAAGCTCTGGATGGTGGTGGGCAGGGTAACCTTCCTGAGGGCGAACGGCATAGGGCCTGTAAAGGGCATCACGGCATTCATCCTGGAGAATATCTACATGATGGTGGCGCTCACCGTCATGGCCATCATTGCCCTTCCCTTCCTGCGTCTGGCCAGTGTGCCGCTGCCGGTGGTGGTGGTTCTCTGGTTCTCCGCACTTCTGGGCATACTCATGCTGTTCGCCCCGAGGATACAGAAATTCCTCGCCCACAGGCTCAGCCACAGGTTCAATACGGACATCGAGAACCTGCCCCATATATCTCACAGGCACCAGGCCGTCTTCATAGGTTATCACCTTCTTTCATGGACCCTTCGCAGTATGGCTCTCTTCTTCTGGTTCAGGGGATTCGGCGTCCGTCCCCAGGAACCGTTCGCAATGGTGGCGGTATGTCTTCTTGCAGGTCCGATGTCCTGGTTCATAGCACTTATCATGGTCTTCATCCCGGGTGGAATAGGGATACGTGAAGGCGTACAGGGTCTCCTCCTCTCGGGTTTCGCCGGAGGCGTCCAGGTGGCCACAGTGATAGCGCTGGGGCAGAGGCTCCTCCTCATGCTGGTCGAGGGTCTCTATGCCCTTCAGGCGATCATATACGGAGCGCTCCGCAGAAAATACACACGTACGATGAACCATATCGAGCAGGTCTTCCATCTTGCCGGCAGCGTCATCCGGAGCAAGCTGGCGATGTACGGTCTCTCCAGGGCCCCAAACCCGATCAATGTGACCTTCTCCGTCACGAGGAGGTGCCAGTCGCGCTGCAGGACATGCTACATCTGGAAGCACGACTCCGGGGACGATCTCGACCTTGCCACCATAGAGAGACTGTTCAGGTCCATCGGATGGACCTACTTCTTCAACGTGTCAGGCGGAGAACCATTCCTGAGAGACGATCTGCCCGAGATAATCGCTCTTGCCTGCAGGTTCATGACACCCGCCGTGATACACATCCCCACGAATGCGCTGGCGGTGGAGCGCATAGCCGCCATGACCGGGGAGATCCTGGATGTGATCGAAAAAGAGGCACCGGGAACCTTGCTGACGATAAAACCGTCCTTCGACGGTGTCGGAGAGCTGCATGATGAGATAAGGGGAGTTCCGGGCAACTTCAGGCGGCTGCTCGAGACCCTCGGACAGCTGCGTGAACTACAGGAGCGGTACGACAACCTTCAGATAGGTATCGGAACAGTGATATCGAAGTACAACGCTGACAGGCTGGACGAGATCATCGAGTACGCACGGAACATAGGAGTGGATTCCTACATAAACGAGATCGCCGAGGAAAGGGAGGAGTTCTTCAATATCGGTTCGGGTATCACCCCTGACAGCGAAAGCTACGAAAGGATAATGGAAGTATTCAAGCAGTCGGTCCTGGAAAAGATGAAGGACATGAAACTCCTCCCGAGGATCACTACCGCGCTCAGGGTGGTTTACTACGACCTGGTGGTCAGAATACTCAACGAGAGGAGGCAGGTCATTCCATGCTCGGCCGGGTTGATGAACGTTCACATCAATTCCGACGGAGGCATCTGGCCCTGTGCGGTCCTGGCCTACAGTGGCGAAATGGGCAGGGTCGATGAGAACACCGACTTCAGGGAGATATGGAACTCGAAGGCCGCGAGAAAGATACGCAGATCCATCAGAAGGGGGGAGTGTTACTGTCCCCTTGCGAACCAGGCCTATTCCAACATCCTGCTTCATCCGCGCAGCCTTCTGAAAGCCCTCTGGATAGCCTTTCGCGGAACCGCCTGACGGGGTCGGCCTGACGGGGTCGGGGCCGACGGGGTCGTACGTTACTTCGGGTCACTTGCCTACCCGGGGGTCATACGATCACTCTCGATCGGCCGTTGATTCGTGAATCATTTACGAAAATGGAATATCATTAATGCGAGGATTCTTTCTCTGTAGACTCTCTGCTCTTGCGATAGCCTTGCGAACTCCGCTCCTGCTCATTCCAAGGAGACGCATACAATCAGCAATACTCAAACCCATTCTTTGAGTGCAAACCCAGGAAACAACCGCTCTTGCTTCACAAAGAGATGGATTCCGTGACATCCCCTGCAGCATTTGTCTCGTGATTCCGTATTCCTTCCTAACCCAAATTAGCAATGATTCTATTCCCTGATGGACATCAGATCTATCCCTGATGCCGTCAGCACCACTACTCCTGATTCTCTTCAGGCTATCCAATGCAAAACACTCATCACCTAACACCCTGCAGCAGCCTGTCCATTCTCGATAATCATTGACAGCTGGAGTGATTCCGTCCCTTCCTATGATGAAAGAACCCTCAACAAGAATATTAGTAAATTTATCATCGCAATCTTCTATAACAGCCTTCAAATACTCAGAGATTCCATCACTTCCATACTTATCTCCAAAATAAGCAATCACATAGCTTGTATCTTGCCATATATTCATATGTTTGCCAAGTATAGCACCATGACCACACCACCTGTATTGGGCAAGCGACTCGGGTCCGTGAACAAGTCCAGCTTCTAAGGGATTGCGGTGTATGTACCTCAATAATCGCACGAAGTATAGCTCTTCCTGGACGAGGATAGACCTGAACCTGCTCTGGAAGACATGTCCTCGCCTTTCGTAATTCCTGTTGTAGACAAGACCGTATCCGGTGAGCAGTCTATGCATGAGCTTCCATAGCGGTTCCTTGCCGGTTCGGACTAATAGATGCAGGTGATTGGGCATTATGGCCCAGGCATAGACGCTGAATTCCAATTCGGTGACAAGTAAGGCAAGTCTTGAAAGCAGGTCTTCCTTGTCTTGTTCAGAAGAGAAGACATACCTTCCATCTATGCCCCTTGCCATCACATGGTGGACGGCTCCCTGCCAATCGGCCCGCATCATTCTTGCCATACAAGGATTGTACCTGCAAATCAGAACAGTTTCAAGTCTATGTGAGAGAGCAGAACCCAATCCATTCAGAGATAGTCAGCAAAAATGACGGGTAATTAGCATCGGTCATATTGATCGAGCGACCCCGGCTTGACGTAAGTGACCCGAAGTAACGTACGACCCCGTAAGGGCGACCCCGTAAGGGCGACCCCGAGGCCGTCAGGTACCGGCGCGGATCAGTTTGATTATTGTGGATGGAGCTGACGGAGGCAGTTTCCCCGCATCGACGGCAAGGTCCACAGAGGTCTTGAGCAGATCGTCGATCCGGTCGTACTCCAGGCAGGGTGACTGACCGCTTGGGTTGGCGCTTGTAGATACCAGAGGTATCCGGCATTCCTCGATCACAAGCCTGCTCAGATCGTGGTCAGGCTGCCTGAGCGCTACGGAGCCGTCCCCGTCGCGTACCCAGATGGGACACGGATCCAGAGCGGGCAGTACCAGCGTGAGCTTTCCGGGCCATCTCAGGCTCATTATCCCCATCACCTCGGGATCGGTGCAGTCAGCTATTGAACCCGCCATTGAAAGTCCACTGACTATCAGGATGAACGGTCTGTCCGAAGCGCCGCCCTTCATCCTTCGAATGCGGTCCACGGCTTCCGGGTCGTCCGCTCTGCACATGAGCCCGTATACGGTATCAGAGGGATAGAGTGCCACTCCTCCCGGGATCACGATAGAAGCTATGCGACGGGCCGTCTCCCGAATACCGGCCCCCCCGGGCTCCATCGCAATTCGTCTCACCAGCCCCGAAGCTCCTTAAGTCTGGATGCTATGGATTCATCCTGCAGTGCCAGGATCTGGGCGGCAAGGAAGGCTGCGTTCCTGGCTCCGTGGGAACCTATCGCGACGGTGGCCACCGGGACCCCCTTCGGCATCTGGACAGTGGAAAGGAGAGCATCCAGCCCGTTCAGGGGACCTGCCGCCATGGGAACCCCTATCACCGGAAGAATGGTGTTCGCGGCAACCGCGCCTGCAAGGTGTGCGGCAAGACCCGCCCCGGCTATGAGCACCCTCAGTCCGCGTCCGGAAGCCGAGGAAGCGTATTCGGCGACCTGGGACGGCGTCCTGTGGGCCGACATGACGTTCATCTCGAACGGGATCCCCAGGTCCTCGAGCACTCCGGCCGCTTTTTCCATGGTCTCCATGTCGCTCTCGCTGCCCATGAGTATTCCCACACGGATCATCTCATCCTCCAATGTCGGTCCTGTAGTAACACCCTTCGAAGTCTATCTTCCCTACCTGTCCGTACACCTTCTCCACCGAACTCCCGAGGTCGTCCGCGCAGCCGACCACGCCCAGAACCCTTCCGCCAGCCGTTACCAGCCTTTCACCGTTCTCGGCCGTCCCGGCATGGAACACAAGGACATCCTCGACATCGTCCAGCCCGCTTATGGGGTATCCCTTCCCATAGGCTGCCGGATATCCACCCGAAGCCATGACCACACAGGTGCATGCGCCATCCCTTCCCAGGCACCGGGCGGGAAGCCGTTCCCCCTCCGCCGCCGCGATGCAGAGTTCCGCCAGGTCCGATCCCAGCATCGGCATCACCGCCTGAGTCTCCGGGTCTCCGAACCTGACATTGAACTCAAGCACTTTCGGCCCCTCATCCGTGACCATCAGTCCGGCGTACAGGACTCCACGGTAATCCAGCCCCCTGGAGTGGAGTTCATTCAGGACCGGCAGCACGATCCTCTCCCTTGCCAGCCCTGCGAAATCGTCTTTCAGTTCCGGCGGAGGGCAGACGGCGCCCATTCCCCCTGTGTTGGGTCCTGTATCCCCTGTTCCCAGCCTCTTGTGGTCCCTGCTGGGCGGTAGTATCACGCAGTCCATACCGCTGCATACCGCGAGAATGCTGACCTCCCTGCCCGAAAGCCGTCTCTCCACCACGACCCTCAGCCCGGAATTCCCGAAATCTCCACCGAAGAATCCCGCCAGTATCGAACGGGCTTCCTGGATGTCTTCCGGCAGGAATACCCCCTTGCCGGCTGCGAGACCGTCAGCCTTGATCACGAAATCCGCCGGATCCTTCCCGATATAGTCCATAGCTGAGGCGGTGTCGGTGAAGACCTTCCCCTCCGCGGTCGGAACCCCGGCGGAGTCCATGATCTCCTTGGCGAACCACTTGCTGCCTTCCAGCCTGGCTGCATCGCGGCCCGGTCCGAAGCAGCTGACTCCGGAACTCCGGAGGGCATCGGCGAGACCAGCCACGAGAGGGGCCTCCGGACCGACGACCACGAGGTCGATACTCTTCTCCAGAGCCAGGTCCACCAGACCCTCCACATCTGTGGCAGCCACCGGGAACAACCGGGCGACCGAGGCTATTCCAGGGTTGCCCGGCGCGCTCATCAGCCGGTGCCGTCCGGACCTTGAAAGAGCCCATGCGAGCGCGTGTTCTCTTCCTCCGCCTCCGACAACGAGTATCCTCACTTGTCATCCCTCGCATGATAGGCATGCCCCTCTTCGGGGAACGCGCCGGACCTTACCTCTTCGGCATAGGTTTCCAGAGCCTCCAGAACTGCCCGGTCGATGCGGGCGTATACCTTCAGGAACTTGGGCCTGAACTCTCCCGACAGCCCAAGCAGGTCGTTCACCACCAGTATCTGCCCGTCAGTGTACCTGCCCGCTCCTATTCCGATGGTCGGAACATCCAGTTCCGCTGTCAGGTCTCCGGCCAGTCTCTCCTCGACTCCCTCCAGCACGATGGCGAAGACTCCGGCATCCTGAAGGTCATGGGCTTCCCGGAAAAGGGCGTCCCGGCCGTCCGCGTAGACGACCCTGTAACCTCCGGTCTTCCTTATCGACTGTGGGAGCAGCCCCACGTGGCCCATCACGGGAATGCCTGAATCGATAATGGCCCTGACCCTGGATACCATCCTCCCGTTCCCGCCCTCCAGTTTCACTGCATCGGCTCCACCCTCCGACAGGAACCTTGCCGCATTCCCGACGGCCTGAGAATCGGATCGCTCGTATGAACCGAAGGGCATGTCGCCAATCACGGGAATGCCGGGAGCCCCTCTCCTCACCGCCCTGGTATGGGCTATCATGACATCCAGGTCGGCAGTGAGGGTGGTTTCCTCCCCGAACACGGCCATTGCCATGGAATCACCAACGAGAATGAAGTCCATCCCCGCCTGCTCCTCCAGCCTTGCGGTGATGAAATCGTAGGCGGTAAGGGATACGATCCTCTGCCCTTTCCTCTTCTTCTCCATCAGGACGCCTATGCCCTTGTTCATTCCCTGTTCTCCTCCCTACCGTCCGCCGTGGATCCGCCGAGCCGGCTGTCAGGTATGAGTATCCTGAAGACGAGCATATAGGTCAATAAGGCGTAGATGAACCCGGCAGCCACATCGATGACGTAGTGTTCCGCGCCGTAGACCACCTCGAAGCATATGCCGGCCACCACCGGTGCGAACCACCACGCTTTCCAGCCGAACTCCCTGAATGCCATCATAAGCACCAGCAGAGGGACTCCTGCATGCAGCGATGGCATGGCGCCCCTGGGGCTCGGACTGAAAGCCGAGATGATGCCTCCGGGAGCCAGTTCCCCCAGTGCCCTTATGGTTATTCGCTCCAAATGGGGTATGGAGTTCTCAAGGGAGGCCATCCACGGAGGTGTCAGGGGAAACAGCACATATGTGGCGTATCCCGCCAGGGAGAGAAGGGTGATGGCCACCGTCACCCTCTTCATCCTCTCTATGCTCCTCCTCATCTGCATGACAAGGGGGAATACGATCGGAATGAAGAAAAGGGATGCGTGGAACAGGGCGAACAGGTACTCGTACCATGACCGGCTTCCGGAATAGAGTTTCTCCTGCAGCCAGACCGTCGGCAGTTTTCCGAAAATGCTCCTCTCCAGGGCGATTATCCCCGAACCGTGGAACTCCTGGAAATGAGAGGATACCACGAACTGAAGCTGCCAGTAGGACAGGACCAGAAGCAGGTAGAATATCCACGGCCTGAGTAAACGGGGCATTCCCTTCCACCTGTAGAGGAAATAGCAGAGGAGGTACGACGCCATCGGTACGGGTACCCTCGGCACAAGTCTGGCGAGCGGCACCATGAGCATAATGGCCGTGTATACTGTGAAGAACATGAGGATCAGGCGGTAGTTCCTGTCCTCAATCGAAGGGAAGATGCTGAACGAAGACAACTACCCATTCCCTCCATGCATATGCCTGAGAATAGAGGCGTGGGGGCCATATCCCTGAAGAATGAGTCCAAGTCAGGGTTAAAGGTCTTACTACGGCCTGAAGCTGCCTCTGTCTACCCGGTGTTCCGGGTCACGCATCCGCAGTACATCAGGGCGCCGCCTTCATCGGTTCCTTTTGCCACTCTCAGCAACTGGCCCCCTACGGAATGAAGTTAACACCCTCGCCGCGGGGTGTCAAATCCACCCTTGGAGTATGGCGGATTCGTAATTATTATTCGCCTTGCGATCCCAATCGAGAACTCCAACAGGAAGTGCTGACAGATGGCAAAGAACATTACCGATCCCAGAGATGATTTCGCCAGATGGTACCAGGACGTGATCCGCGAGGCGGAACTGGCAGACTCCGCTCCGGTACGTGGATGCATGATCATCCGTCCATACGGCTACGCCATCTGGGAGAACATCCAGGCCAGTCTCGACGCCAGGTTCAAGGAAACGGGACACAGGAACGCTTACTTCCCCCTGTTCATACCCGAGAGCTTCATCAGGAAAGAAGCACAGCACGTTGAGGGGTTCGCCCCGGAGCTGGCCATTGTCACCCATGGAGGAGGAAAGGAACTGGAGGAGCCCCTTGTCGTCCGACCCACCTCCGAGACCATCATCAACCACATGTTCTCCAGATGGATAAACAGCTACAGGGACCTGCCCATGCTCCTGAACCAATGGGCCAACGTGGTGAGATGGGAGATGAGGCCGAGGGCTTTCCTCAGGACCACGGAGTTCCTTTGGCAGGAGGGCCATACCGCCCACGCCACCGAGGAGGAGGCCAGAGAAGAAACCCTCCGAATGCTGAGGATCTACGCGGATTTCGCGGAGAACGTAGCGGCCATACCCGTGATACCGGGAAAGAAGACGGAGAGGGAAAAGTTCGCCGGAGCGGTGGACAGCTATACCATCGAGGCGATGATGGGCAACGGATGGGCCCTTCAGAGCGGAACCAGCCATTATCTGGGGACGAACTTCGCCAGGGTCTTCGAGACCACCTTTCTGGACAGCGGCAACGAGCAGCAGTACGTGCACCAGACCAGCTGGGGGGTATCCACGAGGCTTGTAGGCGGAGTGATAATGGTCCACGGTGACGGGAACGGACTGAGGCTCCCGCCCAGGCTCGCCCCGGTCCAGGTGGTGATAATCCCCATCGCCAGGGACGAATCCTCCAGGGCCAGGGTCCTGGAGGCAGCATCCGCCCTTAGGGAAAGCCTCAAGATACGGGGGGTCAGGACCGAGCTGGACGACAGCGAAGGCTCCAGTCCCGGTTACAAGTTCAACTACTGGGAAGTAAGGGGAGTCCCGCTCAGGCTGGAGATAGGACCCCGCGACCTGGAGGAGGGCCAAGTAACGGCCAGCCCCCGGAACGACCCCGGAAGGGAGGGCAAGTTTTCCATACCACTGGCATCCCTGCCGGAAGATGTTCCCGGCATCCTCGATCGAATACAGTCCGAAATGCTGCTGGAAGCCCGAAGACACATGGAGGAGAACACCCACACGGTCGATACGCTTGCTGAGTTCAGCGAGTCGATCGCGGAGAGGCCCGGTTTCTACAGCGTATGGTGGGACGGCGGCCCCGAGGAGGAGGAGGAACTGCAGCGGGAGACCAAGGCCACGGTCCGCTGCATTCCGCTGGACCAGCCCGAAGGCACCGGCAGGTGCATAATGACCGGCCGGAAGACAGGCACCAGGGTCATACTGGCAAGGGCCTACTGAGAACAGCAGCTATCAGAAGCGAAGGCCGGGACGCATGGTCCCGGCCTTTCACAGCAGATCCTGCCCGGCTACCTCACCTGGACAGTGGAGTTGGGTATTCCCTCGTACATCTGGCACTCGACTCCCTGAACGTGGTTGAACAGGAATTCCTCCACCCTTCCCGCAAACTCCAGCCTGTTCGCCTCGATTGCGAATCCGTGACCCTCGTTCTCGTAGACCAGGTAGTAGACCTCGTTGCCGTTTTCCCTGAGAGCCTGCACCATCTGGTCCGATTCCGCCTGCACCACCCTGGAATCGTTCGCTCCCTGCACTATGAGCATTGGTACCCTTATGTTCTCCACGAAGTTCAGGGGTGACCTCTCCTCCAGCATGAGGGAATCCTCCTCCAGGTCTCCGATGCGGATATCCATCAGGGCGTCCAGGGGTCTCCAGTACGGAGGCACGGTCTCCCTGAAGGTGATGAGGTTGGACGGGCCGAAGAAATCGACTCCGGCGCAGTAGAGGTCGGGTGTGAAGGCGACTCCCGCAAGCGTGGCGTAGCCTCCGTAAGAACCTCCCATTATCACGATCCTTGCCGGATCTGCTATTCCCTCGGCTATCGCCCATCTGACCCCGTCGGTCAGGTCGTCCTGCATCAGGCCGCCCCACTCCCTGTTCCCCGCGTTGAGATGGTCCTTGCCGAACCCGGCAGAGGCGCGGAAGTTGACCTGGAGCACGGCGAATCCCCTGTCGGCCAGCATCTGCGCGAATGGATCGTAGCCGTAGAAGTCCCTCGCCCAGGGTCCTCCGTGAACGTAGAGTACCATTGGCAGAGGTCCTTCGCCTGCATCCCGCGGCAGGGTCAGGTAGCTGGGAAGGGGCCATCCGTCCGTTGCCTCGATGATGAGGGGTCTGACCTCGGCCAGCCGGTATTCGTCAAGAGCCGGGATGGCGTTGAAGAGGAAGGACATCTCGCCGGTGGTCCTGTCGTAGACGTAGTAGACGGCGGGACTCTGGGGTGTGAAGTAGGCGACTATCCAAGTGCTGTCGGCGAGGTCCGAGGATACCACTCCGAAGTCACCGGGGTTGAACTCGCCGAGGAGGTCGTAGTCCGCACTTATGGAGGGATCAAGGACCTGCACGTTCCTTCTCAGGTAATGGAAGCTCACCGCACGGGGCCTTCCCGTGAAGGGATCGAAGGACACGGCTCCGATGTCGGCCAGGCTGTCATGGGCTATCTCTGTGACATCGCCCGTAACCAGGTCCTGGTAGAGGAGCTTCGTGGTGTTGGACTCCAGGTTCGACTGGTAGTAGATGCCCGTCCCGTCCTCGCTGAAGCGCTCAGGCTGGACGGTGTCCAGAGCGGAGAAGCTCACGAAATCCTTCCATTCCGAACCCGGGGAATCCCTGAGGAAGAAGGTGATGGTACCGTCCGCCGGATCGATGGTGGCCATTCCGCGCACGCTCAGGTCCTGGTCGGTCATGAAGCCGAGTACCATTTCACCGTTCTCGAGCGTACCCGGATTCTCCTCGAGGAGAGTGAGGTCGCCGGAGACCAGGTCGCAGGAGTAGACATCGAAGAACATCGGGTCGTTGCGGTTCATCTCGATGATCACGGTGTTCGGCCGGTCACGGTCGGTGTCACTCACATATGCCCTGACGCCTTCGAACGGGGTAAGGTCGGTGACCTCACCGGTCTCCACGTCCAGCCTGTAGACATGGGTGTTCTCCTCCCCCGCCCGGTCCTGCATGTAGAGGATGTCCGAACCGTTCTTCGCCCAGAAGTAATCGGTGACCCCACGGTTCGTGTCGAAGGTCAGCTGCCTGGGTCCTGAACCGTCGACGTTCATCACCCAGAGGTTCAGAACACTGTCCACAGGTGCTATGTAGGCTATCATTCCACCATCGGGGGAGAGCTGGGGGCCGATCCTCTCGGGATTGCCGAACAGAACCCTCCTGGGAATGAGGTCTTCGGATCCCTCTGAAGCCACGTGCTGCACGACTGTGTCCCGGCCGGCCCCGTCCTCCGGGACTGCCGGCGTCCCCTGCTGACCGCATGACGCTGCAGCAAATAAGGTCGCAATTGCGAACAGAACGGTCAGATCTGTCCTGGTTATCATAAACAGTCATCCTTCCCGGCAGTGGAATACGACCGCCATTGGGCACCCGGTCCGATGACTCCGCTGCGAGTTCTAAAGTACCGCGGCATCCTTCCCGCGAGGACCCCCATGGATACTGCTGGTCCTTTGTTCCGGTTTTCCTTATACCTATCATATTCCAGTAGATGCAGAAATCCAAAGAACAAGGAGCAAGTAAATGCCAGGCAACATGTTCGATGACAAGGGCAGACTGAACATACCGGAAGTTCGACGTAATCAGTCCAGGAAGGTCGAAGCCGAGGTGGTTGTGAACGCAGTGTACTGTCCGAACGGGCACAACCTGGTCTCGGTGGATCATGAGGTCTCCGGCTTCCCCGGCATCCTAGTCAGGTTCCGGGGCAGGATGAGCGGAGAGGGGCTGGTCGCCCTGTCATCCGTTTTCGGCGACA
Organism: Candidatus Aegiribacteria sp. MLS_C; assembly: GCA_002030045.1. Lineage (GTDB taxonomy): Bacteria > Fermentibacterota > Fermentibacteria > Fermentibacterales > JCC-6 > Aegiribacteria. Next base: position 37,820 of record LQBI01000033.1, on the reverse strand, counting down.
CCAGCTACTGCGTGATAGAGGGTGAGGTGGACCCGGATGAGCCCCTGAAGCTCTCCTGTCCACAGTGCGGGGCCGAACTCGACGTTCTTGCCAGCTGTCCCTGCAGGGCAAACGCTGTCACGGTCCTCGGCTACCTCTATCCCAGGAAGGACCCCCATCAGGCTATAGCCTTCTGCAACGTTCTATCCTGTCCGAACTCTGCGGTGATAAGGTCCGGGGAGGCGATACGGCTTCTTGCGGAATCGGGTCGCTGACAGCTTCATGATGGACCGTCACAGGAGGAGTCTCTGGGTAGTCTCCGGTTACCTGGGGGAACTCCTGCTGATACTCGGTATCATCATGCTCGCACCCCTGCTCTTCGTGCTGGTTTCCGCGGGGAGGGTGAGAGTTTCGGCACTATCGGCTCGTTCCTGTTCCCCTCGGCGGCATGCGTATCTCTGGGTTACGTAGTCCAGAGGAAGATCGGCACCTCGGAGCCGAACACCACTCAGGCCATTCTGATATGTACGGCGGACTGGATAGTGCTCTCCGCTTCAGGTGCATTTCCCTACGTCCTGGGTATCGGAGCCGGCTACCTGGATGCGTACTTCGAGACAATGAGCGGCTTCACCACCACCGGCATCACGATGTTCACCGGTCTGGATTCGATGCCGAGGAGCATACTGTTCTGGCGCAGCCTGACCCAGTGGGTCGGCGGATTGGGCATACTGACCTTCTTCCTTGCGGTTTCCAGCAGGATACTCGGCGGACATCTCCTCTTCGGGGCTTAAAGCCACAAGATAACGTCCGGAAGACCCGTACCCGGAATGGCAAATACCCTCAAGATACTCTGGGGATTGTACACCGGCTTCACCATGCTGGTGATCGCTCTTCTGAAGATGGGAGGCATGTCCCTGTTCGACAGCCTTAACCATGGTTTCACCGCTCTGGCGACAGGCGGGTTCTCTCCCTACGATTAGAGCATCTCGCATTTCTCGTCCATGCCGGGAGTCAACGTTGTAATGATCGAATACGTCCTGGTATTCGGCATGCTCCTGGGGAGCACCAGCTTCCTGGTCCATTACAGGGTTCTCTCGGGAGACATCAGGTCACTTTGGAAGAACGCGGAGATGAAACTCTGGTGGACTCTCATCCCGGTCCTTACTGCACTGGTCCTGACCGATCATCTGCTGCTCTCTCAGGAGTCGGCCGCGGGAGGCGAGGAAGCCTTCAGAGCGAGCCTTTTCCAGACCGTCAGCGTACTAACGACCACCGGCTTCGGGACCAGGAGCCTTGCGGGTCCCTTCTTCGGTCCGCTGGCGGGGCAGCTCTTCCTGGCGATGATGATAATAGGCGGCTGCGTGGTCTCCACCGGCGGAGGAATCAAGGTCCAGCGTGTGGTTATACTTTTCAAGGTCGCCGGACAGCAGCTGAGGAAGCTGGTCGTCCCCAGGAACGCCAGCAACAGGATACTGATCGACGGCGAGTTCCTGGAAGACGTTGAGGTCCGCAGGGCCTCAGCCATCTTCTTCATCTGGGTCGGGCTACTGGTATTCGGCGGAGGGGTGACAGCCCTGTTCTCCGGTCTGGACGGGTACGCCTCCTTCTCCGGCATGTTCAGCGCCATGGGCAACATAGGTCCCTGTTTCATCCCGGTACACCAGATGGGGGCGCTGAATCCGGTGATAAAGATCGTTTACATCTTCGGTATGCTTGCCGGAAGGCTGGAGATACTGCCGCTCCTGCTTCTCTTCAGCCCCAGGGCCTGGCGGACCTGGTAGACGGGTAATACATACAATGGAGGTCATCTAATGAACGTCGTCGTAGCCGGCGCCGGACTGGTGGGCCGTGAACTCACCAGGAAGCTCCTCGATCACAGGCATGACGTGGTCGTCATAGACATCGACCACGAGGTCTGCGACAGTCTCTACGCCGAGACCGGAGCCCTTACGGTCAGCGGAAGCGCAACGAACCTGGCCGTTCTTAAGGACGCCGGTGTCCACAGGGCCGACATTCTGCTTTGCCTGATGAGGAACGATGTGGACAACATCGCCTGCTCGATCCTCGCCAGGAGCCTGGGCGTTCTCAGAATAGTCGCAAGGATGCGAGATCCGGGCTACGAGCAGGCCTACGGCATATCGGGGATTACTGGCGTGGTAAGGGTGGCCGACCTCCTGCTGGACCAGCTGATGATGGAGGTGGAGCAGCCGCCCGTCAGGAGGATCATGTCCCTTGGCGGAGGGGATGCCTACGTTTACGCGATAAGGGTTCCGAAGAACGCGCAATGCGTAGGGAAGTCGGTCCGGCAGGTTGCCGAGGCCAGCGGATTCCCGAGGGAGAGCCTTCTCATGGGGATCTACCGGAAGGATGAGGAGAAATTCCAGATACCCAGGGGCGACTATGTACTGGCAGCCAATGACATGGTCTTCGTCATCGCACACGCCGGAGACATACAGCTGATCGCCAGTGCTCTGGGAAGCTGACAGTGACGTACCGCATTATGTGCACTTGATTAGTCTGCTATCCCTTGAATTGAATTAGTAAGTGCACGAAATGCGGTACGTCACTGAAGCTCCTCGTCAACCTGTCTCTGCACCCTGCCGAACATGTAGCTTCCGCTGAAGCCCGCAGCCGAGAGAAGAGCCCTGGTCAGGTCCTGGGTGACGGTTTCCAGCCTGTCCATGAACTGGTCCTGCACGAAGGCCCTTCGCCCGTCTTCCAGGTCCTCTCCGAAGAGTGAATTCAGAGAACTCTCCAGCATTCGGTCGAGATTCCACAGCTTGATGTGAAGCAGTTCGTGGACAACCACCTGTTCAAGGAAGCGTGGATCGAGGTCGGACCTGATCATAACGGCCGCCATGAGGTTGCTCTCGTCGATCTTGACGTCCCCCGACTTGCGCCACGGGGGCTCGACTGCGACTGCTCTGATGTCCCAGTCGCTTAGGCTGAGGACAGGCTTCCATTTCTCGATCAGCTCAAGGATTCTCTGTTGTTCCAATCCCGGCCCCCGAACTAGTTCACCACGGCTACCGGGGCATCGTGGGCAAGTGAGTAGTGGCCGTTTGTGATCACCTGCTCGCCGGGTTCCACACCCTCCTCCACCGCCACTATGCCTCTTCCTTCAGGACCAAGAGTAACGTACCTCCAGTCCGCGTGTCCATCGGTGACCACGAACACCATGTCCCTGTCGTCCCTTATCAGAACCGCCTCCAGAGGTATGACCAGTTCATCGGGATGGACCGAGGTGACAATCTCCACCCTCGCTGTGGCCCCGGACCTGAGGTTCGCTACGGCCGGGAGGTCGACTATCACCTCACCCGCTCTCATGGAAGGGTCCACAACGGGGGAAACCGATGCGACGGACCCTATCACCGTGGTGTCGTTCAGTGAAGGAATGGTCACGTATACCCTCTGTCCCGGGGAACACATCGCCAGCTCACGCTCGTCCAGGCTGACCTCCGCCTGGAGACTCGAGGGGTCTATGATCTCCCCCAGCACAGTACCTGGGTATACCACCATGCCCTCCCTGGCGTTGATGTCCGAGACGACACCGTCGAAACCAGCGGTTATCGCCGAGTTACCGTACTGGGTCTGGGCGGAGGCCAGGGCCGTCTGGGCATCCGCGAGACCGGTGGTCTGGCGGAGCATGCTCTTGACCTCCTGGGTCAGCTCACCCCGGTAGTTCTCGCACTCGAACTCGTAAAGGGCCTGAGCATTGCGGTAAGAGCTGGAGGCCGCCGAGAGCCTGGAGGCGCTCTCGCCGGAAGCGATCCTGTAGACCACCTCGCCGTCGCTGACTGAGACACCCACGTATTCCGGAGCCTGGACCACTTCTCCCTGCAGCTGGGCGGTGAGTGTCTGCGTCCTGGCAGAGGATACCCTGCCGGTTGCCCCAACCACCGCGAAAAGGGTATCGACAGTCGCGGTCTCCGCAGTCACCGGCAGAGGCGATGGTTCCAGTTCCTCCATCTCCGCCTCCTCTTCCTCTCCGCCGCAGGCGGCAAGGCTGAGGACAGCGGCGCCAAGGATCACAATAATGACTCTTCTGGTCACTTTCTCTTCCTCCCTTTCCGGGAAGTCAACTGTATCAGCGCCGGCAGTGAAATCAGCACCAGCGGCGTGGAAACCAGCATTCCGCAGACAACGGTGAAGGAAAGGTTTTCCCACAGGTCGTTGGTCTGCTGCATGGGCCACAGAACCAGGGGCAGGAGACCCAGTATCGTGGTGGCACTTGTCTGGAGTATGGGTCTCAGTCTCTCCGCCACCACCAGGTCCGCCGCTTTCTTGACTCTCATTCCGGCCTTCCTCTTCTTCTCGAAACTGTCCACAAGCAGTATTGAGTTGTTCACCGCTATGCCGACCAGGAAAACGCTGCCGACGTAGGCCTGCGGTGAGAATACCCTGTCGAACAGCCAGAATCCCGCAACGACTCCCACCAGGGCCATGGGTATGACCGCGAGTATGTACATTGGAGCGGTGAAGGACTCGAAAAGGATGGCGGTCACCGCGAAGACAGCCAGTATGGCGAGGATGACTATCAGGTCAAGGTTGGTCTCGTCGTCCTGCAGCCAGAAGGGTATGTACTCCTCCTCGTATACCCTGTACCCCGAAGGAAGCTCCAGGTTGTCCAGCAGTGAGACCCTGAACCTCGCCGCCATCCTCTCCGCACCCATGAAGGAGTAGGCCACCGTTCGTACGTACTCCCCGTTCTCCCGGTCCACCGAACCCTGAACGTCCAGAGTATCAATGCTTACGATGTCCCCAAGCTCCATGGTACCGCCGGCGGTCAGTATACGGCTCTGCATGACATCGGAAAGCTCCGGGTTCTCCATGCCGTCTATGCGGAAGGTCATGTCCATACTCTCGTCGCCTACCTGCACCTCCGCGCCGTACCCGCCTGCCAGGTTGTACCTGAAGGCCTGGAATATCTGGAAGGGGTTCACGCCGAGGTCCGCGAGCTCCTGCCTGTCAAATACGACCGCCAGCTGGTTACGCTCCGGCCTTCTCGGGTCCCAGTTGACGTTGACCTCCCCGACTCTGGGATGCTTGGTAAGAAGGGTCTGAAGGGCCAGGGCGATCTCCTTCAGTCCCTGGTAGTCGAAACCCCTCAGTTCGATAGTCTGCATCATGCCGGCGCTCTGGTTGCTCCTCCAGTAGGGCTCAGGGTTCATCCCTCTGACGTATACGCTCCTGGTACCCCCGATAGTCGGAGCCAGCGCCCTTACCTCGGCCTCTATCTGAAGACCGTACCCGGTCTCCACCGCCTCTTCCGTGAGCACCGAATAAACGTTGGCCGATTCGCCGTAAACCGATGTCCGGGTTGACTCTATTCCCTCCCGGTTGCAGAGTATCTCCTCGAAGCTCCTGACGGTCTTGTCGACCACGTCCTGCGGAGTACCCGGCGGGTACTGGAGCCAGACGATTATGTAGTCAGACTCGAAATGGAAGCCCCATTCCTGACCCTTCTCCACCTTGCTGATGAAGACGAAGACGGCTCCCGCTATGAGGAGCACCGCCAGGATGACCGGGACCCAGGGCCTGTGATGAAGGGCTGCTATGACCCTCGCCAGCTGTCTGTCCCATTTCTTCTCCCTGAACCACTTCCCGGACTTCCACCTACCGGCGATCGAAGGAACGAGTGTGAGGCATATTATGTAGGATGCCGTCAGCGTTGCTGCGATCGTGAAGGTGAAGGGCTTGTAGTAGAGCTTGAGGATACCTTCGCTGGACAGTATCGGAACCAGGGCCACCATTGTGGTCAGAATGCCGCCCAGTATGGGCAGGGCCACTTCCCTGGCACCGATCGAAGCCGCCCTGATGGGGGACTTGCCAAGTCTCCTCTGGTATCCTATGGACTCAAGAACGACCACCGCACCGTCCACCAGCAGCCCGAAGGCAATGGCCAGGGCGCTCAGCGTCAGGACGTTGATGCTGTAACCGGCCAGGTAAACCGCAGTCACCGCCATTGCCGCCGAGAACAGTATCGAGCTTATTATCAGCGGGGTGGAAAGGGGGCTGTGGTTCAGGAGCAGGAGCACCAGGACAATGGCTCCCAGGGATATGAGGGCTCGCCAGGAGAGATTCTTCAGATCGTCCGTGATACCTTCCGTACCATCCTCGGTCAGGTTGAGTTCTATGCCGGACGGCAGCTCCTGCCTGAGAGCCTCTATCTCCTGCTTTACCTGGTCCGCAACCCTTACGGCGTTGCTGGAGGGGCTCCTGTCTATCTGGAGGCTTACCTGGTCCATGCCGTTGTACCTGAAGATGTAGCTGCTGCCGGTATCGTAATCCACCAGTATCCTTCTGGCCACGTCGGAGAGCCTGATGAACATCCCTCCGCGACTGGTTATGACCAGGTCCTTGAGTTCGGCCACACTCCCGGGTACCGTGGAGAGCCTCACAACCGCTTCCAGTCCGGAGGAATCCACCGCTACACCGACGTTCCTGTCCACTATTCCGGAGTTGACGGCAACGGCGATCTGCGTCAGGGTGAGATCCATCGAATGGAGGGCGTCGAGGTCGATGTCCACCACTATCTCCTCCCGGCCCAGCCCCTCGACTATCACAGAACTCACTCCGTCGATCCTCTCCAGTCGCGGGACGACCGTGTCGTCGGCTATCTGCTTGAGTATCGATGGTTCCGCGCCGGTGAGGGCGTAGATGAGGAATCCCTCGCTGGTGAGTTCCCTTGGGACCGCCTGGGTCACGGTTCCTATCATTGCTGCTTCCGGCAGTTCGTCCTTGAGGAAGGATACCCTCTCGGTGAGTTCCATGGATGCCACGTCCATGTCCGTGCCCTTCTCGAAGGACACGGTCACGCTTGCGGAACCGGCCCTCGAGGTGGAGGAGACTTCCACCACGCCCTGCACCTCCCTGGCGACGTCCTCTATGGGTCTCGTGAGCTGCTCGCAGACAGCTTCAGGATCCGCTCCCGTCCATGAGGCCGATACGGTGAGGGTGGGAAGGGTAGCGTCAGGGGTGCCTTCTATGGGGACCCGGTTGAAGGATATCACCGCCAGGAACAGAAGGGCCACGAATATGACCACCGTGCCCCTTGGCCTTTGAAGGACAAGGTCAACCATCGACAACTGGGTCCTTCTTTCCGGAGATGATCTTGTAGAGGACCGGGACAAGTACCAGGGTGAGCAGTGTCGCCACGGATATTCCCCCTATTATGGCGATGGCAAGAGGCTGCCTGAGGCTGGAACCGGAACCGAAGCCAATGGCCATGGGAAGAAGACCCAGCACTGTCGTGGCGGTGGTCATAAGGACGGGCCTGAACCTGTCCCTTCCAGCCTGCAGTATCGCATCATGTCTGGTCAGTCCCTCCCTCCTGAGCTGGCCGATCCTCTCCACCAGCAGTATGCCGTCGTTCACCACGATACCGGAAAGGACGACCAGGCCGATCCCTGACAGGGCGTTCCAGCTCTGTCCGAACAGCGCCAGGCCCGCGACCACCCCTATGATGCCCATGGGAACGGTGAACATTATCACGAACGGTTCCCTGAAGGATTCGAACTGCGTTGCGAGCAATACGTATACGAGACCCACGGCGAGCAGCGCGGCCAGGATCAGACTGGAGGAGGTCCTGTCCATCTCCTCTATCTCGTCCCCCTGGCGGAGCTGCACGGGCACCTCCCTCAGCAGGCTGTCCGCAGCGGCATCGACATCCATGGATATCCTGGCAAGGTTGCTTCCGGATCCCTGGACCCTCACCCCCACGGCCCTGTTCCCCTGGTTGTGCTCTATGAAACCGGGTGTCTGCTGCCTGTAGGGATGGGCCACCCTGCTCAGGGGAAGCAGGCCCTGTTCGGTTGGAATGGACCGGGCCAGCAGCGAGTCCGTGGGTATCCCCTCGCCCACGTCGGCAAGGAGAACCACGTCCACCCTCTCGTCCTGTCTGTAGTATGTGGTGGCGTTGATGCCTCTTGAGAGACTCTCGACGAACTCCGCGACATCGCTAGCAGAGAGCCCGTAGAGGTTGAGGAGTTCCTGGTCCAGGTCCATCACCATCTCCGGCTTTCCGGGAAGGTACTGGATGTCGGCTGATTCCACCCCCTCGTACTCGGACAGGATACCGACCAGGACCTCGGCAGCCATTCGGTCGGCCTCTATGCTCTCCCCCTCGAGGTAGACGGTGAACGAACTTCCGCCCCCCAGGATCTCTCCCAGCAGAGACTCCCTCTTCTCGACGGTGAGGGGGAAGCTGAACATGGCGTTCCACGCTCTCCTGACTGGCTGCATCGCGGATGTTGCCGCCTCCGGTGAATCGTACGCCACGGTGAGCACCGCGTCCACACCCTCCTCAGACCGTACTCCGCTCCTGCCTGACACCCAGAGGGCTCCTGACTCAGCCGCCAGGCCCGTGACCTCTGTCGAAAGGTCTACGATCTGCTGCATCGAAGCTCCCATCGGTGCGGAGTAGGATATCTCCAGCTGGTCCACCGGAGTGCTCGGCAGCAGCTGCATCGGGAGCCCCAGTCCCACCAGCAGAGAAAGGAGGAATATCCCCACGGTACCGGCCAGGATGGCGAATGGCCGCCTGATGAGCTTCTCCATCAGAGCGATGTACCTCTCCTTCATGCGTCCGGTGACGTCGGCCCCGACCCTCAGCCTGCGGAGTCTCGCCGAGAGGGTGGGTATCACCGTTACGGCAACCAGGAGACTGGCCACCAGTGCGAACCCGACCGCAAGCGCCTGGTCACGGAAGAGCTGGCTGGTTATACCCTCCATATAGACCACCGGGAAGAAGACTATCAGTGTGGTGAGAGTACTGGCGGTGATGGCCTTGCCCACCTCGCCGGTTCCCGAGTCAGCCCCTTCCAGGGCCGTCTCTCCGTTCTCCCTCCTTCTGTATATGGCCTCGAGGACCACAACCGCGTTGTCCACCAGCAGACCGGTACCCAGGGCGAGACCGCCCAGGGACATGATGTTCAGAGTGACCCCGGAGATGTAGAGGCAGAACAGTGCTATTGCTATGCTGAGGGGGATCGAGAGCCCGAGTATGAGGGGACTCCTCCAGTCCCTCAGGAAGAAGAACAGGACCCCGAATGCAAGGATACCGCCAAGTACCAGGGCCTCGATAACTTCACCTATGGAATCCTCTATGAACTGGGCGTCGTTCTGAATTATGCTGAGATGCAGGCTCTGGTACTCGTTGTTGAGCTCGTCGACCAGCTTCTCCACTTCGGCCGCAACCTCCACGGTGTTGGACTCGGCCATCTTCCTGACCCTGATGATCAGGCATCTCTCCCCGTTGTAGCTTGCCCATTCGGTCACCGGCTTCTCCCCCAGCGACACCTCCGCCACATCGCGAAGCAGCACGGGAGTGGAGCCTCGAATACCGATCACCGTGTTCTCCACATCCTCCAGCGTGGAGAACTCCCCCTCGAGTGAGAGGAAGAACTCCCTCTGGCCGTCCCGCACCAGGCCTCCCGACATCGAAACGTTGGCTCCCTGAAGGGCCTGGGCCACGAAGGCCGGGTCCAGGGCAAGTTCCTCGACGGCCCCCTCTCTCAGGCGCACGAAGACCGCGGGGTCGGCTTCGCCCTGTATCTCGCAGCCTGCTACGCCCTCAGCCTGGTCTATTCTGGTCGTGACCAGGCGCCGCGCGAAATCCGTGACCTCCGTCCAGTCGCCGGATTCCATGTTCATCAGTATCTCCATGAAGGGGCGCCGGGAAGGATCGTAATCCACGATGGTCGGCCTTCCCGCCTCGTCCGGAAGTGACCATGCGGCCACATCCAGCTTCTCCCTCACCTCGAGCCTTGTGAAATCCATCCTGGCGCCCCAGTCGAACTCCAGGGTTATGCGGCTCCTGTCACCGTAGGACCGGGATGTGTAGCTGCGCAGGCCCCGCACACCAGCTACGGCATTCTCCAGGGGGTCCGTGACGAGACGTTCAACCTCGTAGGGACTGGAGGAGGGGTAAGTTGTCTCAATGGTCAGTCTCGGGTACTCCACCGATGGCAGGAGGTCCACCGGCATCTTGATGACTGCCACGGTTCCAAGGAGCGCTGCTACTATCGAGAGGACAGTGACCGCTACCGGCCTGGATATGGAACTGCTGGTGAGTCTCACCGGGAAAACCCCCGTTCTCTCATGTGATTCATACCGTTCTACAATACATAAGAACGGTGCTTTACGCAAAAATGCATGCTAATTTACTGTCTTTCATCATCTTGGGTGGTCATGACCCTGCTGTTCGAAAGCCACGGCTGCTTCCGGGGCTTCACTCGGAAAGACACGGTGTGGAATGGGTAGGTCGCTGTTTACGATGAGATTGGAAGAGCTTATTCTATACTCCTGCTGGGGAGCGGTGGAGTACAGATGGATATATCACTGTTGAGCCTTTCCAAGGAGGTCCCCGAAGGATTCCTGGACGCGAGGTCCGGGAAACCGGAGGACCTCGCCTCGCGCACGATGGCTCTTCACGCCGACAATGCCGACCAGGCACTGGCTTTCATAAGGAACATGGGATCCCGCCTCCGCGGGGTCGTTCTTGTTCCCGGAGATCAATTCACATCTTCTCCTCTGAGCAGGAATTTCTGGCTCCTTGAGCTTCCGGACCGGATGATGAGGGAGGCCGGGGACGTAGCCGCCTGTTTCCTCGAGACCTTCGGCTGCGGTGACATACCGTCAGGTGAAAGCTTCGAGTCGCTCCAGAAGAGGATCTCCCGTCTCCTTTCCAGAGCGGTGGAGAACAGGAAGGACAAGAGAAGCCTCAGGAAGAGCGAGACCCATCTCAGACAGGTGAACGCCCTGGCAAACATCGGAAGCTGGAGGTGGACCCCGGCTACCGGCGAGGTATGGATGTCCCGGGAACTGCTGGGCATATACGCGATCCCGCCCGAGAAGGACCTTTTCGATCTCAATGAACTGGTCAGCAACTACGTCCATCCCGACGACGTGGAAAAGGTCATGAACAGCTTCGATGAGATCGCCGGCGGCAGGCGCGCATCGCCCCTTACCTTCAGGATCCTTCATCCGGACGGCGAGATCAGGTGGATATCGGCTCCCATGCCGGAGGTCCTGGGCACGTCGGAGAAGGGAGTCCCGTCCGAGGTACTCGGAATACAGCAGGATATCACCGAGCGCAGGAAAGCGCAGGACGACCTTGTCCAGGGCCAGACGAAGCTGAGGGAGGCGGCCGGCAACGTGCCGGGGGCCATCTTCCAGTTTCATATCAGTCGCACAGGCGAATACGGTATGGACTTCGTCGGAGGCAGACTCGAGACCGCCTTCGAAGAGATCGGGAGCGGGGGTGGTCTCTACGACGGTTTCATTGCCGGGATCCCCACGACGGAGGAGCGGGACAGGTTCCTGGCATCCATCGACCGGGCCGTGAACGACATGTCCGACTGGGATTTCGAGACGAGGTTCCGGAGGAAGGACGGCAGAACCGTCTGCCTGAGAGGACTTTCGAGACCCGCAATGATCGACGGGGTCCTGATGTTCAACGGGGTCATGCTCGACGTCACGGAACAGCAGAGGGCCATGGAGAGGATAGAGCACCTGAACTCACTGCTCCTGGCCATAAGGAACGTGAATCAGCTCATAGTTCAGGAGCGGAGCGTGGATGAACTTATGCGCAAGGCCTGCAACACGCTGATAGAAACCCGCTCCTACCAGGACTGCACCATCGTGCTGATGGACAAGGACGCCGGAATAGGGAAGCTGTTCCAGGCGGGAGCCAGGAGCTATCCGAAGATGGAGATGCTCTCGGACACGTTCCCTCCCTGCATTTCAGGCGTCCTGGAGACCGGACGGTACCATGTGATGAAGGAGCGTTCGGACTGCGGAGGATGCCGTTACCTGGGAAGCCACGGCGATGACTTCCACCCCACCATCGTAGCCCCCATAGGAAGCGGACAGGAGATATCGGGGGTCCTCTTCGTGGCTCTGACCAGCGGCGCCTCCATCGAGGACGAGGAGTGCGACCTACTGCAGGAAGTGGGCACGGACCTTGCATACGCCATGCGGAAGCTGAATTCCGAGGAGCAGCTAGTGAAGTCCGAGCAGAGGTACCGGACCCTCTTCGATTCCTCCAGGGATGCCATCATGACCCTGGAACCGCCTTCATGGAAGTTCACATCCGGGAACCCCGCCATACAGGAACTCTTCGGGGTCTCCTCCGAGGCGGAGTTCGTATCCATGGAACCCTGGAGACTGTCACCGGATTCCCAGCCCGACGGCAGACTCTCCAGGGAGAAGGCCCTGGAGATGATAGAAAAGGCAATGGACCAGGGCTCGAACTTCTTCCACTGGACCCACAGGAGGATGAACGGGGAGGAATTCCCCGCCACGGTCCTGCTGGCCAGGGTCGAGACGCAGGACGGTACCTTCCTGCAGGCCACGGTGAGGGACATCACAGAGCAGAAGTGCATGGAGGAGGCCCTGCAGAAGAGCGAGCAGCAGATAAGGGACCTGGCAAACAGCGTACCCGGGGTGTTGTTCCAGTTCTTCGCCGACGATGGGGAGAACTACGGTCTAAATTTCGTGAGCGGCAAGGCCTCGGATATCCTCGGTATATCGCCGGAGGCGGAGGGCTTCTACCGCAGGTTCGTCGAGAGGGTCCACCCCGAGGCCGTCGGGGAATTCCAGGCCTCCGTGGACAGGGCCGTCATGATGAAGGAACGGTGGGAGCACACAACGCGGTTCATCAAGCCAGGCGGCGAACTCGTATGGCTCAGGGGCATGTCCGTACCCACCGTCCTTCCGGGCAAAACCGTCTTCAACGGGGTCTTCGTGGACATTACCGAACTCAAGGAGACGGAGCAGGCGCTGCGGGAGGAGCGGGACTACTCGTCCAGCATCATCAGGGGCACACCCGCCGTTGTCTGCGGAATATCCCCCGAGGGCATGACCAGGTTCATCAATCCCGCCGGTGAGAAGGTCACTGGCTACAGCAGCTCCGAGATAGTCGGAAGGAACTGGTGGAAGGTCTTCTACCCCGGCGGGGAACAGGAACAGGTCAAGAGGCTGTTCGAGAAGTTCAGCGACGGCACGGACGTCCGGGACCATGAGATGACGCTGACAACCAGGACCGGCGAGAAGAGGACCATCGCCTGGAACTCCATCAACAGGCTGGACGAGAACAAAAGCATCTCGGAGATAATCGGTTTTGGATTCGATATCACCGAACGCAAGAAGGCGGAAGCGGACCTGGTGGAGAGCGAGAGGCTCTTCAGGTCCGTGGTGGAGAACGCGCCCGCGGGGATCTTCCTCGTTGACGACAACTACAGGGTGGTCTACTCCAACGAGCAGCTTTCCAGAATAACCGGTTTCCCCCTGAAGAAGATCATCGGGAGGGACATCAGGGAGTTCCTGGACGACAGCAGCAGGGAAAAGGTGGCCGAGAGGTACCGTCGCTTCAGGGAGGGACTGGAATCGGAGGAGAGCTACGAGCTGGTCATCAGGAGGAAGGACGGGGAACTCAGGCACGCCATCGTGTACGTGGACCACTTCCGGGACTCAGAGGGGAACCCCCGGACCCTGGCCGAGCTGATGGACATCACGGACAGGAAGAAGACCGAGACGGAGCTGAATCGTCTGCGAAACTACATGGCCAACATCATAGATTCCATGCCCAGCGTCATGATAGGGGTGAGCAGCAAGGGCAGCATAACTCTCTGGAACTCCGGCGCGGAACGCCGGACCGGGCTGAGCAACGAGAAAGCCTTCGGACGGGACCTGGCGGAAGCCGTGCCCTGGCTGGGCAGGTATGCGCCGCTCATCAGGGAGAGCATCGGCTCCAGGAAGGTCAAGTACAGTACCAAGCAGAACACCTCGGATGCCGAGAGGACCCGCTACGAGGACCTCACGATCTACCCTCTCGTCGCAGACGACGTGGAGGGTGCGGTCCTGAGGCTGGACGACGTCACGGAGAAGGTCCACCTGGAAGAGATGATGATACAGTCCGAGAAGATGCTTTCGGTTGCCGGACTGGCGGCGGGCATGGCCCACGAGATAAACAACCCTCTCGCCGGCATGATGCAGAACGCGGAGGTCATTCTGAGGCGCCTTCTCAGCGACCTGCCGGACAACCGGAAGGTCGCCTCGGAGGTTGGCACCACCATGGAGGCTGTAAGGGAGTTCCTCGACAGGCGGAACATCATCCGGCAGCTGAGGCTCATACACGATTCCGGTATCCGCGCGGCCACCATCGTACAGAACATGCTCAGTTTCGCCAGGAAGAGCGAGGCCAAACCCGCTCCCACCGACCTCAGGGAACTGATGGACAGCACCATCGGCCTGGCGGAGAACGACTACGACCTCAGGAAGAACTACGACTTCAAGCATGTGGAGATAGAGAGGGAGTACGGAACCGACGTCCCCTCGGTCCTGTGCGAACGGAGCAAGATACAGCAGGTATTCCTCAACATACTCAGGAACGGCACCGAGGCCATGCACGAGTCCCGTTTCAGGACCGGCAGGCCGGAGAGGTCGAGGTTCGTCATCAGGATATACAGGGAAGACCCGTATGTGGCAACGGAGATAGAGGACAACGGTCCCGGAATACCCGAGGGGCTCCGTACACGGATATTCGAACCCTTCTTCACGACGAAGGACGTGGGGATAGGTACCGGCCTGGGCCTGTCCGTCTCCTACTTCATCGTGGTGGAGGACCATCACGGGGAGCTTGAGGTGGACTCGGCCCCGGGCAGGTTCGCCAGGTTCACGGTGAGGCTTCCCATCGAACAGGAAGACGACCATGCCTGACATCACGAAGGTGCTTGTGATAGACGACGAGGAGGCCGTAAGGACTAGCTTCCAGATGTATCTGGAGGACAACGGTTACACGGTCATCCTGGCTGAGAACGGCAGGAGGGGCGTGGAGCTGTTCGAGTCGGAATCCCCGCACTGTGTCCTTGTGGACCTCAGGATGCCCGGAATGAACGGTCATGAGGTCATCAGGCACGTGAGTTCGGTGGACAGCAGCGTTCCGCTGATAGTCGTTTCGGGCACCGATGTCCTCGAGGACGCCATAAGGGCCCTTCGCGAAGGAGCCTGGGATTACCTCACCAAACCGGTCATGGACATGGCAGGTCTTCTGCACAGGGTCGAGGAGACCCTGGAGAAATCACGGCTCATCAAACAGAACGAGATGTACAGGCAGCACCTGGAGGAACTCGTCCGAAAGAGGACCGAGGAGCTGGAAAGGACCAACAGGGCACTTGACAGGGCCCTTTTCAACACGGTGGTGATACTCACTCAGACCATCGAGGCCAAGGACCCCTACACCCGGGGGCATTCCCTCAGGGTCAGCGAGTACAGCGTGGCCATGGGCAGGAGGATGGGACTGGACAGGAGGAGCCTGCAGGTGCTGAGACTGGGCAGCCTGCTTCATGACATAGGCAAGATAGGCATATCCAGCTCGGTCCTCAACAAGCCCGGGAAACTCACCGCCGAGGAGTACGACCTGATCAAGGAGCACCCGCTGATAGGCGAACGGATACTGCACAACGTGGATTTCTTCAGGCCCATACTACCCCTGATAAGGAACCATCACAGATGGCATGACGGCAACGGTTATCCGGAGGAGGACCGCGGCCTGGACCTGGACCTTGAATCCGAGATCCTCTCGGTGGCCGACGTCTACGACGCCCTTACCTCCGACAGGCCCTACAGGGACGCCATGAACAGGGAGACCGCTCTGTCGGTCCTCAGGGACATGAGCGGTACGCAGCTCTCCCCGGGAATGGTAGAACTCTTCATAGACGGCAGGATATACAGTACCGAACACAGCAGGGACACGCTGACTGACATCGAGATAATGCCGGAGAGACTGTGATGCCGACCCCGGACGGTGAGGAGGGAGCGGTACAGTTGAGCATCCTGATCATTGACGACGAGGAATCCATCAGGGTCAGCCTCAAGTACCACTTCGAGGACTGCGGTTTCGATACGCGCTCCGTGGACACCGCCGAGGAAGCCCTGAGGATGATGGAGACGGACCTTCCGGACGCGGTTATAGTCGACCTGAGACTGCCCGGCATGGACGGCGTCGAGTTCCTCAGGACAGCCGCCGCCAGATGGCCGGAGGTGAGGTACATTATCTACACGGGCTCTCCCGCCGCCAGCGTCCCCGAAGAACTGGTATCGATACCCGGTGTGTCCGGCAGGCTCTTCTTCAAGCCTCTTCCGGACCTTTCGGAACTGAGCGACGAGGTCTCACACCTGCTGAAGGGCTGAGGGTCCCTCCGGTCACTCCTTCATAGTGGCGGTCCAGGCGGTGTAAGCCACGGCCCCCGCACCCAGCACTCCTCCGACCACGTAAGCCCAGGCAGCGTCAGCACCTGCTCCTATGGCGATGAACAGAGCCGCCAGAAGCAGGAAGACGATGTCGAAGATCGTCGCCTTGGCCCACTTGCCCACGGGGGCCTCGCCGGACAGGACTTCCCGGCGGCTGGCGTCCACCAGGATTCTGTAGTCCTTCCCACCGTAGCTGTAGGTGAGTTCCCAGAGAGGCAGGTAGACCAGGTCCACGCCCTGGACGTCCACGGTGGTGTCTATGTCCGTCACCCTGGTGGCCCTGCTCTCCGCCTGAGTGTGATGCATTTCGATTATCCTGCTGCGGGCGTTCTGCTCGGCCCTCTCCTGGACGATCTGTCCGTTGACGATGTGCTCCTGCATTCCGCTCTTCTTGAGTTCCTCGATGGAGAAATCCGCCTTGCCCTCCAGGAGGTCCCTGTTGGGAGCCTTCCTCGAACCGCCGAAACGGAGGATGAACTTCCCCCAGTCGGGAAAGACGGCCTGCCTGCCGGGTTCAATGTTCCTTATGCCCCAGAACTCGGCGGTATCCTCCCTGGCGTAGACCGGCCATGTGTAGTCCTCCGAGAAGTGTCCCT
Organism: Candidatus Aegiribacteria sp. MLS_C; assembly: GCA_002030045.1. Taxonomy (GTDB): domain Bacteria; phylum Fermentibacterota; class Fermentibacteria; order Fermentibacterales; family JCC-6; genus Aegiribacteria. Next base: position 20,991 of record LQBI01000033.1, on the reverse strand, counting down.
GAACCGGTTCCCAGTACTCCTCGGTCTTCTGGGCCTTGCCCTGGCCGACGGTCCTGGTGCGTTTCTGCTGGCCGCTCCAGCGTGTGTTCGCCGTGCACCTGACCACCCAGTATGGCAGTACCCGGGCCTCTATATCCTTCCAGTGGACCTTGTTGGGCAGCTGGTTGGACCTGTGGAAACCCTTCTTGAGCCATGCCGAAGCTATGCTGATGGATTCGTCCCTTCCCACTGCCGGTGGCAGCAGGTAGTGGGACTCCAGCGTCACTATATGGTCGAAGTCCGCAAGCATAGTCGTCGTTCCACAGTAGGAACAGGTTATCACAGCTTCCCCCGGCATGTATTCAAGGGGCGCCCCGCAGTTGCTGCAGCTCACTTCGCCGATCTGTGACTTCTTCTCTACATTCCCGCCCTCACCGCCGGGAGTGTCCTCGGGTCCACCGGTCCCTGCGGGTTCTTTGCTGTTCTCCTCAGGCATCTCGTCCCTCCGTGTATTCTTTTTTGGTCTGGGATCCCGGGGTCCGCATACTCCGGCCTCACCAGAACGATTCCGGTTTTCGAAGATAATGAAAAAGGTCCGTCCTGCAATCCTCTCCGGGGACTTGGCGACTGTTCCGGCAAGAGTTAGTGTCTCCTGTCTCAATTTGTCGGTGATTCATTCAAACACACGGGAGGGACAGCATGGGCATGCAGGAAGTTATTCAGGGCAGGGACAGGGGGTTGCTCGATTACACCATCGATAATGCCCTGGAAGTAATAGAGTCGGGTGACGCCGGGAAAGACCTGTCACTCCTTTACAGTATCATATCCGACGCGATGTTCAGGAAGGCCCAGTACACGGATGCCGTCTTCTACGGCGAGAGGAGCGTGGAGGCGGACCCGGATGACCCGGCCGGGTACGCGGACCTTGGATGGGCCGAGTACTGGCTCGGCAGGAACGGCGATGCCGGCGTACACCTTCAGAAGGCGGTGGAGCTGGGTCCGGAGGTGGCCGAGTACCGCTACAGGCTGGGGAGCGTTTACAACAACGCCCTGGGCAAGCTTACCGAGGCGGAGGCGGAGTTCACCAGGGCCATTGAGCTGGATCCCGGCAATCAGCTGGCCTACCAGCAGAGGGGTATATGCAGGTACAACCAGGGCAGGTACGACCTGGCCGAAGCGGACTACAGGAAAGCCGCCGAGCTTGGGGATTCCTACTCCGCATACTGTCTCGTCAGCAACGGTTCGCCCATAGAGAGCGCAGGCGAGAAACTGGCCCTCTCCAGGGACCACTGGGCCCAGAACGATTCCCAGACAGCCGTCGACTTCATGCAGCAGGCTCTGGAACAGGGTTTCGACACTCCGGAGGATCAGCTCCTGGCCAGGCTGGAACTGGCGGACAAGCTGAGCGTGATGAAGATGAACGAGGATGCCGAACACCACTACGGCAAGGCCATCGAATCGACCCCTGACTCGGCGGACGCCTACGGCAGGAGAGGCTGGCACTACTACATCACCTCACAGGACGACAGGTCGGAGGCCGACCTGAGGAAGGCCATGGAACTGGACCCGGAGAATCCCGTCTATCCCGCCAGGCTGGGCAACCTGTACGCGGTAAACGGAAGACCACGGGAAGGCCTGGACATTCTGGATCCAGCCATTGAGAAGGACAGCCTGTCACCCGACCTCTTCTATTCCAGGGCCCTCTGCAACAAGGCCCTCGGGAACGACCGTCAGGCGAAGGAGGATTTCCGAATAGCGGATTTCCTTGGTCACCGCAGCGCCGCCGAGGACAGACGGACGGCCTACGGGAACGAGTATCCCATGGACTTCTTCTCTTCGGGCATAGAGATGGGGGAGCAGAACAACCCTTCAGGCGCCCTGGAGCAGTTCAGGAAGGCAGCGGAACTCTTCGGGGAACGCTCCAGGTTCAGGGGCGACAGGGACTGGAGGTACACTTCCAAGAGCCTCCACAACCTGGGTTACTACCTGCACATGTCCGGGGGCGACCTGGACGAGGCCAGGTCCGTCATCCGCGAGTCCCTGAAGATGGACCCGGGGTACAAGGATGCCTGGATCACCCTGGGCAACCTTCACAACAGCATCAACGACAACGATACGGCGCTGGAGTGCTATACCAGGGCCATCGAGCTGCAGCCCAACGACGGCAGGGGCTATTACAGCAGGGGCAGGATCCACATGGCGAGGGAGGACTGGGATAACGGGGCGGCCGATTTCTCCAGCGCCATCAATCTGTACCGGAGACAGGACTGGAGGGGTGACGCCTACTACAACAGGGCCCGCTGCCACGAGGGAGCAGGCAGAATAGAGGAAGCCATCGCCGATTACAACGAGGCATTCAACCACGGCATCCAGCAGGGTATATTCGAATCGTGCAGGCTTAAGGATGCCTACGGTCTGGACTGATACCGTCCGGGCTCAGGTCTGAAGGCAGTCGGCCCTCCACAGGCACTCGGTCTGGTCGCAGTGGCCGTCCACCGCGGTTCCGAAACAGGGGTAGTTACCCTCGTGCTCCTGTATCGCCCTGATGATGTCCGCCTTCTTCATCCTGGAAGCACCCCTGATGCCCAGGTCAGAGGCCATTTCGAGTATCTTCTTCCTGGTCATGCCGACCCCCCTTCAACGGTGTGTCAGGAAAGACCATGCCTAGTATAGGTTAAGTCCGGATTAAGACAAGGCCACCATCGGGGGTCGACCATCGGGGGTCGCATCGGGGGTCGCATCGGGGGTCGTACGTTACTTAGGGTCACTTAGACCATCGGGTGTCGTACAGTCATTGATGACCGACCGTTACTCAGGGGCACTTAGACCATCGGGGGTCGTACGGTCATTGATGACCGACCGTTACTCAGGGGCACTTACGAAAACCCAAGGGGGCGGACCGGTAGTCGTGAGCGGCCAATGCTCGGTATCACTCGTGTATTGTAGGCATGTGTAAAGCATTGATACGGGCGAGCCTGCAGATACATCATGCCTGGCCCGTCCTGTCAGTCAGTCCTGCACTACGATCCTGTCCATCACGTCACCCTGACTTATGGAATCCACCACTTCCTGACCGTTGACCACCTTGCCGAAGACGGTGTGACGGCCGTTGAGGTGGGGCTGAGGGGAATGGGTGATGAAGAACTGGCTTCCGTTGGTGTCGGGGCCTGCATTGGCCATCGATATGACCCCGGTCTCGTGAGTGAGGGGATTTCCCTTGAACTCATCCTGAAAACGGTAGCCTGGTCCTCCCCTTCCCGTACCGGTCGGGTCCCCGCCCTGTATCATGAAATCCGATATCACCCGGTGGAATGTCACGCCGTCGTAGAATCCCTCCCTCGCCAGGAAGACGAAGTTGTTGACTGTCACGGGTGCGTACTCGGGGTAGAGTTCCAGCTCTATGTCTCCCTTTCCCGTCTCGATCGTAGCCCTGTAGGTCCTGTCGGTATCGATCTGCATCTCAGGCGGCCGGTTGTACTGGGGCATGAGCTATCCTCCAATGTCTGTGGTTCGTTGTGGAATATAGCCGGCTTGAGTCCTGGTTCCTACCTATCCCATGAGCAGAGGATGGCTGAGGTCCCAGTGGGACGAAGAAACGGAACCTGCAAGCAGAACGATGAAGACCGCCAGCGGAAGCATTACCTTCCTCTGGAACACGTTTTCCCTGTATCGGATGGGCTTCATGTCCCAGACCCCGGCCAGCGATTTGAGGATGTAAAGTACGGGCAGGAAGAACACGGCGAAATCAATGACCGTCTGACCTGTCCTTCCGATGGTAAGCATGAAGTTGTAGGATGCCCTCCAGCCGAAGACCTTCGCAATGGCATCCTGGAGTACGAAGGTGAAGGCAACGAGTTTCCATACCATCAGGACCATGAAGGCCAGAACCAGACTGGTCGACCAGCTCCTTGCTCCCACGATGTTGAGAACAAGACCGCACAGCTGGATGAAGACCATCAGAAGAAGGAGATACAGGTATCCTGCACCCCAGTTCAGGATCAGGGAGTGAAGGACCGAACCACCAGTGCCGCAGATCGAATTGAATACGCTCGCCATTGTCAGCAGGACGGCGCAGACCGATATCCTGGGGACCATCTTCGCGGCGAAGAGACTGCTTCGTCTCAGCGGAACCGAGAGAAGGTACTCGAGTGCCCCCTGATCATCTTCCGACCTGAACATGCCGTAGGCCAGGTAAAGTGCCGAGATCAGCACGAAGAAATCCATCCCGTTGGACAAGTAGTCGATCAGGCTCCAGCCGGTATCGTAGATCTCGGTGTCCATGATGTAAAGAAGGGGTACCAACACGAAGAAGGACATGACGAACGCGGCCTGTCTGAGAGTCTCCCTGATTTCCTTCATCCACATGATTAACTCCCTGTCATGATATTGCTATGCTCCGGAGAAGATTCTGATCACAGGTACAGCCATTGCAGGCAGAGGTCCCACAGCATAGGACGCCAGCCTCCTCTCCCTGACCCGGGAGGGTCTCATGTCCCAGATGGTACAGACCGGAAGAAAGAGAATGCATCGTGCCTTCCAGCTGCCCATGCCCACAAGGCCCAGTATGAACCCGCATGACTGTGTGAAAACGATGAATGAAAGGAGCAGTTCTCTACCCGTGAAGAACTCTACACCGAAGAGACTGCCCACTTCCGCGGCAAGGTAGAGTATCAGAATCCTCGGCAGTGTCTTCCATAACAGCAGATCAGATCTGCCGATGGGGAGGGAGAGCAGGTATTCCAGAGAGCCGTCCCGCACTTCAGACCTAAAAATATTGCATCCCGGATAGATGACTGAGATCAACCAGAGTAGGCCGTACCCTCCGATAATGTAGTCCGCCAGACTCACGCCGGTCCGGCGGACGGATATGTCAAGCAGGTAGACCAGCGGCATGACCGCAAGAAATGTCATGACGCCTCCGAACTGGGACAGCGTCATCCTGAACTCATGAGCGATCATCGTACTCCGCCTCCATGAACGCGGTCAGTATCTCCGTAAGGTCCATTGCTCTCGATCCGACCGTGGTGACCCCATCATTCCCGCTGCAGGGATACAGCACGAACTGTTTCCTGCCCAGTACTTCCCGTGCAAGCAGGACCTCGGCATCTACTGGCTCCAATCCAGATTCCAGAAGTCTCGCATGGGCCTTGAGATCGTCGACTCTCTCGTCCAGTCTCACTCCGTCTCTACCCATGAAGATAACCCTGTCTACCAGGTTCTCGACTTCCGAGAAGTTGAGATTAATCATGACGACCGTCGGATCCCTCTCCTCCATAACACCTATGAGTTCCTGGAACATCAGTCCCCTAAGATAAGGATCCACTGCATGCAGGACTTCATCGATAAGCACAATGTCTGGATCCGTGGACAGAACAATGGAGAGCTGCACTATGACCTTCTGCCCCAGAGAGAGGTCTTCTATCCTCCTGTTCAGGTCCACCCCGGCCCTTCTAGCCACTTGAAGACCTGATGGTTCGGTACCGAAGAATCCGGCATGGAATCCTGCGACCTCATTCGGTGTCATACTCCCATAGAAACTCAGACTGTCGGGAAGGAAAGCTATCCTGGATCGGGGATCGGTTCCCTCCGGAAAGCCGTAGTCGATTCTTCCTTCTGACGGTTTGAGTACCCCTGCCATCAGACGCAGCAGGGTGCTCTTGCCGGCAGCGTTCGGACCGGTGATCATGACAGTCTCACCGCTTCTCAGGTCGAGATCCAGATTCCGTATGATCCTTTTCCTTCCATATGCAAAGGAAAGACTCTCTATTCTTATCATGTCAGCCATCCTCCCCGATCATTCCGGAAAGACCTTCCAGTATTTCATCGTCGTCCAGACCCAATGACCTGGCCTTTCGCAGGTATTCCTCCGTCAGCTGGACAAAGTATCTCCTCCTGCTTCCATCAAGGTCCACTTCATCAGTACTGACGAATATCCCAAGGCCCTTTCTGGAACGAACCAATCCTTCGACTTCAAGCTGTCTATAGGATTTGGCTACGGTATTCGGGTTGATCCGCAATGAGGATGCGAGTTCGCGTATCGAGGGAAGTCTGCTTCCATCCTTCAGCTCGCCGGAAAGAATGCTTCGTTCGATCTGTCTGATCAACTGCTCATAGACGGGAACAGAGGATCTCTGATCTATACGGTACATGCATTCCTCCTTCTACTGTATTACTATAATAGTGCAGTAATACAGTGTGTCAAGGAAAGCATGAGAAGTCCCCGGGAATGCTACAGGTCAGCTTTTCTGCAAAGAGCCTATTCGAGCGACAGCCGGGCACGCGGCTATGCAGTTGGAGCAGTCCCTGCCTATCTTCAGCCAGTAGTCGAAGCACTTCTCGGGATCGAAGGGCCACCTGAGTACTCCTGGATTGTTGGACCCAGTCAGTGTGTCCCAGCATGGACGGTCGTCCCTGCTGAGCGCACCCGCCTCACAGGCTTCGGCGCAGACCGTGCATCCGGAACAGATCTCCTCGGGTTCCGGGTACTCCGAAACTGACTGTACGAGCTGAAGGTCCGTGAAGACCTTGCATAGCCTGACCCTGGGACCGAACTCACTGGTGAGAAGAAGACCGTTCCTCCCCATGATCCCGAGACCTGCATCCACAGCCAGGGGTATGCTCAGTGAGGTGTCGTTACCGCATGACCGGGCGTAGTACCCGAGCAGCCTTAGGTACTCGCCCATGGCGCCTGCCAGGGAGGCCATACGGGAGTATCCCCTGCCGGACTCGGCCGCAGCTCTGAGCGACGGAGATGTGGACATCAGGTCCCTGTCCATCTCCACCGCCATCACCACCGCCCACTTCGCCTCTTCAGGCAGTTCGACCGGTGTTCCGCTACGTTCCCGGCTGTACAGCCACCTGCTGTCCACCGCCGTGAATCCTGTCAGGGAGGCGCCGAATCGCTCCGCCACATCCCGGGCATTTGATGCGGCCTCTTCCGGGCTGTGGAAGCGGAACCTGAAGGGAGGTCTGCCGTGAACGAGCCTGCAATCTCCGACGATGGAGTCCCGAAAACCTCCTGGGTAGTTGTCGTGCAGCAGCCACGCAGCCCTTGCTTCGGCCAGTTCCAGCAGTTCGGGATCGGCGGGATCGAAACGCTCCTGGCTGTAGCTGTCGAACCCCGTGTACACTGCTCTCCGGTGGAATACCGTCATCCGCCGGTCGAAACGACGGTGCACTCCGGGATCGATGTACCTGCTTCCCCTACCGGGAGTCCTGCCGTCCATGCAAATCCGCTCCGGGGAGGGCTAGAACAGCATCCTCCAGTTGACGTAGACATCCGTATGACCTTCGCCACCGTTCTCGAAGGAGAAGCTCCTGCCTCCCAGCTGGACGGTGTTCAGCGGTCCGGTGTGAAGGTTAAGGCAGTAGTCCAGGACCGAAACGTCGGTCTCCGGTACCGGGTCGCCGGAGGAGACCTGCTCCGGAGGACTTATCATCTCGAATCTTATGGCAGGCTGGATACCGGTCAGTAAGCCCATATCCACTTCCCTGGTACCCGCCAGACTGAGGCTGTAGTCCCCTCCGCTCTCGTTCTCCATGTTGTCGAGCACAGGACCTGGCCATGGGAGGATCATGTACTCGCCCTCGTAATTCAACATCAGATCGGAGGTTATCGCATAATCTCCATGAAGGTAGAAGTCCAGACCGGTGGCGGACCACTCTTCCATGGTATCTACCTCGGGCTGACCGATGATCGCTACCGCTCCGCCTGCCGACAGCCAGTCCGCCGGGGACAGGGAAAGCCTGGCGGTGAACTGCTTGCTGACCGTAGTATCGGCTGCAGAATCGGTGCCGTTGGTATATGCAAGGTCGACGATCACAGGGCCGAAATCGGTGCTCAGCATTATGCCCACATCCAGGCCGCCGTACACTCCGAAATCTGGTCGGGAGACGGCATAGACCCTGTCGTAGTGCGGAATGCTCGCACCGGACCTCGTGTAGCCGTAACCGAACGGGAGCTTGAACCGGCCGCCGGAAAGGAGTATCTCCGGTGATAACTCCAGCGTACCGTACGCTTCGACCAGCTTCAGGGTGAAGTCGTCGGATACATATCCGGAGAGGCTGTCCCAGGCTACGAAACCGTACCTGGTATCGAAGGAGAGCCTGGCCGACAGTATGTCGCCAACTTCGGGGGACCATGTCGTCCTGTTGTAGAAATCGAAACCGTTCGAGGGGTCGTGTCCTTCCTCGCCCCACATGGCGAAACGGAACTGGTTGTAGCCGCTGAACCTGAACATTTCAGACCCGCCGGTCTCGAAGTCCCCGGCGTTCGCAGTCAGAGCTATCAGTAATGCCATCAATACGAGCTTGCCCATGAAATGCCTCCAGTCGGATCATCGGGAGTCGGTAAGCCTGCCGGAGGAGTATAAGGTATCGGCCGGCACTGGAGAAGTCCCGGAATCGCTAAGTGACCCGAAGTAACGTACGACCCCGCAAAGGGAAGGGGCCCGGCGGTGCCGGGCCCCTGTCATCGCACGAACCTGTCGTTTCCTCGCACGAACCTGTCGCGTACTAGCACGAACCTGTCGCTGCTTTCCCGTCCGGTGCGGCCCGGCGGGAAGGTCCAGTCGCAATGACTAGTAGTTGAGCCTCCAGCCGAGGTACATGTCGGTGTAGCCGTCCAGGTTCTCGTCCTCGAAGCTCCAGTTCCTGATGCCCAGCTGAAGCGTGTTCGAAGGGGTGATGAAGCAGTTCACGCAGGCGTCTATCCAGCTGGTGTTGTCCTCGGCCCGGTCGGCGCCGGTCGTAACGGCCTCCTGGGGGCTGTACATCTCGTAGCGGACAGCCGGCATGATGGAGTGGAGGAAGCCGCCGTCCAGCATGAAGTGCACGCCAAGGGTGGCGTAGAGGTCCATTCCGGCTTCCTCGTCAACATTGTCCACATCCGGTCCGGCGTAGCCGAAGTTCCAGTACTCGGCCTCGAAGATGAGATCGGCGCTCTCGGACATCGGGTAGTCGGCCAGTGCGTAGGCGTTGATGCCCATCGAAGACCACTCTTCCTGAAGAACAGTACCGAGGGTGTCGATTTGAGGCTGGCCTATCATGCCTACGCCTCCTGCTATCCTCAGCCAGTCGGTGGCGTCCAGGGTGAGCTTGCCCACGAACTCCTTGTTCCAGAACTCGCTGGCGTCGGCATGGATGCCGGTGCCGTTGAAGTAGCCCACATCCACGCCCACCATGTCGAACTGGCCGTGGAGGTTCACGCCCAGGTCGCGGTCGCTGTACCAGCCGAACTCGTCGGTAGAGACCACTCCGGCCCTGTCAAGGAAGTAAAGGTTTCCGCCGGGGCAGCAGTTGGCCCATCCCAGGGGGATGTTGAACTGGCCGGCCTTGATGGAAAGCTCCGGGACGATGTCCATGGTGAGGTAGGCGTCGCATACCTGGAGGTCGCCATCGGAATCCCAGGAGCTGTAGCTGGCGCCCACGAAGGCGTAGACGTCGTCGCTGAGCCTGCCCTTGACGGTGGTCCAGTCGTAGGCCCTGAAGGTGTTCTCGGGGTTCGCTCCCTCCTCGCCGTACATGTAGAACCAGGCCTTGGCGAAACCGGAGATGTCGACGACGGGCTCTGCCATCGCCAGGACTGAAACAAGCGCAACCAGTGCCAGTGCGTACTTCATGAAGTACTCCCTCCTTTGGGTTGAGTTATCAAGAACGCGGAGACAGGGACAGGCTTGAGGAATACCTGCATGACCGGTTTTCCATGGTCGGGAGCCTACTCCCGTCTCCGTATCGGCAGGATTATACTAAAGGCTGGGCGAACAGACAAATATCCTTACACCTTTCATAGGTAATGCAGTCCGGGTGGTACCTTGAGGACAATGTACCTTGTTTTCTCGTTCCTGTTCGGCGCCTCGGTGGGGAGTTTCCTCAACGTGGTCGCCTGGAGGGTTCCCAGGGGAGAGTCCATAGTCCGCCCAGCAAGCAGGTGCACATCCTGCGGAACCCCGATAAGGTGGTTCGACAACGTGCCTGTTCTGAGCTGGTTCCTCCTGAGGGGCAGGTGCAGAAGCTGCGGTGCAGCCTTCTCCTTCCGCTACGCCCTGGTGGAGCTGGTTACCGGCCTGCTCTTCCTTGCCGTGGTCATGAGGTTCGGCCAGTCCTGGCTCTCACTCAAGTACGCCGTCTTCGTATCCCTCCTGGTCTGCACGGTCCTGACGGACATCGACCACTGGATAGTGCTTGACAGCGTCAGTCTCGGCGGAACGGCTGTCGGGCTGGGATTCGCCCTTCTGCCGGGAGCGGGGAAGTTCCTCCCGCATCTCATCACCTCCGTATCCGCATTTCTTCTCTTCCTCATCATCAGGACCGTTGCCGGAATGCTGCTGAAACGCAGGCCCGGTTACACACTGCCTCCCGAGGGTCACGAGTCGGAGGCGGAGGAGTTCCAGGGAGGTATGGGGTGGGGGGATATCAAGCTGGCGGCCATGACAGGGGCTTTCCTCGGTCCCGCCCTGACCGGGGTCGCACTGTTCCTGTCGTTCCTGGCCGGAGGTCTCGCGGGAACAGCCTTCATACTGGCCGGCAGGAACAGGCGGGTACCCGTTCCATTCGGACCCTTCCTCGCGATCGGCTCCATCGTCACGGTCTTCGCGGGTCGAGGGCTGTGGGAGGCCTACCTGCGGCTGGGGGCCTCGTTCTGACATGACAGGACCATTCAGCGTCGAGGACGGCACCGGCAGGAAGCGGAATTCCTGCAAGGCTGTGGTTGTATCGGAAGGCAGGGTGCTCCTCACGGTCAACCGCGACCACCTGGGAGACTTCTACCTGCTGCCGGGCGGCGGGCAGAAGTTCGGAGAGACCGTTATTCAGGCGATGGTGAGGGAAGTGATCGAGGAGACCGGATGGCTGGTGGAACCCGGCAGGCTGGTGCTGGTCCGGGACTACCTCGGCGCCAATCATCAGTTCGCCCGGTGGGAGAGCGACGTCCATCAGACCGAGATAGTATTCATGGCGAAGCCCCTGGAGCAGGTTGATTCCCCTCCCGAGCACGACGCCTGGCAGACGGGGGTGGAATGGGTGTCCCCCGAGAGGATCGCATCACTGAGGATCTATCCCGATGCCCTGCGGTCCATACTGCCTGGACTCATCAGAGGTGATTACGGCGGTCCTGTATACATCGGGGACGTCAATTGAGGGGATGAGCGGGTTCAGAGTGCTTTCAGAGCTCTTCCTGAAGCGTTGACGGCCTCTTCGTCCATGGTCCTCGCCCTCCTGAACCTGCCCGTCTGCTCTTTTCTCATGGCGCCGGTCCATTCATCGCTGCTTTCGGGAGGCGGGGCGAGGCTCCATGTGCATTCCAGACCTTCAGAAAGCACCCCGTACGTTCACCTGTCCCTCAGTCGATCACCACCAGGATGTCCCCTGTCATGACTGTGTTCCCCTCCTGCACCGGGACCTCCCTTACCGTCCCCGAACCCGGGGCCGGTATCTCGTTCTGCATTTTCATCGCCTCCAGCACTAGAAGACCCTGGCCGGCCCTGACCTCGTCTCCCTCGCTTACAAGAATCTTGACCACGAGGCCCGGCATGGGGGCTGTTATCACCGCCTCTCCGGATGCGGAGGCCTCCTCGGAGGACTGGAGGAACTCGTCCGCGACCCTGAAAGTGAAAACCTCCCCGCGGGTGGTCACCCTGTAATCGCTTCCGCTCCTCTCAACCTCCACGTTGTAGGACTTGTTCCCGAGCAGGATGGAGAGATGGGTGGGGGTTATCCTGGTGACGCTGAGCCGGTGCTCCGAGTCGTCCATCAGGACCAGGTAGTGGTCCTCGTGCTCCGTGCTCTCTACGAGTCGGGGACTTATCCTGAAGCTGCGCTCACCACTTCGCACGATGAAGGCCATTACCAACCCTCCCCAGCATCTTCCATCTGCTCTCCTCCGTTTCGCCTCCCAGCTCCACCGCCATCTCCTCACCGGCCACAATCGCCGCGGCTATGGCGGCAATCTCGATATGGATCTCCGTCTCCGGATGCTCGATCTCCTGCACTATGCCGGTATCGTACTCTCCGGAGACGAACTGCACGCTCTGCATAGCCTTCAGGTGGAAGGGAATGGTAGTGTGTATTCCCTTGATCCTGTACTCCTCCAGTGCACGCCTCATCCTGGCGATGGCCTCGGAACGGTCGCGGCCCCAGACTATCAGCTTCGCTATGAGCGGGTCGTAGTAGAGAGATACCTTGTAACCCTCGCTGATGCCGGATTCCAGCCTGACCCCGGGTCCCGACGGCTCCTCCAGCTCGGTTATGGTCCCCGTAGAGGGAAGGAAGGAAACGGGGTCCTCCGCGCAGATCCTGCACTCTATGGCGGAACCCCGGATATCAATGTCCTCCTGCGAGAAAGACAGAGGGAGTCCCTGAGCTATGCGTATCTGCTCCTTGACTATATCCACTCCGGTAATGAGTTCGGTGACCGGATGCTCGACCTGGAGCCGGGCGTTGACCTCGCAGAAGTAGAAGTCGCCACCGGAATCGAGCAGGAATTCAACGGTTCCGGCATTGTGGTAGTCGGAAGCTATCACCGCCTTCCTGGCGGCCTCTCCCATCCTGCTTCTGAGTTCCCCGTCCAGCGCGCAGCTGGGAGCCTCCTCTATGAGCTTCTGGAACCTCCTCTGCACGGAGCACTCCCTCTCCGCCAGGTGCACGACGTTACCGTGAAGGTCGGCCAGAACCTGTATCTCAACGTGCCTCGGCCGTTCGAGGTACCTCTCTATGTATATGTCGGGGTTGTCGAATGCCGCCCGGGCCTCTGCGGTAGCCTGCTCAAGGCTGGACCTGAGGCCCGAGGCCTCCCTGACGATCCTAACGCCCTTTCCCCCTCCTCCTCCCGCTGCCTTGAGAAGCACGGGAAGCCCCATCTCCTCTACCGCCTTCTCGGCTTCTCTTACATCGGACAGCGGTTCCTTTGTACCCGGGACAATGGGTATACCGGCTTCCACAGCCATCCTGCGGGCCTGCGTCTTGTTCCCGAGAAGAGCCATGGAACGGGCTGAGGGTCCTATGAACACAAGACCCGCATCAAGACATGCGGAAGGGAGTCCCGGGTTCTCCGCCAGGAAGCCGTATCCGGGATGCACTGCATCACATCCGCTCTCCAGGGCCGTCTCCACTACCCTGTCGATCCTCAGGTAGCTCTCTATCGAGGGGGCTGGGCCGATGCAGTACGCCTCGTCGGCGTAGCGGACATGCCTGGAGGTCCTGTCTATATCGGAGTAGACGGCAACGGACTCTATTCCCATCTCCCTGCAGGCCCGCATTATCCTGATGGCTATTTCTCCCCTGTTTGCCACCAGGACCTTGCCTATGCTGTTCACAGGGGCATGTTCCCGTGCTTGCGGTCGATCCGCTTCTCCAGCTTGGTCCGCAGCGAGGAGAAAGCGGCTATCAGCCTGGACCTGGTCTCGGAAGGTTTAATGACCTCGTCTATGTATCCCTTGCTGGCAGAGACATAGGGATTGCTGAACTTCAGGTTGTACTGGTCCACCAGCTGCCTTCTCTCGTCTTCCGGCTCCGGCGATGAGGCCAGCTGCCTTCTGAAGAGGATCTTCACGGCACCTTCCGCGCCCATGACCGCGATCTGGGCCGTAGGCCAGGCGAAGTTGAGGTCTGCGCCTATCTGCTTTGAGTTCATGGCAATGTAGGCCCCGCCGTAGGCCTTCCTGATGACCACGGTTATTCTTGGTACTGTAGCCTCGCAGAAAGCGTAGAGCAGCTTGGCCCCCTCCTTTATCACTCCCGTATGCTCCTGACTGACCCCGGGCAGGAAGCCGGGGGCGTCCTCCAGCACCAGCAGCGGGATGTTGAACGAGTCGCAGAAACGTACGAACCTGGCAGCCTTGGCCGAAGAGAGGGTGTCCAGAACTCCCGCAAGGTGTGCGGGCTGGTTGGCAACAATACCTATGGTCATCCCCTCCAGGCGCCCGAAACCTACTATGATGCTGGGGGCGAAGTGCCTGTGGACCTCGAAGAAGGAATCCTCGTCCACTATGCCGGCTATTATTCTCTTCATGTCGTAGGGCAGCGACTGGTTATCCGGGAGGACCCTCTCCAGGGCCTCCTCCCTTCCGCCTCCCCTGACCTGCTTGACGAGCGAGCCCAGCTTGCCGCGGAGCCCCGTACGCTTCTTATGCACCACTACCGGAGGGTCTTCCATGTTGTTCTGCGGAAGGTAGGTCAGCAGCTCCCTCACCATGGAGAGCGCCTGCTCCTCGGAATCGCATCTGAAATGCGCCACCCCGCTCTTCGAGTTGTGCGCCGCCGCCCCTCCCAGCTCCTCGAAGGTCACTTCCTCGTGGGTCACCTCCCTTATGACGTCTGGACCGGTGAGGAACATGTAGCTCCTGCTGTCGACCATGAAGACGAAATCCGTTAGAGCAGGTGAGTATACGGCCCCTCCCGCGCACGGACCCATGATGACCGATATCTGCGGAATCACTCCCGATGCCCTGACATTGCCCATGAAAACCATGCCGTAACCTGCCAGGGAGTCTATCCCCTCCTGTATCCTGGCCCCTCCCGAGTCCTTCAGGTTTATCATAGGAGCACCGTTCTTCAGCGCCAGGGACTGTGTCAGGGCTATCTTCTCGGCGTACTTCTTCGAAAGGGAACCTCCCAGTACGGTGAAATCCTCGGATATGACGTATACCAGTCGTCCGTGGACGGTCCCGTAGCCCGTGACGACACCGTCGCCAAGGAACTTCTTCTCTTCCATTCCGAAATCATGGCAGTCGTGGGTAACGAACATGCCCAGCTCGTTGAAGGAGTCCTTGTCCAGAAGGACATCCAGCCTCTCTCGGGCGGTCAGTCTGCCTTCCTCGTGGCGTTTCCGGGTCTTGTCCTCTCCTCCGCCTGCGCGAGCTTCCGCCCTCAGTTCGTCAAGTGTATCCATGGGACCCCCTCTGGCTGCTGAGATGGGATTCCGTCCGGCAGGGGCAGGCTGTTGGAAAGGAGGGCCTGAACCCTGGACCGGGCCGGGCCTGTTTCTGCAGGAAAGAACATACGGAGGTACCGCAGCCCCGTCAAAACCCCGTACTCAGGATAGGAACGGCTCGAGAGACGAAGGATGAAGAAAACTGAGGGGCAGTACTCGGAAGAAGGTGTACGGGGAATGGATGTCAGATGTAACCCAGCGCTTCCAGGGCGCTCCTGGACCCTTCGTCCAGGTCGCCTGCCCTCAGGGGTTCGTACAGCATGGGAGTGGTCATCCTGATGTCCAGAAGTCGCACCATCGCCGAGTCGGCCCGAAGGGGGGACTGCTCCCCGGGGTCCTCCAGGAGGTCGTACATGACGTAGCGGTCAGTGCTTCCGCGCCTGGTCAGGATGCCCTTCATGCGACCGAAGCGGACCTCGGTCAGCGGTGCGTACCCCGACATGCTGCCGGTGAAACTCGCGGAGCTGGCGGGTATGATCCTGTCCTCGCCGGAACTGGAGCCGAGAAGGTCCGTACCGGGCAGACCGTCGGGGACCTCTACGGAACAGAGGGACAGTATGGTGGGCATGATGTCCATCTGGCCCACCGTTGTCCCGACTTCCCTGCCCCTGCCTATTCCGGGCCCGGACATGACCAGGGGCACATGCAGAACTTCCTGGAAGAAACTGCCCCCATGTCCGACCCAGCCGTGCTCCAGGAATTCCTCCCCGTGATCGGCGGTTAATATGACCACCACGCCGTCGGCAAGACCGCCTGACCTCAGACCGGCGAAGAGCCTGCCCAGCTGGGTGTCCACCCATCGTATGCCCCCGTCGTACCTGGCGACGAAATGTTCCGCATGCTCGGGATGATCGATCCCGCCTTCGCTTATCTCCCAGTATACCTGCTGCAGGGTGTCACCCGGAAGGAACATGTCGTCGTAGGGTTCCGGCGGGTCGTAGGGTTGATGGACATCGAATATGTGGACCACCGCCAGGAATGGTTCCGGATCATCCCGCTCCTCGAGCCACCGCAGGAACTCGTCAACGGTCTCGGCAGCCCTGTACACTCCGCAATCGTCGCACGAGTAGCAGTCGAAGCCCCTTGCAAAGCCCATCCGCTCCGAGAGCAGGGCAACGTTGAACACTCCGAACGTACTGTAACCGGCATCGGCAAGGATCGTCACGAAAGTTGGCACTTCACTGTCGAGCACGTAATCGACACCGTTCCTCCTGCCGGTCCCGTGCTCTCTGGGAGTCAGTCCCGTCAGGATGGTGGCTGTGGCCGGCAGGGTCCAAGGAGCCTGAGCCTGGCAGTCTCTCCAGATGGTGCCTTCCCCGGCCAGGCTGTCGATAACCGGTGAAGTGTCCCGCTCATAGCCGTAGCAGCCCAGATGGTCGGCCCTAAGGGTGTCGATTATCACGACCACGATCCCCGGACGCGAGACGGTGCCGGCGCCATCTCCGCAGGCGAGGAGAAACAGCAGCATGGTGACAGCCGGAACCGGCCCTGCATTTCTGAACATTGTTCTCCTCGCGTGCAGTCCCCGCATATGCTTCAGGTGATTTCCGGGTGGTAGGCGATCGTATCTGTGAATATATGTAATAGCATGTTTATATTCCACCGAAACAACGATGACCATCCAGAACCCACGGGCAAGCAGAGGATACGTTGGAAGACTACATCTTCGTAAGCCATTCCAGCAGTGACGACAGGAAGGTACGCCGCCTGGTGGAGTTCCTGGAGGACTCGGGGTTCCGCTGCTGGGTCTCATACCGGGACATACCACCGGGAGCCGACTGGGCGGAAACCATCTACGACGCCATCGCAGGCTCCTCCGGAATGGTCCTGGTGTTCAGCGGGCATGCCAACGACTCCCGCCAGATAAGGAACGAGCTTGACATAGCCACGAACCTGAAGAAGACCATTATACCCATCAAGCTCGAGGACATCGAGCTGTCCAAGGGCTTAAAGTACTTCACGGGCTCGCACCAGTGGCTGGACGCCAGCGGCGGCTGGAAGGAAGTACGCGGCCGGCTCCTGGAATCCCTGGGCAATCTGCCGGGAATCGAACCGAGAACCCCTCCGGCGTCCCTTCCCGGAAGGAGATGCCGCAGGATATGGGTTGCAGCCGCGCTCATCATCCTTCTCAGCTTCCTGGCCGCAGGGGCTTTCATCATCCTCCGAAGCCCCGGTTCAAGCGGCGATGTCCGCGGACTGCTGAACATGGTCGCGGGCGGTACAGACTCCTGGGACTACGCCACCGACATAATCGCCGGTACTGACGGCGGCTTCACGGCCACCGGCACCTGGGACTGGGGATTCTGGAGCGAGTGGTGGATAACCCGTTTCGACGGGGAGGGCAGGATAATGTGGACCTGGTCCGACTCCCTGGCGGGCGAGGACAAACCTCGGCTCCTGAAGGCCGGGACGGATGGTCTCATCTGTGCCGCGGGGGAGTACGCCGACTTCGACCATACGGGTTTCCCGGTGAGGGCCGTCAGGCTGGACAGCGCCGGAGGAGAAGTCTGGGACCAAGAATGGTGGCTCGAGTGGGAAGGGGCCGTCCAGCCCGAGCTGGCCTCGATGGATATGGCGGACGACAGCCTCGTATACCTGTTCTTCACCCTCAGGCAGATCAGTTCGACCTGTTTCAGGGCCAATCATCAGGTTGTCATCGACGCATCCGGCGGTTTCGTTTCCAGGGACACACTTGGAGAGAGCAACACCGCCAGGGATCTTGTCGTGCTGGAGAACGGAGACCTGCTCAGGGTCTTCCGCGACCTTCCCTCAAGGGCAAACGGGGTGGAAACGGTTTCCCCCACGGGTGACCTGATGGACAGGATAGTGATCGGGGATGCCCGTTCCCATGTTTCGTGCGGGCTGGAACTCCCCGGAGGCGATATCCTTCTCGCGATGACCAGGGACACCTACGGCAGCGGCAGGGGGGACCTCTCGGTGATGAGGTTCTCGCCCGACCTCGAGCTTCTGTGGGAGAGAAGCTACGGGGGATCGATGCCGGATGTCATCAACGATGCTCTCCTGATGCCGGCAGGCGACGTTCTGCTTGCAGGATACACGGGCTCCTGGGGCAGCGGCTCCAGGGACGGCTGGCTCATTCGTCTCGATCAGGAGGGAAGACAGCAGTGGCATTCGGTGGTGGACATGGGCGGGGAAGACTACCTCTCGGCAGTTTCCAGGGCGGCCGACGGGACCATCTGGGCAGCCGGCGGTACGTCCATGTACGGTCAGCCCGACGCCTGGGTCATACGGTTCACGGAAGACGGCAGATGGAACCCGGAGACCGTCACAGGGGTCGATATCTTCGCCGAGGACTGGGAGAGGGGCTTCATAGACCAGACCGTATGGGAAATGGGATTCAACCGCAATTACTCACCGGTGCTGCACAGGGACAGTATTTCGGGAAACTGGTCCTTCGACGCCAATAATGTTTCCGTGGTGAGCATCGCCCGGTTCCCGCTGGTCCCGGGACTCTGTCTGTCCGCCGACATAACCGTTCCTGACATGCCCGTGACGGGAGGGAACAACTGGGTGGCATTCGGAATGACCGGTGGCAGCGCCGACGACTTCCTCCTGGACCCGGGAATGGTGTCCGACATGGAACTGAGATGGGTCTACACACCCGGCGGCAACGGCCAGGTACGGGGACTGGAGACCAGGACAATCTCCGACGGCTCGGTGCTGGCTTTCTGCGGTGCGGAATCCCTATGGCTGGAACGGGGAGTGCCCCAGCGGCTCACCATCGAGACCTGCTCCCGGACCGTCAGGTTCTGGGCTGGGGACAGGCTCTTCCATGAGGACTCGGTCGGCTCCCGCACAGGATGTGACACGGTGGGGGTCTACATCTGGGGAAACTCCGGATCCCTTCCTCACCATGTTGACGACCTGAGGCTCTGCAGACGGAGATGGTGAACCGGACGGGACACGGCTCGCGCGTTGCGGGGACGGTGATGTTCCTTTCGCTGGTATGCATTCCCGCCACATCCGGTGAGACGCTCCTCCTGGACGATTTCTCCTCGTCCGCACTGTCGGAACGCTGGTTCTTCTACGGCGACCCCCTTCCTATGACCGTGGATTCACTGGGACTTCCGGCGCCCGCCTTCTGCAACAATGGCGACTCCAATGTCGGCAGCGGAGCGGTCTCCAGGGAGACCTTCCAGCTGGGAGCGGGCTTCTTCGCTGAGTGCGACGTATACCTCACATGCCTGGAGAGGGGCACATGGGTCACTGCCTGCCTGGAGATCGTGACGCCGGGGTTCAGACAGGGCGATTCGACAGAAGAGGAATACTGCATAGCCCGCATAGACCTTTCCTACAGCGGCGAGCTGGACTGGGCCGCTCCTCACCGTCAGGCCGTCATAAGCTTATCCTGCCGGCGAAGTCCGGAAGAATCCTTCGCTCAACAGTATTACCACCAGAACCAGCTGCTGGACGGATGGCACAGGTTCAGGCTCGAGATCAACGATGACCTGACCGTGAGCTATCTGATAGACGACTCCCTGTGGTGCGTTTCCTCCGTCGCTGTTCCGGATACCACCCGTACGGTGAGGATAAGGCTGGGCGACAGGTCCTCCTCCTGGGGCATCGCTCTTCACGACAATGTCCGCGTCGGGAGTATCTGATATGTACCACTCGCCTGTCAGGCATCCTTCGGACTATAGTTGCCGGGGCAGGCACCATGGAGCTTTTCCGGAAGTACGGCTACACGGGAACTCGGAATACCTGCAGAATAACCCGCTCACTATGACCATCGGGGAGATATGATGAAAGATCAGCTGACAGCAGGTCCGGAAGACCTGCGCAGGTATCCTGACTCCATGCATGGTGAGTTCGAGATCTCGAACATCAAGGAACTCATCTCCAGGGGTGAGTACCTGCGGGCATACGAACTCGGAGAGAGGGCCATGGGCGGCTCGGAGCGGAATTACCCTGCCGGGATCGGTCTTCACGCCCTGTGCATGTCCAGGCTTGGAATGACCGACGAGGCCATAGACCTTCTAGAGGGAACGGAAGGAATACACCCGGAGGAGGATGCACGGCTCTCTGCCCTTCTGGGAAGCTTCTACAAACGCAGGTGGCTCGAGGCCAGGGGTTCAGATCCCGAAGAAGCGCACAGGTCTCTCTCCGCTTCATTCAAGAGCTACATGAGGAGTCGCGGACTCGGATGTGACTACTGGTGCACCATCAACGCCGCCTCGCTGGCGATCTTCCTCGGTATGAGGGACCTCAGCCTGGAACTGGCCGAGGAGGTCATATCCGAGTGCTGGGAGAAGTACAATCGGCACGGCACGACAAGCGAGTACTGGATACCCGCCTCCATGGGAGAGGCTTACCTCATCAGGGGCGACTACGGGACGGCCGCAAGATGGTACGAGAGCGCCGGGAGCCATCTCTGCGGAAAACTCGGTCAGATCAAGTCCGCCAGGATTAACGCCCTTGCCCTCATCGAAAGCCTAGACATACCCGAAGAGGAGGCGGCAAGGGTCCTGGATTCGATCAGAACGCCCCGGATCATCGTCTTTGCAGGTCACAGGGTGGACAGACCAGGACGCCCCGGGGTCCGTTTTCCGGACAGCATCAGCTCCAGGGTCAAGAACCGACTCAGAAAAACACTGCTGGGTCTTAGACCGGACATAGGGATAGCCTCCGCCGCGGATGGCGCGGACCTTCTCTTTCACGAATGCCTGCTGGAAATCGGCAGGAGCACGCATGTGATACTGCCCGCCCCGGTAAGGCATTTCCGCAGATCCCTGGCGGAGAGCGAAGCCAGCGCCTGGCTTCCCAGATTCGACAGGGTTCTGGAGCAGGCCCACCGTGTCGAGACATCCTCGGGCTCACGGTTCCGAAACGAATCCGGCGAGGCCTACAGAATGGCGGCAGACTACATGCTGGAGTATGCCGCCGAACTGTCCGAATCCTTCGGAGGCGAACTCACAGGAATGGTCATCTGGGACGAGCGCTCCACCGACAGGCCCGGTGGAACCGGCTACTACCTACTTGCATAAGTCAGCGTAACATCGCTTAAGGGTAACTTGGTGTACTTTTTCCTTTTTCCACTCAAATGGACTGCAGTCTTCGCAATAAGC
>LQBI01000032.1 GCA_002030045.1 Candidatus Aegiribacteria sp. MLS_C | reverse complement strand
TGGAACGATCCGTGGGGAGGCCTGGAGAACGACCAGACCTACCTGGGGACGGAGTTCAGGGCCACGGCGGTCCCTCTCGTGCTCTCCTTCGGCCTGTACGGGCACGTGGCGGGGACCGACGACGAGCACGACTGGCTCTTCTCCGCCGGAGGCGGTATCGGTTTCTGAACCGATCGTACAGGCCGGTGCTACCTGCGCACCACGTGGACCTCGGCCCACCAGGGCCTGGCCGGCGGTTCCGGACCCTCCAGCATTTCCCTCCACGCCTCGTCTGTGAGCCTGTCGGACACGGGCCATGTGAACTCGTAGTAGCTGAGTACAGGCCCCACCGCCGCCTCAACGGCGCCGTCGGGTCTCCTGTAGACTACAATGCAGTAGTCCAGGCCCCCCGAGGCGACCTCCAGGACGGAACTGCTGTTCTGGTCCGTGTGTACGTCGGCTATCAGCGAGGTCTCCAGTCCCTCTGTGGTCTCCCCGTCCCAGCAGATGGAGGATTCCAGGTACGCGGCGAAGTTCTCCAGGAAATCCGCGTCCTCCGCGGTCATGGTCTCTCCCGACAGCTCCCGCTCGGATATCTCCTGGAGCCGCGTCATTACAGAGATCGCGTTCCTGAACCTGCCGTCGATCTCCCCCTCCAGGACACCGTACTCCGCAAGGCCCCTCCTCGCCATTTCCAGTGTTGCGTTCAGCTGCGCGTAGACCTCCGGCACCGGCTCCACGAACCCGGCGGAGGGCTGCGGTTCGTCGAAGCCGTCGGGTGCGCAGCCGGCCTCCATAGTGTAGCTCTGTTTGGCGTAGAGTATCGTGTCGTGCCTGAGCATCGCCCAGGAGGCCAGGAAACCGGTGAGGGTCTGCGTGCCCCAGGCGTCGGTCCTCATGAAGTCAGGATACCCCTCGCCCCTCTCCCGGACCAGGAGGTAGAGGCAGCGGAGCCAGGACATGTAGAGGGTCGCGTGCCAGTCCTCCGGCCCGTAGCCCGCTATCATGGCTGAAAGGGATTCCAGGGAGTCGGCGTAGTTGGCGTAACTGAAGTCGCCCCTCTCCTCCAGCAGCGCCAGTGCCTCGGGGCTGCCGAAGGCGGCGGCCACGTCAAGGCCGGTGGGCATGAACCGCTGGTTCCCCGAGGGATCCGGCCCCACCGCCGGGAAGACGAGTTTCCCCAGTATCTCGCTGTCCGGCGTGTACCGCTGGCCCATGAACCTGAAGCCGGTGGTCTTAGCCATGGCCGCGGCAAGGTCCGAGGGGTCGAACTCCCCCTGGTCGTCGGGCATGGATACCAGCCCGCCGGTGCCGCTGTATATGGATGGTCCCGCGTACGCCTCGTTCACGTGGTCCCTGAACCGGCGGTAGAACCCATCCTGGAAGACCGTGCCCGCGTCGGAGGCGGTCCCTGCGACCGTGACGCCGGCTTCCGAGTATTCCGGGACCGAGAGGTCGTCGGCGAAACCCGCGAAGAAGGCGGTCAGCTCGTACACCCGGCTCCACCTGTCAAGCAGCGTATCCCCCTCTCCGGTCTCCGTTCCCGCCAGGTCGGACACGGTGAGGAGCGCGCATGCGGTCATCTCCCTGGCCCTGTCCTCGCTGACGATGTACGCGGCATCGGGGCCGAAGGGCTCTCCGCCGTTGAGCAGGAAGGTCAGCCTTCCCAGCCACATCATGGCCCTGAAGTAGTCCTCCAGCCGCTCAGAGGCTGTGTAGTGGCCCCTGGGGACGTACTGCGAATAGTCCTCCCTGTACCCCATCACGGGGCTCTCGGCGAAACCCGCGTGGTCCGCTATGAGGGCCAGCTCCCCCTGGACCAGGTCGACCACCGACGGGTCCGGGACGAAGGAGCGGTCGAGGAAGGAGAGGGGCACCGCGTAGAATCCTGCGTTCAGCGCGCAGCCCCTTCGAAGGTTCGCTTCGTAGAGGTGGCTGCATATAAGCCTGATGTCCCGGTAGAAGTGGTCCTCCTCCAGCTTCTGGAGTATCTGGTCGAAGAAGATGTGCAGC
This sequence comes from Candidatus Aegiribacteria sp. MLS_C, assembly GCA_002030045.1. GTDB lineage: Bacteria > Fermentibacterota > Fermentibacteria > Fermentibacterales > JCC-6 > Aegiribacteria. The sequence continues at coordinate 214,494 of LQBI01000032.1, read as the reverse complement.
ATGTGAAGCGGTATGCCCGAGGACACGTAGAGAGGCTGGCCCCATCCATCGGCCACCTCGAACGCCCTGAGGGGGTCATCGGTCCTTATCCATGACCCTTCGGCGTCGTTCCAGACCACGAACCCGTTCTCCAGCAGTCCAGAAGGCGTGGAACCCGCTCCGATGGACAGCAGCATCGACTCGAGGTTGATTATTTCTCCCGGGTCGGCCGGCAGCCCCACCGGTTCCATAGAGGGCCGGACAGTCACCGGAACCTCCTCGTAGAACCTGCCGGCGAAATCCCCCGCCGTCCGGAACCCTTCCGGAAAGACCAGCTGCTCTCCCGGATCATCGAGAGCACCCATCGTCGCACCGCCTTCCGAGTCGTTTCCCGCCCCGCAGCCCGGGGATGCAACCATGGCCGCCAGCGCGACGATGACCAGTATCCTCATGACCCTCTCCTTCCGGTGTTCTTTCAGATGGTACATATATTCGACCTGTTCCATTCCGCGGCAATCCGCTGGCCGAAGTGCGCGGGCGGTCCGGATCGGTTATATTAGACCCGTCTGCGAAGCCTTCGGGGCTTTGCCTTTTTTCTTCCGTCCGGGAGGCGCTGCCGTGAGCTTTCGAGATGAGATACAGGACTACACCGGCATACTGGCCGGCTCCATGCTCTTCGGAATGGCCTACTCGTGGTTCCTCTTCCCCTTCAGGGTCTCGCCGGGAGGGATAGGGGGTCTCGCGCAGGTTCTCTACAGCTGGACCGGCGTCCAGGAGAGCATATGGATGTTCGGCTTCAACATACCGCTTTTCATCGTGGGCTGCTTCGCGGTGGGCAGGCAGTTCGGCATTCGGAGCCTTGCCGGGATGATGATGTCCAACTCCATGTGCTGGGTGTTCCAGCCTTCACACCTCTCCTTCCTGTCGGGTTACGGGAGCCTCGTCCACAACGTGGCTCCAGAGGGCCAGCTGCCCAGGCTGGCGGTGTTCCTCACCGGCGGCTCGGAGATGGACGTACTCCTTGCGTCGGTGGCCGGGTCCGCCATGCTGGGGGCCGGTCTCGGTCTCATATTCAAGTTCCGGGGCTCCACCGGCGGCACGGACATACCCGTCGCCATCCTGAAGAAGTACACCGGAGTATCCATAAGCACAGGGTACTGGATAGTGGAGTCCGTCATCATACTGGCGGTGGGCTTCGCCTTCGGCGACCCGGTGCTGGTGATATGGGCCTACCTGAACCTCTTCCTGACCAGCAGGATGACCGACTTCGCCGCAGAGGGGCTGCCCTACGTCAAGGCGGTGATGATAGTGACCGACCGGCCCGAGGAGGTGAGGGACGCCATCTTCGACAAGCTGGACAGGGGGGTGACATTCCTGAGGGCGAGGGGCGGGTACACCCAGGAGGAGAAGGACGTTATCTACGTCTGCGTCCACAGGAGGCAGGTGATGCTGCTCCGCAAGCTGGTCAGGAGGATAGACCCCGACGCCTTCATGGTCCTCCACGACGCCCACGACGTGATGGGTTACGGGTTCAAGCAGAGGACGCTGACATACTGATGGTTTTCCGTAAAGGATGACGCTGAAGTGACTATCGAGTACAGTACAATAGTTGTCTGATCAGAAAGGGGTAAAGATTTGAAGAAACTTCTGACGCTCATGACCGTCGCTGTCATCATGGCGGCTTTTTCCTGCGGGGACGGCGGTCCGTCTGGACCCACCTCCGGCGACGACCACGAATTCTACCCGCTGTCGGTGGGAAACACATGGTACTACGACCGCAACGGATCGATATCGCTGAACGACGTTCAGATAGGTACCGTTTCCGGTGAGGCTACCATAGAGATAAGCGATACCGCAACTCACTCGGAAGGTTTCGAGGTATACGTCCAGGACGTGCAGGTCTCGGATACCGTGACCGTCTACGGGCAGAGCACCTACATGGATTCCACGTTCACCGAGTATCTCAGGCTGACCGATTCCGGCCTGTACGGATACAGACACCTGACGGACACGGACTCGTCCTTCACGGTCCCCTTCCCGCTGCAGGCGGGGAACATATGGACCTTCCAGCAGGAACCGCCAACCACAGGCGAGATACTGTCGGTCTCGGAATCCGTCACCGTTCCCGCCGGCACCTTTACCGAATGCGTGGAGATGCAGCTCATCTGGATAGACTCTGCCATGACCGTGTCGAACACCGCCGATCTGGCAAGGAACGTGGGAGAGGTGAGGAACGAGTTCGTGAACACTGTTGGTACCTACGTCACAAGCATCACCAACAGCCTGGTGGACTACACCCTCTACTGACCCGGGCGGCAGTCACCGATGCTGGTGGACACCCACTGCCATCTCTTCATGGACCCCCTCTTCCGGGACGTGGAGGGGGTCCTTGAGAGGGCAGCCGAGGCCGGCGTAGGCAAAGTTGTAGTGCCGGCCTATGACAGGGCCTCCTGGGACATGGTGGCGGACCTCTCAAATTTCGACGCGGTCTTTCCGGCCCTCGGTCTTCATCCATGGAAGGCTGACGAAGGTCTGGACCCCCTTGCGCTCCGGGACCTGCTTGAGAGCACCGGCTCGGTTGCCATAGGGGAGATCGGCCTGGACTCAAGGGTCGGGGAACCCTCAATGGATTTACAGATGGAAGTATTCGTCCGCCAGCTTGAGCTGGCCCTGGAAATGGACCTTCCGGTGATACTCCACTGCAGGGGGGCCTTCGAGGAGATGGCGTCCGTCCTGGGAAGCGGCCGGTTCGGCGGAAGGCTGAGAGGCGTCATGCACGCCTTCAGCAGGGGTCCGGAGCTGGCCGGCAGGTTCCTTGACCTGGGCCTTCACCTGGCCTTCGGAGGCGCGGTCACCAGGCCCAGGGCCGGAAGGGCCAGGCGGTCCGCTGCCGGGGTCCCGCAGGACAGGATCCTGCTGGAGACCGACGCTCCCTCCATAGGAATGGAAGGCCTGGAACCCGATGAGGTGGAACCCGCCCACGTGAGGAGAGTGGCCGAGTCCCTCGCCTCGCTCAGGGATGTCACCACGGATGAACTGGCCTCGGTCACGACCGGCAACGCTGAAAGGCTGTTCGGTATTGGACCCGGCTGACAGGCGTTTCGCCAGGGTGGCGGACTTCCTGGGGGAGGAGGGCTTCCGAAGGGTCCGATCTGCATCGGTCACGGTGTTCGGACTGGGCGGAGTGGGATGCCACGCCGCCATCGCACTTGCAAGGAGCGGCATCGGCCTCCTGAGACTGGTGGATTTCGACACGCTCACCGAGACTTCCCTGAACAGGAATCCCCTGGCCTCGCCTTCGGACTGCGGCAGGAGCAAGGTGGATGTCCTGGCCCGGTACCTGGGGGAGAGCTGTCCCGGGACCTCGGTGGTCGCTGACAGGGAGTTCTTCCACGAGGAAACGGCGGACCGGCTCCTCTCCCCCCGTCCCGACGCCGTGGTCGACGCCATAGACAGCCTCGGACCGAAGGCATCCCTACTCGAGCAGTGCCTTGCAAGGGGACTGAAGGTCTTCAGCAGCATGGGGGCATCCGGCAGGAGGGACCCTTCCATGGTGAGGACCGGCGACATATCGGAGACCAGGAACTGTCCCCTTGCCAGGCAGCTCAGGAAGTACCTCCGCAAGAGAGGCATAGAGGCCGGGATACCGTGTGTCTATTCCATGGAGGTCTCGAATGGTCATTTCCTTCCTCCGGACCTGGAGGACCTGACCCTGATGAGGGGAAGGACCAGGAACAGGATACCCAGCCTCATAACCATGCCGGGCATATTCGGCTACGCAGTCGCGGGAATGGTCCTGGGCCACCTCTCGGAAGGGTCCGCCGAATAGAGGATGGCGGGAACGTGTGGGAATCGAACCCACCCAGGGTGGTTCTAGCACCCAGCACCGGATTTGAAGTCCGGGAGGGACACCAGTCCCCTTGCGCTCCCGCGTTTCCGGCCGCTTCTCAGCCACGGAACAATTGCATCCGCAGCAGCCGGCTGTCAACCCCCGGACATAAGCAAAGGGGCCGGCATCGGCCGGCCCCCGATGAGCGCGGATGCGCCGTTACTGCATTATGGCCTTGATGCCTCCCCAGGTGCTCTGCTGAAGGGCTATGGAGGTCTGCACCAGCTCGAGGTCATCCCAGAAGATGGTGGTTGGACTACTGGTCGGATCAGCGAACAGGTCCAGGGCCGCTATCTTGTCGGAGCCGCCGGTCTGCCAGTTCCAGGAGGCCAGGAACGCGCCGTTGTAGTAGAGGTCGTAGGTGCTGTTGCTGAAATGGATCTCGACCTTCACCTCGACCCACTGGTCGTTGATGATCGGAGTCGTGGAGGAACTGTAGTAATCGATCACGTTGCCGGCGTCGGAGTCGAACTGGAGCTGCACGGACCAGTTGTTGGGGTCGGGGTAGTACTGGTTGAGCATGATGAAGTACTGATCGCCGGCTGAGCCGGTTGGGATGTAGCACCATGCGGTCATCTCCCACTCGCCCAGCGAATCGGCGAAGGGATGGACTATGTCCGAAGTGGGAGTTATCGCGGCTGAATGGGGCGAGGAACAGGCCTGTAAGTCGGAGACGTAGGCGTCGTAGGTGGAATCCCCCTGCCAGCCCTCCCAGCCGCCCTGGCCGTGCAGTCCGCTGCCCAGGACGTAGGAGTCGAAGTTGTCCGACCAGTCAGCGACGGCCATGGGGGCAAGGACCAGGAGCGCCGCGCATGCAGTGAAAAGAGCACTTTTCATGTTTCCTCCTTATCTGGAAATCTCTACTGTTCCGGTCTGCAGTCTGACAATGTGAGAATACCCCTGGACCCTTCCCGGGTCAAGTACCGGACGGGTCAGGTACCGGAGGACTGACTACTCCCACCAGCAGACCAGGCCGGGCTCTATTATCCTGCCGAAGTCCCTGTGGCTGGCCAGTATCCTCACGGTGAACCCCTGGTGTCCCGAGTGGGAGCAATGGAAGGAGCCGCCGAAGATCATCGTCCCCTCCCTGTCCTCCAGGAAGCCCAGCTCGACGGATTCCCTGCGGGTGAGCCATCCGTCGTGCTCGATCCTGCCGTGCTGCACCTCCACCATAAGATCCTCGGGCGAAAGTCCCGGAGCGCTGACGCCAACGGTGACCGGAAGCGGGTCGCCCACGGAACAGGTTCCGTTGGTCATCTCTGTGTCCACCGACCGTATGGTCACCGCAGACCAGTTCTGCCTGACCTTCTCCATCCATGCCGCCAGCTCTCTGGCCCCGGCGTAGCCGTCCCTCGAGAGCTTGGCCGAGTACTCGAAGGCCGGTATGTAGAACCTGGAGACGTACTCCGCCAGCATCCTGTTGCTGCTGAACGCCGGGCATATCGCCTTCATGGAATCCTTGACTATCCTGAGCCAGTTCACCGGTATGTCGTTCCGGTCGCGGTCGTAGAAGATGGGTATTATCTGGTTCTCTATGATGTTGTAGAGTGTCTTGGCCTCCAGCCTGTCCTGCAGTTCCTGGTCCTCGTACTCCTCCCCGGACCCGATGGACCAGCCGATGCCCGGCCGGTAGGCTTCTGCCCACCAGCCGTCGGGGACGCTGCAGTGAAGCACGCCGTTGAAGCTCGCCTTCATTCCGCTGGTACCGCAGGCCTCCATGGGAAGCCTGGGGGTGTTCAGCCACACGTCAACCCCCTGGACCATGTGCCTGGCCATGTCCATGCTGTAGTCCTCCAGGAAGACCACCCTGCCGTAGAAATCCTCCTCCATGCAGAGGTGGACTATTTCCCTTATGAGTTCCTTGCCGGCTGAGTCATGCGGGTGTGCTTTGCCGGCGAAGATGAACTGCACGGGGTGGGCGGGGTCGTTGACCAGTCCGGCCAGCCGCTCCCTGTCGCGGAGCAGCAGAGTCGCCCTCTTGTAGGTGGCGAACCTCCTGGCGAAGCCTATGGTGGGGGTCTCGGGATCGAGCACGGGCATGTCCTCCAGGTGGGGCTTCATCAGGCCCATCCTGGAAATCTGATGCTCCCACCTCTCCCTGGCCCAGGAGACCAGCCTTTCCCTCATCCTGATGTGAGCGGGCCAGAGTTCGGAATCCGGTATTTTGTCCACCTTTTCCCACTCCGCGGCATCGGTCCGGTTGCTTGACCATCTGGGCCCCACGTACCGGGTGAGGAGCTTCTCCATCTCGTCGGAGATCCAGGATTCCGGATGTATGCCGTTGGTAACGTGTGTGAGGGGAGTGTCCGCCGCGGGCAGCCTGGGCCAGACGTCCTTCCATATCTCCCTGGATATCCTTCCATGGAGTTTGCTTACACCGTTCCTGAACCTGGAGAACCTCAGGCCGAAGACCGTCATGGAGAAATTCGGGTTGTCGTCGTAATGGCCGAACTCCAGGAACTGCTTCTCGGTAAGCCCTATGGCGGATATCATGGGTTTGAGGTACTTTGCCACAAGGTCCGTGGCGAACTCCTCGTTGCCCGCCGGGACCGGTGTATGGGTGGTGAACACGTTCCCCGCCACGGTCAGCTCCCTGGCCTCCGGGAAGCTGAGACCCTCCTCCATGAGCTGCCTTATCCTCTCTACGACCAGAAAGGCGGAGTGCCCCTCGTTTATGTGTCTCACGTCGGGTCTCATGCCCATGGCGTCCAGTGCGCGGAGACCGCCTACGCCGAGTATTATCTCCTGCTTGATGCGCATCTCCCTGTCGCCGCCGTAGAGCTGGCCGGTTATTCCCCGGTCGCCGCTGCTGTTCTTCGAAAGGTTTGTGTCCAGCAGGAAAAGGGCGGTCCTGCCCACCTTGACCTTCCAGACGGCCGCCGTGACGGCCCTGTCCGCCATGGGGACCTCCACGGAGACCTGCTTACCGTCCTCCCCGTATACCGGGTCCACGGGCATGTTCGAGTAGTCGTTGACGAAGTACCTCTCCTGCTGCCAGCCGTCGCTGTTAAGGTACTGGCTGAAGTAGCCGTGCCTGTAGAGGAGCGATACTCCCACCGAAGGCAGGCCCAGTTCGCTGCAGCTCTTGATGACGTCCCCGGCAAGAACACCCAGGCCCCCGGAGTATATGGGTATGCTCTCATGGAGCCCGAACTCGGCGGAGAAGGTCGCCACCAGGAAGTCCCTCTCCTGGAGGTCGTTCTGCTGCCTCTGTATGTCGAACCAGGTCTTCCTCTGGAGGTAGTCCTCCAGCCTCTCCGCGGTCTTCTCCAGGTGGGAGAGGTAGACGGTGTCCGCCGAAAGCTCCTCCAGCCTCTCCTGGCTTACGCGACCCAGGAGTCGGACCGGGTTGTGGTAGGTGCTCTCCCAGAGGTCCGAGTCTATCCACCTGAAGAGTTCGATGGCCTGGGAATTCCAGGTCCACCATGTGTTGTAGGCTATCTTCTTTAGGGCATCCAGCTGTTCCGGTATCCTGGGCACGACCCTGAAATCCATGGTCTTCAATGGAAACACCTTCCGGTCTTGGCCTTCACTCATCGGGAACGAATACTACAGAGATGTAATATATTCACTACGAAAACACTGCAAGGGAGTGAGGTCCTTGACCCGAACAGCAGCTGCCCTGGCCCTGGCCCTGAGCCTGCCTCTCGCCGCGGGCACTATGGTGCGGGAGGTAATGTACGATCCGCTGGACCTCGACTTCCTCCAGACACGGGGGGGTACGGTGGTCGAGGCCCCGGGATTCGAGCAGAGGGGGGCTCCAGGCACGCCTCTCCTTCCTGCGGCTCCCGAGGTATTCCTGCTTCCCGAGGGCGCTCACGGAGTCTCCTTCGGCCTCGAGGTGCTGGAAAGGACCGAGATCGCCGGCGGAGGGCTGTCACTGCTTCCCTCGGCGGAGCTGCGGCCAATCGGACACGGTCATCCTGGAGCCAGGATCGGTGACCCCGATATCTATTCCCTTGCAACTCCATGGCCGGAAGCCCCGCTCATATCCTCCCATACCGGAAGCCTCTCCGGCATCACCGTGGCATCCTGCCTGGTCCAGCCCTGGGAGTACATCCCTGCAACCGGCTCTCTCACGCTGCTGAACAGGCTGCGTATTACCGTTACGTGGGAGGACGGCCCGTCCTCCCCTCTGATGCCGGGTCAGAGGGACATGGCCCTCGCCCGTACAGGCCGTCTCTCCGGTGAAACCGCTCGATTCCCCCAGGCCGGTCTTCCCCTTCAGGGCGGCGACTCCCAGTACCTGATAATATGCGACAGCGCCTATTCCGGAATCATGGAACAACTGGCCCTTTTCCACGTTAGCAGGGGCCTCACGGTCGAAACGGCGACGGTCCAGGGCATACTGTCTGCTTTTCCCGGCAGGGACGACGCCGAGAGGCTCAGGAACTTCATTCGGGACAGGTACATCAACCGCGGCACAGTCTTCGTTCTTCTCGCCGGCGACGAGTCCCTTGTCCCGGTGAGGATGGTCTACCTCTACTGCGAGGGATACGCCGACACCGCGCCGGTGGACCTCTATTTCGCCGACCTGGACGGGACCTGGGACGGGAACGGCGACGGGGATTACGGTCAGCCTGATGACAGCCTGGACCTCTACGCGGACGTGCTCCTCGGCAGGGGGCTCTTCTCGACGCCCGAAGGCGCACAGGTCTTCGTCGACAAGTGCCTGACCTACCAGTCCTCCCCGCCTCAGGGGGACTGGAGGAGCACCGCCGTCCTGTGCGGAGCGGTGCTCTTCGAGGAGACAGGTTACACGGCGGACAGGGGATGCGACTCCATAGCCGTGGAACTCCCTTCCTACTGGCAGGTGCACAGGTTCTACGAGGAACTCCCAGGCGGTGGCTTCATCGAACACATCCCCGTCATCGACGGAGGAACAGCGTGGAACCACTACGCCGGGCACGGGAGCAACACAGGCATCTGGTGGAGCGCGGAACCCCTCGCGATGATGACCAGCTGGATCGCCACGGACAGCCTCCGGAACGGGGATATGTCCGGTATCCACACAAGTATAGCCTGCCATCCCGGGAACTACATCGGTCACGCCAGCTGCGCGGAGGCCCTCCTTCAGAACCCCCTGGGAGGCGGAACCGCCGTCATGTTCAACGTCAGCTACGGCTGGGAGGGATACTGGCCCTCGCTTGGAGCCAGCGAATGGATGTGCATCGACCTGGCAAGGGAGGTGTTCCGCCACCACGCCCCGAGCCTCGGTCTGGCCTTCTCCACGGCGAAGGACCTGAGGATACCCTTCATGGAGGGCGGCTACGACAGGACCTTCCAGAGCCTGCTCTCCTTCTCCGCCTTCATGGACCCGGCACTCAGGGTCATGAGGACAGCCGGGGTCTCGCCGGTGCCTCCAGCTCCCTTCACTCTGTCTGCTCCATGGCCCAATCCGGCCCAAAGGGACGCGCCCGTCGCCTTCATGGTCGGCTTCGAGGAGGGATCGGCGGAGGTCTCCGTCCACGATATGGCCGGAAGGCTGCTTTGGGAGACCACCATAGGCTCGCCGGGCAGGGTCGGCTGGAGCGGCACCGACGACTCGGGCAGGAGGGTACCCGCAGGTGTATATCTCGTCACCGCCAGGCGGGGAGACCTCGTAAGGGGCCGCCTGGTAACCGTCCTGGACTGATCCGGGACCCCTTCCGCACACTTCTTTCCTCACGGCATGGAATACTCCGGACCCGCCGAATGTATCAGGACCGGAAACGGAGAACAACTCACCATGGAGGTAGTGAAATGTTAAGAAGTATCCTGACCGCGGCGGTCATCCTCACGGTCGCCGCTGTATCCACCGCGCAGCCCCTGGACGAGAGCGGCAGCGGAAGGATGCAGGTAACAGGCGAGGAAGGCGTGGTGGGGGACCTTCCGCTGGAACACACCGCCGTCGTCATCGACGTCAGCGGCAACCTGCAGAGGGCCACCGTCAGGCAGGTCTACGGCAACCCCTACGACCAGGTGATAGAGGCTGTCTACACCTTCCCGCTGCCTCAGAGCGGGGCCGTTGACCGAATGAACATGTGGATAGGGGACAGGCTCATCGAGGGCAAGATCCACGAGAGGCAGCTGGCCAGGCAGATCTACGACGACGCCATCGCCGCCGGGCAGACGGCCAGCCTCCTGGAGCAGGAGAGGCCGAACATATTCACCCAGAGCGTGGGCAACATCCTTCCCGGGGACAGCATCGTCATAGAGATAAGCTACGTGGCGCCGGTCGAGTACGACGACGGCGAATACGAGATAGTCTTCCCCATGGTGGTGGGTCCCAGGTTCCTGCCTCCAGGTGAGCACATAATGAACGTATTCGGTATCTACCAGATAGCCACCTCAGTGGAGGACGCGGACAGGATCACTCCGCCGGTGGTCCCAGAGGGGACCAGGGCCGGCTACGACATCGAACTTCAGCTCAACCTCAATACCGGTGTCGCCATCCAGGACTACGAGTCCGTCAACCACGAGGTCGATATGCGGGTCGGCCTGAACGGCATTCTGACCATCGAGCTGGAGAACGCAGAGGAGATACCCAACAGGGACTTCGTATTCAGGTACACCACGGCCTCCGACAGGATACAGAGCGGCGTCATCGCTCACAACGGGGCCATGGGCGGACACTTCATGCTCATACTGCAGCCCGACGCCGACATCTCCGTGGACGAGATAACTCCCAAGGAGATGTTCTTCGTGGTGGACTGCTCGGGATCCATGAGCGGCCAGCCCATGGAGGTGGCCAAGGAGACGGTCAGACAGTTCGTCGCCGGCATGAACCCCGATGACACATTCCAGATCATGAGGTTCAGCGAGACCGCCAGCAGCATGTCCAGGACGCCCCTTCCCAACACCCCGGAGAACGTCCGGCAGGGCATCGCCTATATCAACACAATGAGCGGCATGGGCGGAACCATGATGATCGAGGGCGTCAGGGCCGCCATCGGTTACCCCGAGGACCCGGAGAGGATGAGGTTCGTCATCTTCCTCACCGACGGCTACATAGGCAACGAGGCGGAGATACTGGGCGAGCTCCAGTCCACCCTGGGCGAGAACACCAGGCTCTTCAGCATCGGCGTCGGCTCCAGCACCAACAGGTACCTAATAGAGGGCCTGGCCGAGGAGGGCAGGGGACACGCCTACTACGTGGGCCTCAACGAGGACCCCGAGGAGGCGGTGGGCGACATCTACAACAAGATAAACGACCCCTACCTGGTGGGCATCGGCATCGACTGGGGAGACCTTCAGGTGCACGACGTCTACCCCTCCAGGATACCGGACCTCTACGCCGGAGAACCCCTTGTCATAGTCGGACAGTACGACGGTTCCGGCACCGACCGGGTCCGCATCACCGGCACAGTGGCCGGCCGGAGATGGTCCCAGGAGATGGACGTGGCCCTTCCCGCCGACCAGGAGGCAAACGACGTCGTAGCCACCCTCTGGGCCAGGAAGAGGATCCACGAGCTCAACCGTCAGATGTACGACAGCTACGGCTACGTGAATGCCAGCCAGGACATAATCGACGAGATAACCGACACCGCGCTGGACTACCAGATAATGAGCGAGTACACCGCATTCGTGGCGGTCTCGGAGGAGGTGCGCACCGACCCGGACAGCGGCGAGCCGATCACCGTGCAGGTCCCCGTGAACATGCCCGAAGGCGTCTCCTACGAGGGCGTCTTCGGAGAGAGCGGAGGAAGGGGAGGCGCCATGAACAGGTCTTCATACGCTGCCTCTCCCTCGGTCTCCCAGTCCCTGGGCTTCGGCGGGGCAGGCCTGGTTTCCGGCGAGGAGTGCAACGAGCCCTCCCTGGACTACTACGACGGCGACGGCTGGGAGACCAGCTGGTTGCCTTCCGTGACCCACGTGTCGGCATCCCCCACATTGGGTCTGCTCCCCTCGGTGGTGCGTTCCGCCGCCAGGGAGATGGCGGAGGAGCTTGAGGAAGCATACGGCGCCTTCGTGGAGGGACTGGATAACGCAGACGACTGGCCCACCGGCACCGTGACCTTCGAGGTGACGGTGAACGGATCGGGTGCCATCACCTCGGTGTCCGTGTCCGGCCAGGGTCTGGACGACGGCCTGGACGGCGAACTCTGCGACATCCTGACGGGCCTGGACCTGCCGGCGCCACCGGACGGGGCCGGCATCATCAGGCTGCAGTACAGCTTCCAGAAGACCTGGTAGAACACCCCGGGCGAAGCGGAAGAGGGCGGGGTCCATCCCCGCCCTCGAACCTTTTCCAGTATCAAGAGATCTTCTACGATTACTCTGCACGATCACTACAGATCCATGCACATCTTCAATTTATCCTGTGAACGAATCCGCTCCGGGTTCCACATCCGCTACACTTCCATGACACCTTCCGAACACTGTTCTGCACTGAAAGTGCGCCATATATGGTTGAAGCTATTGGTTGGAATGTCTCGTATGAGGTATTTCGATCAAGCATACCGACAGAAACCACAGAACTGACAGGAAGGCACTCATCAGATTGACTTTTGACCTAACCTCCTGGATAGCATTATTATATTATCCTGGATATATTCGACCCTTGCGAAGCAGGAACTGATTCAACTGCCGCCTTGTCTTATGCCGGGCAATCCAGGCATCCTCCCTGAGCCTGACCAGGTTCCTGATGCTCTCGGTGGTCTCATCAGGTACACAGACCTCAGTGAGGTCACCGGAACGGAGGTAAGATTCTCTGCATCGAGCCTGTCGGTCTTGACCCGCTTGCCACTCTGTTAGGGAATCATGGAGGGAGCGACCACTTTACAGTGAATCCCCGCCTCAGTCAATGCGCGGTAGACCGTGTAGCCTCCAGGACCCGCCTCGTCACAGCACCTGATGCTCCTGTTCGGCCCGAGCTTGCTTGTCTGCTTGATAAGCTTACCATTATCCCCGGGAATGGAAGCCAGAAGCTTCGCTGGCTCACGACCTTCCTCGGCAACCGCAATCTTGATGCTGTCCTTATGGACATCACACAATGGACCACTCTTCCGGTTGAGGTTTTCTGACAAGGGTAAGGCCCCCTAATCAGAAGTGGTGGTCCAACCATTATGTCTAGGGGTTTAGAATGCGGTCCTCGAGAAGGTCGAGGGCATTGCGTAGATCTCGGAGGCGGGTGTCATGATGACCCCGGCCCTTTCACTCTCTCCTTCCGTATCCGAAAGGGTCAACCGGCATAATTGCACTCGCCAGTGTGGTCTCTCGGTTCCGGAGGGCGACACTGAGCAGTGCCGCGGCAACCGCCGGCCAGGGTTCTAACCGGACGGCCAAAGAACACCGCGTGATTGATGATCGGATGTTAACTCCTGTTTAACACTGGCTGCCTATCTTCACACCAAAGGCTGGCCTGCAGTTTACCGATATGGTATTCAGGAAGTACGGAGGCTCCTATGGGTTTAGTCTGGTCCATCCGAGAGACTCTGATATGGAAGAGCGGTTTCACGAAGTTCATGGACCTGCTCAGGCGGACGGTCTTCGTACCGGTGATGGAATCATGCGTACGGAGGCCCGACAGACCCAGGACAACCACCATGAAGCTCCTCTACAACATCTGCATGAGACCCTCTGAGATACGGCTCATTACCCGCATTCTGAAGAAAAGGGGGCCATGCAGGTTTCTGGTCTTCGGTCTGGGCAACGACAGCACCTACTGGAGGAAGGTCAACCGGGGAGGCAGGACGGTCTTCATCGAGGACGATCCGGTCTGGCTGCAGAGGGTGACCGGCGAGGACCCTATTATGGAGGCATACCTGGTGGAGTACGGGACTGAAAGGCACCAGTGGCGGGAGCTGCTGGACAGACCGGCTTCGCTCCCTGTCCTTCTCCCGAGCGGAATCCTTGAAGACGAATGGGACGTCGTTCTCGTGGACGCCCCGAATGGCATGCGCCAGTCAAGTCCGGGAAGGATGAAGAGCATCTTCATCGCATCGGTCCTGAGGGCTGATGATTCCGACGTGTTCGTCCACGACTGCAACAGGCCGGTGGAGATGGCATACAGCGAGAGATATCTCGGGAACGGTGCCTTCCTGGGCCAGGTCGGGCGCTTGAGACACTACTCTTACGGCCCGGATACAGGTTCATCAGTAAACAGACAGGAAACACTGGTGGTATGGATTCCGGCGGTAACCTCCCTGCAGTCAGACTGCTAGGAGTGGGAGTGTCCCCGGAGGAGGAGACCGGTATAAGGGGAGCTGATGATCCCGAAGGGAGCGGTCCACAGTCTTCCTCCCGCATCCTGGGAACGATCAGCCGGAGAAGGCTGCGCAGAGGTCTGGCGCTGTTCTGCAGCATCACCATCGTCTCTCTGGCCGCCCTCTTTGTCCTGACGAGATCCGAGGGGATACTTGAAGCCTTCCAGCATTATGATACTGCATGGTTTGGATTTACAGTATTCCTAATGCTTCTTGATGTGGTCCTCGGGAGCTACCGCAACCATGTGTTCATGAAGCGCCTCGATCCCTCGGTGGAGTTCATGACCAGCGTCAGGGCGAACCTGGCCAATACCTTCGTCGGTGCCATAACCCCTTCCCAGGGGGGAGGGGGCCCCGCCCAGTTCTACGTGTACCATCGCAAGGGCGGATCCATCGGCCAGGCCGTGTTCGTGGCCGCCTTCAACTACCTGTCGACCATTGTCGTCTTCATATGCGGAGCGGCAGTTTCATACGCAGTTCTGTCCGAGCGTCTGGGAAGTGGCTTCACAGGCGTCGTCCTGATCTCTTTCATCGTGTTCTCGGTGGAGTTCCTGCTTCTGGTGGTGGCCTTTTCAAGACCACAGCTTTTCATCAGTCTGATGAGCAGGATAACGGGCCGGACGAAAGCACACTTCCCAAGGTTGGGAAGAATGCTCGGACGGCTTACCGACAGGATCTCGCTGGAGGTCGAAACGTTCAGCGATTCGTCCAGGAATTTCTTCAGCCACAACAGGATGATGATACCCCTGAGCCTTGTCCTGACTCTCGCTCTCTATCTGAACAAGTACTCGATAGCCTATACGATCCTCCTGGGAATGTGCATTCGGAGCGACTTCATGACTGTGATCTCCATACAGGCCGTTCTCATGTGCATCCTGTACTTCTCTCCAAGCCCCGGCGGAAGCGGCATAGCCGAGTTCAGCATCGCGGCGCTGATGTCGGTGATACTCCCGGAATCCAGGCTCGTGGTCTTCTCGCTTCTGCAGCGGTCATTCCTGCTGTACCTTCCGATGATCCTGGGTGCCTTCGTCATCTTCCACGAGATCAGGGTTTTCTCCCGCGTCTCCGATGAGAGCCGGGAAGGGAGTACAGGACATGCCACCTCCAGTAAGGTTGACCATCCTTAAACGCTATCTTCACATTTAATTAACACTTGCTCAATATTTTCTCCTGGCGGTCCTTAATCGCTGGTACTCCACATGCCAGACACTGACCGGAAGGGAAGGAGCAATGCTGCAGTCCAGGAAGCTGACAAGACCTGCCAGGGTCGATATGCATGTCCACTCGAAGTACTCCGAACACCCTTCGGAATGGTTCCTCAAGAGACTCGGCGCAAAGGAATCCTATACCGACCCCGAGACCGTATACAGCATGGCGAAGGACCGGGGAATGGACTTCGTCACCATCACCGACCACAATCGCATCCAGGGTGCGCTGATGCTTGCGGAGAACCATCCCGACGACACTTTCACCGGAGTGGAGTTCACCACGTACTTCCCGGAAGACGGCTGCAAGATCCACCTTCTCGTCTACGGCCTTGATCAGGACGAGTTCGACGAGATCCAGCGCATAAGGAACAACATCTACCACCTCCGCAGCTACATAGGAGAGAGACGCCTCGCCCACTCGGTGGCTCATGCGACCTATCCGGTCAACGGAATGCTGGAGATACATCATCTCGAGAAACTGATGCTGATGTTCAACAGCTTCGAGGGGCTCAACGGAGGCAGGAACAAGGTGAATAACAGCACCTGGACAAGGGTCCTCGAGTCACTCGACGAGACCAGGCTGGAGGATCTGCGAAGGAAACACCGCCTGGAACCATGGGGTTCCACTCCCTGGATAAAATCGCTGACCGGCGGATCAGACGACCATGCAGGCCTTTTCATAGGGCAGACCTGCACCCTTGCGGAAGCCTCCTCTCCGAAGGAGTTCCTCGAGGAGATAAGGAGTGGCCAGGGCCAGTGCCAGGGCCGCAGCAATGACTACCAGTCCCTGGTGTTCACCGTCTACAAGATCGCCTATGAGTTCTCCCGGGAGAAACCCAGCAATTCGTCGAGGAACCTGTTCAGTTCGCTGACCGAGTACATTTTCGAGAAGAGGGACTTCAGACTGAAGGAGAAGCTGTTCCTGAGGCGATTGGCCAGCTCAAGGGGTAGGCAGGCAAGGCTCTACCGTATTATCAACAACCTCATAGAGGACATGAAAGTCCACAGGGACCAGCCGATGCAGAAGAAGCTGGACCTTCTATACACCAGGATCGCGGAGCTTTCGGACGAGTTCGTGCTTGCCCTTGTCCATTCCGTCAAGAAGGACGTTAACGACGGGGACCTCGTCGGTTTCATCACCAACGCCTCCGCCTCCATACCCGGTGTATTCCTGCTGCTGCCATTCTTCACCGCGGTCAGGGACATGTTCTCGAACAAGAACCTGCTCGACGGCCTCTCGAGGGAATACCTGGGTCCCTGCACGGACAGGAAGGATATGCGGCTGCTCTGGTTCACGGACACATTCACGGACATGAACGGAGTCTCAGTGACCCTGGACAAGGTCTCCAGGATAGCTTCCAGGGAGAATCCAGGCTTCAGGATAGTCACGGCCCTGACCGGTGAGGAGCGGGTGCATACCCAAAACGACAACGTAGTATCGCTTCCCTTCATCGACTCCTTCACTATCCCCGGTTACGAGAAGTATGTCCTCAAAGTCCCCTCCATACTGAAATCCCTCGACCTCATATCGAAATTCGAACCTGACCGTGTCTATATCTCCACACCCGGACCCGTCGGTCTTACCGGTCTACTGATTGCCAGGCTGATGAACATCGAGGCGGTGGGCATCTACCATACCGACTATGCGAAGCAGGTCACCAAGATCGTCTCCGACGAATCGGTCAACGACATAATAGAGGGTTTCATCAAGTGGTTCTACAGCTGCTTCGACGAAGTCCGTGTGCCCACCTACGAGTACATGGGAATCCTGGATCATAGAGGGTACGAGTTCAAGAAAGTGGCCAAGTTCAACCGAGGAATAGATACAAGGGTCTTCTCGCCTGAATCAAGCGCTGAGCCGCCCCTGGACGCCAGCATAGTCTCGGGAGCCTTCCCGGTACTGGTCTATACCGGAAGGGTGTCCCGCGACAAGGACCTGGATGTGGCACTGGATGGATACAACAGGAGGCTGCTTGAGGAATACCCCGGATCACGTTTCATTATCGCAGGTGAGGGGCCCTACCTGGAAGAACTGCGTTCAAGATGGTCGGAATGCAAAAACGTGGTGTTTCTGGGGAAGGTGCCCAACAAGGAGCTTCCCGGGCTCTATTCGATCGCTGACATATTCGTCTTCCCCAGCGAATCCGATACATTCGGCATGTCAGTCCTCGAGGCACAGGCCAGCGGCGTTCCCGCTCTTGTCTCTTCCGTAGGCGGTCCCAGCGAGATAATAGAGGACGGGATCACCGGCCTCATAGCCAGGGCCGGTGACGTCGAGGACTGGGCACAGAAGATGATGGAGATGACTGAGCTCATCATCAGGGATCCCGATGCCTACGGCCACATGCGAAAACGGGCCAGGGAGAGGGTCATCAGCAACTACGACTGGGACAGAGTTTACGAAAGCCTCTTCGCCGGCGGAGAGATGGCTGCGGTCTGATCTGCTCATAGAGAATCTGCAAGCGGAAACAGGTCTTCCGAGCTATGGTGCTTTCCGGGTTTCTGACTATCCTGATCAACGCATTTCTCTGATGCACCGATCCATAACAACTGTGTTCTTTTATAGCATACATGCAGCCTGTCATCAGTTTACACCGGAAGGTGCTCTCGTTAAACAAGCTCCACAGTATGCTGTCGGACAGGGGTGCAATTGGATAAGTGTACATAAGTAACGTACGACCCCAGGTTGCGACCCCAGGTTGCGACCCCAGGTTGCGATCCCAGGTTGCTGCAATGTGGCAAGCATCGATGGCAGGTCATTCAGGCTGAGATACATCGAACAGAGAATCCCGGCAAAGGAATAATCCAATTTGAAAGCACATCATGGAACAAAGGGGACCTCTGTGTTGTGCGGGGAAATGGATGTCCCTTGACAGTTGTCGATGCTGGAAAAGGTTCGAGGGCGGGGATGGACCCCGCCCTCTTCAGTTACCGTGGAGTTCGGGGCTACTGCCGGTACCTGAGTACCCTGGCGGGGTTGCCGGCCACCACGGCCCCCGGGGGCACGTCCTTCGTAACAACCGCCCCTGCGCCTACAATGGCGCCCTTTCCTATCCTTACCGGAAGTATCGTGGCGTTGGAGCCTATGCTGACACCGTCCTCCACCACGGTTCCCTTCCAGTCGGCCGGGTCCGGCTGCGGAGGGTAGACGTCGTTTATGAACATCACCCCGTGGGCGATGAAGCAGTCGCTGCCCACCTCCACCATCTCGCATATGAAGCTGTGGCTCTGCACCCTGGTCCTGTCCCCTATGACCACACCCTTCTGTATCTCCGTGAAGCAGCCTACCATGCAGTCCCGGCCTATGGTGCAGCCGTAGAGGTTGACGAAGTTCCATATCCTGGTCCCCTCGCCTACGGAGCAGTCACTCACCAGCTGCATTCCGTTCGGTTCGAAATCCAATCGTTCTCCTTCCGTTCTTTGGCCCCGAGCCTTTCCCCAATCATATTAGCAATTCCGGAAAAGGAGGAGAAAGTGACCCTTCACATAAGGAACTTCTGCATCATCGCCCACATCGACCACGGCAAGTCGACCCTGGCCGACAGGCTGCTCCAGGCGACGGGCACGGTCAGCGAGAGGGAGTTCCACGATCTGATGCTGGACACGATGGAGATTGAGCAGGAGAGGGGGATCACCATCAAGAGCACGGCGGTCACCATGTCCTACCCCTCATCCGACGGCAAGGTTTACGAGCTGAACCTCATCGACACCCCGGGCCACGTGGATTTCTCCTACGAAGTATCCAGGGCCCTGGCATCGTGCGAGGGCGCCCTCCTGGTGATAGACGCCGCCCAGGGGGTCGAGGCCCAGACCCTGGCCAACCTCTACAAGGCCATGGAACAGGACCTGACGGTGATCCCGGTCATAAACAAGATCGACCTGCCCTCGGCCAACGTCCTGGAGGTCATGGGGGAGATCGAGGGGGAACTGGGCCTGGACGCCGACGATGCGGTGTGCATATCCGCCAAGACCGGGGAGGGGATACCCGAACTCCTGGAGGCCATCGTTAGGAAGATACCGGCGTCCTCCGGAAGGGACGACCTCCCGCTGCGCGCCAGGGTGTTCGACAGCCTCTACGATCCCTACAGGGGGGTCGTGGTGTACTTAAGGATAGTGGAGGGCCGCATCGCTTCCGGTCAGGACGTGCTTCTCATGGCCGCCGGAGAGGTGCACACCGTGGAGGAGGTGGGCCGCTTCGGAATACGGAGGGAGCCGTGCAGGGAGCTGTCGGCCGGCGAGGTGGGCTATATGATAGCCGGCATCAAGACCGTGGGGGACGTGCGTTCCGGCGACACCGTGACCTCCTCCGCGGAGCCGGCGGAAAGGCCTCTATCAGGCTATGAGGAGGTCAAGCCGGTGGTGTTCTCCTCCATCTACCCGGTGTCATCGGAGGATTACGAGGACCTTGCAGCGGCGCTTGAAAGGCTCAGTCTGAACGACGCATCACTGATCTACGAGAAGGTATCATCCACCGGCCTGGGCTTCGGTTTCCGGTGCGGTTTCCTGGGCCTGTTGCACCTGGAGGTTGTACAGGAGAGGCTGGAGAGGGAGTTCGACCTCTCCCTGGTCCTTACCGCCCCTACGGTGAGGTACCGGGTTACTCTCGCCGACGGCAGCCTGATCACCGTGGACAACCCGGTGGACTACCCTGACCCCGGAAGCATCCAGCTCACGGAGGAGCCGTTCATCAGGGCTTCGATAATCATGCCCGACAGATATATAGGTCCTGTAACCAAGCTGATACTCGACAGGCGGGGGAACAACTACAAGAACATCTACGTCGGGAAGAAGCGGGTTGAGATAACCGCCGACTTGCCTCTGAGCGAGGTGGTGTACGACTTCTACGACAAGCTTAAGTCGGTCACCCAGGGATACGGCTCCTTCGACTACGAGCTGATAGGCTACCGTCCCTCGGACCTGGTCAAGGTGGACATACTGGTGAACCACGAGAAGGTGGAGGCTCTCTCCATGCTTGTCCACAGGGACAGGGCCAGACCCTGGGCCGTCGCCGCCTGCAGGAACCTCAGGGAGGAGATACCCAGGCACCAGTTCAAGATACCCATACAGGGCGCCATAGGGGGCCAGATAATATCCAGGGAGACCATAACTGCGCTGCGGAAGGACGTCACCGCCAAGTGCTACGGGGGGGACATAACCAGGAAGAGGAAACTGCTGGAGAAGCAGAAGGCGGGCAAGAAGCGGATGAAGATGGTGGGAAGTGTCGCCATTCCCCAGAAGGCCTTCCTTGCGGTTCTCCGCAGGGAGGACTGAGACCAGGGGACGGTCCGGGTCCCGAGGAGGTGAAGATCCTGGAGGAGGAACGGCGACCTGCAGTTGACCGGGGCGGGGCCGGTGAGGGGCCCGGCACCGTTGTCATGAGGGCCTACGCTGAGCTGAACGACTTCCTTCCCAGGGGCTGGCGCCAGAGGAGCTTCGAGTATCCCATGACGGGGGGCAACTCCCTGAAGCACCTGGTGGAATCGGCTGGCATTCCCCACACGGAGATAGAGCTGATACTCGTGAACGGCGAGTCCGTAGGGCTTGACGCCACCGTGAGGGACGGCGACCTGATTAGCATTTACCCGGTTTTCGAGAGTATGGACGTAGGCAGCGCGGTCAGGCTGCGTCCCGAACCTCTCAGGAGGACCAGGTTCGTGATGGACGTTCACCTTGGCAAGCTTGCGCTGATATTCAGGCTGCTGGGTTTCGATGTCGCATTTCCCGGGGACGTACCCGACGACGAACTTGCCAGGATATCGTCGGAGGAGAACAGGATACTCCTCACCAGGGACACAATGCTGCTCAAGAGGAACACGGTGACCCATGGGTGCTACCTTCACAGCCAGGACCCGGAGGAGCAGGCGGCGGAGATACTGGACCGGCTTGACCTCAGGGGGAGCGTCAGGCCCTTCTCCAGGTGCCTGGACTGCGGCGCCGAGCTGAAGCCTGCCTCAAAGGAGTCGGTGCTGCACCTGCTGGAGCCGCTGACGCGGAAGTACTACGACGAGTTCAGCGTATGCACCGAATGCGGCAAGGTCTACTGGAAGGGGAGCCATTACGGACCCTTGCTGGAGCTTCTGAATAGATTGAATATTCCTGTGACCGTGAACGGGGATGAGGATGAGGATGAGGACTGATCTCGACTCTCAGATAGTGTTCTTCTACACCCGTGACCTGGAAGCGACCTCCCGCTTCTACGAGGACGTCATAGGCCTGGAGATGGTGCTGGACCAGGGAGGATGCCGCATATTCAGGACTACCGGCAGCTCTTTCCTGGGTTTCTGCGGCAGTGTGGATGCCGGCTCTTCGGACGGGGTGGTCCTGACCCTTGTGACCGAGGATGTGGACGGATGGTTCGAGGAGCTTTCGGCCAGGGGGGGCGTCTTCGAGAAGGAGCCGGCTTCGAATCGCGATTACCACATCTACCACTGCTTCCTGAGGGATCCCAACGGCTACGTCATAGAAATACAGAGATTCGAGGACCCTCGCTGGAAAAACTGAGGTAATGCCCACCAGTCTTTACGTTCACGTACCCTTCTGCGTCAGCAAGTGTCCCTACTGCAGCTTCTGTTCGATACCCTACCGCCAGGACACGGCCAACGACTTCAGGAAAGCCCTCCTGAAGGAGATGGAGATGCGACTCGGCGGCGTCAGGACCTGTACTCTGTACGTCGGTGGCGGCACGCCCACCATCCTCCCGGCCTCCTTCTGGAAGACCTTCCACGAGGAGCTGGCGAGGCTGGCCTTCGTCTCGGGAATCTCCGAATCCACAATCGAGACCAATCCGGGGACCGTGTCCGGGCATGAGCTGGAGGAGTTGAGGAATTCCGGGTTCGACAGGCTGAGCATAGGGGTCCAGTCCTTCAACGGGGATATCCTTGGCACGCTCGGCCGAATACACGATGCGATCCAGTCGGTCACCTGTTTCTCGGAGGCCAGGAGCGCGGGCTTCAGGAACATATCGGTGGACCTCATCTACGGTATTCCCGGCCAGACCCTGGAAATCTGGAAGGAAGACCTGCGCAGGACGCTGGAACTGGGACCGGAGCACATATCCTGCTACGAGCTCACCCTGGAGGAGGGAACGCCAATGTTGGAATCCGTCCGGAGCGGAAGCATCACCATGCCCGGCGAGGACAGCTGTACCGAGATGTACTTCCTCGCGGACGAGATACTCACCTCGGCGGAATATGCCCATTACGAGGTATCCAACTACGCCAGGGGAAACAGGTATTCCTCGCTTCACAACTGCAGCTACTGGAGGAGGTCTCCCTATATCGGCCTTGGGCCCTCGGCCCACAGTTTCGACGGCATCGACACCAGGAGCTGGAACCTGAAGGACGTGGACGAATACAACCGCCGTCTGCTGTCTGGAAGGCTTCCCCTGGCCGGCAGCGAGATACTGACGGAGAGGCAGACGGCCATAGAGCGCATCATGCTGGGCCTGAGGTGCTGCGGCGGTGTCGACCTCGACGCTCTGGAGAGGGAGACCGGAGTCACCATAGACAGGGATTACCTGAGGATAATGCTGGAACACGGAAGAGTGGTGGAGGTCGATTCCAGGATCGTTCCCACTGCCTACGGGAAGCTTTTTGCAGACGGGGATTCCTTGAACCTCATGGCCGACTGAACTCCGGATTTGACCGGCACCCGCCGAGGACACATAATTGCTGTTCCGGCGGAAGCTTTTCCGGCGCCCCCGTAGCTCAGCAGGATAGAGCGGCGGTTTCCTAAACCGTAGGTCACACGTTCAAGTCGTGTCGGGGGCACCATAAGGACAGGGGACGGAGGAAGCACCTCCGTCCCCTTTTTCATGGATGTGTTTCCTCCGTCCCCAGGACCATGTATGCGGCGATGATCTCCCTGTGGCTCTCTATTCCCTCCAGGAAGGTGCGCCTGGATTCCGCTCCGGAGATGGTGGCGACGGTCTCCATGAGACACCGGTGGGCTTCGCGGAGAAAGCTCTCGCTCCTGCCGGCCAGCCCGCTTCCCTCGGCTTCTTCGGGTGACCTTCCGGCGAGTTCCGCGTAGACCTTCGAGAGCATACACAGGATAACGGTCCTCTCGCTGGTGTCAGCGGTGAGCAGACCCTCCGCCAGGGAGGCCTGCTCCAGGGCCGCGGCTGTAGAGTCCTCCGAATTCCCGGAGTCGAGAAGGACCCCGGCCAGCCTGGTCCTGGGAAGAACGGTCCTCGAGCCGGCGCCTATCTCCTCCATCAGCGATATCGATTCCTCCAGGGCGGATCTGGCGTCATTGAGGTGCCCCAGTTTTTGATGGTCTGCGCCGATCAGCTCCAGGTTCTCCGCCTCCCCCTCGATGTCACCCAGTAGCCTGCAGTACTCCAGTGCTTCCTGGTGCAGGTCCAGAGCTTCCCGGTATTCTCCCCTGGCTGCCGCCAGGTTGCCAAGGTTCGTCCTTACTATTCCGAGGGTCCATTTGTCGTCCAGTTCCTTTGCCATCACGAATGCCTCGCCGTAGTATTCGGAGGCCTCGCCATACTTCCCCAGGAACATGCTGATGTTCCCCATGCTGTTCAGGGAATGGCAGCGTCCCAGCCTGTCGCCCAGTTCCTCGTATATGCCGGCTGCCTTCCACGTGAGGTCTAAGGCTTCGCCGTACAGTCCCAGGTTCCTCTTGATGATTCCCAGGTTCCTCATCATGTACGCCATGCCGTTCCTGTCCTCCAGAACCTCGTACAGCTCCATTGCCTTGCCGTAAAACTCCAGCGCCAGCGAGTTGTCACCCATGTGCCAGCGGGTCAGCCCGATGTTGCAGAGGGTGTTGGCCCTCAGGCTGCTGACATCCTCGGTGCCAGAGATAGAGAGGGCCTGCTCCAGGTAGTCCAGCGCCCGTTCGTAGTTGCACATGTTGCTGTCCATGAGCCCGATATTGCTCAGTGACCTGGCCTCTCCGGCCATATCGTTCATGGACCTGGCCAGTCTGAGGGTCCTGAGGAAGGTGTTCCTCGCCTCCCTGTACCTGGACTGCCTCCAGAGGTTTATACCGATCCAGTTGAGAGCGTTGAGATGAGCAGCGCGATCGCCCTTTTCCAGGGCCATGTCACAGGCCGCGGACAGCGTATCCGCGGCCCTGCCGTGAAATCCCGTCTCGCTGTAGATGGTACCGAGGAGTATTCTGGCGGGCAGCATCCTGGGATCGGACTCAAGTGCCCTCTCCAGAAGCTGGAGGGCCCTGCCGGTATCAGCCGAGTCCCTCTTCCTCCAGTACAGTTCGCTGGCTCTCAGGTAGTCCTCGTAGGCTCCGGAACGCGCAGTCTCGCTGTCGGTGATGCCCGTAATCGCGCCGCGCTCCAGCCCCAGCACCTTGAGGAGGCCGTCGGCCATCTTCCCCTTGATCGCGGGGAGTTCGTACCAGTCCTCCATCCAGTTATCGGTCCAGATGAGCTTCCCTGCCGGGAGTTCCAGGAGTTCGATCGAGAGCTGGAATTCCTGTCCTTTCCTCCAGAGAGTGCCCTTGACGAGGAAACCGACCCTTAGCCTTTCCGCCACCAGTTCGGCGGAACCCACCACCCTCTTCAGCCTGAGCACGTCGCTGAGGGGGGACACGAGTATCCTTCCCGCCCTCGAGAGGTCGCTGACCAGGTCGGCGGAGATGCTGTAAGCGTAGAAGTCGTCATTCGAGGGGCCGAGGTTGGAAAGGGGCATCACCGCTACCGATGGCAACTCGTGGGAGCGAACGAAGCTCTCCGTCCCCTCCTTAAGTCGGGGGCTGATCACCGGAAGGGGTCTTCTTCCGGTACCGAGCACGGCGAAGAGTTCTACCAGCCTGCCCAGGCCCTTCAGCTTCCTCAGTCCGAGGGGCCTGGTACCGGGTCTCCTTCCCGGTCCGTACGACTGCAGGAGCTCACCGGATACGCAGACTCCCCCCGGCGGGGCCAGCCCCTGTATCCTTGAGGCTACGTTCACCGGATCTCCCAGCACATCGTGCTCATCGAGGATCACCTCGCCCCAGTGTATTCCGATGCGCAGGATGAAATCCCTTCCGGAAAGCTTCTCCTGGATGCTTCTGGCGCATCTCACCGCTGCAGATGCCGAAGGGAAGGTGCAGAGGCTGCCGTCGCCCAGCTCCTTCACCAGCCTGCCTCCGTGCTCCTCGAGAAGCCGGGACTGGACTTCCCTCACCGATCTCAGGACCTCCAGGGCTCTTTCCTCGCTCATCTCCATCAGGGAGGTGAAACCGACCACGTCGGTGAACATCACCGCAAGGGCCGCCCTGTCCGGATTGCTCAAAGAGACTCCTTCGCCTGGGTTGCAGGGTGCCTGATCCGAACCGAATATAGGAGATAGGGACTTCTTCGGCAGCCGGTACCGTCCTCTGCCGTGTCCGGACCCTTTTCAGGATGCTTCCGCGTACTTATTTTGCTGACGTGATGGCCTCGAACAAGGGAGGAGAACGAATGGGGCTTTTCGGGAGGAAGCCGGTTCACTGTCAGGCGGGTGAGTGGACGACGATCATCTCCAATTTCGGCACGGGCATGCCGAAGGCCTTCAGGGTAAGGTTCGAACCGGTGGAAGGCGGCACCGTCTCGGGTACCTTCGAGGAACGCAGGTATTTCTGGGTATTCCCCATGAGGCCGGAGACCGGACCCCTGAAACCCCTGATGGAGTTCAGGCGTGACTGGATAAACGGCATCTACAAGGTCAGGATAAGGCCCGACGGTCCGCTCGCCGCGGAGATAGACTAGGCTCCGGCATGAATGCAGCTTTATTGGTGATCCTTGCCTTCGCGGTGACCCCGGGCCTGTCGGCAACCGGATCGGAAGAACTCCTGAGGCGCTCGGACACAAGGGGCGACCTCCTCGCCGGCCGGTCCATAGTGTGGCAGGGTTCAGTGGAATACCTTGACTTCCGGCTCACCGACTTCCAGCTGGCACTGCTTGACGCAGGGGAGCTCATGCTTCTCAGGAATTCCATCTTCGCCAGGCTTGGCTACCGCTTCCGGAACGCTTCCATAGCCTCCCACTTCGAAAGCTTCGACTGGTACGACCCTTCCCTCGAGGACGTCTCCTCCATGCTCAGCGAGACCGACCGGCTGAACATAGCGTATATACGTCATTTCGAGGACCGCGTGGAGGACCCGGGCCCCGGACTTCCCGGCATGGAAGAACTCGCGGGGTTCTGGCACGGGAGTGCCAGCGTGGGTTCCGGTTACTCCGAGAGGTACCTGCTCTTCCCGGAAGGGGACTTCGTGTACCGCGAAAACTCAATGGACGGTTCGGCGAGGCTGCTGGAGCTTTCCGGAGCATGGCATGCCGAAGCCGGCCATCTGGTACTGGAGGCCGACTCCGCGGTGTACCTGGAAGGGGGGGAGATAGTCGAACCCTACGCCTCATGGGGATCGGACTACGTGATAGAGGGCGGAAGGGAATGTCCGGCTGCTCTGGACCCGGCGCTTACCCTGAGACTTCCCGTGGACGGGTACACGCCGGACTACGCTTCCTCCACCGGGGAGGATGGATTCGACCACCTGACCGTACCCTACATGATGATAGGCACGGGCGGGTTCTGGCGGATGCACGCCGACCCCTCCATGGGGTGGCTGGAATGACCACACCCGCCCGGGCAGGCGATGATCCGCGGAAGGGAGGTCTGCAGGACCGGTGAGAGCCATGATGCTCGAGGGGATCCACGATCTCCTGCGGGAACCGGAGCCCCTGGTCCTGAGGGAGGTGCCCGTCCCGGAACCAGGACCCGGAGAGCTTCTCCTGAGGGTACTTGCGTGCGGTGTCTGCCATACCGAGCTGGACGAGATCGAGGGCAGGACCCCTCCCCCCGCGTATCCTGTGATACCCGGGCACGAGGTGGTTGGACTGGTGGAGGCCGCCGGCCCGGGCGCCGACGGTTCCAGGACAGGTCAGCGTGTAGGTGTGGGATGGTTCTTCTCCTCCTGCGGTTCCTGCGAGTACTGCAGGGAGGGCAACGAGAACCTGTGCAGCGAATTCAGGGCCACGGGCAGGGACGCGGACGGCGGCTACGCCCGGTACATGAAGGTGCCCGAGGGGTCCGCCTTCCCGATCCCCGAAACCCTGGACGAAGTGTCCGCCGCTCCTCTGCTTTGCGCCGGCGCCATAGGATACCGCTCCCTCCGCCTGACAGGTATCAGGGACGGCGACCCCCTGGGGCTGACGGGTTTCGGAGGCTCCGCACACCTGGTCCTGAAGATGGTCCGAGCAATGTATCCGGCCACGGAGGTCTTCGTCTTCGCCCGGGACCCGGGAGAGAGGGATTTCGCCATGGAGCTGGGAGCGGCATGGGCCGGGGACACATCCGACACATCACCGGTCCCCCTTCGGGCGGTGATCGACACGACGCCGGCATGGAAGCCGGTGGTGGAGGCCATGAGGAACCTTGCGCCGAAGGGCAGGCTCGTCATTAACGCAATACGCAAGGAGGATACCGACCGCTCCCGGCTGCTCGAGCTGGACTACGCCGGTCACCTGTGGATGGAGAGGGAGATCAAGAGCGTGGCCAACGTCAGCCCGCGGGACATAAGGGAGTTCCTCCGGGTGGCTGGCGAGGAGGGGCTGAAGCCCGATACTTCCCGGTACTCACTTGAAGAAGCCAACCGGGTCCTGGGCGAACTGCGAAGGGGAGGGGTCAGGGGGGCCAAGGTCCTGGTCATGGACTGATGCCGGCTGCAGGGCCCGCCATGCATGTTCGGATTCTGACAGGTCGTGATTCTAGTGCTATGATCTAATGTTCGTTTACTCAATATATGGCGGCAGTGAGAAGTATTTCCGTTCTGATACTGGTTTCATCCCCGGCATCGGCCGATGACGGATTCAACGGCGCCCATGTCTCGATCTGCGGTACGCCGACTGCAGGAACCGACGACATCGCATTTACACTTCTCAACACCCGGGACCCCGAGGTAAAGGCGGTGGGCTCGACGTTTTCGAGAGCGCCACCGACACCTACGTACTGGGCTTCAGCAACGATGACGACCTGGTGCAGACCTACGAAGCCGCCACCGGTGCACCGCTGGGGACGCTGATCCTTGACGCCGGCAACTCGAACCCCCTGGGCATAGCCTGGAACAACGATTCCGTGAACGACGCCCACTACGTTGACGATTACGTCAACAGCTTCATTTTCCATACCGATGACTTGGGGACCAGCTGAACCACCTTTTCCAATCCCGCCGGACCGAATGCCAGGGGAATGGACTTCGACGGCAGCGATTACTGGACAACCAACGGTACAGGCGGAGGACTCCGGAGGTTCCAGCCCGGCGTCGACCTGACCTGCCTGGGTGAGGCGCCCATCCCCGCAAGCTGCACCTCCTCCCCTGGTCTGGCCTGCAGCTACAACACGGACACCATGTTCTGGAGCTGCAACTCCAGCGTCGGTTACATGGTATCCGAGTTCTCGGTGGACTTCGGTACCGCCCTTCAGCAGGAGACCCGGGGAGCCATCAAGTCGGCTTTCCAGGCTGATCCTGCCGCTCTCTGGCAAGGGAGTCCGGCTTTTCGAGCCGGGCTCCCTATTCATGTTAGGTGACTGCTCAATCCCTACTCCGTGACAAGGGATTATATTCCAGACCTGACGGATGCCGGCATTACACCTTCGACAGGGGAGCGGACCATGTGCGGAGTCAGCGGGATCGTATCCAGGGACCTGGAGGGACCCGAGATGACATGCAGGCTTCGGGCGATGGGATGCCGGCAGCGCCACAGGGGACCCGACGATTCGGCGGAGATGGTGCTCTCCTCCGGGGGCCATTCGGTGGGACTTGGGTTCGTCAGGCTCTCCATACTCGACCTGGAGACCGGCATGCAGCCGATAGTATCCCGGCGGGACGGCTGCGCCATCATCTGCAACGGCCAGATCTACAATTACGTCGAGCTGAGGCAGCGGCTGGCCTCGGAGGAGTTCGACACCAGGGGTGACGTGGAGGCGGCGCTGCACCTCTACCGGACCGTCGGACTGGATTTCCTGGAGCTTCTGAACGGCATGTACGCCGGGGCCGTCTTCGATCCGGTCAGGAATCGGCTGGTGCTCTTTCGGGACAGGTTCGGCATCAAGCCACTTTACTACACCTCCACGGAGGAGGGTTTCTTCTTCTCGTCGGAGATAGGGGCTCTCCTCGCGGGGAGCGGCATCAGGCCCGAACTCAACACTGAAGCCCTGCCGGTCTACTTCTCATACCGCTACGTGCCCGGTGAGAAAACCATGTTCCGCAACATCAGGCGCCTTCCTCCCGGCTCCTTCATGGTGCTCGACCTGACCGACGGGTCCGGCAGCATCCACAGGTACTGGGAGTACCTCCCGGGTTCCGGTCACATTCCAGGTCCCGGTCCGCCGGTCACGTCCCCGGAAGACGCAGAGGAGTGCTTCCTCGAGCTTTTCAGGGACGCGGTGAGGATAAGGATGCGGTCCGACGTGGAGGTGGGCAGCCTGGTCAGCGGCGGGATAGACTCCTCTTCCGTGGCATCCCTGGCCGCCTCCCGTCAGCCCGGACTGAAGCTCTTTACCGTCTCCTTCGATGAACCGGAGTACGACGAGCTGGGCCAGGTAAGGTCGCTGATGTCCTCCCTCCCCGGGGTGTTCGGCGGCGCCCGGCTGTTGAGCCGCCGCTGCGGACCCGGATCGATGGACCTCCTGCCGGCGCTGGTGAGGTCGGTGGAGGACTGCATATCCCTTGGGACTGTGATCCCCACGGACCAGGTCTGCGAACTCGCATCTGAACACGTGAAGGTGGTGCTCACCGGCGAGGGCGCCGACGAGGTCTTCGCCGGCTACAGGAAGTTCCTCCTTGAGATGGCTGCGGAAGAAGCGGTGCATCTTCCGTCCGAAGGCAGGAGGCTGCTCGAGAGGGATTTTCCCGAACTTCGGGCATACCTGGACAGAAGGGACCCTGACCCGTCCCGGAGGTTCATACGGAGCGAACTCCTCTTCGAACCCGGTGAGCTTGCCCGGCTCCTGGGTACGGCGGAGAGGGAAGTCCCCTTCCCGGAGGACGCAATGCCGGCCCTGACCGAGGGGATGCATCCGCTGGACCAGCTCCTGGCCATGGAGTGCAGGTCCAGGCTGCCCGACTACGTTGTACTCCGCCTGGACAAGCTCTCCATGAGACATTCGCTGGAAACCCGGACACCCTACCTCGACTACCGCCTGGCTCTCTTCGCCGCAGGGCTGCCGGCGGAGATGAAGGTGGACCTGGCGGGAAGGACCGGCAAGTACATCTGCAGGAGGTCCCTGGAACGGGGCGGCATAGTAGACGGGACCACCGCGCGAAGGGGGAAGAAACCCTTCACCATACCCACGGCGGCCTGGCTCCTCAGGCGGGGCGAGCTCCCGGTCTTCGTCGAGGACCTGCTTTTCGGTCCCGGCAGTCCCCTGGAGGGATATCTAGACATGGACATGGTCCGGGGGATATGGGAACGACTCACCGCCGAGGGCATAGGCCCGGATACCCTCGTGTCGGATGCGGACAGGATCTTCGCAGTAGTCACCTTCGGTCTGTGGCTTGAGGAGTTCATGTCATGAACACTGCCCGTGGAGACTTTCCGGAAAGAATGACAGCGCAGTACGCCGACAGGCTGCTGGAACTGCTCCTGTCCAGGGGGAACCGCCCTCCCAGGAGCTACGGATTCGAGTACGAGTTCCTGCCCCACAGGATACTGTTTCCCGAGGACATGGACCTTCTCCGGGCGTTCCTGCTGGATCGCGGCTACGTGGCATCCGGAGCAGGTTTCACGATGGGCCGGAGACAGGTGGCCTTCGAGCCGGGCGGCCAGATCGAGTACCTGAGCCCTCCCATCAGGGCAGCCGACCGCCGGATGCTGGAGGAGGTGCTGGCCTGGATATCCTCGATGAACGAGGACATAGAGAAGACCACGGGAATAAGGTATCTTGGCACCGATTTCATTCCCGGACGCCACGGCGCCCCCCTGCTGCTTTCATCTTCGAGGTATTCTCTGATGCACGAGAGGTTCATGTCGGTGGACGATAGGGGTCCGGACATGATGAAGGGCACGGCGGCGATCCACATGCATGCGGCGATAACCTCGCCGGAGGACCTGGAGTCGCTCTACGCAGAGTTCTGCAGGATGGCCTCCGGTGAGACACTGGGCATGTCCTCCGCCAGGAGGGAAGTCTGGAGCGGGACCGACAGCTGCAGGTGCGGTCTGCCCTCAGGACGGAGACCAAGGGATGCTGGCTCCATAATCCGCTGCATAGTGGAACAGGCCATGAAGGCGGTTGAGTTCACCAGCGGAAGGGTCTTCGGGACCGTCCCCGGTTGGGACTTCGATGATTTCCTGGACCATCTCACGACGATGTTCACCGACGTGCGGGTGAACGTCAAGGGCGGCACTCTGGAGCTGAGGACGCCGGACAGCAGGCCTCTGAGCGAATTCAGGGAAGCGTGGGAGGAATTCGTGGAAAGGTGCGAGAGCGTCAGCTGAACCGGAAGTTGCGGCTTCGGTGGACCCTGCTTATCATCGTTCGGCTCTGAACACAAAAGTGAAGGACAGGCAGCGATGGTTACCGCATATGTGCTCGTCGTTCTGCTGAACGTGTCTTCGGCACCGGACGGTCCGGGATCCTCATCCTCCACCGTGCTGGTCTTCCAGGGGCCTTCGGTCACGTACTCGAGACCGGACACCCTCTCCGATGTCTTTGCCCCGGTGGAGGGCGGTGACAGTGTACAGGCCTGCGCCAGGACCTCCTCCGGATGGACGGGTTTCGACCCCGGAACCGCACAGGCGGGCAACGCGGGGAGTTTCCGTTACAGGTGGATCCCTCCGGGCACCCGGTTCACCACGGAGGTCGATACCTCCCTGCTGCCCGTGGTATGGGCTCCCGAGGCCGGGGTCACCTACGCACAGTCCTTCTATCCGGTGGAGGTCCACAGCCTTCCGGACATCATGTCCCCGGTTACCGGGACGATGCCGCAGACGTCAGCAGCAGCGATTGTCTTCCGAACCGGGGAATGGTACCTGGTGGACCTGGCCCGGGGACCCGCCCCGCGGTCCTGCGTCGGCTGGATCAGTGCAGTGGAGGTTTCCGTCAGCGGAGACCTGGAGAAAGTGGCTCGCCGGGGAATATGGAGAGCGTTCCTGTCAGTTCTGACAGAATGATACGGTAGGCGGGGGCATACCTTTCCCTGTAGACCCGGGAATGGTGAACCGCCGGATAACCGTCCCGCTCCATCGACCGGATGTGATCCTCCATGCCGGCAAGCGATCCGGGCAGCTGGCCGTTCCTGGACATGTCACTCAGCCAGTCCCGGTACATCCCAAGCTTTTCCTTCCTTTCCTCGAAAACTTCCGAGGTCTTAAGGAAGGCCCTGAGCAGGCTGTCCGTGTCTCCTTCGGCAGCGATGTAGGGCCTCAGGTTGATCCTTGCCATGGAACCGTCGTCGGAGATGATGTCGAGAATGGGTTCGGGAGGACCTGCCGGAAGTCCGTCGATCTCCCTGTAAAAACTGTTGCCTGCTTCATACTCATCGATTATGGCGTGTCCGCTGCCCGTGACCGCCTGGTGGAGGAGCTTGTACAGGTCGCACCGCTGCATCATGGGGTACCTCTGCAAATGACTGCCCACGATCCTGAGGAACCTGGCCCTGTCCCCGTAAACTGTCACTTGTTGCCCTTCTCCACCGGTGGATCCAACGACCGGAATTTTCGGCCGGCTGAAGATTGCGGCCGATGACCTGCATTTCCCGTCGCGCACCATACGGGAACATGTCCCCAAAGGTGTCCGATGTCACGGATCGGACCATTTCGATTCGATCCCTGAAGGACTCGACCCGTCAGGTACCTTGTCCGCGCACCGGCTTCCGGATCTGGAATGCGCACTCCGGCCGGTACTCGGCTGACGGTTCTTCGGGATTCCGGTCCTAGATGCTGATTATTCAGGCTCCTTCAAGGTAAATATATGCAATTCAAATATATGGAGTGTATTGAGAGCCTGCTCCCTTGACTTTTACTTACCAGTAGGTAGAATACTCTCTCACAATGAAGCGTAACTGGAGGTCCAGATTTGATCGGTGACAACAGGGACAGGCTGCTGGAAGCCGGGATCCAGCTTCTATCGGAGAAGACCTTCTCCGAGATATCCATGGACCAGGTGGCCGACAGGTCCGGGGTATCGAAACCCATGATCTACTACTATTTCAGCAACAAGGAGGGTTACTACAGGGCCCTGGCCGAGCACCTCCTGAAGATGGCCAGGGAGATGACCCGGAGGCTCTACGACCCTGAACGCAGTCTCAGGGAGAACCTGGTGAAGTACGTAGACTTCAGGATCCGGTTCATAGAGGAGAATCCCGGCATAACCAGCGCGTTCATGTCCATTATCACGGATCCCAACATCGGAATGCTGATAAACGAGATCCAGGAGGAATTCGACGTGATGAGGATGGAGTTCGTGGACCCCATGTTCGACCGGGCCGAGGAGAGGGGTGAGGTGGTCCCGGGTGTCAACAGGCAGATAGTCATGATGATGCTGAACTCCCTTCTTGTCTCCTATACGGTCAAGAGGACCAACCGGCTCTGCGACCAGGAGGAGCTGGACCCGGCGGAGGTAGTGGACATAATCTTCAGTGGCATCTCCGCGATCAGAGAGGAATGATCGACATTATGAAGTCAATATCCCTTATGCTGCTGGCCGCAGCCCCCGTATGGGCCATTACGCTGCAGGAGGCCGTTGATACCGCGCTGCAGAACAGGGGCGACCTGCAGTCGGCGCGGATGGATTACGAGAGCGCCGTCTGGGACAGCCGAAGCGCCGACCTATGGTTCCTTCCCCGTGTGACCGGGCAGCTGGTCTTCTCGAGGGACTGGGACGTCCAGGAGATGACCATTCCCGGAATGGGCTCCATACCGATGGGTTCGGAGTACGCTTCCCTGGCGGGTCTGTCCGTCAGCGTCCCCGTGTTCGTCGCCCAGGGCCCGGCAGGGTCCAGGCTCGCCTCCAGGGCCGAGGACCTCTCCCTGAACCTCGCCAGGGTCTCGGAGATGGATGCTGTGGTACAGGTCGTACAGGCTTTCTACGGGGTGCTCCTTGCGCAGGAGATGATGGATGTCTCCAGGGAAGCGATGGGAATAGCCGAGGAGGGATACAGGCTGGCCCGGCTCAAGCACGAGGCGGGAACGATATCGAGGTTCGAGCTTCTGCAGAGCAGGGTTGCCTGGGAGAACAGGAACCCGGACCTCATCGCGGCGGAGAACGCTCTGGAGAACGCAGTGGCAGGTTTAGCCGTTGCTCTTGGCCGGGACCCGGGTGACGTCTTCCAGGTTGAGGGCAGCCTTGATTCAGAGCCTGTACCGGGCCTGCCCGCAAGCCTGGACGAAGCAAGGGGAATGATGCTGGCCAACAGCCCGGACCTCCGGGTGGCGGAGCAGCTCGAGCTCGTGGGGGAGGCTGGAGTGGACATGGCAAGATCATCCTTCGCACCGCAGCTTGTCTTCCAGACCAGTCTGAACTATCAGGCCGCCAGGAGCGACATGGAATTCGGGCTTGATGACTACGAGAGGGACCTGACGGCTTCCATAGCCCTGCAGGTGCCCCTCTTCAATGGTTTTTCGGACATAGCCGGCTTCAACTCCGCCAGGGCTGAGAGGACCGCTTCCGAAGTCTCCGCGAGGAGTCTCAGGCAGGCGGCCGAACTATCTCTCATATCCGCCTGGAACGACCTCCGGGCTGCCAGGGAGAGCGCCGAGGCCACCTGTTCCACCGTGGAACAGGCAGCGGAGGGAGCGGAAATAGCCAGGGTGTCCTACGAGGGCGGAATGATCACCAGGCTGGACATGGACCAGGCTTTCCTGGCCCTCACCAGTGCCAGGACCAACCACGCCATGGCACTCTTCGACCTCAGGACCACCGAGGCGGAACTGATGAGGGCCGTCGGCCTGATGGAAGGATATACGGATGAGTAGTAAGAAACCCGTCGGGATAGTACTTGCTGTTGTTTTCGTCGTGGCGGCGGCATCCATGGTCCTCTGCGGCAGGCGCCCGGAAAGTCAGTCCGAGGAGAGGCCCCCGGTAAGGGTTTCGGCGGAGGTGGTGCAGCCCGGGGAGATATCCAGTGTGGCGTACGCCAGCGCCAGGGTAGAGGGTATCGAGGAAGCCCTCATCTACGCCATGACCCCGGGAAAGGTCGAGGAAGTGATGGTCTCCGAGGGTGACAGCGTGACGGCGGGGGAGAGGCTCGTGCGGCTCAACACCGACCAGCAGGCCAGCGCCGGCACCGCCAGCGCCGTGGCAAGCATTGGCGCTGCCCAGGCAAATGTGGACAACGCCGAGAGCAACTACCAGCGTCTGCAGTCACTGTACGAGGCCGGAGGGGCCAGCGCGCAGCAGGTGGAGTCCGCCGGAGCGGCCCTGGAAGCGGCCCAGGCCCAGCTGAGCCAGGCCAGGGCCGGATACGCCCAGGCCAGGACAGCGAGGGAGAATTCCTGGATAACGGCACCCTTCGATGGACGCATCGGAAGGATATGGGCCAGGGAGGGCAATTCCTCCGCGAATACGCCCCTTGTCTCCATATCCAGCAATTCGGCCATCGTGGCGAGAATACTGCTTCCGGAGGAGGACCTTCTGAAGCTCAGCCCCGGTCTTCCTGCCTACATCACCGTGGGCGCCCTGGACAACGAGTCGTTCCCCGGCATCGTGACATCAGCCTCGGGCACCGTTGACCGAACGAGCGGCCTTGTACCTGTCGAGGTGAGGTTCGACGAGACCAGGGGCCGTCTGAGGCCCGGCATGGCCGGAAGGGTGGCCGTCCTCACCGAGACCCGGGAAAACACCGTGGTAGTGGAGGAGTCGGTGCTCAGAAGGACCCAGAGGGGTTTCCAGGTTGCGGTGATCGAGAACGGGGTCGCCGTCATAAGGGACGTCGAGGTGGGAATATCCAGCGACGGCAGTGTTGAGGTGACCGGAGGTCTTTCCTTCGGTGATTCTCTGGTGGTCCGCGGTCAGTCGATGCTTCAGGACGGGGCGAAGGTTGAAGTGGTGGAACGATGAGGCTTCCGGAACTCTCGGTCCGCCGCCGGGTCACCTTCCTGATGCTCTTCATCGGGGTGTTCGGAGCCGGGGTATTCGGCTTGACCCAGCTGGGAGTGGACATGTATCCCGACATGGAGTTCCCGATGATAATGGTCCTCAGCACCATGGAGGGTGCCGGACCGGAGGAGATAGAGAACCTGGTCACCGATCCACTGGAGCAGGCTCTGGCCAGGGTGTCGAACGTGAAGAAGATAACCTCCACCTCCCGTCCCGGCATAAGCGTCGTAACCGCCGAGTTCAACTGGGGGCACAGCCTGGAACAGGCGGAGACCGACGTCCGGAGACAGCTGGACATGTTCGAGGCGGCGCTGCCCGAAGATGCCAGCGAACCCCTGATATTCGCCCTGGACCCCAGCATGCAGCCGGTCCTGTACGTGGGATTCAGCAGCGAGGTACTGAACGATTTCGATCTCAGGACGCTGATACACGAAGAGATAGAGCCGCTGTTCAGCAGGCTCGACGGTGTCGGTTCCGCGGTGACGGTGGGCGGACGGGAGCGCCAGATCAACGTCACCGTAAGGCCGGAGGCCATGATGGACACCGGGATCACGGTCTCCCAGGTGGTGGGCGTCCTCTCCGCAGTAAGGAACAACACCCCTGCGGGCAGGATCGATTCCGGCGGGCTCAACATGAGCATCAGGATCGAGTCGGCCTTCCACAGCATCGAGGAGATCGAGCAGCTGGTGGTGGGAATGAACGGCACAACCCCGGTGCTGCTGAGGGACATAGCCACGGTGGAGGACGGAGAGGCCGAGGTGCTGCAGTACGTGAGGTTCAACGGCGAGCCCTCTATCTCCATGTACATGAACAAGCGCTCCGATGCGAACACGGTGAACGTGTGCGCCAGTATACGGAACCAGCTGGACGAGATCGAGCGGGACTATCGCGGAGTGCTCACACCCGTGATACTCTTCGACCAGTCGGAATTCATCGAGATGGCCATCGGAAACCTGGGCAACACCGCGGTGGAGGCCAGTATACTGGCGTTCCTGGTGCTGCTCTTCTTCCTCCGTTCCTGGAGGGGATCATCCATCGCGGGACTGGCGATACCCATATCCGTCTTCGTGACCTTCGCGGTGATGCACTTCACCGGCGTACAGCTGAACCTCATCTCCCTTGCGGGACTGGCCCTGGCCATCGGCCTGCTGGTGGACAACTCCATAGTCGTGCTGGAGAACATCTTCAGGCACAGGGAGAGTGGTGAGTCCCCGATCGATGCAGCTGTGAACGGAGCCCTGGAGGTATCCAACGCCATAACGGCATCCACCATGACCACCCTGGCGGTGTTCGTGCCCATACTATTCGTGCCCGGCCTGGCGGGTCAGCTCTTCAAGGAGATGGTGCTGACCATCACCTTCAGTCTGACCGTATCCCTCTTCGTTGCGCTGAGCCTTGTACCGCTGGTCTCCTCATGGGTCAGGAGGCTCGTCCCGAGTCACAGGCCCGGGACGGTTCCCGCCAGGCTCCAGTCGTCGGTGGAGAGACTGGAGGGCAGGTACGGCCGGCTGGCGTCGTGGGCGATAAGTCACAAGAAGCTGGTGCTCTTGTCCACAGCCGGGGCCTTCGTACTTGCCGTGCTCCTCATGGGCAGGCTCCCCTCGGAATTCTTTCCCGAGTCCGACGACGGTTTCCTCATGCTGGACATTGAGCTGCCCATCGGCACCAGCCTGGAGGTCACCGACCGGGTCGTGAGTTCGCTGGAGGACTCCGTGCAGGCCATCGTTGCCCCGGAGGACCTCATGGCGGTGTTCAGCACGGTTGGAGAATCCGAGGGAGTGATGGCAATATTCGGTTCCAGCGGCTCCAACGCGGCGATGATGAGGATCAGGCTCACTCCTTCAAGCCGCCGGAGCACCTCGATGTTCGAATACCGGGACAGGATAAGGGAAGCGCTCAGGAGCATGCCGGGGGTGGATTACTCGACCGAGGGCGGCATGGCCATGATGGGCGGGGCCGCCATCGAGATATCCCTCTACGGCGACAACCTCGAGAGCCTCTACGAGAAGGCGGAGGAGATCAGGGACGGACTGTCCGCCATAGACGGAGTCGTGGATCCGACTACCTCCATGGAGGACCGTATTCCGGAATACTCCTTTGTCCCCGACCCCGTGAGGATGGGCCTGTCCGGAGTCACCAGCCGGCAGGTAGCCATGGATGTCAGGTACTCGTTCCAGGGGACCGAGGCCAGCGTATACCGGGAGGACGACGAGGAGTTCGGCATACATGTAAGGCTTCCCGAGGAGATGAGGGACTCCAGGGAGGACCTGGAGTACGCTTCGGTACTGGGCAGGCCCCTGATCTTCTTCGGCAGGCTGGAACAGCGCATGATCTCCAACGTGATCACCAGGACCGACCAGACGAGGATGGTGACCATATCGTGCGATGTCGCCAGGGGAGCCTCCCTGGGGGCGGTCGCTTCCAGGGTCATGTCCGCTCTGAGGGGAATGGACACAACCGGCTTCAGGTACGAGATGGGTGGCGAGATGGAGGACCAGAGGGAGACCTTCATGTACCTCGGCATAGCCATCATCGTTGCCGCCTTCCTGGTCTACATGGTCAT
The DNA here is from genome assembly GCA_002030045.1 of Candidatus Aegiribacteria sp. MLS_C. Classification (GTDB taxonomy): domain Bacteria; phylum Fermentibacterota; class Fermentibacteria; order Fermentibacterales; family JCC-6; genus Aegiribacteria. The sequence continues at coordinate 175,639 of LQBI01000032.1, read as the reverse complement.
GGCGGGCCAGTTCGAGTCCTTCCTCGAGCCCTTCATCATCATCTTCACCCTGCCCCTTGCCTTCATCGGCGTGGCCCTGGGTCTCTTCGTGACTTCGACCCCCCTCTCGGTGATGGCCATCGTGGGCATGCTCATGCTGGCGGGCATCGTGGTGAACAACGGCATAGTGATGGTAGACTACGCTAACCAGCTCAGAAGGAGGGGGATGGAGATAGCCGAGGCCATCGTGGCGGCGGCAACAACAAGGATGCGGCCCATCCTGATGACGGCGCTGACCACCATCCTGGCCATGCTGCCCCTTGCTCTGGGTCTCGGCGAGGGCGCCGAGAACTGGTCGCCCATGGCGATCACCGTCATAGGCGGAATGGTGGTTGCAACGCTCCTGACACTGGTGGTGGAGCCCTGCATATACGTCATCTTCGGGTGCTACAAGCACTTCAGGAGGAACAGCAAACCCAGCTGCGGCTAGCGCGCCTCAGCTCCTGCTCAGCCCCCGGATCCGTCGGAAGACGCCGGGGGCCTGAGCAGGTAGTAGACCTCCCCGAGATGCACCTCACGGCCGACCAGTCCATCTCTCACCAGTTCACCGAGCTTCGCCTCCGGGTCCTTCACGTCGGACAGGTAGCGCAGGACGGCGCTCTCCCTCATCGGATGGACCGCCAGTATGGACAGCAGGCCGGCGACCAGCTCGCCGCTCCTGGAGAAATCCTCACCCTCGTAGCCGGTCAGGTACTCGACATTCTCGAGCCTGGACGCCAGTATCTGGTACGCCCGGTTCAGGGTCTCCGTGGAGGGAGGGCCTATCCCCGGCTCGGCCGGGGGTCGAGAGGGCACGGACAGGTATACCGTCGCCGGTCCGACTTTCGCGAGGAAGTCCGCCAGAGCCTCCAGGTCCCGTGTACCGGTGTTCATCCCCTCCACCAGCATCGTCTCGGTGACCAGTCTACCGGAATGGTCCCGGGAGAACTCCATTATGCCTTCGAGTATGTTTTCCAGGCGGAGTGCTCCATGGGGTCTGTCCACGGCCTTCCAGACCTCCGTACGGACACCGTCCGCCTTCAGGGATACCCATGAGGATCTCATGAGTTCCTCTCTCACATCAGGGTACGTGATCAGCGAGGAATTGGATATGACGGCCGAGGGTACGCCCGTTGAATTGATACCGTCCAGAAGGCGGCCCAGGTTAATGTCTAGGGTGGGTTCTCCGTCAGGTACCACAGTGACGTAGTCGACGGCATCCCCGCCTGCCCTCACTTCATCGAGCTTTTCCGTCAACTCACGCAGGATACTGTCGGGGTCGTAGAACACTCTCCTGGTGACGGACATGTTCGTCGTCCTGCCCACCTGGCAGTAGACACAGCTGTAGCTGCAGTGTTTTGAGGGTATATTGTTGATGCCCATGCTCCTCCCGAGTCTGCGGGAGGGTACGGGCCCGAAGACCACCGATGGAGGGGTACCGCCGGCGCCGGTCACAGCATCACCCATGGTCTTGTAACACCGGCCCGTATCTGCGTCCTGCCGGATATGCAGACCCGTTTGCCCACCGAGCCCCTCAGCAGTCCCGAGCATTCCCCGTCCATCTCCCTGAGGCCGAAACCCGCGGTCAGGACCAGGGTGAAGGGCGTGCCCTCGTCTCCGGTGACCGCCACTCCCAGCTCACTGCCGAGGTACCGGTACCAGTCAGAAGCGGGTATGGTCGGAGCTATCATCCCAGCGACGCCTGCGTCGGATGCTGATCTGAGCGTGTCGAGGTCCACCGGTTTCGCAGTGAAAAGGATCCTGCCCCTGTCAGAAGGGGATGACGCTCCCTCGATCATTTCAGCAAGAGTGCCGCTGGTCTCGCCGCCGAAGCCTATCCTTCCGGTGAGCCTGGGTCCGCTTCCCCGAAGCCTGACACCTTGTTCGGGAAAGATCTCGGCCACCTCTCCGCTGACATGTGATACCATCCTTACCGGTTTCAGTTCGTACTGCACGGTCACGGTCCCGTTCCTCCTGTCAACCTTCCTGATGAGCCCGGTTGTCGGGGACTTCACCATGACCGCCCTGCCTGCGGAAATGTCCGATGCCAGGACCTGGTCTGATTCCACGAAGTCCCCCTCCTTTCTCTTGAGGTATGCCCCGATATGCCCGGGTCTTATTCCCAGCGGACCCGCTATGTCCACCTCGTGGGGCTTTCCATCGTAGTCCTGTATCTCCCTTACTATGATAATACCGTTCTTCTCTATTCGGGTCACCATTCCTCCGACCGTTGACCGGAACGTGAAGTCGAAACCTGTCAGGCCCTTCCTGTGGACCTCGTAGAGTGGCTGGTCCATCCGTATCCTGTCCCCCTCGCTGACCAGAAGCCCGTCCCTTATTTCCTCCGGTGACAGGTGACGGTCGTATCCCGGTATCCTGTTGAGGTCGATGATGTACAGCCTGGGAGGCGAGTACCTGTTCTCACCGAGTACGCTGCCCGGTTCCACCCGGTCGCCGGTTTCCACCATTATCGATCCGCTGTAGGGAAGGCGGTACTCCCTCTCCCATTCCCCGGTTTCCAGTCCACCGTGCCCGGGATCCATGGAACTGCTGAATTCCCGCACCTCTCCGTGGGAAAATGCGCCGGCGCCGGCGCCTGCCAGCGTCACTCCGGAAGCTTTCTCTCCCCTGTTGCGGCAGTCCACCAGGACCGGAAGCTCAGTGAGGAGCCTGTCATCGGAATTCCCCAGTGACGCATCGCTCTCCGGCCGGAATTCCAGGTTGCCTCCGCGGGGCAGGTATAGCAGTCCGCCGTAGTCGAGCACGGTAACCCCGCCGGTGTCCAGGTCGCGGACGGACAGCACCCTGTCCCCCTCATCGAAATCACCGAAGGGTGCCACCACCCATCCCGTCCTCTCCATGCACCGGTCCTGGAAGATCCTGAGAGCCTCATCCCCGTCTATCTCCGAAAGGATGCCGAGATGCGGGGCCCTGAAATCCCTGTCCACGGCGAGGCAGGTAACGCCGTAGGGCCTGAAGCCCTCGGCCAGCATCCAGAACGCCCGGTCACGGGCGGCATGTGAGATCACTCCTCCGGAGCCTATTATGATGTCGATGTCCGACAGGCTGAACGTTGAGTTCTTCGAAGTGCTGAACGTCTCCTCGAACTCCTTCCTCACCCTGGCCCTCATGCGGTCCATGAAGCCTGCCCTCACGGTACTGCAGCTGGCATCCAGGTGTTCCCGCCATGAGGTCTCGATACCGCATATGGCGACGGCCTGTTCGGTAAGAACCTCGCCGGGAGTGGAGGGGACGTAGGTGGGGCATATGGTCTTGTTGTAGATGTAGTCCCTTACGGCGTCCTCCGTGAACGTTCCCGGAAGATGCCCCGTCACCCTCTCCATACCAGATCTCCTGAGGATGTTCGAGATGGAGTAGCTCATGCCGGTATTGGCAGCCACGGTCCGGTTGTACTCGCCCGTGATGCAGGAGAAGACGTCGGTGGTCGCGCCTCCCATGTCGATCATCAGGACGTTCTCGCCGGTCCGTTCGCTGTACAGACGCATGATGTTCTCGACTCCCGCCGGTGTCGGGAGTATGTCGGATATCACGTAGGGCTTGAGCTTCGAGTAACCGGGAGCCCGTTCCATGACGTTCTCCATGAAGAGCCGGTGGACCTCCCGCCTGGCCGGTTCCATGTTCGTTTCCTCCAGTGAGGGTCTGACGTTGTCGACCGCGTGGACCTCGAAAACCTCCTCCAGTATCTCACCAACGAAGGACCTGGCTTCACTGTTCCCGCAGTAGACCAGGGGAATCTTCATGTCCTGTCTGAACTTGGGCCGGGGGTTCGAGAGGGCAAGGATTTCAGCCAGCCTGACCACACCGGCTATCGCGCCGCCGTCGGTGCCCCCGGCCAGCATGATCATGTCCGGATGCAGGTCCTGTATGATCATCATCTGTTCCACCGCCTGCAGATCGTCGTCGATCGAGATGGTCCTCAGAACGACACCTCCCGCGTTGCTCGCAGTGTTCTCGGCTATTCTGCCGGTCTCCACGGAGGTAAGCCCGAAGACTATCATCTGAAGGCCCCCTCCGGCGGAGCTTGTTGAAAGGTAGGGGACCGCCGGCATGCCACCTCCCCTGGAGAGTTTCTCCCCGGTAGCGGCTTCCAGTCGTTCCACCGCCCTCCCTACGCCTATGCAGACGTCCTCGAAGGGTTTCTCAACGGTGGTGGGCACCCTGCTTTCGGCCGCCGGCTCTAGACGGCCCCCATTCCCTCTTCTGAGCAGCATGGCCTTTGTGGTGGTGCTCCCGACATCGGTGATTATCAGGTATCCCGTTCTCCGCCCGTATTCATCCATTGGTGCCCCTTCAGTCCCGGTGCCTCCCGCGATCGAACATGCCCATCACTATTACTCACCAAGTGAACCTCCGTCAAACTCCGGGCGCTGTCACCCGGCCCTCGCAGCAACTTGATTAACTCAGGTGCGTCCCTTATGTTCGTACGGAATACCGCACTCAGTTATCGAACATCCCCAGAAGGAGACCAAATGGCTGTCGTACTGGATGGTACCGGACTCACGGTCGAGAAGCTCGTCAGAATTGCCAGGCACGGCGAGAAGGTGGAGCTCTCGAAGGAAGCCGAGGACAGGATCAGGTTCTGCAGGGGCATGATCCAGAAGAAGCTTGACCAGAAGGAGATAATGTACGGTGTCAATACCGGTATAGGCGAATTCTCCGAGACACTCCTCACCGACGAGGAAGTGAAGCAGTTCCAGAAGTACCTGGTCTACAACCACGCCGCCGGCATAGGCGACCCGGCCCCGTTGGAGTACGTCCGGGGGGCCATGGCATCCCGGATCAATGTCCACGCCAAGGGTCACTCCGCCGTGAGACCGGAGATAACCCGCATGCTGGTGGAACTGCTCAACAGGGGAGTGACACCCTACGTCTGTCAGAAGGGTTCCGTGGGTGCGTGCGGCGACCTGGCCCCAATGTCCCAGATAGCCCTGGTGGTCATCGGCGAGGGAAGCGCCTACTACAATGGCGAACTGCTGTCCGGCGCCGAGGCTCTCAGGAGGGCGGGACTGGAACCCGAGGTGTTCCACGCCAGGGACGGTCTCGCCACAATCAACGGTTCCAACGTCCTGAACGCCATGAACACCCTACACCTCCACGACATGAACAGGTGGCTCAAGCAGGCGGAGATAGCCGCTGCCATGAGCCTGGAGGCCCTCATAGCGAATTTCAAGCCCTACGACGAGAAGCTCCACCATGCCAGAGGATTTTCGGGAGCGGTCCGCACTGCCCGCGCGCTGATGAAGTGCATAGATGGCAGCGAACTCCTGAAGGGCGGCAAGAAGAAGGTGCAGGACGCCTACTCCATGCGGAGCACTCCTCAGGTCATAGGAGCGGCCCATGACGCCCTGGCCTACGCCAGGAGCCAGGTGGAGACCGAACTCAACGGAGTGGGCGACAATCCGGTGTTCTTCCCCGAGGAGGACCTGGTGCTCACCGGAGCCAACTTCCAGGGAACCCCGGTTTCCCTCCCAATGGACATGATGGGCGCCGCGATAACCATGGTCTGCGTGATGTCCGAGAGAAGGCTCAACAGGATACTCAACCCGGCCCTTTCAGTTGGCCTGACGCCATTCCTGGCGGAAAAGCCCGGTCTGTACAGCGGCCACATGCTCAGCCAGTACACCGCCGGAATGCTCATAGTGGAGCAGAGGGCCCTATCGCTCCCATCGGCCTGCGCGTCCATACCCGCAGCCGCGGACCAGGAGGATTTCGTCAGCATGGGCATGAACACAGCCATACAGAACCACCAGATACTCGATAACGCCTACGGGATACTGGGTATCGAGATGATCGCCGCCGCGGACGGTCTGGACCAGAGGGACCACAGGCCGGGCAGGGGAGTCCGCGCGGCTTACGAAGTGATAAGGAAGCACATAACCCATCTGGGCGAAGACAGACCTCTGTACCCCGACCACACGAAGATGGCCGAGGTCGTAAGGTCATGCGAGATACTCGAGGCCGTCGAGGCCGAGGTTGGATCGCTGGAGTAGGAGAACCGTCATGAACCGTCCGATGATGCTTTTCGCCGCCGTCCTCCTTTCGGCGTCCTCCCTGCCGGCCACCCCGGAGGGAGTGCCGCTCCAGTACATGGATCCCAGAGGACGGACGCCCATGACCACCCGCGCCAGACTGGAGACCACGGGGGAGAGGGGTCCCTACGAAAGGACCGTGGTCCGGGAAGCGGCCGGCCCCGAGTCCGACAGGGTGGTACTCCTGGTGGAGGAAGGCGTCAGCGGCGACATCGCCGACGCCCTCGCCACCTACCAGGCTGACCTCGAGAACGAGGGCTGGGCGGTGGAGTTGTGGCTCATCGACGGCGGGACGGCGACGGACATTCGGAACGACCTTGTCGCCGAGTACGCGCAGGGGCTCTCAGGGGCGGTCTGCATCGGGGACATCCCCACAGGATGGATGGACTGCGGGTACGGCGAGTATCCGGTGGACGTCTACCTGATGGACATGAACGGCACCTGGACGGACAGCGATTCCGACGGTCTTTTCGAATCCTACAGCGGCGGAGCTCCGGAGATATGGGTGGGACGGCTCACACCCACGTACATGACCATCGACGGCCCGGCGAACCTGCTCAACGGTTATTTCGCCAGGAACCACGCCTACAGGACCGGCGGACTGGTCCTGCCCGACCGGGCCCTGGCATACGAGGAGGCCTTCACGGGACTGACCGGATACCTCGACCTGCTGTACACCACCGTGGTGACCAAGAGCGATCCGGTGGGAACCTGTGCCGACGATTTCAAGGCCGAACTGCTGAACGGCTACGAGTGGGTGCACCTCATTTCCCACTCCAGCCCCTGGGGCAGCAGCTTCCACACAGGCGCCCCTCCAGCCGGGGCGGGCACCCTTAACAACCTGGAGGTCCCTCCGCTGGATCCCCATGCCTCGTTCTACGTCCTCAACTGCTGCTCGAACGGCAGATGGACCGAGGTGGACAACCTGGCCAACAGCTACATCTGGTGCGATTCCTACGGCCTGGCGGTCCTGGCCCAGGCCAAGGTGGACTATACGAATGACTTCCAGGAGTACTACCAGTCCCTTGCCGGCGGAAACTGTCTGGGGGAGGCATTCCGGGTCTGGCTGGGGAACAACATGTACATGGAGGACGGGGCCGTTCTCCTGGGGGATCCCACCCTCAGGCCCAGGCTCGGCGGTCTTCGCCACTCTGGACTGGGCGGTGGAGCCCCATCCGGGACAGGCGCAGACAGCTGGCTCTCCTTCGACATCACCGACGGTCTGCATACCCAGGGAAGGGTGGACACCTACTACGACCCGGGCTCCGGTATGATCTTCGCCGTATGCGGCACTTCGGACCCCGTGAGGGCCAACGTCATGTCCACCTGCTTCGACGGGGATTCCTGGGCTGCTCCTGTCCAGGTCTCCGACCACGAGTACTGGGACTGGCACCCCACTGTGGGAGGCGACGGCCAGGGGAACGTATGGTGCGCCTGGCAGAGCATGGACAACAACCACGAGGGCTACGACATCTACATCTCGAGATGGAGCGGCGGAGCATGGGTCGATGAGACCATACTCACCGACGGCGACCCTTACGAAGTCGAACCCTCCCTCGACGGGGGCGGAGGCCGGGCCTGGCTGGTCTGGCAGAAGTGGCAGAACGGTTCGACCGACATCGAGGGTGTCTTCTGGACCGGGTCGTCATGGTCGTCCATACAGGATGTATCCTGCGAGGACGGCGCCGAACGCTATCCCGACGTGGCCAGGGGCGATGACGGGTTCGGGCTCGCCTACCACGCCAGGAGGGACGGAGCTTGGGTAGTCTGCTTCCGGGACGCCCCGGACTCTGGACCGTTCGGCGCTGAGACCGCGGTGTCCTCGCCGTCCTCAGGGGGAAGGTACGCCGACCTGACGTACTGCGACGGCCAGTACTGGCTCGCCTGGCAGGACGACTCCGGGTGCATACTGGTCAGCCACGGCTCGGGGTCTTCATGGACGCCTCCCGAACAGGTCTCTTCCGACGCCGGCTGCACCAGGCCATCCATTTCGTCGCCGGGGACGGGGGAGGTGACTGTAACATGGACATGGGACAGTTCGCAGCTCCACACGAACACCTTCTCGGGGGGTGCCTGGCAGGGCTATTACGCAGCACTGTCCGAGGATGCTCTGGACGACGCCTCCCTGGCCTTCATGGACGGTACGCCCTGGGCCGTTTACGGAAGACGGGACGTTGACCTGCAGTGGGACCTCTGGGCCTGCACGCCCGACCCTCTGGGGACCGGCGGGAGTGTTAGCGAATCGATGCAGGATGTCTCTCTTTCTCTCGCGGGACGCAATCCCTTCTCTGCCTCGGTTACACTGATGGTCGGCGCGGAGTCCGAGGTCAGCCTCAGGATATACGACATGAGCGGAAGGGTGCTGCTGGACCGCAGCGTGTTACCCGGACCGTTCACATGGGACGGAAGGGAGGACGGAGGGCCCTTGGCGCCTGCCGGGGTCTACTTCGCAGTGGCCGCCGACGGGGAGACAACGGACACCTGCAGGCTGGTGAGGCTCTAGTCCTGTCCCTGTATTCAATCAGACCCGGGAATGACCGGGCATGCGAGAGTCGTCCACGGTGCAGTATGGCGGCAGGCGTCTGGGAAGCGTCGCCATGAAGCTGCTGGCCGATGCCAGAGCACTTCAGGAACACGTGGACGGGATCGGACGGCACATTCTCGGGATCCTGGGCGGGCTTGCAAGGGTAAGGCCGGGCTGGGAGCTGGAGGCGCTGGTCCTGCCCGATGCGGTCCGCCATCTGGACCGGATTCCCGTAAGAACGATCCATTGCCCGGTCCCCCGTTTCCGCCGGGAGGAGCGCCGGAGGGTCACACCCCTGGTGGAATCCTCGGGGGCTGATTTCTACATGAACTTCTCCATGGCGGGACCCTGCCCGGGAATACCCACAGGCATATCCGTCTACGATATGATGGTTCTGAACCTTCCCGGATACTTCGGTCCGCTGTGGATCCGCAACATCCTTGCCCGCATGGTTTTCCGGCGTATGATCTTCCGGTCGGCCGCCCATGCAGCGCTGATAGCAGTACCCTCCCTGGCGACCCGGGACGAGTTTGAGACGGTCTTTCCGGGCTGCAGGGACAGGATCAGGGTCACCGGCGAGGGTCAGGACCTCTTCCCCCCGGGAGGTCGCCCGGCCTGGACAGGTGAGGCCGGGTATCTCCTCTATGTAGGGAACGCCCGTGCATACAAGAACCTGTCCCGCCTGCTGGTCGCCTATGCCCGGCTCCGGGCCACGGGAGCCGGGGTGCCGCCGCTGGTGATGGTGGTCCGAAGGGACAGGGCATACCGGGGTTTCATGAGGGAGCTGGAGGACAGCCCTGCCAGGGAGGCCGTCACCGTGGTGTCGTCGGTGGAGGACGACAGGCTGAGGGAACTCTACGCAGGAGCGGCGGGGCTGCTCATGCCATCGCTCAAGGAGGGATTCGGTTTTCCCGTGCTCGAAGCCATGTCGGCGGGAACCCCGGTTGTGGTCTCCGCGGGGACAGCCCTGGAGGAGCTGGCTGGGGAGGCGGGAATCCTGGTGGATCCCCTCTCCGTTGCCGACATGATGCGCGGTATCGCCCTGCTGGTCTCCGACGGCGGGTTAAGGGCCGGAATGTCCGGAAGATGCCTCGCCCGCGCTGCGGGCTACACCTGGGACGCCGCAGCTGAAAGGCTGGCGGAGGCGGTGGAGGAGATCATGAACAAGGGGTCTTCCCGACCCCGCTAGCGGGTCGGTCGGAGTTCACTCGGAATCCCTTATCTCCCCGGCTCTTCTCAGTGCGACCTTGGCCATGATGGGACCGATGATCTCGAAGACTATGATGGTGGTCATTCGAAGCTCCGTGACACGGTGGGGTCAGTCATTCTCACGGGAATGGAACCATGGATCCCGCCGGACCGCGTGAGCGAGTACTTCGCGCAGACCGGTCCCGCTGTCTCCTGCATGATGCCGGTGTAGTCAATGTAAAGGCCAGCAGTCTAGAGTCCCAGTGAGCCGAGCGTGCAGCGGAGATCGGTGACCGTGACCATTATGTCGTCCCTGTCGGAAAGCCTGCCGCATACGTACTCGATACTCCTTACCGCTGAATTCACGAGTTCGTCACGGACCACCGCCACTATCAGCCTGCTGAAGCGCTGGACCTTGGAATCCCAGAACCCGTCGAAGAAGGGACCCTTCATCAGGTAGTCCGTGGATTCGCGGGCCTCCAGGACCATGGCAGAGATCGAGTCCGACCCGGTGAATACCTGAAGGATGTCATCGAAGATCTCCTCGTTCTGTACGAAGACGTGCATCATCTTCATTCCGGGTCTTCTGGGAGGGGTCTCGTCCTTCGGACTGGCCTGTTCCCGGAGCAGCCGCCGGACCTCCTCCGGGTCGCGAAGGGACAGTATCGCCTTCCTGGTGTCCTCGTGCCTGAAGATCTGCGCTATCGAGGCAAGGAGCCTCAGGTACACCCGGGGCTCCGATTCGGGACCTATTACGAAGGGGAATATCCTGACCCTCTCCCCGTCGATGGAATCGAAATCGATACCCTCGGAGGATACCAGGAGCCCTGCCATGAATGTCTCCATGCTTCCTGTACGGCAGTGGGGTATGGCCACTCCGTGGCCGAATCCCGTCGAACCCAGGGATTCCCTTTCCATGAGCGCATCGAAGATCCTGTCCTCGACGGCTGCGCCGGTCTTTCCGCTGCCGGCGGCAAGGACCGCTATCCTTCTCAGGACCCCCTCCTTGCCTGACAGGTCGGTCCTGTACTCTATGAGCCCTGGGTCCAGCGCGTCGAGCAGGTTCACCTGCGGCATCCCGTCTTGTTCTTCACTCATTCGAACAATTCCCGGCTCAGCCGGGACCATTCCCGGCTCCGCCGGGACCATTTCCACACCCAGTCTTCCTGAGAACTTTCTCAGCAGTCCCGGGAGTTCATCGAACCTCCTTATCTCGGCCACAAGTTCAGGATGGGCCAGCTCCTGGTGCTCGGCAGCCCAGGTGAGGTCCCTCCTCAGATAAACGGCGAAGAGACCGAGACTGGTGGCGGGATTGATGTCGGACCTGGGACTGTTGCCGACCAGGACCGTTCTTTCGGGACCGTATCCTGTACGATGCAGCAGTTCTATCAGGGAATCAACGGTCTTCTCCGGTACGATGGCAAGTTCGTCCACCTCAGACCCGAGACCCGATCGAAGGAACTTGTCCTTCTGGTGGCCCTCCTCTCCCATGGTGTAGACCACCGAGCGGAAGGACATGGCCGATATCTCGGCAAGCGTATCATGAACGCCGGGGGCGACCACCACCGGATGTCCGATGAGGCACCGCCGTATGTCCTCCAGTGCCACCAGGGACCACTCGGGAGGTGCGGGAACGAATTCATGCATGACCGACGAGAGGGTGTTCATGTAAGGCCCGGCACCGTAACCTGTCACGGATAGCCTCTCGATGTCCTTCCTGTGGACCGTTCGCCTGACCTCCTCCAACGGGGCGCCCAGGGCAGTCATTAGACCGAGAAAATCCTCCTCGGCGCGCACGAAGAAGAGCGCGCTCTCCCAGAGCGTGTCGTCGGCGTCGATCAGAAGCAGAAAGTCCTTGTTCAAGAGACCATCCATTCTTGGAAAGTGTTCGAAGTACGAATATAGCGAAAGGGAAGGGCCGGTCACATTTCCGCAGCTCGCAGGGTTAACGCACCTTCACGAAAAAGGGGACGGAGCATTCCCCTGATCCTTTTCCCGTTCCGCACCGTGCCCGTTAACAGAAACGGCATCGATGCGTTAACCGGGTTTCCGGAACCCGCAAAACCGATGTGTGACCTGAGGTTGACCCTGAAGCGATGCGTATGCAGATTCTGCCGATCGACTCGTATCCATTATCCGGGGAGGTGATTCGAAATGTGAGGCCCTGATCCGTCGACTGCAGGTTGTAGTTCGAGCACCCACCGAATTGGAGAATCATATGTCCAGGACAACGTTCCCCCTTTTCCTTCTCTTCCTCTCGCTTACCTTCGTAATGACAGTTCCGGGTTGCGGCGGCGGGTCCGACGAGACAGTTCCCGACACCGCATCGACCGTTGCGGATACTCTTCCCGCTCCCGATCTCTCCACCGAGGTGCCGCTCCTGAAGATCGGCTACTGCAACCACGACCATCATTCCGCGGTATTCGTGTCCGCTCTCCGCGGCGAGGCTATGAGGGACGCCTACGGTATTTACCTGGAGCCCCTGGGAGAAAGCTACTACGCACTGGTGGAGAACGGCGAGAAGGTCCTCGAGATAGAACTCGTGCAGTCACAGGGGGCCATAAACGTGCCGAACAACATGGTGGCAGGCCTTTTCGACATCGGTTTCGGAGGCGTGAACTCCTTTGTGTCAAGCGCTGACCAGGGCAGCGGGATCAGGATAGTGAGCCCGCTTCACACGAGGGGCGACATGCTGGTGGTATCTGCGGACAACGGGGAGGTCACGGACTGGGCCAGCTTCCTGGAATGGGTCCGCGGAAGCGGAGAACCCGTTGTCATCGGATTCAAGAGCCCCATGGCGGTGGCGCTGGTCATTTTCCAGTCGGCCCTCAACGAGGAGGGTGTGGCCTGGAGCATGCAGGGCAATCCGCAGCCCGGTTCACAGGTGCTCCTCTTCAACGCCCAGGGAGAGCCTAACCTCAATCCGGCCCTTCAGAACGGAACTGTACACGGCTACGTCTCCAACAACCCGGCCTGCGCCCTGGCGGAGCACAGCGGGATCGGGAAGTGCGTGGCCGAACTCTCGGACCTTCCTCCCGGGGACCTGGCGAACCATCCCTGCTGCGCCATAGCCGCCACCGGAGCCGCCATCACGGGCAGGCCGGAAGATGTGGCGGCCGCCCTCAGACTCTTCGTCGCCGCCACCGACTACATCAACCGGAATCCGGAGGACGCCGCCGAAGCCGCGGCGGAGTGGATAGGCAACCCGCTGGAAGTTGAACTGGTCTCAATGGCCACCAGCGGATACAGTACCGAGGTCACGGAAGAATGGATGGGCGACATGGCGGCGATACTGGACCAGATGAGGGCCCTGAATTCCCTCACAGGCCCTCTGGCGGAGAAGGACGACGTAGCGAACATGTCCTTCCTCTGCGACTTCACCCTGCTGCCCCAGGCTGAGTGAAGAGAACAGCGGCAGCCACGAAGGGGAGCCTGCTCAGCAGGGGGCTTTCCGGCGGCTTTGCGGGTGTCCTGCAGGGTCTCCTGCTGCCGGCCCTTCTCCTCCTGGTATGGACCCTTTCCACCGGAGGGGGGAGGGAAACCCTTTTCCCCTCTCCGGGAAGGGTATTCTCGGTCCTGGCTCACCCCGCCACGGATCTGCTGTCCCAGGGATCCATCGCGTGGAGCGCATTCGTGAGTGTTTCACGGGTCATGGTCGGTTTCTCGATCGCCGTACTGGCGGGCATACCCCTGGGTCTTCTCATGGGAGCCTACGGCTGCTTCCGAAGGTTCCTCTCCCTGATAGTGGAGATGGCCCGGCCCCTCTCCGCCATTGCACTGCTTCCGCTGTCCATAATGGTCTTCAGGGCCAGGACACTGACCCAGGTCCTGGGCCTGGAGGAACTGGTCTACCGGAGGCACATACTGAACGAACTGCAGCTGGGCATGGTATTCATACTGTTCTGGGGAGGCGTCTTCCCCATCATCCTGGGCACCATGCAGGGAGTGCGGAGCGTACGGAAACTCCACCTGGAGGCCGCCCGCATACTTGGCGCGGGGAAACTCCTGACCTTCACCCGGGTGGTAGTGCCGTCGGCCCTGCCCGATATATTCCACGGCCTGAGAATGGGGATAGGAAGGTGCTGGATGGTGATAGTGGCCGCCGAGATGCTGCCCGGCGCCAATTCCGGGATCGGCTACATGATAAGGTACTCCTACCAGCTCTCCAGGTACGACGTGATGCTGGCCAGCATCATGGTGGTGGCCCTGATCGGAGCTCTGTTCTCCAGGGGCCTGGAAGCGCTGGGGGAGGGATCGCTGGTACTCCGGAGCAGGGAGAGGTGAGATGGAGGCGCTGAGCGTGACAGGCCTGTCAGTGACCTACAGGGAACAGGATGGGGAACTGCACGCCCTTGGCCCGGTGAGCTTCCAGGTGGACAGGGGTGACTTCCTCTGCGTCCTGGGACCCACCGGGTGCGGCAAGACCACTCTGCTGAGGACTCTGGCGGGACTGGAGGTGCCGGATTCCGGAACTGTAACCATGATGACCGGGCGCGGAGGGGGCGTCCCGGTGGTGGGGTACGTCTTCCAGCAGGGAGCTCTCTTCCCCTGGATGACCGTCCGCTCGAACCTGGAGTTCCCGCTGCGGGCGGCGGGTATGGACAGGGACAGGAGACACGGGGAGGTCGCCCGCATGCTGGACATGGTGGGTCTCTCATCCTTTGCGGGGTCATACCCGCACCAGCTCTCCGGAGGGATGCAACAGAGGGTCGCCCTTGCCCGGGCCCTGGTCATGGGACCGGACCTGCTCCTGCTGGACGAGCCCTTCAGCTCACTGGACACCAGGACCAGCCAGGAGCTTCAGAACAGCCTCAGAGAACTCTGGAAGGAATCCTCAACCACAGTGATCTTCGTCACCCATAACATCGAGGAAGCGGTATACCTGGCTGAGAAGGTAATAGTACTGGGGCACCGGCCGGGAACGGTTGTGAGGAGGGAGACCATCCACCTGCCCGATCCCAGGTCCCGGCTCTCCGGACCCTTCACGGACTGCCTGGTCTCCCTCCGACGGACCTTCGAATCCCTCGTCCTCGGCGAGCATCAGTCGAGCACGAAATCGTAGATCACGGAGGTCCACACTCCCACTGCGACACCGTCGTCCCTTTTCGCAGGCGACCAGCTGCTCCTCATTATCGATTCCTTCGCCGCCTCGTCCATGCTGGCGAGTCCCGAGCTCTGTACCACCACGACTTCCAGCGGCACTCCCTCGGCCGAGACGAAGACCTGGAGCGTCACCCTTCCCTCCACGCCGGCCTGACGGGCCATCTCGGGATAATCCGGCGTGGGCCTGTAGGTGCATACAGGGTGAACGCTGTGAGGTACGAAGGTCCCGGGCTCCGGTATGCGTTCATCCTCTGGTACGCCGGGCTCGAGGACATTGGGGTCCACGGTCGCAACGGTGTCGAGCCCCTGTGCGTCAGGGTCCAGGCTTATTACCTGGTCCGGCTGCACTACTTCGGGGATCTCGCTGCTTATTATGCTCTCCACATCCACCGGGTCCTCCTCCGGCATTTCGGGAGGGACCTCGTACAGTTCCCCGGGATCGAACCCCCTCATCTCCTCGCTGACCGTTCTCGTGGACAGCCTTCCCACGGACGCTCCCGGCACGAGTTCGAACATCAGGATGATCGCGGCCACGCCGAAGAGCATCCCGTAGTCCATGGTACCGGCCCTGCTGCCGTTCTCCGAATGTCTCATTCCAGCACCTCCTTCGACAATGATACACGGGACGACGGTCATTATTCCGCTGTAGCGTCCCGTAAGACCATGGATTAAATTAGGTCCTGACAGGAGAACCGAACTCACAACTCCGGAGGTACGTTCGCCTTTGTTCGAAAAGCTCACTTTCGACTCCCCCTCGATGAGGGTGCACGGTGTTCTGGTGGACGAGGACATCGATCAGGTAAGGGAATTCATCGGACTCCACCGGCGCGAGATCCTGGACGACGGCAGGCTGGTGGTGGACTTCGCAGGAAGTACCGGCATAGACACCGTGACGGCCGTGATTGTTTTCGACTTCTGCCGGGAGATGAAAAGGGCCGGGGTGCGGGTCGGTATCGAGAACGCCCCGGAAACGGTAAGCAGGCTCTTCGATACCCTGGCAAAGTTCGAGTCCAGGTCCAGGAAGGAACAACGCCCGTCATCCTTCAGGGAGGTATTCGAATCCCTGGGCAGGGACGGTTACGAGTTCCTGAGCCTGGTGGTGACATTCGGCGAGTTCCTCTTCGAGACGGTGGGTTCTTTCTTCCAGATACTCCTGACCCCGCTCAGGATAAGATGGCAGATGGTCTTCTACTACATGGAGGAATCCGGCTGGAAGGCCATTCCCATAGTCGTCACCCTCAACTGGCTGCTTGGAGTGGTCCTTGGCTACCAGGCCGGCTACCAGATGAGGGTCTTCGGCGCCGAGACCTTCATGCCCGCGCTGCTCGGTTACTCCATCACCTGGGAGATCGGCCCCATGCTGGCCGCCGTCCTGGTCGCTGGAAGGTCCGGTTCCGCCTACGCGGCGGAGATAGGCACGATGCAGGTCCGGGAGGAGGTCAGCGCCCTGAGGGTGATGGGTTTCGACACCTTCAGCTACCTCGTCACTCCCAAGATGATGGCCCTGCTGTTCGTGATGCCCTTCCTCGTCCTCCTGGCGAACATCTCCGGGCTCTTCGGAGGCCTCCTCGCCGGGACCATGTTCCTGGGACTCCCGGCCAGGACCTTCATGTCGGAGCTGGGGAAGGCCCTTATACCGCTGGACATCCTGTGGGGAATGCTGAAGAGCGTGGTCTTCGCGGTGATAATAGCCACCGTGGGCAGCTTCATGGGAATGAGGGTCAGGGGAGGCGCCTCGGCGGTGGGACAGGCCACCACGTCGGCTGTGGTGATGAGCATTTTCATGGTCATCCTGTCCGATGCTCTCATGTCGCTCCTCTTCGTGCACATCAGGCCGGGATTGAACATGTAGCATGGGAACCGTGATGACCGTGGAGGACCTGCAGGGGGGCTGGGGCCGTCAGATGGTGCTGGACGGCGTCTCCCTGGAGGTGGAGGAGGGGGAGATACTTGCGGTGGTGGGCAAGAGCGGCTGCGGCAAGAGCACCCTGATGCACCACCTGCTTGGCCTGGTGAAACCCTGGAAGGGCCGTATACTGTTCCACGGCATTGATATCTGGTCCAGTCCCGAAGCTCTGCAGAAGGCCAGGAGGAGATGGGGAGTGACCTTCCAGTCCGGGGCCCTGCTCGGGAACCTGTCCATTATCGAGAACGTGATGCTCCCGCTGAAGGAATACACCGACCTCACCGACAGGCAGATCGAGACGGTGGCATGCAGCAAGCTTGATACCGTGGGTCTTGCCGACTTCGCTGATTCCAACCCCCTGGAGGTCTCCGGGGGGATGCAGAAGAGGGCGGGACTGGCCAGGGCCATGGCACTTGATCCCGAGGTCCTGTTCTTCGACGAGCCGTCGGCGGGCCTGGATCCCGTGACCTCATCCCATCTGGACGACCTGATAAGGTCCATAAACAGGTCACTTGGGACCACCGTGGTCATTGTTACCCACGAACTGGCCAGTATATTTGCTATCTCGGACAGGGTGGTCATGCTGGATGAAGACGCAAGGGGAATAATCGCATCCGGTACGGCACAGGAACTCCGGGACCGGAGCGGTGACCCGAGGGTGAGGGCCTTCTTCAGGAGGAACGCTGCAGAGGAGGAGGGAAGCAGCTGACATGTCCATGACAGGGAACAAGTTCAAGCTCGGACTCTTCTTCTTCTTCGGAATAATGGGGACCGTGGTGCTGACAGTATGGCTCAGCGGCGGTTTCCGCGAGCAGAACAACACCATGTACGTCAGCTATTTCCCATGGTCCGTACAGGGGCTGAACCGCGGCAGCAACGTGATGTACAACGGAGTACCGGTGGGCCGTGTGGCCGGCGTCGATATAGCCCCGGACGGAAGGCTGGTGGAGGTCAGGATGGAGATTAGGTCGGACTTCGGAATCGACTCCACCATCAGGGCTACGATGCAGCTCATAGGAATTACGGGCCTGCAGGTGATAAACCTCAGTGCCGAATCAGCCGGCGGGTACGTTGAACCGGAGTACAGCTTCGATCCTGAATTCACAGTGATACCCGTGGAGGAGGGTACAATCCAGACCGCCACCTCCACGATCCTCGGCTTGACCAGGATGCTTAACGAGATGGATTTCAAGGCTTTGAACGACCAGCTGATGGAGCTGCTGGAGAACACCAATGCCATACTCTCGAAGGAGAGGGTGGAGAGGCTTGAGACTGCCCTGCTCAGCAATTCGCAGAACCTCGATGAGCTGCTGGTGATATACTCCAGGCTTGGTGCGGACCTTGACAGGCTCGTGCTGAGACTGGAGACCGCAGCCCCTGACCTTGCCGCCGGACTCGATTCCCTTGTAACGGAGATCAGTTCCCTTACAGGACCCCTGGGACGGCTGGCGGTGGAACTTGACGAATTCATTGTTGAGAGTTCGGAAACCCTCAGGAACCTCTCCGGACTCCTCGAGATGTTAAGGAACGATCCTGCGGGATTTCTGGTACGAACTTCGGGAGAGGGGGTCTGGCAGTGATGCACAGGCCGTTTGTCATCGTATTGACTGCTGTTGTGATAGCAACATCTTCATGTATAACGGTCAACGTCCCCATTGGTGGTGATGCCGAGTCAGCGGCCACCGTGTGGATGATCGAGCCCGACACTCGGGATCCCTGGACGGGATGTTCCGGACACGTGGTCCATATCAAGGATTTCTCCGCCTGCCAGTCGGTGCAGGGAGTGCAGATGACCGTGGTGGGCGAGGACGGGACCGTAAACAGATCCTCCACTGACGTCTGGAGCGGCAGACCCATGGAGATGCTGCCGGACATCCTGCTGAGGGACATGATCAGTGCCGGTGCGTGGGGTGCCGTGCTCAGGAAGTCCACGATGCTTCCGGAAGACCTGATCATAGAGGGCTACGTCAGGGAGTTCGGGGGGAGGACCAGCGGAGACCGGTGGGAGGCGGTCCTGGACGTGGACGTCACAATGCTGGACGGCGACAGCTACCAGCTTCTATTCCAGGAGAACTACCGCTTTCACTGGGAACTCGATTCTCCGAGCTACGCTTCCCTGGCCTCCGCTATGGACATACTGGTCGGCATATGGACCGAAGAGGTCATGAGCGACATCTGGTCCTCGACACTCCCGATCCGCTGATCCGAAGGCCCGGTCCTTCCGGCCGACCGGCGGGAACTTCGAGCAGCGGGCAGAAATATCTGTGAGAGTGAGACTTTTCGGCGAATAGCCCATGGAGGCAGAATGACAGTCTTCGGAAGAAAAAGGGTGAGGAACACGGATAATGGTGGCCCGGAGCCCCGGCGGCAGCCGGAGTTCGACGGACTCCTGAACTACATAATAGTCATCCTGGACAGCTGCAGGTACGACACCTTCATGGAGGCCGCGCCCCGTACCATCATGAAGCTCGGCGAGACGGAATGCAGGTATTCATATGCCTCCTGGACGGCGCCCTCGCACTACAACCTTCTCATGGGCCTCATGCCGCATTCGAGTCCCAGGAACGTTTTCGCCTCCGAGTACTACAAGAAGGATTTTCTGAAGTTCAACGAGAGGCTTGGGGCGGAGGGCATCTCATTCAGGAGCCTGGTCCCCAGGCTCTATCTGCCCGACTACCTTCGCAGCGGCCTCGGATACATAACGAGGGCAATGGTATCCCTGCCGGTCCTGAACAGCTACACTCCGGTGAACTGCGGGTTCGATTCTTGGAAGCTGATGCCGGACCACAACGACATGGCGGCCATGCTGGACGAGATGAGATTCAGCCCGGACAGACCCAGCTTCTACCTCCTGAACGTAGGCGAGACCCACTACCCCTACGCGCTTCCCAGCGAGCCGAAGAACCAGTGGCCAAGGATCAGCGGCGTGCACGGAGTGTTCAAGCACCTGGACGACCATGTGGTGGGAGGCAGGCTGGTAGAGGACGAGGGTCCCCCCAGGTTCTTCGACCAGGACCAGCTGGACCGGCTCAGGGCAAGGCAGGTCGAAACTGTCCGATACCTGGACGGCGTCTTCGAGAAACTATTCGACCTGGTGCCTAAGAACACGTACATAACCGTTACCTCCGACCACGGCGAACTCTTCGGGGAGGACGGGTATTTCGGTCACGGTCCGGTCTTCCATGAAAAGGTGTTCGAGGTACCTTTCCTGGAGGGGCGGATCCGCTGAACCGCAGGAGAAGGAAGGAGGAAGCATGACACGCAGCACAAGGAAGCTCAAGTTCAGGGCGGAGACGAGGAAAGTCCTGGACATAGTCATCAACAGCCTTTACTCGCACCCGGACATCTTCCTCCGGGAGCTGATCTCCAACGCATCCGACGCGCTTGACAAGCTGCGCTTCAGAATGCTGACCGACCCTGAACTGGACAGGGACAGGGAGCTGAGGATAGACGTGGTCCCGGACAGGGAAGCCGGAACGCTCACGGTACGCGACAACGGCATAGGTATGACCGGTGACGAGATGGCCCGGGAGCTGGGCATCATCGCCGGCTCCGGGACACGGGGTTTCCTCGAGAAACTCTCCTCGGAGGGGGAACGGTCCGCACCCGAACTCATCGGGCAGTTCGGAGTGGGCTTCTATTCGGCATTCATGGTTGCGGACATGGTCGAGGTCCTCTCAAGGCGATCGGGTTCGGAGCAGCAGGGTAATCGATGGACGTCCACCGGGCACGACACCTTCACGGTGAAGGAGGAGGAGGAGGTTCCTGAGGGGACCAGTGTTATCCTCCATCTGAAGGAGGACATGGACGAGTACCTCGACAGCTGGCGCCTGAGGGAGCTGGTAAGGAAGTACTCCGACTTCATCGCCTATCCTGTGTACGTATCCACGGAAGAGGGCGAGGACCGGGAGAAGGAACCCGTCAACAGCCAGAAGCCCATATGGACCAGGCCCGAGGAGGAGGTGACCGACGAGGAGTACGCGGAGTTCTACAGGCACCTGAGCTACGACCCCGGTGAACCTCTCTCCAGGATGGTCTTTCACGCCGAGGGCACCACGGAGTTCTACTCCCTGCTCTACATACCGTCTTCGCGGACCATCGAGATGCTGATGCCCGACTACAGGACCGGGGTCAGGCTCTTCATTAGGAAGGTGCTGATAGAGGAGGAGGCCGACGAACTCCTGCCCAGATACCTGCGATTCGTGAAGGGAGTGGTGGAGTCCTCGGACCTGCCGCTGAACATCTCCAGGGAGACCCTTCAGGAGAACAGAACGGTCAGGGTCATACGCAAGGCCCTCACCGGCAGGGTTATCGGCCGGCTGGAAGAGATGATGGGGCAGGACCGGGAGAGGTACGGCAGGTTCTTCGACAACTTCGGAGATCTCCTAAAGGAGGGAGTCTACTCCGACGAGCAGAACAGGGAGCGTCTCGCAGACCTCCTGCTGGTCCGGACCTCCGGGAAAGGCGACCGCAGGATCGGCCTGAGGGAGTTTATCGAGGAGCTGCCCGAAGGAAGCGACAGGGTCTATTACCTCACCGGCACCGACTGGCGCGAGCTGTCGAACTCTCCCTACCTCGAGTCCGCCGGCGGCGAGGAGGTCCTCCTGTTCGACAGCCCTGTTGACGAGTTCATGCTGCAGGTACTGGGTGAGTACAGGGGCAGGAAGCTCGTGCCTCTGTCCAGCGAGGTGGCGGAGGAGGAACTCACAGAGGCCGAGAAGGCCGAGAAGAAACATGCCGAGGAGACCTTCGCCGGGTTGCTGGAGTACGTGAAGGACCAGCTGGGGGACAGGGTTGCGGCGGTGAGGTTCTCACCCAGGCTCAGGGAGAATCCCTGCATCCTCGTAAGCGATCGCGGAGACCCCGGGGAGATGATGCGAAGGGTAATGAGGTCGCTGAATCAGGAGATGCCCGAGACAAGGAGAATACTCGAGCTGAACCCGGGGCATCCCGTCATCGTAAGGCTCCAGGAGCTTTTCGAAGTGGACAGGTCCGGTCAGCGGCTGAAGGACGGCGTCAGGATACTCTACGACCTGGGAACCGTGATAGCCGGAGGAAGGCCGGAGAACCCGGCGGAGTTCGCAAGGATGGTGGCCGGACTTCTTACCTAGCTGTCTGTCAGAAGACCGACTTGATGGATCCCCAGGTGCTCCGCTGAAGGGAGGTCCCCCCGGTGTCGGTTATCACCAGATGGTCCACCGTCCACAGCATTTCCGCCATGGCCCCGTAGCTGGCGCCGGCGTAGGAGTAGAAGTAGAGGTAGAACTGCTGGCCGGCGGCAAGAGGCACTTCAACCGCGGCGTTCATCGGTTGCCCGGATTCCTTGAAGCCCCATCCGTGGCTGTCGAACTCGATGGTGTAGTAGTCTCCCCCGGGCACCATCACCCTGAGCCAGATGCAGCAGTTTGACTCACCGGTGGTGTACCACCCGTCCCATTCCCATGTGTCGAAAACGGTCACCACCATTGTATCCACTCCGGCAGGCACGGTCATCGTGTCCGACCGCATCTCGGCCAGCTCCGACACGGAGTATGATCCCGAGGTCTGGGCATGGACGAAGGACAGCGCTCCCGTATCGGGGAAGTCCCAGTATTCATTTGCCCACCAGCCCGAAGGCAGCTCTCCCATGTCCCATTCCCAGAGGATTTCGGCGCTGACAGTCCGGGAGACCAGCACTCCGATCACCAGTACAGGCGGGACCGGTATTCGGAGGGATCTTATGGCACACCTCCCGCCTCATCATCCGTTTCGTCATCGGAGATCAGTTCGATGTGCACAGCCTGGCGCATCTGCGATATGACCTCCCTAATGACCGTCTCGGTGTCCCGTTCGCTCTCGTTGAAGGTTATGTTGCGAAGGGCTATGTTCACGTCCCTGAGGCGCCTGGTGATGACCCTGGCCAGGGAGAAGATGAACAGCATCGCCGTGTCCGGACTGGCTGCGAGAAGCGAGTCGAACTCTCTCTTGCCCATTCTCAGGACCGTTCCGTCTGAAAGGGCCTTGACGGAAGCGGACCTGGTGATCCCGTCGATGAAGGACATCTCTCCGAAGATGTCCCCCTGCTCGAGGATGGCGTGTACGAAATCCTCCCCCAGCGTGTCGTCGTAAACCTTGAAGGACCCCTCCGCGACAATATACAGGTCGTCGGAACCCTCTCCCTTCTCGATCAGCTCGTCCCCTGCCATGACCCTCACAGGTACGCATGCCCTGGTGATCCTGGCTATGTCAGAGCTTTCCAGCTGTTCTATTCCGGTCCTCATAGGGTGAATCCCCCGTCCTGTGATGGAAATAGACCTGTAAAAGATGAATATTCACAAGAGGCGTTCCCGGTGCAAGTATGGACATCGAGATGCCCTTCCGTTTAAATTCGGACCGTTGGGATGGACCGGAAGGGGGGTTGGACATGCCGCTGCTGAGACTTACCACGGGCGTCCTTCAGGATCCGGTGGATACGGAGGGGATAACCTCGAAGCTGTCCGGCATCGTATCCGATGTCCTCGGCAAACCGGAAGAGTACGTGATGACCGTGCTGTCCGAGGAATCCGTCAGCATGTCGGGCAAGGCCGGTCCGGCAGCTCTTGTGGAGATCTACAGCATAGGGGGACTGGGACCGCATGTGAACGGTACACTGGCGTCCAGGGTCACGGAATTCCTCTCCGGGGAACTCCCGCTTTCGCCGGACAGGATCTACGTCATATTCTCTGACGTCCCCGGAGAGGACTGGGCCAGGGCCGGAAGGACATTCAGGTAGATGGGCGGCAGGAAGCTGGTTGCCGTGGTGGACGACGAGCCGGACATCCTGGAGCTCGTCACCATCAATCTCACAAGGGCCGGTTTCGACGTTCGCGGGTACTCCGCTTCCGGTCCGTTCATGGAATCCCTGAAGGGCGGAGTTCCGGACCTGGTAGTCCTGGACCTGATGCTGCCGGATACACACGGTACAGAAGTCTGTCGAATGCTCAGGTCGTCCTCCGAGACAGCTTCCATACCAATTATCATGCTCACCGCCATGGTCGATGAGACGGACCTGGTCGCAGGCCTTGAGATGGGGGCTGACGACTACGTGACCAAACCATTCTCGCCCAGGGAACTGGTCGCCAGGGTGAACGCGGTCCTCAGGAGGACCTCCGCCCGTCACGGCGAAGAGGGTCCCATAAGGATAGGTGACAGCCTGGTCATCGATCCCCGGCGTTTTTCGGCGAGGTCGGCCGAAGGGGATGCGGACCTTACCTCGACGGAATTCCGGCTCCTGCTGGCGCTGGCCAGTGGAGCAGGCAGGGTCTTCTCGAGAAGGAAGCTGCTGGAGATACTCTGGGAGGGCGAGAAATACGTTACGGAGAGGACCATCGACGTTCATATAGCTCATCTCAGGCGCAAACTGGGCAGTGCCGGCAAGCTGATCGAGAACGTGAGGGGTGTAGGCTACAGGCTGGCGGAGGAAGATTGAGGACCATATTCGGCCGGTCCTTCATCGGATTCCTGGCCGTGATCGCGATCATGGCCATGATCGCCCCGATCCTGATCTACGGTACGATGCGTTCGAGGCTCAACGGAATGGCGGTCTCCAACCTGACCCGAACCGCCGAGTCCCTGGAGTACCTCCTGGCTCCACGGCTGAATGACGATCCCGCCCTGCTGGATTCGCTTGTGGGATGCATGGGCGAAAGACTGGGCTTCAGAATAACGGTGATAACCAGGGACGGCACAGTGCTGGCGGACTCGGATGAGGACCCGGACAGCATGGAGAACCACAGGACCAGGCCGGAAGTCATAGTGGCATTCAACGGCAGGACCGGCACCTCCTCCAGGGAGAGCGCCACACTGGGACAGGAGATGCTCTACGTCGCCGTGCCGGTGAGACAGGACGGCGGAATACCGGCCGTGGTACGTACCAGCCTCTACTTCTCCGAACACAGGACCATTCTCAGGGACGTGGCCGAGGACATCTCCATAGTCGCCGGCGCAGTTCTCATCTCCGGACTGATCGTCGCCCTGCTGATCTCCAGAGGGATATCCAGGCCCATAAGGCGAATGGCGGAGGCCACCAGGAAGGTGGAAGGCGGGGACTACTCCATAAGGGTACCCTACGGTTCACTGGACGAGGTGAACATGCTGGCCGCCGATATCAACGGCATGATATCCAGCACCGAGGGACTAATCGGGGAACTCTCCGGCAAGAACGCCAGCCTGGACGCCATAATAAGGTCCATGGCCGGCGGCCTGGTGGTGGTGGATGCTGACGGGGGAGTCGTAACGGCCAACCGCAGCTTCATGAAGGCATGCGGGGCCGGGGGCGAACCCCGGGGGGAGAACTACATAGACTTCGTCAGGGACCCAGACCTCGCCGATTTCATAGGCAGGGTGCTGCACGACGGGATCGAGTCGGGCCAGGTGTCCTCCGCCGGAAGGATATATTCCGTAAGGGCGTCGAGCATCCCCGAGACCGGACAGATGGTGATCACATTCAGGGACGTCACCGAGATAGCGGAGACCGCTCGAATGAAGAGGGAATTCGCC
Organism: Candidatus Aegiribacteria sp. MLS_C; assembly: GCA_002030045.1. Lineage (GTDB taxonomy): Bacteria > Fermentibacterota > Fermentibacteria > Fermentibacterales > JCC-6 > Aegiribacteria. Next base: position 150,333 of record LQBI01000032.1, on the reverse strand, counting down.
GCGAACGCCTCCCACGAGCTCAGGACACCGCTCACCTCGATAAAGGGCTACGCCGAGACGCTCATGGAAAGCGTCGACGAGGATGAACGCAAGTACATGAGAACGATCCTCCGTAACGCCGACAGGCTGATCCGCATAGTGGACGACATGCGGATCCTGACCGAGCTCGAGCATCCCATGACGACCCTGGACCTCTCGAAGGTCGACCTGGCGGAAGTAGTGGAGGAGACCGCGGAGCTTTTCCGCGGCAGGGCCTCCGAGAAGGGCCTGGAACTGGTGGTCCGTTCCGAGGAGGACCTCCCACCGGTTACGGCGGACCGCTTCCGGCTGGAGCAGGTGCTGATAAACCTCATAGAGAACGCCGTCAGGTACACCGCCGAGGGTTCGGTCACCGTGATGACCGGCGCAAGGGGAGGGTACGCGACCATAGTGGTCTCCGACACCGGACCCGGCATCGAGGGAAAGCACCTTTCCAGGATATTCGAGAGGTTCTACGTGGTGGACAAGGCAAGGTCCAGGAGCAGGGGCGGGACAGGTCTCGGGCTTGCAATAGTCAAGCATATCGCAGCCCTCCACGGAGGATGGGTCAGGGTGACGAGCAGTCCGGGGTCCGGCAGCATGTTCACCGTGGGATTGCCGGTCAACCCTCGTTCACCCTCTTCCTTAACGCAGGATTAACACTATTCACAGACTCCCTTAACAGTAACCGGAGATTTTACAGCCCTGAACCGGGCACTGTAACCTTATTCAGGAAGGGAGTATGGAATGAACGCACTGAGACTTGTTCTCACGGTTTCCATCATCGCGGGGACCGCTCTCGCAGGCGGCGAGTTCGCAACCGGCGGAGCCGAGCTCCTCAAGTTCAAGGGGTACCTGATATCCGACCTGTACGTTTACGGAGAGGAAGACGCGGACCCGGACATGGGATTCGACGTCATCGCCGCCATCGAATGGGTTCCCACACTCAACGAGTGGCTTGACGCAAAGATAGCCTTCAAGGCCAAGCCCACGGAGTTCGAGGGTGAGTACGAGGACCTGAGCCTCACCACCGAGGACATCGTTCTCAACATGCACTTCAACGACGCGGTAACCTTCTCCATGGGTCACTTCAAGAGACCCTTCGGCTACAACTACACGCGTTCCGGAAGCAGCATGTACTTCCTGGACAGGGCCATCCTCCAGGGCATGGGCGAGTTCAAGAACTTCGGCAAGAGGGATATCGGTGCCAACCTCAACCTGGCCTTCGACATGGTGAGCCTCGACCTGGCCTTCACCAACGGTGCCGGGGACAACGAGCCCGAGGACGACAGCAACAAGCAGTTCACCGCCAGGGCCGAGATCGAACCCGTAGAGGGCATCACCCTAGCCGGAGCATTCGGCAGCCACTCCGAGGACGACTCAACGGAGACCTACTCCGCAACGGGTCTGGACCTCTACGCGGTTGTGGAATACCCTCTCGGCGAGACCTCCACGCTGAACTTCGTCGGCGAGTACCTCATCATGGGCGAACCGGTGGCTGACAATGTGGACCTGACCGATGCCAACGCCTACGCCTTCACCCTTGCCCCCGAGTTCCAGCTGGAAGGCAACGTGCTGCAGGCAGTGAGGCCAGCAGTCCGCTACGAGAACTACAGCCCCAGCTATGCCGGCGACACCGATCCCGAGGACGACATGACCGCCATCGACTTCTGCGTGAACCTCGACCTCTACAGCAGCAGGAACACCCTCCAGATAGGCGGCAGGAACATGAGCTTCCAGAGTGACGACATGGACGGTTACACCGACATGTACGTCGCCTGGAGGATGAAGTTCTAGTGCGATCCGGCTTCCAGCTGGACCGCATTTAACTCGATGAAAGGAACACGATGAAACTATTCGCCGGCAGACTCCTCGTCATGGTCGCTGGTTTCGCCCTCCTGATGGCGGCCTGCGGCGGCGGTGAGGATACGGATACGGCAGTCCCCGTGGAGGATGTGCATCCTGAGGAGATACTGGAGGGCGAACTGAACCTGGTGGGTTCCACCACGGTACAGCCGCTTGCAGAGGTCCTCGCGGCTTCCTTCGAAACCCTCTACCCTGAAGTGACCGTCTACGTCCAGGGCGGCGGCAGCAGCGTGGGAGTGCGTTCGGCCGCCGACAGGAGCGCCGACATAGGCATGGCCTCCAGGGAGGTCAAGGTCTCCGAGATACAGGAGAACCCCGAGATCGTGGTACACACTATTGCAAGGGACGGCATTGCCGTCGTCACCGAACCGGGCTGTACCGTTGAAGGACTCTCGCTGGAGCAGGTCAGGCAGATCTTTGCCGGCGAGATAACCAACTGGAGCGAACTCGGCGGCGGTGACATGGTGATAACCGTTGTGGCAAGGGAAGAGGGTTCCGGGACCAGGGCCGCCTTCGAGGAAATGGTCATGGGCGAAGCCCTTATAACGGATAGCGCCATCCTGCAGCCATCCAACGGTGCCGTAAGGACTACCATTTCGGTGACTCCCGGCTCGATCGGTTTCCTCTCCTTCGGTTACCTCGACGAACAGACCGGTCCGGTGGCCATAGACGGGTCCCTCCCCACGGAGGAGAACGCAGCATCGGGCGACTATACCGTGGTAAGACCCCTCAACATGATCACATACGGACAGCCCGAGGGCAAGGTGAAAGTATTCCTCGACTTCATCCTGAGCGAGGACGGCCAGGCGATCGTGACGGCGGAGGGATACCTCCCCGTCGACTGACGGCGCATGTCAGGAAGCAGGGATCCAGGGAAGGCCGCACCTTCCTTGCAAATGAACTGAACTGAAGAAGGAAGGCGCGGCTTCCTTGGCAAAGCGATTGAACTAGGAAAGGCGCGGCTTCCTTGGCAAAGCGATTGAACTAGGAAAGGAAGGCGCGGCTTCCTTGGCAAAGCGATTGAACTAGGAAAGGAAGGCCGGGGTGCAAAGAAGAAAAAGGCAGTTCGACACTGCCATGAAGTACTCCCTCCTCTTCGCTGCACTGGCTTCGATGCTGATAGTGTTGATGATCGGGGTCTTCACTTTCAGGGAAGCCTTGCCGGCCTTCCGCCACATCGGCCTGGAGAAGCTCCTCACGGAGCCCGTCTGGCGGCCGGGCCAGGAACAGTACGGAATACTCGCAATGATAGCGGGGTCGGGTCTCGTAACCCTGGGTTCGGTGATCCTGGGCGTACCCCTGGCTCTGGGATGCGCCATCTTCCTCTCCGAGATCGCCAGACCCCGGGTAAGGGCCGTGGTCAAGCCATGCATTGAGCTTCTGGCCGGGATCCCCTCGGTGGTTTACGGACTGTTCGGAATGGTTGTCATAGTACCAATCGTAAGGCAGATCGAGGTTCCCGGAAACACAGGTTTCGGACTGCTGTCCGCCTCGATCGTGCTGGCCATAATGATCCTGCCCACGATAACCAGTGTTTCCGACCACGCCATCAGGAGCGTTCCAAAGGAGTACAGGGAAGGCTCACTGGCCATGGGGGCGACGAAATGGGAGACCGTATCCAGGGTCGTGATACCCTCAGCCAGGTCCGGGATCATCTCCGCGGTGGTGCTGGGGCTGGGAAGGGCTCTGGGCGAGACGATAGCCATGATCATGGTGATCGGGAACTCGGTCATCATCCCCGCGGCAGCCAGCTCGAACCCCCTGACCATCTTCCTCAGCAGGGCAAGGACACTTACAGGCAACATAGCCGTGGAGATCAACTACGCCACCGGTTTGCACCAGAGCGCTCTCTTCGCCACCGGCGTAATACTATTCCTGCTCATCATGATCGTGAACAGCTCCGCCAGGTACCTGATGTCCAGGGGCGGCATGAGGAAGAGCGGATGAAACTCAGGACGGTAAAGCAGCATATGGCCTTCTCGGCCATGTGGGTTGCATGCGGACTGACGCTGGCCATCCTGCTGGTGGTGATAGGCTATGTCATGATCAAAGGTTTCGCTCTGATCAACCTGGATTTCTTCCTGACCTCGCCGAGGGGGGGGCTGTCGGGAGAGGGCGGGATAGCCTCCACGATCATAGCGACGGTCTACCTGGTGATAACCACGCTCGTGTTCGCCACACCTCTAGGCGTGGGAGCCGGGATCTTCCTGGTGGAGTACGCCGACAGCATAAGCAGCAGGTTCGTGAAGAAACTGGTGGCCTCGGCCCGTTTCGGTGTGGAGACCCTTGCCGGAGTGCCCTCGATCATCTTCGGTCTGTTCGGGTATGCGCTCTTCGTGACCGCTCTGCATTTCGGATTCTCAATACTGTCGGCGGCACTGGCCGGGACCTGTCTGGTGATACCGGTCATAATAAGGACCACCGAGGAGGCGTTGAAGGCTGTGCCCATGTCCTACAGGGAGGCCTCCCTGGCAATAGGTGCCGGGAAGTGGGAAACGGTATGGAAGGTGGTCCTTCCCTCGGCCGTTCGTGGCATCTCCACCGGCATCGTCCTGAGCGCGGGAAGGATAGTGAGCGAGACCGCCATCTTCTACGTGACCCTGGGAGGCAGCTACAGGACTCCCACTTCACTCATGTCCAGCGGAAGGACAATGGCCCTGCACGTCTACTACCTGGCCATGGAGACAAGGGCCTTCGACAAGGCCCTGGCTACCGCTGCAGTGCTTGTCGTGCTGATAATACTGCTGAACCTTGTCATTAACACAGTCTCGAGGTGGCTTTCCAGATGACCGAAGACGTAGTGATGAAGACCAGGGGGTACACGCTTTTCTACGGCGGGTTCAAGGCCCTGAACGACATAACCATGGACATACCGGTGAACAGCATTACCGCCATCATCGGACCGTCGGGCTGCGGCAAGAGTTCCCTCATAAGGAGCTTCAACCGCATGAACGACCTGATAGTGGACAGCAGGGTCGAGGGAACCATACTGGTGGACGACGAGGACATATACTCCAAGGACGTGGTCGAGCTCCGGAAGAAGGTGGGAATGGTCTTCCAGAGACCCAATCCCTTCCCGAAGTCCATATTCGACAACGTCGCCTACGGTCCCAGGATACACGGGACCAGGGACAGGTCGAAGCTGGCTGCAATCGTTGAGAAGAGCCTGAGGGACTCGGCCCTGTGGGACGAGGTCAAGGACGACCTCGACAAATCGGCCCTTTCCCTCTCGGGGGGCCAGCAGCAGCGGCTCTGCATAGCCAGGGCCCTCGCTGTGGAACCCGAGGTGATCCTGATGGACGAGCCGGCCTCGGCCCTGGACCCGGTGGCCACGCTTAAGATCGAGGAGTTGATGGAGAAGCTCAAGCGGAAGTATACCATTGTCGTGGTGACACACAACATGCAGCAGGCCGCCAGGGTATCCGACTACACTGCCTTCCTGCTGACCGATGTCGACAGGGCCGGCAATCTCATCGAGTTCGGAAGGACCAGCGAGATATTTACCAAGCCCGTGGACAAGCGCACCGAGGATTACATCTCGGGACGATTCGGATAGGAGAGGGCGCAATGGCCAGGGAGACCTACGAAGCGGAGATGATGGCTCTCAAGGAGGAGCTCCTGAGACTCTCCAGGATGACCGACAGGGCCCTGGAGAGATCTGTGGAGGTACTCAGGGACAGACTTTTCGAGGAAGGAGAACGGCTCATCAGTGACGACGAGCAGGTCAACATGGCCTGCCACCACATCGAGGAGGGGTGCCTCAACATCATCGCCACGCAGCAGCCCGTGGCGGGCGACCTGAGGTTCATCTTCGCGACCATGCAGATCGCGATGGAGCTGGAGAGGATAGCAGACTACGCCAAGGGCATAGCCGTGATCAACAGCAGGATAATCCCGGGGGACCACATCAAGCCCCTCATCGACATACCCAGGATGAGGGAGAAGGCCGGGGAGATGCTGGAGATGTCCATAGACTCGTTCCTCAGGTGCGACGTGGAATCCGCCAGGAGGATCCCGTCCATGGACGTGGAGATTAACCTGCTGTACGAACAGGTGTACCGCGAGCTGGTCACCAGGGTGATGGAGTCGCCGGAGAGGATCGCCGACGCCATGCTCCTCACCTTCGCCGCACACAACCTGGAGAGGGTTGGCGACAGGGTCATTAACATCTGCGAGCGGGTGGTCTATCTCTGCACCGGTGATGTGGTTGACCTGGGCTGACGGCACCCCATCGCGAGCCGGTTGAATCCTGCATCCGGGCGCTGATCTCCGCGCTGTGCCGAAATCTCCTTCTCATTCTATACTTCCCGTGTGAACAGCAAAGAAGAAGAACTTCCCGGGGGATCGAGTATTGAAAGGCGATACCGGGACCTCGGACATCCTTCAGCTGGCCTACGGGACCGAGCAGCTGGCCATGGAGCTCTACCGGCAGTTCTCCGGAATGTGGGAAGACGAAGAGTTCAGCCACTTCTGGCGTGAGTTCAGCGAGGAGGAGAGGTCCCATCCGGAGTTCTGGCGGAACCTGTCCGTCTTCGGAACGATACTTACTACCATATCATAGCATGATAGCGATTCCATTCTCGCGACCCTGCGCCGTTCGAAGGGACTTGCGGAGGCGATGCTGTAGGAAGCCTCTTCGAAGGAGGTAGGGATATCGAGGACGGACGCACCGCTGGCGGTATACAGGGTTTGATATGTGCATGCTTGATGCCGCCTTTCAGACAATGCTCCAGTCTTTGAGGTTCGTCCTGCCCGATTTCGACCCTGTGTACGAGTACTAGCCCCACATAGGGAGGTTCGTCGAGGGGCTCAGGAGGTTCGGTTCCGATTCCGATCAGACCGAACTGCCGGCCGAGACCCTGGACCGCCTCTGGAGGGAGAACAGGAGGCTTACCTCCCTGGCTCTGGAGGACAGTCTCACCGGCGTGCTGAACAGGCGGGGCTTCATGACCCTGGCGGTCCAGGTATGCACGCTGATGAGACGGAAGGGTACTCCCGTGGGTGTGATGATGCTGGACCTGGACGGATTCAAGAAACTGAACGATACCCTGGGTCACGCTGCGGGGGACAGGGCCCTTCGACTTACGGCAGCAACAGTGAGGGACCTCCTAAGGGAATCGGACCTGGTGGGACGTTACGGAGGGGACGAATTCGTGATACTCCTTCCTGAGACCTCCAATGCGGAGACTGTGTCCGAGAAGCTGATGGACGACCTCAACGGGATGCTCTCGGAATCCTTCGGCATCTCCGCCACCGCCGGTGTCTCCTCCGGTCCGATGTACTGTGACGCCCTCGTGGATTGCCTGGAGGGACTTCTGAGGGAGGCCGACCTGAAACTCAGGACGAACAAGAGAGGGAAGCGCTGACTTCGGGTGCGGGCGCTATAACCACTCAGTCGTGCTGCACTCTGCCCGGGAAGAGTCTCCTGAAGGCACTCCCGCCCCCCGTCGCCCACCAGAGTACAAGGAACAGTGCTGAGGCCGGGACAAGCGAGGGCAGGAAGCCAGACCCCCTCAGGACCATGAGAAGCGTGAAGGACGGAATGGAAACACCCAGGGTGATCGAGGCCTCCTTCCAGACGGGCAGACGGTATCCCCTGGTCCTAAGGAAGTACCAGTAGCTGACCAGTACGAAAAGGTTGCCTGCGACGAAAAGCGCTCCCGCGGCTGCCAGCCCCATCAGGGGTATCAGGAGCAGGTTCCCGCCCACCACCATGACCAGCGCCGCAAGATTGACCGGGACCACTATCCTGATCCTGTTCACCGCCAACAGTGAATTGACCATAATGTGCATCAGGTAAACGGCGGCCATGCCCAGGAGGCTGAGATAGAGGCAGAGCTGCAGGGTCCCCGCGTCGATCCCCCTCAGGTAATCGCTGCCCCATACGAGGCGCATCAGCCCGTCACCCGCGGAGAGGACCACGAAAGAGGACATGACTGCAAGGGCTGTGAAGACCCTGGACATGTCGCCGACCCTCTTGCCGTAGCTGCCGTTCGCGAAGGCTCTGCAGAGCGATGGGAACAGCGCCCCCGGAAGGAGGGTGGGGATCACCAGCAGCACCAGTATCTCAACGATCCTGAGGCATTCCTGCCAGGCTGCGACGGCGTTCTCACCCATCATCTGCCTGAGGACCACGTTGTCCGCGCGCTGCTGGACCACTATCACGAGGCCCATGATGCCAAGAGGAAGGGCTGCCGACAGAAGCTCCCTCACCCTTGCGGTGTCGGCGGTGAACCTTATACGATAGTCCATCCGTCGGACGAAGAACGATGATACCGCAAGGGCAGCCAGGGTCCTGAACATATAAGCGCAGGCGATGGCCAGCAGACCGGCCCCGAACCTCATCATGAGGATAACCGCAGCAAGGCCGGTGATCCCCATGATAACACGGGATGCCGACTCGTACGCCATCTTCTCCCTGGCCCTGAAGACCGAGTAGAACATCTCCGCGTAGGACTCGAAGAGGACAGAAACTCCGATCAGGGACAGCAGCAGGAGCCTCTGTCCGGTCATTCCCATGAGAGCACCGGACAGAAGCAGGAGCGGCAGCCCTGCCAGGGCAAGGACGGTCTTGAGCGTCATGGAGACCGAGATCAGATCCTGGCCGTCGGAAGGCCTTACGCTCGTCCGCATGTTGATGACCAGGGAAAGCCCCATGTCCGAGAAGATCAGATAGATCTGGCCCAATACCACTGCGAAGAGGAGGGCGCCGAAATCGGGACCTCGAAGATACCTGGAAAGGAGCATTATGGAAAGGAACAGGGACCCTCGGCCGAGGAGCTGCCCCGCAAGCATGAAACCGCTGTTGGCGGCCCTGGAAGATCTCTCCAGCCCCGCCAGCCCCTCTGTGCCGGTGGGAGTGGCCGGACCTCCGGGCAGGTCTTCCGCTGCGGACATGATCGCCTAGGACCTCAGTCCCGAACAGTCATGATGTGAGTTCTTCATACGGGTGCACCGTCCCTCCCGGAATCCAGACAGGGACACTAATACGGGAATGACTACTGTGCAACACCGCTGGAATTTTGTCTCAGTGCTGCAGGTCGAGTGCCGCGGAACCTCTCAGTCGCAGAAGCGGTCGGCCCTGAAATGGCAGGAAGCGACGGCCCCGTTCTTGAGGTAGTAGTCCTGGTGGTAATCCTCCGCGGGCCAGAACTCATCCAGGGGCTCCACAAGGGTCACCACGTCGTAGCCCCTGTCCCTCAGCAGCCCGATCAGCTCCTCCGCCGTCTCCCTCTGAGCGTTGGAAGTGTAGAACACGGCTGACCGGTATCACAGTACCAGTTCTGTTTGCCACCAGGAAGTCCGCTGCTCCAACGCTATCAGGATTACCAAGCGCCGGGAACGGAGGACGATATCTTCGGATGTCGAGTATGCTCGGGGATAACCGGGAACAGCATCTGTATTGTCCTACCATTCGAAGCGATGGTTCTCGGCATTGGCAAGGATTCGATCCGCGTACCCGAATGGATATATCCGGTCCGCTATGACGCGGCATAGTATGTGATCCGATGATAGACGCTTGGGTGCGCTGTCCAGGATGTTCCTCATAAGGTGCGTCTGGCAAGCTGCTTCCGGGCAGATATGAGGCTCAGAGTTCTGGGCTGGCCCCCCCCCGGATTCCCCTCCCAACCAGTCCGGGAGTTGTCCTGTAATGACTTTTTCACACCAGAGATACACTTCAGTTTGACTTTATATGTAAACATGAGTATACATCATCCATGCAGAATGGTGAACCGATCATGAGTGCATGCTTCACAAAACAGTGAATAACACGGATCATGGTCGGAATGGCACCTGACGAGAGGCTGTGCCGGCAGGCGCTTCACCCTTCACCTGGAGGTGATAGGTGGGCGTTTGCTGCGTATTTCCGGAAGAATACAGACCCAGGCGCCCGAAGAACACCCCTCTGTACAGATTGCTGGACTCTCATTACAGGGAATTCCGGGATGTATACGACAAGCGCTTCTCCAAGCGCTATGGATTCTGGCGTCCCGTAACCGATGAAGTCGTTGGCAAGTACCTTAAACGCGGCGATCCTCATTACGGTTTCGCCAGGATCCGGTGCAAGGAATGCGGTGCCGAATACCTGAGAGCCTTTTCCTGCAAGTGCAGGGGCTTCCGGGATCTCCCGGGAACCACAAGACTGTGGTTATCCTGGTTTCAGCGTTCATTGTGGAAGACCTGTCAAGGCTGAAGACGAAGATTCCCGAAAAGCTCTCGGCGAATACATATCAAGGGCTCCCTTCCCACTGGAGAGGATGAGTTATAGCGAAGACTCGGATACGGTCCTTTACAGAGGTGAACACTTTCATCCCGGCCTTGCCAGGAACTTCGACGTGACTGACCCGCTGGAATGGATTGCGCGCATTACATCACACATTCCCAGGAAAGGTGCCAAACAGGTCATCGGCCAATTCTAGCGAATTAGGGCTCATCCAATAGGATGAGCTTGGCAGTTTCCTTCAGAAACTGCACTATCAAAACTACCGCTGTCACCGGAACTCGTCTGCGGGCCCTGCGTTGGCTACGTTCCCTGGAGAGATGATGTTTCCGAAACCTGCAGTTTCCATTTGAAGCTGCGAATCTGATCCATCAGGATGGCGAGGTTGGGTGAATGAGTTCCTGATCTTACGGGGCAGGTGAATCTAGGGGCATGTTCTGTTTTCAGTTCAGGGCTTCATTCACACTTGACCGGTCAGTTCTGCCCTGGTATTCTGCGATCTAGTACCGAGATTGGTGACAATGGGTAAGAACGCGGGTCAAGAAGAATCGTTACCGTGTACTCCGTGGAAGTGTGGAAACAAGTCTCCTATTGCTAGCTGAGAATGATGGAGGAGGGGGTCTACTCGTCCCTTCCCACTGGGCCCGTGCACAGGTTCATGCCCCCTCTGGTAATCAGCAGGGAGGAGATAGACAGAGTAGTGGACGCCCTGGAGAGCGCCCTTTCGGAGGAGAGGTGATCTGACGTGCTGTGGAAACTTGGAGTTCCGGCCGCGTTGGCCGCATGCGTGTTTCTTTCATCTTGCGGCGGGGAGAGCCGGGACGATGGCGTAACCCGTATCAGCGTGCTCACATGGAGGCCGAACTCGCCTGCGACCTGGCAGGAGGCCATAGACAGGTTCCATGAACGGAACCCGGACGTGGAAGTGATACTGGAAACCGGCCCAAGCTCCTCCACACAGCTTCACGACATGCTCTCCCAGAGGCTGAGGAACAGGGATACCTCTGTGGACGTGTTCGTCATGGACGTTGTATGGCCGCCGGAGTTCGCGGAGGTGGGGTGGGCCCTTCCACTGGATGGCTCCTTCCCTGAGGAGGAGCGTGAACTCTTCTTTGACGGCTGCGTGGAGGCGGTCACCTGGAAGGGAAGCGTGTACGGCGTACCCTTCTTCCTTGACGCCGGGGTGCTATTCTGCAGATCCGACCTGCTGGAGAAGTACGGCCTCCCAGTCCCGGAGACATGGGGGCAGCTGGTGGCTGCCGCCGACAGCGTGCTGAAAGGGGAGGATGACCCAGCGCTCTACGGCTACTCCGCCCAGATGGCCCAGTACGAGGGCCTGATCTGCAACATGCTGGAACTGACCGGCTCCGCCGGCGGGTCGCTGATGGAACCGGAGAGCCCCGAAGCGCTGAGGGCGCTGAGGTTTGCAAGGGACAGCCTGGTTCACCTGGACGGAATGACCCCTCCGGGCATACTCACCTACAGGGAGCAGGAATCGCTGGAGCTGTTCGCCTCCGGAGGAGCCGTATTCCACAGGAACTGGCCCTACGCCTGGGCTCTCTGCGCAGACCCCGAAATGTCACAGGTGGCGGGGAAGGTGGTGATATCCATACTTCCGCGGTTTCCCGAAGGTGAAAGCGTTTCCGCTCTCGGAGGATGGAGTTTCGGCGTAAGCGCCTACTCAGCTCATCCGGACGAGGCTTTCCGCTTCATAAGCTTCATGACCTCGGAGGAGGTGCAGAGGCTCTTCGCGGCCGAGGTGGGCAAACCCCCGGCCAGGCGGTCTCTCTACGCGGACAGCCTGGTGCTGGCGGCGAATCCCCATTTCCAGGAGATGGAAGCGGTATTCGAGAATGCTGTGCCAAGGCCGGGGTCGCCGCTCTATCCCCAGGTATCCAACCGTCTGCAGGGTTTCCTGCACTCCGCCATCGGCGAGTCCGAAGGCAGTATTCCTGCCATGGCGGAGGAAGCCGGCAGGGATATTCGAGAAATACTGGACAGACTGGAAGAATAGAAATTGAGAAAGGGCCGGATGGGAATCATCATGATGGCACCGGCCGTTCTCTTTCTCTGCGGCTTTCTCGTCTTCCCGGTGCTGAGCACCATGGTGAACAGCCTCTACCGGGACAGTCCCCTCACCGGACGGGAGTTCTGCGGGCTGGACAATTACCGCCGCCTTGCAGGTGACGGACAGGCACTGGATACGATGGAATTCACCTTCATCTTCGTCATGGCCTCCGTTTCCCTGGAGATGGCGGCCGGAGTCCTTATAGCCCTGGCCATAAACCGGGTCGTGACCGGAAGGGGGTTCTTCAGGGCTTCGGTCATACTTCCGTGGGCGGTGCCTACGGTTGTGGCCGCCATAATGTGGAAGTACATATTCAATGACCAGTACGGAATAGTCAATTACCTGCTCCACGGAGATTCCCTGAGGATGTACAGCGCCTGGCTGGCCCGGCCATCCACGGCCCGGCTGGCCATCATACTGGCTGACGTATGGAAATCCTCCTCCTTCGTGGCCCTGATAGCCCTGGCCGGCCTTCAGACGGTGCCGGAGGAGCTGATGGAGGCTGCCCGCATGGACGGGGCCGGACCCTCCAGGCGTTTCTTCCGTATCACGCTGCCCCTTATCCGCCCGGCTCTTCTCGTGGCGCTGCTGTTTCGGGTGATGGACGCCTTCAGGGTCTTCGACCTGGTCTACGTCATGACACAGGGCGCCCCCTCAGGGAAGACGGGGGTGCTGCAGTTCTTCGGATACCTGAAGATGTTCCCCGAGCAGCAGTACGGTTACGGTTCCGCGGTGGCCGTGGTGGTATTCCTGATAATAGCCGTCCTGTCGGTCATACTGGTAAGGACCCTTGGCAGAAGGATGATGACCGAATGAGAAGGCTGTGGACGGTTCTTGTTCTCATAGCGGTGCTGCTGTTCTGCCTGGGACCGGTCCTGTGGATACTGAGCACCTCGCTGAAGTCCCCCGGTCTGGTGAGCCGCAGACCGCCTTCCCTGCTGCCCGATCTTTACTGGGATTCATACAGGATGGTCCTGCAGGAGAGAGGGTTCCTGAGGAGCATGGGGAACAGTCTTCTCGTATCTTCCGTAACCACTCTGTTCACCGTTGCCATAGGGGTTCTTGCCGCTTACCCGCTTTCCCGTATGAGCGGCAGATGGAGGGGGCCGGCGCTGGGTCTGGTGCTGGCCGCTTCCATGTTCCCCCAGGTGTCCATAGCCGGCGCCGTATACCGCATGCTGATGAGCCTGGGCCTGCTGAACACCTTTCCCGGGCTCATACTGCCCTATACCGGGCTCATGCTGCCCCTGGCCATATGGATGCTGACCAGCTTCTTCAGACGGCTTCCGCCGGAGCTGGAGGAGGCGGCGGTGATGGACGGGTGCGGACCATGGACCACCGTATGGAGGGTATTCGCCCCGGTGGCGGCCCCCGCGGTGCTGACCACGGCCATACTTGTGTTCATATACGCCTGGAACGAGTTCTTCTTCGCGCTTCTAATCATGACAAACCCGGTGATGCAGACGGTGCCGGTGGCCATAGCGAAGTTCCCCGGACAGTACAGGGTACCCTGGTCGGAACTCTCCGCCGCGGCCATTGTGGCGGTCCTGCCACTGGTGGCCATGGTCCTGCTGCTTCAGAGAAGGATAGTCAGCGGTCTTTCCAGCGGCACCACCAGGTAGACGGACGCGAAGACGGTCGGGTCAGGTGGCTGTGAGCCTCCTTCAATCTGCTGATGATATCTATGTGCTGCGGGCATTTCTCCATGCATCTCCCGCATTCCGTGCACCTGTCGGCCCGTTCCTCATTGAGGAAGGCGTAGTGCTTTGCCGCGGTTTCAGGCGCATGGTACATCTCGCTCATGTTGCAGTATGCGAGTATCCGGGGAATGCCCACACCCTCCGGGCACGGCAGGCAGTACCTGCAGTCGGTGCATGGTATGGACCTCTTGCTTCTGAATTCCTTCCGTCCTTCCGCCAGCACCAGCTTCTCGGCTTCGGACAATTGTCAAAGGATACCCATTTCCCCGCACAACGCAGACGGTCCCCTTTGTTCCATGATGTGCTTTCAAACTGGATTATTCCTTTGCCGGGATTCTCTGTTCGATGTTTCTCAGCCTGAATGACCTGCCATCGATGCTTGCCTCATTGCAGTGATGCAGCAAGCGGTCCAGAAGTGCTGTTGCAAGCACCTCGTCACCGGCAAGCATATCGGGCCATTCCCTGATGCTCTTGTTCGAGGTGATTAAGGCAGGGCATTTTGCCGAAGGCATTAGCCAATGAGGAATCCGTTTCATCTCAAAGTCGTACTTCATACTCAGGAAGGAGAAAACAGCAATGGGCAGTTCTCCTTAAGAGAATCTGGAATGCTGATGCTCTCGAGTGTCCGAAGTGCGGTGGACAGAATGAAGGCCGCTTCGCTTCTGAAGTCATTTCCTTCATCGAGCAGTCTTCTGTCATTAAGCGGATTCTGAAGCATCTCGATCTGTGGGAGGACCCCAGACCACCGCCACAGCCTTTGGAGATGGTCTGTGAACCCAATGTGGATTACGTTCCATGGCTAGACAACGTTCCGGAAATAGAGGTTGGATAGTAATTCTCGGATCCGGCGTATGGAGGAATATGCATCCTGATACGGTTTTTTTCGAAACTATCATCCGGTTATCATCCAGTCTTCTCGTTGACTGGATATGACTCGGAAAGTATACTCATTTTCAGTCAGGAATCGAAGGTTTATTGAAACGAATATGCTGTTTCAGGAATATTGCCGGAACGGTTTGAAATCAAGATTCCTATTGTTCACTCCAGCGAGGGCATTCACTCTTGAATACGGCCAACTGTTTCATATATGGATAGTGCGCAGCCAGAACCAATCATTGACAACTCCATATACCCTGATTAGTTATCAAATTGGGTTTTCGATGGAAGGAAATGAAACAATATGAGAATGAGCATTTACCTACTGGCTCTATTCTTTCTATTCCCAAAGCCTTCAATTTCAAGTGTTGATATCCTCAGTACGGATGACATTGTTTCCATAGCATGGAGTGCAGGCGGCCAGTCCCATCTCATGCTATCCGATTCCTCCGCAACTCGGAATTTCATATCTCCAGAGCTGACGTTGGGCGAAATACACTTCAGCGGAGAACCGTACATTGTCTGTGCCACAAGTAACTGGAACCTCGCGCAGGCTGATTCTCTGTATCTCCTCGATCCATATTCGCTTTCGATCGAAAGTGCTTATGAAATTGATTACCAGGACCTGATCATCGGCAGTTATGAACCCGATGAAGTTTACATGTCAATCCGGGTAGCCAGACACTCCCTGAATGACACGCCGGTATTCATATCCTCAAACTACACTGCATACGACTATCAGACAGGTGAACTGGGCGTGGCGACCGCACGGTTCGTTCCAGACAGCAGTACAATGGACCTGATACTATCCGAGGCACGAAATCTCACTTTCGCATTCACATACTGTGCAATCACCTCTTTGATCAGACCTGTATCTTGCTGCCAGCCGGAACCAATGTATTTCTGGCACTGGTATTTCAACTGGCATGGTATCGATAACATTTTCTATTCGGGGATCCACGAGATCCTCTCGGATAGAGCCCTTGGATTGAGCACGAGTTCTTTCTACTCTGGCCAATGTTACTACATGGATGACATGCCGGAACTCAAGGTGGCCGGCAGCTGTACATCCGAGATCCTGACTCTCTGGATATCCACCTTTCAGGACTCTATGTGCTGCACCGCTTTCAACGCTGAAGGTCCTGATTCGACGGAATCATACATTTTCCCATACTCCATGCCCCCGCCCGACTCTCCGTGGTCGATGTCTTGTAACCCGGATGATGAGGGTCTGCTTTTCGCATGGTTTGAGGATGGATCTATCATTTCAAGACACTACCTGGATGTTTGGAATCCGGATACTTACGTAGTCCAATCCGGAATATCTGATATCGAGGAGGACGATCTGTCCGTCTGCAGTGATCAGAACGGTTACTGGGTTGCGTGGGTTGAAGCTGGTCGGTCGGACCCGGATTTTGTTTTCGTCCCCCGGGATTCGGTATCTTCCATCGGTGAGAGCGAGATACAGCCCCCATTATCCGGACTGAGCATCTCCCCTGTGATCAATCCTGCCCGGGGCTCCCTTCGATTCAATGTCGGGGGCTACTTCGGTGAATACGAGGTATTCATATATGATATCGCTGGAAGACTGGAACTCTACGGTGAATTCAACGATCAGGATACAATCATCTTCAATGATGAACTCCCTCGAGGAACCTACATAGTCACGGTGGTTAACGGGTCTCTATCTGTTTCGTGCAAGGTCATCGTCCTCTGATCCATTGCAGCAATAGGAAACTGGATCTCACACTTTGCAAGGAGTACCCGGTAACGATGCTTCCTGACCCGCGTTTTACACATTCTGACCGATTTCGTATTCTTTGTATAGTATGTTCAGGATTCACCGATCTGCTTCACGGTTGAGGTTTGTCCAAATGCAGAATAGTCGCAGGGATTCGGGGATTTCTTTGAACCTGCTTCGATAAGAGGCCGTTCCTCATGTTCCAGACGTAGAAAACAGCTGTGGGCGGCGCTTCTCAAGAAAGTCTGGGACGTCGATGCTCTGAAGTGTCCGAAGTGCGGTGTACAGATGAAAGTCATTTCCTTCATCGAGCAGTCTTCTGCCAGATGTCAAGGGACATCCATTTCCCCGCAGTTAGTGGACACCTACTTCCCCGCACAGCATAGAAGGTCCCCTTTGTTCCATGATGTGCTTTCAAATTGATTATTCCTTTGCCGGGATTCTCTGTTCG
This sequence comes from Candidatus Aegiribacteria sp. MLS_C, assembly GCA_002030045.1. Taxonomy (GTDB): domain Bacteria; phylum Fermentibacterota; class Fermentibacteria; order Fermentibacterales; family JCC-6; genus Aegiribacteria. Next base: position 133,392 of record LQBI01000032.1, on the reverse strand, counting down.
ATGTTTCTAAGCCGGAAAGATCTTCCATCGATGTTGACTACGTTGCAGTGGTGCAGCAGTCTGTCCAGAAGGTCAGTTGCAAGCAACTGTTCCAGCCGCTCTTTCACGTCAGGCGCGGTGGGAAAACCACCATCCTGACTGTTGCGCTCAACGAGAGCGAATATCAGTTTGTCACCGATCTGAAGAGCTGGTGCGACGGCCACAAAGCCATTCTGGAAAAGGAAGGAATGGATCTCTTCCTGCTCAGGAACCTGAGCCGGGGCAAAGGCGTGGGATTCTTCGAGGCGGGCAACTTTCACCCCTATTTCATTCTGTGGAAGCTAGTAGGTTGGAAACAGTATGTCTCCTTCATCGAACCACACGGTCTCATGCGCGAAGACCCGTCCAGCCAGAAGGTTCTGTTCCATAAGCGAATCAAGGATATCGAGTAACGCTTGAATGATAGAACTGTAATCCTCAGCAGTATCATCCTTATCATGGATTCGGTACCCGCAACTGAACCTGAACAGCGCACAGGACGAACTCGAGAATATGCACGTGCTGTCATGACGGACGACCGCTAAAAATACATTGACAAGCTTTTCGACATTTTGCAAAAGCAATCACTTGAGACATGATTGAAAAGCCCTTTTGACCTCGCGGCAGTTACACTCAACATGCCCCCGCCAAACACTTACGGGGGCATATTCCCTGATATACAGCCTGATAACTCTGCCCCCTTCCACCCTTGCTACCCGGCTGCCATAAGGTCTTCGATAAGTTTCGGACCAGTTATGGGCGCAAGTCCGGCAGAATCCACCGGCCTGTTTAGGAAGAAGAACCTGTATAGCAGTCTTGTCCCTGGACGGGAGCGGAACTACAGCCGTCCGTAGAAGGAGGGAAGCGAAGTGGCAGTGAAGGGACTGGTCCTGCCTGCAGAGTACTCCAGGAGGACTTGGGGTTCCAGGAGCAGCATCCTGAACGGTCTCTTCAGGGGTGGGAATACTGCCGTGCGAAGGTTCTACCTGCTCTTCAGAAAACCGAATAGTCCTGCGAGGACGTCTCTATTCGGCGCTGCTCACATCCGTACACCTCCCGGGAAGGCCCGAGATAGCCCATGGGGAAGGGAAGCAGCAGGGATCGGGCAGCATGTCAGGCCTCAGTCTGAGAAGCGATCGGCCCTGAAATGGCAGGAAGCGACGGCCCCGTTCTTGAGGTAGTAGTCCTGGTGGTAATCCTCCCCGGGCCAGAAAACCTCCAGGGGCTCCACAAGGGTCACCACGTCGTAGCCCCTGTCCCTCAGCAGCCCGATCAGCTCCTCCGCCGTCTCCCTCTGAGCGCTGGAAGTGTAGAACACTGCCGACCGGTACTGGCTTCCGACATCCAATCCCTGGCGGCCGGGGGTCGTGGGATCATGGATCTCGAAGAAGAGCCTGGCCAGGTCCTCGAAGGATACTACGGAGTTGTCGAAAACGACTTCGACTGCCTCGGCATGGCCGGTGCCTCCGGAGCAGACCTGTTGATAGGTCGGTTCCTCGGCACTGCCTCCGGTGTATCCCACGGTGGTCTGAAGGACGCCCTCCGTCTGCGCCAGCTGGTACTCAACTCCCCAGAAGCATCCTCCGGCGAAGACGGCCCTCTCCAGGTTGCCTGCGGGGACGAACACCAGGGAAATCGAGTTCACGCAGTGCCGGGTGTCCAGGGGAGTGAACCCCTCCCCCTCGAATACGTGTCCCAGGTGCGCCCCGCATTCAGCGCAGACTATTTCCGTCCGGTTGCCGTCTGGGTCCGGTCTTCTGGCGACGGCCCCCTCGATCTCCGCGTCGAAGGAGGGCCATCCGCAGCCTGAATGGAACTTGTGCTCCGAATTGTAGAGAGTGGCCCCGCAATTCCTGCAGAAGTACGTCCCTTCGGAGAATACGTTCACGTACGCGCCGGAGAAGGGCGCCTCGGTGCTCCCGTCGATTATCACGCTCTCCTCGAAGGGTGTAAGTTCACTGTACCTGTTCAAGATCCTGCCCTCCCCGTCGCCGGTCAGCATGGCGGCTCCAGCCACAGTAGCCAGCATGGTGGCTCCGGCAGCAGCCGCCAGTATCAGAAATAGTGCCGCAAACCGCCTGAGTGCCATTTCGTCCTCCATTCGGTCGTATAACTCCCGATATGGGGACCGGTTCCCCGGGCGGTGAGGACGGACCTCAGATCTCAGGCCAGAAGTGGTTGTCGAACCAGATCTCCTCCATGAGTGCCCTGTCCATTTCTGAAAGCAGTTCCAGATGCGTATGCTCCCAGTCGGCGAGCCATGAGTAGAGTTCCTTCTCGAGATCGGTCTCGGCATCCCGGCCCTTGCCCCGGTAATACGCCTCCGCTTCCTTTTCCAGGGCAATGGCGGCGGATATGGCTGCGGCCTCGTATCCAGCGGCCTCTATCTCCGATCTCACGGCCTCGGTGAGCATCTCTCCCGTATGGTCCTCGATCTGCCCGAGGCTGGTCACTGCGGCAAGGGTCCCCCTGGTGACAAGTGAGGAGTAGTGTTCGGCCAGGATACGCTCGTGCTTCTGCTCCTCCTCGGCCATCTTCGTGAAGACCTCCCTGACCGCATCGCTCCCTGTTGAACCGGCGATGCTCCTGTAGAGCACCTGCCCGCGCTTCTCAAGCAGTATTGCTCCCTTTATCGCTTCTATCGTTTTTTCCTTCATGGTTCCTCCTCGTGACTGGTGTTCTTCATGAACATTGCCAAAGCCCGGCGCCAGGGCAAGACCGATCGCTCCGGCGGATAGTGTTCCGCATTATCAAAGAAGAACGGATGAGTTTCGGTCCGAAGTAACCCTCAGACCTTGACCGTGGTCCTTCGGAGTCTGCGCATCTGCCTGATGAGGACCATGAGGCCCCAGAGGATTGCCAGGCCCATAAGGGCCTTGCCCCCTGCTTCGGCCAGACGGGCGATGGTTCCATGGCTGGAAAGCATGTCCAGTTCGCTGAGTATGTAGTTCCAGTCGTGGAACCCGTAGGGAGCGCCGGCCCCGGTATTCCCTCCCAGGAGATGAAGGCGCATGGCGACTGCGTCGTTGATGTAGGGTGCCATGTCCAGGAGGCTCTCTCCCGTCCACCAAAGGGCCATCGAGGCTCCGAAGGTGTCCCTGGTCTTCACCAGGAGTACCAGCATGCAGGTGACGGGCATTATCAGCTGTCCGAGGCTGCCGCCGAGTGACTGCATGACTCCTCCCAGGGGACTGAACAGTATGTGACCAGCCTCGTGGAATGGGAGGTTGACAAGGTGCATGAAGGAACTGCCGGCGTAGTTGCTCTCCAGAGAGGACTGTAAAAAGCTCACGCTCCAGGCAGCTATGAAGATGAGTACCAGCAGACGGCCGGTGAAGTAGACAGGTTTTATCCTGTCGTTCGTGTGGAGCATGTACCTGATGAACCTTACGGGAAGGGAGGGAAGGGGCTCCCTGGGAGGCGGGTAGCTCATCTCCCTCTCCTCGGGCGGTCTGTAGCGGCTGAATATCAGACCGCACTTTATGCATTCCGACCTGAAGTCGCTCTGGTCCATACCGCACTTCGGGCACTTCATGCCTTCTCGGCTCCGAATCCTATGAAGTCCACCGGTTCCCTCCTACTGCACGGGACTGAATATAGACCCGGGACATCCCGGGGACCAGCTACACGATCCGGGGGGGGGTTCCGCCGTCTTTGACAGGTGCTCCTGCCGGTCATATCTATAGTTCCGGCAGAGGTTACATCCAACGGGCGGCAGATGGAGCAAGGATGAAGAGGGTCAGGGCGGTGGTGACCGGAAGGGTCCAGGGTGTCTGCTTCAGGGCGTTCACCAGGGAAAGGGCCCGTGGACTGGGGGTGTCCGGGTTCGTCAGGAACCTCCCGGACGGATCGGTGGAGATAGTGGCCGAGGGAGGGGACGGAGATGTGGAAGAACTCCTGAGATGGGTCTCCAGGGGTCCGCCACGCGCCTGGGTCTCAAACCTGGAAGTGAGCGAGAAGGATCCCACCGGCGACGGGGGGGATTTCAGGATCGAGTTCTAGACGACATCGAGGTAGACCGATGGTTCGTCCATCTCCATTACTTCGCCGATGATGGTGGCCTCGGTGTCGCCGTGTTCCCTCAGTGTCATGACCAGCTGTTCCGCCTGTCCCGGGTCCACGGTGGCCAGAAGACCGCCGGAAGTCTGGGCTTCTGCCATGACGGTGTACCTTCCGGGTTCCACATCCTCCGAGATACGGGACCATTGCTCGGTGTAGTCGGTGCACTTGCACACGCCCTTGGGGTTGAATGTATCCAGCATCTCGGGCAGCCCGGGAAGCATCGGCACATCCTTCGACCTTATGAGGATGCGCACTCCGGCGTTCCTGGCGATGGGGAGGGAGTGTCCGAGAAGGCCGAACCCGGTGACGTCGGTCAGACAGCTCACCGGGAACCTCTGCATTATCTCCGAGGCGTACTTGTTCAGTCTCTCCATCCAGTAGACGAAGACGTCGTAACGGTCGGGAGCCAGGCCGTCGTTCATCATGGCGTCGCAGTAGACTCCGGTGCCAAGGGGCTTGGTCAGGACCACCAGGTCTCCCGGCCTGGCGTTGTCGTTTGTGATGGCCGTCTCGGGGCTTGTTATGCCGGTGACGCTCATGCCGTACAGAAGGTCCTCCTGCTCCATCGTATGTCCGCCAAGAAGTACGACCCCGGCTTCGTGGAGCTTCTCGGCGGCACCGGTAAGAAGCTCCTCCACAACCTCCGCCGGTATCTTGCCTGCAGGGTAGGCCAGTATGTTCATTGCGGTTATCGCCCTGGCCCCCATGGCCCATATGTCCGACATGCTGTTGGCGGCTGCTATTCGGCCGAAGCTCCTGGGGTCGTCCACTATGGGGAAGAAGAAGTCCACGGTCTGTACCAGGGCGATATCGTCGCCGATACGGTAGACCCCGGCGTCGTCCATCGTCTGCATGCCCACTATCAGGTTCGGGGAGTCGGGAAGTGGCAGTTTCTCGAGTATCCCGGCCAGCCTGGTCGGGTTCAGCTTGCCTGCTCAACCGGCGCAGGGGCCGTAGTCGGTGAGCCTGATCTGCCTTCCCGTGGGCATGGGACGATGCGGTATGCCGCCCCTGTGGATCTTATCCGCCAGGAACTCGCAGTAGGTGAGCTGGTGCCTCTCGTGATGGAAGGCGATGCACCTTGCACAGTCGCCCCTCCTCTTGCAGTCCGACGGACAGGGGCATTCATCCCCGCAGTACAGCTTCGGTCCTGACAATTGGCCTCGTTTCACATATACGGAGATCGAAAATTCACTGGAATATATCAAAGTCAATGGCCACGGACACCTACTCCGTGTCATCTGAAGGGATTTTCCTGCTCCTGCTGCGCTTCAGTTTGCTCCTTCTCTTCTTTCCCTGAAGTCTCCTCTCTATCGATGCGGCCGTGGGCGAGGTCAAACTCCTCCTCTTCGGCCTGCGGGAGGCCTTTCTCAGAAGTGCCCGGAGCTTCCGCAGAGCGTGTTCCCTGTTCCGGGCCTGGGACCGGAAGGTCCTGCAGTGTATCACAAGTACACCGTCGGACCTCAGACGTCCACCGGCTATGTCCCTGAGCCTTTCCTTGACCTCTTCCGGAAGAGAGGGAGAGCCCATGGCGTTGAAACGGAGGACCACCGCTGAGGCCGTCCGGTTGACCTTCTGTCCTCCCGGACCTCCGGACAGCACGAAATCGAATTCCAGTTCCGACTCCGGAACGGATATGCCCTGACCCGCGTCCAGCATTTTTCCTCCTTGCCGTTCCCCGTCCGCACAGGGATGCATATAATCGCAGGGTGGGAATGCGCCAACGATAATGACCGATAGAACGGGGGAACAGCGATGGAGATAGCGCTGCCTGTCATCGTGATACTGGCACTGGCAGGAGGGGTCATCTGGGTTCTTGTATCTATCGAAAGGAAGAGGACCGCCGCCTGGGGAGACATCGCAGCCAGGATCGGCGCCAAGTTCACCCCCAGGGGTTCCGGTGTACATACGCTGTTTGCTTTTCAGCTCTTCGGTTCAGGGACTTCGAGGAAAACAAATAACCATCTGCAGTGGCAGTCGGAGGGCCTGACCGTTCACCTCGCGGACTACCAGTACACCGTGAGGAACTACACCGGTCGGGGTAGCCATTCCAAGACCTACAGGCAGACCGTCTGCATCCTGGAGAAGCAGGAAATGGACCTTCCCAGGTCGTTCCTCAGAAGGCAGGTGAAATTCCTCGACTGGATGGGCGGCAAGTTCGGAGCGCAGGACATCGATTTCGAGGAGGACCGTGAGTTCTCGAAGGCCTTCGTGCTGAAGGGCGACGAGACCGGGACTGCCCGTGTCTTCGGGCCCGAGCTGAGGCAGCACCTGCTCCAGAACAGGGACGCGTTCAAAACACTTGAGATGAACGGGACTGCGATAATGCTCAACTTCGGCAAACGGCGCAAACCCGAGGAGTACGCCGACCTTGTCGGCCTCGCAATGCCCGTCTACTACATGGCCACCTCCGAAGGCAGCGCCTGGTAGAGGGGACGGAGGAATTTTATTCTGACGCCTACCATTAAATAGGATAATAATGGCGCACAATAATAGAACATTATTTTACGATATCACCATATAGAAGTTGATATATACTAAATATACAATTTAATTGCTCGACTGGAATAAATTTCCTCCGTCCCCCTTACAGTGACAGGCGGTAGAGCTGCTGGTAGCCCAGCTCGGGGTCCTCCTCCCATGCAAGGATACCGTTCTCCGTTACGGCGAACTGCCAGCTCCATCCTTCGCTGGGAAATACCACGTGGCGAATGAGTTCACCCATTTCCGGGTCGAAGATGTCGAAGAAGGGCGTCGTCGTGGTTCCCCGTCTCGCCCAGAGGTTCCCGTCCGGTCCGAAGGCCAGGTCGGTCACCATGTCCTTGTATGGATCCGGGTTGAACTCGAAGGGCATGCCCCCGCCGCCGGACATCCTGGCCACGTAGTTGGTCACGTAGGTGCTCTCGGCCATTATCTCCTCCCTGGATTTCTCCACTGGGACGAGATCCATGGTCAGCTCACGTACCGCCCTTCCAGCCAGGTCAAGCTCGGTTATGCTGTAGGTCTCGCCGTCCTTCAGCGATAGGAAGACGGTGCTCGAGGGGCCCACACAGATGCTCAGCGGATCGAGGGTGTCGATGATGAGGACCGAAGGGTCCCTCATGAGGTCGCTCATGGTGGTCTCTATGGAATCCTGCCACAGTACCTGGTCCCATTCCTCTCTTCCGTAGGTGTATAGCGCCACAGTCCTGGTAACGGTTATCCTGGATTCCGAGGCGTCCTGGCCGATCTTGTAGGCCACGAACTGGCTGTCGGAGACCGCTGCCGCCTGGAAGGGAGGATTCTGGGGCCAAAGACCCATTTCCTCCAGGTACTCGAGGGAATCGTCGAAGACCACGAATCCCTGCTTCATCAGGTCGAGAACAGCGAGCCTGCCGTCCGGGAAGGCGAACATTCCCCACGGTAAGCCAAGCTCCCCGGGACCGCTTCCCCTCCTTGCGATATGCCTTATGTACTCCCCATCGGGAGCGTAGAGTTTCACCGCGCCCTCGACCTGGTCCTGGACAATCATGCGGCCCTCGCTGTCCGTCAGGGCGCCTACTATGGAACCGAAGGTGCTGGTGGAATCCCCCAGCTCCTCACCGATGACAAGATCCACGTGAAGGGTGTCCACCGGCATGGTCGGGATGTCCGCCGAAACAGGATCTGCGGAACCGCCGCAGCCGGCCATCATCAGGCAAAACAACGCAGTTGAATACAGGTACTTCATACTCTCCTCCTGTTGGGTCGGTGCAATATGAACCATTTCTAATATAGGTGATGCCTGTCGGTCCGCGGTAAAATGGAGCCGTTCCTGCCGCCGATGTAGTTCAGCCAGCCCCCCAGGAGAACCAGGCCGGCGCCGGCCAGCACCACCGTCTCCGGTACCGAGCCGAACAGCACAACCTGCCAGACAACGGAGAAGACAACGCTGAGATATCCGTAGATCGCCGCCTCTCCTCCCGGAGCGTACCTGTACGCCCTGGTCATGAATAGCTGACCGGCGGCCCCTGCGATACCGATCCCGAACAGGAACAGCAGGTCCAGAGGTCCGGGCAGGACCCCTCCCGCTATCACCGCCGGAAGGAACACCAGCGTGATGGCCGCGGAGAACCAGAAGACCACGATGAGGGACCTGTCGCTCCTTCGAAAAGCCCTCAGGGTGGTATACGCCGCTCCGGAGAGGACTGCAGAGACGACGGCCAGGACCGCCGGGACGGTCAGCGGAACTCTTCCAGACCTGATGACCACGATTCCGGAGAAACCCGCGATGATTGCCAGGAGCTGAAGGCGTTCGAGCCGCCCGCCCAGGACCGCCGTGGCGACGAGACCCCTCATGAAGAGCTTCTGGGAGGATGAGTATCCCCGATCCTTCGGGTATTATCTTGACGAAGACAGGGACAAGGGACAGGAAGAGCGCTCCCAGACTCATGTTGAAAGCCGCGCGGTACCCGGTGCCGCGGATCACCGGAGATGATCCTGAGAGTCTTCCGCGAGTGCCCCCGCCGAATAGTTCACCGGCATACCCTGACCAGCCTGTACTCGGTGGAGCCCAGGCCGATCGATTGCGCTTCCCTGAGCTGAAGCTCGCCGTCGATATCCGGCCGGAATGCCCTGAACTTGTCCTTCCCGGCCCCCGCCCTGACAGGAGAGTCCCCGGCCGGCGGAGCCGCGGTGACCAGGTCGAGGGACGCCGCGTCAACCGCAACGGGGTCCGAAGATGCCAGTATACCTATGTCAGGCACCAGTGCAGGTCCGGTATCTTGCATGCAATCGCAGTCCGGAACCACCGATGTCACGAAATTTACGTACAGGAGAGGACGGGAGACGGAAACCACCGCCCAGGCGTACTCCACCATCCTCCTGACGAACACTCCCATCTCCTGGTCCCAGCTGACGCGGACGGCTCCCTCGGGACAGCGTCCGAGACACTCTCCGCACCCGGTGCAGAGTTCCAAGTCGATCGCTGCGGTCCCGTCGACGGTTATCGCCTCCGCATGGCAGTGGGAAGCGCAGATGCCGCACCCCGTGCATCTTTCCACTCTGATGACCGGTTTAACGGAGGAATGCTGGTAGAGCTTGCCCGCCCGGGAGGCGCATCCCATGCCGAGGTTTTTCAACGCTCCTCCGAAACCGGTGAGCAGATGTCCCTTGAAGTGGCTGACCACCGCCATTGCATCAGCGCTGGCGATAGCGGAAGCAACGTGAGCCCTCCGGGTATCGAAACCGGCGGGTGTCTCGACCAGGACCTCGTTCTCACCGCGGAGACCGTCGGCGACTATGAATGGAGGAGTGTGGGGCGGGCCGAACCCGTGTTCCCGGGCAAGTCGAAGATAGTCCGGTGCGTTCATCCTCCTGCCGGGGTAGAGGACACTGGTATCCGTCAGGAAGATCCTTGCTGTGCCCGGTCGAAGCGCGTCCAGAACGCTGAGTATCTCCTTGGGCTTCACGTAGGAGGTGTTCCCCTCCTCACCCGGGTGGAGCTTTACCGCCAGCGTGTCGGTAGGGCGGAGGTCGCTGACGGAACCGAACTCCCTGAGGAGTTCCGAATAGCACCCTTTCATCCTGGTCTTCTCGGCGGGCAGGAAATAGACTTCCGGCATCTTCTCCCATCCTTCCCCGTGCTTCCTGACGGCTATCATCCTTGCATGGACAATACATGGTGTTTATAGATTATGCCATGAAACACCTCAAGTGGGTAGAAATCGACGGATCGGCCCCTGACTGGAACCTGCGGCAGCTCCGTTCCTGCTCCTCCGAAGGAGGAATGCTCCTCTGTGCCGTGATCAAATCCAACGCCTACGGCCACGGCTCTACCGAGATGGCCTCCATCCTGCCTTCGGCTGACTGGTTCGCGGTCAATTCCCTGGAGGAGGGCCTCGAACTCAGGACCGCAGGTGTGGACCGTCCCGTGCTGCTGCTGGGACACGTGCTCCTGGAGAGGTTGAGGGAGGCCGTGGATGCCGGCCTCAGACTCACCGTCTACAACTACGAGACCCTGGAGGAACTGGCCCGCGTACTTCGTACCGGAGAGGAATGCAGAGTCCACCTCAAGGTCGAGACCGGCACCGGAAGACAGGGGATCATGCCGGAGGATGCGTCCCGGTTCGTCCGTACCGCTGCCGGTGTTCCCGGAGTGAGGGTCGAGGGACTCTCCACGCATTTCGCCAACATCGAGGACACACTGAACCACAGCTACGCCGAGGGGCAGCTGGAAGTGTTCGGGAAGGTCGTAAGGGAACTCGAGGAGCAGGGGCTGAGGCCGGGAATAATCCATACCGCATGCACCGCCGCCACCATACTCTTTCCGGAGACGCATTTCGACATGCTGAGGACAGGGATCGGTCTCTACGGCCTCTGGCCCTCCAGGGAGACCTACCTTTCCGCCAGATCCGGGGGCGGAGGAGTGCCGGAACTGCGTCCGGTACTGTCCTGGAAGACGAGGATAGTCCAGATCAAGCAGCTTCCTCCGGACAGCTTCATAGGCTACGGATGCACATACAGGACCAACAGGCTGACCAGGCTGGGCGTTCTTCCCGTAGGTTACGCAGACGGTTACGACAGGAAGTGCGGCAACACCGCCCATGTTCTGGTGAGGGGAAGGAGGGCCCAGGTCCTGGGAAGGGTTTGCATGAATCTCATCATGGTAGATCTCACGGACATTCCCGAAGCCCGGCTGGAGGACGAGGTGGTCCTCCTCGGAAGGGACGGGGACGAGAGCATATCCGCTGAGACCATGGCCGAGTGGGTGGGGACGATCAACTACGAGATCGTTACCAGGATCAGCCCGTTCCTGCCCAGGGTGATCACCGGGAGAGGATGAGGGAAGTGTATCTTGATATCATAGGAGTGGACGGGTCGAAGCAGTACGGATGCAACCTTTGCTCCATGCTCCTGGGCGAAGCCGTGCTCCTGGATGCGGGTTCCGCATCCATGCTCTCCGGGTCCCAGCAGCAGAACGTCGAGATGGTACTCCTCACCCATGCGCACCTCGACCATGTCCTTGAACTGGGTTTCATGATAGACGCTACGGTGGCCATAAGGGACGAGCCTCTCAGGGTCATGGGGAGCAGGGCATGCCTGGAGATAGTCAGGAAGCACTACATGAACGACCTGATCTGGCCGGATTTCAGCCGCATCAAGACCACCAGCGGGCCGACTCTGGTGTACGAGGAGATGGAGGACAGGAAGTGGTTCCAGCTTCCGGGAGGTATCTCCGCCTGGGCGGAGCCCGTGTGTCACGGGGCGGGGGCCAGGGGCTTCATCTTCAGGACGAGCACCGGCTCGATGCTGCATACCGGCGATACCGGCCCCACGTTCTCGATCTGGAAGAAGGCAGCTGAGATCGACGACCTCAGGATCATTCTGGCGGAGATTTCCTTTCCCGATTCAAGGGAGGATACCGCGATAGCCAGCAACCACCTCACCCCCTCGCTGCTTGAGGTGGAGCTGAACAAGCTGGACCGTCCCGACATACCGGTGTACGCGTTCCACCTGAAGCCCTGGGACAGGCACGAGATCGAGAAGGACGTGGCCAGGAGGTTCAGGGACAGGGTGGTGATCCTCCGCCGGGGAGACCGGCTTGAGTTCTGACCTCCGCCGTGAAGGCTCGGTGAAAACAGGGCTCGACCGCCTGAAGAGGGAGTTGATCCCCGGCAGGTCCGTCGGTCTGCTTTCCCATTACGCGGCCGTGGACTCCCGGTACAGTTCGGCGCTGGAGGTGCTGGCCGCAATGCCCGGGATCGACCTCAGGATGGTCCTTGGCCCCCAGCACGGATTCTACGGCGAGACACAGGACAACATGATAGAGTGGGAAGGCTACCTTCACCCGGAGTTCGGAATTCCGGTCCACAGTCTCTACGGCGGCTCCAGGGAACCGGCGCCGTCCCTGCTGGAGAGTCTGGACTGTCTCGTCGTAGACCTCCAGGACATCGGATCACGCTACTACACCTACGTCTACACCATGGCCTACTGCCTCAGGGCCTGCGCTGCCGCCGGTGTTCCGGTGTTGGTCCTCGACAGGCCCAATCCCCTGGGTCTGTCCGTAGTGGAGGGCAGGCCCCTGGAGGAAGGCTACGAGTCCTTCGTGGGCCTGTACGGCATACCGGCGCGTCACGGCCTCACAATAGGAGAGCTGGCCAGGCTGTTCTCCATCCTGGACCGGCTGCCGGAACCATCGGTGGTTACGGTCGAGGGCTGGGACGGAGAATGGCTGCCGTCCGAATACCCCTGGGTCCATCCCTCCCCCAACATGCCCGATCCCGGAACGGCGCTCGTCTACGCCGGCATGTGCCTCCTCGAGTCTACCAACGTCTCCGAGGGAAGGGGCACCACCAGACCCTTCAGGGTCTTCGGAGCCCCCTGGCTGGACGGTTTCGAAATCAGCCGCAGACTCAACGGCAAGGACTGGATGGAGGGCGCGGTCCTCAGACCCCACGCTTTCATCCCCACCTTCAACAAGCACTGCGGAAAACTCTGCAGCGGCTGTGAGATACACGTCACCGACAGGGATTCATTCCGTCCGATCAGGACGGCACTGGGCATAATGATGGAGCTTTTTGAATATTCCTCCACCCGGTGGAACGACCCGCCGTACGAGTACGAGTACGGTAAGATGCCGGTGGACATACTGACCGGCAGCGGAAGAGTACGCAGTGCGCTGGAAGCCGGGAACAGCACGGAACTGATGGATCTATCGCTCTGTGACGCGGCGGCCCACGGCGGAATGGTCAGGGAGGCTCTCATCTACACCAGGGAGTTCAGGTCATGAGGATCGGATTCATATCGGACGTTCACGGGAACCTGCCCGGCCTTCGTGCCTGCTGGGAACGCCTGTCCTCGGCGGGAACCGACCTGGTGGTCTGCCTGGGGGACCTGGTGGGCTACGGACCGTTTCCGTCCGAGGTGGTGGATTTCGTGAGGTTGAAGGGTATCGGTTGCGTGCAGGGTAACTGCGACAGGGCGGCGGGAAGGGGCAGGGAGGACACCGGGGACCGGTTCGAGAACGTACACTGGCAGAGAATGGCCGCCGATTCCATGCAGTGGACGATGGACCAGCTGGACGCCGGACAGAGGAAGTTCCTGAGGAAGCTCCCGATGGAGATCAGGCTGCGAATTGGAATACGCGAGGTACTCTGCGTCCACGGACTTCCCGGCAACGTGACCGGAAGCCTGGGGGAGCACGACACGAACGAGGTATACGGCTTCGCCCTCAGACGGAACTCCTGCGATGTCCTGGCCCTGGGGCATACTCACGGGATGTTCCTCAGGTCGGTGGCCGAGGGCATGATATTCAACCCCGGAAGCGTAGGCGGAGGAACACTTCCCGGCGAGTCCACCCTGTCTGTTCTGGAGGTGGACGACCACACCGGGGCGATATCGTTGAGCTGGGAGAGGGTCCCCTTCGACCTGGAGGAGTATTCCCGAAGGTACTCGGAAGAGGGACTACCTCCGACCTTCCTGAAGTGCATCGTCCTGGGCAGGGATCCCAGGGGTGAATGGCATACCGACGACATCAACAGGAGGCAGAGATGGGCAGGACCATTGTAGAGAAGATAATCGGCAGGCACGGAGGCGGGGACTGCAGGGCCGGCGACGTGGTGTGGATGGGAATCGACAACAGGACGGCCAGGGATTTCGCCGGCGCCAGCGTGGTGGCGAACCTCGAGCAGTACGGGGGCGACTCGCCGGTGGCGGATCCCGGGAAGACGTTCTTCACCTTCGACTGCAACGTCCCGGCGAACACCATCCCCTATGCGGAAAACCAGCAGCGGATAAGGGAATTCGCAAGGGACCGCGGCATCCGCGTCTACGACGTGGACGCCGGGATCGGCTCCCATGTTACCATAGAGGAGGGTTACGGACTCCCAGGCACCACCACGGTCGGTACCGACAGCCATCTGAACATCATGGGCTCCGTGGGTGCGTTCGGCCAGGGAATGGGTGATACGGACATAGCTTTCGCGTTCAAGACCGGCAAGGTGTGGTTCGAGGTCCCGCCAAGCGTGAGAGTGGAGCTTCAGGGAATGCCGTCCAGGGGGACGGAGGCCAAGGACGTGGCCCTGGCCATGCTGGGAAGGTTCAGCGGACACGAGCTGCTCGGGAAGTCGGTGGAGGTCTATGGACCCTGGGCAGAGCAGGCAACACTGCCCGACTGCATAACCCTTTCCAGTCTCGCTACCGAGATGGGGGCGATAATCGCCCTCATTCCGCCCAACGGCAACGTCCTGCAATACTTCGGCATCAGCAGGGAGGACGCTGTGTACGCAGATCCCGATGCGGAATACGAGGCGGAGTACACCCTGGACATAGAGGGACTCATGCCGATGATAGCCTGCCCTCCCAGTCCCACCAACGTCTTCCCGGTCCACGAGATGACCAGCGTGAGGGTGGACGGGGTCTTCATAGGGAGCTGCACCAACGGCACCTACGAGGACCTCGTCCTGACGGCGGAACTGCTTCGCGGCAGGAAGGTCGCCCCCGGCGTGATGCTGAAGGTGGTCCCCGCCACCAGGACCACATGGTCCAGGCTCCTGGACGAAGGTTACCTGAAGGTCATCTTCGACGCGGGAGGCATAATCAGCAACGCCGGCTGCGCAGGCTGCGCCTCCGGACAGATAGGCATGACGGGCTCCGGCGAGGTGCAGGTCAGCACTTCCAACAGGAACTTCAAGGGGAAGCAGGGCAAGGGTGAGACCTATCTCGCGGGAATAGGCACCGCGGTCGCATCCGCGGTCCTCGGCAGGATAGCCTCGGTCCACGAGCTGTGGCCGCGGTAACAGATCGGTCACCGAGCCGTGGCATTCGCATCCATTGGCCCCTACACGTATTACAGGGAGGTTCATCCATGAACAAGAGCTTGGTGCTGAGAGGAAGGCTGTGGGTCCTCAGGCAGGACGGCAGGCTCTTCTCCGACATAGATACCGACATGATCTTCCACAACGCGCACCTGGCAGTCGTGGAGATGGAGAAGATGGGCCAGTACGCATTCGGCAACCTAGAGGGTTACCAGAAGTTCGCCGAGATGGCAGAACCGGGAGACCTGGTACTGGCCGGGGACAATTTCGGCTCCGGTAGCTCGCGCCAGCACGCCGTGGACTGCTTCAAGGCACTTGGCGTCCAGGCCGTCGTCGCCAGGTCCTTCGGAGCGATCTACAAGAGGAACGCGATCAACAGCGGGTTCCCGGTGATAGAGCTTCCGGGTCTGCCCGACGGGCTCTTCACGCACCATGCAATCGCTGAACTGGACCTGGAGAAGGGTGTCCTTTCCTCGGGGACCGTCTCCTTCACCGGACTGCCGATGAGCGGAGTGGCCAGTGAGATCTATTCGGCCGGAGGCCTCTTCCAGTACGCTGAACACCTGGAGGGGGTATGAGGGACGGATCGGGGCCGGCCGACGACCTTCGAATGCAGAGGAGGTACTTCCAGGCAAGGCTGGAGAGGTTCGGCCGCAGGCCGGAGCTGCACAGGGCCCTGATAGCCGACTGTCACAGCTATCTGGAGATGCTTGAGGAGGCCGGGTCCCCCGGCGACTTCATGAGGATGGTGAGACAGAGCGGGAACATGCTGTCCATGGCGAAGGCCGAAGTGTCGGACAGGTACCGGAACCGGGCCGCAGTGTACAGGGCGCTGGGCCAGGAGAGGAAGCAGGCCGAGGACATGAGAAGGCTGGAGCTGATCGGGTCGGCGGGAACCCATGCCGAGCTTTACGCCGTCCTGGAGGAATTCGAGGGGGAAGCCTCGGCCGGTTTCGAGGAAGACAGGGCCATGAACGCACTGGGACCCATGATGGAGGCCCTGTTCAGCCTCTGCACCGATCCTCCCGGGTCCGGTTCGGAGGAACTCTCCCTCAGTACCTTCCGAGAGTACTGGAGACAGATGAGGGAGGCAGACCCCGGAGTAACCTGGGAGAGGATATCAGGCTGCGACGCCTACCGTGACAGGTTGATCTTCGACGACCGCCAGATGGGGATCCTGGAGAAGAGGTTCCGGGAGGTCGTGAATGGATAGCACGCTCAGGCAGATACTCGATGGGTTCCTCTACTCCGTGGAGAACTTCTCCGGCACTGTGGACCGGTCAAACCCGAAGCTGGCCAGGGCTCGGGAACTGCTTCAGACGCTCACCTCGAAAGCCGAGGATGGCGCCGACATCGCATCCATAAGCATTGACCCCTCCTTCTCGGAACTTGGCGGCCTCATCGGGGAACTTGCATCGGAGCCTCCAGCGGCAGGGGAGGAACCGGTCCCTTCCGCTTCCACCGCTTCATACGGTTCTCCGGACGAAGTCCCTTCGGCCGGCGTTCCGGCCGCTGGCTACCACATGGCCTACCAGTCCATGGACCCCGCTGTCAGGGAGAAGAACTCCAAATACTACGAGAGGATATTCCGCATCGAGGAGGAAGCTCCGAACGCCATACACTTCAACACGATGCTGGAGGAGGACGGTGTCCTCCTGGAGATGAGCCGGGAACCGCTCTTGGAAGCGGCCGAGGACACCCTCAGGCAGGCACGGGACGCACACTCACCCACGGTGGAGTACCAGCAGGGCCTGGCGCTGAAGACCTACGCCGGCGTGGAGACGATACCCGAGCTTGAATACGAGGGCGCCAGAATGGCGGAGTTCTCCAACGTGGAGCATGTCTGGGACGCGATGTACATACATGTCATCGGTCTTCTCCCGGCCTGCGCACAGGCCATCGAGTCATTCGGTCCGGGAGAGGAGAACGTGGCCAAGCTGAGGAGAAGCCACAGGTTCATGGCCGACTTCATGGGGGTCACATGGAATACGGTTTTCCGGGATCCCAGGTACCTTCTCTTCTGGAACGAGGTCTTCTGGCCCAGGGTGCCCATGAACAAGAGGCTCCTCTACGGAGTGACAAGCGCCGAGGGCTGGAGGGACCTTCTCAGGGAGAAGTTCTACGATCCCTTCGTGAAGGACGAGCCTCCGGTTTCGGAGGACACCGGAAAGTCCCTGGTTCGATTCTGGAGGAAGGAATACCCGTCGGTGGAAGTCCTGGGACTCCTGGGCCGATCGCCAAGACCACCTGTCGAGTTGGACTGAAGGACATTCGTGCCGGGTCCTGCCCGATTGTTCCTACCTGACCAGCAGGAGGGCCCTGGCGGAACCCCTGTCGTCGGTCCGGACCTCAAGAAGATGGACCTCGTACTCGCCCAGGGTCTTCCAGCCTCCGCTCTGGAGGTAGACCATTATATCCTCCTCGATGCCGTGGTCCACCAGCAGTTCAGCCGATCCCGCACCCGCATCCAGTGTTCCCTCCAGACCGTCGATCACCTCCACGGCCCGCACGGAAACGTCCGTGTCCAGTACCTTGACACTTTCCCCGGCCGCCAGCGTGAAGGGCTGGTCGAGGTTCGCGATGTCCTGCATTCCCCGTTCCCCGCAGGAGAAAGCCAGGAAGGCCAGCGCGATAAGGATATACCTCATGTTCGAAGCGGTCTCCTTTCCGGACGATTGGTCATGAGAACAGGCCTTCTTCCCTCAGGCTCAGTGTCTCTCCCTCGGCGACGATGATATGGTCAAGCACCCGGAAACCGAGGCTCCTGCCGAGTTCTTCGAGCTTCCTGGTCAGCTCCACGTCCTCCCGGCTTGCCCTGAGGGCGCCTCCCGGGTGGTTGTGCACCAGGATGACAGCTGTGGCCCCGGTGGCTATCACCTTTTCCAGCAGGTTCCTCGGGTGTACGGAAGCCCTGTCCACAGTACCGTATTCCAGGACGCACTCCGCCAGCAGCCTGTTCCCCGAATCCAGGAGCAGGGCCATCAGCCGCTCCCTTCGAAGAGCGCCCAGTTCCGACAGCAGATACTCCCTCACCACTTCCGGACTGTCTATCACCATGGCTCCGGCCACCGGCCTGAGAGCGCGGGAGGAAACGGCGGTCACCAGGTTGAGGAGGACCGATGCCGCCTCTCCCATGCCCGGGACCGTCCCCAGCATTGCCGGGGGCTGTGAGAGTACGCTTCGAAGGGAACCGAACCTCTTCAGCAGACCGTGGGCGAGTTCCCGGGTGTCCCTCCTGGGAATGGCGTAGGACAGGAGCAGTTCCAGTGCGTCCCGGTCGGAGAAGGCCTTGATCCCGCCCTGGAGATACCTCCTCCTCAGCCTTTCCCTGTGACCCTCCCTTGGAGCCTTCATCTATGAAGAAAGACCCTGGTTGCGGGAAAGGCGGACTCCCGTCCCGGCAGGGGAAGCACCGGCCTGCCTGCCGGAACGCCTGCTGCCCGGCGGGGGGATACAGTGACACGGGTATCGGACATGGGACACCTCCGAAGCTTTCGCTTATCGACACCCGATCCGCCCGGACATGCTCCGCGGATGCTGCGCACCGAATGCAGCCCGCCGAGCGTCCTTACGGGGTCGGGAACGGAAGACGATGTAATATAGTGAGGTACGTCCGGACCCACTATACCGGGTCAGGGACAACGGCCTCGCCGCTGTTGACAATGGTGCGCATTCTGTGCAATTCATTTGCTTGCCGACTCGCAACGCATCTGGAGGTACCTTGAAAATATCCAGGATAAAGGACTGGGTCCTGCAGCTGGCCCTTGCGCTGATAATATTCTTCGGATTCCTAAGACCCTACGTGATAGAGGCTTTCAGGATCCCCACTCCCAGCATGGAGCGTACCATGCTGGTGGGGGACCATCTCCTGGTCCTGAAGGTAGAGGAGGGACAGCAGATCCCCTGGACAGACAGGCTGAGGCCTCCTTTCCATGGTTTCCGCGGCGGCGACAGGAACCTCCTGATGCCTGGCACAGGCGACCCCGAGGTGGGAGAGATACTGGTTTTCAAATACCCATTCGGGGGCAACGATTTCGTGAAGAGGCTGGTGGCGCTTCCGGGTGATACCGTAAGGGTGAGCGGAGATACGCTCTACGTCAACGGAAACCCTCTGGAGAACTGGTCCCTGTGCTATCAGGACCCGCTGGAGCAGAGCCCTCTGGACGCCGACTGGCCTCTCTGCATCGACCAGCTTTACGGGCGCGTGGCTGACCTGGCCTACTGGGACATCAGGAACGCGTGCGTGTTGACGCCGGAAGGTCTCTTGGCCTACGTGGTACCGGACGGGCACCTGTTCATGATGGGCGACAACCGTGACCACTCCAGTGACAGCAGGGTGTGGGGAGCACTCCCCATCGACCTGGTAAAGGGAGAGGCACTGGTAACATACTGGTCATGGGTGCCGGGCCGGGGGCTTCCCAGGTTCGACAGGATCGCGAGGCTCATTCGATGACCGATGTCCTCCTGGCCGAGGAACTGCCCTATTCCATGAAGTACTTCGAAGGCATACCCGTGCGGTACCTCAATCTCAGAGAACTGGCAAGGGGTGCCCTGGACAGCCGCGAGCTTCACCGCGACGGCTACTGGAGGGTGGACAACGACAGTGGTCCGGTGGCCTATCACGCCATCAAGAACGGCACTCCCTACAGGTTCATAGGAAGGGACGTCAATGGTTTGGAGGACTTCATCGAATGGCTCGAGACGGACATCACCGAGATGATCCTCTCCTACTACTTCCTGGAGGACGGCGTTCTCAAGTACCTGATGCACTGCTGGACCGAGGAGCCCGTGCTCAGGAGGCTCCAGGGTTCCAGGGGCCAGATAATGGAGCTCTACGAGAAGCTGGTCAGCAAGAAGAAATCGGGATTGATACGAGTGGTGTTCAACGATATGACCGCCCTGATACCCATCATCGAGGGCAGGGCCGATATAGGGTGGATGCCGCGGAAGGTCATGGACGGCCCGGGTGTCTGGGAGTTCCTTGAGTACGAGGTCATCAACGGCGGCGTGGGGTATTTCTACCCGGGCAAGACCCAGTCGCTCTCCGGTGTCGGCCTGGACGAGATACAGCTTCTGATAACGGCCTTCAACAAATGGTACCTGGCGCTGCTGGAGAGCTGGCCCGACTGCTTCATGCAATCGGTGAACGTATTCGGAGCGCTCCGCCAGGAGAGACCGGTGCTGGCCAAGATGGCGCTGCTTCCCGACGAGGGGCTCCAGCAGAAGGGGGCTTTCGATGACCCGCAGAGACTGCCGGACGTGGTGATGACGCTGATAACCTCCATATCCGGCAAGCACAGGAACCCCGAACTCTGCATACAGCTCTTCAGGGACATGAACCGCGACCAGCGCCACGCACTGGGTTCCGCGGGCCTCGCGGAACTGATGGGAAAGAAGTGAGGCTCAGCTCTGCAGGAAACGCTTGATGTCCTCCTGCGTACCCATTATGAAGATGTGATCGTCCTCCCTGAAAACATCGTCCGGTCTCGGTATCCTGTACTTCCTGCCCTCTTCGGTCATCCTGCCGATGTAGGCGATGTTCAGCCCGAAGATCTTCCTTATGTCGAGGTCCCTTATCATTCTGCCCACCATCGCAGGTTTGACCTCGACATGGGCGAAGACGATGCCCCCCGATAGGGGTATGTAGGACTCGACACCCTGCAGTGTCAGCCTTCTGGCCTCGGTGACCCCCTGGGTCTGCTCCGGTGTGTAGATGTGGTCTGCGCCCACGGCCTTCAGTATGCGGGCCTCCCTCTTGCTGGTGGCCCTGCTGTGCACCACCAGACCCATGTCCTTCAGTATCTTGGTGACAAGGACGTTGGACCCGAAATCCTCGCCTATAGCTACTATGACGACATCCATGCTTGCAAGACCGTGGGCTTCAAGCATGTTCTCGTCGGTGCAGTCGAAGGTCACGGCCGCGGAAACCGAGTTGCTTATCTCCTGTATTATCCTCTCGCTCTGGTCTATCGCCAGGACCTCGGCTCCCAGGTCCTCCAGCTTGGTGGCCAGGCTGTAACCGAAGGATCCCAGCCCTATGACCGCGAACTTCTGAGCTTTCAAAACGTCCTCCCGATCCTAGCCTATGGTTATTCTGGTCTCGGGATACCTGTAGTGCATGACGTCCCTCCTGCCGGTGGCCGCTGCCAGAGCCGCCGGCCCTATCCTGCCGGCGAACATCGTCAGTATGATTATCACCTTTCCCATCCAGGTCAAATAGGCCGTGGGACCCGTCGAGAGACCCACGGTGCCGAAGGCGCTCATCGATTCGAAAACGTAGTCGAAGGTACCGAAACCGGAACCGCTTCCCTGTTCCGCCAGGAGCAGGAGCCCGACCGACAGGGCGAAGGTGATGGATGCCATGAAGAACACCGCAGCCGTCCGCTTTATATCGTGGGAAGGTATGCGCCGCTTCCATATCTCCGTAGCCGGCTTGCGTTTCACCAGGGAGACCATGGTCATCCAGAGAACTCCCACCGTGCTGGTCTTCACTCCTCCCCCGGTTCCGCCGGGAGATGCACCTATGAACATCAGTATGACGTAGAACCAGAGCAGTGCGGGGGCCAGGGCGGAAGTGGGTACCGTGTTGAACCCCGCCGTCCTCGGGGTGACGGAGCCCAGGTAGGAGTTGGCCAGCTTCTGGCTAAGGGTCATTCCCTGCAGGGATCCGTTCCATTCCGCGGCCAGGAAGGCCGCCATTCCGGTCAGTATGAGGGCCGCCGTTATAAGGAGGACCAGCCTGACCTGCACTGTCATCCTCATTCTTGTGCCAGTACGCATCCTGTGCAGGATATGGGCGCCCATGGCGGTCAGGACCATGAAGCCCAGACCTCCCAGGACTATGAGGGTCCCTATGGTCAGCGCGATCCCCGGTACGTGGGCGAAACCCTCCAGGTTCTCGGGACTTGCGAAAAGACCGGCGGAGGGACCCGCCGGGACCGGGTTGAGGCTGAAACCGGCGTTGCAGAAGGCCGAAACGCTGTGGAAGACGCTCTGTCCTATCTTCGCCTGTGGCGTCCAGCCCACGGGCTGACCGTCCCAGATCATGTAGAGTATGAAGGCTCCCACGGCCTCGATGGTGAAGGTCCAGCCGATGATCGAGCCCATCATCCTCTTGAGGTCGCTCACGAAGTCGCTGTCCATGACCCTGATCAGGGAGACGGATTCCCTCAGCCCCGCGTTGTGGCCGAGGAACAGTGAGAAGAACGCCGCGAATGACATTATCCCCAGTCCGCCCACCTGTATCAGGAGCAGGATTACTGTCTGTCCGAACGTTGTGAAGCCGGTGGCCGTGTTCATTACTATGAGCCCGGTGACACATGTGGCCGAAGTGGAAGTGAACGCCGCATCAACAATGTTCAGGCTGCCCTCCGGCGTAGAGGCCGGAAGCATGAGAAGGAATGTGCCGAAAGCTATCACTATGGCGAACGAGACCGGCAGTATAGCCCAGGGGGCAAGGTTCTCGAGGACCCAGGAGCCGAACCTCGCCAGGAAGACCCTTAAAGAGCAGAGGAAGGCGTACGCTATGGAAAGGTAAACGAGCGTACTCAAGAGAGGGGACTCGGTGTCGTTTTCCAACCGGACCCCCATCAGAGCTGCCGCCGCCGCAGCCAGGTAGAGCGAAGTGAAGAGCAGGAGCCATTTCTCCTCCTCGAAGCTCTTCCGTATCGATCGGGCCCCTGCGGGGAAGATCACCCCGGCGGCGTAGAGGACTGCGGCGATTACGATGAGCGCATCGGATGCCGTACGGATGTCCCGCGAGCCAGGAAGCAGCCCGAAGCGGACTATCAGTAACGCGAGGACCAGGAACGCCAGCAGCAGCCTTGTTGTACGGTCTCCCGGGAAACTGTCCAAGGTATGAACCATTCCTCTCGGCTGGGGTTTCAAGCATATTAACACCCTTGGCAGCTTTGGTCAAACCTGAAGGGAAGCATGATGTCTAATATAAACGAATACGACAGGTTCCTGGAACTGAGACCCCTGAACGTCAGGAGGGCCCTGCCCGGCAGCAGGTGCGCACTGGTCAGCATGAGGGACATAGCCGCGGTGGCCGTGGAGGAGAGGGCCATAGTCATGGCGGCGAACATAAGGAATCCCCTCAGCGCCCTGGGCATAATCAGGGCCGCCAGGGAGGCGGATTCCTTCGTGGTGCTGGAGCTGGCCAAGTCCGAGGCGGGCTATACCGGAGTGACCTTCGAGAACCTCCCCTGGTTCGCAATGCAGTACTCGAGCATGGTTGGGGACGGAGTGGTATACGCGCTGCACATGGACCACTACGCCATCAAGTCAGGGGCCG
The DNA here is from genome assembly GCA_002030045.1 of Candidatus Aegiribacteria sp. MLS_C. Classification (GTDB taxonomy): domain Bacteria; phylum Fermentibacterota; class Fermentibacteria; order Fermentibacterales; family JCC-6; genus Aegiribacteria. The sequence continues at coordinate 110,241 of LQBI01000032.1, read as the reverse complement.
ACCGGGACGAGTCGATAGTCAAGGTCCCCGACGCCATATCCAGGGGATGGACCTCGGTAGCGGTGGACGCCTCCCACAACCACGACTGGGAGAATCTGATCTACACCCGGGACCTTGCCATGCACGTTCCATCCTACATCGGCCTCGAGGCCGAGGTCGGCGAGATCAAGGGAGCCGGGGTCATCACCACGGTGGAGGAGGCCGAGTACTTCGTAGGGGGTCTCAACAGCTGGGGGATCTTCCCCGATTTCCTGGCCATATCCAACGGATCCAAGCACGGTACCTACGATTCCTCCAAGGGCGAGGGGGAGGGGATCGACCTGGACAGGACACGGGAGATAGCCGACGCCATCTCGAGGTACGGCTGCGTGATCGCGCAGCACGGCATAAGCGGTACTCCCCTGGACAAGGTCGGGCATTTCAGGGAGTACGGCATCAACAAAGGCAACGTGGGCACGCTCTGGCAGAACATAGTCCTGGGCCTGGAAATGGACCCGGTGAGCGGCAACGCCGTGATAGAGAACGGGACCTACGTGAAGGACCCGGACAGGGGAATACCTGCTGAACTCTGGGAAGAGATGTTGGCCTGGGCGGATTCGCAGGAGTACTCAAGGTGCTCGGGCAACTACAAGAAGGCCAACCTCCCCTTCCACCACAGGATAATGGGTCTTCCCGGCATGTACAGGGACAGGATCGTCTCGGAGACGGAAGAGTGGGCATCGAGGTTCTTCGACGCCTTCCACTCCGCGGGAACCGGAACCAGGGTAATGGAAAGGATACTGGAGAGGGACGACTGGAACTCCTCACCCGAGAGACGGATAACTGCAGTGAGGGGCGACTACACGGAGAACACCGCCCCCGACAGGGACGAAGCCGTATCCGACGGCAGGGACTAGTCTGACTGAGACAGGCCGGAAAACAGGCCGTTATGCGAGGTGATTCGGAACTGGACAGATACCTCCTGAGGAACGTTCGCGTCCTCGACCCCTCGGCGGGGCTGGACACGGTCGCCGACGTTCTCATTCTGAATGGCCGCCTGGTGGAGATCGGGAACGGTCTCGAGGCCCCCGAGGACACCCTCGTGGTCCGGTGCGGCGGCAAATGGCTGATACCGGGGCTCATCGACATGCACGTCCACCTGAGGCAGCCGGGGGACGAGGTATCGGAGACAGTGGAAACCGGTCTGCTGGCTGCACTGGCGGGAGGGATCACCACGGTGGGCGTCATGCCCAACACCGACCCTCCCATGGACTCCGCCGCTGAGGTGGACAGACTCCTCCGTCTTGCCTCATCGGCTGGTCCGGTCAGGGTGGTTCCGATCCCGTGCGTGACCTCCGGCAGGGGGGGGAGGGTTCTGGCGGACCTGAGGGGCATGGCGGGAATGGGCGCGAGGGCGTTTTCCGACGACGGTGACCCGGTCCATGATCCGGCCATCCTGCTGAAGGCCCTTGAAACTGTTGCGGAGTTCGATGGAACGGTCGTTGAGCATCCGGAGGAGAAGAGACTCTCGGGAGGAGCGGTGAACGAGGGGGAAATGTCCCGGAAGCTGGGGCTGCCGGGAATACCCGCTCTGTCGGAAACGGCTGACGTGGTGAGGTGCATGGAGGTTGCCGCCCATTCAAAGGGGCATCTCCACCTTACCCATCTTTCCCTCCCCAGGAGCATCGAGATAGCCAGGTCAGGCCTTTTCGCCGCCGCGAGGGTTACGGTTGACGTGACGCCTCATCATCTGGTCCTGGACGAGTCCGCTGTGGAGGTGCACGGAGCCATGGCGAAGATGAACCCTCCCCTCAGGTCCCCGTCGGACAGGAAGAGGCTCGTCGAGATGGTCAGACTGGGCATGGTGGACGCCGTGGCCTCGGACCACGCCCCCCATGAACCATCGAGGAAAACGCTCCCCCTCCGGGAGGCCTCGTTCGGCATTACCGGACTGGAGACGCTGCTTCCTCTGACACTTGAAATACTCTCCATGGAGGGAATGCAGCCTCTCGATATACTGGCCCTTCTCACTACCGGACCCGCGTCGGTCCTCGGGCTGGACCCGCCCTCGCTGGCGCCGGGCTCCCCGGCTGACTGCGTGCTCTTCGATCCGCTGGAGGAGTATTCGCTCAGGGAAAGGGGAAGCTTCTCTAAATCCGTCAATACGCCCTTCATGGACAGGACCCTCAGGGGAAGGGTCAGGGCCGTCTGGATCGAGAGGCTCGTCTACGGGGATGATACGCTTGCGGTATAGGATCAGCCGGTCCTCCGCTTCACTTGTGGCGGTTGCGGTGGTACTGCTGTCCTCCTGCGCCTACTACAACACGTTCTACAACGCCAGGAAGAGCTTCGACGAAGCGATGGCCCTGGCCGTGGAGAACCCGGACGACCCCCTTTCCATGGAGGAGCAGCTGCTTGACGAAGCCATCGCCGGCGCTGCCAGGGTCCTGGCGGTCTACCCCGGGAGCAGGTGGGCCGATGATGCCCAGCTGCTGCTGGGTGACGCCCTGCTCCAGTCGGGAAGGAGGACCCTTACCGGAAGCGGGACCTCCGATTTCAGCGAGGCCATGATGGCGTACGCATCGGCTATAGTGATGACCGACGACATCGAGATCAGCGACAGGGCAACCATCGGGATGGGCCAGGCGGCGCTTGAGCTTGGAAGGTACAACGATGCGGCGGCATCCTTCGAGAGCGTCTCCGAGGACGACCGGAAGCTCTACGACAGGTCCAGGCTATACCTGATGGAGACCCTGCTTCTCGACGACAGGCCCTATGACGCCCTGGTCCTTGCAGACACCATGCGCGTACCCCGGGACGACAGCCTGGAAGCGGAGTTCACCCTGCTCAGGGGCATGGCCTTCATGGACCTTGGCATGGCGGACAGCGGAGCCGTACTGGCGCTTCAGGCAGGCGAGGACTTCGGAAGGGGGGAGGGTTACTACAGGGCGCTGACCACTGCGGCCGACGCTTACCTGATGGATGACAGGCCGGGAATGGCCGTCCAGGTCCTCGACCGCCTCCTGGGCGGATACCGTTCGGACCTGGAGACCGCCGCCATAGCCCTGCTCAACGGCAAGGCACGTGAATTGTCCGGTGACGTCGCCGGGGCACTGCTCTCCTACCGTTCCGCGGCGGACCTGGACAGGTACCGGGAGTACGGCGCGGAAGCCCTTTACAGGAGAGCCCTCCTGCTCGAGGAGCAGGAAAGGGTCCGGGATGCCATAGCTGACCTCGAGGAACTGGAGGGACGCGGCGGCGATTACCTCTGGATGAGGCTTGCGGCCGACAGACGAAACGACCTGCAGCTCCTCCTGGACTATTCGGAGGAGGTCCGGGACGCAGGCGAAGACGACTGGCTCTACACGATCATGATAGCGGAGAAGAGGATCGACCTCTACGGGCCCGAAGACGCCGATGCCCTCCGGAGCCTTAGGCAGGTGGCAGGCGAGGGACCCGGAATGGAGAGGGCGGTGGCCCTGGCGACCCTGGCGGAAGTCCTGCCCCTTGAAGCGGACTCCGCTGCGTCCATGCTGATGGAGGCCTACGCGCTGAGCGATTCAGGCGACCTGGCCACAGGAATCGAGCACAGGCTCGGACTTCCCAGGGGTCCCGGCTACCCCTACCGTCCCTCGGTGGTTCTCGAGAAAGCCTGGGAACTGATCGATGGAACGGAGTTCCGGGAAGCCTGGGAGATCCTGGACAGTACCCTGGATTCCCCCTGGAGCAGAATGGCTGGACCTGAACTCATCTGGGCCGCGTACCTGGCGGGAGAGGGGGCCAGAGTGGAGGACGGCATCCTGGAGGGTTATCTGAACACGCTGGTGGAAGACTACCCGGGTACGGAATACGGGATATCCGCCTCCAGGAGACTGGGAGGAAGGGAGGATGACGGGGAGTGACCGGCCTGCCGGGGTTCCGGGAATGATCCGGGACCGTATGATGTCCGTGACCCGTCGACGGGAGGACGTACCCGGCATAGTCCGTCTGGAACTCCAGGCGGGTCCCGATTTCCTGGACGAAGCCTCGCCGGGCAGGTTCGTACAGGTCGAGATACCTCCCGGACCCTTTCCCCTGGTTCGCAGACCTTTCACCATCTCAAGGATAGGACCCTCCTCTTTCGAACTCCTCTTCGAGGTCCGGGGAAGAGGCACAGAGGCCCTCGCGGCCACGGAGACGGGTTCCTCCCTCAGGGTTCTGGGCCCGCTGGGCAGGGGGTACGCTCTTGACGGAGGCCGCTGGCTCCTGATAGGTGGCGGCATGGGGGCGGCAGGCTTCCCGCGGCTGTGCCAGGCTGCGGACTGCGGGCTGGCGGTCCTCGGAGCCTCCTCGGCATGCAGGCTGACGGACCTTTCCGGAGTCCCCTGCACCAGCATCACGGAGGACGGTTCCTCGGGAAGGGCGGGTCTTGTTACGGACCTTCTTGACGGTGTTCCCTGGGAGCATTTCGCGAACATAGCCCTCTGCGGCCCGGTTGCCATGATGAAGGCGGTCATGGAGAGGGTACCGCCCGGACTGTCCGGAAGGGTCCAGGTCTCCGCCGAGGCGAGGATGGGCTGCGGCTGGGGCGTCTGCGAGGGATGTTCGGTACCGGCGGCAGCCGGAGGCTACCTCAAGTGCTGTACCGACGGCCCGGTCATTCCCGCCGGGAGGATAGACTGGGAACGCTGGGAGGGGGTCTGATGGAGACCGGTCCATGGACCCTCTGGGGCAGGGAGTACGATTCCCCGCTGATGCTTGCATCCGGCACCGCAGGGTTCGGACTGGAACTGATGGAGATGGGCATGCTGGCGGGAGTGGCCGCCGTGGTCTCCAAGGCAACCACTCTACTTCCCAGGGACGGGAACGTTCCTCCGAGGATAGTCGAGACCAGGTACGGACTGCTGAACTCCGTCGGTCTTGCCAACCCGGGCGTCGAGGAAGTGCTGGCTTCGGTCCTCCCCGCCGCTTCCCGGCTCCCCGTCCCGCTGATAGTGAACGTGGCGGGTGATACCGTGGAGGATTACGCGTCGGTGGTGGAAAGACTCGACTCCTCCCCAGTGCCGGTGGGTTACGAGATCAATGTCTCATGTCCGAACGTTTCCGCCGGAGGCGCGGCCTTCGGCGCCTCACCCTCCACGGTGGAGGAGGTCTCGCGGCTGGTGGCCGCGGCCACACGAAGACCCTTCAGCGTGAAGCTGACGCCCAACGAGGGCAGCATGGTCGAGTCGGCGGCGGCGGCGGAGGAGGGCGGAGCTTCGGCGGTCACCGTCTGCAACACCTTCCTCGGAATGACGGTTGACTGGAGGACCGGGGAAGCCCCTCTAAAACGCGGAGTCGGGGGTTACTCCTCTCCGGCGCTCCTCCCTCTCACGGTGGCCAGGGTGCACCTGACCCGCCGCGCCGTGGGAATACCCGTCCTTGCCTCCGGAGGCGTCGGCAGCCCCGAAGACGTCCTGGAGCTTCTGGCCGCAGGCGCCACCATGGTGCAGGTCGGCACCTGGCTCATGAGGAGACCGGGAGCCGCGCTCGAACTGCTGGAAGGGGTGAGGGAACTCCTGGACGGGCTGAGGGGATTCCCGGACGGTACCGGGACATGAGTATGGTCCTTCTGGCAGCGGCATTCCTGCTGTTACTGCAGGGATGCCACCTGGAATCGAATCCGGTCTACAGGTCCGCCGGGATCGCCGCAGGCGCGGCGGTTGCTGGTTTCAGCCAGAGGGGGACCGCGTCGTACTACGGTGACGGCTTTCACGGCAAGACCACCGCCAGCGGCGAGACCTACGACATGTACGGCCTCACCTGCGCCCATCCCTCGCTTCCCTTCGGCACGGTGCTGAGTGTCCTGAACCTGGACAACGAGAGGGAGGTGACGGTCAGGGTGAACGACAGGGGGCCCTATGTGGGGGGGAGGATCGTCGACCTCTCCTACGGAGCGGCGGAAAGACTGGGAATGCTGGATTCCGGAACGGCCAGCGTCCTGCTGACGGTTGTCGGCGGTGAGTGAAGCCGTGCGGAAGTGCGTGGAACCGGATACGGGAAGGACATGGAACAGGATACCGGACGGACAGGAACGGGATACCGGACGGACAGGAACGGGAGACCGGATGAACAGGAACGGGAGACCGGATGGAAACCAGGCTTTACGTGGCGCTGACCAGTGAGGAACTGAAGAGGGACAGGAGTCTTCTTGAAGAGCTGGCGGGGCTTCCCCTCGGCATGAAGGTTGGGCTGGAACTCTTCGTGGGCATGGGACCCGGACTTCTTGAGGATATACGGGAAAGGGGCTTCCCTCTGTTCCTGGACCTCAAGTTCCACGACATACCCTACACGGTGGAGGGTGCCGTGAGGGCAGCCTGCGCCTATTCCCCGAGCCTTCTGAACGTCCATGCCTCGGGAGGCAGGCGCATGATGGAGAAAGCGGCTGAGGCCGCCGGGGTATCAGGAGGCGGCACCCGTGTGCTGGCGGTCACGGTTCTCACCAGCCTCGGCGCCGATGACCTGGAGGATGTGGGCATACCCGGGGAACCGGCGGGAATGGTTGCTCGAATGGCTATTGCCGCCATGGAGTCCGGGCTCTCCGGAGTGGTCTGCTCCCCTGCGGAGGCTTCGGCCGTGAGGGAAGCGACTTCCCCGGATTTCCTGATAGTGACTCCGGGCGTGAGACCTTCGGACAGCCCCATGGACGACCAGAAGAGGACGGCGACCCCCTTCGAGGCGGTGAAGGCCGGGGCCACGAGCCTGGTAGTGGGAAGGCCCGTTACCCGGGCATCCCGTCCCAGGGAAGCGGCGGAGTCCCTTCTCAGCGAGATCAATCTGGCCTTCAGCGAAAGGTGACGGGTGGCGGCCTGGGAATGCGGGTCGCGCAGGATACTTATCTGCTCGATCGGGCTGTTCCTGGTACTGTTCACCTGGCTGGGCCTTGAACCCCTGGCCTCGGTGCCCCTCAGGGGTTTCCTCAGGGGCATCGACCCGGGGGCGACCCTCCGCCGGGCTGCATTCTGCGGCGGCACCGTCGTGGTGGAGGGACTGGGTCTTCCCGCCAGGGGTCTGTTCCTCGATGAGTGCGTCGTCTACTGGAGCGGTTCCATACTGGATCCGTCCGTCGACAGCGTCCTGGTCCTCGGTGGAAGCTGGGTCCCGGGTCCCGGTGCCGGTGGTCCCGCATCCTCCGGGGGAGGAAGCGTCCTGCCGCCCTGCAGGTTCGCAGACCTCATGCTGCTGGACTCCGGGGATTCCTCGCTTGCCTGCGGGTCGGTCTTCGAGGATTCGCTTGGACGGCACGTATCCATAACGATGCAGGGAAGCTGGGGGACCCTGGCCGGGTCGCTCCTCCTTCAGGACGGAAGGGACAGCGCCTGCATCACCTGGTTCGAACTCTCCAGGGTCCCCGGAGGAAGGATCAGGCTGCCTGAGCTCCTTTCGGGGATCACGGTCCAGGGACGCATGACGGCGGTCATGGACGACCACCTGGAGGCCAGTGGAGTGATCAGCTCCATAAATGGCGACAGGGCCGGAGTATCCTTCCTCATCGATGACGGGGGCGGTTCCACGTCGGTCATTCTCACCTCCAGGCTCGAGGACCTGAGGGAGGTCATCGTATCCGGGGCGCGGGAACTCATTCCGGGTTCCTACGTGGACCTTGTGCCCTCAGGTACGCTGGTACTGGAGGTTCATGAAAGCGACACCGTAGGGATCAGCGTGAATGCCCGACTGGATTCCATACGCATCCACTGTCCAGGGCTGTCCGCCGACACGGTCAGCTCCACCGCCGGCATGACGCTGGAGGGACGCTTCTGCCCGGGGACCGCCGCTGTAACCGTTGATTCCGGGACCTTCCGAATAGGCAGCCTGCCTGTGGAGTTCAGGATGAGGGGCAGGTTCTTCGGCGATCCCTGGCTGGAGCTGGAGCTGTGGAACGATTCGGTGGACGGAGGGGACCTGGCCGCTTCAGTCCCGTCAGAACTCCTGGGCCCGCTGGAGGGGCTGGAGATGTCGGGCAGGGGAGCATTCTACGCAAGGCTCGTGCTGGACTGGGGCTGTCCCGACAGTTCCGATTTCAGCGCCAGCGTGGATGCATCGGGACTGCGGGTGGACAGGAGCCCCGTTCATGTAGGGCAGCTCCGCCACGGAGGCTCCTGCCTCATGAGGGACAGCTGGGGAGGGAGGAGGACCGTGTACCTCGATACGCTCCTGAACGAGGATTTCATCGTCTTCGACTCCCTCCCTCCATCCTTCGAGGGTCTGCTGAGGTGTGCGGAGGACGCCACCTTCCGGACTCACGAAGGCTTCTGCGAGTATCACGTCCGCAACTCAATCATAGCCAACATGGAGACCGGCAGGTTCGTCAGGGGTGGGTCCACCATCTCCATGCAGCTGGCCCGGAACCTGTTCCTCGGCAGGGAGAAGACACTGGCCAGGAAGGTACAGGAAGTCTTCCTGACCTGGAGGCTGGAAGCCTACCTCTCCAAGGACAGGATCATGGAGATATACGCCAACATAGTCGAACTCGGCCCGGGTGTCTTCGGATTCGGGGAAGCGGCGCGCTACTACTTCGGCAGGGAACTCGGGGACCTTTCCACCAGGCAGATGGCCTACCTGGTCTCCATCCTCCCCGGGCCGAGGCTGTACTATGGGTTCTTTTCGAGGAGGAGCGTTCCCGGTTACTGGGAAGACTATCTGGACAGGCTGATAAGGATCTCCCGTGACAGGGGCTGGGTCGACCCTGACTCCGCCCGGGCAGCCCTGGCGGATTCGATCACTTTCCCAGCTGCTGAAGGGGCTTTCTGAAAGTTGACAAAAGGCAGTATTGTATGTATACGCTTGAACATCTTTACAACTCGATATCAGGGGGTTTCCAATGGCTGAGGACAGGGCCGTCGAACTCAGGCACGAGGGCAGGACCTACAGGGCAGCGAACCGGGAGGTTTTCTTCAGGTGGGCCAGGGAGCACAGGATATCCAGCGACGACAGCTACAGGGTGGCTGGCACCGAGAAGTGGATACCCGTCACCGCCAACAGCGAACTCGGCGCACTGCTGGATCCGGAGAACTGGTGGAAGCTGAAGATGGGGGGAAAGACCTATGTGGCCCCTGACTGGGAGACGATAGTCCAGTGGGCGCACGAGGGAAGGCTCTCCTCCGAGGTGCAGGTGGAGGGGCCGAAGACACCTCCCGGGGGAATACTCGGAAAGGCCTCTCCCGAACTCTCACCATACCTCAGGGAGTGGGACCACGATGATCCGGAGAAGCAGCCGGTAAGAATAAGGTTCGACGGGAGGACCTTCGTACCCGGGGACCTGGAGACCCTGAGGACATGGATCTCGGAGTCAAGGGTCCCCATGGAGGCCCAGGTCATGCTTGCCGGAGAAAGCTGGCAGTCCATACTTGAATGCGGGCATTTCACAAGGGAGATATGGCCTGTGGAGGAACCCGCTCCTTCCAGCGGCAAGCCCCCGTCCGCCGTTCACGAGGCCCCGGCTGCCGGAGGAACGGCCGCGCCGGGGAAAGCCATGGGCAGTAATCCTGATGACAGTTCTGGGACCGAGGCTGAAGCCGCCGGGTCCGACGAGGGAACGTCCGGGGTCTCCGAAGGGGACAGGAAGCTCTACCGTATAGCCACCTCGTACGGTGAGGACTACGTCTTCGAGGACCCGGAGGAGGTGCGCGAGCTTCTGAGGAACAAGAGGATCCACCGTTTCGACGAGATAAGGCACCCGGCCCTCCCGGGAGGCGTCATGTTCGTGAGCGAGTTCGTCAGAGAGTTCCTGCCGGGGCGAAGGTCCGCGGTGATCATGGGCATCCTGGCGGGACTCTTCGGGGTCGCGGGGGCCGCGGCCATAGTTTTCCAGGGACAGGGATCCCAGTGGATGCTCATAGGCGGGATAGGCTCCCTCGTGGTGGCCCTGGTCCTCATCACAAGGCTTATATGGAAGAGATAGCGTGAGGGTCACCGACCTGATAGCCGCCACCAGGGACGGCAGGGCTGTATCAGGGGAGGACCTCTACCGGTTCGCCTCCGGGGTGGGTTCCGGTTCGGTCCCCGACTACCAGGTCTCGGCCTGGCTGATGGCCGCGTACATTCGGGGTCTCACCGAGGACGAGACGCTGGGACTGACCCTGGCCATGAGGGACAGCGGCACGGTCATCGAATGGGAGGAGGGACCTCCTCTCGCGGACAAGCACAGCACCGGGGGCGTAGGCGACAAGATATCCCTGGTCCTGGCACCGCTGGCGGCCGCCTGCGGCATGCGGGTGCCCATGATAAGCGGAAGGAGCCTCGGACATACCGGGGGCACCCTGGACAAGCTGGAATCCATACCGGGTATGGACGTCGGACTGCCCCTGCGGGAGTTCGTTGACCTGGTCAATTCGAACGGGGTGGCCATGATCGGCCAGAGCGACGAACTGGCCCCTGCTGACAGGAAGATGTACGCGCTGAGGGATTCCACTTCCACGGTCACTTCCATTCCGCTCATCTGCGCCAGCATTCTTAGCAAGAAGCTGGCGGAGAACACGGATGCCCTGGTATTCGATGTCAAGGTCGGCAGGGGGGCCTTCATGCGGAGCGAGACGGAGGCGCTGGAACTGGCCCGGACCCTCACCAGGATCGCGGGGGGCGCCGGGGTAGGGACCGAAGCGCTCATAACGTCCATGGACCATCCACTGGGAAGGATGACAGGGAACACCCTGGAGGTCCGTGAGGCCATCGAAGTACTCCAGGGAGGGGGACCCCGGGACGTGAGGGAACTCACGCTGGAACTGGCTGCCTCGATGCTTCTCTGTTCAATGCCCGGGGATTACGGAAACCGCTCCGGTGCCATGGAATTCTGCAGCCGAAGGCTGGACGACGGATCGGCCATGGATAGGTTCGCGATGATGGTTGAATCCCAGGGAGGCGACCTGGCGGCCTTCGAGTCGCTTCCTCCGGCACCTTTCATGGTGGAGGTCTCCGCCTCGAGATCGGGACTGTACGGAGGCATGGACGCCTACGAGGTGGGGGAGGCCGTCAGGTCCATGGGAGGTGGCAGGTACTCCATCGATGACAGGATAAGGCATGACGTGGGCTGGGAACAGCTGGTCCCCGCCGGGACCGAGGTCCGGGCGGGAGAGGTGCTGGGCATGGTGCACGGGGGCTCCGGCCAGGCCGCCGAAGAGGCCGCTGCAAGGATAGGCGGTTCCGGCATCTGGGAAGCGGACGGCGGCCGGCTGGTCAGGAGTACGTTATGAGGACTTTTCCCGACATCGATGTCCGGACACTTCCTGACAAGCTCAATTCCGCGGGTATACTCACAGATGACGGTCTGGAGAGGCTTTCCAGGTTCGACGACGTCACCGACGAGAACATGCTCAACCTGCTGGTGGCCAGGGGGCTGGTGTCCGAGGAGCTGCTCTACAAGTTCCTCGCCGGCATTACCGGTCTGCCTTTCAAGATCCTCGATCCCCTCGAGCTGGACTACCAGGTGGTCACCGAACTGCTTCCCGGAGCCTTCGCTCAGAAGCACCACCTGGTTATCTTCGACGACAGCGATGCCGGGCTCAAGGTGGCCACGTGCAACCTTCAGAACACCAGGTACCTGGAGGACCTCAGCCACATGCTCGGCCGGGATATAGAACTCTACGTGGGAAGACCCTCGGAGATAGGCAGGGTGATAAGGCAGTTCTACGGGCTTCACGGCTCCATCACCGCCGCAGTCAGGGAGATGGACTCCAGGGAGATGGTGGACCTGGGCAACCTCGAACGCTACGTATCCAGCGAGACCGATCAGAAGGTGGAACCCAACGACAGGCCCATAGTGAACGCGGTGAACCACCTGCTCCAGTACGCATTCGAGGAGAGGGCCAGCGACATTCACCTCGAGCCTCACAGGAAGGGCACGGTGGTTAGGCTCAGAATAGACGGGGTCCTTCACGATATATACAAGATCCCCAAGAAACTCCACCCTCCGATAATCTCCAGGATCAAGATGATATCAGGGCTCAATATCGCAGAGAAGAGGCGGCCCCAGGACGGAAGGATAAGGACCCACTTCGACGGCAAGCCGGTTGAGATAAGGGCCTCCAGCGTACCGGTTGCCTTCGGCGAGAAGGTGGTGCTCAGAATACTGGATCCCGCCATGCTCATGCAGGACCTCGGCATGCTGGGCTTCAGGAACGATGACCTGGAAAGGTACAGGGAGGCCATCTGGAGGCCCAACGGCCTGGTCCTGGTAACCGGTCCCACCGGCAGCGGCAAGACCACGACCCTGTATTCCTCTCTGAGCATGCTGGCCACCAAGGAGAAGAACATCACCACCGTGGAGGACCCCATCGAATTCGTCACCGACGAGTTCAACCAGATCTCGGTGCAGCCGCTGGTGGACCTGACCTTCTCCAACTCCCTGAAGTATATTCTCCGGCAGGACCCCGACATAATCATGGTAGGGGAGATAAGGGACAGCGAGACAGCCCGGAGCGCCATGAGGTGCGCCCTCACCGGTCATCTGGTGCTGAGCACACTGCACACCAACGATTCGGCATCTGCAGCCATAAGGCTGAAGGACATGGGTGTGGAGCCTTACCTCCTCTCCACGACGCTGGTGGCCGTGGTGGCCCAGCGGCTGGTCAGGATGATATGCGACAAGTGCGCCGAGGATTACGTGCCCTCAAGGTCGCTGAGGGAATCCCTGGGCCTCGAGGAGGGAGTGACGCTGAAGAGGGGCGTCGGATGCAGGAGCTGCAGGGGTACCGGCTACAAGGGCAGGACGGGGGTGTTCGAGGTGCTGGGAATGACCGAGAGCATCAGGAACGCAGTGATGAGGAACGCTCCGATCGACGAGATAAGGAGATTGGCGGTGGGCGAGGGAATGGTAACTCTCAGGGACAATACCATTGCAAAGGTAAGGGCGGGGATCACCACGCCGGAGGAGATGTTCAAGGTGACACTGGGGGCGGAATGACCAGGCGCGCGGTCGGCTCCGTCCTCCTTCTTCTCCTTCTGGCCCTGGGCTGCGGCGGAGGAGACGGTCCTCCCGTACCCGATCCGGACGGCGGGACGACCGAACAGCCCCGGGATTCCATAATTGTGATGCCCCGGGGTCCGATGGAGGTGGCCCTGGACTTCTCCAACCGCCTGGGCATGAACGATCCCTCCTGCTACGAGCTGCTTACCCCGGGGTTCGCAGACACCCTGCCCACTGACAGTCTGTCCCCTCAGCAGATATTCGGCCGCTGGCGGGCATTCGACGCCGGAGGCAGGCTCACCTCCATTTCAGAGACCCCGAGGGGAAGGATGACCTCCTACCACTGCTCGATAAGGAGAATGGAGATGCCGGCCGTCAGCCGAATAGACTTCCTCCTGGAGGAGGAGTGGCTCATCGACGGCTTCGGCGTAGAACTGCCCAGGCAGACGGAGGACTCCCTTACCATTGATCAGCTGGCGGACATGGTCATCCAGTATCCGCAGGTGAGACGCGAGATACACATCGCCAGGATGCTCCACGACGACTGCATCATAGACTCGCTGCAGAGCTACGCCTCCCTTGACGCCGCCATCGGGGCGGGAACGGACTACAGGGATTTCATCCTCGATCTCCAGGACGACAGCTACTCGATTCTGGCGCAATGCAACATCAGGAGGGCCGGCAAGTTCCAGATCATTCAGGACAGGGCCGGTTTCTCCGCTTCAGGCCTGCCGTCGGACCTGGTATCCCTCGTCAACATCTGGAGGGAGATGGCCTACATCTCCAAATCGGTCCTCAGTGAACGCCACGAGGCAATGCAGCAGCTCTACGCCACGGGAGAATGGGTGGAACCGGACATCTCCGAGGACCTGGAGAGGCTCAGGGGCTTCAGGGACTTCTTCCTCTCGGTCAGCGACCTGGTTGAGGTGAGGGACTCCCTGTCCAGGACCTGGCCGGTCCTGCTGACGGCAGGGTCCAACGAGCCCCTGGGGCAGGTCCAGATAGACCTTGATCCGCACCAGCTGGAGCAGAGGACCGAGAACGAGGTGGGAGGTACCGTCTGGAGGGCCCTGGCCGTTGAACTGAACGGCGACAGCGATCCGGAGAGGGTGGTCTACTGGGCCGGCAACCTCTACCTCTTCCAGGGAACTACCACGGGCTACAGGCTTGCGTGGAGGACCTTCGAGGATTACGACAGCGATTATCATGCGGACTTCGTCTCGCAGCCCTCCGGGAGACCGGGCTGCCGCGAGGTGACATTCAAAGGTGTGGAAGGTGACTACGAGTACTTCCTTGGCTATTCTGACCAGGGTACGCCGCTCTTCAGGAGAATACGCGCATCAATGGTCGAAACACCCGGTGAAGAAGGGGAGCAGCCTTGAGGGAGAGGGTGTCGGCGGCCCTCTACTGGCTTTCACTGGCCGCGGTGACTGTCATTTTCTTCGGTTTCGGCTTCGCCCTGAGGATATACTCTGACTGCAGCGGCGCTTTCCGGGAGGCCAGGGGCAACCTCCTGGTGGCGGGTCTCAGGGGTCACGAGCCGGCGGCGTCCACGGAGATCTACGACCTAAGGGGCGACCTGATGGCCACTGCATGCGTGGAGAACCGCTATCCCGTCACTCTGGAGGAGGTCTCCCCGTGGGTGATAGACGGGTTCATCGCCACCGAGGACAGGACCTTCTACCAGCACAGCGGCATCAGCCTCAGGAGCATACTGAGGGCGGCGGTCCACGACATCAGGACCGGGGAGCGGCACGGCGCCTCCACAATAACGCAGCAGCTCACCAGGGGTCTCTTCCTCGTCCCGGACCAGACCATACAGAGGAAGATCCAGGAAGCCTTCATCGCCATGGAGATAGAGAGGCAGTTCGAGAAGGACGAGATACTGGAGATGTACCTGAACCAGATATACTTCGGTGCAGGAGCATACGGGATCGAGGCTGCGGCCAGGACCTACTTCGGTGGGATCTCAGCCGCCGAGCTCTCCCTTGCACAGTCCGCCATGCTGGTCAGGATGGTCAAGAACCCCAGCGGGTTCAACCCCCTTGAGAATTCCGATAGATGCCTCACCCAGAGGAATGTCGCCCTTCAGGTAATGGCGGACGAGGGGTACATAACGCAGCGGCAGGCCGACGAGGCCATGGACTCGCCCCTTGCCGTGGACGTGCACAGGCCTGAGATAGAGCAGGAATGGGACTACTTCTCGGAGTACGTCCGCAAGTACCTGGTGGAAAGGTACGGATGGTCGGCGGTCTACGAGCAGGGCCTGAGGGTGTACACCACCATGGACCCGGACATGCAGGCCGTGGCCTGCAGGGCGGTGGACAGCGTCCTGACAATGATGGAACCGGTATGGGACCCGGAAACAGGGGAGTTCCCGCCCGACCCCGAGCGTCTGAGGTACGAGAGTTCCTACGCACGTTGGCAGGCGGTCAGGGATTCCGTCGGAGGAGCCCCCGACTACGTACAGGGCGCCCTTGTGGCACTGGAACCTAACACGGGGTTCATCAGGGCCATGGTGGGCGGAAGGAACTTCCGGGACAGCGAGTTCAACAGGGCGGTCCAGGCCCGGAGACAGCCGGGAAGCGCCTTCAAACCCTTCGTCTACGCCGAGGCCATCGAACAGGGCTGGTCACCGGGCAACACCGTGCTGGACCAGCCGGTGGTCGTCGAATTGAACCCCGGGTCATGGAGGCCCAGGAACTATGACCACACTTTCCACGGGATGGTCACTCTCAGAACGGCCCTGGCCAGGTCCTTCAACGTATCGGCGGTACGTCTCGGAATGGCCGTGGGGATAGAGGCGGTCGCCGCCAGAGCCAAGGCCCTGGGACTAGAGTCCAGGATACCCATCGTCCACTCCCTTCCCCTCGGAAGCTGCATGGTGAATCCCCTGGAGATGGCCCAGGCCTACACGCCCTTCGCCACCGGAGGCCTGGCCAGGGACGCGGTGGCCATCCTCAGGGTGGAGGACAGGTACGGCAACGTACTTGAGGACAACAGTATACCATCTTCAGGCAGAAGAGTGCTCTCCGAGACCGGCGCCTACCTCATGAACTCCATGCTGCAGTCGGTCATCAGGGAGGGAACCGCCGCCAACAGCCGCTGGTACTGGGGCGGCCCCTACTCCGGCAGGAGGGCGGGCGGCAAGACCGGCACCACCAGCGATTACGCCGACGCCTGGTTCGTGGGATTCACCCCCGACCTGGTGGCAAGCGTGTGGGTGGGATACGACAACCACGTCATACGGATGAGGCTGCAGAACGGAAGGGGCCAGTCTGGGAGCAGCATCGCCTTGCCCATCTGGAACGCCTTCATGCGGGGAGTCTTTTCCGACCTCCCCCCGGACTCCACCGTAGTCTTCCCCGGACCTCCCGAGAACTCCGTGGAGACAGCCGTGATATGCACGATAACCGGCAAGCTGGCCCTGGAGACATGCGGAGAGCACACCCGGCAGGAGGAATTCTGGCAGGGCACAGCGCCCACCGAATACTGCCCGCTTCATGACTACGAGAGTGACACCTTCCTTCCCGACACCACGATCCCGGATTTCACCGAGTTCGACATGAGCAGCGGCGGCGGCCACCGCTGATGCCGCCACTCTGGTTCCTGCTCGCATCCTTCCTGGTCCTGCTGGTTTTCTTCCTGGCCTGGCGTCTCGTCCGGTCCGGGACCTGGAAGCAGGTGCAGCTGAGGAAGGCCGCCGGGCTTGCCGCCTCCGGGAAGACAGAAGAGATGCTCTCCTACCTCAGGAGGAACATGAACAGCAGGGACGTATCGGACCCTCTCACCAACGCCCTTGTCTACTACTACATCAAGTCGGGGCAGTTCGACCTGGCGGAATCGGTTATCGACGATGCCATAGAGAGGGGCGACACGAGCGCCCTCGCCCTGGCTCAGCTCGGATACGTGGCCGGCGGCAGGAAGGATGCAGCGCGGGCCGAGGAGTACTACAGGATGGCCCTCTCCATGGACGAGTCCCTGAAACCCACCATGAACGTCAACATCGCCGGGCTGCTCATAGAGTCGGGGGAACGCCTGGAGGAGGCGGAGAAGCTGCTCCTGGAAGCCCTGGAACTCAGGGAGGGCGCAACCGGGAGCGGCGTGCACGCGAACCTGGCCCTTCTCTACCTCAAGATGAGAAAGCCTGTGGAAGCCAGGGTACAGGCCATGACGGCGTACGAACTGCTCCCCTCTGGCAGCGTCATCCTCAACGCCAGCCGCGCCAACGCACTGTCCCTTGCCTCGAAGGCCTGCGCCATGCAGGGCGACGCAGACGAATCCGCCAAGCTGGCCACAAAGGCCCTGAAACTGGTCAGGGACGTTCCGGGAATGGGCAGGATGGCTGAGGAGCTGGAACGGATGGCATCCGCAGGCGCCGGCGTAGAACCGCCGGAGGATGGATCGGCGGGGGAAAGCTGACCTCTTGAGGAAGACCCTCTGGTCGCTGGTCCTCGCGGTCGTGGTCTACACGGCCCTCGTCTTCCTGGGCGACGTCCGTTCCGTGGGAAGCGCCCTTTCATCCATGGACCTCTCCATGGTGCCGCTTTTCCTCTCCCTCTCCCTTGCAAACTACTTCCTCAGGTTCCTCAAATGGCACTATTTCCTTCGAAGGGTCCGCGTCAGGCTTCCCTGGAAGGAGAGCCTCGGAGTTTTCCTGGCCGGTTTCTCGATGACCGTATCGCCGGGGAAGCTGGGCGAACTGCTGAAGTGCTACCTGCTCAGGGAAAGGAGGGGGGTCCCGGTCTCCAGGACATCGCCGGTGGTGATCGCAGAGCGTATAACAGACCTGATCAGCATGCTGCTCATCGCAATGGCGGGCCTTCTGATGGTGAGGCACCGCGGAGCGGTCCTGGCGGTGGCGGCAGGTGCGCTGGCAGTGCTGGCGGTGATGGTACTGCTTCTCTGGGGCAGGGCTTTTCGAATGCTGACCGGGCTGGCGTGCAGGATCCGGAAGCTCAGGGAAAGGAGGGGAAGCCTGGAGGATTTCCAGAAGCACTGCTGCAGCCTGCTGGACCTTCGCAGCCTTGCGGTGACGGTGCCCCTGGGAATGCTTTCCTGGGGCGCAGAGGCCATGGTGCTTTGCCTCGTCTCGATGTCGATGGGACTGGATCCCCCGCTCTCCGTGGGTGTGGCCCTCCTGGCTCACTCGGCAGGCACCGTTGCAGGAGCCGTCTCTATGGTACCGGGCGGGCTGGGGCTCACCGAGATAACAATAGGTGCCATACTTACCCTGTCGATGTCCAGGCCGGATGCCGCCGCCACCACCCTGATCATGAGGTTTTCTACCCTCTGGTTCGCAGTGGTCCTGGGCGTCGCGGTGCTGTCGCTGATCGGAGGGAGCGGGACGGCGGGGCTCGGGGAGGAGTGCCGGAAGGAGGACGGCTGAGCCGGGAGCGCAATGGAAACCATTCGGAAAGGACCTCAGGAACATTGACCCGGTGGTCGGGATAGTATATTTAAGCCAGTGGATGCGACGTAACACAATTCGGATGGAGCCGGACATACGATGAGAACTTTCCGTGCCGTTTTCGCCTGTCTGACCGCCATGTTCACGATCTCAGCCTGGACACCGGTCTCGGCCCTGGGCCTGGAACCCTCCGACTTCTCACTGGTGGAACCGGTAGGCTCATGGTTCGATCCCGACTTCTCGGGATTCGCCAGCTTCAGCATGGTGACCGGCGGAGGCCGGACCCTTGCAGAGGGCCTCACGGTCGGCCGGGTCTCGTTCATGCTGCACCCGGACTGGGAAGCCTCGCTGGACATAGGCTACGCCAGGCTCTACGATTTCCACGGGTTCACCGCCGGAAGGGTGCTGGGCGGACTCGATCTGAGGTGGAGACCGTCGGACGATTTCACCGTTCAGCTCCATTTCAGCGGTTCGATCCCCGACTCATCGCTGACGGGGTTCTGACAGCTGCCCTGTTTCCTTCCTCTTCTGATGGTGACCGCGCTTTCGTTCTCCACAGGTGATTCTCTCAGGAGGGAGGGCGATCTTCCAGCGGCTCTCACTGTCCTCATGGAGGAGGCCGCGGAGAGCGGCGGCGATCCATGGGTACTCTACGCCCTGGCCTGGACCGCCAACAGGATGGAACTGCCGGAGGAGGCCGTCTCGCCGGCGCTGGCAGCCTGGAGGGCGGAGCCATCGAACCCCTGGTTCCTGGCCGAGTACATGAGGGCCATGAGAGCGATGGGAATGTACCACGAGGTCCTTTCCTGCTCTGTCTTCGTCAGGGGTGGAGGGGTATGCCGGTACTACCTGGCCGACTGCGAGATGGACCTCGGTTCGGAGGAGACACCGTCCCTCGACTACCTTGTGAGGGAATCCTCCGGCGATGATTCCGCCGCCGCGGACGCGTGCATCTGGCTCTCGATCGTCCAGCTGGGGAATGACGATCCGCAGGCAGCTCTCTCATCGGCATCCAGGGCCGTGGATCTGGTGCCGGAAGATGCGTTCTACAGGTGCGTGCTGGCCCAGCGGATGGCCGAGGCCGGAAGCCTCGAGACCTCCAGGGATATACTGGCAGGGTTGCGTCTGGAAGGAGAAACGGACCTTTCCTACTGGCAGGCCTGCGCTGCCCTGTCCTCTGCGGAGGGCGACGAAGATAGGGTGATCTGGGCACTTAGAAGGGCAAGGGAGTGCAGGCGTTGTCCCGGGACCGACAGGGAACTGGGCTGGGCGCTGTACTTCGCTGGAAGGGACGCGCTGAGGGAGGGGGATACGGAGCTGTGCAGACACCGGTTGACGGAAGCAGCGGTGGCGGGGGATACCGCCGAGGTGTTCGTCCAGCGGGCCGATTCTCTGCTGGAGCTGCTGAATGAGTTCGAGAAGGGTCCTGCTGGCGGTTCTGGGAGGAATAGTGGTCCTGCTCCTGGCGGCCCGCTGCCTGGGAAGGCCTCCCTGGCCCGGTGCAGGTGATGCCGGTAAGGCAAGACAGGTCCAGTTCCATGCGCCGTGAAACCCTGGAAGCCCGCAGCTTCGGACGGAAGAACGGCGCGGGTCCAAGTGATCCTGACTTTGTTTATTATAGTATCGATGATAGCGGGACACATTGGTCGAAAGAGGCGAGCCGCCGGAAGCGGCCGCCGTTCCCGGTGACTGGAGGAACTGCAGCTTGCTGAAGAACGTGGTCAGGTCGCTGTTCGGCGACAGGCAGAGGAAGAAGATAGCGGAACTCCAGCCCTTCGTGGACACGGTCAACGGTTACTGGGAGGGTCTAGCGGAGCTTTCCGAGGATGAATTCAGGGACATGACCAGGCGGTTCAGGGTACGCCTGGCAGCCGGAGAGACAACCGACGACATCATGTGCGAGGCCTTCGCAGTGGTGAAGGAAGCCTGCAGACGTCTACTGGGCAGTTCGTGGCATGTCAGCGGCAGCCTCCAGGAATGGAACATGGTCCCCTTCGATGTGCAGATCATGGGCGCAGTGGTTCTTCACCAGGGAAGGATAGCAGAGATGGCCACCGGAGAGGGCAAGACCCTCGTGGCCGTCATGCCAATGTACCTGAACGCACTGGACCTGAACGAAAGATGGAAGTCACTTGCCCGCAGTAAGTTCGGCGATGACCCGGAGAAGTGGGAGTTCTCCCCGATAGACGGTATACCTCCCGGCCGGGGAGCCCACCTGGTCACCGTGAACGACTACCTCGCGGGCAGGGACGCCGAATGGATGGGAGGGGTGTACCGTTACCTGGACCTCTCCGTGGGATGCATTCAGATGGAGATGTCGCCGGAGGAGAGGCTCCAGCAGTACAACTGCGACATAACCTACGGCACCAACAACCAGTTCGGCTTCGACTACCTCAGGGACAACATG
Organism: Candidatus Aegiribacteria sp. MLS_C; assembly: GCA_002030045.1. Classification (GTDB taxonomy): domain Bacteria; phylum Fermentibacterota; class Fermentibacteria; order Fermentibacterales; family JCC-6; genus Aegiribacteria. The sequence goes on along the minus strand of LQBI01000032.1, from coordinate 89,526 downwards.
GCGGTCAGCCTGGACGGAATGGTACAGAGGGGTCACAACTACGTCATCGTCGACGAGGTGGACAGCGTGCTCATAGACGAGGCCAGGACTCCCCTGATAATCAGCGGTCCCGTAGCAAGGTCCACGAACAGGTACAAAGAGTACCGTGACCCTGTGGCCAGGCTGGTGAGGAAGCAGATACTCCTGGTGAACGACATAGTCGCCAGGGCGGACAGGATGTGGGACGAGGGCCGGACCGAGGAGGCCGCGCTGCTCTACCTGAAGGCCAGGAAGGGCGCGCCAAAGCAGAAGAAGCTGGTGAGGGCCCTTCAGGACCCGGACAGGCTGCAGGCGGTACAGCGGATGGAGGGCGTTATCCTGAGGGAGAAACGGACCCAGGAGCTGGAGGAGGAGCTGCTCTTCGCCCTGGACGAGAAGGAGAAGTCCGTGGCCCTGTCCGAAGAGGGAAGGCGGACGCTGTCGCCGGACGACCCCGATTTCTTCCTGCTGACCGACATAGCCGACGAGATATCCGAGATCGAGATGCAGGATATCCCCGAGGACAGGAAGCTGGAGATGAAGAGGACCGCCTACCACGAGCATTCGAGGAAGGCCGAGGCCCTGCACAACATTGATCAGCTCCTGCGAGCCTTCCAGATGTACGAGAAGGACGTAGAGTACGTCCTGCAGGAGGGAAGGGTCGTAATAGTCGACCAGTTCACCGGCAGGCTGATGCCCGGCCGAAGGTTCAGCGACGGCCTGCACGAGGCCCTGGAGGCCAAGGAGGGGGTCGAGATAAGGAGCGAGACCCAGACCCTGGCGACCATCACCATTCAGAACTACTTCCGAATGTACGACAAGCTGGCGGGAATGACCGGTACCGCGGAGACGGAGGCGGACGAGTTCGAGAGCATATACGACCTGGACGTCGTGGTGATACCCACCAACGTGCCGGTCATCAGGCGCGATCTGAACGACCAGGTGTACAAGACCCGCAGGGAGAAGTACAACGCCATCATAAACGATATTCAGCGGCTCCATTCCATGGGTCAGCCGATCCTGGTGGGAACGGTTTCGGTGGACGTATCGGAACTGCTCTCGAAGCTCCTCAAAGCAAGGAAGATACCCCACAGCGTGCTCAACGCGAAGCAGCACCAGCAGGAGGCGGAGATAGTCTCCAGGGCGGGTCAGAAGGGGGCCGTCACCATAGCCACCAACATGGCGGGCAGGGGCACCGACATCAAACTGGCACCCGGGATCAAGGAGGTCACGGGTCCCGAAGGCGTCAGGATGCCGGGTGGCCTGTTCGTGCTGGGTACGGAGAGGCACGAGTCCAGGCGTATCGACAGGCAGCTCAGGGGAAGGAGCGGAAGACAGGGGGATCCCGGATCCAGCAGGTTCTACCTGTCGCTGGAGGACGACCTCTTCAGGCTCTTCGCCTCGGAGAAGCTCATAGACTTCATGAAGCGGAGCGGCAGGGAGGAGGAGGGTACCCCGGTGGAGCACCCTCTCATGACCAAGGCCATAGAGAAGGCCCAGAAGAGGGTGGAGGAGTACAACTTCGGCATCAGGAAGCACCTGCTGGAATACGATGACGTGGTCAACAAGCAGCGGGAGGTCATCTACTCCAGGAGAAGGCAGGCGCTCACCGGGGAGGACCTGGACAGCGAGGTCCTGGAGATGGTGGAGGCTGTCTCCCGCCACATAATGACGGAGGCGGTCCCGGACGAGACCGAATCCGACGAATGGAACACCGAACTGGCGCAGGCCCTTCTCGGAGAGTTGTCCGGGGTCAGGTTCGACGTGGCCGGGGCCATCGGTGGGACCGGCGATCCTTCCGCAGCCAGGGATGCATGTATCAGGATGGTGATGGACTACTACCACATGAAGAGGGAGAGGATAGGCCCCGAACTCTCCGCGGAACTGGAGAAGCGGGCGGTCCTCAGTTCCATCGATACGATGTGGCGGGAGCACCTGTACGGGATCGACCACCTCAAGTCCGGCATCAACCTCCGGGCCTACGCCCAGAGGGACCCCCTGGTGGAATTCAAGAAGGAGGCCTTCGAACTGTTCGAGGAACTGCTGGACAGAGTAGACAAGCTGGCGGTGAGACAGGTGCTGTCCCTCTGGCCGAGGAACGCCAGGGCCGACCTCCCCGAGAACCGGCAGGTACAGGGCAGCGCACTTCACCCGGCTTCGGGACTTCCCGCCGCTGACAGCGGGAGCGGGAATGACGGGTCGACCGCCGGAGGAGGCCGGGGAACCGTGGTGAGGGACGCGCCGAAGGTGGGCAGGAACGACCCTTGCCCCTGCGGCAGCGGAAAGAAATACAAGAAGTGCTGTGGAAAATGAAAGGAGACAGGAAATGGCCGAGAACGGGAAGGGCGAATTCTGGGCTTTCGTGGCGGGGGCTCTGGCCGGAGGGATAGTGGCCCTCCTATACGCCCCGGCCAAGGGCGAGGAGACCAGGGAGAAGGTCAGGGCGACCACCGGAGAGCTTTACGGCAGGGGTGAGGATATCTACCTTCACCTGAGGACCGAAGCCGAGAAACTCATAGACGAGGGCAGGAAACTGGTGGACGAGGCCGGGACCACCGGCAGTGAGAAGCTGGAGGAGACCGTCCGCAAACTGGAGGATACGAAGGCCAGGCTGGACAAGGTGAAGGCAAGGGGCATCGAGAAGATCGAAGAGGTCAAGGAGAAGGTGGGCAGGAAGGGCAGGAAACCTGCCGGGGAAAGTGCAGAATAGGAGAAGCCTGGCGATCTGGGGTGACGGCGCCGTAGGCTGCGGACTTGCCGTCACCCTCTCCCCCCTTCGCGAAATTATCCTGGTGGGGCCTCCCGGAAGCGGCCGCGGCATCGTGGATGTCGTTTCCAGAGGAGCCTATCCGGGTACCGCGACCGTCAGCAAGGTGGAATCCACGGACAGGATTTCCGCGGACGACAGTATCATAGCCGTGAAGGCCTACCACCTGGAGAGCGTCTCCGGGCCAGCCTCGGAGTCCTCACACGGTGCGTGCATCTGCGTCTGCAACGGCATGGGCCTCGAAAGGCACTGGCCCGGTCCCCCCGGGAGAATAGAACCCGTCGTTCTGACCGCCGGCTTCAGGACCGCCGGCAGGCTTTCAGTCGAGACATTCCCCGGCAGCGTGGTGGCCGGTGCCGAGGGTGGCGCACCCTCGGTGTTCCATGGTTCCCCCATACCTCTACGGACCGTGGAGGACCTTGAGCCCGTCAGATGGGCCAAATGGATCGTCAACAGCACAATAAACCCGCTGGGGGCCATAACCGGTCTTGCCAACGACATGCTCCTGGAGTCAGGACTCGAGGAATGCATGGAGCTTCTGTACTCCGAACTGGTGTCGGCTGTTCCGGTCGAAAGCAGGGAGGAGGCGGGCGGGGAGTCTCTTTCAATGCTGAGAGAGCTCATGCTGTCGTCTTCCAACATGTGCAGCATGCTTCAGGACGTCCAGGCAGGCAGGATGACCGAGATAGACTATCTGACCGGCCTTGCAGCCGACGACCCGACCACGGAGAGACCGGCCTGCAAATGCGTGACCGGACTGGTCAGGGCCCTGGGCAGGAGGGGCTAGGCTACTCCTCCTCCTCTTCCTCGCCCATCCAGGTGCCCTTGTCCAGTATCTTCCAGACCGGCTTGCCCGTTATCTCCTTGAGGTCTTCGACAACGTCCAGCTGGGAGGGGTCCACCTGGAGCGACTGGCGGAACATGTCCACCGCGTCCTCCTCCTGTGCGATGATTGCGTAGAGCCTTCCCATGGCGTTGTACGCATCGGTCAGCTCGGGATCCAGTTCCGCGGCCTGTTCCAGGAACTCCATGGCGTTGTCGATCATTTCCTGTTCGTCCAGCTCCCTGTCCCAGATCTCGCGGGTGGGGATGTTGTCCAGAAGGGACATTGCGTAGCATAGCCCCTTTCCCAGGTAGGCCACCGCGTTGTCGGGATCGAGGTCTAGGACGGTGTCGTACATCTCCAGGGCCTCCTCAGGGCTCCTGTCCTTCCTGATGATGTCGGCCAGGCTCAGCCTGGAATCGATGTCGTCAGGGTTTTCCCTGATCATCGCTTCCAGTCTCTCCCTTGTGCTTAGCTCCATCTGGTACTCGGCTCCATTTCGGCTGTCGACCTCCAAGGATGGTTTCACGGTTCCGCCTTCATTACTTACTGGACGCCCCTTCGTCAACCCCCTCCCGGGAAGGGGCTCCTCCGACTTGTCCCTCGAGGTCTCGGACTGTAGTTTCCATCACCGGACTGAAGGCGAGGGAAAGCACTGGACAAGGACGTCAGGTATCTGAGGGGCGTAGGTCCCGCCAGGGGCGAACAGCTCGGCAGACTGGGCATCGGGACCGCGCTGGACATGCTGATGACAGCGCCGAGGGATTACAGCGACAGGCGCAGGATCACTCCCGTGGCGGAACTGGTGCCCGGGACCGACGCCACCGTTGCGGGTAGAATAGTGTCCTCGGGTCTGATCGGTTCCGGCGGAAGGGGCAGGACAAGGTTCCAGGCCATTCTCAGAGACGGCACAGGGGAACTCAGGCTGACATTCTTCAACTACAGGTTCATCCGGAACAGGCTCAAGCCGGGCGCGGAAGTCACCGCCAGCGGAGGAGTGGACCGCTTCGGTGGTCTCGGCATGGTGCACCCCGAGATTCTATTCGAGGGGGAAGGGAGCCCGGAGTACGGTTCCGTGCTTCCGATCTATCCTCTCACCCGGGGACTCACGCAGGCGGTCATGAGGAGAATAGCCATGACGGCCCTCGAGGAGTGCTCGGATGAGCTGAGGGACATACTTCCCCGGGAGACGATGGTCTCCATGGGTTTCCAGGACAGGACGGAAGCAGTTCGTGCCATGCATTTCCCATCCTCCCCGGAGGAGGGTGAGAGGGCCAGGAGGCTACTGGCCCTGGAGGAGTTCTTCGTACACCAGTCAGCCCTTCGTTCGGTGAGGGACAGGGCGGCTTCCAGACCCGGAATACCGATGTCCGGCGGCAGCTCCGCGGCGGCGGATCTTGCGGCTTCGCTCCCCTACCGCCTCACGGCGGCCCAGGGGAGGGTACTTGAGGAGATCGTCTCCGACCTGGCGGGGAGGAGACCGATGCGAAGGCTTCTTCAGGGCGACGTGGGGTCCGGGAAGACGGTCGTTGCCGCAGCGGCCTGCGCGGTCTGCTGCAGGAGCGGTCATCTGGCGGCGGTGGTGGCTCCCACCGAGGTCCTGGCTTCCCAGCATCACAGGAACCTTGAGAGTCTCCTCTCGCCTCTCGGGATCAGCTGCGGGCTGCTGACCGGGGGCACCGGCAGGTCAGCCAGGCGTGAACTCCGCGCCATGCTGGAGGATGGCAGCATCGGAGTACTGGTCGGCACGCACGCGGTGCTGGAGGATTCGGTGACCCTTCCCCGCCTGGGACTCTGCATAATTGACGAGCAGCACAAGTTCGGCGTGGAACAGCGGGATCGCCTCATCTCCGGCCGGGACCCCAGCCCGCATTTCATGCTCCTCTCCGCAACACCCATACCCAGGACCCTCGCCATGAGCCTGTACGGGGACCTGGACCTGTCGGTCATTGACGAGATGCCTCCCGGAAGGGGTGTCACCGTTACGCGAATAGTTGACAGGAGTGACCGTTCGGAGGTCTACCGTTTCCTTCGGGAGAGACTGGCGGAAGGCGAGAGGGCCTACGTCGTCTACCCGCTGAGGGAAGCTTCGGAGGAGCTCGACCTCAGGGATGCCTCCTCCGCCTTCAGGATACTCCGCAGGGGTCCCCTCGGAAAGTACGGCGTGGGGCTCCTCACCGGTGCGATGAGATCCGAGGAGAAGCTGGAGGCAAGCGGAAGGTTCGTCTCGGGCGATGTCGCCCTTCTGGTGAGCACCACTGTAGTCGAGGTAGGGCTGGACGTACCGGAAGCCACCGTGCTCGTCGTGGCTCACGCCGACAGGTTCGGCCTGAGCCAGCTGCATCAGCTGAGGGGGAGGATAGGCAGGGGGGGCAGGGACTCCTGGTGCTTCCTGATGAGGGACGATAACACCGGTGAGGAGGGCCGGCGCCGCCTGGACATACTGGCCTCGACCAACGACGGTTTCAGGATAGCCGAAGAGGACCTGAGGCTGAGAGGACCGGGAGAGGTGGCCGGAACCAGGCAGCACGGAATACCGGCCTTCAGAACGGCCTGCCTGGCAGCTGACGCCGACCTGCTGCCCCGGGCGGCGGCGCTGGCCGCATCCGGACTAGCTTCCGGCGGCCTCGAGGAGGAGTTCCGGAGACGCTTCGGAGAAGCATCCGTTCCCGAGATACGGTGACCACCGCCGGAGTCCTAGGGGCTTCGAACGGACAGAGGTTGTCATCGAAGGGGATTTCCGCCTATCTTTCACGTGAATGGAGAAGGACGCACCCCGCCGGGTACTTGACACCGGTGCGTCAGTTGATAGCATTTGGCATCTTATTACAGGGCTCGCATGAACAACCAGAGGGAGCAGGTTGGAGATGAGCGCAGCAGGATCCGAACAGGTCAGGAAATTACTGCAGGTCGCCAGGAAGCAGATCCAGCAGGGTGAGAGGGAAGGTGCCCTGGACACCTACCGCAAGGCCCTCGAGCTGGATCCGGGCAACCAGCAGATAATGGAGCGCATCAACATCGTAGAGCGAGAGATCGCCGCCATGGAGAAGTTCAACAGGAGCAGGTCCAGCAGGGCTCATTCAGCAGGCAGGAACATCTCCTCCTCCGGTTTTGTCGACGACTGCATCATCAGGTCCGACGAGGCGATGGAAGCCGGCGATTCCGTCAGGGCGCTCCAGGAGCTGGAGAGGGCGAAGCGTCACGATCCCGACAACGCCATGATCAAGAAGAAGATCAGTTACGTACGTATGATAGCAAAGATAGACGGACTGGCGGACATGGTTCGCAGCAGGCTGAAGTCCGGCGACCCGGAATTCGCGGTGGAGAACATCAGGCGGATATTCGATTCCTGGCCGTCAGCTCCCGTCCTGGAGGAACTCCTTGAACTCGCCGAATCGTACCAGGGTCCCACCGAAGGCGCGGCAGCAGGAACCGCCACCGGAACGGCAGCTCCCGCCGCGCCGGCAGCGGCGGAGAGGACCGCCGGGACCGAGCCCGTCAAGGAGAAACCCTCCGGAAGGAAAACTCCCAGGACCGGGATGCCCGTCACGGCTTCAAGAAGGGCGGAACGCGACAGCGGAGGGAAGAGGATATACGCCATCATGGGCGTGGTAGTGCTGCTGGCGGCGATCATCTTCGCCGCCATCAAGCTCTTCGGCGGGAAGGAACCGGAGCCGGAAGTGGTCGTGGAACCCACGGAACCCTTCACCGAGACCATTGTCGTGCCCGGTATCGAGAATGTTTCGGTCACGCTGGACGATGAACCCGTGGATGAGGTCTCCGACGGTGTCTTCGTGTTGAGCGACACCCTGTTCACGCAGAGGATGGTCACGGTCTCCGCTCCGGGTTACGAGACCATGGTCTGGGAACCGACCTTCCAGGAGGGCGTGACGGGGACCGACACCCTGACCCTGGACACTCTGGGCACCTCCAGCCTGATGGTCAGTTTCGGCTACCAGATGCCGGAAGGGGAGGAGGACCCCGGCGCCGACGCGGTGACCTTCATGGTGGACGGCGAGGTCATAGAGGGCAGTTCGGACACCATAAGCACAGGTCAGCATGTGTTCCAGGCCATGATCGAGGGGTACAGGACCATGCCCGAATCAGTGCTGGTGGCTGAGCCGGAGGATTTCACCCATACCCATAACGTCCTTGCCGCCCAGCAGTCGCAGATCACCCTTCAGCTGGCCGGTGACACTCCCGGCAATGCGACCTTCTACATAGACGGAGAAAGGGTCGCCACCGGAAGACGGATGAGCCAGGTGCTGCCTTTCGGAACCTATTACCTGCAGGTGACCATGGAGGAGCGCGAGGGCTTCGCGGTCACGATAGATCTCGACGAGGAGGGCTACAGCCGTACCGTCTCCCTCGAGGAGATAGCCCAGAACGGCACGCTCATGGTCGGTCCGGAACCCTGGTCCAACGTATACGTCGACGGCACGCTGGTGGGAACTACGCCTTTCGGAGGAGTGGAGCTGGAACCGGGGACCTATACCGTCAGGCTTTCCAACCCCGACTTCCAGGATGATGTCCGAACGGTGGAGATAACGGCGGGAGAAACCACTTCCATACAGTACAACGCTGTGGCCCTGGAGGAACCCGATGTGGTCGAGGATACCCTGGTCACCGTGGAACCCGTGGAGGAACTGCCGATATCCCAGCCCTTCCCCATCTCACAGACCACCCCCTCGGTACCGTCCCAGGCAAGGGCAAGGGGAGACATCCACGGATACGTCACCCTCTCGGTCCTGGTAGGGACCGACGGGACCGTGCAGGAAGTCACAATAGTCAGTGATCCCCTGGGCCTGGGTTGCGGACAGGCGGCGATGGACGCCGTGAGGAACTGGGTATTCAGCCCTGCCATGCAGGGGGACCAGCCGGTGGAGGTATCAACCACCGTGTCGGTCAGGTTCGACATTGAGTAGACGGCCGAATGATGTTCCTTCTGAGACAGGGTGAGATCGACTGGACACCGGCGGTGGACATCTACGAGGCCGACGATCACTGGCTGGTCTTCGTGGAACTCCCGGGCCTCACTTCAGGCGATGTCGAACTGACGGTCCACGGAGAGAGCATCATCGTAAAGGGGGTAAAGAAGCCCCCTGCCCGGGAACTGGCACAGAAGCTGGAGATCTACACCGGTTGGTTCCGAAGGGAGATCAGCCTCCCCGGCAGGATACGGATAGCGGATGTAACCGCCTCCATGGAGAACGGGGTCCTCAGGATATTCGTCCCGTTCGACACCGACCGGAGCGTCAGGATCCCGGTCCAGAGCGGCAAGACTCCCATTGACTGATTCAGGAGCCGATCGAATGACGCCGGTGAACACCATAGAACTGCCCGAGATACTGCCCGTACTTCCCAGCGCCGACGGCGTCGTATACCCGTACACGATAGTACCGAGGACGGTAGCCAGCCAGGATGTCACGCAGATGGTTGACGACGCTGTGCGTGGCAACAAGCTGATAGGAGTGGTCAGCACCCGCGGGGAGACCGAGGGCTCGCCGGGACCCGGCGATCTTTACAGCGTCGGTACCGTGACGGGCATCGACAGGCTCTACAGGTTCCCGGGCAACATAATCAGGCTCCATCTCAGGGGGCTTGTCCGGTTCCGCATCCTTGAATACCTGGAATCGGAAAGTCCCTACCTGCAGGCCAGGGTGGAGCGGCTTGACTCCCGTTTTCCAAGGGGCGAGGTGGAGCTGGAGGCCTGGCAGAATACAGTGGGGATCCAGCTCAGACAGGTGTTCGAACTGACAAGGACCATTCCGGAGGACACCCAGTTCCTGGAGATGTCGGACGATCCCGAGAAGCTCAGCTTCCTTGCGGCCAGCAGGCTGGACGTGGACAACACCGAGAAGCAGAGAATCCTGGAGATCGACGGAGTGCTCGACAGGTTGCGGCACCTGTCCGCCATCATGGATAAGGAAATTCGTATACTTAAGCTCCGCAACAAGATACAGGGTCAGGTCCGAAGCGAGATAGAGAAGGACCAGAAGGAGTACATCCTCAAGGAGCAGATGAAGGCCATCCAGAGGGAGCTGGGAGGCGAGAGCGAGAACCCGGAGGCCGATGAGCTGAGGGAGAGGATAGAGGAGAAGGAACTCCCCGGGCAGGTATACGATGCGGCCATGGAGGAGCTGGACAGGCTGGAGAGGATGAATCCCGGTCTTCCGGAAGTTGCGGTGATAAGGAATTACATCGAGTGGATACTCTCACTGCCCTGGCTGGAGAGCACGAAGGACAGGCTCGACATCGGGAGGGCGGGCAGGGTGCTCGAGGAGGACCATTACGACCTGAAGGACGTGAAGGAGAGGATGCTCGAGTTCCTTGCGGTGAGGAAGCTCAATCCTCGGGGGAAGGCCCCCATCCTGTGCTTCGTCGGACCTCCAGGAGTGGGAAAGACCTCCATGGGCAGGAGCATAGCCAGGGCTGTCGGCAGGAACTTCGTGAGGCTGTCACTGGGAGGGGTCCACGACGAGGCTGAGATAAGGGGTCACAGGAGGACCTACATAGGCGCCATGCCCGGAAAGATAATTCAGGGACTGAAGGAGGCGGGAAGCAACAATCCGGTCTTCATGCTGGACGAAGTAGACAAGATCGGCAGCGATTTCAGGGGGGACCCTACCTCCGCCCTGCTGGAAGTCCTTGACCCCGAGCAGAATTATTCATTCCGCGACAACTACATGAACGTACCCTTCGACCTCAGCGGAGTGCAGTTCATAACCACGGCGAACCGCCTGGACACGATACCGTCGCCCCTTCGTGACAGGATGGAGATCATCAGGATACCGGGATACACCGCGGCGGAGAAGCTGGAGATAGCCAGACGCTACCTCGTCAGGAGGCAGATGGAGAATGCCGGTCTCACATCGGACCACCTCCGCTTCCGCAGCAGGGGTCTCAGCGCGATGATCGAGGACTACACGAGCGAGGCAGGGGTCAGGGAGCTGGAGAGGAACATAGGCAAGATATGCAGGAAGGTGGCCATGAACGTGGCGGCAGGCGGTGAGGAACTGGTGATCGTGACCCCTTCCGTGCTGCACCGCTTCCTGGGAGCCAGGGTGTACACTCGGGAGAGGGCTTCTGACCGTCCCAGGGTGGGGGTCTGCACCGGGCTTGCCTGGACCCCGTCCGGAGGGGAGATACTTCTCATAGAGAGCACCATAATGAGCGGGAAGGGTGAGCTGATACTGACCGGGCAGCTGGGCGAAGTAATGCAGGAGTCGGCCAGGGCAGCCCTCTCCTGGATAAGGTCGCATGCATCCGATTACGGTATCGAAAGGGATTTCAAGCAGCACGACATCCATCTCCACGTCCCCGCCGGCGCAACTCCAAAGGACGGTCCTTCCGCCGGCGTGGCCATCCTCATCTCCCTGCTTTCATCGCTGACGGGAAAACCGGTTGTGCCGGACATGGCGGTAACGGGTGAGGTCAGTCTCCAGGGGAGGATCATGCCCGTGGGAGGAATTAAGGAGAAGACCCTCGGAGCCCTGGCGGCAGGGATAACCAGGGTGTTCATTCCTTCGGAGAACAGCAAGAGCCTCGAGGAGATACCGGAGAATACCAGGAAACTCATGGAGTTCAGGCTGGTGGAAAGGGTGGAGGACGTGATAGGGAGCTTCATTCCCGACCTGAAGAGGGGAATGGCCCGATGATCCCCCGCAGTGAAAGGCTGACCACCGCGGTCCTCCTGCTTGTGTCCCTCTTCTCGGCGGGGTGTGAGCGCCGGCCGGACAGGCTCGTCACAGCCGACGGCAGCGTACTGTCGGGAAGGCTCGAGTCCGTGGAGGGCGGCACGGTGGTGATAAGCGGGTCGCGGGCCGTGCTGGACCGGGAGGAGGGCAGGCTGTTCCCAAGGGACGGTTCCGCAGGCTGCAGGGGTCCGGTGAGCTTCGAGAACGGCAGTTTCACCGTCGGGAGCGGTCCCGGAGCCACGGTGATGGAGGCGGAGGATGTCGGGTCCATAGTCTGGAGCCCTCCATCGAGCGAGTCCCGGACCGACATCGAAGTACATGCATCGGCAGGCTGGGTGGATACCGGTCTGGACCTCACGGAAACCGACCGGCTCGTGGTGACCGCCTCCGGGACCGTCACCATGGAGACCGGGACCTGCGGTCCCGAAGGCATCGAGTATTTCTCCACCGCCATGGCACTCGTGCCGGGAGCCACCAACGGGCAGCTCGTAATGATGGTGGACGACGGGAGCCCGGTGGCGGTCGGCAGCGGATGGACCGGCGATTCGCCCGGAAGAGGCAGACTGATGCTGGCTGTGAACAGACCGAACAGGGAATCGGTGGCCGGCGTGGGAGGATCCTATTCCGTGACCGTCGTGAGGACTCCCGGAGTCCTGGGTAACTCGGTCCTCTACCCCTCTCCGGACTAGCCGAAGAGCGGTTTGACTTGAACGGCACATGAACTTAGAATATTATGAAGTTATGAAGTTCGCTCATTGATATGGACCATCCGGGGAGGTCAGCTGATATGAAACGTTACGCTCTGACGCTTGGGGTCCTCGCCGTTCTGGCGGTTGGCACCCTCAGCACGGCGAATGCCGCAAGGACCCACATCATAAGGTACGGGGACACGCTCTGGGACCTTTCCATCCAGTACTACTCCACTCCCTTCAACTGGGAGGACATAATGCGGGCCAATCCTTCCCTCGAGGGCGTGGAATACCTGCGGCCCGGCGAGGAACTCATCATTCCCGACATCTACGGGGAGACCGTGCAGCTGAGCCAGGCCTCGGAATACCCGTCCGGCGTGTACACCACGTCAGGCTCCAGCAGCAGGCCGATGCTCAGCAGACTCGTTCTGGAAACCACTGGAATGGTTACGGACACTCCGCCCCAGCCCTCCGGATACGTCATCGACACCGACCTGGAGGAGGAGGATCCCTTCGACGACATCCATTCCTATCCCGGAGACCTGCTTGCCATCGATATAGGGCAGAGCGACGGTGTCCAGCAGGATATGGTCTTCAGGCTCTGCAAGACGGGGGGACCCGTGTACCACCCGGAAACCGGAGCCGACCTGGGCGAGGTCATCCGCGTATCGGGCGTCTGCCGCGTCGTGGACGTTGACCCGAACTCCAGCGTGGCCCTGCTGGAGCACGCATACCTTCCAGTGACCTACGGCGACTTCCTGCTCCCCTACGATGCAGCGGAGCCGGTTCCGGTGGCCACCGCGCAGACGGTGGAGAACCTGGACGCCTACGTCATCGCCTTCAGGGACCCCCAGTCCGAAAGGGCCTATTCCTTCGACGTCCTGTACATCGACAGGGGTTCGCTGCAGGGTCTTCAGCCCGGAGACATATACGCCATGTTCAGGTACGGAGACCAGGTCCTGTCCCCCGATTCGAGGACGCTGCAGGAGCCCGACGTCCCGGTTGCGGAGATGATAGTCCTCGATACTACGGATGACACGGCTGCAATGCTGGTGTTCTCCATATCCACCTCCGACCTGATCAGGATAGGTGACAGGATCGAACTGGTCAGGGAACAGCTCTAGCGTTCCGCCCCGGTCCGCGATATGAAGTGGAAGGTCGAAGTACTCGGTGACAGACCGTCCGAGGGGACGGTCCAGCTCCTTGCCCGTCGGACCGATCTTCCCATGGACAGCGTACTCCTCTCCTTCAGCCGCGGCGAGACGGTTGTCTGCGCGGGTCTCTCCGAGGGCGAGGCGCAAAAGATCGCCGACGGTCTGAAACGGGACAGGGGAGTAACGTGCAGGGTGCTGCCGGACGGAGAAGGCACACCCGAACCCGTGCAGCTCTACAGGGTCCTTCTCGTCAACTACCGTCCGGGTTACAGGACGAGGCTGAGACGCAGGCTCCAGGAGATGACACGGCTGCCGCAGGAGCAGGTCATAGACTGGCTCTCCAGGATGCCCTTCGCTCTGAGCAAAGGCGTGGACAGCGAGACGGCAAGGAAGATCAGGAAGTCCCTGACGGAGTCCGGCGGTATCGTGAGGATAGAGACAGAGACACCGATACAGGAGAACCTGGCCACCAGAAGGAAGTCCAACGCCGTCTTCAGGCCCAGTCCGCGGTCCGAACCGAAAACGGACGAAAGCGACACCCTCTTCGGCAGAAAGGAACCGGCGGAAAGCCATGGGACCGCTTCAGGGGAACCTCCGGTGACCGGTCTTCCCGAGGGATTCTTCACCGGTCCTCCGCCGCTGGACACCATTCATACACCCGACGGTGTCGTCCTCATGCACCCGCCTCCCAGGTTCGCGGCGGGCATACCCTCGGTTTGTATGGACACCGGTTACGCCCTGGAGCCTCCGCTGCTTCCCGATTCGGATCCCGGAGCCATACCCTGCGTCCTGGTCCTGGCCCCTCCTGAGGCCCAGTCAACTGAACCGCCTCCCGTAGTGGGCAGCAGGGCATTCAGCAGCTGGGCTAACGAAACTGCTCCGGACAGGGTCATACTTCACCCGCCACCTTCTCGGCTGGACACCGGCATGTTCCTCCCCCCGGTACTCCAGCGCAGGGCAGCGGCTCCCGTTTCCGAGACCCCTCTTCCGGTGCGTGAGGATACAATGCCGAAGGGACCTTCGCAGGGCGGCGAGACGGTCCTGCATCCTGCGGCCGAGGCGGAACCGGAACCGCCGGTGGAGCCATCGAGGGAGGAGATAAAGGCCCGGACGGTTCTGAGCGATTTCAGGGTCCTGACGGGAGGAGGACCGCTGAGACTCTTCCTGTGCAGACCCTCCCCCGACGACGAGGATACCGTGGTCGAGGCCCTGAGGGACGTTCTCGGAGTTTCGGTCCGTGACTCCTGGGACCTGCTGAGGAAGGCGCCCACTCTGGTCAGGGAGTTCGAGGACCATACCAGCGCGATACTCACGGTCCATCAGCTGGAGTCCAGGGGCGTCACGGTTTCGCTGAGCAGGAGGAGTACGGACGGCAGGTCCGGCCCCGATGGTACGGGAGAGGGCCTCAGGGCATGGCTGACCGGGAATGGATGAAACTCTGGGATCCTACCTCGAGTACGGCGCTCTCGAGAAGAAGCTTGCAGGGTCGACGGTCCGGGCCTACAGGGTCGACCTCGAGCATTTTCGGGACTGGCTTGGCGGGTCAGGACCCGAGCTGTCCGAGGCGGGTCCATCGGACATCGCCGAATACTCACATTTCCTCTCCTCCTCGGGTTATTCAGCATCCAGCGTTAGACGGAAGCTATCCACCCTGAGGGGTTACTACAGGTACCTGCAGGCCACGGGGAATCGGAACGACAATCCGGCGGAACTGCTCCCATCCCCCAGGAAACCGCTCAGGCTTCCCCATGCCGTGAGCGTGGAGACCGTGGAGGCACTGCTCGAGGTGTGGAAGGGTGACACTCCCCTCTCCATGCGAAACCGGGCGATGCTGGAACTCGCCTACGGCGCAGGTCTCAGGGAGAGCGAGATCACAGGCATGACAGTGGCCAGGGTCCACCTGGAGGATTACATGGTGAGGCCCCTGGGCAAGGGTTCCAGGGAACGGCTGGTGCCCGTAGGCGGCGCCGCGGTGGACTGGCTGTCGCGCTACCTCGACATGGCGAGACCCGTACTGGCCCGCGGCAGGTCCACGCCGGTGCTCTTCCTGACCTACAGGGGCAACCCGATGTCGAGGATGACGGTATGGAACATCGTCCGCAGGTCGGCTGAGGAGGCCGGGGTCCGGGAGGACATCCATCCTCACACCCTCAGGCATTCCTTCGCAACCCACCTGCTCCAGGGGGGTGCGGACCTCAGAGTGGTCCAGGAGCTGCTGGGCCATTCCGACATAAGGACCACCGAGATATACACCGGTGTAGACCGCAGCTGGCTCAGGTCCATAATCGACAGGTGCCACCCGAGGTCCAGGGAGCCATGACCCTCTTCCCGTCCAGTTTCAGGGACCCGGCCGACATATCCAGGCTCCTGTACTACACCGCCATCTGGAGCGGAGGAAGGACCTCGGAGGTCAGGGTCGATGGTTTCGACACGCTGAGGACTCACGTGAACGAGATATCCAGGAGTCCTTCCAGTGGACGGGTGGCAGGCCTGTCGAAGTACATGAACCTACTTCCTGGCATCTCGCGCAGCACCATCCACCTGCCGCCGGACATCGCCTCGGGCTTCTTCGGCGCATGCCTCCGGGAGGCTTCCGCTCTGCTGGAGCTGGGGTATCCCAGGGACGAACCGGCGGTTTTCACCACAAGCTTCCCGGCTCCCGGCGCAAATTCCATAAGGACGGTGCGTCAGATAAGGTCGGCCCTCCATCATCTGGGAGGGGACTTCGATCTCTTCCGTGCGCTTGTCCGCACCTCCCACACCGTCGAGGGAGCCCTGGAGGTCTCCTTCTCCATCTGGCCGCCGAGGAGGGTAAGGGATGGATCTTTCGTTCTGAGGCTGGGCCACAGGGGACAGTCCGTCCCAGCCGTGCTCATAATGGAAAGAAGACTGCTGGGCTACGCGCTTCTCTGCTGCTGGGACCTGGCCCTGAGACTTCGGGAGGCGGAAAAGGTGCAGGTTCCCGATCCGGATTTCAACACCTTCGCCGGAAGATTCATGGAAAGCGACACCAGGGGCTGACCTTCACCTCCCCCTGGTCCTTATACCTGCAGGACCCGTCAGTTTCATATCTTTGACACTTGCAGGCGACGCTTCAAGTACATAAAGACTCAATGGAGGTTCCGCGATGCCATGCCTGATACCGTTGCTGGTCCTGTCCGTACCGCTGCCCGACCCGGCGGCCATAGAGACCCTGATCGCCGGAGAGGAGTGCACCCTTGACCTGACCGGAGGGGATGGATGGGTGAGGATACTCGAGGACGACTACGTCCTGCTGACCGTTTCCTCCTCCCGGGAGGTGGAACTGACGGCCTTCGACGATTACGGGGAGCCGATCTGCGCGTCCTCACCGGGCGAGGGCATGGTTCTCTCCGCCTTCAGCGACTACTGGTTCTACATAAGGGTCAGTACTATCGAGGGTTCCGGGGTGACCTCCACCGTGCTGTCGGTCGATACCCTGAGCCACCGCGGGATCGGGCAGGGAATGGCCGTGAGCGGAGCACTGGGGTTGAACGCCATGGCGGAGACCTTCACCTTCAGTCCGGAGACCACGGGAAGCTGGACCTTCAGGCTGGAGGGCTCAGGTGACACGGACCTCGACCTGGAGGTCTACGGGACCGGGATGCGGCTCTGGGGCAGCAGCATGTCCCTGGAGGGCTTCGAGACCGTGACCGTGCCCGCGCTCCAGGGCGAGACCCTGACCGCGGTGGTGAGCAGGTACAACAAGTCGGGAAGGGGAGAGTATTCCATTTCCGTCATGCCTTCCGGCGGATTCCCGGTACTGGAAGGCTCCGGCGAAAGCGGAGCGGCGGTCCCGGGAGAGATGTCCAGGTTCATCGTGCCTCCCCACGGGGGCATTCTTTTCCTCGACCTGATCATAGGGTCGCCGGGTGCGGACCTTGACCTCCTTCTCCGTGACGATTCGGGGGAGTACATCATGGCCAGCCAGTCATACGCTACCGTGGAGACGCTGCTGCTGCGCCCCGCTGAACGTTCGGCGGTGGCCGAGGTGTTGCTCTTCGACGCCGGCGATGCCGAATCAGTGCCCTTCACTCTTCAGACCAGGAAGCCCGGCGCGATCAGCAGGATAATACCCGCGAGGAACACCGTTTCACTGGGCCGGTGGGACAGCGGCCCCGCCGGTTTTTCACCTCCCGCGGGGGGGTTGTTCGGTATCTCCGCGGAATTCGAGAAGACGCGGGACGGTGATGTCCGCGTCTTCAGGGGCGAGGGCGAACCCGCCCTGACATTCGCTTCGGCCAGGGGTGACGAGGAGTTCCTCCTGTACGTGAATACCGGCGATACGGTCTGGATAGACCCCTTCTTCTCAGAGGCCGGGCTCAGCGGTGACGTGTCCCTGACCGTCTCGGCCGCCGACGCTCCGGTGGTGGAGGACTCATGGAGCGGCCGAATAGACGATTCAATGCCGGTTGCCTTCCATTCGGTCCCGGCGGATGCGGGGACCATACTTGACATCGGTCTCTCCGGGGGGGACCGGGAGGTGGACCTGGACCTGTACGTGACGGGTCCTGGACTCGACCTGGTCGCGGAGGGATGGCTCAGCCCGGTGGACGCCGCCGGTGACGAGACGGTGGTGGCTTTCGCGGAGGAGGATGCGGTGTACGGCGTAACCGTGTATCTCTACGAAAGGCACGGGGAGACCGACTACGACCTGGAGATAGGCCGCATTCGGAGGTCCCCCCTTGCCGGGCCGTCGCCGGTTCCCGAGACCTGGGCACTCTGCGCAGGCATAAGCGGATACCCTTCGGCGGCCGATGTTCTCAACAGGGCCAGCATGGACGCCGTGGAGTTCTACGAGTTCCTTACCGGTGATCAGGAAGTCCCCGAGGATCATGTGATACTCCTGGTGGATGCCCTGAGCACAGCGGAGGAGTTCATCGCGGGGATGAGGTCCCTGCTGGACCGGGCCGGACCCGAGGATCGCGTGGTGGTTTTCTTCAGCGGTCACGGGGACAGGTCCCACCCGGGTTCGGGAGGACCCGAGGAGGGGGATTCTGCAAACGAGTACCTCTGCCTCTACGATGATGACATATCCGACGACCGTGTGGCCGGCATCGTCGACTCTCTGGCAGCGGCGCCCGTATTCCTGTTCCTCGACGCATGCCATTCCGGGGGGTTCGTAAACGACTTCGCTCCCGGAAGCGGGGTCATGGTGCTCACCGCCGCCAGGGAAGACCTCAGCGTCAGCGAGAGGGTCCTCACCCCGATACTGCTGCAGGGCTCCAGAGGAGATGCGGACGGCGACGGTAACGGTTATGTTTCCGCACTGGAGCTGATGGACTACATCGACGGCAGGCTCCGGCTGATATGCCCGGAATGCGACGCCGAACTCGAAGAGAATACCTGTGTCTGCCCCCAGTGCGGTGCGGTCCTGAAGGGCGACGATGCCGTTCCCAGGCCTGAGCAGGGAATGTTCCTACTGGAGGACGTCATGCTCTGGAGGGTCAGATGACCGGGGCGCCTGTCCGCGGACAGGTACCGCGGGAGCAGCCGGAAAAGACGAAAAGGATGCCAATTGACTGACGAAAGAGACCTTCATCCGCTGGAGAAGGCTCTTCTTGCCCATCTGGAGGTGAACGGCAGGTCCACTGACAGGCGGATGATAGAGGAGAGCGGGCTGCCCGACGAGGGTTCCTACAGGAGAGCCGTGGAATGGCTTCTTTCCCGTGGACTGGTGCGGGAACTGGCACGTGAGGAGAGGGAGCTGCTTCAGCTCGGTCCCCTGGGTCTTTCCAACCTCGAGGCCGGAATGACCCCGGAGATGGCTATGATGAGGCACCTTTCATCCGGTCCCTCGACGCTGCAGGAGATACAGGAGGACGACACCTTCGACAGGGGCCGCTGGGGAAGCGCCTTCGGAGCGCTCACGAGGAGCGGGACTGTCAGCCGGGAGGGCGACAGTATAAGGCTGACCGCCGACCCGTCGCACAGTGTTTTTCAGGATATCTGGGAAACCGTCTACGTCCCCCTCTCCGAGAAGGGCTCCATCGACATGTCGGACCTCTCCGGCGATGTGGAGGAACTGGTGAGGGAGAGGAGCCCCAGGAGGGGTCGGGGAAGGGCGGAGTTCGTCATCGTCTCCGTGGCGGACAGGACCATAGAGATCACCGGGGAGGGACTCGATGCCCTCTCCCGGGCCAGGAGCACGGTAACCATAGGGGCCATCACCCCTTCAATACTGGCCGACGGGAGCTGGAGGGACGCGAAGTTCAGGAGGTACTCGCTGGACATACCTCCCTCGCAGATCCACACCGGCAGGCTGCACCCCTACAGGCAGTTCCTGGACACGGTCAGGAAGAGGTTCATTGCCCTGGGTTTCAGCGAGATGAGAGGTTCCATCGCGGAGAACGAGTTCTGGAACAACGACGCGCTCTTCATGCCCCAGTTCCATCCGGCAAGGGACATACATGATGTCTACTATCTGGAAGCGGGAGCAGGAGTGCCGCCGCCGAATGAGGCGCTGCAGGCCCGCGTCGCCGCGGCGCACCGGGACGGCTCCGGTACCGGAGGGAGGGGCTGGGGATACGATTTCAGCCGCAGCCGGTCCCTTCAGGCCATAATGAGGTCCCAGGGAACCGCCCTTTCGGCCAGGACCCTTGCCTCGGACCCTGACGTGCCGGGGAAGTACTTCGGCATCGCGCGCTGTTTCCGATACGACCAGGTGGATTCCACCCACCTGCCCGACTTCTTCCAGGTGGAGGGCATAGTCCTGGGCGAGGACATCAACCTCAGGCACCTCATGGGTCTCCTGGCGCTGTTCGCCGAGGAGATAGCCGGCGCGGAGGACTACAAGTTCCTTCCGGGCTACTTCCCCTTCACCGAGCCGTCGGTGGAGATGCACATACTCCATCCCGCCCTGGGATGGGTGGAGGGAGGCGGCGCGGGGCTGTTCCGCCCCGAGGTCTGCCTGCCCCTGGGTGTGGAGGTGCCGGTGATAGCCTGGGGACTGGGTCTGGACAGGATGGCCATGCTGGCCATGGGACTGGACGACATAAGGGACCTGGTCACACCTGACCTGGCCAGGCTCAGGAGCATCAGGGTGAGGCCCGACAGCCTTCTGACAGGGAAGGGGGAATGACTTGCCCAAGATAGAGGTGAGCAGGGAGGACCTGTTCAGGATGGCCGGGATGGACGATCCCGGTGACGATGAACTGGCGGCGATGCTCTCGCTGGTCAAGGGGGAGGTGGATTCCTCCGGGGGGGACAGGCTCAAGCTGGAACTGAACGACACCAACCGGCCGGACCTCTGGTGCGTTGAGGGAGTGGCCAGGGCCCTGAGGTGTTACTCAAGCGGACCCGAGGAACACCTTGCACGGCTTCCGCAACCGGCCGCGGAGATGATCGTGGACGGGGCCCTGGAGCAGGTGCGGCCCTTCGTCGCCGCATTCACCGCCTGCGGATGGGCGCCGGACCGGTCGGGACTGGAAGCTCTCATAGACGTCCAGGAGAAGCTGGCTGCCTCCTTCGGAAGGAACAGGACCACCGCCGGCGCCGGTTTCTACAGGCTGGACGAGATCGAGTTCCCGGTGCGTTACCGGGCCGCGGAGCCCGACGTCTCATTCGTACCGCTGGGCGAGGATAAGGAGATGACCCTCTCCGAGATACTGGGGGAAACCGAGACCGGCCGCACCTACGCCCATATCCTGGAGGGGGCGGAGTACTACCCGGTCCTTCAGGATGCCCGGGGTGCCGTGCTTTCGTTCCCCCCGATACTGAACAGCCAGACAACGGGAAGGGTCAGGCCCGGGGACAGCCGGCTCTTCTGCGAGGTAACGGGCACCGACTGGGAGACGGTACAGCTCACGGCGACGATACTGGCGTGCAACCTGGAGGACAGGGGGTCATCCATAGCTCCCCTGAGGGTCGTCTATCCGGACGGCCATTCCGGTGAGACAGGCGGGTGTCCGGTCATCTTCGCAGATTCCATGGAGACGACCCTCGGCAGGATACGGTCGGTCCTGGGGACCGATCTGTCCGCGTCCAGAGTCGTGGAAGCCCTCAGGGCCATGGACTACGCTTCGGTCCGGGTCGAAGGGACCACAGTTCTGGGCGTCCTGCCTCCATACCGCCGCGACGGCATCCACCAGGTGGACATGATAGAGGACATCGCGATATCCCTGGGTCTGGGTTCTTTCCAGCCGCTCCTCCCGGAGTCCTTCACCAGGGGAAGGAGCGCGCCGGTGGAGGAACTCGCCGATTCCGTAAGGCTGCTGATGGTGGGGGCAGGGTTCGAGGAGGTCCTCCGTCCGGTGCTCACCAGCATGGAGAAGGTCCTGGACATGACCGGGACTCCCGAACCTCCCGTCGCCATATCCAATCCCATGACCAGGGAGTACGGCGTGGTGAGGAATTCGCTGCTCCCGGGGCTGCTTGAGGTCGAGAGTGCCAGCGCTCACGCTTCCTACCCGCACAGGACCTTCGAATCAGGCGAGGTGCTCACCGCCGCCGGCGACGGTTCCTGCGCCACGGAGGTCATGATCGCCTGCCTGGTCTGCGGGAACGATGCTGATTTCGGCGACGTGCACTCCGTCCTCGGCCACCTGTGCCGCTCCAGGGACATCGAGCTGTCGCTCACACCGGTGGAGGACCCGAGGTTCGTCCCCGGAAGGGCCGCCGCCGTGATGCTGGACGGGTGCGTCTCGGGAACCGTGGGCGAGGTCCATCCCGCGGTGCTGGAGGCATGGGGGATCGCAAGGCCTGCCTCCGCCTTCGAACTCAGGCTCGACTGCCTCAAGGGCTGAATGCCGCTCTTCCGGCTGGTGAGCGACTTCGGACCGGCGGGGGACCAGCCGAAGGCAATCGATTCCCTCATCCGAGGTCTCAGGGACGGCGACATGTGGCAGACCCTCCTGGGCGTCACCGGTTCCGGGAAGACCTTCACCATGGCCGGAGTCATAGAGGCCATGGACAGTCCGGTGCTTGTGGTGAGCCACAACAAGACACTGGCGGCGCAGCTCTACAGCGAGCTGCGGGGTTTCTTCCCCGACGCCGCCGTCGAATATTTCGTGAGCTACTACGACTACTACCAGCCGGAGGCCTACATTCCCACCACCGACACCTTCATCGAGAAGGACGCGGACCTCAACGAGGAACTCGACAGGCTCAGGCTCAGGGCCAGCGCGTCGCTCCTCTCCCGCAGGGACGTGATAGTGGTGGCTTCCGTGAGCTGCATCTACGGCCTCGGGAATCCCGACACCTTCGCCTCGGGCATGCTGCACCTGAAGAGGGGCATGGGCATGGACAGGGGTCGCTTCATGATGGACCTGGTGGAGATGCGCTACTCCAGGAACGACATCGCGCTCACGAGGGGCAGGTTCAGGGTCAGGGGCGACGTGGTGGACGTCGTCCCGGCCTACGGCAGCATGGCCCTCAGGGTGGATTTCTTCGGAAGCACCGTGGACTGCATTCGTCGTATAGACCACCTGACCGGAGCGGTGCTGGAGGACCTGGAGGAGGTCTTCATCTATCCCGCCAGGCACTTCGTGACCTCGGAGACGGAACTGAACCTGGCCATCGGAAGGATAGAGAGGGAGCTGGAGGAGCGGCTGGCCTGGTTCAGGTCCAGGGGCAAGCTGCTGGAGGCCCAGAGACTCGAGACCAGGACGAGGTACGACATCGAGCTGCTGGCGGAGACCGGCTACTGCAGCGGTATAGAGAACTACAGCCGCCATCTCTCGGGAAGGGCCGAGGGGGAACGGCCCGCCTGCCTGATAGACTACTACCGAGGAAGGGACATGCTGGTGTTCATTGACGAGTCCCATCGTACCATTCCTCAGCTGGCCGCCATGTACAGGGGTGACAGGTCGCGGAAGGAGACCCTGGTCGAGAACGGCTTCCGGCTTCCGTCCGCCCTGGACAACCGCCCCCTCTACCTGGAGGAGTTCGTGGAAATAACGGGCCGGAAGATCTGCATGTCCGCGACTCCCGCCGAGTACGAACTGGAGAGGTCCGCCGGAGTGGTGCAGCAGATAGTGAGGCCGACAGGACTGGTGGACCCGGAGATGGAGGTCCGTCCGGCGGCCACCCAGGTGGACGACCTGGTCTCCGGAATAAGGGAGGCCGTGGACCGTTCCGGCAGGGTGCTGGTAACGACCCTCACCAAGAAGATGGCGGAGGAGCTCACCTCCTACCTCCAGGATCTCGGCATCAGCGCCAGGTACGTCCACAGCGAGGTGGACGCCCTTGAGAGGGTGTCCATACTCAGGGAACTGAGACTGGCCGATTTCGACGTCCTGGTAGGGGTCAACCTGCTGCGGGAGGGCCTGGACCTGCCGGAAGTCTCCCTTGTGGCCATACTGGACGCCGACAAGGAGGGTTTCCTCAGGTCCAGGACCAGCCTGGTGCAGACCGCCGGCAGGGCGGCAAGGAACATGGCCGGCAGGGTGATACTGTACGCCGACAGGGTGACCGATTCCATGGAGTACGCCATCGGGGAGACCTCCAGAAGAAGGGCCATACAGCTTCGGTACAACGAGGAGCACGGAATAACTCCGGAGGGCATAAGGAAGTCCAGGGACGAGATAATGAGGGCCACCAGCATAGCCGACGTCTTCCGTCCGCGTGAGGAGAAGGAAGACCTCATGGAGGGCATGCCGGGAACCGACGGGGAGGCCCTGGTGTTCCTCGAAAGAAGAATGCTGGAGTGCGCCGAGAAGCTGGATTTCGAGAGCGCCGCAAAATACAGGGACGCAATGAGAAGGATCGAGTCCGACATGAACGTTAACGGACATGGAAAACGGCCTTGACAGCAATTTCCGCCCCTTGCATACTTGCTGTGATGCCAGTAATCTCAGTAGTAACCAACCATGAAAGAAAGGAGTGCTCATGAAGAAGGTACTTATAGTACTTGCTCTTGCAGCTGCTGCTTCCTTCGCCCTTGACAATGTCAGGGTCGAGGGTCTTCCTGGCACGGGCACCGACGACCTGCTCCAGTACGACGACGGTACGCCCCACTGGATCTACGGCGGCGTGGCCTACGTGGGCTGCTGGTTCGACATCACCGACTTCATGCCCGGTGCCAGTAGCTTCGAATGCGACTGGACCGAGTGGTGGTTCTACCATCATTCGAGCCTGCCCTGGGACACCGACCAGATAAGCCTCGAACTCTGGAACGGCGACGTTGCCATGCCCGTTTCCCAGCTGGCCGCTGACGACGCCACCGCACTCCACTTCGCTCCGGTGATCATAAACTACTCCACCCCGGTCACCTGCGAAGCGGACTTCTGGATGGTATCCAACACCACCATGTACTCCTCCACCGGTTACCCGTCGGCTCTCTACGACGAGTTCAGCAACTTCACCGGTGAGGTGCATACCTTCGGCAGCCAGGACTGGATCCTCTGGGATCCCTTCATCCCCGTATCGGAAGACATCGACGTCTTCTTCAGGGCTGAAGGCTCACTTGCTCTCGAAAGCGAGAGCTGGGGCGCCATCAAGGGTCTCTACAGGTAGCAGCCTGACGAGCCTCGAGGGAGGGCGGCGGCATTCCGCCGCCCTCTTTCTTTATTCATTCGTAGCCTGAAGATGGGAGAGGACAGTCTTGGGTGTCATGACCGCCAGGACGGCGGGATTCTGCTGGGGCGTCCGCAGGGCCGTGGACATGGTCCTGGCGGAACTCAGGCGGGGCGGCGAGCCCTACGCAGTCTACGGCCAGCTGGTTCACAATCCCCAGGTCATCCAGGCACTGGAGGACAGGGGGGTCAGGCTCTGCGACCATCCCGAGTCGATGGGAAGCGGAACGCTCTTCCTCCGGACCCACGGGACAACGCTGGAGAGGCGGAGGGAACTGTGCGAGCTTCCCATCGCCATCAGGGACCTCACCTGTCCAAGGGTGGGAAGGGCCCTGGCACTGGCATGGAAGAAGGCGGGTGAAGGCTGCGACGTGGTGGTCCTTGGGGATCCCGATCACCAGGAGGTCAGATGCATCGTCTCATACGGAGGGGGCAGGGCAAGGGTGATAACAGGCCCTGAGGAGGTCGGTTCGCTGGGGGAACTGCACAGACCCTTCCTCCTGTCGCAGACCACCCAGAACACCGAGACCTGGGAGAGGACCAGGAAGAGGATGGAGGAGGCGTACCCCGACCTGGAATACTCCTGCACCATCTGCAATTCCACCAGTCTCAGGCAGGAGGAGCTGCGCCGTCTCTGCGTAAAGGCCGACTGCGTGGTGGTGGTGGGGGGACGCAACAGCGCCAACACCGCGAGGCTGGCGGAGATAGCCCGGGAACAGGGTCTTCCGGCATTCCACGTGGAGACACAGGACGATCTGGACGGGAACGAGATGCGCCGTTACGAGAACGTCCTCCTGACAGCCGGCGCCTCCACTCCCAGCTGGAGCATACGCAAGGTCCGTGAGAGGCTCCTGGAGATACAGGGCGGCCGTCTCAGGATAGGAAGGGTCAGACGGTTCCTTCAGAACGCCGTTTACGGCAATTTCCACGTATTGCCCGTCACATTCGCCCTGGGGGCGGCGGGAGCCTGCGTGATGTCCCTGGAACGCTGGGTGTTCAGGACTCTCTGCGCATCGCTCTTCCTGTTCGCCGCGCACCTGCTGACCTCGGTACTGGAGTCCGGCTATTCCCATCCATCCGGCCTGGGAAGGCAGGAATTCCTCAGGGACCATTCAAGGCTCCTCACCTGGCTTTCAGTAGGGGCATTCGCCTCGTCCCTGGCTGTTTCGTTCACGCTGGGAGCACTCTGGTCCCTG
Source organism: Candidatus Aegiribacteria sp. MLS_C (assembly GCA_002030045.1). Lineage (GTDB taxonomy): Bacteria > Fermentibacterota > Fermentibacteria > Fermentibacterales > JCC-6 > Aegiribacteria. Next base: position 63,651 of record LQBI01000032.1, on the reverse strand, counting down.
GTCCTGGGACTGATGCTGGCAGCCTTCCTGCTCTACTCCGTACCCCTGATGCGAAGGGTGTACCCGTTCAGGGGCCTTCGAACCCTTCCAGGATCCCGGGACCTTATGTTCGCAGGCGCCTGGTCCTTCCTTCTCGCTTTCCTGCCCGGCTACACAGCATCGGGATTCCATACCGGGACGCTCCTGTGGGCCGGAATGCTCTTCTTCCTCTTCCTCGGACGGTGCCTCCTGGCGGACCTTGTAGATCTCCAGGGGGACGCCCTGATGGGTATGGACACCATTCCCATCCATGCCGGAAGGGCAAGGAGCGTGTTCCTTTTCTGGACCTGCTTCGCCGCCGCCGGGCTGCTGCTTGCCGCAGGGACCCTCACCGGCCGCCTGGGTACCGCCACGCTGCTGTTCATGCCCGGTCTGCTGACCCTGGCGGCGGGTTTCTTCATTCTGGGAAGAGTGCCTTTCCCATCCGAGCTGGCCAAGAGGACACTGGCCGACGGGAGCCTCTTCGCAGCAGGGATCCTGCCCGGACTGATGCTGCTGGCCGGAGGCGGCAGTTGCTGAGGATCTGCAGGATCCTGGCTCCCCTCTCGATGGCCATCCCGGCCGGCTGCGGCAGCGGCGCGGCGGTGGATACCGGAGTGCCGACCCCGGAGGCCCAGGTGCAAACCCCCTGGGAGACGGTCACCGTCACCGGCGGCGTGGTCAACCTCCGGGCGGGGCCGGGAACGGAGTACGAGATCCTCGGCCGTGCCGTGACGGGGGACTCGCTGCGGGTGACCGGGGGACTGGAGGACTGGTACAGGGTTTACATTCCCGAGAGGTCCCTGTTCGCCTGGATATACGCGCCGCTTACCACCGGAACGGAGCTGCCATGAGATACCCGCGACTGCCGGGGCTCGTCCTCGCCGCCATCGTCCTGACTGCGACGGCATCCTGCACGAGGGGAGTCGAAAGGCCCTCCGTAGTGCTGGTCATCATCGACACCCTCAGGGCCGACCATCTCTCCTGCTACGGTTACCGGAGGGATACCTCGCCTGTGCTGGACAGCCTTGCGGAAGCGGGTGTCATGATGGAGAACGTGACCGCCCAGTCCTCCTGGACACTTCCCGCCACCGCCAGCATCATGAGCGGTCAGACCCCCGTTTCCCACGGTGCCGGAATGGACGTTCCCACCGGAAGGGTCTTCGGAATGGACCCGGAGATGCCCCTGCTGGCCATGGTGATGAACGACAACGGCTACGCCACGGCGGGCTTCTTCAACGTCTACCTCCTGAGCGGAGATTTCGGTTTTCATAGGGGCTTCGACCTCTTCGAATGCAGGGACGACGGCAACGGGAAGGCCGACAGCACGGTGAGCAGCGCTATCAGATGGCTGCAGCGGGTGCCCGATGACCGGCCCTTCCTCCTTGTCGTCCACCTCTTCGATCCCCACGACCCCTATGACCCTCCCCGTCCCTTCGACACCCTTTACGGAACCGGAGGTTCGGAAAGGGACGGAGGACTGGAAGGGGACGGAGGACTGGAAAGGGAAATCGGCTTCTGGAAATTCACGGAGGAGGGCGCAGTGGCCGATACCGGCAGTCGCAACCGTCTTGAAGGTCTATACGACGGGGAGATTGCCTGGGTGGACGGTCAGCTGGGGCGTCTGATGGCTCAGGTGCGCGACCTGGAGAGGGAAGGGACCCTGGTGGTGGTCACAGCCGACCACGGTGAGGAGTTCCTGGAACACGGTTACGTGGGGCATGGACGGACCCTCTATCCCGAGATAACAAGCGTTCCCCTTATAATCTCCGGGACCGATGCGCTGAGGGATGTCCACCCGGAGGCGATGTGCGGCCAGGTGGACATAACGCCGACCATACTGGACTACTGCGGCCTGGAGATGCCGGTGCCCGTCAGGGGCAGGTCCCTGTTCGGCCTGGAGCACACAGGCACGAGGATGCTTTCCGCAAGCGGCATCAATACCGGCAGCCAGCTTTACCAGGTCTCGGTGAGGACCACGCGTAAACAGCTTATATGGAACGCCCGGACCGACAGCGCCGAGACCTACAGGCTGGACCTCGACCCCCTGGCGCAGGAGCCGCTTCCCGCGGATTCCGCCCTCCTTGACAGGGCACTGTTCTACTGGTCCACCCCGAGGCCGTGGGAACCGGACATGCTTGAATCGTGGGAGGTGTCCCCGGTCCTCCGGGACCTCGGTTACATCGACTAGACCGCCTGGCTTCGGAGGGCGTTCCGTGAACGGGCACGACGGAGTTTGATATATTAAGCCAATGACCGTTTACGTACCGATTCCAGGAAGGGGTTGTGATGATCCAGCGGTACTCCCTGCCGGAGATGGAGGGGATCTGGTCCACGGTATCCAGGTATGAGCGATGGCTCAGGATAGAGCTGCTGGCCGTGGAGGCCAGGACGGAGGCCGGCCTGGTTCCCAGGGAGGACTTCGAGAAGATCGTCGAGGGCGCCTCATTCGATCCCCGCAGGATAGAAGAGATAGAGGCGACGGTGAGACACGACGTGATAGCCTTTCTCACGAGCGTCTCCGAGAACCTGGGACCCGAATCCAGGCACATCCACTACGGAATGACCTCCAGTGACGTACTGGACACCTGTCTGGCCACCCAGATCAAGGACAGCGGCGAACTCATCATGCGGGAGCTGGATGCCCTGGGTGAAGCTCTTCGAAGGCTGGTGAGCAGGACCAGGGGGGTCATCTGCATGGGCAGGAGCCACGGCATGTTCGCCGAGCCCACCACGATGGCGCTCAAGTTCGCCGGCTACTACTCGGAGCATGGAAGGGTCCGCAGAAGGCTTGGGGCGGGCCTCGAGTCGGCATGCGTGGGGAAGGTCTCCGGCGCCGTGGGCACCTATGCCTACCTCGACCCGTCGGTGGAGGAGTTCGTATGCGGAAGGCTGGGCATAGGGAGGGAACTGGTGGCCACACAGGTGGTGGCCAGGGACAGGCACGCCGAGTTCATCTACGCCCTTGCATCGGTCGGCGGTATGCTGGAACGGCTGGCCACCGAGATAAGGCACCTCCAGAGGTCGGAGGTCGGCGAGGTTGAGGAGCCGTTCACGGCGGGGCAGAAGGGTTCCAGCGCAATGCCCCACAAGCGGAACCCCATCGTCAGCGAGAGGCTCTGCGGACTCGCCAGGATGCTCAGGGGGTACCTTGTCCCGGCGATGGAGGACACGGCCCTATGGCACGAGCGTGACATCAGCCATTCCTCGGCGGAGAGGTTCCTGTTCCCCGATGCCTGCGGTATCGCTTTATACATGCTGAGGAAGGCGGTGGGACTGGTCGATGGGCTTCGGGTGTTCCCCGAGAGGGCCAGGGAGGTCCTGGAGTCGGCGGGTGACAGATTCTATTCCCAGAGCGTGCTCCTGGCGCTGATAGAAGCAGGACTGACCAGGGAGGAGGCCTACGCGCTGGTCCAGGCAACAGCCATGGAGGCCATGCGGAACGGCGCAAGCTTCCTTGAGACGGCCCTGGAGGATCCGGAGCTGGGGCGGCACCTTTCCGGGGCGGACATTCGGGAAGTGTGCGCCCTTGAGTATCACCTGAGGAACGAGAATAGTACACTGGGCAGGCTCGGCCTGCTGGAAAACTGAATACGACATTCCCTGGAGGGTGGTTCAGATGATCGCTGGTTTGTTAGCGGGATTGGCCGCTGGTCTTCTGATCATGTGGCTGATACAGGTCCTCGTTGCCAGGAAGAGGGCGGTGGAGTACGAGGAACGCATAGGAGACCTTAAGAACAGCGTCGCCACGCTCAGGCTGCAGCAGCAGGAGTCCGACGCAAGGCAGACGAGGTACGACCTGGAGATCAAGAAGCACAGGGACCTTGCCATACTGTTCCCCGAGTTCGTCAAGCAGATCTTCTCCGCCCGCACCCCCGACGAACTTGCCAACCTGGTCGCCAGGTCGATGAAGAAGCTTACCGATTGCGAGAGGATAGCCGTATTCCTGGCGGACGTGAGGGGCGGCAAGCTTGGGCTGGTGTGGTCGGAGGGGCTGGGTGACGTGCTCAAGCAGCCCCTGGTGGTCAACGTCGGCGACGGCCATGTCGGTTTCGTAGCCGAGACGGGTATGGTATTCGAGAGGAAGAACCTCGAGAAGGTAAGCGAACTCACCAGGATCAGGCTGGAGAAGACTGCCATTCCGGGGTTCCTGCCCGACATCGCGGCCCCCATGATGTCCCAGGGAGTGCTCTACGGAGTGATATGCCTGCTGGATATTCCCATCACCGCTACACTTCCCAGGGAGAGACTGGTATCCATAGCCGCAGTGGGGGCGGCCGCGCTCGAGGGAATAAGGCTACTGGGAAGGTTCGAGTCGGCGGCGGACCTGGACCCTGACACCGGCCTTCCCAACCGGGGCAGGCTGGAACCTCTCCTCACCCAGGAGCTGGAGAGGGTCCGCAGGTTCGAGAGCCCCCTGGCGGTAATGGAGCTGGTGGTGGAGCGGGGTTCGATGGAGGACCGGTTCAGGGCCAGGGAGTTCATGTCCATCGCAGCCAACCATCTCAAGGCCAAGATGAGGAATATCGACATAGGGCTCCGCACCGGCACCGACAAGATCACACTGCTTCTGCCCGGCACCGACCAGGGAGGAATGGAGAGCGTAATGCACAAGCTCCTTGACGGTCTTCCCGCCCTCAGGAACGACGCTGGGGAGAGCCTGGGTTCGGTGAAGCTGCGGTACATGGTGATCCAGGCGGGAAGCAGCGAGGAAGCAGAACAGGTCCTCCAGGACCTCGGCGCCAAGGCTTTCATATCCTCGCTTGGCTCCTAGAGGCGTTTTCCCGGGACGCCTGTCGGGCAGCGGACTTCCGGAAGAGGTACCAATGGACCTTAGAAAAGAGCTGGAAGAGGTCATAAGGACCAGGGGCCTGGCCATGAGGACCGAGGAGGCCGAGAAGCTGGCGGGTTACGTCGGCCGTATGCCCACTCCCCTTGAATTCCATCTTTTCGACACGATGTGGAGCGAACACTGCTCCTACAAGAGTTCGCGGACGACCCTGAGGCTCCTTCCCACCCAGGGGCCCCTTGTGGTCCTGGGCCCCGGCGAGGATGCCGGCATAGTGAGCTTCGCCGAATGGGAGGGGAACGAATGGTGCCTCGTGGTGGCCCATGAGAGCCACAATCATCCATCCCAGTTACTTCCCGTTGAAGGTGCGGCCACCGGTATCGGTGGAATAGTGAGGGATGTGTACTGCATGGGCGCCAGGGTGACAGGTTCCCTCGACCTGCTGCGTTTCGGCGACCCCGCCGGACCTTCCGGCGAGAGATGCAGGAGCATCTGCAGGGGAGTGATTGAAGGGATCTGGAAGTACGGGAACGCGCTGGGAGTACCCAACCTCGGCGGCGACACCCGTTTTCATCCCGGATACGACGACAACTGCCTGGTGAACGTGGTAGCACTCGGTTTCGTCAGGAGGGACCGAATAGTCCACAGTTACGCTCCGCCGGAGGCACACGGCGAGCAGTACGTCCTCATACTCACCGGGAAACCCACCGACGACACGGGTTTCGGAGGGGCCACATTCGCCTCCTCCGACCTGGAGGACGATTCAAGGAAGGGTGCCGTGCAGGTGGCCGACCCGTTCCTGAAGAGAGTGCTCTCGGAAGCCAACGCGGCAGTACTCGACCATCTCTTCGAGAAGGGGGTAAGCTTCGGCTTCAAGGACCTGGGAGCGGGAGGAATAGCATGCGTCACCAGCGAGATGGCGGCGCACGGAGGCCTGGGCATCGTGGTCGACCTGGACAGCGTGCCGGTTTCCATAGGGGGTCTTCCGCCGGAGGTCGTGGCCTGCGCCGAGACTCAGGAACGCTACGGACTGGCGGTGCCCCTTCGAGTGGCCCGGGAGGTCATGGACATCTACAACGTTGACTACGAGCTTCCCAGGCTGTTCCCCGGCGCCGGAGCATTCCTCATAGGAAGGTTCACGGAGGAAACGACCTACAGGGTCGTGCAGGCCGGCAGCGAAGTGGCCTGTGCCCCTGTAGAGAGCATTACCGAGGGGATTGTCTACACCAGGGAGGAGAGGCCGGCTCCGGTCATCCCCGTGGAACCGGAGGAGAGACCCTGTCGACCCGGGGAGGACCTCGGGCGCATGCTCCTGTCCTTCGACGGCGCAAGCCGCCGTCCGATCTGGAGCTATTACGACAGCGAGGTGCAGGGCTGCACCAGGTTCAGACCGGGGGAGGCCGACGCCTGCGTGACCGCACCCATACCCGGATGCAGCGCGGGTCTGGCCGTTTCGGGCGACGGCAATCCATGGTACGGCGAGCTGGACCCCTTCCTGGCCGGGGCCCACGCTGTGGGAGAGGCCGTCCGCAACGTGGTGGCGGTGGGAGCGATCCCCATAGCGGTGACCGACTGCCTCAACTACGGCAGCCCGGAGGACCCGGAGGTCTTCTGGCAGTTCGGCCGGGGGGTCCGGGGCATCGCCATGGCCTGCGGTGTGCTGGGACTGCATGAGGGCGGAGGACCGCTCCCGGTGGTATCGGGCAACGTGAGCTTCTACAACCAGTCGTCCGCCGGGGGGGCCATCCCTCCCTCGCCCATAGTGGCAGTATTCGGAAGGATGGACGATTTCACCACCGCCACGGATATCTCACTGAAGGAGCCGGGCAATACCATACTGCTGGTCGGCCCCAGACGGGACGAACTTGGAGGAAGCCTATACTACAGGGAATGCCTCGGTCACAGGGGGGGGAGGGTGCCCGGTTTCGACGGCGGCCTGGAGAGGAGCATGGCGGAGTTCGTGCTGGAATGCCACCGTCGCGGGATCTGCAGGTCCGTGCATGACATATCGGAGGGCGGACTGCTGATGGCCGCCGCGGAGATGTCAATGGCGTCCAGGCCCGACGCCAGGAGGGGAATGGTGCTGAATAGAACTGATGCCGACCCTGTTTACCTGTACTCGGAGACACCGGGCTACCTCATGGAAGTGCCTCCGGAGGGGTTGGCGTCCATGGAGACGGTACCGGATTTCGTTTCGGTGGCGGGCAGGGTGACCGGGACCTTCTCTATCAGGTCTGGAGGAATGGAGATACTCCTCGAGCCCCTTCTCGATGAATACCGGTCCCTCCTCGAGAGGGTCGTATGGAGAGAGGAGGGCCTGCGGTGAAGGACCTGCCGCTGGTGGCGGTCATACAGTTCCCGGGCTCCAACTGCGAGTACGAGACCGCCAGGGTGGTGGAGGTTTCCGGAATGGAGTGCCGAATATTCAGGTGGAACCAGCTGCAGCCGCTTCGGGACGCTTCCCCCGACGCCTTCGTCCTGCCGGGAGGATTCTCCTTCCAGGACCGGGTGAGGGCCGGCGCGGTGGCGGCCAAGGAGAACCTGATGGACCTGGTCGTTGAGGGCGCTTCAGGGGGCAGACCCGTGCTGGGTATCTGCAACGGCGCACAGGTGCTGGTGGAGAGCGGACTGGTGCCCGGATGGGAGCCTGGCCGCATAGAGGCTGCACTGGCAGCGAACCACGTGAGCGGAAGGAGCGGCTACCTGAGCACCTGGGTCTTCGTCCGGGTCAGGAACGGTGCGGGGATCGGGAATCCCTGGCTGAGCGCGCTGGGAGGATCACCCGTTCCCATACCGATAGCACACGCCGAGGGCCGATTCGTATTCCGGAAGCAGGACGCAGGAAGGACCCGACCGGTGGAGGCGCTGGCATACTGCAGCCATGCAGGGGAGGAGAGCGGGGTCTACCCGCTCAACCCCAACGGTTCATTCCATAACCTTGCGGCGGTGATGAACCCGGAGGGCAACGTGCTGGCCATGATGCCGCACCCGGAGAGGGCCTTCCATCTCTGGCAGCTTCCTCCGTGGATCCCCGGTGAATGGGGGGACAGGCGGTCAGCGGCGCTGTCCGGAGGGAATCTCGGAACGGCACCGGGTCCGGGATCCCTCTTCTTCCGGAGCCTGCTGGAGCATTTCGGCGGAGGCGCGGCATGATCGGAAGAACATCGGGCGGAACGGCGATAGCGGTCAGCCTGAAGGCGCCGGACCCCGCAGCAGTCACCGCCCGGTCGACCCTCGCCAGGATCAGCCCCGTCTGCTGCCCGTCCGTCATTCTCAGGTACGACCACTGGGACTTTACCGGAGAGGGCGCGACGGAGGAGTCCGTTACCGGAGTGGTCCGACACTACACGGACATAGTCAATCCGAACAAACAGAAGTGGTGCTTCGAGTCGGAGCTGGACGCCGGCAATTCCGAAGGCGGCCTCCTCTGGGTACCGGTCCTGGTCACGGACATGGTGGACAGCGTATCGGAGAACTGGTCGAACATCCTGGGGCGGAGCCATCCGGGACTGGGGCCCGTGAGGTATTCGGTGCTGTGGAGACTGGGTTATGACGGCTCCTTCTCCGAACAGGAGGCCGAGTCCATGGCGATGGAGGTCTCCGTGGCCACCCACCGCCGAAAAGGGCTCCTTGCGAACCCTGTCTCGCAGGAGATAAGGTTCCTTCGCCGCATCGGGACCTGAGCGACTTGGAGCATCCGTACCGCAGGTACCTCCTGAACATCGGGAGACCGCAGCAGTACACCGGAGGGGAGTGGAACTCACTTCTTCCGCCGAAGGAAGGCTCACTCGAAGCGGGACTGCCCAGGGTGACGCTGGTATATCCCGACGTCTACGAACTGGGAATGTCCAATTTCGGTCTCTCCATACTCAGGCACGTGCTCATCGGGACCGGCCGCTTCCAGGTCAGGAGGGCCTTCTCGCCCGCCCCCGACCTGGACGCCACCATTACGGCGGAATCCCTTCCATGGGTGGACCTCGAGGGATGGCAGCCGGTGGTCGAGAGCCGGGTGGTGGGCTTCACCGTCCCCTGCGAGTCCCTGTACACCAATATCCTTCATCTCATCGATCTCATGGGGCTTCCTCTCAGGAGCGCCGACAGGAGCGGGGACCAGCCGCTGCTGGTCTTCGGCGGCGGCGGACTGGCGAACCCGCTGCCCCTTGCCCCCTTTGCCGACCTCATCTTCCTGGGGGAGGTGGAGGAGCAGGCCGAACGGCTCTTCACGCTGCTCGCCGGCGAAGGGAGCAGACGCGGAAGGCTGAAGGCCGCAGCCGAGGTCCCTGGAGTCTACGTGCCATCGCTTGGCAGAAGGAAGGTAGAGCTGCAGAGGGTATCCTCCCTGAAGACATCGCATGCCCCCGTCGACCAGGTGGTGCCCAATGCCAGGGTGTCCCAGGACAGGGCCGTGGTGGAGATAGCCAGGGGATGCACCAGGGGATGCAGGTTCTGCCAGGCCTCGCAGCTGTACAGGCCCGTCAGGGAGAGGTCCGCCGAGGATGCCCTCTCCATATTGGATGCGGTCCTCTGTTCCACGGGGTGGGAGAAGGCCGGCATGCTTACCCTCTCCCTCTCGGACCATTCTCAGCTCCCCCGGCTGCTGGAGGGCATGGAGCGGGTGACGGCGAAGCACCACGCTGCTTCCTCGATGCCGTCCATGAGACCGGATACCATCCTGCGCATCGAGGAGGGGTACGACGTCACCGGAAGGCTCACCATAGCTCCGGAGGCCGGCACGCCGGAACTCAGGAACAGGATCAACAAGCCCATGGAGGACGGTACGATACTGGAGGCGGTGAGGACCGTATTCAGCTCTGGCGCGAGAGGGGTCAAGCTCTACTTCATCGTGGGCCTCCCGATGGAGACGGAGGAGGACGTCAGGGGCATCGGGAGGCTTGCTCTGGAGGTAGCCAAGGTCAGCAGGGAATTCAGGCTCAACCCAAGGAAGACGGTTACGGTAGCCCTGTCGCCCTTCGTGCCCAAGGCCCTTACGCCCCTGCAGTGGGCTCCCCAGATGAAAGAGGAGGAGATCTGGCGCAGGATAGGTATTGTCAGAAGGATATGCGGCAGAAAGGTCAACCTGAGCTGGAACAGCCCCAGGGTGGCAGCGGTGGAGGCCATACTGTCCCTAGGTGACGACGGGACCACGGCGGACGTGCTGGAGGAGGCCACGAGGAGGGGTGCCAGGTTCGACGCCTGGACCGACATGTTCCGGTGGGACATATGGAGCCGTATCATCGAGGAATACCCCGTGCTCGAGGAGAGACTCAGGCTCGGTCTCGACCAACGGGAGTCCCTTCCGTGGGAATTCATCTCCACCGGTGTCTCCAGGGACTTCCTGGAGAGGGAGTACCGGTTGTACGGGGAGGGGGAGACGACTACCGACTGCAGGATCAGCGGGTGCTGGAACTGCGGCGCCTGCGGAGGCGGGAGGGGAACCCGGGAAGAGAAAGGTTCCGGGCGGTTGCTCCCGAATACGACCCGGGTCAACGCAGCTCCTCCAGGGGAGGATGAAGGCGGGTCGGCTGGAGTCCTGAGGGTTAGGTATTCGAAGAAGGGGGCCGCAGCCTACACGTCCCACCTCGATACGGTCAGGATGTGGGGAAGGGTTCTCAGAAGGTCAGGTTTGCCTGTTTCATGGTCAGGTGGTTATGTTAGAAGGCCAAGAGTACAGTTCGGACCGCCCCTGCCTCTGGGCATGGAAAGCGTTGCCGAATACGTGGATATTCGACTGGAAACTTCACCCGGGAGTGATCCGGGCGCGCTGCTCTCCGGCTTCATGCCAGCGGGATTCAACGTGGAGGAGACCTGGATCCTGGGCGATGGAGCGTCTTCTCCCGATAAGTCGCCGGTTGCTGCGGTCTACACCGTGGTCCGGTCCGAGTTCTGGAACGGAGACCGGGAGAAGGAACTGGCCGGAAGACTGAGGGGAATGGACGCCGTACTCTCGGTGGATATTGACAATGAGACCGGTATCAGTTTCATGGTGCCGGCGGACGACAGGGAAGCCAGGCCCGACATACTCCTCGATGGAGTGTTTGAGGGCCCGGTGACGGTAAGGAGAGTCGAGGTATACCTTCGGCTCGGCGAAGAGGGCTGGAGATCGATTGCATCTCACAGCTCGGATTTGGAGAAGATACTCATTGAAGGTTGATTTCATAATCAACTCCCATCCGGAGGTCACCAGGATAGGTATCCTGGAGGACGGACGGCTGATGGAGATAATAGTCGAGGATTCGAACGAGAAAAGGCAGGTGGGCAACATCTACCTCGGCAAGGTGAACGCCGTGCTGCCGGGTATGCAGGCCGCCTTCGTCGACATAGGGCTGGAACGGAGCGCCTTCCTTCATGTCAGCGATGTCAGGGCCGGTGCGGTGGAAACCGAGAAGTTCGCCAGGTCCCTGGCCAGCGGGTCCCCCATGAACACGAGGGAGACCCACGACCCGATAGAGAAGGTTCTTCGGAAGGGTCAGGACGTGCTGGTCCAGGTCACGAAGGAACCCATAGGGACCAAGGGCGCCCGAGTGACCACCAGGGTGTCCATAGCCGGGCGGTACATCGTGAGCATGCCGGGGGAGAACGTGACCGGAATATCGAGGAAGATAAGCGACCGCACGGAGAGGGCCAGGCTCAGGAAGATACTTGCCAGCGTTAAGACGCAGGGTTACGGCATCATAGCAAGGACCGCGGGCATTTCGCAGGACGAGAAGGCCTTCAAGACCGATATGGAGCGCATCGTCGGCAAGTGGCAGGAGATCGGCCAGTCGGTCATCAGGAAGAAGGCCCCTTCCCTGCTGCACCAGGAGCAGGACATAGTGACGATAGCCATGCGTGACCTGGTGAACCCCGATACGAATTCCATCGTAACCGATTCCAGGATAGTGGCCAGGAACGCCAGGAAGTATCTCAAGACCTTCGACAGCTCCATGACCGGCAAGGTCAGGTTCTACAGGGGCAGGACGCCGATATTCGACCACTACGGGATCGAGGAGGAGATCACCGGCATCATGGCCAGGGAGGTTCCTCTCAAAAGCGGCGGCTCGCTGGTCATAGAGCACACGGAAGCCCTGGTGGCAATCGATGTGAACACGAAGAAGTACGTCGGCCGCAGGAACCAGGACAGCACGATATTCAAGACCAACATGGAGGCCGCCAAGGAAGTTGCCAGGCAGCTCCGGCTGAGGGACCTGGGCGGCATCATCGTGATAGATTTCATAGACATGGACATTCCCGACCACAGGGAGAAGGTCCTGAACGCACTCAGGAGCGAGCTGGGGAAGGACAGGTCCCCTACAAAGGCATGCCAGGTAAGTGCCATGGGCCTGGTGGAGATGACACGGAAGAGAGTAAGGCCCAGCGTGTTCCAGGCCCTCTCTGAACCCTGCACCTGCTGCGGCGGTTCGGGGCGGGTCATGTCCGCGGTATCCACCGCCACGAGACTGGAGCGTTTCATAGAGAGGGCGTCGCTGGACAAGAAGCACAAGAACCTGGTGGTATCCGTCCACCCCAGGCTGGCCGAGTTCCTGTACGAGGAAGAGGGGAAGCGGATGGACCACATTGCCTCCATTTCCCAGCTGAGCATCGAGTTCAGGGAAGACGACAACCTCAGGGTGGACGAGTTCAGGGTATACTCCCTGGACCTTCATGAGGAGATCACGGAACTTTACAGCGGTTCGGGATGACGCCGGGGCGGCTCCTATGAGCCGTCGGCGTCTTCACGGACGATGATACCGTTCTATCACGGAGGTGAGCAATTGTACGCGATAATCGAGTCAGGCGGTATGCAGTTCAGGGTCGAACCCGGGCTGAAGCTCAACGTGCCGAGGATACAGGCCGAGGAGGGCGATCCGGTCAAACTCGACAGGGTTATGCTGGTGGCCGACGGAGAAAAGGTCTCTGTGGGGAACCCCCTTGTGGAGGGCGCCTCGGTGGACGCCCAGGTCGTCGAGCACGGCAGGGGCAGCAAGATAACCGTATACAAGCGCAAGAAACGCAAGGGATACGAGAAGACCATAGGACACCGCCAGGACTATACGAGGATAGAGATCAAATCCATAAATACCTGATGGGGGGGTGACATGGCCGGGCCGTTGATCCTGTCGGGGAAAGACTTCGCCGCCGGCGTGAGGAACGCACTGGCGGAAGAGATACGGGGGTCGAACCACAGACCCCCCGGACTGGCGGTGATCATGGCGGGAGACGATCCGGCCAGCAGCGTCTATGTATCCATGAAGGAGAAGGCCTGCAGGAAGCTGGGCATTGTCAGCACCATGAGGAGACTTCCCGCCGGTGTCCGGCGGGAAGAACTCCTGGAGGCTGTCCGGGAACTCAACGATGATGACGAGGTGGACGGCATACTCTGCCAGCTCCCCCTTCCCGACCACATCTCAGCGGACGAGGTAGCATCGGCCGTGCTTCCCGACAAGGATGTGGACGGCTTCCATCCGGTGAACGTGGGCAGGCTCTGGAGGGGGGAGGAGGGACTCTTCCCCTGCACTCCCTTTGGAATAGCTGAGATGCTGGAGCATTACGGCGTTCCGTTCAACGGGGCCCGAGCCGTGATAGTGGGCAGGAGCAACATCGTCGGCAAACCCATGGCGGCCCTCCTTCTAAGGAGACATGCGACGGTGACCCTGGCCCATTCACACACGAGGGACCTTCCCGGACTCTGCTCCGGAGCGGACATACTCATCGCCGCTGTCGGGAGGCCGCGTATGATAACACCGGATTACGTCAAACCCGGCGCCACGGTGGTGGACGTGGGTATAAGCCGAACCGATGAGGGTCTGGTCGGCGACGTAGACTTCGATTCGGTGAAGGACAGATGCGGAGCCATCACCCCGGTACCCGGAGGGGTCGGGCCTCTTACGATTGCCTACCTCATGAGCAATACAGTTAAAGCCTGGAGACATCACATGAAGGGCAGATGACAGGTCCTGGAGCTGCAGCGTGCGAACTTGACATCATCCTCTACAATGCTTTATCCGTATAGCGGTAGTTCCGGAGCGTACGTTTCGACCGGCGCGGTCAGCGGGGGTTGATACAAGTCAGGCGGGTGGTTCGAGCCGCTCACCGTCGAGTTGATTTGGAGCAGTGATGGAAGGTTTGTTTATTGTACAGCTTGTCGGCGCAGCGGGTCTGTTCATCGGCCTCGGTTTCTTTATATCAATCGTCCTCAAGATGCACAAGACGCTGACGGAGATGGAGATGACCCTGATGTCCCTGGGCAGGCAGATCGAGGAACTCACGCCCAGGATATCCTCTGCTCTGAAGGAGGTAGAGAGGACCGGCGAGGACATAGGCATCATGGCCAACGCCACCACCGCTCTCATCAACCGGATCAACGGGCGTGACGGCTCATTGCCGATGGCGGACGGCGCTGCCCGGTACATGCCGGCTCTCGTTTCGCTGGCCCGCAGCATCATTCCCATGTTCATGTCCAGGAAGAGCAAGTCATGAGATCAGTTCCCGCCGCCTTCCTTGCATTGATCATCGCGGGATGCGCAGGTCCTTCCACCGGCCCTGTCAAGGGGGTCCTGGTCGTATACTCCGGGGGAATGGAAATGGAGACCCTGGACGGAATACTGGACGATCTCCAGAAACAGGTAGTCACAGTTGAGCCGGAGGCTGTCTTCGACTTCTCCGTATGCACCCCCGGCGAGTTCCATGAAGACCTTCGCACGAGGAGGACCATACTCTTCCTGGCCGGTGATCCCTCTGAACTGCCTTCGGAGCTGGAGTTCCAGGGAGACATCTACTACGCCGAGGACGTGTGGGCCAGGGGACAGAGGGTCTTCGGAGCAGTACTGGACGGTTCCTTCGATCCCGCGCTCCTGTCTGACAGGCTCGAGGAAGCCTACAGCGGGCATCTGCAAGCTTACCTGTACGGCAGTTTCGTGTCCACGCAGATGAGCAGCCCGGACAGGATCGACAGCCTGCTGGCCCTGGGGTTCAGCATCGATATCCCGAAGTCCTATTCCCTTTCCGAGTGGGAGCCGGAGACCGGTTTCATACAGTACCAGAGGAGGGTCTCCGACATCTGCCTCCTCCTACTCAGTGTCAGGTGGATCGAGGATGATGTGGTCCTGTCACCCGATGAGGCGGTAACCTGGAGGGAAGAGGTGGCCAGGAACCACTTCTACGATTCCTCGGCCGATTCCGTTGACAGGTCGATGGTACAGGTGGAACCTATGGAATTGAGAGGTATGGAGGGCTGGAAGCTCCTGGGCATGTGGAGGAACCCGGAACACCTGAACGCCGGGGCGTTCACCAGTTATGTTCTCAGGAGCGACGGGAGGAGGTACCTGCTGGACATGGAGGTATTCCATGAGCGCAGGGAGAAGGAACCCTACATCAGGGAGGGTTGGATAATGATGAACACTTTCATTCCGGGGGACGAAGATGGCCGATAAGGTGTCCACGCAGGAACTGGAACAGCTGGAGAGCGAGTGGGTGAGCAATCCGTCACCGATCATCTGCGCCAGGTTCGCGGATCTTCTCAGACAGTCCGGCAGGTACGATGAAGCCTTCAGGACAGCGGAGGAGGGACTCAGGAAATGGGCCGGCAACAACTCCATCTCCGTTGTCCTGGGCAAGTCGTACATGGATGCCGGTCTTTACGAGAAGGCACTGCAAGTATTCGAGAAGGTGAAGACCTCCCAGCCTCAGAACCTGGTGATGCTCAGGAGCATTGCCGAGATACACTACGAGCTGGAGGACTGGGACAGCTGCGCGATCGCATACGAGGAGTACCTCTTCGAGAACCCGGCCGACGGGGAAGCAAGGGAGATGCAGGAGAAAGCCAGGTCCATGAAGGGCATGAACATCGAATCGCTGTTCGATTCAGGCCCCGGGGAGGAAACGGAGAGCCCCCTGGTCGAGGATGATGATGACCTTATCTTTCCCGACACCGACCGAATGAAGAAGGTCCTGGAATCCCAGGGTTTCGGCAGCGAAGGAACCGACGGCCTGGAAGAGGGGACCGGCCGGGAGGAGGAAGCTGGAGAGGGCGGCGGGAGTCCGGACGGGGAGAATCCCGAACATGAAGGTTCCGAAGGGGAAAGCGCTGAAGGCGAAGGTGCTGACGGCGAAGGTACTGACGGTGATGGTACTGACGGTGATGGTACTGACGGCTACCCCATAGAGGCGGACTCATTCTTCGACCGGTCGGCTCCGGCCAGTCTACTGGAATTCTTCACCGAGGATGAGAAGAGGGAACTCAGGCTCGAAGCGTACGACGGAGAGGATTGATGGGATCACTTCCCCATATCGCCGTCGTCAACGGTCCCAGTATCGGGAAGCTCGGAACGAGGCAACCCGGCATATATGGGACAACGACCCTGGAGGAACTCGGCAGGAGCCTTCAGGGAAGGGCATCTGAACTCGGACTGACTGTATCACTCTTCCAGTCAGATATAGAGGGCGAGCTGGTGAGCGCCGTCAACGGCGCTTCAGACACTGCCTCCGGGCTAGTCATCAATCCGGCTGGCTACTCCCATTATTCGGTTGCTATCACCGATGCCATGGCGGCCTTCCGGGGACCGGTGGCGGAGGTTCATATAAGCCAGGTCATGAGCAGGGAACCCTTCCGCCGGCAGCTCCTTACCGCCACTGCCGCCGACGTCCTGATAGCCGGAGCCGGTACCACGGGGTACCTGCATGCTCTGAGTATACTTAAGGAGATCCTGGACGGATACTGATAGTGCATTTTTCCCGGACAGTGCATTTTTCCCGGTCGGTACGTTTTCCCCGATGGTTTCCCGTCATCCATACAACACTGCAATGGAGGTCGATGAGTGCCCACAAGCAACGATTTCAGACGCGGAATGGTAATAGATGTGGACGGTACACTCTGCCAGATAGTGGAGTTCCAGCATGTCAAGCCCGGCAAGGGTGCTGCCTTCGTCAGGTCAAGGCTCAAGGAGGTGCTCTCCGGCAAGGTCCTGGACAGGACATGGCGCGCCGGCGAGAAGGTCACGGAGGTCAGGGTCGAGCACAGGGTCTGGGAGCTTCTCTACCGCACGGACCTGGCCTGGGTGGTTATGAATCCCGATACCTACGAGCAGATTCATCTGGACAACGACATGGTGGGGGACGCCGCCTACTACCTCAAGGACAACAGCGAAGTCAAGATAGCCTTCGTGGATGACAGACCCATCATGGTGGAGCCTCCGGATACGGTGGTTCTCCGGGTGGTGGAGACCGACCCCGGTCTCAAGGGCGACACGGCCAGCGGCGGTTCGAAACCCGCGTTACTGGAGACCGGGCTCAGGGTCCAGGTCCCTCTCTTCGTTCAGGAGGAGGACATCATAAGGGTGGACACCAGGAACAACAGCTACCTGGAGAGGGTCAACTCCTGAGCGGCGGAAGGGTCATCCTGATCCCCACTTACAACGAGGCTCCGAACATAGCCCCCCTCCACGGAAGCATCAGGGAGTACTGCGACTGGGACCTGCTGTTCATCGACGACGCCTCGCCGGACAACACCTCCCATGAGGTCGAGTTGGTCTCCAGGGACGACCCAGGCGTGATGCTGCTCCGGCGGGAGAGGAAGGAAGGCCTGGGGCGAGCGTACAGGCACGCGTTCGGTCACGTTCTGGAGTCCGGAAGCTGGGACAGGGTGTTCATGATGGATGCGGACCTGTCCCACCAGCCCATGCATCTGGGAGCGCTTGATGAGGCCCTCGACCGCCATTCGATGGTGGTAGGTTCCCGCTACCTGACCGGAGTGAGCGTGCTGAACTGGTCCATCGCGAGGCTGAACCTGAGCTACGGCGCCAACAAGTATATAAGACTGGTCACGGGCATGCCCTTCACCGACTGCACAAGCGGGTTCAGGGGATTCAGGTCCGGCATACTGCCCGTACTCATTTCGTCGAACATAAAGGCCTCGGGCTATGCCTTCCTGGTGGAGACCCTGTACGACGTGTGGAGGTCGGGGCAGGACATAGGGGAGGTCCCGATAGTCTTTGTCGAGCGCAGGGAGGGGAGTTCGAAGGTTTCGATGCAGGTCTTCCTAGAGTCCCTGCTCACACCTGTGAGGCTGAGACTGAGGAGACTGATACGGGGTCAGTAGCTGTCCCACAGCCATGATACTATGGCGTCCTGCACCCCCCTTGCGGACCAGGTCCGTCCGGTGGGAACCTCGAACATGATGACCACTATGAGGCTCCTGCCGGAGGAAGCACTGAGGAGACCGGCGACGGTGGAGGTATCGTTCAGGGTTCCCGTCTTGCCCCTGAAGGCTCCCGGCGGAAGGTCGGTCATTCTGGAGCGCAGAGTGCCATCCACTCCGTTCACCGGAAGGGTTGCCAGGAACTCCGCCCCCCACTCCGTGGAGGAAGAGCCTTCGGAGAGCACCATGGCAAGGTGCATCGGGGTCAGTCTGTTGTACCTGGAGAGCCCCGAACCGTCGGCGAGCTGGTAACCGGTGAGTTCCGGAAGCATCAGGCCCAGCATCCTTCCGGCAGCGTCGCAGCCGGCTGAGGTGGATGCCGGGATGTCACCCCGTTCCAGG
Organism: Candidatus Aegiribacteria sp. MLS_C; assembly: GCA_002030045.1. GTDB lineage: Bacteria > Fermentibacterota > Fermentibacteria > Fermentibacterales > JCC-6 > Aegiribacteria. Next base: position 45,331 of record LQBI01000032.1, on the reverse strand, counting down.
CTCACGGTCCGGAGGACCATCTCCGCCACCATGTTTCTGCTCCACTTGTTCATCGACGTGAGGAGAACGAAGAGCGGATCGGACAGGATCACCGATGTCTGCAGGAGACCGGTGGTATCGGTCAGCTGGCCCTGCATTACACGGTCCACCCCGATACCGGCTTCCTCGAGCTGGATGGAGAACATCGAGGCGAACTCCGCCGGAGGTCCGGCAAAAGGCTTGTATAGGACCAGGTGGCTGTCAGGAGGTACCGTACCCTCCAGTATCAGTATCGGCCTGCCCTCCTCCCAGCCCTCCACCCTGGTCCTTACGGATTCAGCTGGCCCCGTTACCAGATGGTTTACCAGCTCCAGCCCCGGCAGGGACGGATAGCTGTAGACCCTCATGGTGTCGCCCCTTGTGGACACTATGAGCTGCAGGATGTTGTCACCCACGGACAGACACTCTATAGGAGGGCAGTATGCCCTGCTCCAGTCTGAAGTGTCCCAGCCGGGACAGTGGCTTTCCGTGGTGAACCTGTCGGTGTCCCAGTAGAGGTCCCATTCAGAGCCGGGATCCAGTGCTGCCGCTGTCTCCAGGGCCGCCACCCTGATCTGTTCGCCGCTTATCAGCGGTGCTCCGGAACCCTGGACGTGTATGGCCCCTGCCGAGGTGTCGGCCAGCACCCGGGTCCTGTAGATATAGGACGGTCCGAGTTCATCCAGCGCAAGCAGAGTGGTTACCAGCTTCACGGTCGAGGCCGGTCTGAAGTACTCCTCCGGGTTGACGCTCAGGAGCATCTCGCCGGTCGAGGCATCCATCACCACCATGCCCGTCCTCCAGTCCGGGGGGATGGTCGGCATGGTCCCTGTGAGAGTGAGGGCTGCCAGTGTAAGGACTACCGGTTGCATTCCACCTCCGGTTGACTTGGAGGAATTCGACAGTACATTTGATAATTCGAAATATAGTCGGGTTCATCAGAATGAAAAGATGAAACGCATTCGGAGGTCCCCATGCTGCGCAGTTTCTTCATAGCGATAGTGTTCCTGGCGATGATCGGTTGCGGGGAAGGTCCATCCCCCGTGGCATCCCCCGCGGACAGCACGGTCCTGGAGGTGGAGGGGCGCACACTCTCCGCCAGGAGGCTGGCTCCCGTGCTCGAGTCGGAAAGTGGTGACTCGGCATCTGTGGAGAATGCGGTCCGAAACCTGGTGAACAGGTACCTGATACTGGCGGATGCTCACAGCAGGGGTCTGGACGAGACCAGGGAATTCCAGCTCTACGCCTACGAGAGGGAGAGGGAGAAGCTGCAGACGCTCTGGCTGGAACATATCCTCGCGCAGAAGGTCGTGATCCCTCCTGATTCCGTGGAGGAGCATTACTCGAAGCTGGGCACGATGCTGATATACTCCGCCGTATCCGTCTGGGAGAGGGATTCGGCGGACAGCCTCAGACAGCTGGTCCTGGAGGGAGAGGACATGAACCTCCTGGCGGAGGAGCACTCCATCAACCCGATGGAAAGGGCCCGCCAGGGAAGGGTCGGACCGGTGGACAGCATGGAGGTCAGAGCTGATGACACTCGAATGCTGGAAGGAATGGAACCGGGGGATGTCTCACGAGTGTTCGCACTGGCCGACACATGGAGATTCCTCAGGCTGGACAGCATCTATCAGGACTCGGTACCGCCATTGCCCGAGGTAAGGGACTACATCGAGGCCAGAATCGCCGGACGGCTGAGGATGGCGTACAAGGACGTCCTCCTGGACAGCCTGAGACAGGAATATCGGCTGGAGATAGACGAACCGGCGGTCGAACTGGTAGCCTCGCATTTCATTCCGGGAAGCATGGAGTACGATCCGTTCACTCCCGAGGAGGAGGAGACGTCTGTCTATTCCTACGAAGGCGGTGGCAGGACCGTCTACCAGCTGGCTGAGAACATAAGCAGACTGCCGCCGGTCGAGGGAACGAACCCTTCGGACCCGTCATGGGTGAAGGGATACTGCCGTCTGCTGGGCGTTTACGACATAATGGGGGCCAGGGCCCTTGAAGCGGGTATGGACACGCTTCCCGAGGTCACCGATTACCTCGACGACCGGCTCAGTGATCATCTGCTGGACATCTACTACGCGGAGGTGATACAGCCGCGGCTGACACCGGGCGATAATGAGATGATGGAGGTATACGAGGAGCACAGGGATTCCCTGGTGGTCCCCGAGACCAGGGTCTTCAGGGTCATATCGGCAGCCGGGGAAGACCAGCTGGACCTGCTGGCGTCCACCCTCGAGGAAGGTGGGAACCCCTTCCGCCTAACCGACGATCTCACACTGGTCGAGAGCCTTCTGGCACCAGGGGAGTCCAGCCTCACCAGAGGCATGTATGCCTCCGAGATCCCGCGGCCCTACAGCGACATGCTCTTCGATGCCGAACTGAACGAGACCGTGATCTGCTCCATAGCAGTGGACAGGGTCCTGGTCTTCCAGCCCGTGGACATACAGCCTCCCAGACCCGCCACCTTCGAGGAGTCCTATGATGAGATAGCCTCGATGCTTCGGGCGGACAAGGAGGAGGAAGTGGTGTCGGGGCTTGTAGACAGCCTGTCTTCTGTATATCATATTGAAATCGACAGGGACTTCGTCGAAAGCTACATCCATGCGGCACCGCCATCGCAGGATGTGCCATAGGACGGTGCATAATGGGTCTCATCAGCTCCCGGGCCCTTCGGAGGTACTTGAATGTTCTGTAGATGCTGCGGGTACGACAACAAGGGCAGGGATAAAGGCAGGTGCGAGAACTGCGGGTTCGAGCTTTCCACGCAGAACCTTGCCGCCAGCGATAAACGCAGCGCGCTGAAGGACAGGCTTGAATCCACCTCAAGAGAGCGCACGGAGTACAGGACACCTCCACCCATAGGCCATGCCCCTGTAATAGGGGCCACCATAGCGCTTCTCGGGCTGGCCGCCGCCTTCGTCATCACCCATTCCTTCGAGAGGTCCGAGTATACACCGGAACTCCCGGAGAGGGAGGGTTTCGAGGAACTCGTACCCGAGACACCGGTTGACAGCCTGGCGCTCCGTATCGGTTCGGACATCGTCTACGTGATGGATGACAGCGCCACGGTTGCCCTTCCCAGGGCCAATGTCGACATGTCGGCCATTCCGGAGGGCTCCACTGTCTCCTTCCTCGGGAAGTGGAGTACTCCGCTGAGACCCTCGGCGACCTTCATCCTGCAGAAGATAAGCCAGCGGGAGTTCAACGTGCTGGACATCGACCGCATCTGTGCATGGACCGACACCACCGAGAGCAGTTTCATCTCCGCACCTCTCGTAAGGCTGGAGCAGTCAGGCGCCGACTCCCTTCCGGGACCCCTGCTGGTCAAGCTGTACTTCACTCCCGAGATGATGAGGGGCAGCGTGGAGGAGTACGACATACAGGTAGACAGGGCGATCACCACGGACCGGTTCACCGACGACCAGCTTACTGGCCTGATCGGCACGGTATCCGAGAGGATCGAGAGGGAGGGAAGGCAGGGACGCAGGGTCCAGGTGGCGGCGCTGTTCGACTACAACGCCTACAGCCTGGGAGACGCGGTGGACATAATGCGGCGTCTCGTCCCGGTCACGGTGGACAGCCTGGGCTACGAGGCCTTTTCCCTGAGCGTCTTCGCGATCACCGACTGATTCAGGGACCCAGCAGTACCAGTCTCCTGGATTCGGTATTGGAGCCGGTTCGGTATACGGCGAAGTAGATACCCGGAGGGACTTCCCCGTTGGAGGGCCAGACTGCCAGACCGGCCTCCTCCGAGGGTTCCCTTCGAGAAGCGAACACCGTCCTTCCGGCAATGTCCAGAATACGCAGCTCCCCTTCAACGCTTGATGCCGGCAGCTCGAGAGTGAAGTATCGACCGGGGTTCTGTGACAGGAGTCCCAGTCCATTCTTCACCGCTGCGGTTCCTCCCGGGCTCGTTCCCGTCGGCGGGAAGAACCTTACGGCGTCCGCTGCGATCCTGTCGCCTGTGCTTCCCGTATTGTCTCCCAGTACGACGCTGAGCCCCTGCTGGGAGTTCCAGGGGCCTCCCAGGAGGACCCACTGTCCCTGGTGCTGGGACTGGTCGACCGTCACCGTATCAACGGTTCCGGAGCCATGGACCCTGTAGCTGACCGTCGCCTCCGCATCAACGGGTATGTATGCCTCCAGCATCCACCATCCCGAGCTGTCCGGAAGCTGGAAGGTCCATTCAGCCCAGTTCACGTCGGGGCCCGTGGAGATGCTGTAGGTGTAGAAGTGACCGTAGAACTGGCCTTCACCGGTATGGTTCCTCCAGTACTCGGCGGGACCGTGGGCGGTGAACCTGCTCTCCAGGTTGTCGGTAACGCTGTCGCACCAGGCGCCGCCGCAGAAGGATTCCTCAAGGCAGTCCCACAGCTCCTCCCTGGAACCGTCGTAGCCCAGTGCCCATATTCCGGCTCCCTGGAGGTCCGAGGACCTTATCAGGTCGTACTTCAGACCGAGGCTCTCCTCGTCGTCGTACCAGCCCTGGTTCCAGCCGCCGCTCTCGTAGGCGTACCACGGTGTCAGTGATTCCGAATCCCACAGACGTCCGTAGGCCGACGCCCTGTCCGCCAGAGTGGTGTAGACGAGGGTGATGCAGTCTCCGGTGACCTGGGAGTGGGTCGAGCTTCCGGCGGTCTCCCATTCATGCCCGTAGTAGGGAAGACCGACCACGACCCTGTCATGTGCCTGGGGAGCGTACCGTGCGTAGTCCCCGAGACACCAGACCATGTTGGTCGAGGATTCCGGTGTGGAACCCCAGCCGGTGAGGGGGCAGCAGGGTCCGGCGATGGTCGACCACGAACCGTGGAACGGGTAGCACATCATGAACATGGCGTCAACCGCATCGGCCAGTGCGTCGTAATCGAAGGCCCCGCTCCAGTCGACCGCCGGCGTGCATATGGAGAGGTGGCTCCCGGGGACGTTCAGGTCCAGCTGGTACCTCAGGTCTTCCATGAAGGCGGTCAGGGTATCCCTGTCGGAACCGCTGACGTTCTCGAAATCTATGGAGACCCCGCTGACTGGGTACTGGTCAACCAGGTCAACGATGGTCTGTATCGCGGTATCCCTGCCGGTTGTCAGTATAGAGTGTATGGAGGAGGAGGAGAAATTGACCACGGTGACCACCGCCAGGCCGCCGGCGCTTGTCACTCCGTCGATTGCGTCGTCGAATACTCCCGGGAACCCGTTCCAGGCCGATATCTGTCCGGACCCGTTCATGTCCACGCAGAAGCATGCCAGTATGGTGATGAGATCGTACCTCAGCCAGGTGTCGCTCCCCCAGTAGGGAAGGAACCCGTAGACAGTACGGTTCGGGGACCTGCCACCGTCAATGCCCGATACCCTCAGGTCCGAAATCCCGCCGTGTTCCAGGTGTTCCAGCATATGAAGGGAGGGCATATGGTGAAGTTCGGGTCCAGCGGTCGGTCCCGGGCCCGATACCAGCGCGACTGCCAGGAATATCGTCAGCATGTTCCTCCGTTCCCCTCCGTTTTGTATTATTCACACAGTGCACAGGCTGGTCGGGACTGCCGAACCGCCCTGACCCTTTTTAATATTCCCGCTGCCTGCGGCGGCGGTCAATCTCCCTGACGGAGGGTTGCAGTATGGAAGACTCCCTTCAGGTCAGCAGTTTCTGCAGGATCCTGCAGCTGCCTACCGTTTCCCGCCAGCCTGGCGAAGGTACGGACATGGAACCCTTCCTGGCCACCGGACGCCTGCTCAGGGAGCTTTTCCCGCGGGTCCATGCCAAGTGCAGGCTGGAGACGGTGGGAGGCGCCAGCCTGCTGTTCACTCTCGAGGGAAGGGATCCGGTGCTCGCTCCTGTGATGATGACCGCACATCTGGACGTGGTCCCGGCGGAGGACGGCGAAGGATGGCCCTTTCCTCCTTTCTCCGGTACCGTTTCAGAGGGACGGGTCTGGGGAAGAGGGGCGGTGGACTACAAGATAGGTGTCTCGGCCATGCTCCAGGCACTCGAGCAACTCCTGGAGATGGGCTTCTCACCCGAGAGGACCCTTTACCTTTCCTTCGGTCACGACGAGGAGGTGGGAGGCGACCTTGGAGCCCGGAGAATAACATCCCTGCTCGAGGAGAGGGGAGTACGGCTTAGTTCGGTGCTCGACGAGGGAGGCTACATATACGATTACCCCTGGCTGGATCGGGAAGTCGCCGTCGTGGGACTCGCCGAGAAGGGCTATCTTACCCTCAGGCTCATCGCCGCGGGAGAGCAGGGTCATGCCTCGGTGCCCGGGACCGAAACGGCCTGCGGCAACCTCTGCCGTGCTCTTGCCCGGCTGGAGGACCATCAGATGGAGCCGTTGCTCTGCGGACCGGTCAGGATGCTTCTCGAGGGCACGGCGGAAATGATGAGGCATCGGAACGAAGACCAGGATGGCATGATCGGAATGCTGCAGCGTCATCCCTCCGGGAACGCCCTTGTGAGGACCACCACCGCGATAACGATGATGGGGGGGAGCACCAAGGAGAACATCATGCCGTCCCGTCCCTGGGCACTGGTCAATTTCAGGGCGGTGCCGGGAAACGGCTCGGACGTGATAGTAGCCCATGTGCGGGCTCTGGTGGAGGACCTCGGAGTAGAGGTGGAGTACGAGGACACGCGCCAGATCCACGAGCCTTCCGCCGTTTCGTCCTGCGATTCCCCGGAGTACAGGGCCATCGTGGACGCACTTGACGAGGTCCTGCCCGGACTCCCGGTCCTTCCAGGCATATTCCCCGCGGCCACCGACTCGAGGCACTACAGCAGAATAACTGACAATGTTTACAGGTTCCAGCCCGTTCATCTCGGTCCCCGCGGTCTCTCCGTTCTCCATTCCGCGGGGGAATCGGTATCGCTGGAGGACTATGGTACCTCAGTGGAGTTCTACGGTTCCTACATCAGGAAGGTATGTCTCGATGAACGTGAAAGGGGATGAGACACTGCTGGCAAGGACCACGAGGGTGACCGCTGTGGCCCTGGTGAGCAACCTGCTGCTGTCCATCTCGAAGATCGTAGGAGGATTGCTGGCCCGCAGCCATGCTCTTTCGGCAGACGGGATCCACAGCCTGTCCGACAGCGTCACCGACGTTGCGATCCTCATCGGTGCCCGTTTCTGGACAAGGCCCAGGGATGACAGCCACCCCCACGGTCACGCCAGGATCGAGACCATCATATCGGGGTTCATTGGTTTCTTCGTGATCATCACGGGTCTTTACATAGCCTGGGAGTCCTTCGATGCCATCGTCGACCCTCCCGAGGCTCCGCCGGGCTGGGTCGCCTTCGGGATCGCGATCGCCGCCATACTGATAAAGGGCTTCCTGTCCCGGTGGACCCTGTCGGTGGCCAGGAGGCTCAGGAGCGCCGCACTTGCCGCCAATGCCGTTCACCAGAGGTCGGACGTGTACAGTTCCATTCCGGTTGCGATAGTCGTCCTCGCGGCACGGCTGGACGACTCACTGATACTCCTGGACGGGATCGGGGGCGTGTTCGTCTCCCTGTTCGTCCTCAGGATGGGTTATGGGATACTGAGGCCCGCCCTTTGGAAGCTTTCCGACACCGGCGCCCCTCTGGAGATAGTGGAGGAGATCACCAGGATAGCCATGTCTGTGGAGGGCGTTATAGACGTGCACGACCTGAGGACCAGGTACCAGGGGGAGAACATCCAGACCGACATGCACATAGTGGTCGACGGGAACATGCCGCTGGAGAAAGCCTTCGGAATAGTGAGGAAGGTGGAGTCCGAACTCCGCAGGTCCGGTCCCGGGATCGTGGACGCAATGGTCAGGCTGGAACCCTACGGTCCACATGGAGGCGATACCGAGTGACTTCCCTCGCACTTGCACCTTCACCCTCGGCAGGGAATAATACGAAATGCAACCCTGATCGTACGGAGGAGGAATGGGTTTCAGGATTGTGAGCAGCGCCTTCAAGGACGGGGAATACATACCTCCGTGGTACTCCAGGACCGGGGGGGACTCGTCACCTCCCATCGGCTGGACGGACCCACCTCGCGGGACGGTATCCCTTGCCCTCATAGTGACGTGTACCGACAGCGGCACAGGCCAGGAGTACTGCCACTGGGTCTTGTACAACATACCTCCCAGGTCCAAGACCATCTACGGCAGGCAGCCCAGGGGCAGTGTGTCACACGACGGGACCCTCCAGGGGGTGAACACCTTTGGGGGGATAGGCTGGGACGGACCCGCCGACGACGTGCCTGACCAGGAGCTGGTCTTTTCACTCTACGCGCTGGACTGCAGGCTGGACCTCCCGGGAGGGGTATCTCACCTGGACGTCCTGGACTCCATGGAGGGGCACGTACTGGATACCGCAAGGCTGCTGGGAAGGTACACGCCACGCTGAAAGACCTGCCGGTGAAGGGTATGGGCTCGGCCGAATGGGGCCTTGCAGAGGACTGCGTTTTTCTGAACCACGGGTCCTTCGGGGCGTCACCGATGGAGGTCTGTTCCTACAGGAGATCCCTACTGGGCGAGATGGAACGCCAGCCTCTGGACTTTATCCTGAGAAGGTACATGCCCGCGCTTCCGGGAATACTGGAAAGACTGGAGGATTTCACCGGGGCCAGCAGGGGTTCGGTGGTACTGGTTCCCAATGCCACAACCGGGGTCAACACGGTGCTCTCAAACCTGGACCTCGGACCGGGAGACCGGCTGGTGACCACCGGACAGGAGTACTTCGCATCAAGGAACGCCCTGGAGTTCTTCGCCGGAAGGAGAGGGGCGGAGGTGGTGGTGGTACCCATCGCGGTACCAGTGGAGAGTCCCGGCAGGGTAGTGGACGCCATCATGTCCAGTGTGGACTCGAGGACCAGGCTGGTGCTGGTCGACCACGTATCAAGCCCCACCGGGATGGTCTTCCCGGTGGAAGCCCTTGCCCGGGAGCTTGACCGGGCCGGTGTGGACCTCCTGGTGGACGGCGCACATGGTCCGGGCATGTTGCACCTTGAACTGGAGGTACTTGGAGCCGCCTACTACACCGGGAACTGCCACAAGTGGATGTGCTCTCCCAGGACGGCCGCCATCCTCTGCGTCAGGCACGACCGCCAGCAGGGGTTCAGGCCCCTTGTGATGAGCCATTTCCATACGGATTTCCAGGTGGACATGTCACCCTTCCAGGTGGAGTTCTCCTGGAACGGCACCGTAGATCCCACTCCCAGGATGACCATACCCTTCGCCATCGACTACATGGCCGGTCTTCATCCCGGTGGCTGGCCCGGATTGATGGAGGAGAACCGCCGGCTGGCGGTGGAGGCCACCTTGCTGGTAAGCGGTGAGACCGGGCTGGAACCGTCATGCCCCCTGGAGATGCTGGGTTCCATGGGCTCGGTGATCCTGCCCTACGCCCCTCCATCCACTCTTCCTCCGCCGGAAGGCATCGATCCCCTTCAGGAGCGGCTGAGACGGGAGAAGGGAATAGAGGTGCCCGTTACGTTCACTCCATCGCCGAAGGGAAGGTTCCTGAGGTTCAGCTGCCAGCTCTACAACTCCATCGACCAGTACGCCTACCTGGCCTCCTCCCTCCTTTCAAGCTCAGGATAAACTATTTCAACTATTTTGTAGCAATTACTATAAAATGTAACAATAAAATGCCAATGAGTGAGAACTGATCAATTCCGTCCCACCTTCATGGTTTTCCACTTCCTGAATATCTGCTCTATCTCCACGACTGAGGTGGGTTTTTGGACCACATATCTTTGGTGGGAGTGATTCCAAGGGAATACGATAGGGCAAGTGTCCATGAGTAACGGTCGGTCGATAACGACCGTGTATCCCTAAGTGACCCGAAGTAACGGCCTGTCAGTAATGACAGGACGACCCCCGGTGATACTCCCGGTGACTTAGGGTACTTCTGTCAAGACTGGGAGCCGAGTGGGCTGCATTGACGGGAAGCCGGGCTTCCATTTCCGAGCGGAATGGTGTGTTGACATGCGTTGCGAAATGCAGGATTTTCTAAATAGAGAGGTTCATATGAGTTTTATCAGTTTTTCCCTTCTTAGCTTATCGATAATGATTACCTTTCAGGCAGACGCACAGGCCGCCCAGGCAGATACCGTATGGATAAAAACCTATGGTGGCCCCATGGCCCAGGAGGGCATCAGCCTCCGGCAGTGCGCGGACGGTGGCTACATATTGGCGGGCAACGCCGACCTCGGAGGTTCGTACCTTTTCTACTACATGGTGAGGACCGACAGTACGGGCGATCTGTACTGGGATTCGGTCTACGAGGGTGAGTACTATCTTGCTGCCGCAGCAGCCGAGGAGACGTCCGACGGCGGGTTCCTTATCACCGGCTCGGAGTCCGAAATGACGGTTGGATACATATACACCATAAAGACAGACCAGTACGGCGATCCCATCTGGAGCAGGAGGCACTGGGGGTCCTCTATCGCCTACACTAACTGCAGCAGCATGATCAGGACTTCAGACGGCTATTTTGCCCTGGCAGGCGACCACGGAGGCAGCTACGGCTGCGAGGCGTACTTCCTGGTCATCGATGACGATGGAACGACAATCATGGAGACCTACCCTGGCGAAAGCGCTCTGAACTGCTACACCTACCAGTACTGCGTAAGCGAGACATCGGACGGTTTCATAACAGGAGGGAGATCGAACTACTGGCAGCCCGCTGCCGTTGCCCTGAAACTGGACGAGTCCGGAGAAGATCAGTGGTACGGCTTGCCCGATTCAACAGGAAGCTCTGATGTCTACAACAGTGTTCTCGAAATGCCGGACGGGTCCTTCATCGCTTCAGGGAACCACAGGGACCAGAACGAGGACTACGACTTCTTCCTGAGCAGATTCGACTGCGAAGGCAATCTGATATTCGAAGAGTGCTTCGGCCTGCCGGACCATGACGAGTTTGTTCGGGACATGATACTGACCGCGGACGGCGGCATCCTGATGGCGGGTATCAGGTACCAGTACGATTATTACTCAACGGACATCTACCTGGTGAAGCTCGATGCAGCGGGAGATTTCCAGTGGGACTGCCTGATGGGGGGGCCGGGGTACGACAAGGCAGGTGAGATAATGGAGCTGGAGGAGGATACCTATCTCATGACCGGCACCATAAACACCGGCGCCGACGGCTGGGACGTCCTGCTGATGAAGTTCATGGTGACAGACGAAGGGGTGGCTCACCAAGAGGACCCTTCACCCGGCGCGCCTCCGGAAATAACGTGCTACCCCAATCCATGCACCGAGGGCGGTTATGTAACGGTATCCCTTTCCTGCGGCGAAGCCGTCTCGATAGATGTATTCGATCTGAGCGGTCGTCTGGTGGCACAGCCGGCAACGGTACTCGCCCCTGGGACACATGCGATAAACTGGAATGTGACCGACGATGCCGGAAGCTCCCTGCCGGATGGTGTTTACACTCTTACGGCAAGGTCATCGGCCGGAACCACCTGCAGGAGGCTGGTCGTCCTTCGCTGAGGGGTCCTATCTCCACCCGTCGAGGAGAACAGGTCCACAGAACTTGCTTCTTATAGAAGACCAGGTATCCCTGGCGACCGACCGTACGACCCCTGGTGAACGACACTGAATAGGGGACGGAGGAATCACCTCACGTCTCAACGGCCCTCAGTTTGCCCCGCAAACTGCAAGCTGAACAAGGGGACGGAGGAATCACCTCACGTCCCCTTATTCAACATGGTACGCCCGACAGGATTCGAACCTGTGGCCTGCGGATTAGAAGTCCGCTGCTCTATCCAGCTGAGCTACGGGCGCACCGTGTCAGTATTTCGAATGCGAACGTATCGTTCTGAAGAGGAATATACATGAGAACCCGGATCATATCAGCCCAAGCTGAACAAGGGGACGGAGGAATCACCTCACGTCTCAACGGCCCTCAGTTTGTTCCGCAAACTGCAAGCTGAACAAGGGGACGGAGGAATCACCTCACGTCTCAACGGCCCTCAGTTTGTTCCGCAAACTGCAAGCTGAATAAGGGGACGGAGGAATCACCTCACGTCCCCTTATTCAGCCATGGTACGCCCCCCGGGAATCGAACCCGGAACCTACGGATTAAGAGTCCGTTGCTCTGCCAGTTGAGCTAGAGGCGCATTGATGGGGTGGGAGACCGGACTTGAACCGGCGACCACCTGATCCACAGTCAGGGGCTCTACCAACTGAACTACTCCCACCGCAGGAACCCGCTGATTCTAAGGATACCGGTGTACCTCGTCAAGGATATTTACTATTATTCTCCTTACTTGTACAGCTCGGTGGGTACCGAATTCCGAATTGACCCGACAGCCTCAAATGGAGTTGAGCCATGAAATGTCCCCGCTGTTCAGGCATGGATGACAGGGTCATCGATTCCCGTACCGTGCGGGACGGCGAGGCCACGAGGCGCCGCAGGGAGTGCGCCGAGTGCGGCTACCGGTTCACCACATACGAGTATATCGAGCAGTCATTCCCGGTGGTTGTCAAGAACGACGGCCGCCGTGAACCCTTCGACAGGCAGAAGCTGGAGAAGGGCATCGACAGGGCATGCGAGAAGAGACCTGTATCCGCCGAGGACCTGAGGGACCTTGTGGACAGGGTCATAGCCCGAATAACCGAGGAGTTCCCTGAGGAAGTGTCGGTCAGATTCATCGGGGAGTGCGTGATGGAGTACCTTCACCAGGTGGACCAGGTGGCCTACGTGAGGTTCGCCAGCGTATACAGGAAATTCAAGGACGTATCCCAGTTCAAGGAAGAGCTGGACAGGCTGCTGAAGTGATGCCGGCTTCCGTCGGCTTCCGTTCCTGCAGACATTGATCTCATACTATTGCCGAAAGCCAACAGAAAACCGAGGAGGCACATGACCAAGGCCAGGACTTTCAGGGGAGGTACTCATCCTCCCGGGAGCAAGAACCTCTCTTCGGGGTGCGCCATACGGAGGATACCGGCACCTGAGCTGGTTGTCGTGCCACTCTGCCAGCACCTGGGCGCACCGTCGAACCCCATTGTGGCCAAGGGTGACAGAGTGGAGCGAGGGCAGGAGATAGGGTCTCAGAACGGCTTCATAAGCCTCCCCACCCATTCACCGGTGAACGGCACGGTCAGTGCGGTGGAGGATGCTCCCATGCCTCACAGGCGCACCGGACCCGCAGTGATCATCGAGACCGAGTCAGAGGATGGAGGACAGGTATTCGAGCCCTGGAGCGACCATACCGCCCATTCTCCCGAGGAGCTTGTGGAGAGGATCAGGCTGGCGGGTGTGTGCGGCATGGGCGGGGCCAGCTTTCCCACCTATGTAAAGCTCTCACCGCCTCCAGGCAAGTGCATCGATACCCTTGTGATAAACGGCGTGGAGTGCGAACCTTATCTGACGGCCGATCATCGCCTGATGCTCGAGAACCCTGAGGATATCAAGCTCGGAATGGAGATACTGGCCTATTGCCTCGGCGTTGACAGATACCTCGTCGGCATAGAGGAGAACAAGCCGGACGCCATCGAACTCATGGAGAAGAAGGGCTGCACCGTCCTCCCCCTGAAGGTCAGATATCCGCAGGGGGCCGAGAAACAGCTGATCGATGCGGCTACCGGCCGAGAAGTACCGGCAGGAGGGCTTCCCATGGACATAGGTGTTGTAGTTCAGAACGTGGGTACGGCAGTTGCCGTGGCACGCGCCGTGCGGGACGGGGAGCCCTCCCTGAGGAGAATAGTTACGGTCACGGGCAGGGGGGTGGCTTCCCCGGGGAACTACGACACCAGTGTGGGTACACCCTTCTCGGTCCTGATCGAGGCATCCGGAGGCTACACGGAAGATGTGGAGAGGCTCATCAGCGGAGGTCCGATGATGGGCATCTCGCTTTACACCGATGAAGTGCCGGTCACAAAGGGGACCAGCGGCGTGCTTGCCCTCACCTCTTCGGAAGCGAGGGACGTGTCCGAGGGTCCCTGCATCAGGTGCGGGAAGTGTGTCGACGCCTGTCCTCTGAGGCTCACTCCAAATCTCATCGCCCTTGCGGCGGAGAACGGGAGATGGGACATGGCAGAGGAGTTCGGTGCCCTCAACTGCATGGCCTGCGGCACCTGCAGCTACGTATGCCCTTCAGGCAGGTACCTGGTCCATTACATCAAGAAGGCCCAGGACGCCATAAGGGCCAGGGGGAAGGAGTCGTGATGTCCGGACCGAGAAGGTTCGAGCTGGCGATGTCACCTCACGTCATCTCGAACCAGACTACGCGCAAGATCATGTTCGACGTGATCATCGCACTGCTTCCCGCCCTGGCGGCGGCTACGTGGTTCTTCGGACCCGGGGCGTTCCTCATAGTCCTGGTGAGCACCGCCACCGCAGTGATGGCGGAGTACCTCTGCCTGAAGTTCATGAAGCGACCGGTGAGTTTCGCCCTGGACGGAAGCGCCATGGTGACCGGCATGCTCCTTGCATTCAACCTCCCCCCCGGAGTGCCCTTCTGGCTGCCGGTACTGGGATCCGCCTTTGCCATAGTAGTTGGCAAACAGGCCTTCGGGGGTCTCGGCCACAACATCGTCAATCCAGCACTGCTTGGCAGGGCGTTCCTGGTAGCAAGTTTCCCTGTCCTGATGACCGCCGGATGGACGGCTCCCGAGCAGTGGCGCTTTGGCGACAGTAACGTCTTCGACACCCATGGGATACCCGCAGTGGAAATTGCGGCGGTCCCTCAGGCGGACGCAATATCGGGAGCGACTCCCCTGAATGTCCTGAAGCAGTCCTTCGACCTGGATGGCAGCGCCGGGATCGCCAGACAGGATGGCGACCTCCAGGAAGCAGGCATGCTGGAGGAGAGGGCCGATGCCATTCGAAGCGCCCTCTACAGCGCAGCCACCTACGAGAACCTTCTGATAGGCAGAAGGGGCGGATGCCTGGGAGAGACTTCGGTTATACTCCTTTTCGTCGGAGGCATCTATCTTGTCATAAGAAGGGTGCTGGAGCTGAGGCTACCTCTCAGCTACCTGGGGACGGTGGCCCTGTTCGCCTGGGCTTTCGGAGGGAGCGGATGGTTCGATGGGGACCCGCTCTTTCACGTTCTCTCGGGAGGAGTGGTGCTGGGAGGAATATTCATGGTATCCGACATGGTTACCACGCCGGTGACCCCGAAGGGAAGGATCATCTTCGGAATCGGGGCCGGTCTCATCACCATGGTGATCCGCAGATGGGGAGGTTACCCCGAGGGTTGCTCCTATTCCATACTTCTCATGAACCTGACCACGCCCCTTATCGACAGGTACACGAGACCCAGGATCTTCGGGGAGGTGAAGGACAATGGCTGAAATGCTAAAACTGGGACTGGTCCTGATGCTGGTGGCATTGGTCGCCGCCGTCGCCCTTGGACTGGTCAACAGCAGGACGGCCCCCATCATAGCGGAACAGAAGGAGATGGAGAAGCAGGAGGCGATGCGCCAGGTCGCCGGTAACCTCAGTCCCGGCGACAGCCTGAGGTTCGATTCGCTGACTGTGTCCGGGCTTCCCAATCCCTATTACTCAGTGGACAGCTTTCTTCGGGTCGTGAAGGTTTCGGTGCCGCCGGACACCTCCGGCGTGGGCTACGTGTTCATAGCCTACGGTAAGGGTTACTCCAGCACGGTACAGACCATGGTGGCGGCCGACATGCAGGGCAGGATAGCCGGCACCACAATACTCTACCAGCAGGAGACACCGGGTCTGGGTGCGAACGTCACAGATCCCTCGAAACTGATCGGCAGCTTCACCGGAAGGGGTTCCGTCGGAATCCTCCTGGCAAAGGACGGGGGAGAGATCGATGCCATAACCGGCAGTACCATCACCTCCAGGGCGGTTACAAACTCCGTGCGTGAAGGCCTTGAGGCCATGGAGGAGGCGGGACTCTTCGCCCCCGGGGCATTGACCGGCGATGAGGATCTCCCGCAGCAGCCACCTTGCGATGACGTCGGGAGTTCTGCCGGCAACGATGTAACAGGAACTGCGGATACTGATTCGACGGCAGCGGAAGGAGGGAACGAATGAGCCTGATGAAGGACCTGACCAGAGGCATCTACAGGGAAAACCCCATCTTCAAGCTGGCGCTGGGCATGTGCCCTTTCCTGGCGGTCACCACCTCAGTGGAGAACGCCATCGGAATGGGAGCCGCGGCCACCTTCGTTCTGATCTGCTCCAACTTCCTGGTGTCGCTTCTCCGCAACCTCATACCGTCGAAGGTAAGGATCCCATGCTACATAGTGATCATAGCAACCTTCGTAACGCTCGTGGACATGGTCATGAACGCATACGTGCCAGATCTCCACAGGAGCCTGGGCATCTTCATTCCGCTCATCGTGGTGAACTGCATCATACTGGGAAGGGCCGAGGGATTCGCCAACAGGCACCCGGTCATGAGCTCAGTGGCGGATGCAGTCGGCATGGGAGTGGGTTTCACTCTCGCCATGATCGTCCTGGCGTCTTTCAGGGAACTCCTGGGCAACGGCACATGGCTCAACATCAGCATCCTGGGCACAGCCTACAGGAACCAGCCGCTCCTCATAGCGATACTGGCTCCGGGAGCCTTCATACTCCTCGGGTTCATCCTTGGATTCTTCAGCATACTCGAGAAACGGAGAGGGGGTGGTAGGTGATGAGCGGGTCGGCACTTCTCTCGATCCTTATTTCCGCCCCGGAAACCGGGAACGGCGGGTTCGACCTGGGTAGGATGATGGCGATCATCATAGCCGCCATCTTCGTCAACAACTTCGTTCTGTCCAGGTTCCTTGGGATATGTCCCTTCCTCGGGGTCTCGAAGCAGCTTGATTCGGCCCTCGGCATGGGGGCCGCTGTCATCTTCGTCATGACCCTTGCCACACTGGGTTCCTGGACGGTTTACAACCTCCTGCTTGTCCCCATGGAACTCACATATCTCAGGACCATAGCCTTCATTCTCATCATAGCCTCCCTGGTGCAGCTGGTGGAGATGATACTGCAGAAGTTCAGCCCCGCCCTCTACCAGGCGCTGGGCATCTTCCTTCCGCTCATCACCACGAACTGCGCGATACTTGGTGTGGCGGTGCTGAACATAGACGAGAAGTACAGCCTCGGATATTCGCTGGTTAACGCCATCGCTGCAGGCATAGGCTTCACCCTGGCACTGGTGCTCATGGCAGGGCTCAGGCAGAGGCTCGAACTCGCCGACGTACCTCCCGCGCTGAAGGGGAAGCCGGTGGCCTTCCTCGTCGCCGGGGTCATGTCCATAGCCTTCCTTGGCTTCGCCGGACTTGGAGGTTGACATGACACCGGAGGGAATACTGATGCAGGTCATGACAGGACAGGGCTCCATGGCGGAGGCTGTTGGTGATCCCGCACTTGTTCTCGGTCTGATGGGGCTGATCCTCGGACTCGGGCTGGCCTTTGCCGCCAAGAAGCTGACGGTCCCGAAGGATCCTCTGGTGGAGAGGATAAGCGGTCTTCTTCCAGGCGCCAACTGCGGAGGATGCGGCTACCCCGGCTGCGCACAGTTCGCCGAGGCGGTGGCGGCTGGCCAGGCTCCTCCCGGCGGCTGCCTGGCCACCAGCGCGGAGGTCAACAGGCAGATAGCAGAGATCGCCGGTGGCGAAGTATCGGAGAGCGTCAGGAAGATTGCGCTGGTCCATTGCAACGGAGGTCATTCCGCGGTGGATGCCTTCCAGTACCATGGTCCTGCGGACTGCGCTTCCGCGGCACTGGTCATGGGGGGCCAGAAGGTCTGTGCCTACGGCTGCCTGGGTTTCGGGGACTGTGTCACCGTCTGTCCGTTCGACGCCATAAGAATGGGGGATAACGGAGTCCCGGTGGTGGACCGGGAGGCCTGCACCGGGTGCGGGAAGTGTGTGGCCGCCTGCCCCAAGAGGATCATAGAACTATGGCCGGTGGACCGGGAGGTGGTGGTTGCCTGCTCGAGCCGCGACAGGGGAGGCGCGGCCAGGAAAGCGTGCACGGTGGCCTGCATCGGCTGCCGGAAGTGCGAGAAGGTATGCCCGGTACAGGCAATCACAGTGGATGACTTCCTGGCCGTCATCGATCCTGCCAAGTGCATCAACTGCGGACTCTGCGCCATTGAGTGCCCCACCGGCGCCATTCTGGACAACGCCCCCGCCAGGCCCAAGGCCTACATAGACAGCAGCTGCGTCGGCTGCACCATCTGTGCCAAGGTATGTCCCGTGAATGCCATTTCCGGTGAACTCAAGGAGAGACATTCGGTGGACACGGAGAAGTGCATCGGATGCGGTCTCTGTGTTCCCAAATGCCCCAAGAACTCGATCAACCTCATCGGCGCCAGGTCCTACCAGCAGAGCAGGGAGTTCCCGGTATGAGCGGCGTTGACATGAACGATCTGCTCAGAGGGCTGCCAGCGGTCCACGAGCTTGCGGAAACCGTCTCCCGCAGGTCGCCGGACAGCCCGCCGGGGGCTGTAAGGGAAGCCTGCAGGAGAGCCGTTGAAGAGGCCAGGTCCAGAATACTCGAAGGGGACGGGCTACTGCCGCCCGAGGAACTGCAGGAACTCGCGGCCCGCAGACTGGATGAGATGACCTCTTCCAGCATGACCGACGTCATCAACGCAACCGGGGTCATGCTGCACACCGCCATAGGCAGGGCCTGCCTGCCGGATGCCGCAGTGAGGGCGGTCAGCAGGGTCGCCAGGGGCTACAGCGTTCTGCAGTGGAACAAGGAGACGGGGAAAAGAGGACACAGGGACATCCATACCGAGGGACTCCTATGCAGACTGGCCGGTTCCGAGGCCGCAACCGTCGTCAACAACAACGCGGGTGCCACCCTCCTCATCCTATCGACCCTGGCGAAGGGCAGGGAGGTCATCGTGTCCAGGGGACAGCTGGTGGAGATAGGGGGCTCCTTCAGGATACCGGAGGTCATGAAGCAGAGCGGAGCGATCATGAGGGAGGTGGGCTGCACCAACAGGACCCACCTGAGGGACTACAGGGAGGCCGTCAACGAGAACACGGCTGTGATCCTCAGGGTCCATCCCTCCAATTACCGTATAAGGGGATTCTCCTCGGAAGTGCCCCTTGAGGATCTCGTCGCTCTTGGAAAGGAGTTCGGCATACCCGTAGTGGACGACCTGGGAGCAGGATCGTACATTGATCTGAAGCATTTCGGCCTGCCCTCGGAACCCACCGTCATGGAGAGCATAGAGACGGGAGCAGCGGTCGTGACAAGTTCCGGGGACAAACTGATAGGAGGCCCGCAGGCGGGGATCATCACCGGTTCGAAGGAGTACGTAGACAGAATACGGAAGCATCCCCTTGCCAGAGCGCTGCGCGTTGGCAAACTCACCATAGCGGCCCTGGAGGCCTCCCTGAAGCTGTTCCTGGAGAGCCGGGAATTCCTGGTTGAGAACCATCCCCTCTACCGGATGCTCTCGAGGGACATCGAAGAACTGCGCAGAGATGCGGAGGAATTCCTCGGAATGCTGGAACTCCCCGTTGCATGCTCGGCCAGGGTCATAGGAACGGACAGCTTCGTGGGGAGCGGTTCCCTGCCGGACCATGCGATAGCCTCCATCGGAATCGGGCTTAATACACCGGACAACGAAGCGCTGGCCCTTAGTCTCAGGAAGGGCGACCCGGCGGTGGCCTCCAGGATAGAGGACGGTCTACTGAAGATGGACATGAGGACACTCCAGCCGGGCGAGGCGGAGGTCCTTGCGGGTCTCGTAAACCGTGCCGCGGAGCGTCTGTGGGCTTGATAATCGGTACCGCCGGACACATCGACCACGGCAAGAGCCAGCTTGTCAAATACCTGACAGGTACGGATCCCGACAGGCTCAAGGAGGAGAAGGAGCGGGGAATAACCATCGAACTCGGATACGTGTTCATGTCCCTGCCCGACGGCGGCCTGCTTTCATTCATAGACGTTCCGGGGCACGAGAACTTCATCCGCCAGATGGTTGCGGGCACCGCCACGGTCGATTGTTTCCTTCTGGTGGTGGCCGCAGACGAGGGCATAATGCCCCAGACCAGGGAGCACCTTGACATACTCCGTCTTCTCGGCGTCCAGCGTGGGGTGGTGGCCCTGACCAAGTGCGACCTGGCTGACCCTGAGATGCAGGATCTGGTAGAGATAGAGATCGTGGAGCTGCTGAAGGGATCGGAGTTCCCCGAGACACCTGTATACCGGGTGTCCTCACTGACCGGCCAGGGAATGGACCACCTGCGGGACGGACTGGTGGAAATGGCATTGTCCACGGGCCGGAGGTATTCCGGAGGCAGGTTCAGGCTGGACGTGGACAGGGTCTTCATACTGGAGGGATTCGGAACCATAGTGGCCGGGACCGCAGTGTCCGGATCGGTCAGACCGGGCCAGGAGGTCGAGATCCAGCCCGGAGGAGGCAGGTACAGGGTCCGAGAGTTCCGAGTGAACACAAAGAAGGACGTACCCGTCGGCTGCGCCGGCGACAGGATATCCCTCAACCTGGCCGGTCTTCGGAAGGAGGACGTCAGCAGGGGATCCTGCGTCGCCGAACCGGGGTACGTTCAGGTCAGGAACAGTCTGGACACCAGTCTGACCATGCTGGCCGCCGCCGAACCGATCAAGCGATACCAGAGAGTAAGGTTCCATACCGGTACCGCAGAGGTCATGGCCCGAGCGATACCCGTGGAGGGGGACATGATAGCGCCCGGGACCACCGGTTTCGCCCATTTCCAGCTGGAATCCCCGGTGGCGGCGCTGCCCGACGACAGGTTCGTGATAAGGAGCTATTCACCCGTCATCACTATTGGCGGCGGCCGAATACTGGAGACGGGGACGAGGAAGGTGCGCCGCAAGTATTCCGAAGAGAGGGTGACGCATCTGGAGGTCCTCGAGACCGGGGACCCGGAGAGCATACTCGGTGAGGTGC
Organism: Candidatus Aegiribacteria sp. MLS_C; assembly: GCA_002030045.1. Classification (GTDB taxonomy): domain Bacteria; phylum Fermentibacterota; class Fermentibacteria; order Fermentibacterales; family JCC-6; genus Aegiribacteria. The sequence continues at coordinate 24,473 of LQBI01000032.1, read as the reverse complement.
TCAGTGATGCCGGCCGGGAGGGCATTACCGTATCCGGTGCTGCCGCGGTCATGTCCAGGTCCTCGGAGGAGGTCCTGGAGATCCTTGAGGGAATGGTTTTGACGGGCTCCGCCGCCATGGCGGGATCGGGTTCCTCCGCCAGGGTCGTGGACGGCGGCATCTTCCGGGAGGCCTGCCGGGTGCTCGAGGAAGGCATCAGCGATTATCACAGGAGGAATCCCGTAAGTCCGGGAGTCATGCTCTCGGAACCCACCAGGATACTGGGCAGATACCCACAGTGGATCGTCAGGACGGTCATCGATCACCTCACTGAAAGCGGAAGACTGCAGAAGAGGGGGGACAGGCTGTCCGTCCCCGAACACCCGGAGGGAATTCCCCAAGAACACCGCCGGGAGGTGGAGAGCCTCCTGGAAAGGATCGCGGCTGCAGGACCACGGGGCATGGAGGTCGACTCCCGGACAGATCCCTCTCTGGTAAGGGCTCTTCTGGAAAGGGAGATGCTCCTTGAACTGTCGGAAGGGCTGCTGGTAACCTCCGGAACCGCCCGTGAACTCATGGAGAGGGTCCGGGACGGCCTGGGCGGGGAAGGCTTCTCCCTGGCGGAACTCAGGGACTTCATGGGTGTTTCGAGAAAGGACGCCCTGAGGTGGGCCGAACTCTTCGACGGCAGGGGATGGACCACACGCAGGAAGGACAGGCGCTACTTCAGGGTCACTTAGTTTACAGTGCGGGCCTTTTGTCTTATTCTTCCCTGTCTACGTTCACACAACGGCATCATAATGGAGGAGACATGCACATAGCAGTAGTCGGCAGCGGTTACGTCGGTCTGGTGGCCGCGACCTGCCTCTCGGAGATGGGCAACGACGTCATCTGTGTAGACAAGGACGGAAAGAAGATCGACGATCTCAACAACGGGATCGTCCCCATCTACGAACCCGGTCTCAGACCAATGATAGAGCGCAACGTCATGGAGAAGAGACTGACCTTCACCACGGACATCGCCCTTGCGGTTAAGAACAGCTCCATCATCTTCATCGCCGTGGGAACCCCCCCGGACGAGGACGGGTCCGCCGACCTCAGCCATGTGCTGTCAGTTGCCTCCGACATAGCCCGGCACATGGATGGACACAGGATAGTGGTGAACAAGAGCACTGTACCGGTGGGAACCGCCGACCTGGTCCGCCAGGAGATAGAAAAGAGGACCAGTCATCCGGTCAACGTGGTCAGCAATCCGGAATTCCTCAAGGAGGGGACGGCCATAGACGATTTCATGAAGCCTGACCGGGTTGTCATAGGGACCGATTCCGATGAAGTGGCCGAGGTGATGGCGGAACTCTACTCCCCCTTCGTCAGGACCAACAACCCTGTTCTGGTCATGAGCAACCACAGCGCGGAGATGACCAAGTACGTTGCCAACAGCCTCCTGGCGACCAGGATATCCTTCATGAACGAGATCGCCAACATGTGCGACGCCGTAGGCGCCGACGTTCACGATGTCAGGATCGGCATCGGGTCCGACAGGAGGATAGGGCCCAGTTTCCTCTTTCCCGGTGCCGGTTTCGGAGGATCGTGCTTTCCCAAGGACATAAGAGCCCTTCAGCAGACCGCGCTGGAGAACAGCGTGCGGCTTAGGGTCCTCAAGGCCGTGACCGATGTGAACGAGGACCAGAAGAGATTGCTGGTAAGGAAGGTGCACGATCACTTCGGCCCGAACCTCGAGGAGGTTAGGATAGGTGTCTGGGGGATCTCATTCAAGCCGAACACCGACGATATCAGGGAAGCCCCCGCTCTCACGGTCATCGACGGTCTTCTGGATGGCGGTGCGGGAGTCTCCGTCTACGATCCCCAGGCCATGGATAATGCCAGGGGCGTTCTCGGTGAAAGGGTCCGCTACGCCGGTTCCGCCTACGATGCGCTCGAGGGAGCCGACGCGCTGGTCCTGGTGACTGAATGGACCGAGTTCAGGGAACCGGACTTTCCGAGGATAGCAGACATCATGAGGTCAAAGGTGGTCTTCGACGGCAGGAACGTCTTCAACCCCGTGAAGCTCAGGAAACTGGGGTTCACCTACTACGGGATCGGGAGAAACGCATGAAATTCATCGACAGGCTCAAGGATCCGGATCACCCTTCTGTAGCGATCATAGGAATGGGCTACGTGGGACTTCCGCTGGCCTTGGAGTTCATCAGGGGAGGGTGCACGGTCACGGGGATCGATGTCGACCCCGAGAAGCCGAGACTGCTGGCCGAGGGGAAGAGCTACCTGAAGCACATACCCTCGGAACGGATAGCGGAGGCCGTGGCCACGGGAAGGCTTCACGCAACCACGGATTTTTCCAGCATGAAGGAATCGGACGCAGTAATAATCTGCGTTCCGACCCCTCTGGGCAGGTCCAGGGAACCGGATCTCAGCTACGTCACCGGTACCGGCAGCGAAGTCGCCAGGTATCTGCAGCCCGGACAGCTGGTGGTGCTCGAATCGACCACCTATCCAGGCACGACCAGGGAACAGCTTGTGCCGATTCTTGAGGAGAGCGGCCTGAAGGCCGGAGTGGATTTCCATGTAGCCTTCTCGCCGGAGAGGGAGGACCCGGGCAACAGACACTTCACCACCAGGACCATACCCAAACTGGTGGGCGCTCTCACGCCGGAAGGCGAGGAGGCTGCCAGGACGGTCTACTCATGCGCCGTGGACAGGGTGGTCACCGTGAGTTCTCCCGAGGTCGCCGAGATGGCCAAGATCACCGAGAACACCTACCGCGCGGTGAACATCGCTCTGGTCAATGAGCTGAAGATGCTGGCCACGAGGATGGGTGTCGATATATGGGAGGTCATAGGTGCCGCGTCCACGAAACCATTCGGGTACACTCCCTTCTATCCGGGTCCCGGCCTTGGAGGCCACTGCATACCCATCGATCCGTTCTACCTGACCTGGAAGGCCCACCAGTTCGAGATGCCGACCCGTTTCATCGAACTGGCAGGGGAGATCAACACCGCGATGCCGGACTTCGTGGTCTCGATGATAACAAGGGCCCTGAACGACCGGCGCCGGAGCGTGAAGGGAAGCAGGATACTCATTCTGGGCATGGCCTACAAACCTGACATCGACGACATCAGGGAGACTCCGGCCCTCAAGGTCATGGACGGGCTGCTTGAACTGGGGGCGGAGGTTGACTACAACGATCCCTACGTGGCCGGAATAGGCAGGACCAGGCAGACAAGCAGGAGGCCGGTATCGGTGGAACTCACCGAGGAGTCCCTGTCCAGGTACGACTGCGCCGTGATCATAACGGACCATTCCTCTTACGATTACCAGTGGATAGTTGACAACTCCTCCCTCGTTGTAGATACAAGGAACGCCTGCTCAGGAGTGAAGAACGGAAGGGAGAAGATAGTAAAGGCATGAGACGGGTGGCGCTCCTCGTCCTGGCGGCGGTGGCGGCCGTTTCGGCCTCCGGGCTGGAGAGGTACACCGTTCCGGGAGTCGAGACCGACCAGGTACTCATGAGCATTCACGTGTGGGGCGAGGTCAGGAGCCCGGGGACCTACCTGGTCCCGGTAGGCGCCGACCTGATAGCCGGCATCTCCGCCGCCGGAGGCCCCACCTCCGTGGCCAGGCTGAGCGACGTGCGGATAGTCTACGCCGATTCCGACCTCGAGTACGACCTGGACCGTTTCCTCGATGCGGAGGGCGACCCGGTGCCGGTACTGAGGCCCGGGGCGACCATACACGTGCCCACCAGGGGATTCGAGTGGTGGAAGGAAGCCATAGACTTCTCATACAAGATAATCGTGGCCGTCAACCTCATCTGGATAATGTCGGAACGGTGAAGGAAGCGGCAGGATGAACGAAAGGGCTTTCCAGGACGAGCGGGAATCCATCGACATCTCCGAGTACCTGTGGCTCCTCTACCACAACAAGTGGTTGATACTGGCCTTCCTGGTGGTCTCGGTGGCCGCCAGCATCTGGATAACCGCCAGGACAAGGCCCGTGTACCGGTCCTCGGCCACCTTCATCTTCGACCTGGGCAGCAGCATGTCCCAGACCCTCAACATGTCCAACGTTCTGTGGTTCGAGATGGACCCCATGCGGAACAACCAGATCCAGATAATCCACAGCCGGAGCATGGCCGAGGCGGTGGCCGACTCCATACTCAGATCGCCGAATACGGACAGCCTGCTGACGATACTCTACGCCGACCTCGGAGTGCCCTCCGAGAACCTCCGTGGATCCCTGGTGGGGCTGGTGAGGGGCAGCATATCCGTGAGCAACATGAAGGACACCGACTTCTTCGTCCTTTCCGCCACCGGCTATTCCCCTTCGGCCGCGGCCACGATGGCCAACCTGGTGGTCCAGACCTACTACCGGAAGAACCTGACCGATACCAGGGGGGAGAACACAATGGTCAAGTTCTTCCTTGCGGAGCAGCTGGACATCATTGCACGGGAGCTGGCCATGGCGGAGGACTCGCTGACCGGCTTCAAGGAGGAGCATGGAATCGTCAGTCTCAGCACCGAGACGGCCCAGGTGGTCCAGAGCCTTTCCTCCTTCGAGACAGCCGCGGCGCAGTCCAGGACGGAACAGGGGGCGCTGGAGGCCCAGAGGGTCTACTACCAGGGCCAGCTGGAGGCGGGAAGGTCCGAACTGGCGGAGGACATCGCCAGCACCAGCTCGGCCCTGATCAACCAGCTGGAAAGCGACATGGCAACCATGGAAGCCACCAGGGCATCCCTGATATACGACGGAACAGGAGAGGATGAGGACGTCATCCTGGACCTTGACCGACAGATCCAGGCCCGCAGGGAAGCCCTGACCCGGGCGCTCAGGGAGGTCGCCTACAGCCGTTATCCGTACAACCCCGCCCAGTCGGTGCAGAACACCGTGTCCGAGCTGGCCGGGATCGAGGCGCGGCTCAGGGCCGAGAGGATCCGGGAGTCGGTGCTCGGTTCGGTCATAGCTTCCCTGGAGGACAGCATCGCCACGCTTCCTGAGCTGGAACTCAGGCTGGCCAGGCTTCAGAGGAACTGGAACGTGAGCGAGGATATCTACCTTCTCCTCCGCACCAAGTACGAGGAGGTGAGGATAGCAGAGGCGGGACAGATAGGCAACGTCACGATAGTGGACACCGCCCTTCCCGGCGGACTGATCAAGCCCAACAGGAACCGCAATCTCATACTCGGCATCTTCGCCGGCCTGGCAGCGGGCATCGGCTTCGTGTTCCTCAAGGAGCAGCTGGATTCGTCCATCAAGAACCCCGAGGATATCGAGAAGCTGGACATCCCTGTCATAGGTGTGATCCCGAAGGTCAGCAGGTCCGAGGTGATCACCGAGGAGGGACGCCAGGGACTGATAATGATCACCGCTCCCAGGCAGGCTGCCAGCGAGTCCTACCGCGACCTGCGCACCAGCCTCCGGTTCGCCGCCACCGACGGAATGATGAAGTCCATCCTGGTCACCAGCGCCTGTCCAAGGGAAGGCAAGTCCACCACTGTAGGCAACCTTGCGGTGGCATTCGCCCAGACCGGTTCCAGCGTGCTGATCGTGGACACGGACATGCGACGTCCGGTCATGCACAAGGTGTTCAACGTCCCCAGGGAGCCCGGCTTCTCCGAGGCAATGGCCGGAATCAGCCCGGTGGAGGAAGCCATCAGGAACACTGGAGTAGACAATCTTTCAGTGCTGACCTGCGGCTACATACCCCACAATCCATCGGAACTCCTCGGCAGCAGCAGGTTCAGGGAGTTCCTGGCCAGGCTTGAGGAGATGTTCGACATCGTCATCCTTGACAGCCCTCCGGTGGCCGTGGTCACGGATCCCATAGTCATGAGCCCCGAGGTGGACGCCACGCTGGTCGTGGCGGGTGTCAAGAAGATCGACAGGAAGGTCCTAAGATCTGCATGGGAGAAGCTCCAGAGAGGTTCCGGAAGGACCGTCGGAGCCGTACTCAACGGATTCGATCCGGCTAACGTCTACACTTCCTACAGCTACTACTCGTACAAGTATCACTACTACTACCAGGACGACGTTCGCAAGAAGAGGAAGATAAGGGACCTCACCAGGAGGAAGCCCGGCAGGAGTGACTGAGCTTCCATTACCCCGGTTGCAGGTACGCCGACGCCATAGTACAGTATGACATCATAAGATGCATCCCTTCTTACGAATATTCCCGGATTTCATTCTCGATCTGTATCTGATTGTAAAATAACATAATACGATAACCTTGCCCTCCGCTCCCGCTTCAATGTGGGACACTATCCCATGAAATGGCTTGACAGTGGGAAATTGTGGGATAGAATTGAGCAGGAGGGCAGCCATGAATGAGTACACAGGCAGACATGTCCATACACTGGATGACAAGGGAAGGGTGAGCGTGCCCGCCCAGTTCCGGCGGCAGCTTCCCAAGGACGGTCTGTACATAGGCAAGGGCATGGAGGGAAGCCTCATCCTCTATCCCCCTGAAAAATGGGAGAAGGTGAGGGAAGGGCTTGCATCCCTTTCCAGGAACAGCAGACGCAACAGGGACATCATAAGGGAATTATCCCAGTTCATAAGACCGGTCAACATAGACGGCCAGGGAAGGATATCCATACCTTCGGACCTGATCGAACTCTCCGGCATGCAGCACGAGGTCGTTTTCCTGGGAATGCTGGACTCCATCGAGATATGGTCCGCTGAGAAATACAGGGAACGGAGCGACGAGCAGGTGTCCTCCCTGGAAGACTCCATAGAGGACATTGACATAGACATCTACTGAACCGGAATCGCCCTTGTCAGGAGGCCTGGTTTCAATGTTCGCGAAAAGGACGGCAGACCGAGCCGGGGGAGAGCCTTCAGATGATGTACGCGAAGAACGCCATGTTCCCGTGATGGTCCGCGAGGTGTGCGGTTTCCTGGCCGGCAGCAGGTCCGACGGGCTGCTGGTGGACGGGACGGCGGGTATGGGCGGACACCTGGCCGCCCTCCTGGACGTACTTCCCGACATGAGATTCCTTGCCCTTGACCGTGACCCGAACGCGGTGTCCGTCCTCAGGGAAAGGTTCGGTGATCACAAGAGGGTCATCGTGAGGCACGCCAGCTATACCTCGGCTCAGTCGGTAATCGAGGAGATTGGGCTAGGAAGAGCCTCGGCGGCCCTGTTCGATCTCGGGCTGTCCTCACTTCAGCTGGACGATCCCGCAAGAGGGTTCTCGCACAGCATGGACGGCACGCTGGACATGAGGTTCGATCCCGAGGACGGGCCAACTGCCCTGGAACTGGTGAACACACTCCCCGAGAAGGAGCTGGCCGACATCATCTTCAGGTTCGGCCAGGAGGGCCGCAGCAGGCGGATCGCAGCGGCCATCGTGAACGCCAGACCAGTGGCAGGTTCGAGGGAACTGGCCGACGCGGTGTCTTCCTCGGTCAGGTCCGGCGGGGTCAAGATGCTGTCCAGGGTCTTCCAGGCCCTGAGAATAGCGGTCAACCGGGAGCTGGAGGAGCTGGATATCCTGCTTGACGGACTGGCCTCGTGGACGGAGACCGATGCAAGAATAGCGTTCATAACGTTCCATTCACTGGAGGACCGCCGGGTCAAGGTCCTGTTCCGCGACTGCGGGTCCTTCCGCCAGTACTCCCCCAAATGGCTGCTTCCCGGGGATGAAGAGATCAGGGAGAACAGCAGGGCACGTTCCGCCCGGCTCAGGATGGGTCTCCGGACATGAGGAGCGGAGTAAGGAGGACCCTGCTCGTGGTGGCGGGGGGTCTTCTCCTCCTCCTGGTCCTGGAGGCGGGCATATACAACTTGAGGCTGGCCCTGGCAATGCGCTACAGGGACCTGGCCGAACAGGGACTCCAGTTGACCTGGAAGCGTGACGAGCTGCTGGTCGAGAGAGCCTCGCTCCTGAACCCCGCAAGGCTGCATGAGGTGGGAACGGAACTGGGTCTGGGTCCCCTCCCGCTTGACAGGGTAAGGGTTTTCGCTCCGCAGGGCATGCTCCGGGAAGGCGGCGATCGTGTCTGCATGGAACAGTGAGATCTCACCCGAGAGACGGTCCGCAAGGCTGAGGGTTTTGATGGCCGCCGCCTGCCTGGGATTCCTGATAGCCGCCGGAAGACTCATCAACATTCAGTTAGTCCATAACGACTTCTACACCCGCACAGCCAGCATGCAGCACACAACCCTCATAGACGTCGAGGCCCGCAGGGGCAGGATACTGGACAGGAACGGATACCTGCTGGCCGGCAACAGGACGGTGGCCACTTTCCAGGTTTACTGGCCCCAGGTGCCCGAGGGAAGCGAATCCCTCGTAGACAGCCTTATCATGGGACTTGACAGGTACAGGCTCGTGGAGACCGGGGCCCCGAGACCCCAGGGCAACCAGATACTGGCTGTGGACGTACCCTACGAGCTGGCCATGGAACTTGCCGGCCGCGGTCTGCCGAACGGGGTCAGCGTCTACCTTCGTCAGCAGAGGACCTACCCCATCGGCGATCTCGCCGCCGGGGTTATCGGCAGGTACAGCAGCGAGAGCACAGAAGGAGTGGAACAGTGGTTCGATTCCGAGCTCAGGGGCAGGGACGGAAGGCTCTACATGGAGCGCAGCGCCACCGGCAGATACAACCTGATAGACCCTGATGCGCAGAACTCGCCGGCGGTCGACGGAAGGGACGTCATGCTGACGCTTGACGCAAGGTTCCAGTGCATCGTCATGGAGGAACTCCAGCTGGCACTGGAGGAGTACGGGGGCGAGTGGGCGGCTGCTGTCCTCGTGGACCCTCGCACCGGAGAGATACTTGCGGCCGGAAGCGTTCCGGTGAGGGCTCAGAACGGAGCCCTGGCCATGAACCACTGTTTTCAGGGCTACCATGAACCGGGTTCCACCTTCAAGGTTGTCACCTACGCCGCGTGCATACAGGAGGGGATCATCGGTCAGGACGAGACCTTCAACTGCAGTGACGGCTACATCGACGTGGCGGGGGACAGCATCTCCGACGCCCACCGGCTGGGAGTTCTCAACAGGGACGAGATAATCATCAATTCCAGCAATGTAGGCACCGTGATGATGGCCAGGACCCTGACCGACTCCACGCTCTGCAGCTACTGCAGCAGGATGGGTTTCGGGCTGAAGACCATGGTAGAGTACCCCGACGAGTCCTGCGGAATACTGCCGACACCAGGCGGTCCCGGATGGTCGGGAGTCTCCTCGGCGCAGATCGCCATAGGTCAGGAGGTGACCGTTACTCCTCTGCAGCTTGCTATGGCCTACGCTGTGATAGCCAACGGCGGTACTCTCTACTACCCCAGGCTCCTCCACTCCATGAGCAGCGGGGGCGAATGGCTGGAAGAGCCCTCCATCGCAAGGTCCCATCCTCTCTCCCCGGAGACGGCCGCCATCGTACGCAGGACACTGAGGGCGGTGGTGGAGGAGGGGACCGGCGCCAGCGCAGCGGTCAGCGGTGTAGCCGTGGGGGGCAAGACCGGTACTGCGGAGAGGCTCAGCGGAGAATCGGGGTACCTCAGCGCCTTCGTTGGCCTGGTACCGGCGGACAATCCCGGTCTGGTACTTGCTGTGGTCATAGACGGTCCGGAATACGAGTACAGGTGGGGAAGCGCTTCGGCAGCGCCGGCGTTCTCCAGGATGGTGTCCAGGATAGTGGCAGTGGAGCCCCGGCTGGCGCTTGGCCCCGGTATCGACGATACGGGTCTCCTGGCGGGGGTGACGGAATGAGACTGGAGGAAGTACTCGCCTCCTCCGGGATATTCCTCTCCGGCGAGATGCGCTCGGTAGAGATAACCTCGGTGACCGACGACTCCCGGCAGGCTGGTCCGGGGACGCTGTTCGTAGCGGTGAAGGGCTTCACAACCGACGGCCACCTGTACATCGACCAGGCCCTGGAGAAGGGCGCCTCGGCGGTCGTGTCGGAGAGACCGCGGGAAAACCAGACAGGCGTTGTCGCGAACCCTTCCGGAGACAACCGTCCGCTGCTGCCGGTCATCGCCGCCAACTTCTACCGGAGACCCTGGGACCAGCTGGCCACCTACGGCATAACCGGGACCAACGGCAAGACCTCTACCGCCCGCATGCTCCGCTGGATACTTGAGAGGAACGGAATGAGCACCGGCATCATGGGTACCGTGGGACACATAGCGGGCGGCCGGGAGGCCCCGGCTGACATGACCACCCCCGGCGCCCTTGAGATCGCCGGGCTCATGAGGCGGATGGTCGATGGCGGGGACGGATGCTGCGTCATGGAGGTCTCCAGCCATGCGCTTTCCCTGGGAAGGGTAGAGACCGTGAGGTTCGACGCAGCGGTCTTCACCAACATCACTCAGGACCATCTGGACTACCACCGCGACATGGAGGAGTACCTGGAATGCAAGAAGCACCTCTTCGACCTGCTCAAGGAGGGTGGCAGCAGTGTGGTGGGTACCTATTCACCGGGTTACCCCGACATACCCGGGAGCGTCACCTTCGGAACCGGAGACACCGACGACTACAGGATATCCGATATCTCGGCATCCCTCTCGGTAACATCCTTCACCCTGACCCGCCGTGGAACGGGATTGAAGGTAAGAATGGGCATCCCGGGAGTATTCAACGTATTCAATGCCGCCGGAGCGATCGCCGCGGCCGTCGAGAGAGGTCTGGACCCGAGTGATGCAGCCGGAAGCCTGAAGGATTTCCCGGGAGTCCCCGGCAGGTTCCAGCCGGTCAGCGCGGGCCAGGATTTCCTTGTGGCGGTGGACTACGCCCATACGCCCGATGCTCTCACGAGAGTGCTGGAACAGGCTGCCCGGCTCACTGAGAACAGGGTCATAGCGGTGTTCGGGGCAGGAGGGGACCGGGACTCGGCCAAGCGCCCGTTAATGGGCAGAATAGCTGCTGGACTGGCCGACGTGGTGGTTGTTACAAGCGACAATCCACGGACCGAGGACCCCCGACGCATCATAGAAGACATCCTGGAGGGGATCGGACCGGACGCAGGTTCCGTCCTGGTCGTGGAGCCGGACAGGAGGAGGGCCATAGGAAGAGCCGTCGACATGGCTGAAACCGGGGACGTTTTGATCATTGCGGGCAAGGGTCACGAGGACTACCAGATATTGGGCAGGGAGAAAGTGCATTTCGACGACAGGGAAGAGGCCTTCGAAGCTCTGCGGAAAAGGCTTTCATGATCAGCCTGGGGGACATCGCCGCGGCAACGGGCGGATACGTACGCCCTGAAGATGCCGGACGGCCGGTGCTGGATTGCGTGATAGACTCGCGGGAGGCCTATGAAGGATCACTTTTCTTCGCCCTCAGGGGTGTCCATGCGGACGGGCACGATTTCGTGGACCGGGTGGTCTCGATGGGAGGAATGGCCGTGGTGGAAAGGGACGGCGGACAGGCCGGCACCGTTCTGACAGGGAGCGTTGAGAAGGCCCTGCTGGACGCTGCGCGGTGGAGGAGGGGGCGCATGGGCTGCCGTGTAGTGGGGATCACCGGCTCCAGCGGCAAGACCACCACCAGGCGCCTGCTCATGGCCGCCCTGGGAAGAAGGTTCAGCGTATACGGGACCACGGGCAACCTCAACAACCACATCGGTCTTCCCCTGGTGGTCCTGAACGCTCCCGAGGAAGACCCTGAAGTAATGGTGCTTGAGGCGGGAATGAACCATCCGGGAGAGCTTGCTGTGCTGGGGTCCGTCGTCCGTCCCACCGACTGCCTCATAACCAGCATCGGCAGAGCACACATGGAGTTTTTCGGATCTCTGGAGGAAGTGGCGGCTGCAAAGGCGGAACTGATACGGGCCACGGCTCCGGGCGGGAACTGCGTGATCCCGTCCGGACAGGAGGTGCTGCGCAGGGCGGCCGAGGATACCGGTCTCGATATCGGCACCTTCGGACAGGGGGGCGACGTCTGGCCGGAACCTGACCCGGCCGGGGGCTTCCTGCTCCAGCCCTGGGGCCTGGGCATGGAACTGACCCTCAGCGGTTCACACAATATGACCAACGCTTCCGCGGCAGCACTGATGGCCGGCACCCTCGGAGTCCCTCCAGAGGAGTCCCTTGCGGCGATGTCGACGGTGACGCCCTCGGCGGGGCGTGGGAGGATAGTCGAAGCCGGAGGTCTGGTGATACTGGACGAGAGCTACAACGCCAATCCCGATTCCACCCTTGCCTGCCTGGAGGTGCTGGCCGGCGTGAAGGGACCCAGGGGTGCTGTCCTGGGGGATATGAGGGAGCTGGGTACGACGGCGATGGATAGCCACAGGGAAGTCCTCAGGAAAGCCGATTCGATCGGGCTGGACTTCCTCATCGTCACCGGAGAGGACTACGCCTCGGTGGCCGACGAGGTAACGAGCCTGGAGGTCGCCATCGCCGCGGACTGGCGCCAGGCGCTGGAGATGCTCAGAAGGGTCGCAGGACCCTCTTCCACGGTACTGGTGAAGGGATCAAACTCCCTGAGGCTGGGCGAACTGGTCCGATCCCTGGAAGAAGGTGAATGATGTTCTACTGGATCCTTTATCCGCTGCGGGACTCCGCTACTCTGTTCAACCTTTTCGGCTACATCACCTTCAGGGCTGCCGGGGCCACCTTTACGGCCATGCTCGTGGCCTTCGCCGCCGGGCCCGCCATCATCAGTTTCCTCAGGAAGCACCAGATCGGTCAGACAGTCAGGGACGACGGTCCGAAGAGCCATCTCACCAAGGAGGGGACCCCGACCATGGGAGGGCTCCTGATACTCCTGTCCCTGCTCGTGCCCGTCCTCCTCTGGGGAAGACTGGACAATCGTCTGCTGATGGTGGTTCTGATATCGACCGTGTGGATGGGACTGATCGGGCTCCTGGACGATTACCTGAAGGTCGTCAGGCACTGCTCGAAAGGTCTTGTTGGAAGGTACAAGCTGGCGGGTCAGTTCCTGCTCGGCGTTGCCATGGGAGTATGGCTATGCTTCAGCCCTGTCCAGGAGGGAGCCTCCCCCGCCCCGCAGGTCTTCCCGTCGGTTCGAACCATCGATCTGGAATCCAGCACCCAGATTGACATAAGGTCCACGGAGACCACCGTTCCCTTCTTCAAGGGAATAAGGATCGACCTCGGGTTCCTGTACATCCTCTTCGTGGCCCTGGTCCTTGCAGGGACATCAAATGCGGTGAACCTCACCGACGGACTTGACGGGCTGGCTACGGGCGTGAGCCTCATCTCCATACTTACTTTCGCCGCAATGGCATACCTCCTGGGCAACGTGAACTTCGCTGAATACCTGCAGTTCTCCTACCTGCCGGGGGTAGGGGAGGTTCTTGTATTCGCAGGCGCAATGGCGGGAGCCTGTCTCGGCTTCCTCTGGTTCAACGCTCCCCCGGCCGCCGTCTTCATGGGCGATACCGGTTCACTCGCCCTGGGAGGGGCCATAGGGTCCATGGCGGTTGTAACGAGGAACGAGCTCCTCCTCTTCCTGGTGGGAGGCGTATTCGTCGCGGAGGTGCTCAGCGTGGTCATTCAGGTCGTCTGGTTCAAGAGGACCGGCAGGAGGGTCTTCAGAATGGCTCCCATCCATCACCATTTCGAACTGCTGGGATGGCGGGAGAGCAAGGTCGTGGTCCGATTCTGGATAATCGCCGCCATTCTGGGACTCCTGGGACTGACCACTCTCAAGGTAAGGTGAAGAATGGGATACTGGACTGACGGGGCGAAGAGGATAGGCGTACTCGGACTGGGCAGGAGCGGCAGGGCAGCCGCCGCTCTCCTGCGGCTCAGGGGTTTCACCGTGGTCGGAATGGACAGTTCCCCCGCGGTCCGTGACTGCGCCGACTGTGCGATGCTGGTCATAGGCAACGAGGCGATAACCAGTTCACTGGACGGTCTGGACGGTCTCGTGGTAAGCCCCGGTGTCGACCCTGCCTCCTATGTCCCGGCGGCAGCAGGGGAGCTGGGCATTCCGGTGATAGGCGAGATAGAGCTTGCTTACCAGAACTCCGACTCGCCGGTCCTTGCGGTGACCGGGTCCAATGGGAAGACCACCACGGCCGAATGGCTGGCCTATACACTGTCCAGGGCAGGTTTCGAGGCCATTGCCGCAGGCAATACCGGCTACCCTTTCAGCACCGCTGTGGTAAAGCATCCCGATGCCGACTGGATAGCGCTGGAGGTCAGCAGCTACCAGCTTCAGACCGTTGAGACCTTCCGGCCGGTGGGAGCAGCCATACTGAACATCACACCCGACCATCTGGACAGGCACGGGGACATCTCACGTTACGTCGACGCCAAGGCCGGTATCTTCATAAACCAGGACGGCGACGACGTGCTGGTCCTCAACCGGGACGATCCGGGTTCGGTCCCCCTGTCGGGAAGGACCTCCGGGCTGGAATGGTACTTTTCCTCCCGGGAGAGGGTCAACAGGGGCGCTTTCGTGATGAACGGCACCATCTTCCTGACAGATCCGGAAGGAGAGGTTCCCGTCATCGACACGGAGGACCTCTCGATACCCGGCAGCCACAACATCTCAAATGCCCTGGCGGTGGTCTGCCTTGCGGCCAGGGCGGGCCTGGCCCCTGCCGCCATGGTGGAGGGGCTGTCCACATTCCCCGGTGTACCGCACAGGATCGAGACCCTGAGGGAGCTGAGGGGAGTAACCTTCGTAAACGACTCGAAATCAACGAATCCGGATTCACTAAGAGTGGCGCTCGAGAGTTTCCGGGCCCCTGTGCTCCTGATAGCCGGGGGCCTGGCAAAGGAGACCGACTACCGGCACCTGAGGGAACTGGTGGAAAGCCGCACCAGGGGAGTGATACTCATCGGTTCCGCGGCGGGGATGCTCTCCGAGGCATGGTCCGGATCGGTTCCCGTCTGGATAGAGGGGGAAATGGAGAGGGCCCTGGAGAGAGCGGTAAGCGAGGCAAAGGCCGGGGACACGGTGCTGCTTTCCCCGGGATGCGCCAGTTTCGACCAGTACTCGAACTTCGAGGAGAGGGGAGACCATTTCAGGACACTCGTGGAGGGACTGGAATGAGGTACCTGCGACCTTCCGGGACCCGCAGCCTGATGCTGGTATCCGCTGCCCTGCTGCTGGTTTTCGGTACGCTGGCTGTGTTCACCGCTAGCTCGTTCAAGTCTCTGCTGCTGTCGGATTCCGGTTCCACCACCCTCTTCCTGCTGCCTCACGTCAAGAAGGTCCTTGCAGGCGTGCTCGTCGGTCTGCTTCTGTACAGCGTGCCTCCTGAGGCCCTGAAGCGGGCGGCGCCCTTCCTGTACCTCCTCTCCATCGCGATGCTGGCCGTGCTCCTGTTCCTGAAGGATTCCCGGTGGGCGCCGGTAATAAACGGCTCGGCAAGATGGATCACATTGCCGGGCGGTTTCAGGATCATGCCTTCCGAAGTGTCGAGGGTCGCCTACGTGCTGCTGGCGGCATCCCTGGTCTCCGGCGGGAGGATACGTGCCAGGACCGGCGCCGGAGTCTCATGGCTGACGGCGCTGGCCATGGTTCCGGCTGTCCTTGTTGCGCTTCAGCCGGATTTTGCCGGAGGCATGTACATACTCCTGGTGATGGCCGTGGTGCTTTTCCTGGCCGAGGCCAGGTTCAGGGACATGCTGGTCCTGTTCCTGGTCATGCTGGCCTTCGCCTCGGCGGTGGTGTTTTCCTCGGAGTACAGGAGGGAGCGTCTGGTGAGCTGGTTCTCGCCGGGTCAGGCGGCGGAGGCCTCCACCTACCAGCCGGAACAGGCCTGCATAGCACTTGGCAGCGGAGGTCTAATGGGAAGGGGTATCGGCAGGGGACGTCAGCAGAGGGGGTTCCTTCCAGAAGCCTTCTCCGACTACATACTCGCGGTGATAGGAGAGGAGACGGGTTTTCTGGGCGTCATGCTCATCCTGTCGCTTCTCTTCATGATGCTTATGTGCGGCTGGCTCATCGCCGACGGGGCCGACTACCTGTTCGGTTACATGCTATCCGGAGGACTGATCGCATCCATTGCCCTCGGTGTCTTCATTCACATAGCCGTGGTCACCAGGATGTTCCCGTCCACCGGCATGCCCCTTCCCCTGGTGTCATGGGGAGGATCCAACCTCATGGTCACACTGGGAAGCCTTGGAATGGTGTCCAGGGTAGCCAGGGAAGGTATCGTGAAATGAGGGTTGCCATAGTCGGCGGAGGAACAGGAGGACACATCAGCCCGGCCATCGCCGTGGCCGAGGCACTGGAGGAGACGGTACCGGGGGTGGCGATCTCGTTCATATCGACTCCCAGACCGGTGGACGCCAGGATGTACGAGGGGTACGGAGACGCTGTGCACATCCTGGATCCGCCCAGGATAGACAGGGGACTGAGGGACCTTCTTCCCCTGCCCTTCAGGGCGGTCAGAACGTACAGGAACGCCAGGAAGCTTCTCAGGGAGCTGGAACCGTCGGTCCTCTTCGCCACGGGTGGCTATCCGTCATTCTTCCCCGTGATAGCAGCCCGAAGGATGGGAATACCCTCGGCCATACACGAGTCCAACAGCATTCCGGGCAGGACAAGCAGGATGACCGCCAGGAGGGTCGACCTGGTGATGACCGGTTTCAAGAGTGCATCCTCGAGGTTCAGGGGAGAGGTCATCCATACGGGGAATCCCGTCAGACAATCGCTTGTCAGGCACGCACGCTCGGAAGCAAGAGCCAGACTGGGGATCCCTGAGGAGGGACCGGCTGTGCTCTTCCTGGGAGGGAGCCAGGGTGCAAGGGCCCTGAACGACCTGGCCCTGCAGGTCCCTGACGGAGTTAGCCTTATCCTCCAGTGCGGCACCCGGGATCTGGAGAGGGTACGCCGAAATGCCTCGGAACTGGGGATCCGCCGGGACCGCGCCATGATAGTCGATTTCACTGACGACCCGGCGCTCCTTTACTCGGCGGTGGACCTTGCCGTGGCCAGGTCCGGGGCGATGACGGTGGCAGAGCTGGCCTGGTTCAGGGTCCCGGCGGTCTACATCCCCTATCCCTTCGCCACCGAAGACCACCAGCGATGGAACGCCATGGAGATGGTAGAGGGCGGTGGAGCCCTGATGATGGACCAGGAAGGGCTGGAGCCCGAAGCTCTGTGGAAAAGTGTCCGGACCCTGCTCTCGTCGGATGTGAAACTTCAGGGAATGAGGGATTCCCTTTCCGGAATGATGCCGGAGAACCCTGCTGTCACAATAGCCGGAATACTGGCCGGAATGGCCGGGCGAGGAAGGAATGATGGGCCTTAGGGTACACCTGGTTGGAATCTGCGGAAGCGGCATGAGCGCCCTGGCCATGTGGTACTCGAGCAGGGGCTTCACCGTCAGCGGATGCGACCGGAGCCCCGGCGACAACATGCGTGAGCTGGAGAGGGCTTCAGTGACCGTCCTCAAAGGGCACGATGTCTCCCACGCGGCTGATTGCGACCTCCTCGTCTACAGCGCCGCCGTGCCGTCGGACCACCCCGAGGTTGTCGCTGCCAGGGAGGCAGGTGTCAGGGTCCTCAGAAGGAGCGAGGCCCTTGCGGAACTGGCCAACGGGACCCGGCTCCTGGCCGTGGCCGGTGCACACGGAAAGACAACCACCACCGCGATGACCGGATGGATACTTCAGGAGGCCGGACTGGACCCCACAGTGATGCTGGGAGGGTACGTGACACCCTGGGACGGCAATTTCAGGAACGGCAGCACCATCTCGGTGGTAGAGGCCGACGAGTACGACAGGACCTTCCTCCGCCTCAGGCCGGTTTCCGCTGCCGTGACCAACTTCGCACTCGACCACCTGGAATGCTACGGTTCTCCAGAAGCGCTCTCAATGGCCTTCGGAATATTCCTCGAGATGACCCGCCCCGGAGGAACGGTGATCGTGCCGCGGAAAAGTCGTGACCTGGGCCACTGGGCTGAGAGGATAGGGAGACATCTGGTCACCACCGGACCCGGAGGCGACTTTGAGTGCAGCTCCCTGGGCCCTTCGGGATGGGGAGTCGAGTACACTGTATCCGGAGTTAGTGGAAGGCTTCCAGTTCCCGGAGAGCACAACCTGCGCAACGCGGAGACCGCCATTGCACTAGCCGGTACGATGGGAGTCAATACCGAGGTTTCCGTGGAAGCCCTGTCGAGCTTTCCCGGGGTAGCCAGGCGGCTTGAGAACATAGGGAGCTCAGGCGGGTCGCTGCTTCTGTCCGACTATGCCCACCATCCGGACGAGATCAGGGCCGCCCTGAAGGCTGTGAAAAACACTCTGCCCGGGAATCTGGGAGTTGTATTCCAGCCCCATCTCTACTCCAGGACGGCGGCACAGGCTGAAGAGATGGGCCTGGCCCTCCTCGCTGCCGACTGGTCGGCGGTGCTACCGATCTACCCCGCCAGGGAGGAGCCACTGCCCGGGGTCACGGGCAGCCTCGTCTCCGACGCCTGCAGGCGGGCCGGCGGGGATTCCGAATACTTCGACAGGGATGACCTGCGGGAACTGCTCTTTCGAAGAAGCGCGGACGTAGTGGTATTCATGGGGGCCGGCAGCATAGACGGAATGGCAAGGCGATTGGCGGGTGAGAGCAGATGAAGGACAGGAGAAGGACTCTGTTCTGGGTGCTTCTTGTGTCCAGCATGTGCGCTTTCGCCCTCTCAATGGGATACAGGTGGTTCGAGAGGGGAGGAGCCTTCGATCTGGAAACGGTCAGGGTGAGGGGAATCAGGCAGGCTGACTCAGCGGTTGTATGCCGGGTCGTGGCTCCTTTGTTCGGGACATCCATATGGCAGATAGACACGGACCTGCTCCGGAGGGAGCTGACGGGAATACCCGGAATTGATTCGGCCAGGGTCAGCCGAATACCCCTGGGCACCCTCGTACTTGATCTAAGCGTTTCCAGGCCTGCCTATTCGATCTCATACGACGACTGCATCACCGTAATATCCTCGATGGGAGAGGTGCTGCCCGAGAGGTTCATCTGTGACAGCCTTCCCGTGGTTGAGGCCGAAGGATTCATCGGACCTGAGGTGTCCGCGAGACTGGCCGGATGGTTCGGCAGCTGCGGGTTCGAGGGGGGGACCCCTGACTTCAGCTTCAACACGGAAGGTCTCGCCGTGCTGCTGGAGGATGGGTCCAGGGTACTCCTCGGAACCGAGGATTTCCAGGGAAGATGGTCCGGCTACCTGGCGGCGGAAGATTTCGTCGCATCGGAACCGGCGATTCGCGAGATAGACATGCGGTACGCAGGACAGGCGGTTCTCAGGCCCCTCTCCGGGCATTCAGCGGGGGAGGTGGTGCAGTGAGCCCCGAGGTGTTCGCCGGGATCGACGTGGGAAGCTACAGCGTCGTATGCGTAATAGCGGAAGTGGACGAGGACGGGGTGCTCCACATCACAGGAGCTGGTCAGGCGCCCACGGATGGAAGCGTGATGGAAGGCGTCACTGTCGACCTGCAGGGGACCGCAAGGGCTGTGGAGAAGGCAGTGGCAGAAGCGGAGTCCCTCTCATCGTGGAAGATCTCCGAAGCCGCCCTGTCCATAAGTGGTCCCCATGTAAGGGGTTTCCCAGGACGCGGGACCGTCAACGTCGACATGGAAGACGATTTCGTATCCGGCAAGGTGGAATGGCCCGACATAGAGGACGCCATCGAGACCGCCCAGCTCATCAAGCTGCCAAGGGAGTCCATGGTCCTCCGGAAGGAGGTCTGCGGATACACCATCGACGGCTCCGGAATGCTTCAGAGACCTCCGGTGGGGCTCAGGGCCGAGAGGTTGACCGCCGACATTTACATGATAACGGCGGACAGGACCGCGGTGCTCAATCTGGAGCAGGCTGTACACGACGCTGGCATCGCCGTCCGGAGCATATTTCCCGCCGCATGCGCTTCCGCCAGGTCCGTCCTGACCGAGGATGAGATGCAGATGGGAGTGGTCCTGGCCGATATAGGGGCCAGCACCACCGACATAGCCGTGTTCCACTCGGGAGCCCTCGCTCACCTCTCCGTCATACCGGTGGGAGGAGAGTCGATCACTCGCTCACTGCAGCAGATGAGGATTCCCAGGCACGAGGCGGAACGCCTCAAGAGGGAGACAGTGGACCTTGCCAGGGGAAGGAGGGAGAGGGGCGGTGAGATAACCGTGAGCACCTTCGGAGGCAGGAACACACTGCCGGTATCCGAGGAGACTATCAACGAGATCGCATACAGGAGCGTGGGAGGTCTCATGGGAGACATCCTTTGCGAACTCAGGCAGGCGGGCATACAGGAGTCCGACGTCCCGGCCGGAATGGTCCTTTCGGGAGGGACTTCCAGGCTCAGGGGGCTTGCAGAAGCCTGCTCCAGGGTAGTGGGCCTGCCGGTAGAGGTGGGAAGGCCCGGAGGTGTGGACGTATCCTCATCGCTGATAGAGAATTCCGAATTCGCAGCTGCTGTGGGGCTGGTCCTCCTGACCATGGGCGAGGAAATCGAACAGGAACAGAGGAAGGGCAGCAGCCCTCTGGACAGGGCTGCCGCGAAGATCAGAGGATTGATAAGGAAACTGAGATGATGAGCAAGGGAGGAAACATGCTGCCTCAGGAAGAAGGACCGAGACTCCAGATAGTGGATGTCACGGAGGAATACCACGGCAAGCCCAAGATCGTGGTGGTGGGTATAGGCGGCTGCGGATGCAACGCCATAGACAGGATGCTGGGTGCGGACATAGTGGGAGTGGAGTATATCGCCATGAACACCGACCTTCAGGCCCTGCACAACTGTCAGGCCGACCTCAAGGTCCAGCTGGGACCCAAGCTGACCGGAGGCCTCGGGGCCGGAGGCAACGTGGAAACAGGCGAGAGCTCGGCGGAGGAGAGCAGGGACGAGATAGAGGAGAGCCTGCAGGACTGCAGCATGGTATTCATCGCGTCGGGCATGGGCGGCGGAACGGGCACCGGAGCCGCGCCGGTGGTGGCAAGGATCGCAAGGGATCTGAACGCCATAACCGTCGGCGTGGTAACCAGACCCTTCGAAATAGAGGGTGCGGTGAAGAAGAACAGGGCGGAGCAGGGAATATCCGCTCTGAGGAAGGAAGTCGACACGCTGATAGTCATTCCCAATGACAGTCTCCGCAGGGAGGCCGGGGAGGACGAGACCCTGAGGGACGCATTCGAGCGGGGCAACAGGACCCTGAAGGATGCCGTGGAGGGTATAGCCAACATCATATCCTCGCCGGGCCTTATGAACCTCGACTTCCAGGACATCAAGAAGGTCATAACCACCGGCGGCGGCGCGATGATGGGAACAGGCTGCTGCAACGGCGAGCACAGGGCTTCCGAGGCAGCCAGAAGGGCCATCTCCGATCCTCTGCTCGAGAACGTCTCCATAGAGGGGGCAAAGTCCCTCCTGGTAAGCATACAGGCATCCTCGGGCATGAAGTTCGCCGAGTTCCACGAGGCGGTGGAGATAGTAACGAAGGCCGTGGGCCCTCAGGCGGACGTGAGCCTGGGGACCAGCATCGTGGACAGCATGGAGGACAGGCTCAAGGTGACGGTGATAGCCACCGGCTTCGGAGAAGTGGACGACCCGGACATGGACGCAATCGATATGCGGCTCGGAGAGAGGTTCGTGACCCAGAATGCCCTGATAGAACCGGAGAAGGACAGGCTGCCTTTCATGATGGGAACCGCAAAGGCACAGGAGAAGGAGGACAGGAAAAAGCAGCCCCCATTCTTCAGGAGGTAGCTGGCCGGGGAAGAATGGACCCATTCTTCAGGAGGTAGCTGGCCGGGGAAGAAAGGGCCCATTCTTCGGAGAAGGGACGCCAAACGGGCCTAAGAACTTGTAGAACATGTATATAAGCTATCCTGCTAGCGATATGACTCAGGTTGTCGTATATTACCGGCATCCACGAACGGAGGGTAGCATACATGAGCAGAAAACCCGCTGCCGACTATTACGACGAACGACGGCGAAGCATTCTGTCCAATGAGACCTGCGATCTAGACTTCACCGGGAAGGGCATTTTCGAGATAATACTCGCCTCTCCCATGGAGTACGGTGCCACGATGTCGTCCCTCAGGTTCCAGAACACTTTCAGGCAGCTTGCCTCCTGGCCGGAGACCTGCTGCGAGCGGGCCTTCTACCCTGACAAGGATGAGTTCCACTGGCGGAGCAGGTACGGTCATCCTGCCATAACGCTGGAATCGGGCAAATCCATAAAGCAGTGCGACCTCCTTTTCTTCACTCCCACCGGCGAGGACGACTACATAAGGATGCTTGAGATGATGAGCATCTCCGACATCAGGCTCAGGGGATCTGAGAGGGTGAGCAAATGGCCGCTGATAATAGCCGGCGGGACATCAGTCACCGCGAATCCCTTGCCTCTGGCGGAGTTCATGGACGCTTTCATCATAGGGGAGACAGAACCCTCCATAGGTCCCGTCCTGGACACCATAAAGAGCCTGGGAGCACAGGGTGCTTCAAAAAAGAAGCTATTGCGTCGTCTCGCCACCCTTCCCGGTATATACATACCTTCGGTGCACGAGATTCCGGGCAGGGTCAGCTCCATAATGCGCCAGTGGGCAGGATCAGATGGTATGGGGATGAAATCCTACTTCC
Source organism: Candidatus Aegiribacteria sp. MLS_C (assembly GCA_002030045.1). Taxonomy (GTDB): domain Bacteria; phylum Fermentibacterota; class Fermentibacteria; order Fermentibacterales; family JCC-6; genus Aegiribacteria. The sequence continues at coordinate 1,987 of LQBI01000032.1, read as the reverse complement.
ATTCGCCGGACTGTCTGAACAGCGACATTACCATGCTCGAGATCTCCAGGGGATGCCCGTACAACTGCAAGTTCTGTCAGCCTGGATACGTAAGCCTTCCATACAGGGAATGCAAACTGGAAGAACTCGAGAGCGTCATCGAGGGGATGGACGGAGTAAGGACCATAGCACTGATAGGCAGTTCCCCACGCTCCCATCCGGATCTCAAGAAGATCATAAGGGCGGCGGAGAAGAAGGGCATGGAAGTGGTCCTGTGTTCCAACAAGTACGATGATCAGATACAGGACAGCGGGTTCCATGACGACCTGACGGAGAAGGTGATGGTCCTGTCGCCCGAGACAGGTAATGACTTCCTTCGGAGGGTCATAGGAAAGAAGCTCAGGAATCGGAGCCTTCTGGACTCGGTGGACAAACACAAGGACAAGACGGAGAAAGTAAGGATATACTTCATGATAGGACTGCCCTTCGAATGCTCTGAGGACAGGGAGTCCATACTGGAATTCGTTCGTGAGGTCCGTAACCGTACCGACCTGCCCATAGAGGTCTTCGTAAATCCGTTCATCCCCAAGCCCTGGACCGCCTTCCAGTGGTCCGCCATGGCAAACCCCACGGACCTCAGGGAATGGATTGAAGAGCTTGAGAACGGCTTTAGAAAGATCAAGGGAGTAAATGCCAAGTACGGAGACCCCAGGGAAGCTCACGTCAGGGCACTGCTGGCACGTGGCGACCACAGGGTGAGCGGGGTCCTTGAGGAGAAGCTGACAGGAGTCGGGTGGAACACCGCCTTCAAGAACGCCGGCATAAACATAAGGTGGGTCCTGGAGGAGACTGATCCCGAAGTCACATTCGAGTGGGGGTTCCTGAACATGGGCTTCGGACACACCAGGCTCGCCAGGGAGTACCATGCCTCGATGTCAATGAACCAGGGCCGGTTCAAGGACCATGAGAAAGACTCTGATGAAGAGGACGACTAGTTACCGAAGACTATGTAATATAACGAGAAAAGGGCGGGACAGATCCCGCCCTTTGTCTTCAGATAAAGTATCCCTAGGCCTTCTGGACCTTCCCGGACTTGATGCATCCGGTGCAGATCTTGACCTTCTTGATCTTACCGTCCACAATGATCCGGGCCGTCTGGAGATTGGGTTTCCAGACGTGCTTAGTGTGTCGTGTGGAGTGGCTGACCCTGTTCCCTACAGAAGGGCTTTTTCCACAGATATCGCATTTCCAGGACATATCTTCGGCTCCTATGGAAGAATTCGGTTTCTAATGGAATCAATTCAATAATGCATGGATTGCGATTTGGCAAGTCCCAAAGCCATGCAGGGTTGACAGGAACCGAAGTGGCCCCATAATAGTTACAGTACTGACAGACCATGGGGGCGACAGGTATCGACGGGCTCAGAAGTGGTCTGGCGGTTGCATGCCGAGGTGTCCGCGACCTCGTTAATCCTGCGGATAGAACACAACTGCCGCGTAAATAACGGCACGCCGTTCCCCAACAGGAACGGCCGTCCGCCCCGGGAATCGCCTTCCTACCGGGGGTCGGGCGCAAGACGGAGGGCTGGCTGCGGAGCCCCGCTCCAGGGCAAAAGCGGCGAGATTTAAGTGGGGCTGGCGCCGAGGAGGCCGACCGGAACCAAATCGGGGCGAGATTTAATCCGGCCTAAGCATGTAGAGCTGTCAGGTCCCTGTTCCCGGACGCGGGTTCGAATCCCGCCGCCTCCACCAATATCCTGCCGGCGGGGACTGTCAGAATCCCGCCGCATCTATCACTCTATGACCCTGAGACTCTCGTTTGACATGAGAACTACCACACCCGGTACATTCAATCCTATAAGTCGTTGATATATTTGAAAAGCGCTTCTGAATCATAACCACATGGCTCAAATAGCATAGATACATGACCTAAGTTTCTACTACTTGACATGTAGCTATATGATAACTATTATCTAGTCACTATGTATATACGAACAACATCTCGAAA
>LQBI01000031.1 GCA_002030045.1 Candidatus Aegiribacteria sp. MLS_C | reverse complement strand
TCCCCTGGACCGCATTCGAAGGAGACACCGTCGACAGCCCTTACCGTCACGGCGCTTCCCCTTTTCCCCTGCTCGTACACCTTTGTCAGTTCCAGGACCCTCAACACCTCGGATCATCCCTTCCTTCTCAAGTTACTTGTAATACCTGAACATAACAAAAAAGGGGACGGAGGAATTTTATCATGACTGATACCTATAAAGTGTCATTACACCATACTTGACACCGTTTGCTTCTGTATACATATGTTCACTATGGCCAGAACCGCGAGAACAGTAGTACCTCAACTGCCTCACCACATAGTCCAGAGAGGCAACAGGAAGCAGAATGTCTTCTTCTCCGACTCCGACAGATACGAGTACCTGTCGCTCATCCGCAAATCGGCTTTGGAGGAGGATGTCATCTTCATATCATGGTGTCTGATGGACAACCACGTTCACCTCGTAGCTGTTCCGGGAAAAGGGGATTCGTTCGCCAGATGCTTCAGGAAAGCCCACTCACTGTATTCCCGTAATGTGAACCGACAGAATGAATGGAGCGGTCATCTCTGGCAGTACCGGTTCAGCTCAAGTCCGCTCGGCCCTTCTTACCTCCACAATGCTGTCAGATATGTGGAGCAGAATCCCGTAAGGGCAGGGATCGTGGGCGAAGCCTGGGAATACAGATGGTCAAGTGCTGCTTACCATACTGGAAGGAAACGTTCCGACCCTCTTATATCCGTGGATTCCGATCAGTATCTGAGTATCGATGACTGGGAGGGCTTTCTGACGATCGAGCCGGACGCCGAAGTGCTCCTCAGAATAAGAAAAGCAGCTGCAAGGAACAGACCCGCCGCAAGACAGTGGTTCATCAGCGCCATGAAGTCACGGAATCCCGATCTGTCAGGTTCCAGAACACATCATTCCTGAAGAGAAACAGTCATGCCACAAATAGTCCAGGGGAAATGGAACTGCCCACTGAATATTATACATTTTATTTGTGCTCTGCGAATAAAATGCCTCCGTCCCCCTAGGTGACGCGGTAGCGTTCGGTGCCTACCAGGCGGATCTCCTGCCTGTATTCCTGGGAATGGGTCAGAGGAGGCTCTAACGGAGCCGCCTTCGCCTCGGCCGCTACCGGGACCAGCTTCCCTCTTCCGTCCCACTCCCTTTCCTGCCCAGTGTTCCAGTAGAACCTCGCCAGCTCTCCCAGGCTGTCCCTGACCAGGGTATCGAGTCCTTCCGTCGAAGGATCGATCCCGAAGGCCGAGGCGAGACCCTGCAGCACCTCGATGCTGCTCCTTCCCGAGGGAGGCATTACCGCGCCTGCAAAATCGATGAGCCTGCCCTCGAAGTTGCACCTGGTTCCCGGTGTCTCGAGGTAAGTCGTTCCCGGGATCGTATAATCGGCGAACCGGGTGGTCTCGGTATCGGTCCAGTCCATCGCCGCCAGGAAATCCACGTTGCTGAACCAGGAGCCCGTCATGTCGTGTTCGAGAGGGTTCTCCCCGACCACCAGTGCCGCCCTGAGCCCTCCAACCTCGAGCATCCGCCTCAGATCCTGACTGGAAGCCGCACCGGGCAGACCGTCCCTTGACGGTCTCCTTCCTGGAAGGAACGCCGGATCCGCTCCCGTAACCTCGAGGCCCGCGCTGTTGGCCAGCAGCCTGGGAAGCAGTATGTCCACCCTCCTGCCCTTATCCCTCAATAGGAGCGTGAGGTCCGCGAAGATCTCCATGTCGTCCGGGGACGCATCCTGCGCACGGTCGGGGCTGTGCACGAATACGACCTTGCCGGCGTAGCGAAGCAGTTCGGCGGTCTCGTACACATCGCTTACGTCCACTCCAGCCTTCGCGGCAGCGGACTCCACTGTGACCTCCCGGTCCCTAAGGAAGTCATCGGCTCCCTCGAGTCCCTGCGGGTCAACGTCCCCGTCGTCGATCAGGACCTGCATGACGGCATTCCAGAAGAAGGAGGCCCTGCCCCTGATCGGATCCACGGTCAACGCAGCGATATGCTGGTCTGTGGAGTCGAGGATCGAGTTCGAGACAACGAGCTTCGCACCGTCACGCACCGCCTGGATGACGTCAACCGCCAGCACCAGATGGTCGGACTCCAGGGATGTGTTGTTGCAGATTATCAGGTCGGCATCCGAAAGGCATCCCCTGTCAGATGTCGATGCCGTGAAACCGAAGGACCCGTCCAGGACCCCGGACCTGCCGGCGCCCGAGATGATGGCGAGGGACCCCACGTTGCTTGTCCCGATGCCTTCCCTCGCTATCCTGCCGGAAAGGTACAGTTCCTCATTGGTCAGCTCCGGCGAGACGAAAACACCGACGCTCTCCGGTCCGTATTCCTCCGCGATCCTTCTGAGGCTTTCCACTATTCCGGAGTAGGCGGTCCTCAGGCTTACGGGTGAATAGGTCGATCCCTGCTTCCAGACCGCGCCCGTGAGCCTGTCCTTCCTGATGAAGAGTTCATTCCCGAAGCGCCCGTACCTGCAGAGGTAGTCCCCGGGCACTCCCGAGGAGGTTATGTAGTACCTTCCCTCCCCGAAATTCTTCACCGTTATCTCGCAGCCGAGGGAACAGAACCCGCAGTGTGACTTCACATCCTCGCTCTCGAGGCAGGCCCTGCCCGGGAAAGGGTACTTGACCGTCAGGGCCGCGGTGGGGCATGAGTCCACACAGTTCCCGCAGCTGACGCAGCTTGTCTCTATCAGAGGATCGTTCATCGCCGGACGCATCTCGGTCCTGAAGCCCCTGTTAACCAGTCCCAGGGCGGGTATGGGAAGTATCCGAGCGCAGGTCCTTATGCATCTGGCGCATAGTATGCACTTGTTGGGATCGTAGACGATGTAGGGATGGCGGTCGTCCACCCTGTGCTTCCGGACACGGCCCCTGAAGTGCTCCATATCCACGCCGTACTCCTCGGCGTAGAGCCTGAGTTTGCAGTCCTCGAACCTGACGCAGCCGCATGAGAGGCACCTCCCGCACTCGTGGACGTTGTCTTCAGGCTCGAAACCGGTTGATACCTCGACAAAGCTGCTGCGTCTCTCGTCCACATCTATCATGTGCACTTCGTGACGAGGCGATTCCCTGATATCACCCATTTCGGCATGTCCGGGCTTCTCCCAGAAGTCCTTCCTCACGACGAAGGGTTCAGGCGCCGGGTCCTCGCCCAGGAGCCAGGCCCGGATCGCCGCTGCGGCCTTCTGGCCGTCGCGGATGGCGTCAATTGCCACTGTGGGACCATCGTCGGCCGCGTCACCTCCGGCGAAAACCCCCTCTATGTTCGTCATCATCGTCCCGGGATCGATCACGTATGTGTTCCATCGCGTGAGTTCTATCTCCTCCCCTTCCGCCTCGACCAGGCCGTTCAGGACGGTGTCCTGCCCGATGGCGGATATGGCGAGTTCACAGGGCAGTTCGAACTCCGCGCCCTCGATGGGTATCGGCCTGCGGCGTCCAGATGCATCGGGATCGCCCAGCTTCATCCTCTGGCACTTCAGGGCGACCAGCCTGCCGTCCTTCCTGACTATTCCGGTCGGAGCAGCCAGCTCCATTATCTCGATGCCCTCGTCCAGGCAGTCCTCGATCTCCATGGGATCAGCCGGCATCTCCGCCCTTGTGCGGCGATACAGGATTATTACCTTGTCGGCATTAAGCCTCCACGATGTCCTGGCGGCGTCCATGGCGGTATTCCCGCCGCCGACCACGACTACCGTGCCGGATACTGGTTCCGGATCGTCGGCCTTCTCCACCAGGAAGTCGGCGCCGGTGACCACGCCTTCGGTATCGTACTCGCCCTCGACCCTCATGGCTTTGCCGGTCCAGGCACCCGGACCTATGAAGACGGCATCGTGCCTCTTCCTCAGCTCGTCCAGGCTTACATCCCTGCCGACCTTTACTCCGCACCTTATCTCCACCCCTGCCCTGCATATGTATTCGACTTCCCTGTCGAGAACGTCGTCCGGGAGCCTGTACTCGGGAATACCGTATCGGAGCATGCCTCCGGTGCGCTGGTTCATCTCGTAGATGACCGGCTTTATGCCGCTCCTGGCAAGGAACCACGCGGCGGTGAGGCCGGCCGGTCCCGATCCGATTATTCCGACGGTCCTTCCCGTGTCAGGGTCTCCCTGAGGGTCGGTGGCGTAAGCTTCCGGCGAATCGGATACGAACCTCTTGATGTTGTTGATGGCTACCGAGGCGTCTATGTCCTTCCTTCGGCAGACTTCCTCGCACTTCCGTACGCACACTCGTCCGCAGACCGCCGGAAGCGGGTTGGTCTCCCGGATAAGGTCCACGGCCTTCCTGTACTGGCCCATGGCCGCCAGTGCAATGTAGCCCTGGACATCGACTCCGGCAGGACATCCCTCCATGCACGGGGAAACGCAGTCCGCGTAATGGTTGGAAGTCAGCAGTTCGAGTGCCGTCCTGCGCGAAGCGATTATCCTTTCGTTCCTGGTCTCCACCTCCATGCCGGGCGAGATCTTCGTGGCGCAGGAAGGAACGAGGTTGTTCCTTCCCTTGACCTCGACGACGCAGAGGAAGCAGGAACCGTAGGGCTCCAGCTCCGGTGAATGACACAGGGTCGGAATATCGTCCAGCTGGTTCTCCTGTACCACTTCGAGGATCGTCTTCCCTGGAGTGGCCTCTATCTCCCTGCCGTTGATCCTGAGCCTGATCTTCTCCATTGGCCGCTCCTACCTTTTCACTATCGCGCCGAAGTTGCAGCTAGTGACGCATTTGCCGCATTTGACGCAAACTTCGGTGTCGATGACGTGAACTTCCCTGACCTTGCCGGATATGGCGTTCACCGGGCAGTTCTTCGCGCAGAGAGTGCATCCCACGCACTTTTCCGGGTCGATGCTGAACTCGACGAGGGCCTGACACTCTCCTGCAGGGCATTTCCTCTCGAAGATATGGGCCCGGTATTCGTCCGAATAGTACCTCAGTGTAGTCTGGACAGGGTTGGGGGCCGTCTGCCCGAGCCCGCAGAGACTGGCCTCCTTGATCTGTACCGAGAGTTTCTCGAGTTTCTCTATGTCCTCGGGTACACCCTCGCCCCTGGTTATCCTCTCGAGGATCTCCAGCATCCTGAGTGTACCTATGCGGCAGAAGGTGCACTTTCCGCAGGATTCCTTCTGCGTGAAATCAAGGAAGAACCTTGCGATCTCCACCATGCAGGTGTCCTCGTCCATGACGACCATTCCGCCGGAGCCCATGATCGCCCCTGTAGCCGGTATCGACTCGAAATCGACCGGAGTTTCCTTCATCGATGCCGGAATGCACCCGCCGGACGGGCCTCCCATCTGGACCGCCTTGAACTTCTTGCCCTTCTTTATCCCGCCGCCTATCCTGAAGACCAGGTCTTCGATCGTAGTCCCCATTGGAACCTCTGCCAGACCACCGTGAGCAACCTTCCCGGCCAGGGCGAAGACCTTCGTGCCCGGGCTCTTCTCCGTACCGCAGGCGGTGAATGCACCTGCACCGTTCATGATTATCCACGGCACGTTGGCATAGGTCTCGACATTGTTGTTGTTGGTTGGTTTCTTCCAGAGACCCTTCTCGGCCGGAAAGGGGGGCCTTATCCTCGGCATACCCCTCTCGCCCTCTATGGAAGCGAAGAGGGCGGTCTCCTCTCCGCAGACGAATGCACCGGCACCCTGTTTTATCTTTATGTCAAAATCGAATCCGGACCCCAGTATGTCCGTTCCCAGGTACCCTCTGCCCCGGGCTGCCTCGATGGCGATCTCCAGCCTTTTTATTGCCAGGGGGTACTCGGCACGGCAGTAGATGTAACCGGAAGAGGCTCCGATAGCCCTGGCGCATATTATCATGCCCTCCAGAACCGAGTGCGGATCTCCCTCCAGGACCGAACGGTCCATGAAAGCTCCGGGGTCGCCTTCGTCAGCGTTGCAGACAACGTATTTCACATCCCCTTCATTGGCCGCCGCGAAGGACCATTTCAGGCCGGTAGGAAAACCCGCTCCTCCCCTTCCACGGAGCCCCGAGTCCTTGATCACCTGAATGATCTCGTCCGGTTTCATGGAATCAAGGACCTTCCTGAGGGCCAGGTAGCCTCCGGCTTCCTCGTAGTCCCCTATTGACTCGGGATCTATCGTCCCGCAGTTCCGCAGGACTATCCTGGTCTGCTGGTCGAGGAAATCGCACTCGGATCCTGCTGTCTCACCATTCTGTCCACGGGAGTAGACCAGGTTTTCACCATCCAGTACCTGATCATCCAGGACATGTCTTCTGAAGATCTCCTCAGCGGATTCAGGGGTAACGTCCCCGTATATGATCCTCCTGTCATCCTCCCTGATCTCCACCAGAGGTTCCCTGTAGCACATGCCGATACAGCCCGTCCTGGCCAGGGTACAGACCTCGGGGTGCTCGGCGGCAAGGGCCTCCAGCCTGTCGTAAGTCGCCCTGGCGCCGGCGGAAAGTCCGCAGGTCCCCATTCCAACAAATATCTTCTTCATAGATTGCTCCAGACGTTCATCTGTTTTCAAAGGAAAAGGCGAGCGGTTCCCTCACAGGATTCTCCGGACACTCATTCCGACTAATCCGCCGCTTTCTTCCTGTAACCGCGTAGTATCTTCCGCACGGAAGCCGGTGTGAGCCTGCCGTGGGTTTCATCGTTAACCATCATCACCGGTGCAAGGGAGCAGCAGCCGATACAGGCGACGGTATTCAGGGTGAAAAGTCCGTCCTCGGTCGTTTCACCTTCCTCGATCCCCAGTTCATCCTCTATTGTCTCCCTTATGAGCTTGGCACCAGATACGTGGCATGCGGTTCCGGCGCAGGCACGGATGACATGTTTTCCCATGGGTTGGAGCCTGAACTGGGAGTAGAAGGTTATCACACCGTATATGTCTGACTCGGGAATACCCGTAGCTCCGGCAATGTAGCTGATGGCTCTTCTCGGAATGTAGCCGAAATGCTCCTGGGCTGACTGCAGGAGGGGGATCAGCTCTCCCGGCTGACCTTCGTACCTCCAGAGTCTGTAGCTGAAGCTCTCTTTACTTGCAGCCGTTTCCATCACTCCCTTCAGTCTCTCCCATCCCGCCAGACGGCAAAAGGGAGATACTCTGAAGGATGAAAGGCATCCTTCAGCGGTTTTCGCCTGTCAATCCTCCACGAGCCTGATCGCTCTGGCCTCCCGGACCCTGAGGACACCGTCGATCTGCCTTAATCTCTGTACCGTTTTCGGAGTTCTGCCCACGGCACCCCGGTCCGCTATGGTCACCATGAGCCCATCACACTCGTCCAGCATGTCGCAGGAGACTACGTCGTCCATGAAGAAGACCGTTGTGTACACCCTCTGGATGGAATCAGGATCGATGTCCACGATAAGGTAACCTGTGTTCTTGGAACAGTCATCGGTTTCGGTCCGTGTTTCACTTCCTGCCATATGCCTGTATACATTGATGAAGCGTTCGACGTCTCTTTCCAGACGGGGCCTCTTCACTTCGCGTACGGAAACCACATCTATGCCGTCCAGTGATCCAATACTGTCCATAATTCCCTCGATCCCCGCCCTGGACGGTGCCCGGGCCACCAGGACCAGGTCGAAGTCTCCCCTGACCGCATCACACGAGACGATCCCGTCCATTCTGCGCAAAGAGTCGTAGATCTCCATGCTCCTGTCAGGTTCGGTGATCCTTACGGTCAGGTATGCCCTGAACGGTCCTTCAATGTCCTCTTCCGGCCCCGTAACCGCAGCGGGGGAGCCGGTGTACCCCCTGGAAAGCCTCTGGAGAGCCTCCACCAGATCGGCTATACCGATAGGTTTCTCGAGGTATCCCGTATTGCTCTTCGAGAGTACTGAACGTTCAAGGTCATCGTCCCCGAAGCCCGTCACAACAAGAACGGGGACTTCAGGATATATGTACCTGATCACCTTGAGCATCTTCAGACCGTCGATATCGGGAAGGAATACGTCTGTCACTATGTAGTCGTATCCTTCCCCACTATCATCTGCCTCTGAGAGCGCATGTATCGCGGAGATACCGTCTGAACAGGTGACTACCGTATAACCCTCGTGGGTGAGCCCGTAGTCGAGAGTCCGGCGGATCTCGGTCTCATCGTCGATCACCAGTACGCGGCCTTTCAATAGATGCCTCCTCATATTGAGCTGGTCCGTAAGAAAACCTGTTCCGACCCCAATCCGCATAATAACGGAGGAACGTTAAGATGAGGGTGGGCGTAAGTCAACGGCTGAAATGCTGCGCATTTCAGCATGGCAGTTCTGCCCCATCATATTTCACGCGAATGCAGAACTGCAGTTCAGCATGGCAGTTCTGCCCCATCATATTTCACGCGAATGCAGAACTGCAGGTACTGGTTCAAAACAACCTGCATAATGCTGCGCATTTCAGCCGCCGAGAGGTACGACCGCCTGCAACGTATCACAATAGGTCCAGTTAACATATCGGTCAAGTAGGAATACACGCTCTCAAGTGTTGAACGACCATGAAGGAATGCTGGTCCCGGGGTCGAATACCGTCCATTCGCAGGCGGGACAGGTACTTGACGCGGGGTCGTTCCAGTTGCTAGGCTAGTAGCTTATTCTTGGTACATGGATAGGAAATATGTCCTTTTCAGGTGTTTTGTTCTCAAATGCAGTACCCTCGAAGGGAGGAGCCCGGAGATGCTGGAAGAACTCTATCACAAGATCGTAGAGAAGGACCCGGCGCAGCCTGAATTCCACCAGGCTGTCAAGGAGGTCCTTGATTCCCTGGAGGTAGTCCTCGAGAAGCACCCTGAGTACCGCAGGGCCAGGATCCCCGAGAGGATCGTGGAGCCCGAGCGGGTAATAATGTTCAGGGTTCCCTGGGTTGACGACAACGGCGAGGTGCAGGTCAACCGCGGTTTCAGGATCGAGATGAACAGCGCCATCGGTCCCTACAAGGGCGGGCTCCGCTTCCACCCCTCGGTTAACCTCGGTATCCTCAAGTTCCTTGCCTTCGAGCAGGTCTTCAAGAACGCCCTCACAACCATTCCCATGGGCGGAGGCAAGGGCGGTTCCGACTTCGACCCCAAGGGCAAGTCCGACATCGAGGTCATGAAGTTCTGCCAGAGTTTCATGTCCGAACTCTTCCGTCACATCGGACCCAGCACCGACGTCCCCGCCGGTGACATAGGCGTGGGCGGACGCGAGATAGGCTTCCTCTTCGGCCAGTACAAGAAGCTCCGCAACGAGTGGAGCGGCGTTTTGACCGGCAAGGGACTGGAATACGGCGGCAGCCTCATAAGACCCGAGGCCACAGGCTACGGCGCGGTCTACTTCGGCGAGGAGATGCTGAAGACCAGGGGCGAGAACTATGAGGGAAAGGTCTGCCTGGTCTCAGGCTCGGGCAACGTGGCCCAGTACGCCACCGAGAAGCTCAACCAGCTTGGCGCCAGGGTGGTCACACTCTCCGACTCCAGCGGCTGCATCTACGACGAGGAGGGCATCAACACGGAGAAGCTGGCTTTCGTCATGGACCTCAAGAACAACAGACGGGGCAGGATCAAGGAGTACGTCGAGAAGTACAACAGAGCAGTGTACACACCCGCAGACCCCGAGCTGGACTACAATCCGCTCTGGAACTACAGCGCAGACTGCGCCTTCCCCTGCGCCACGCAGAACGAGATCAACGAGAAGGATGCCCAGAACCTGATAAACAACGGCGTCTACCTCGTGTCGGAAGGTGCCAACATGCCCACGGTGCCCGCTGGAGTGGACATTTTCCTTCAGCACGGTATCCTCTATGGTCCGGGCAAGGCCGCCAACGCCGGCGGTGTCGCCACTTCAGGCCTGGAGATGGCTCAGAACGCAATCTTCTCCAGCTGGTCCCGGGAGGAAGTTGACAGGAAGCTCCACAGCATAATGATCAACATCCACGCCCAGGCGAAGGCCGCGGCGGAGAGGTACGGCGATCCCACCAACTACGTCCTTGGCGCCAACGCTGCCGGATTCCGCAAGGTTGCCGATGCCATGATGGCCCAGGGCGTGGTCTAGCGATCCGGCTTGGTTGACTGGAAGACCCCCGGCGTTCAGCCGGGGGTCTTTCCGCATACTAGGTCAGTCTTATGACGCCCTTCTTCTCCCTGGGATTGATCAGGATCTGGAGGGACTTGTATAGATGTATGTGGCTGACGAAATCCGTCCTGGAAAGTGCGCTGTGCTCCTCGAGGAAGTCGTAGTCGATGAAATCATCGGGATCCCTGGTGATGGTGAAGTACCCGATGCCCAGGGAAGTAATGTTCTGGAAGAAGTGGGTGCCCTGCGACGGGGTGACCTCCATGTCCTCCAGGGGTGTCTCCACGATGCACTTCACCGAGGATATCTGGTTCCACTTTACCGGTATGCCCAGCCAGCTGTCCGAACTCCCCCACCTGCCCGGACCGATAAGGAGCGAATGCCTCCTGAGCCTGCGCAGCCTGCTGTTAACCTGCTCGATCTGACCTGCTATGATCGCGCTCTTCGAACGCTCGAAGGTGCGGGGCGACACGTAGACTATGTCCTGGATCCCGTCGATGATCCCGTAACCCATTACCCGGTGTGAGATGCAGACGGATCCCCCCCTGTCACGGTCGTCAACTTCCGGCATCGCGCCAGTTGCCTGTGCCATCGGTCTTATCTGTAGGAACCCGAACTCGTGTTTTTCTCCCTTTCTGACGTTGCCGAGGTTAACGGCGAACTCCAGTTCAATATCCCCGGAAAAGGCCAGTTTCCCGACTTCGAGAAGCCTCCGTAGCAGAGGCGCCAGCGGGAAGTAGTCGCCCTTGAGCACTCCGGCCATGGTGATGAGCCTGGCACCGGGACGGAAAGTGCCGTCCATTATCATATCGTTCTCAGCCGAGTAGACCGACCCCACCGGCGGGAGGGTCCCGTCGGACTCAGCCCTCTCCAGGTCCAGTTTAACGAGGTGTACGTCCCTCCCGGGGTCCTCCAGGTCCACCGTGGCCCCTCCCGCCAGGTCCAGGGCCAGGAACTCCCTCTGCGAGTTCCTCAGGAACTCTTCGGTACTGGAGAACTGGTAGAGCCTGCCGGGTGAATCAGGCGAGAACCTTACGCACCTGCCGCCGTCCACCACGGTGCTTCCCAGGCCCAGGGCCACGGAGACGACACCGCTCTCCTCCCCCATGCCGTCCAGGGGGTAGTAGTTGTACGACTTGGCTACACCGGCGAGATTCGGATAGAAGGATTCGCCGTGCTTCCTGGCCACGACCCGCTGTATCACAACCGCCATCTTCTCTTCTTCCAGCCTGTTCGGAGTGCTCTCCATATAGGCTATCGACTCTCTGTAGAAGGTCGAGGCGTAGACCAGCCTGATGGCGTTCAGAAGCTGGAGAAGCCTGACTTCGATGTCCGGAGAGTTGTTGGGCAGCATGTAGGTTCTGTATATGCCTGCGAAAGGATGTGCCGGACTGTCCTCGAGGAGACTGGAAGACCTGACTGCAAGTGGGTAGTCGACCTTCTTGAGAAAAGTCCGAATCATGTCCACTGCATCGCCAGGCATCGGCGCATCCAGGAAAGCGGCCGCTACGCTCCTGTCCCACTCCCTGTCGAAGGGACCCCCCTCAGTCCCCATGCCGCCGAATACCAGCCCGCCAAGTCCCGGATTCTCCATGAAGCTGTCGAAGACACCGGTGGCCACCACCGCTGTCGGCGGCACGTGAATGTACACTTCCTCGAAACCCTGGTCTATCCTGTACATGTTAAGCAGCGCATTCACGAAGGCCAGCCCTCTGCCTTTGCCGCCAAGGGATCCGGGACCTATCTTGGTGAACTCGGTGAAGTAGTCGAAGGTATCCCTGGAGAATTCCTCCACCTGGCCGGCCCTGGAACGTTCCATCCAGAGGGTGAGCGAGGAAATGAGATACTCCCTGAGGTCCGCGGCGGAGCGGAAATCGTCGACTTTCTGGGGTCTCAGCGCGTTGGCCAGGTCGAACTCCGTCCTGGCCATTAGCCACGTGGAGAAATCGTTCCTCTCCGCGTGGTAGAAGAGACTTGCATCGGATACCTTCCTCAGCACCCGTCTCATCTCCCTTAGGTCGCCGGCCCTGGCCTCCTCGACGCCCTCGGGACTCCTGAACACGAAATCACCGAAACCCAGGTAGTCCTGCATGAACTTCCTGAGGTCCGCCAGCAGTGTGGGGGAGTTCTTGTTTATGAATGCTGCCCCGATCCTGGCTGCCAGCTGCCTGTTTATCTCCTCGGAGGACTGGAACAGTATGGGGCACTCCGGACTTCCGGAGCGTATCTCCTCCGCCAGCTGGAATCCCGCCCTGGGGTACTCGACGCCGTCCTTCCTGAACCTCACGTCCAGTATGACGCCCAGAAGGTTCTCCCTGAAGGACCTGTAGAGCTGGAGACCGCCCTCGTAGTCGTCCGCGTGCAGTATCTTGGGCCGCGCCCTCATCCTCATCAGCTTCTGCATCTGGTTGACGCCCTCTGTCATCAGCATCTGCGTCTGCTCCATCAGCTCGGTGTAGAGCATGGGCAGGTAGGACGAGCAGAAGCGTATCGAATCCTCCACCAGGATGATGCATTTGACCCCGGCCACGCTGGAATCGTGTTCAGCGTTGAGCCTGTCCTCCACCGACTTGATTATTGCAAGGAAGAGCCTCACGTCGCCCTGCCAGATGAAAACCTGGTCGACGCTCTCCAGCCTGCCCTTCTCCTCGAATACCCTCAGGTCTCTGCCCGTGTAGGCAAGGACAACGAAGGGAAGTCCCGGAACCCTTTCCTTGATGGCCTTTCCAAGCTGGTCGAAATGCATCGAACCGATGTTCAGCATTGAGATGACCAGGTCGAAGTCCTCTGTTCCCAGTCTCTCGAGGGCCTCCTCGCCGGTTGATACCCTGACTATGCGCGGGGCGTACCTCAGATTGAGGCTCAGGTACTCCGAGAACAGGACCTCTGTGAACCTTCCGTCCTCCTCCAGGGTGTAGGAATCGTACAGGCTGGACACGAGGAGCACGTTCCTGATCCTCCTGGACATGAGTGAGTAGAAGGGAACCGTCTCATCGCCCCTCCGGCCCACGACTTCGTCCAGTCTCCTGTCCTGCATGCATGCCTCCCGGGAACGGGAACGTCTGAGCTGATCGTTATCCCATCGATGGAAGAATATATTCGCAATCCCCTGCGGGAGTTATGCCGGACGGCTGTTCCGAAGACATGGACGGTGGTTTCGGGCATGAGTACCATACCAATATATTTAGGAATTACTCCAAACTCATTATCGGGAGGTCCGAATGCAGATCGACCTGAACGAAGTCGCATTCGTCGGAGAGACATCTGTGACCATAAGGAACAGCAGGCGGCGGCTGACCATTCCCAAGGACATAGTCGACAAACTGGGTATCCTCGACGGCGACAGGGTCCGCTGGGTGCTGTTCAACGACGGCAGGCTGAGCATATCCAGGGTGAGGAAAGCCGATGATGAACAGGCAGGGGAGCCTTTCGCCGTAAAGGATGTCTGATGTAAGGTCTGCCGGAGATCCCGGTACCCTTTCCCACAGCAATCATCTGCGAGTCCATGGACTCATCCCTGGGCATGGGATACGGCACGACGCTTACTCCGATCCAGCTGATGATGGGATTCGGCCCCCTGTCAGTCGTACCGGCCATACCGGCCTCGGAGCTGGTAACAGGAGGGCTGGCTGCCTTCTTCCACCACAGGGAAGGGAACGTGGTCTTCGATTTCCGCAACGACACCGGGCACCGGCTGGTGAACAAGATGATACTGCTTGGATACATGCCCAGGTCAAAGGCCTCGAGAATCGCCTTTGTCCTGGCGGTCTGCAGCCTGACCGGTGCTGTGGCGGCTGTTCTCGTTGCGGTAAACATACCAAAGTCCCTCCTGAAGCTGTTCATCGGACTGATAGTCACGTCCATGGGAATCCTCATCCTTGCGGGCAGGAAGTCCGAGCGGAGGTTCAGCTGGAGGAGAATAACGGGGCTCGGGGTTCTGGCCGCCTTCAACAAGGGACTCTCGGGCGGAGGGTACGGACCCCTGGTCACCTGGGGCCAGGTCCTGTCCGGCGTGGACATCAGGAACTCCGTTGCCATCACCTCCCTGTCGGAGAGCTTCACCTTCATGGCAGGGGGCGAGACCCTGATCCCGGGGAGGCTGGCACTGTTCAGCGCACTGTTCTGAAGTGGGACCGCAGGTCGACTGGCGGAAACGTCAGTTCACCGGCAGCTTCATCGTACTGAAGGTCATACCGCCATCATGCCTTGCAAGGAAGCGTCAACGGCCGCGGGAGACGATATTGAATGTCCGGACCGTTGAGATACCTCGATACCCGACATCCTTCGAACATGTCCCCAGTACCTGATGCTGCGCGAACGGCCGCGGTGGAAGGATGAAAGTGAGTTGTAAACCTCCCTCATCATCCTCAGCTCCTCCGGAGAGCAGCCTCCCGATGACAGGCAGTCGTCTATCATGCCCAGGAGTTCCTCCGCCACGAAGGAGACTGAGTAGCCGCACCCGTCGAGCAGCACCTGTATATCAGTCTCGCCGGCCAGTCCCGATGCTTCGCGCAGAATGGCGGGTATTCGCCTTCCCCTCATGTCGGCCAGACATTCCAGGGGGGAGGGGAATGTCTCGCTTATCCTGACTTCCGCAAGCCTGTCATCTACGCCCGACATCTCATGGTGAACGATGAAGAACCCCCTGGTCGAACGCTTTGCTTCCGCTGTCCCGTCCTTGTACATGGCATCTCCTTCCACGGGTTTCCATGTAGGTAAACATATGTATACAGGGACTCGTGTCAATCCCCCGGCAGACAGACCGCTGCGCATTCAGGCCCGGGATGCCGAAGGGATTCGGACGGAGATTCCTGATGATGGAACTAGAGTTCGGAAAACACGGGGAAAGGCGGGTCCGGAAGGAATCCCTGCTTCTCTGATCCAGGTCAGCTGGCGGAATCTGTCCCGGTTTTCTGAAGCTACTCCAGTACCGTGAAGGAGCCCCTCATCTCACTGTCTCCACAGGAGGCGACCAGCAGGTAGCAGCCGGGGTTCCAGCCGGAGACGTCCAGTTCCGTATCCCCTTCCACGGTCTCCCTGGCCAGGAGCCGTCCGGTCAGGTCGTAGACGGAACACACCCATTCACCGGAGGGTACGCTCAGGGACAGCGAACCGCGCACGGGATTCCTCAGGATGAGCCTTCCCGCGAAGGCTCCCTCCGCACCATGTCCCACTGATGTACCGGTGGACGAGAGGAAGGCCCAGGCGTGGTAGGGCTGCGGCTGCTGGTCCTGCAGCCCGGCGAAGACTGCCGGCGAGGAAGATACTCCGTCAAGAACGAAGGAACTCACGCTGTAGACCCTTTCGGTGAAGGGCTGCTCCCACTGCAGTCCGCCGGTCAGGGCATCGTTCAAGGTGATCCGGTACCCGTTGACGCTGCCGCCGACGATGCAGGGCACGTAGAACCCGCCGGTGTAGACGGAATCGGCCCATGCCACGCTCCATGTATTGGAACCGGAGGGGTAGGTCCAGAGGGTGTTGCCCGTGGCGCCGTCAAGGCACATCGTTCCTGCGTTGTCCCCCGCGAGGGCCACTTCGGGGATGCCGTCCCCGTCAAGGTCGGGGCCGGCTTCCACATCAAGGAGCATGCCTCCAATGTCACGGTCCCAGATAAGGGTACCGCCCAGGTCGTAGCAGGTGACCTCCCCGTCGAAGGAGCTGGTGACTATCCAGGGCAGCGTGTCCTCCCTGTCCATGGCATCGACGCACATCACATCACCGCCTCCCATGCGGCTCCAGAGCATTGTACCATCCGACCCGTCCAGGAGCTCTATGGTATAGTCCGTGTAGTGGTTGCCCCCTATTCCCAGCACCACCTCCTGCACTCCGTCCTGGTTGACGTCCGGGACCGCAAGTACGTCCTCCACCGCGTCCGCCACGGTCCTGGTCCAGAGGGTGTCGCCGGTGGCGCCGTCGAGGCAGGCGGCTGCCGATGTATTGGAGGAACCCGTGGAGCCGAAACCTCCGATGCACTCCGGCAGCCCGTCGCCGGTCTGGTCTTCCATTATGCAGCAGCTGTAGCCCCACCCGGCACCCGAGGGCATGTTCTCGTAGGCGCTCCACTGCCATACCAGCGAACCGTCGACACCGGATACCAGTATCAGGCACCTTCCCGGAGGGGCGTAGCCGCCGGGGGTGGCCAGCAGGATGTCGTTGTACCCGTCCCCGTCCATGTCAGGTACCCCGGCGAGGCCCTCGTCCTGGTAGATCCCCTTGTACTGGTCCGAACTCCAGATGGTTGCACCGTCCGCGCCGGACAGGCACCACAGTGTCGGCTGGTCGTCCCAGAAGTTAACTCCGCAGGCAACGTCCCGGGTCCCGTCCCCGTTAAGGTCCCCGATCTCCACAATGGAGTAGACCCCGCCGCTGGTCACGTTCCACCAGAGCGTGTCCGGAGCGCTCGCGGTCAATATCATCAGTATAAGGTACATTTCTGGATCATCTCCTTCCGGTACGCCGACCCGTCTCCTTTATTCCGGCCCATGTATCCTGGCGGAGGCCGGCGGGACAGTCGGTGACCATCACGTCATCGAACCTGCAGCTCATCGATACGCGGTCGCAGGGGATCCCGGCGCAGAAGAGGGCCGCCGAACCCGGAAGGGAGAGCGTGTCCTGCATCTCCACCATCCACAGGAAAGGTTCTGCCGAGACGCCGCCGGTCCAGGCCCTTCCCCTGAAAGAGTCCCCCCGGACCTCGCACCTCATCCAGTATTCATGCATCAGCTCTACTGTAAAGGGTGCATCGTCCAGCAGAGAGATCCCCGCGGCGTCCCACCTGTAGAAGCGGAGGCTCTGGTGCTGGTGGCTCAGGACCAGCATGATCCTGTATTCGGTATCTTCGGAGAACCTGCACATCATTCCGAAGAACACCCCTGTCTCCGGCACCATGCGGCATCGGACGGAGTAGTCGGGAGTGCTCATGCAGCCCTCCAGGTCTCCGTTGAACGAGATGCCGTGGTTCTCCTCGTAGCCGCCGTACATCCTGTACATGCCGCCGACAACGTCATAGTTCACCATGCTGATCTCGTGCCAGCCCTCGGCGTCGCCGTCGTCGAAGTCGTCCCGGAAGAGCACCGTTCCCTGGATGAGGCACATCAGCAGGGATGCCGCGATGTTCATCGCCCGCTCCTTCCCGTCCAGAATCTATATCCGCGGGGCGAACCCTGCAATCGCAGCCGGCTCCGGCATCCCGATCACGAATCCGAACTCAGCGCAGTCCGTCGAGAAGCCTCGCCAGCTCGTTCGAAGAGCCCGCGGAAGGCAGACAGGTCCCCCGGAAGCACACTCGGGCGGATGCCGGGCCATCGCTCCCGTCCAGCGAGACGGTCATGTCTGGAAGGAACACCGACCATGCGGCCTCCAGCATCGAGTGCAGGGCTGCGTCCCCGGGTCGTCCCGCGAGAGTTATGTCGGCGTGAGCCGGCCCGGAGAGCATTGCGGCGGCCAGCATTGTATGCGAGGAGGGAGCCGACCTCAGGGCCCCGGAGAGGGATTCAGCCAGCGCTTCTGCCCTCTCCTCGAAAAGGTCCTCACCGGTCATTCCCCGGAGCCTGTAGAGGTTCATCAGAGTCACGGAGCTGCCCGAGGGGACCGCACCGTCATGGGTCTCCACCGTTCCCGGGATCGGGATGCCTTCGCCTTCCCCTCCGGAGAACCTGTACCATCCGGCGGAAGGGTCCCTGAACATGCTGTCCTGCACGGCCTGCAGGGACAGGGCCATATTCGCGAACCCGTCCTCCAGGGTCGCGTTGTGAAGCTCGATGCAGGCCCATATGACGTATGCGTAATCGTCCAGGTAACCGTAGCAGCCGGGGGACCCGGAGGTCCAGCTGTGCATCAGTTTGCCGTCGTCCGTCACCATGCTGCGGGTCATGAACCCGATGCATTCCCTTGCAGCCTCCAGGAAGTCCGGCCTCGACAGCACGCGGGAACCCCTGGCAAGGGCCGCCGCCGTCATTCCGTTCCAGTCGGCCTGGACCTTGCGGTCCATCATGGGTGCGGGCCTCCTGCCCCTGTGCTCGAGAAGGATCCTTCTAACCTCGGGGTCGGGGGCCGGAGGGGGCGAAGGAGGAAGCTGTCCGGGAGGGGGGAACCGCAGTCTGGGGATGTTCCCGCCCGGGATCCCATCCAGGTCCCCTTCCCTGTCGATCCCCCACAACTCGGCTATACCGGAGGCCCTGCCGGGACCCAGCAGCGCCGCCAGTTCATCCATCCGCCAGGCGTAGTAGGCTCCCTCACCATCAGGGCTGTCGGCGTCCAGGGCCGAGAAGAAACCCCCGTCCGGGGATCTCATCCTGTCCATTACGAAATCCAGCAGCCCGGCGGCCATCTCACGGTACAGACCGCCGCCGGTTGCCTGGAAGGCCTCCAATGCCGCCAGTGCGGTGACGGACTGGTCGTACAGCATCTTCTCGAAATGGGGAACGTGCCACTCCCTGTCGGTGGAATACCTGTGAAGGCCCCCTCCCAGCTGGTCCCAGATGCCCCCGTACCTGATCGCGGCAAGGGTCCTGCAGGCCATCTCCATTGCCTCGGTATCCCCTCTGTAGCGGAAGTACCTGAGAAGGAAGAGCATATTGTGTGCAGCCGGGAACTTGGGAGCCTCGCCGAAGCCGCCCCATCGGCTGTCGTAGGATGACCTGAGCCGCCGGAAGACCGATCCGGCGGGGTCCTCGGGGGCGTCCGCCCGAGGCGGTACCTGGACCTCACCGAAAAGCGATCCGGCAAGGGACCCCGCCGCCGAGACCACCTCCTCCCGCCTGTTCCTCCAGGCGTTGTCGATGAGAGGAACGAGTTCCAGCATTCCAACCCTTCCGAAGGAGGAGCCGGCAGGAATGTACGTGGCGGCGAAGAAGGGTTTCCCGTCGGGGGTCATGACCATGTTCAGGGGCCATCCACCGCTACCGATCATCGCTGCCGCATAGCGCATGTAGACGCCGTCTATGTCGGGCCGTTCCTCCCGGTCGACCTTTACGCAGACGAAGGCATCGTTCATCAGGGCGGCCACGGCGCCGTTCTCGAAGGACTCCTTCTCCATAACGTGGCACCAGTGGCAGGTCGAATAGCCTATGGACAGGAAGATCGGCCTGTCCGTCTCCCTGGCCGCCTGAAAGGCCCTGTCGTCCCAGGGCTGCCAGTGTACCGGGTTGTCCGCGTGCTGGAGAAGATAGGGGCTGGTCTCTTCGGAGAGCCGGTTCCGGAGCAGGGATAATCCGGAATGTCCCCGGTCATCCTCAATGGTCATGGGCGGTTTCCGGAGCGTCCCCGGAGTTGTCGTCCAGGGGGAGCACGAATGGATGGTCCTGATGCCAACTGACACTCACGGGAACTCCGTATGCCTCCTCTATGACCGATTCCGTTATTCCGGCCCTGTCCACCGAGGCCATGATGCCGCCGTCCTTCAGGAACAGGAACCGGTCGGCATAGCGGAAAGCCAGGTTCAGGTCGTGCATGGTCACCACCGCGCACATATCGTGTCCTCTCACGATGGTCCTGAGCAGCCGAAGGATCGACAGCTGGTTCCTGAGGTCCAGGGACGCTGTAGGCTCGTCCAGCAGCATCACTCCGGGCTGTCCAACCAGCGCTCTGGCTATGCACACCTTCTGGTACTCGCCCCCGCTCATGCTGTCCGTGTACCTGAGGGAAAGGTGCTCCAGGTCCAGCCGGTGCAGAGCGGCCTGCGTAAGTTCCAGGTCCCTCCTGCTCACCCTCCAGCCGATGTGCGGTTTCCGACCCAGCAGCACCGCATCGAAGGCGGTTACCCTTCCGGGCTCGCTCCGCTGTGCTACGTAGGACATACTGCAGGCTACTTCCCTCCTCGAGTACTCCTCCATGTCCCGCCCCAGCAGCCTGATCCTTCCTCCGTCGGGTGTCAGCAGCCTGTTCATGCACCTGAGCAGTGTCGTCTTCCCGGACCCGTTCGGCCCCATCACCGCAACAACCTCGTGGGTGCGCACACCGAAGGAGACGTCCCTTAGGACCTTGAGGTCACCGTAGCTGAACGAGAGCCCTTCAACGCTGAGTATCATCTCCTGTATCCCCTTATGAGAAGGAACACGAACACCGGGGCGCCCACGAAAGCGGTGAGTATCGCCACCGGAAGGACCTGGGGCGACATTACGGTCCGCGCCACCGTATCGGCGGCAAGCAGGAGAATTGCCCCGGCAAGCATGGACCCGGGCACGAGGTATCTGTGGTCGTCGCCCAGGACCCTCCTCACCATGTGAGGTCCCACCAGTCCGACGAAACCTATCACTCCCACGAATGAGATGATGGTGGCGGTCACCAGGGAGGCCACCAGCATCCCCGCCAGCCTCTTCCTCGATACGGGAAGGCCCAGGCTGGCGGCTGTCTCGTCGCCGGCGTCCATTGCGTTGTAGCTCCAGCTGTTCAGAAGGAAATACACCGATGAGACCAGGGTGACCGACGACATGATGAGGAGTTCCCTCCAGCTTGCCCTGGCCAGGTCCCCGAAGGTCCAGAAGACAATGGCCGCCAGTTGCACGTCGTCGGCGAAGTACTGCAGGAACATGGTCCCGGCGGTGAACAGTGAGCCCAGCGCTACTCCGGTCAGGACCATCACCTCCGGGGACACCCTGGCCGCCCTGGCCACCGCCAGTATGACCGCCGCCGCGGTCAGGCAGGCGATGAAGGCCGCCGCCGTGGTCATATAGGGATTCGTTATGGAAACGGCCCCGGCTGCTGTGCTCTGCATCGCCCCGCCTCCCAGGACCATCACAGAGAATGCGGCCCCGAAAGCTGCGGCGTTGGATATGCCCAGTGTGAAGGGTGAACCCAGGGGATTGCGGAGAATGGACTGCATGGCGGCCCCGGAGACCGACAGCCCGGCCCCCGCCGCCACCGCGGCAAGGGCCTGCGGAAGCCTGATGTTCATCACAATCATATTCACCTGGTGGGATGCGCCTCCGGTGAACAGGGCCCTGAGCACCTGTCCCAGCGGTATGGGCACGGCCCCCACCGAGATGGAGACGATGAAGAGAAGGAACAGTACCAGAAGCCCCGCCAGGTTCAGCAGCAGCTTCCTGCCGGTGTACTTCGTGTACTCCTCCGGGACCCTGCCGTCCTCAAGGTGCACGGCGGCCTCCCTGCGCTGTCAGAGTTCCACCCTCTCGAAGACCATTCCCTCGAATGATCCCTTGAGCTGCAGGAAGACCTCCGCCCCCACCAGAAAACGGTAGATCTCGTCTGCCTTTTCGGCGGGGTCCACGTCTTCGAAGCTCTCCGGGTAGAGGACCTTCCCGATGAAGTAGGCATCGGCCAGGATGGAGCCGAGGTTCCATGTGTACCAGTTGTAGGGCAGAAGGCAGTATACCTCACCGGTTCTCACTGCCGAGAGAGAGGAGTAGGCGGGGTCGGTACGGAGCTGGTGGAGGGCGCTGGCCCCGGGATCGGCTTCGAGGGTGGAACCGTCCACGAAGATCACCTCCGGGTCCCATGCCAGTATCTGCTCCTTTGCCACGTCGGCGTGCTCCCCTGTAAGCGTTCCTGGGTCCTCCGGCATCGAGACGTTGCGGGCGCCGGCTAAGATGAACGGCGGATAACCCGGTTCCGTGGACTGGAAGCCGTGGGGGCCGCGATAGGCTATGCCCCCCACGAAACAGCTCCTCCGCAGGTCATCAGGTATGCCGGATGTGCGCTCCGCCAGGTCTGAGATTGTCGAGTCGATGAAGGCGATGACCTCTTCCGCCCTCTCCCCGCGGTCCAGAACTTCCCCCATGATCCTCAGCGACCGGCCGAAATCCTCGCGGTCGGGCCATACACTGCCGTACTCAAGCACCACTACCGGTATGCCGGTCTTCTCCTCCAGCTCCAGGGGATCGGTCCCCATGAGAGGAAATGTCTTGAATATGACCTGGGGCCTGGGGTCCAGCGCTATTATCAGTTCGGGATTGTCGTGTCCCCTGAACTCTCCGAAGACAGGCAGCTCCGCCAGCTGCGGGTTCGCCAGGAAGTAGGGCCTGGCCTCGAAGGTGGCGCGTCTACCCTCCATATCGTCCACCGCAACAGCCCGGTCCTGGGCCTGCAGGTAGACCAGCAGCCTGAGGCAGCCGGGTCCCGAGCATATCACGTGTTCCGGGTCGAAGGGGACGGTGACGGTGCGGCCGAGACCGTCAACTACTGTAACGGTGCTGTCGGCGGAGGTGGCAGTTTCCGGGACTTCTTCTCCACCGCAGCCTGCCAGGATCATCAGGAGAATGACCGCCACAGCCGCTGCCGCGGATGATGAGCGGATCAGTGACCGGTGATTCAGAACTCCCATTGCCGTCTCCAATCAGGGTTCATGGTGATGGTGAACTGGGATACTACCCGCCGGGGAAGCGGGCTGCAAGCCCCGGACCGGGTCATATGAGCGCCAGGCGACCGGTGGAGTCCAGGCCGCCCTCCCGGGAACGCACTCCGAAAAGGTACACACCCCCGGGCAGGTGACCGCAGACCCAAAGTGCGGTGCCCTCCCGCTCGTACAGTTCCGCCCGGAGCCTTCCCGACAGGTCCAGCACCAGGACCTCGGACCCTTCAGGAAGACCCGTGAAGAGCACATACCCGGGGCCGCGAAGGAAACGGGGAGACGGTGACTGCCCGGAGGCGGGATCCTCCGTCCCCTGGGGCCAGGATTCGTAGCATCCCCGGTCGAAGCTACCGCACTGGGGTCTGGGAACGCCTTCCAGGTCGTCCATCACCGGAGGCTGCACCTGGGAGGTCCCCGAATCCAACGCCTGGGAACCCTGAGCGTTGTGGTAGTCGTCACCCTGCCAGTTTACGAAGGTCTGGTTCCAGCCCGCACAGACCTCGGTGGAGACGCCGTAGCCCAGGGACTGCCATTCGGAGAGAGGGATCACCGTATCGCCGCCGTCCACGCTGAACCTGTCCTCCGTGAGGTTCCACCCGCTCTGAAAACCCTCCTGGGAGGAGGCATCCAGGGATACGCTGCCCCTCCAGGGGTGCGCCGTCAGCACGATGTTGTTCAGAACCGCCGCATTGGTGGAGCCCGAGTTGATGTTGATCCCCCACCTGCCGTCGTCGGGCTGCACGATGGTGTTGTTGTACACCTCAACGTGATGCGAGCCGGTTGCCCCGTCGATCATGTAGAGGCTTAATCCGCCGGAGTGGTTCATGTAGAGCAGGTTGTTGAAGATGACCGACTCCACCACTCCGTCGCAGTTGATCCCCGAGCCGCCTCCCTGACCGTTGCCGTACACTACGTTCCCCTGGACCACGGCATCGGAGATGATGCCGTCCCCGCCGGAGCTCAGGTCACCGTTCATGTGTATTCCGCAACCGTTGTTGTTATAGCACACGTTGTACCTTATCACCGGGTGGTCGCCGCTGTTGGAATGGTAGATGCCGTGCTCGTCCACGCTTCCGCAGCACTCGTTGTGCTCTATGGTCAAATACTCGGCGAAAGCGGTGAAGATCCCTCTCTCGAAGCATCCCTCGCAGTAGCACTCCCTGACGGTCACATGGTCCGAGAGGGCCACTCTGACACCGTTGCGGGGAAGCTCCGCAAGATTGAAACCGTCCACCACCACCCAGTCCGCTCCCTCAAGGTTTATTCCGTCCTCGGTGACGGGGTTCCGCTGGTCTATCCAGGCGTCGTCATCCATGGCGGCGAACACTACGGGGGAAGTACCTGTACCGCCGGACCTCAGGTCGAACCCCGCGTAGTAGCCGTCAAGTGCCAGGACGCTGTCGCCAGGTGCCACCAGGTCGGCCGCATGCTGAAGGGTGGCGAAGGCCGAATCCGGGCTGGTGCCGCTCCAGGAATCGTTGCCCCCGTTGGACACGTAGTAGGTGACCGACATCACAGGACATACCGCAATACACAGCAGGACAACTGTCGAACGCATTCGGGCCCCCTCCCGGGCTGACTCCTTAGCTTCTTCTTAACACCTGCAAAATACCCGCTTAACACCCGGGCTACATCATCGCTCCAACCATAATCCATGGTCGCCGGGTGGCCAAAGCCCGGTATCCTTCAACCCGTCACAGAAGGAAAGGTGAAACATGTCAAGACTGTCAATAGTTCTCCTGACGGTTCTCTCCTTCGTTGCTCCCGTTCCGGGGGCAGCAGCTGCCGACATAGAGGTGGTGGGCTCCACCACCGTCCAGCCACTGGCCGAGAGTCTTGCCGAGGCTTACGAGCAGGTGGACCCCTCGGTGCGCATAACCATCCAGGGAGGCGGCAGCAGCGTAGGCGTGCGTTCCGCGGCGGACGGCACGGCCGACATCGGAGCAGCCTCCAGGGAGGTCAAGGAGTCGGAATTCGCCGAGAACCCCGAGATCGTAGTGCACACCATAGCCAGGGACGGAATAGCCATAGCCGTAAACCCCGGCGTACCAGTGGCCGGTCTGACCATCGAAGAGGTAAGGGGAATCTTCTCAGGCGAAATAACCAGCTGGAGCCAGGTCGGCGGCCCGGACCAGATGATAACCGTCGTCGCCAGGGAAGAGGGGTCCGGCACCAGGGCCGCCTTCGAGGAGATGGTGATGGACGAGGTCCTGATCTGCCTCAGCGCCATACTCCTGCCCTCCAACGGCGCCGTGAGGACCACCGTGTCCACCACCCCCTACTCCATCGGTTTCCTATCCTTCGGCTACATTGACGATTCCGTCGAGCCCCTTGCCGTCGACGGAGTGGACGCCACCGTTGAGAACGCCGTTTCCGGGGAATACCCCGTGGTCCGTCCGCTGAACATGATCACCAGGGGTCAACCCACCGGTGCCGTGGCCGAATGGCTCGAGTTCATACTCGGACCCGAAGGTCAGGCCATCGTACTCGAAGAGGGTTACCTCCCCGCCGGCTGATCCAGCCGGACGGGTTTCATGGCGGACCGGTCGCTCCTCCCCTCTCGGCGACCGGTCCGCCCTCCTTTCATGACAGCTAGTTGACCTCCCCTGAAAACCCCGGCTATCTTAGTCAATCATCCAGGTGTTGCATCCGGTAACCCGCGCAGACCCGGCGGTAATGGAGGAGAGGGTCCGGTACATGGGTATCGAAGCCAGGTTCGAATGTGACGTCCTTTCCGATGTACGGTATGGGGACCTCGAAGAGCAGGCCGTGGACATATACAGACCTGCCGTCGGGCGGTCCTCATCGGATGAGCGGCTTCCGGCCGTTCTGCACCTGCATGGAGGAGCCTGGAGGAAGGGCGACAAGGACATGCTGGCCGGAGCGTCAAGAGGTCTCGCCTCCAGGGGGTTCGTGGTCTTCACCGCCAACTACAGGCTGGCGAGGAGGGGGAGGAACAGGTGGCCGGCGTGCTGGGAGGACGTGCGCACACTCCTCGAATGGGTCCTGGAAGGGGGTGAAGACCTGGGCGTAGACGTTTCGAGGATAGGGGCCGTAGGGTACTCCGCAGGCGCCCATCTTGCCGCCCTGCTGGGCACCCGGCCCGAAACGGCGAAGCACATCAGGTGCGTGGTCGACTTCTTCGGCCCCTCCCACCTGGGTCCGGGAAGGAGAAGAGTGGGCCAGTACATACTGTTCGGCCGGATGAGGCCTCCCCGGGCAACAGTCGAATCGGCTTCACCCGCCCTGCTGGTCAGCCAGGACACCCCTCCTTTCATGATAATCCATGGCTGCTCGGACCGAATGGTTCCGGTGGAGCAGTCGAAGATCCTTCACGAGGCGCTTGCAGCAGAAGGAACAGAGGTCAGGCTCTGCCTCTTCGAAGGACAGCCCCACGCCTTCGTAAGACCGGACAGGAACGGTGAACTCTCGCCGGAGGCGTTGAAGGCCTTCCGCGAGGTCTCCGACTTCCTGTCGACACATCTCGGACCCTGCATGCCCGGTCGTGACAGGTCCCGGGACAGCGGCTCCCCGGGGAGCACGTGAAGTCGTCCATCCAGACCCTGAAAGGAAAGGCCGGTATGCCCAAGATCGAATGGCCGGTCAGGCCCAGGCTGGTGTGCAGCAGGTGCCTAGGTTTCGACAGCTGCCGCTACAACGGCCAGAAGCTGAGCGATCCGCTGGTCGAGGCCCTGGAGCTCTTCGTGGAGTTCGTAACCCCCTGTCCGGAAGCCGACATCGGACTGGGCATTCCCAGACATCCGGTGCGCATAATCGTCCATGACGGTGAACAGAGGATGTTCCAGCCCGCCACCGGCCTCGACCATACCGGAAGCATGCTGGAGTACGTCGAGAGGTTCCTGGAGGACCTTGGCGAGGTGGACGGTTTCCTTCTCAAATCAAGGTCGCCCTCCTGCGGAATGAGGGATGTGAAGCAGTACAGGGAGGACGGTCAGAGCCTTATCACCGGCAGGGGCGCCGGCCTGTTCGGGGGCGAGGTGGCAAGGCGCTTCCCGGGGCTGGCGGTGGAAGACGAGGGAAGGCTCCACAACGTGGAGATAAGGGACCATTTCCTTAGGAAACTCTTCACCCTGGCCGACTTCAGGAGGATCGGCGGAATCGGCAGAGCTTCCGAACTGGTTGATTTCCAGAGCAGGAACAAGCTGCTGCTGATGGCGTACGACCAGGAGCGGATGAGGGAACTGGGAAGGATAGTGGCCGCTCAGAGATCCGCCGGGCTGGAGAGGACGGTGGAACTCTACGGCGGGGTTCTTCGGTCCGCCCTTTCGAGAGGCCCCTCCTACCGGGCCAACATCAACGTGCTGCAGCACGCCTTCGGCTACGTGTCCGACCATATCTCGCCGGAGGAGAGGGGTTTCTTCCTGGACCACCTGGAGATGTACAGGGAGGGCAGAACACCCCTGGTCACCTGCATCAAGCTCCTGGAGAGCTGGATCGTGAGGTTCCATGTTGATTACCTGCGGGACCAGACGTTCTTCCATCCCTATCCGGAGGAACTGCTCGACAGGTGCGGAGGACTCGGGAAGGACGAGTACTGGCGATGAGCCTCGGCCCCCTCGAAACAGCCAGGAGCTGCCGGCACTACGCCATGTGCAAGATAGACTACCTTGGAAGGGGCCTCTGCCCTGGAGCGGCGGGCCGCTATTACGTGTCATTCTACCCCCAGGGCAGGATGGACCTCTACGCCGCCGCCGCCTCCGGGCGGCTTCCGCTCACTCCCGTACTCGCCGAGGTGGCGCGGTCCTGCACGCTCTGCGGCGAATGCGATATGCAATGCCACTTCGTCCAGGGCCTGAGACCATCGGCCGCCGCTTCCGCCCTCAGGGAACTTGTGGAGCGGCTGACCGGTACGCGGGAACCGGAGGAGGTGCCTTCCGACCCCTTCCTGGACGGGCTGAGGGAAATAGTGGGGGATGAATGGGCCAGCAACGACCCGGCGCACCTGGAGGCCTATTCCGACGACCCCTGCCCAATCTCGCGGCGCACTGTGCCACGCTACGTGGCGCTTCCTGCCACTGCCGCCGAGACGGCTTCGATAGTGCGGCACTGCATGAATAAAGGCATCGATTACGCGGTCAGGGGGAACGGTTCATCGGTGATGGGTTTCGTCCTCACCCCCGGACTGGTCATCGACACCGCCAGGATGAGGTGGATGGAGTTCGACGAGGAGGACTGGTGCGTCAGGGTGGGGGCCGGTGTCAGTTCCCACGACCTGCAGAGAGCGGCCCTGGCCAGGGGTTTCCTGGTGAACGCAGCCGAACCTGCGGCCCTCTACTGCGCCAACATGGTCTGCTCCGGTATATTCTCCCTCTTCTCAAGCTCCCTGGGGACCTGCAGGGACAACGTCCTGGACGCCGAGTTCGTATCTCCAGAGGGGGAGGTCTTCCGGTTATGCGCGGAAGGAGGGCCGGACCTCTCGTTCTTTCGAATGGAGGAACGCGGGGCTCCCGGAATATGCACCGAGGCAACCGTACGCCTTCACCCCCTTTCGGGGGACGAATCGGGCATCTTAGTGCCCTTCGGGGATTTCGAAAGCGCTCTGGAGTACGCCAGGGAACTCAACGCGTCCGGCACGGGACTGGGCATAGGCATGCTGGGAACCGAGTACCTGTCCTCGTTCATAGCCCCCGTCGCGGCACAGGCTGAAGCCCTTCGGAAAATACTGCCCGGGAAGCTGGGCATCGAGTACTCCGTGGTGGTCCTGGGTGACGGCGGGACCCTGGAGTCAGCCTCCAGGGCCGCTGACGCGGTCCTCTCGCAGGAAGTGATGCGATGCCTGATCCTTGGCCTCCCATCGCTTTCCGACGACGGGATCTCCGACATCCTGGCCGGTCTGGAGGGTGACGAACCGCCATACACGCTCCTGGCAAGACCGGAGATGCTCCCGGTGCTGGAGGCGGTCCTGGGACCGTCGCCGGAAAAACTCGCATCCGCCGTGGATGAGGACCTGAGGGAACTATACCGAGAAGTTTACCGGGATCCCTCGATGACCGACATCTTCATGATGAACGCCGTGAGGAGCGTCAGCTCCAGGATGGGCCGCGAGGGACACGTAGTGGCCTTCATCGTCTACGTACCCATGGACGACGCCGAGGCCGTCAGGGACCTCGATCTCGCCTTCGCGGACGTGGCCGCCAGTGCCGGCGTCAGGGGGGAATTCGGCTTCATCACCCCCCTGGACCGCGGAAGGCGGGGAGTCATGGAGTGGGACATGTACCTCGACCACACCGACCCTGAGCAGGTCCGCCGCATGCAGGGAGCCATGGCCGAGGCGGCCGGGATGCTGGAGGAGCTGCAGTCGAAGGATCCCAGGTTCCTCTGGATCAGGTACCTGTTCAACCAGGGTTTCTGCAGGAAGGAGACCTTCCTCTACCGCAGGGCCATCGGGGAATGACAGCCGGACCTGTCGTCATAGTCACCGGAGCAACCGGTTTCATAGGGGGATTCCTCACCGCCGGGCTCCTCGGGGCCGGGTGCAGCGTGATAGCACTTGCGAGGTCGGGGAACGGCAGGGATCCCGGGAGCAGGATCCGGAACCTTATGGAATTCTTCGGGATCGGTCCCGGGAAAGGTCCCGAGGTGGTGGAGGCAAGCCTGGACGACCCGGACCTTGGAATGGGAAGGTCCGAAGCGCGGCGGCTGGGGAGCAGGGCTGACCATATCCTGCACTGCGCCGCTGACACCTCTTTCGCGGCAAGGCGGAGCGAACAGGTCAGAAGGACCAACGTGGACGGCCTACTCAACCTCTTCCGGACCCTGGGCGGGGATTCTCACTTCCATCACATGAGCACCGCATACGCCGTGGGCAGCGGTGAGGGGACCTACACGGAGGAGCTGGCCGATGCGGAGGGGTTCCACAACGAGTACGAGAGATCGAAGCACCTTGCCGAGAGAATGATAACCGGGCTGTGCGGGGATGCCGGCCGAAAGCTCACCATCTACCGTCCCTCAATCGTCTACGGGGATTCCACAACAGGCAGGAGCCTGAGGTTCAACGCCCTTTACTACCCTGTTCGAATAATGGTCTTCCTCAGGGATACCTTCAGAAGGGACCTGGAGACCTCGGGAGGGTCCAGGGCGCGGAGACTGGGCATCGGGATCGACGAATCCGGGAAGACGGTCATTCCCCTTACGATACCCCATCGCGGAGGCTGGATGAACCTGATACCTGTCGACTACCTGGTCGCTTCGGTACTCCGCATCATGGAATCCGGGGAGACCGGCGTCTTCCATATCGTGAACCGGAGGGAGAACACGCTTGACGAACTCGTGGAAATGACGGGAAGCAAGTTCGGCATCCGCGGTCTTCGGACCGTTCTCGGGAGGAGGGCCGGAGGGCCTTCGCCGCTGGAGGTGCTGCTGGACGGCTATATCAAGCTCTACTATCCCTATATGACCGACAGGAGGAGGTTCGACGACCGACGCACCAGGTCCGTCCTCCGCGGCACCGGCGTGGAATGCCCCGGGCTGGACAGCGAGTCCTTCGGCAGATGCATGGACTTCGCGGTGGAGTGCGGCTGGGGTTCAGGTCTGCGGATATGAAGCCCGGCCCTCTCAGGTAACCGGCTGGTTGAGCCTCCATAGAGTGAAGTTCAGTACCGAGGCGAAACCCACCCAGGCGAGGTAGGGCAGCAGAAGGGACCCCGCCAGCGGCCTCACCCTCCAGAACAGCACGGTAGTGACCAGTATGGCCAGCCACAGTGCGATTATCTCGATGAAAGCCGACAGTGGAGAGTTGATGCCGAAGAAAAGGTACGACCAGAGCCCGTTCAGCACAAGCTGACCGAGGAATATCCAGAGGGCGGGACCCGCTCCGCTGAAACCGCTCTGCTTCCATACCAGCCATGCCGATATGCCCATGAGAACGTAGAGGGTCGTCCAGACAGGACCGAAAACCCATCCCGGAGGATTCCAGGACGGTTTTTCAAGCGAGGCGTACCATTCCCCGGGCTGGAACTGGGAGCCCGCGAAACCGGGGACCAGCGATACCGTTATCCAGAGGAGCAGAGCCAGCCAGGTCTTCATGTCTTCCTCCCTGCGATCTGTGAATATACCATCGATTTCAGTGTGAAACCCGGATGCGGAACTATAATCGAACAGGGAGGTCGAGGTTTAAGCCAATCATCCTGGCCCAACGCTCAAAATCAGTAGACTGCCAAAGCATGATCTTCAGACACCAGTGCGCAGTTCTACTGAATTTTGTTGTTCTGCACTAATTTGCTCGGATACTTTCCATCTCAGCTTCCAGGCGTTCAGCAAGAAAGACCTTGAGAAGAGATTGGTATGGTATGTCCTGCTTGTTCGCGAGGATTTTTAATTCTTCTATCATTGATTCCGGCAAGCGAAGAGATATTGTTTTTGTCGATGGCTTGAGCTTTGACAGCGTGATTTCTGTTGCATCTTCCCAGGAGAGGTAATCATTGGAGTCATGTGTTCTCCAGAATTCTCTCTCTTCCGCTTCTGTTCTGAATTTCGGGATTCTCTTCATTCTCTATACCTTCGTTCTTCACTTGAAGTCATGTCCCTTGCGGATATGATTCTGATTCTGTCTCCCCGAATGGTAAAAACCATGAAGAGGAGTCTGCCCAAATCAGTATGGCCAAGTACATAGAATCTCGATTCCATTGCGGAATGCTTCGAATCTCTTCGCAAAATGAGCGGTCGATTGAAGAATACCTGTTCGCATTCGGATTGAGATACATCGTGCTTGTCCCAATTCTTCGTTGCGTTCCCTTCATCCCATTGGAATCCGGTGCATTCTTTCAATTGGCCTCTTGGCCTTACCATATCACATGTATACTTTCATCATATACATTCGTCAATCCCATTACCATTCTCAGCAGGTTAACACCGTTGCCCGGTTATGCTGACAGAGAATAAAAGCATTGATATATGCGAGTCAATATCGATAACACGTTCAAGGGCAATACACTTGTGCTAGTTAACACCGGAATCCACGGTGTTATGCTGCAGCAAGCTAACCAGGCATTCGGGTTATCGTTCATCTATATCTGTTCAATGCTCGTGAGAGTTTCGACGGGTCGCTCAGGGGTTGCTGGACCAGGCCTCACAGATGCCTGGCCAGGACCACCACTCCGAAGTCCTCGCGGTATTCTCCGGTGTCTTCAGCTCTCGATGACAGGTAGATGATGTACCTTCCTACGGGCAGTCTGGAGCCTCCCTCTCCCGTGCCGTCCCAGTTTTGAAGCGGTCAGTCCATCCTGGACAGCTGCCAGGCAACGGCACCGGCCGCCGCGGCGGCTCCAGTCGAGTAGAGCCCGGGCTCCCCGCCGAGTCCGAGGCATATCCTCAGCACCGTGTCGGTATCATCCGGGAATGACTTCCTGGAATCGAACCTGAGATGCAGGCCTATCCAGGAGTCCATCACCAGTGAGGTCCCGGCAGCGAAGTCGGTGACCAGCACAGCGCCTTCCCCACCGTACGGGAGTCCCCCGGCACAGGGAGAAAACGCCATTAGGCCATCATCATGAATGACCTTGCTTTATTGAACCCTCTCCTTCAGAAAGTCGCCTGCTCGTAATCCTCGAAGGAATCTATCTTGTCCAGGTAGACGCCGTCGAAACCTGCAGTGACCACCATGTCCACGTATGAACTGTCACTGCCGTAGAGAATGGCCGCCCATTCGGGATCCCAGTACTCCACCAGGTAGTTGCCGGGCCACTGGGGATTCTCGGGCCCGAGCCATGAAGGCGGGTCGGTCTCCCATTCCGGGTCCCAGTACCAGCGGTAATCCTCGGCCTCGCCTATGCTGACGTAGCAGAGCACCAGCCTCGGCTGTCCGTTCGGTTTCACGCCCAGGAGGGCCAGGTCGTCCCGGTCCAGGCTTTCGCCGCAGCAGAACAGGTCGAGTATGAACAGGTCGTAATCGGTTGCCGAGAGCTGGCCGACGAACTCCGAAACCGATGAGTACTGACCGTCGTCGATCAGGTACAGGAAGTTCCCCGCCTCGGAAAGGGCGGTAACCGGATCGCCGTCGTGGTTCCAGGGCTGCGGAGGATAGGCGGGAATACGATCCAGGTCGCGGCTGTCCGCGGCGAAGGAAGTGTATCCGCGGGACTGGTTCCACGCGTAGGAACTGTCCACATGCTGAGTCGTCCAGCAGTAGTCCGTCACCAGTACCTCCACCCCGTTCTGCTCGGCCAGGTCCAGGAAGGACACCATCCAGTCGGTCTCATCCGGAGGAGTGGGCACATCGTCCTCGTCGTACCCGAAGTAGAGGTCCTCCCTTCCCTGTCCGTCTATTGACGAGGCGTAGGGCTGGCATAGGGGACCTTCGGGCTCGCCGTCCTCAGTGAGAAGCTCCTGGCCGTTCTGGAGCACGATGATGAAACCCGGGGAGAGACCCCTGGAGTATTCCGCAATGTCCGTCACCAGCTGTCTCATCTCCTGCCGACGGTCGATCCCCTCCTCCTCCGGACCTGCTGCCCCGCCGCAGGCCGGAAGAAATGATAGCAGGACCGCCGCCGCCGTCACAGCCGAAATGGAAAGGACCATAACCGTGTTCATCGCGCTCCTGCGCATCATGAATGTCTCCCGTTAATCAGTCAGTTCTCCCGCGTCCCGTCTTCCGATCTCCCTCCGCCTGAGGGTCGGTGCTATCCTCAACCTCGCCGCATACCCTGAAACCGCAACGCCGCACGTTCCTGAGCACTTCTTCGTGATCGCCTCCCCAGAGACCCAGTTTTCGTGAAATGTGCTCGGTCCAGGAGTAGCTGTCGAAGTCGAAGGTCTCCTCCATTCCCTCCGGGAGAGCGATCATGTAGTTGGCCTTCCTGTAGTAGTCCTGTTCCAGATACCCGGAGTCCATGATTTCCATCGCACGCCGAACCGTTTCACGGTCCATCTCCGGGTAGGAATCCTCGAAGAGATGGAACTCGAGGGGGTAGCGGGGTCTGACCGGCGGGTCCTCCGCGGGATACCCCATCGTAAGGAGGACCAGCGGGAATACCCTGTCGGGAAGCCCGTACCGTTCCCTTATCCTGGACACCATGAACGGTGCCGCCCCGATGTAGCAGCTCCCGAGCCCCAGGCTCTCGCCGGCTATGACCATGTTCTGTGCCATGTAGGATGCATCCTGGACGGCGAAGAGCAGCGTGTAGGCATCCGACGCCGTCCTCTTCCAGCCCCTGGCCTCCATCACCTTCTCCATCCGGTGTACGTCGGCGCATACCGTGAACATCAGAGGAGCCCTGAATACGTTGGCGTCAATGTCCCTGGAAAGCAGGAGGCTTCCCATCTGCATGGCGAAGGGAGCCTGCTGGCCGGCTCTCACCACCGCCTCCAGTACCTCGTCCTCAGGCTGCTCCTCCCTGTATTTCCTTATGGATCTCCTCCCCATGATGCAGTCCAGTACCGGATTGCCGAGCATGCTCTTCCTCCCGTTCCGCAAGATCTCCCGGGGATACATCGTCCGCGCAGAGGAAAACTAACTCCCGAGCCTACCTCCGTCACCGCCTCCTCCTCCGTCACCGTGCCGGGGACTTGCCCGCCGGCGGAGGGAGGCTTACATTGACGACTGCCGCTGGTAGGTTCCGGCAGCATCGACATGGAGGAATCCGAATGCGCTTCATTCAGCTCTGCGTCCTGGCCGCATGGTTGCCGACCGGTTCACCGTTCATGCACCACGTTCTGGCAGGAGGGATCCAGCCCCCTTCGGACGCGACCGGCGTTACAAGCTGCACCCTTTCAGTGAGGGACGGCGTGGAGGATTTCCGGGCGGACCTCTACTGGACCGGCCCCCCCGAGGTCCCGCAGGGTTTCCGTATGGGCCATACCATCTCGTTCACCGGGCTGGAATCGGGATGCCGTTCCTTCTTCGAGGGTATCGAAGCCTACTACGGCAGCGGCCTGGGGACGGAGGGCTACCTGGTATCGGAAGACATGGATTTCGACGGATACAGTGACCTCAGGTTGATGATGTCACCCACAGCCGGGCCCAATACCTACTGGTACTTCTTCCTCTTCCGGCCCGGGGAGGGAACCTTCCAGAGGTCCCTGGAGTGGGAGGATGCGGGTCTCGTCTCCCCTTCCTTCGATCCCGTCGAAGGGATGATAACATGTTTTCACAGGGGCGGAATGGGCATGTACGGCACCGATGAATACACCGTGGAAGACGGCGTTCCCGTCAGAACCAGGTCCGTGACAACCGAGTACGACGGTGCCGACTCCATGGTGACCACGGTAATGGAACTTGTGGACGGCCGCTTGCAGGTGACCGAAGTCATCGTCGAGCCTGTGGAATGAGGTCCGCCGGCCGGCCTTACCGGCACGGCATTCAACCTGCTACGGAGGTAACAGGATGCTGGACAGACTCAGGGACAGGATACTGGAGTTCCGCGATCTGAGGGACTGGAAACAGTTCCACGATCCGAAGAATCTGGCCGAGGCGATAGCGATAGAATCCGGAGAGCTTCTCGAGAATTTCCTGTGGAGGACCTCCGAGGAGTCGAGGAGAATGCCGGAGGATGCCATAAGGGCCATTGGAGAGGAGATGGCCGACATAGCCATATTCCTCACCATCCTTGCCAGCGAACTGGGTCTCAACATAGAGGAAACGGTCAACAGGAAACTGGAACTCAACGAGGAGAGGTACCCGGTGGAAGCCGTCAGGGGAAGGGCGATGAAGCGGCCCTGAGAGTCCTCACAGAGCGACCATCCATTCCTCCCCCCCTGTCGGCGTCAGTCCATATCCACTGTTATGAAGGATTTCACGCAGCCATTCCAGGGATTTCTCGAACCTGTCCAGCAGTACTGAACTTCCATTCTGCGATTCGAGTTCCAGCAGGTTCCTGTTCCTGAAGTACACACCCCTGGATACCCTCATCCCATCCAGTGGAAGGCTTACCGGAGCACCCTTCACCAGTGGTCTGAGCAGGAAACCGAGCTGCATGTAGAACGGTGCCATCCTTCCGAGATCGAAGAATACGAACCGCCGGTCCGTCAGCACACATCTCGTGATGACGGGGAACTTGATCCTCTTCCCCTGGAGACCGTGCCTCCTGGTATCCGCCAGGACGTTCTCTCCGGGTTCAAGTTCAAATCTCGCGCCCATTCACCAACCTCCCGCCGGTGCTTTTTATATTAGCCATGATTCACGCAGGTGCGAGAATGCAGGGTCCGGACAGGGCCGTCAACCGCCGGCATCCGGTCAAATGGCTCTCAGCCGGTCCGGTGCAGGAATGCAGATTCGTTCGGACTCCCGGCGGGACCTGCCGCCGGCTATCTTAGGACCTGCCGGACCCGGCCGGTTCATTCCTCGGTTGCAGCCGTAACTATGCGGGAAGCGGGAACATGGACAGTGAAGAGAAGGACGCGGGCACACTCGGGAGAGAGATCGCGGTACTGAAGCGCAGGCTGCAGAGCCTGGAGCTGGTCTTCCGCAATTCCATCGACGTACTGGTAGTCGTGGACGCCCAGAACGGGATCATCAAGAGGGTCAGCGACGCTGCCGAAAACATCCTGGGCTACCCGCGCAAGGACCTGTTGGGAACGGAAGTGGGTCTGCTGCTCCCCGACACCGGCGAAGACCGTCGCTCCGGCATGGACGGAGGTGTGCCCTCCATACTGGACGGGGTCTTCCTGGACAGGAAGGTGAGGTGCGCCGACGGAAGCCTCAAATCGATGGACATGACCACCAGTCTGGTAGAGAGCAATGGCTTCAGTTCCATACTGATGACGCTGCGCGAGACATCGGAGAGACGCAGGTTCCAGAGGGAGATGATGAAGAAGAACAGGGCCCTGGACAGCGCCCTGAGCGCCATGCTGATAGCCGATCCCTCCTGGAGGATATGCTACGCCAATGCGGAATCCCTGAACTACTGGCGGTACGGAAGGGCGGAGATACTGAGGATGGAAGTGGCCGACCTGTTCTCCCTCATAGGCGACTTCGACGACATGGAGGAAATAATGGCCTCCAAGGGAAAATGGGAGGGGGAGATAGAGTGCCAGCGCAGGGACAGCACCACCTTCACCGCCTCCGCCAGCGCCATAACCGTGGAAGCTACGGAGGAGGACGAGGCCTGCCATGTACTGTCCTTCCTCGACATCACCAACAGGGTCAGGCTCGAGAAGAGACTGACCGAACTCTCCCTGCACGACAGTCTCACCGGTCTGTACAACCGAAGGGGTTTCATGACCCTGGGACGGCAGCTGCTTGACTCCAGCAGGAGGAAACAGCCCGAGATAGGGCTATTGTACGTGGACCTTGACTATCTCAAGCTCATCAACGACGAGCTGGGGCACGCAGCGGGGGACAGTGCCATCGAGACCACCGCCAGGGTGCTCAGGAGCTGCTTCCGTGAATCCGACATCATCGCCAGGCTTGGAGGGGACGAGTTCGTGGTCCTCTTCATGGACACCGAAGGTTTCGCCGTTGAGTCCATAAGACAGCGGATAGACTCCAGGATCGACGAGATAGTTGCATCCAAGCCGCTGCCTTTCATGCTGTCCCTCAGCATAGGCTACCATTCGACGGTACTGCACTACCAGACCCAGATAGGCCGCCTGCTCAGCTGCGCCGACTCGCTGATGTACGAGGACAAGCAGCAGCGGAGGAGCCGGATCTCGGAGGACGACATCCTGCTTCGCAGCGGCCGTTGAGGCCAAACGGACGCTGAGGCCAAGCGGCCGTTGAGGCCAAACGGACGCTGAGGCCAAGCAGTCACTGAGGCCCGGCCGCGACCGGACCCGGACCCGCCCGGTTCTTGACAGTAGCGACGCTTCGGGCTAGCGTTCCGTATTCGGTTATTCGAATATTCCACTTCCGGAATGCATGGTGTTGAATAGATGAAGGACCTCGAATACGGAACCATATCCACGAAGAGGCTCGCCGAGTTCCTGAAGGCCATGGCCAATCCGGTCAGGCTCCGAATACTGGAGGAACTCCTCAGGAACCCCAGGTGCGTGACGGCTATTCACGAGATACTCGGCGCGAAGCAGCCGAACATCTCCCAGCATCTTTCCGTACTTAAGAACTCGGGTCTCATCCTTGCGGAGCGTGACGGACCCTACAGATGCTACTACCTGCGCTGGCCGGGCCTTGTGAAGGCGGTCCTTGAAGCCCTTTCCGCTGACTGGCCCGAGACCGGCATAGAAGAGGCCAGGAGCAGTTTCAGCAAAGCCCTGAAGAACAGACTCGACGGTATTGGGTCCTAGAATAAGCGAGAGGAGCCTTTTATGGGCAAAGTGGCGATAGTGGTCAACGGGAGCGAGAACTCGAATCTCTATCCAAGCTTCATAATGGGATCGGCGGCGGCGGCCTCCGGCGACAGCGTCGTGTTCTTCTTCTGTCCTACGGCAGTTCCCGCACTGAAGCCGGGATACCTGGAGGGTATCACGGCCAAGGGAATGCCGCCCATGAGAGAACTCCTGGAGGGGATAAAGGCCCTTGGAGGAAGGTTCATACTGTGCGAACTGGCCCTGGAGGCCAAGGACGTCACTCCCGGGGACCTGAGGGACGATATCGAGATCGGCGGCGCCACAAGTTTCATGGCCGACATACGGGACGCCGGCGTAACCTTCTCATTCTAGCGGAAAGGATTCTGAAATGGCCGACCATACACTGGATGCCATGGGCCTGAAGTGCCCCCAGCCCATTCTGAAGATAGCCGTAAAGGCAAAGGAACTGGAGGAGGGCGACATGCTGGAAGTCCTGGCCGACTGCCCGTCATTCCCCGATGACATAAGGGCCTGGTGCGACAGGACCGGCCGTACCCTCCTGTTCTGTGCCGACGAGGGCGAAGGCAGGCACAGGGCGCAGATACAGTTCTGACAGGCGGATCTTAAATGAGCGATTTCGAGCCCCGAATAGTCGGTTTCCTGTGCAACTGGTGCTCTTACGCCGGAGCGGACCTGGCCGGCACAAGCAGGCTGGAGATGCCGCCCAACCTTGTTCCCATCAGGGTGATGTGCAGCAGCAGGGTCGATCCGGAGATGGTTACCGACGCCTTCCTCCGGGGAGCTGACGGCGTGCTCATTGCCGGCTGCCACCCGGGGGACTGCCACTACGACAAGGGCAACTACTTCGCCAGGCGGAGGTTCGCCGTTCTCAAGAAGGTGATGGAGAGCCTGGGTCTCGAGTCCGAGAGGCTTCGACTCTCCTGGATATCCGCCTCGGAGGGCGTCAGGTTCAGGAAGGTGGTCGAGGAGTTCACCGAGAAGATAAGGGCCCTCGGCCCCAACCCGGTGTCCAGGGAAACCCTGATATAGTGGCTGACGGAGTCCTTGTAATAGGAGCCGGCGTTGCCGGGATGAAGGCATCCCTCATGCTGGCCGCGGCGGACAGGAGGGTCTTCCTGGTGGAGAACAGCTCCGTCATCGGAGGCAGGCTGATCCGCTGCGAGGACGTGTATCCCTCCATGGAATGCGCCACCTGCATGGTATCCCCGATGCAGCAGGAGGTGCTCAGGAACACCGGCATAGAGCTGCTGATGCTAAGCAGTGTCGTCTCCCTGGAGAGGAAGGACGGCGGTTTCGTCGCCGTGGTGCTGCAGAGGGCCTCATCCGTGGACGCCGAAGCCTGCATAGGCTGCGCGGAGTGCTGGAACGCCTGCCCTGTCAGCCTCGACAACCGGTTCGAGGAGGGCATGTCTAGACGGAGTGCCATCTCCGTTCCCTGCGCCGGGGCCCTGCCCAATGTTCCCTGGATCGACAGGAACGCTTGCCTCAGATGGACGGAGGGGGCGGAATGTTCCCTCTGCAGGGAAGCCTGCGTATTCGAAGCCGTCGATTACGAGCAGGCGGACACCGAGCACAGGTTCGAGGTTTCGGACGTTGTCATAGCCACCGGTTACGACACCGCCGGCGACCGCTACCCGGAACAGGCCGGATCCTCGGGTCCCGGAGTATTCACGGCATCGGAGTTCGAGAGGCTGTACGCCTCCAACGGTCCCACTTCCGGCGAACTGCTCATGAAGGACGGCAGGGAACCCGGATCCGTTGCCCTGGTGGTCCATGCGGGAGGCATCGGCCCCCATTCGGCCATCAGCACCCTGTGCGGTCTGAAGTTCCTGCACTACATTTCGAAGAAACTGCCGGGGATCAGACCTCTCGTTCTGCTTGACGGAAGCTACTCGCCCGATCCCATCGATGACCCTCACCACCTGTCCTGGAAAGACGTGGACTCCGAGCTTGCGGTCCATTCGGGACCGGTCTCGCTGAGGAGTTCGAAGGACGGGACCGAAGTTGTCTGGAATGCCGGGGAGGAAGAACAGAGAAGGAAGATGGACATGGTCATCCTGGGTCCGGTCATGGTCCCTTCGGAGGGAACCGCCGGAATGGCCGCCCTGACCGGCGTTTCAACGGACGATTCGGGGTATGTTCACAATCCAGGCCCCCATCGTTCATCGGTACTGACCTCGGCGCCCGGAATCCTTTCGATAGGGTGCGCATCGGGTCCCGCGGGAGTGGCCGCCTCGGTGGAATCGGCCGCCGGGGCCGCAGGCAGGATACTTTCATCCGCGAACAGGAGACCGGAATGATTCTTCCTCGGACCGGAGTCTTCATATGCAGCTGCGGGAACAACATCAGCGACAGGGTCGATATCGGCAGGCTCGCGGAGGAGGCATCCGTCATGCCGGGAGTGGTGGTCGCGGAGACCTACGGTCTGCTCTGCTCCCCCAAAGGAAGGGAGTACCTCGCGGAGAGGATAAGGGCGAACCGTCTCGAAAGGCTGGTGGTGGCCGCCTGTTCTCCCAGGGAGCACGAGAGGACCTTCATGGCCGTATGCGCTGCGGCGGGTCTGAACCCCTTCATGATGGAAATGGCAAACATCCGTGAACATGTGGCATGGGTTACATCAGACCGCGACCTGGCCACCTGGAAAGCCCTCAGGATGATCAGGGCCGCCGTGGAGAGGGCGGCCCGCCATGAAGCCCTGGAGACCAGCAGCATAGTCTGCGATCCCGGCGTGCTCGTGATAGGAGGAGGGCTCACCGGCATGATAGCCTCCCTGATACTCGCGGAAGCCGGCAGAAGGGTAGTCCTCCTGGAGAGGGAGCCGGAGCTGGGCGGCAGCCCGGAGGGCAGGGACCTGGCCGTTACCGCGGAACTGGCCGAGGAGGTCGGTCGAACCAGTTCCATCGAGGTCCTGACCGGAAGCGAGCCCCAGGAAATAGTCGGTTTCTTCGGGAATTTCATTGTTTCCGTCACCAGCCTCGACGAACCTCTCAGGGTCGGTGCACTGGTACTGGCAACCGGCTGCGAGATGGAAGACGGGAAGTACCGGCCGTCGAAAGGATTCTCTGGAATAGCTGGAATGCTGCGTCTATCGGCTGGACAGTCAGGTTTCCCTTCACGAAGGCACACTTTCCTCGATCCGTTCTCCACCGCCATCGACGGCGTGTACATAGCGGGCTGCGCAGGAGGCCCCTGCGGTCCCGGCGACTCGGTCAGAAGCGCCGAGGCTGTGGCAGGCGGCATCCTCTCAGCCCTGGTCCCCGGCAGGGAGGTCATGACGGAACCAAGGAGGTCCGTCATAAACGAGACACTCTGCCGCGGATGCCGGCAGTGCATGGACGTCTGCGGTTTCGGAGCCATTTCCTTCGATGAGGAGAGGTTCGTGTGCACCGTCAACGGCGTTCTATGCAAGGGTTGCGGTAATTGCGCCGCGGCGTGTCCTTCCGGAGCCATACGGTCGCTGCACTTCACTCCCGAACAGATCCGGTCGCAGGTGGAGGGAGCCCTGAGATGAGGGGCCTCGTCACCAGCCCCGGCCTGCCGCTTCGCGAAGCGCTCCTTGAGCTGGCATACTCCGCTCTCAGGGAGGGGTACGCCGACTTCGTGATGGTTCCGTCAAGGGGTCCCGGGGACAGCTACAGCTGGATACTGGCGGGAACGCCTGACGCTCTGACCTCGGCGGAACCCCTGCCGCCGGTAATGACCGTACAGGGGGCCAGGGCCCTGTCCTCGGCGGCCGGAGAGCCCTCATCCCGCAGAATACTGGCCATAATGCGGCCCTGCGAGGCAAGGGCGGCGGTGGAGGTGATGAAACTCCGTCAGATCGACCACGCGAACCTTACGCTGGTCACCATGGACTGTCCCGGTGTCATTCAGCTGGACCTCTACGACGGCGCGGCGGAACCCGAAGAATGCGATCCGGCAAACCTGCGACCTGCCTGCAGGCAGTGCTCCGAATTCACCGCCTGCGGCGACGCCTGCATCGTCAGGTCCGCTGATTCGAACCTCCTGCTCCCGCTGACGGCTAAGGGCGGGGAACTCGCGTCCTCGCTGGGTCTCGAGGAACAGGGCAGCCTGGACGAATGGTCGAAAAGAACGGAAGAACTCAGGGCACTCAGGCTCGGTACCGCGGAGGGGGCGAGGACAGAACTGAGGCAACAGGTGGCGGGCATAGGCCGGCTGTCGGACTTCTTCGCCGACTGCATCGGATGCAGGGCCTGCAGGACGGTATGTCCTATATGCTACTGCAGGCAGTGCTTCATCGACATGAAGGACAGACGCAGTCCGGCATCCTCGCACCTCGACCGGTCCCGAAGGTCAGGGGCGGCCAGGCTGGTCTCCGATACCCTTCTGTTCCACATCGGCCGAATGGCCCATATGAGCATTTCCTGCGTCGGCTGCGGTATGTGCGAGGACGCCTGCCCCGCAGGGATCCCCGTTGGAAGACTTGTCAGCATGGTAGGCGCCGGCACTTCCGCGCTCTTCGACTACAGGGCGGGAAAGGACCCGGAGGAGCCTCTTCCGCTGAACACCTTCGTCGAGGAGGAACTGCATGAGTTCGAGGACTGAGGCAACGGCGGGCGGGCGGTACATCCGGTGTCCCGGAGACCACGTCGAGGGGGTTCGCAGCATCCTGAGGCAGCTCCTGGTCAGCGGTTCCGTGAAGGCCGTCTTCTCGCTTCGCAGCATCCCCGGCAACGAGAGCTTCAGCTATTCCCTCATATCGGATCCGAGACTTGTCGAGGAAGCGGTCCCGTTCCATCCCCTGATGCCGGTCCAGGCCGCAAGGGCACTCTCCCAGCTGACGGTATCGCGGCCGCTCGAGGAGAAGGTCGCCGTCATCATAAGACCCTGCGAGCTGAGGGCCTTTATCGAGAACGTGAAACAGTCACAGGGCAGCGTGGAGAACATGTTCTTCATCAGCTGCACCTGCCCCGGGGTCGGAGACTCCGGCAAGGCCTCGGGAAATGACTCAGGAAAGAGCGGCGGCGGATCCGGTTACAGGACCGCATGCTCGGTCTGCACCGATTTCGTCCCCGGGGACCCTGCCGACATGGTCCTGCTTCTGGAAGCGGATGAAAGCCCGGAAGACACTCGAATACTCCTGAGGTCCGAGGCGGCGGCGTCCATGGCCGAAG
Organism: Candidatus Aegiribacteria sp. MLS_C; assembly: GCA_002030045.1. Classification (GTDB taxonomy): domain Bacteria; phylum Fermentibacterota; class Fermentibacteria; order Fermentibacterales; family JCC-6; genus Aegiribacteria. The sequence continues at coordinate 155,948 of LQBI01000031.1, read as the reverse complement.
ACCTTACCGGTTTCGAGATCGTCCAGGGGCCGTCCCTGGAGCAGCTCACCAGGGCTGTCGCCCGGCGCAGGTCCCTTCAGCGGCAGGACTTCATTGAGAAGGGCCCGTCCGCCGGCAGCGGTCTGGAGGAACTGGTAAGCCTGTTCGCCAAATGCATAGGCTGCAGGGCATGCCGGCAGGCGTGTCCCCTGTGCACCTGCCTGCTGTGCGATTACGAGACCGCGAGGACAATCTATCCACCTTCGCTGATAGGGCACGAGGCCGAAAGAAGGGGTGCATTGAGAGTGCCACCCGGCACACTGCAGTTCCACCTGGGAAGGCTGAACCACATAGCCCCGTACTGCACCGGATGCGGGCAGTGCAGCGATGCGTGTCCCGTGGGAATACCCGTGGCCGATCTATTCATAAGGGCGGGATCGCTGGTGCAGCCCGCACTGGAATACCATCCGGGCAGGAACATGGAGGATCCGACGCCCCTGTCGACCTACCGTGCAGATGAACTGGAAGAGATCACCGACTGAGCGTCAGCCGGTCATCTTCCTCCGTCCCCCTCGCAGTCATCCTCGCCCCGGGGAGTTCCCGGGTCCTCGAGTACTTCGCCCGGGGTACCCCCTGCTTCCAGGGAATCGCTCCATGCACGGAAGGTGATCTCTCCAATGGTGGCGTCCACCACTCGCAGCAACCTGACCATGGCTTCTTCCTCCGGCATCCAGGTCTCGACGTCCTCGATCTCCAGGACTGCCTGCTCATCCGTGTGAAGGGACAGGAAACTGTTCAGCAGAGGATCGAAGGACCAGAAAGTCTCGTGATCCCCTTCCCTGACTGAGAGGACTACCTGCAGTCCTCCGGCATCGACCTCCGCCAGCCTGCCGGTCCTGTTCATGGTGCCGTAGACTATGTCCGGCGGGAGTTCGAAGTCATCAGCAACTACGCCTATCAGAAGAGCCGCTATCATTACCAGGCTCAAGCCGAATACCCCCTCTCGTTTCATCGTGTCCAACATGGTGATATCTCAAAGAATGAATATTGTTCCCCCCGGTCCCGGGGGCAACCATAACGGAAAGTTCAGAAACTTCCGTGCAGGGTAGCGTCGCCGGCGTAGACCAGCCTCTTCGTGCCATCCTTGAGCTGCAGCTTCAATGCGCCATTCTCCGCAATACCCATCGATATTCCGGTGATGACCTTGCTGGCCGTCCGTACGTCCACCCGCCGGCCCAGGAGCAGGGACGCCGAGTTCCATTCCATCATGAAGGGCTCGAGGCTGCATTCGGAAAGCCATCGCTCGTAGACACGCTCGAAGTCCTCGAGGAACCGGGCTGCCAGTTCGGCCCTTGACTGTTTCTGTCCGGTCTCCATGAAGAGGGATGTGGCGGTCAGCGGCATGTCGTGGTCGGAAGGGTTGGCGTTCACATTGATGCCCGTACCGACCACAAGGTGTTCCACGCTGTCCGTCTCGGCCTTCATCTCGCAGAGAGTACCGCAGACCTTCCTCCCACTGCAGTACACGTCGTTGGGCCACTTGACGGCCAGATCCAGGCCGGGGCAGAGCCTGCGCATGGCCCGCATTTCCGCCAGGACCGCCAGGATGGGTATCTGCGACGCCTCGGCAGGAAAAACAGGCGGTCTGAGGACCACCGATATGTACAGGTTCGTCCCGGGCGGCGAATACCAGTCGCGCCCCATCCTTCCTTTTCCGGAGGTCTGCTCGTCGGAAGTGACCACAGTACCGTGCTCCGCCCCCTGGGCAGCCAGCATCATGGCCAGGTTGTTCGTGGAGGATAACGATGCCATGTACACGATCTCCCTTCCGAATACCGAGGCTGCGCATTGCCGGCCTATCTCGTCGGCGGTGGGAATGTCCACTCCCCGAAGGAGGCGGTAGCCCCTGTTGGAGACTGCGTCGATCGTGTAACCGTAATCCCTGAGGCTGTTTATGTTCTTCCATACTGCGGTCCTCGAGATACCGAGCATGTCGGATATCTCCTGACCGGAGACGTAGCCGTCGCTTTCCCGCAGTATGCTCAGGATCCTGCTGGCACTCTTGCCCATATGTCCGCCGCTCCGGAACGGGTTCTGCTGTTCGAACAAGCAGTAAGTAGTATGACCGGACCGCCCTTTATCGTCAACTGCTGACCGGGGCTTAGTTTACGTAGCCGCCGTTCCCCGCCGCGTACGCTTGAGCAGGCTGGAATGGGGCATGTACTCACCGCGGAGGGGATGCCACCACAGGATCCCGCCGCACCTACTGCAAACCCTGAAGCGGTCCAGGACCGGGGCGGTGTTCGGATCTCCCTCCCCTCCGGGCCCGTGGACTTCCCTGATGACCGTATCGCAGCAGTCGGCCGGTGCGCAGGCAGCCTCTTCAGAGACGGATATCGAAGCCATGGTCGAAGGGTGGTACACACCGTCCTCCTGCAGCCTCTCCAGGAGTGATCCAGCCGCGTCCCTCCAGTTCTCAGGGCCCCCGGGAAGCGAAGTGGAGAGGGACTCCACGGGTACTCGGGTCCCGGAGGCGACAGTCTCCCCGTAGAACTCCCTGACCCGAAGACCGTAAGCAACCCGTCCACAGCCCTCCCTTTAGGAATGAAGGCATAAGGGAAGATAATCCGCCGGCAGGCTGCGGCAAGGAATCGCGGGGTATATCCGTAGTACTTGCTCCGCCTCAGGGGCAGCTATTATATGATGACCGAGTTCGGTCGATACAAGGCAGACAGGGGCGTTCGGCATGGTGAATCCCGAAAAGGCTGGCGAAATACTCGGCGAGGGACCGGAGGATGAATGCCGTTCCTGCCCCATAGAGGGCATGAGCACCGACGAATGCATCGATTTCCTTTCATCGATCATTTCTGCCATAACCGAACCCATCCTGGTCCTGGACTCGTCGCTCAATGTTGTGTTCAGCAACACCAGCTTCACCGAAATGTTCGGTATCGAGGCGAAGAAGGTCAAGGGAGAGCCCGTCTTCTCCATCGGCGGAGGCATCCTTGACCTTGAGGGCCTCAGGGAGCTTCTTGACGAGTTACTCTCGATACACAGGGATTTCGACGGTTACGAGGCCAACCTCAACCTCCTGAACATCGGTGAGAGGATAATGTCCCTGAACGCCTCCGACGTTCACAGTACAACCGATTCCAGCAGACTCCTGCTGCTCAGCTTCATCGACATAACTGAACAGAAGAAGGCCGAGAAGATACAGAGGGAGAACGAGGAGAAATACCGCTCCCTCTTCGAGAACTCGCGAGACGCCATAATGACCCTCGAACCTCCTGACTGGAGCTTCACCGCCGGCAACCCCGCGACCATAGAGATGTTCGGATGCAGGAGCGAGGCGGATTTCACCTCGCATCAGCCGTGGAAACTCTCGCCGGAATACCAGCCTGACGGCCAGATATCCGCCATCAAGGCGAAGGAGATGATCGACAGGGCGATGGAGAATGGCTCGAACTTCTTCGAGTGGACCCACCGAAGGGTCAACGGCGAGGATTTTCCCGCAACGGTTCTCCTCAGCAGGATCCAGATCAGGGGCAGACAGCTGCTGCAGGCGACGGTCAGGGACATCACCGGACGAAAGCAGGTCGAGGAGGAACTGGCCAACCACCGGTTCCGGCTGGAGGAGCTGGTCAGGGACAGGACCGCTGAACTGGAGGAAAGCGAGAGGAAGTACAGGACCCTGGTCGAGCAGAGCCATGACGGAATCTACATCTACGGAGGGGACCGCTTCCTCTTCGTCAACGACAGGATGTGCGACATCGCTCTCCGTACGCGGGAGGAGATGCTGGGAATGAGCTTCCGGCAGCTCCTCCATCCTGACGACCGGGAAAGTGTCGGCCCTGACGGCAAGCCGCTGGAAGGGCTCGCGGAGATCCCGAACGTGTTCCAGCTCAGGGTACTCAGGAGCGACAGCGACATAAGGTCAGTGGAGTTCTCCGTGAGGGACATCGCCTACGCGGGAGAGGAAGCAGTCCTCGGCGTGGCCAGGGACATAACCGACATCAAGAAGCTCGAGGAGGAGCAGAGGAGGATAGAGAAGCTGGAGTCGCTGGGGCTCCTGGCCGGCGGGATCGCCCACGACTTCAACAACTTCCTCACGGCCATAATCGGGAACATCTCCCTTGCCAGGACCATGGTGGAACCGGGGAGCGACCTCTACGAGATCCTCACAGGCTCCGAGCACGCCGCCAGCAAGGCCTCGAACCTGACGAGGCAGCTGCTCACATTCTCCAGGGGAGGCAACCCGGTCAAGAAGAAGGTGGCCGTCGACAGACTGCTCAGGGAAGCGGCATCCTTCGTCCTGAGCGGATCCAACGTCACGGCGGAGTTCGATGTGCCGCCGGGACTCCCTGCGGTAACCGCCGACAGCGACCAGCTGGTGCAGGTATTCAGCAACATCATAATCAACGCGGTCCAGTCGATGCCGGGGGGCGGAAGGGTCCACATCGGCGCGGAGGCGGATACGTTGGACAGTGGAGATCCTTCCGGGGTCGCTCCGGGCCAGTACGTGAAGGTCTTCATCAGGGACGACGGCTACGGCATACAGCAGGATCATCTCGACAGAATATTCGACCCCTTCTTCACAACAAGGAGCAACGGAAGCGGTCTTGGTCTCGCCACCGCCTATTCGATGGTCAGGAAGCACGGGGGACACATAAGGGTGGACACCGAACTGGGAAGGGGGACGGAGTTCACGGTGTATCTGCCCGCCGCTGATGACGACGTGGAGGACATTCCGGTGGCACAGGGCGGAAAGAATCAGGGCGTTGGCAGGAGGATCCTCATCATGGACGACCAGAAGATGATCAGGGACACCGCCGGCGCTCTTCTGAAGGAACTCGGGTACGAGGTGGATACCGCATCGGAGGGTTCTGAGACGCTGGACATGTACAGGAAGGCGATGGAGGACCACCGCCCGTACTACGCGGTCATCCTCGACCTTACAGTGCCCGACGGCATGGGAGGGACAGAGACTGTCAGGGAACTGCTGCAGATGGATCCCGGTGTCAGGGCCATAGTCTCCAGCGGTTACTCCAATGCATCCATTATGAGCGATTACTCAAGCCACGGATTCTCCGGTGTGATAACCAAGCCCTATTCACTGAACCAGATATCAGACCTCCTCGGCAGCATCCTGGAGGAATGAGCAAGGGAATCGGACGGAGGAGCATGATTCATAGAACTGTCGTCCTGTGCCTGGTGGTGTTGTCGACGGCAACAGGCTTCTCGAGGGCGGATTACTGGCACGGCGATTTCACCGATGGGAGTGCCCTGACTCTCTCCGATGGCGCTGTGGTATACGAGGATGCGGATACAGGGTCGGCTTCGGTCGACATGCTTCCGGCGGGCACCGAGGTGGAAATAACCGGTTCTGGAGGAGATATTCTCCTGGAGAACGGCACCGCCACGTACTGGTACAGTGTGTCCGTTCCTCGGGAAAGGGGCGTGTGCGAAGGCTGGATGACCGGCACGTCCCTGGCACTTGCGTTCCAGCCGCTGGGAGGAGATACGCTCTTCCTGTACGGAATTACGGGTTACGACCCCGGGACTTGCTCCTTCAGCTCTGCCGCCAGGGTCCTGGTTTCCGGAAGGATGGTCAGCGAAATCGTATTCAGCCCGCCCGACGGCGGTTTCGGACAGGTCCCCTACAGCTATTCGGTCAGGAGCGCTCCTGCCGTACCCGAAGGGTTGAGGGGCCTGAGGGACATCGTCAGGCTGTCTTTCATCTACGAGGCCTGCGGTTTCCTCAACCGGGACATTCTCCTCTGCTGGACCGGGGATGAGCTGATAATGGGCCCGTCGGCCGATTCGCAGTTCGAGGCTTCCGAATACAGGTTCGTACAGTCATTCGTCCTGCCCGCGGACAGCTCCGGCAGACCCGAAGAGGTACGGGTGCTGACAGAGGTATCCCAGTGGGAAGAGGGGACGGAGGACTACGTTCTCACGGATACATACTCCACGGTCCATGCATGGGACGGGAGCGGGTTCATCGAACACTAGAGCTCTCCGGTCCCTCCGTCTTCCCAGTTGGACGGCCTCCTGCACGGCAGACCGTATTCCATCATAATGCCCAGGAAATCATCCAGGTCTTCAAGTGTGCCCGAAGAGATGCCGTGGGACTCCACCAGGCGGATTGCCTCCTCGCAGGCTTCCATGGCGTCTTTTCTTCGACCCATGGCCAGGTACAGCATGCCCTGGATGCTCACCGCATGACAGAGACTGGCAGGGTCCCGGATGCTCTCCGCCACCGAACGGGCCTCGCCGCAGTAGCTTAGAGCGGCTTCCTTGTTCTCCATCAGCCTGTGGATACTTGCCATGTTCACCAGTGCTATGGCCAGCGACCTGCGGCTGCCGCAGGAACGGACCATCCGCAGGGCGGACTCCCTGTACTCCAGGGATCGGGGGAGATCCCCGAGCATCCTGGTCAGCACACCGAGGTTGCCCGTTATACTTGACTCCAGGGGTCTGTTACCTATGTCCCTCTGGCAGTCAAGCGCCTCCTCGAATACCTTCTCAGCCTCCTCCAGCCTGTTCTCCATCGCCAGGAGGATGGCGTAGCCGTTGAGCGAATAGCCCAGCGAGGCCCTCATCCCTCTCTCCCTGCATATGCGTATGGACTCCAGGAACTCCTTCGCGGCCTCCTCCCTCCTCCCCAGGCGGACCATCAGGTTGGCGGTGTTGCAGAGGGCAGATGCAAGCTGTTCCCTGCTGCCCTCCCGTACAAGTATCTCCCTTGCGGCCCTGTAGTTCTCCAGGGCCAGGTCGTTCCTGCCGGTATCCGAGTAGAAGTTGGCGATGCTGCCGTGGACCCGGGCGATGAGCATTCCGTCGCCGGCCACCCGGGCCATCTCCAGAGCACGGGCGTACACTGCTTCGATCTCCTCGTGCCTGCCCATCTCGTTCAGATGGATTCCCCTGGCTCTCAGCGCCACCGCTTCCCAGTCCGGTCTGCCCCCGGCCGAGGCCTCCGCGAGGAATTCCTCGGTGACATCCAGGGCTTCGGAAAGGTTGCCCGACCTGCCCAGCGCCGCCTGCATCAATTCCATCGCGAACATCCTCGAGGACCACTCGCCGTCGGACGAATCCCTGCCGGTAACCTCCAGCACGTGCCCGGCTATTCGTATTATCTCGGAAACGAGGTCCCCGTCCCTTGCCCCGGCAAGTGCCCTGTCCGACCACTCCAGCATCTTCCCGCTCCTGCCGGCAAGTCTCCAGTGGTCGAAGACCACGGTCGCCATCATTCCGGTTTCATCAGAATAGAGTTCCTCGCAGGCCTCGGCGGTGATGCCGTGCACGATCCTCCTGTTGTGCATCAGGGTAGTTCCGTAGACCGAGGACCTCACGAGGTCGTGCCTGAAGGACAGCCTCCCGCCATTCTCCGGAATCAGGAAGCCCTTTTCCACCAGCTTCTGTACCGATACTTCCGGATACTCCCGAAGACCGAGCCCGGAGGTTACCTTCTTCAGGAGACCCTTTCTGAACGCCGTACCTATTACCGACGCGATCTGGAGTATCCTCCTTTCCTCCCCGGGCAGCATGTCCACCCTCGACTGGATCAGGGCGGCGACGCCGGGAGGGACGCCGATGTCAGCGACGCCGGTGGTGAGTCTCCATCTTCCGTCACTGCCGCGGACGATGCCGCCGATCTCGTGCAGGCTCAGGACCAGCTCCTCGGCGTAGAACGGGTTGCCCCTGGCGCCGTTGTGCAGGAAGTCCGTGAGACAGGGATCCATGTCCGCGGGTTCCCCCCCGTCGGAAAGCAGATGGTCGCAGATCGCCGCGATGGGGCTCGACCCGAGGGGATCCAGTTCCATGATCTCCCATCCCTTCTCCTCAATCGCCGGTCCGCTCTCCGGGGGTCTCTCGGTGGCGGCTATCATAACGCCGGCACCGTCTCCAACTGAACCGGTGAAGAGCTGAAGCACCCTGGCGGAGGCCTCGTCCATCCAGTGAAGGTCCTCCAGCGCCAGCAGCAGGGGACCGGAAGCGGAGAGCGCGCTTAGTACAAGGCGTATCGCGACCGCCAGGGCACGGCTCTCCTCCGGGCTGCCGCCGCCGGCATCAGGTCCTCCGTACAGAAGGAATGCAGTGAGCCTGGGTATCTCCTCCCTCACCTTGGCAGCCAGTCTTCCGTCGGGGCATCCGTCCGCCAGAATGGCAAGCTTGTCGGCTATGACCCCCTCGGAGTCGTCCATTGTCCGGAGATACCCCCTGAGAATATCTAGCCAGATCGAGAAGGGGGTCCGGGAAAAGTGTTCCGTGTGACCGTGAAGTACGGCGACGCCCCCGATGCTCTCCAGAAGGTGGTGCAGGAGCCTGGACTTGCCTATGCCGGCCTCTCCCCTGATCCTTGCCAGGACGGTTCCGGGGGTATCCCCGAAAGCCCTTCCCACAAGCTCCTCCAGTCTTTCCAGTTCCCTTTCCCTGCCGAAGATGGGTATTCCGGACAGGCGTGCCGCCCTCTCCCACCTCTCCTTCCGCAGTCTCCCGGGACCGGCAGGCTGGTAGATGCATACGGTGGACGAGGTCCCCCTCACAGCGAAGCTGCCCCTTGAATCGAATTCGAAGAGGTCGCCGCATTCCTCCCGTACGCCACTCGATACGAATACGGTGCCCGGCTCCGCCATCTCCTCTATCCTGGAGGCCAGATTGACTGTGGAACCGGTGGCGGTGAGGTGTCCTGCAGGGTCCGGGGCGACAACGACGGTGCCGGAATTGATCCCGGCCCCGGCCTGGAGCGAACTGCCTTCAGGGAGCGCGGGACCGACCTCCCGGAGGATCTCCACCATCCTGAGGCCGCATCCCACGGCTCGCGCGCTGTCGTTCTCGGCGGCGGACCTGGCCCCGAAGAGGGCCATGAGCCTTGCACCCTCGCTCTTGTCCACGTAGCCTCCGAAGGATTCCACCACCGAAGACAGGAAGTCCATTATTCCGGCCAGGACTCCATGGAAGAGATCGTGATCGGTGGTTCCGCCGGAGCCTGCTTCCAGGGCGATCCCCAGGAAGAGAACGGCGACTTTCCTTCTCTCCCCGTCCACCAGGCGGTCAGTCCTTCCGGCAAGGAACCTGCTTCCGCGTGAGTACATGGAAAGGCTCTCCTCAAGTGCGGCCGCCGCTTCAGAGACTGGGGAGCCGTAGCCGGAAGTTTCCATTGGACCTTCCTCCTGCAGAGCGAGGGACTTCTTCGTTCACAGTCTGAGCAATTTAACTCGGAAGCTGGAGCACAGGAAACCCCTTTCCGCAGGGTTCATCGTATAATACCGGCCTGTAACGTGCATGCTGGACGGAGGATCGATGGGGTCCGGAGAACTGGCGGCGCTTGGCACTGCGGTCTGCTGGACCGTCACGGTGATTTCCTTCGAGGCCGCCGGCAGGAGGGTGGGATCCCTCCCTGTGAACATCATGCGGCTGGCTGCGGGTTTCGTACTGCTGTCGATCTACACCACCTTGACCAGGGGTCTCCCTCTGCCTGTCGACGCTGGAACCTCGAGGTGGTTCTGGCTCGGACTCTCCGGGCTCGTAGGCTTCGTGGCAGGAGACCTTTTCCTCTTCCGGGCCTTCGTGCTCATAGGCAGCCGGATATCGATGGTCATCTACGCGCTGGTGCCTCCGGTCACGGCCCTTGCCGGCCGGGTCTTCCTGAACGAATCGCTGTCGCCGGGACACTGGCTGGGCATACTCGTCACCGTCTCGGGAATAGGTATGGTGATAGTGGTGAGGGAATCCAGCAGGGTAAGGCTGGCACACCCCGCCGGCGGCATACTGCTGGCCCTGGGCGGGACAGTGGGCCAGGCGGCGGGCCTGGTCCTGAGCAAGTACGGTATGGGGGACTACGATCCCTTCGCGGCGAACCAGATCAGGCTGATCGCCGCCCTGGCGGTCTTCGCCCTTGCACTCCCCCTGTCAGGTCTCCGCCGCAGGCTGAGGGAGGCGGCCGGGAACGGCACGGCCATGAGGATGGTAGGACTGGGATCCTTCTTCGGTCCATTCCTGGGGGTATCCCTCTCCCTGGTGGCCGTCAGGCTCATACGGGTTGGAATAGCGTCCACCATAATGGCCATGGTGCCTGTATTCATAATGGTACCCGAGAAGTTCATCATGGGACGGAGGGTCCGGATCCCGGAGCTGGCCGGTGCGCTGCTGGCCGTTGCCGGGGTCGCTATAGTCACTCTCTAGTCGCCTTCGACGGTACATGCCGGCCACATACAGTTCCCAACCATGATTAAAAGTGCTTTTCGGAATTGACTGGTGGAGCTGAGTTAGTATTATCGGTACAGGAACAGCGTCTCAGGCCAGACCCTGGGTACCGTTCAAACCAGGAGTGGGAAATGAGCGATTCCAGTACAGTCCTGAAATACATGTCCGGGGAGGACATACTGAGGGAAGCCGACAGCATTCTGCTCTTCACCTCGCGCAGCGGCAAGATAATCACCGTCAACCGGCAGATGTGCGACATACTGGGCCGGAGCGCTGAGGAGATAGTCGGCATGAACTGGTTCTCCGACCTTGTGGACCCGGAATCAGGGGACGCAGCTTCCAGGGCATTCAGCGACCTCTTAACCGAAAGGGGATCCGGGACATTCCGGCAGGAGTACTCCATACTCGCCGACGGCGGGAGCATCCCGGCGACCTTCCTCAACAGGGTGATCAGGGACGAGGACGGCATTGTGATGTGCGTCATGGTCTCGGGACACCTGCTGGAAAACCCCGTGGAGTATCCCGAGGACCTGGTCAGGGATGCGGATCTGTTCAGGCGTATCATGGAGGACTCCGACCACGGCACCATGATCATCGGCGGAGACCCTCCCGTCATCGAGTACGCCAGCGAATCCGCGGGGAGGATGCTGGGCCTGGAGACCTCCGTGCTGACCTCGATGGAGGCATCGGAAGTAAGACTGGTCTTCTCTGAACCATCCTGGAATGACCTGACCGGAAGAATGCGCATGCTGGATGGTTCCGGCGACCCATCCGGAACTGCCCGGTACAGCATGCTGAACGCCGATGGAGTAACCGTCCGGGCGATGGTCAGCATACTTGTGTCCGAACACGGCCATCATCCGGTCCTGCAGCTAGTATGCACGGACATTACGGACACCGTGCAGACAATCGAGTCCCTGAGAGAGAGCGAGGAGAAGTACCGTACCCTGGTGGAAAACAGCAACGACGCCATCGTGATCCACCGCGACGGTATCATCGTCTTCGTCAACCGCACAGCGACGACCCTGACGGGCTACGACCGCGGGGAACTGCTGGGCAACAGCGTCCTGAACTTCGTTTCCCACGATCACGAGGCACTGGTGCTGAGGAACATGACCAACAGGATAGCCGGCAAGAAAGTCCCTCCGATATACGACGTGGAGATACTGCGCAAGGACGGGGAGAAGATCCCGGTCGAACTGAACGTCTCTGAGATCCGCTTCGATGGCGAAAGATCCTACATCGTCCTTGTGAGGGACCTGTCCGAGCGCATTCAGCTTGAGAACCAGTTCAGGCAGTCCCAGAAGATGGATGCTGTGGGCCAGCTGGCGGGGGGCGTGGCACACGACTTCAACAACATCCTGCAGGTCATAAACGGCTATACGGAACTGGCGGATGCCGCTCTCGAGGAGGACCACCCGGTGAGGGAGATGGTCCGTCAGATATCGAAGGCCGGGGAGAGGGCCGAAGAACTGGTCCATCAGCTGCTGCTGTTCAGCAGGAACCAGGTCATCGTGACAAGTATAATGGATCTCAACCAGGTGATCTCGGAACACCTCAAAATGCTGAAGAGGATCATAGGCGAGAATATCGGCATCATTCTCGAGACCTGTACGGATCCCGTGTACGTTAACGCCGATCATTCCATGGCGGGACAGGTCCTGCTCAATATATGCCTCAATGCAAGGGATGCGATGCCCGAAGGCGGCAGGATAACGGTACGGACGGACAGGGTCTACCTGGACAGCGAGTTCTGTGAGACCAATCCATCGGCCAGGCCGGGTTACTACGGAATGGTATCCATCGCCGACACCGGTCATGGTATGGACGAGGACACCCTTTCCAGGATCTTCGAGCCCTTCTTCAGTACCAAGGGTATAACCGCCGGCACGGGTCTGGGCCTCTCCACGGTATACGGCATCGTCACGCAGCATGACGGTCTCATAAGGGCCGAAAGCGTTCCCGGCGAGGGTTCCGTGTTCAGGGTCTACCTGCCGGCGGCCGACCGCAACATAGAGATAGAGGAGATACCTCAGGAGTACGAGGTCGAGGAGGCCGTATCCCTCACCATCATCATAGCGGAGGACGACGACGATGTGAGGAACCTTGCCTGCGAAGTGCTCTCGGAGGCCGGCCACGAGGTGATAACGGCAGCGGACGGTGAGGAGGCTGTCCTGCTTGTCACCGATTCTCCGGACAGCGTGGACCTCATGATAATGGACGCGGTGATGCCCGTCATGAATGGTTTCATGGCCGCCGAAAAGATAAGGGAGGTCCGACCTGAAATGCCCATCATCTTCTGCAGCGGGTACAGCAGGGAGAAGAGCAGCGACGCACTGGAAAGGTTCAGGGAAAACTCGAGGTTCCTCCTGAAACCCTATTCAATGGCCCAGCTGCTTACTGCCATGAACGAGCTGTTCTCGGAACAGCACTAGATCGGGAGGAACATGAGACCAGCAGCTTCCACGCTCCTTGCAGCAGTCCTTGCAGTTACGGCCTCCGGCCTTGGGGCCATGGAGCGCGACGGGGTGTCCTACCCGGACAACATCACCGTGGACGGCACCGAACTTGCCCTCAACGGACTGGGGACCAGGGAAGCCACTCTCTTCAGGGTCAACGTTTACGTGGCTGCTCTGTACCTGGAGAACCCCGGCGGCAACGGTCCCGCGATATGCGCTTCCGAGGAGACGAAAAGACTGGTCCTCCATTTCGTCAGGGACGTGGGGGAGTCCGACATCACCTCCGCCTGGGCCGAGGGGTTCATCAAGAACGCCGGGAATGACCTCCCCCGGTACGAGGACAGGGTGATCACCCTGAATTCCTGGATGAGCCCGATGAGCGAAGGTGACCGAATGACCTTCACTTACCGTCCCGGGACAGGACTGGAGGTATCGGTGAAGGGTACCGTGATGGGAACGATAGAAGGCAGCGATTTCCAGGAGGTGTTCTTCCTCATCTGGCTGGGGGACGATCCTCCGAACGGAGGTCTCAGGGATGGTCTCCTGGGTCGGGACTGACGGACACTGTATCCCCCTGAAATGAACGGCTGCAGAGGCACAGCTCCCTTCCGGGAAAGGATGAGGAAGGGAATACTGGGCGTCTTCGATACATTTGCATGGGTGCGGGCTATGTGGGAAGGGGGTTCCGCTGCCACAGGCTTCCTGGATGACTACTCGGACCTTGACCTGGTGATGGTGGTCGAGGACGACAGGGTCGAGGAAGCTTTCAGACTGTTCGAGTCCTTTCTGGAGGCGGAGTACGGAATAACCCGCCGTTTCCGAATGCCGGAACCCTGCTGGCACGGTCACGGGCAGTGTTTCTACTTCATCGAGGACTGCCCCCCCCTGTATTACATAGACCTGCTGGTGGAGAAGCTGTCCTCGAACGAAAGGCTCCTGGAGCCCGACCGTCACGGGAAGGCCCTGGTATGGCTTGACCGGGACGGAATTGTCACCGGGGAGGGATCGGACCCCCTGGAACTGAGTCGCAGGCGTTCCGGTTTCCTCGGTATGCTAGGTGCGACACTGCCTCTCACCCTGGTCGAGACACGCAAGCAGATCGCCAGAGGCAACGCCATCGACGCCGTCGCGCAGTACCAGAGGTTCTTATCGGGAAAGCTGGCGGGGCTCCTGAACCTGAAATACAGGCCGGAAAGGTTCGATTTCGGAATAAGGTACGCCGACAGGGACTATCCAGATGGAGTTAACACCAGGCTCGAGAGGCTGCTGTACCCTTCGAGCCCTGATGCTCTGCCGGCATTGCTGGACGAGGCAGAGGAATGGTGCCGGGAACTCCTTGAAGGTGCCGCCCGGGAAGAGTGAAGCCGAAGGTCCCCCGTCCGGCCGTCGCCGAGGGGACGCGAGGCCCCCGGATTCCGATGCAGGACGGTGTCAGTCCTCCGCCAGAACTATCACCATGTCCTTGTCATCGAAGACCACCGTCTTCCCCTTGTCGGGATTGACGACCACTCCGTAGGAACTCTCGGCATCATCCCTGAGAGCGGCGATACGGTACCCCAGGGCCACCTCTCCCCTGCGGGCCGCGCTCTCCACAACCGTATAGAAGTTCACGGGCTCGCCTGGACTGACGAACCTGCTCACCGGCTTGAGATAGATCTCCGATCCCTCCGGGTCGAAGAGGTCCCAGAACACGCCGCTTAGATACCGGTTCTCTGATATCTGCGTCAGAAGCAGGCTCAGCATCTGGTCGCTGACTATGTAATCATCGGCTCCGGTCACCTCGGCCAGGTTCCTGTTCCGAATGTCCTTCATTTCGCTTACTATCGTGTACCCGGCCTTCGAGCCCCCGGTTATGTCCCGGATGTGGAGGAGCGTCATCAGTGTGGCCGAGTCGGCCTCCTGTGCCTCCAGGTGATCGGTGTAGCAGAGCAGGATGATGTGGTTGAAGCCCGCTATATCCAGACTTTCCAGGATCTTACGATCGGTGGTGTCCGCCGGCGTGAACTCCAGCTCGAGGTTTTCCAGTCCCGGTTCCTGTCCGCCGAAGTCACACATCTCCCCCCTGGCCACTACGCGCAAGTAGGATCCCGGCATCAGGTAGCTGTCCAGCTCCCTGATTATGATGGGAGCCCTCCAGTTCCAGCCGAGCATTATGATCCTGGTCGGGGTGTTCTCAACGGGACTGTCGCTTCGAATAGCACCCTCGGATACGTCGAAGGTCTCCCTTCCGGAAAGCACCACGGTGTCGTCGTCCTCGGAAATGGCGATGAGGCTGTCGCCCTCCTCGAGGACGGTGTCCATGGGCGGGTTCAGCACCGGGGGACCATCTGCGGGTTTGATTCCCATTATGGTGCTGTTCTCGTACATGAAGAGGACCTCCCTGAACCTGCTTCCGGCCAGTGATGGTTCCATGTGGAAGTAGATCTCATCACCGCCGTAGTCCAGGAGTTCCTGGTACACCACGGAGAGGCCCGACTGAAGACAGGTCTGGGCCGCCATCCTGGCAACCAGGTCGCCGGCCAGGACGATCTCCGCCCTGTCCCTTCCAACGATCCTTGCGACCTGGAGATTCTCCGGGTCCCTCACCAGGGACACGACGTTGAGGTCCACGGAGGATAGTTCCGGATCGTTCACTATTGCCAGCATGACCTTGATCACTTCGGGGTCGGGATCGTCCCCCTCCGGCGAGAGCACTATTATGGACTTCGAGGTGCCGAGGCTCATTATGGCAAGATCGGCGGGTTCCATGGGACTGCCGGTCCGGCACACCACCCTGGTGTTTCGAGTGTCTGGGACCTTGCTCCTTATCTCGTCCTCCATCTCCACCTTGTCCATCTCTGCCAGTATCGCCACGCACGGGTTCTTCTGGTTCTCGTTGGCTATGGTCAGTTCCGAAACTATGGTGAAGACCTGCTCGGACCATCCCAGGATCACGGTATGCCCGCTCTCCATCACCCTGGACCTGCCCTTGCGGAGCGATTCCAGCTTCGCCTCGAGGCTGGTGGTCACTATGCCTATCAGGGTGCTTATTATGAAGATGCCCCCCAGCGTGACGCACAGCATCGCCATGAGGAAGAGGGGGGTTCCCTGGTCTCCACCCATGGTACCGGGATCCAGGGTCCTCATGAGGCTCATCCAGGTAATCTCGAGAAAGTTCTCCCCCTCGGGGGCTGTCCGTGTCAGGATGACCACAAGCGAAAAGGCGACTATCAGCACCACCGAGAGGACACCCAGCCAGATCATCAGACCGGACGTCCCCCGGGACATCATGGTGTCGAAAGCGTAGCTCAACCTGTCCCTGAGACTGTTGTTCCTGTTCATGGGAGACCCCGTTCCTTCCTTTTTTTTACCGCCAAGAAGGAAAACATGTCCAAGGTCCGCTCCGGGGACAATGGAGGGGAACCGGCTATGAGCGGTTGCATTTCACGTTGGGCAGGCACATAATCACGGGGCGTCGACGGATATGAGGTTTCATGAACCTGGAGAGAAGATGAAGAGGATCTACCTGGACCATAACGCGACGACTCCACTGCATCCCGAGGTCAGGAAGTCGATCATAGACTCCATGGACCTCTACGGGAATCCATCCAGCCTCCACGCCGACGGCAGGGAGGCCAGGGCTCTGCTTGAGGAGGCAAGGGGCAGGGTGGCGGCGCTGATAAACGCGGAACCCGGGGATATGATGTTCGTGGGCAGCGGCTCCGAGGCCAACAACACCGTCCTGTCAATCCTCGGCTGCACCGGGGCGCAGTGCGGCATCCATCCTTCGGTCGAGAGCCAGCTGGTCACTTCCACCATCGAGCACCCGTGTATCCTCGAGACCTCCAAATGTCTTGAGAACCGCGGCGCAAGCGTGGCCAGGATAGGCGTCGATGAACGTGGCCTGCTCAGGATGGAGGACCTCGAGGAGGCCCTCGCCAGGGATACGTCGCTGGTTTCCATCATGATGGTGAACAACGAGACAGGTGCGATACAGGATGTTCGTACGGCGTTGGACCTCGCCCACAGGGCGGGAGCCCTCTTCCACACCGATGCCGTACAGGCCGTGGGCAAGATACCGGTTGACGTTAGAGAACTGGAAGTGGACTTCCTGACGGTCTCGGCCCACAAGATATACGGACCCAAGGGGGTGGGCGCTCTTTATGTAAGGAGGGGCACGCCCTTCTGTCCCCTGATCCGAGGCGGCCACCAGGAAATGGGACGACGGGCGGGCACCGAGAACACCCTGGGAATAACGGGATTCGGAATCGCTGCGGAAATGAGGGGACTGGAGATGGAAGCCGAGGGAAGGAAGCTTGAGGCCCTCAACCGCAGGCTCAGGGAAGGAATAATTGAAAGGATAGACGACATTCACTTCAACAGCTTCCCGGAACACTGCGTACATTCGACGCTGAACGTCTCCTTCGCCGGCGTCGAGGGGGAGGCCATGCTGCTGTATCTCGACATGGAGGGCATAGAGGTCTCCACCGGTTCCGCATGCGCGTCGGGGTCCCTTGACCCTTCCCATGTGCTCCTCGAGATGGGTCTTCCCGTTGAGTACAGTCACGGATCCCTTCGCATCAGCATGGGGAGGTCCACAACGGAGGACGACGTCGAGAGGGTGCTCGAGGTCCTTCCGGGCGTGGTGCGGAGACTGAGGAAGATGTCCACTGCCTGGGGCGGGAGCTGCAGATGAGCGACTGGCTGTACTCGGACCGGGTCAAGGAGCACTTCATGGACCCGAAGAACATCATGTACGACGAGGAGGGCTTCGAGTACGACGCGAAGGGAACCACCGGCAACATCAAGTGCGGCGACGAGATGACCTTCTACCTGAAGATAGACCCCGAATCGATGACCATCACGGACTGCCGGTGGAAGACCTTCGGGTGCGCCAGCGCCATAGCCAGCACATCCGTCCTCTCCGAGATGGTGAAGGGCATGAAACTCGAGGACGCATACAGAATCTCCAACAGGGACATCATAGAGCAGCTCGGCGGGCTCCCCGAGAACAAGGTACACTGCTCCGTCCTCGGCGACAAGGCCCTGCGCAGGGCTATAGACAACTACTACCGCTCCATCGGTATGGAGGACAGGGTCCACGACACCGGCTCACGGGTGGTCTGCCAGTGCCTCAACATCACCGAGGACGAGATAGAGCACGCGGTCCTTGAGGGAGCCAGGAACTACTACCAGCTGCAGGAGAAGACCAAGGTGGGCACCTCCTGCGGAGAGTGCGAGGAGGAGGCCAGGAGGCTTCTGGCCTACTACCTGGATAAGCATTTCTGCAACACCTGACCTGGGAGGGTAACATGATGCTGTTCCTTGCCGCGCTACTTGCAATGACCCCTGCGGAGCTGGAGGGGTTCTGGAACTCGGAACCCGACGTTTCCGACGGTTACGGCAGCTGCTACTTCTTCTGGGAGACGGGGGAGTACGCCTTCCTCCGGTCCATCAACGAGGGTATCGTCTACACGGGCGAATGGTATTCGACTGCCGATGAACTGGTACTGAACAGGCGGGAGGCCGTGAGACTGGACGGCAGCCCCGTGGACATGGGTATGCGGGAGATCTCGATGGTGCTGACGGAGACCGGTGGAAAGAACGGGAGGATATTCCTGGACGGCGATGCCTTCTACAGGCTCGGTGACGACCCCGACCTCGAGATACTGTCCCTGATGCCCGCCTGGGGCATGAGTCCCGGCGAACGGGATGCGTTCTCCACCTACGACTGACCGAATGGAATGAAAAGTCGAAGGGGCGTCCGGACCGGCCGCCCCTTCTCCACAGTGATAACTGCCTTGCTACCTTATTACGGTGATCTGTCTCCTGACCGATTCCCCTCCGGTAGTGCTCAGGTGCACGAAGTAGACGCCGCTTTCCGCCAGCTGGGTTTCGACGGCATCCCCGGCGGGGAAGGAATTCACGATCCTGCCGGTTATATCGAATACCCTTACCGTCCCGGCCACTCCTGCGGGAAGCCCGCAGCTGATGGTGACGGCCCCGTTGGAAGGGTTGGGCCCTGCGGTGAGGAGCGTGACTGGTGAGTAACCCTCCTCGTCGCCGTAGACTCCGGTAGCCGTGTCGGGCATGTCCATATGGTCGGCGTTGAGACACTCCCTTGTGCCGGATGTGTACTGGACGAAGGTGGTCACGTTCAGGTTGTCGAACTGGTGCTGTGAGGGGTCGAGGGTGTAGTCCCCGGCCACGCTCAGGGTCTGCGGGTACGGGCCCGTGAAGTTCAGCGCCTGGCCCTGGGTCCCCAGTGGCCATGCACGGGGAAGCCACATCATCTCCATGTTCGTGTACCCGCCCCAGCCTGTTCCGGCGGCAATGTCGTGGTCCTCGGTGATCACGCACCAGACCTTGATAGGATAGGTCTGGGAGGGCTCCTCCTCGGCTGTGACACTGATGTACGCGGTGCCGCCGGAGGCATCGCCCACCATTGTAACGTCGATGTCCACGTAGGAGGGGACCGCCAGCCTGTTGTTGATGGCTGTCGCGTATCCCGAGGGCGCATAGCCGGACGCGAGCCCGTCGATCTTGACCGTGGGTGTCGCCCCGACGCCGTAGAAGCTGAACCTGGTCGAGTTGAAGGCACATGCGGCGGGACCGTTGTAGAAGATGTAGAGTGGAGCTACATCGCCGGAGGTGAGGAAGGGGTTGATGGCACTCTTAACAGCTGACCAGCTGCTGTAGCAGGTGGGTCAACCGGTCTGGGTGAAGTACTCCCAGAGTACGGTCCTCTCGGCCGAGAGGGCCACAGCCGCCAGAATGGAAAGTAATACAAGAGTGAATCTCATGTCTTCTCCTTTCGAGCAATAACATACAGGATGACTATGAAAAGGAACAGCAGCAACGCCTTCGGGTTCCCGGACCGGCAATTCCCTGTCAGTCCTGGCTACGGAGGTAAATATCGACTGTTTCCAGAAACGTGTCAAGAACTGCAATTGTCCCCCATTGCTGCTGCTGCCGGAGTCTTGTTTCGCCTGACCGGATCGAACATAGTAAATGCCTGTTCAGGAAAGGAAAACGGATTATGGAGAACTACGACAGCATGTGTTTCGGTGAGGACATCAGTTCCACGGTAGTCATGATGAAGAACATCCTCGGAGAGATACTCCACGGGCTCGACATATCCGTTGACAACCCGCGGGACGTCTACAAGAAGCTGAACATAGACAAGAAGCTGGGATGGAAGATCTACAACGTGATCTGCGAGGATGACCCCTTCCTTGCCGCCCAGTTCGTGCCGGGCAAGGCCGCCTGCCGCAACTTCATGAAGCTGTGCAAGAAGCTCGGCACTTCGAAGAAGCTCCTGAAACGGGCAAGGGAAGCGTGCCAGGCCTTCGACGAGATGGTTGAAAAGCATGCGGACAGCAGGAAGGAGTTCGACCTTATGCTCCTGGCCTGCTCCGACAAGGGCAGGTCGAAGGCGTTCCTGTCCCAGCAGAAGGCCGCTTTCACCGCCTACAGCCACCTGCTGGGAGTACAGGCCGCCACCCAGCTCTGCACATGGGTCTTCTGTCCTTCGGATGACGGCCTGTACCATGACATCGCCAGTATCAGGGGGTTCGTCGATTTCCGCAGGAACAGGCCCAACGTGCCCTGGCTCCTGGAGTGGGCGTACTTCACCGACGACGAGAACGTCCCGAAGAGCTTCGTACAGGTGCAGCCCCTGGAGGCATGCCCGGAGGGTACGGAGAACCACATGGGCGTCCCTTTCTACTACAGCTTCTGCTCCGCGCCCCTGCCCAACGTGGTAAGCTCCAGGAAATGCGAGGGACGGGTGGTCCACGAACTGGAGGAAGCTCCCATAGGCAATACCGAGGCAATGACCTGCATTACCGCACAGGTTGCCAGGAGCGTGTTCTCAAGCTACAGGACCAGGGAGGACAGGTACCGGGAGGTGCTGGTCAGGTCCAGGACGCCTGTGGAACGGCTGGTCTTCGACCAGATAGTCCACAGGGACCTGATAGGCCCCATGGATCCGGAGTTGTTCGTCTTCGGGGAGTTCACCGGCTACGACTGGGCCAGGGCGGCGGAATTCCGCAATCCCAACAGCTGTCTTCCGATAGAGGCATCCATACAGAAGCTGGGATTCGGCGTCCGGGCCATGTACTCACCATATCTTCCATGGTACACCGAGATGATGGAGGATGTGTTCGCAAGGCTGGACTGGGACCCGAATCTCTTCAGGACCTACAGGGTCGTGATAGACTACCCGGTGATACCCTCCACGGTCAACATGCGCTCGCTTCTTCCCGAAAGGGAGTAGCAGCCAGGCTGCCGCCCCGCCGGGTCACGGGCGGAAGACCTACCTCTGCTGCTCCAGCAGTATGCTGAAGGTCCCGGTGCCTTCCGAGTACTTCTCCACCACAAGGAAGCATGTACCCGCCTGAGCGGGTGCGGGAGTGAACGTGAGGAGGGAGTTGGTCCCCTCCCCTCCGTCGTCGTCGTACATGCTCTGGCCGTCGGGCAGGTAAAGGGTCGTCACCGGGTCGAGATCGACGCTCTCGACGGAGATCGAATAGGTCCTTCCGGGAACGGCCTCCAGACTGTAGATGAGACTGGGGGTCTCGTAGGGGGCGTAAGCATCCACCGGCCTTCCCGGTGTGAGGGATTCGATAATCGAGTCCTCCATCCGCCATGAGAAGGTCACCGGGCCTCCTTCGCCGCCGCTGTAGGCCGAAACCAGTGCCGTGTACTCGCCGGGTACCAGGGGACCCGTTATCCTCGAGTCGGTTCCCATGTCGATGTTGTCGTCGTTTGAGCCCGCAAGTTCCATGTACCCGTCCTGTTCCCTCAGCAGGGTCAGGCAGACGTCGATTTCCCCCCGGGCCTCCAGGCTGTAGACCGAAGGTTCATGGACCGTAAAAGTGAAACCGGCGACCGGGCTGAAGGGATCGAGGAAGGACGGCACCTCCCAGCTGTCCGCCATGTCCGGCCACCAGGCCAGCGCCAGGCTGGCGTCTTCCCGAATCATGCCCGAGTATTCGACGCCCTGCTCGCCGGCATCCACACCGGATGCCTCAAGGGCACCGCTGTCCATCTTCTCCAGTCGAAGTGCGAACTCCCCCGTTTCGCCAGTCGCGTAGGGCATCACCACGGCCAGGTAGTCCCCGGCCTCCAGGCTGCTGATGATCCGGGAGTCGGACCCGCTGTAATCGTCGTTGTATGCCACGAAACCGTAGGAACCATCCTCTACTGACACCAGCACCAGGTAGGTGTCGAACTCGACTGACTCCAGGCTCAGGGACACCAGTTCCTCCCCGTCCAGCGAGAACGGGAAGAGCTGGGCCTGGGAATAGTTGTAGTTGTAGACGTTCTGCTCCAGGCTCTCCCTGAGGACGGTCTCCAGGACCGGGTTGTAGGAACCGGCCTCCATCCATCCTCTCACCTGGCCGGAGGAGAGGTCCATGGCGCCTGAGAAGGCTTCCAGGTCCTGCTGTGTTCCTTCCCTCACAACCACGTCATACAGCCCCCGGGAATCATCCGGTGAGAAGACAAGCAGCCGGCCTCCCGAAGGGGCACCGTTCAGGACTATTCTGGCGTTGCTGCTGTCCTTCCAGTCATCGCACAGGGCCACAAGGCTCCCCTGTCCGTCGATGACCGCTGCAATCGGGTCGAAATCGTGGCTCCTGACGTCGATGACCATTATGCCGCTGCCGGATATTCCGTGGGCCTCCGTATAGACGTCCATGGCCATGGGCATCCCGAGGGAGAGGAGGATGCTCTCCCCATCATGCCAGGCGTCGGAAAGCGTATGTGTCTTCTCCGGGAGCGAACACCTCATCTCGTTTCCGGGAGCCACGACTCCGGTCCCGCACGAGACGACCAGCATAACGGCAGCCGCAAGGGCGCAAACGTAATTCTTCATGAAAGGATCTCCCCTCGGTTTCTTGTTTTCCGACGACTATGATAATACAGGGGGTCTGAACATGCTATTCCGCGAACACTCTATTCCAGCGGCGCCGAGGGTCTGCAGAGCCTGAAGAGCCCTTGCTCCACCATGCTGCGGAGCTTAAGCGCGATCCTTCTCGCCATCGGGTAGCTGGAGAGGGGCACCGTCCTTACCCTCCTGTTCAGGAGCGATATCTCGCCGGACCTGAGTGCCGCGTAGTCCGTGGTTCCCACTATACGCCCGTTCATTTCCGGGTAGTCGCCGGAGTAGTCCACCACGGGGGCCGGTATCTCCCTGTCCGACACGCTTGCGCAGCGGGCCATCTCCTCGTCCAGGAGAGGTATGGCGGTCCCTACTCCCACGGCAAGGGATACACCGTAACCTGGTATTCTAACTCCTCTTAGGAACTCGCGGGACATCCCTTTGAGATCCCCGGTGAGGAACAGTGTTCCGGCGCCTCCCTCCGGTATTCCGCCCTCGGTCCTCCGTACCGATGGATCGTGCTGCGTTCCCCTGAAGGATACGTACCCGATGCCTCCTCCCAGGAACACCCTGGAGCCTATTCCGATGGTCCTGTACTCCGGATCGTTCATCAGCGGCGACAGCTGGCCGGCGCTGCTGTACGAGGCGTTCCTCATGTCCGGCAGCAGGGGTCCCATGTATGTGTGGACGGTCCTCTCCTTCGAGCGGTTCACCGCCACGTTGTAGTTCTGGTAGCAGTTCCTCGGGTTGACCAGGAACGCGTCCCTCAGCTCCTGAAGGCCGATGATCTTCTCAACGGCCCTTCCCGGATAGCAGTCGGTGCCGTGGCCTTCCGCGGTCAGCCTCACCTGCCTTCCCGCGACCAGGTCCTCGATCAGATGGCCTCCCCCGTATTCTCCGCCCTCTCCACGGTCCCCGGACTCCCTTCGGGCCGTAGCGCCGACGTACAGGTCCACGGCGGCCAGACCCGAGTAGGCGGGCACACCGTTCAGCCAGGCCCTCCGGTAATTGAGCCGCGGTGAATGGTGTCCAGTGTTGAGAAGGACACCGCTGGAGCACATGGGGGAGAATGTGCCGGTGGTAACGACGTCCACTCTCCTGAAGGCCTCTGCAACCCCAATGGAGGCGGACATCTCCGTCATCTCCTCCGCTGTGACCACTGTTACCCTTCCCGAGTCGATCCTCTCGTTTATTCCCTCCCAGCTCCTCATCATTTCCCGCTTCCTCCTTTCATGTGATCCTCCACCGACTGGACGGCCCCGTAGTAGCAGACCTCCATGCAGAGCCCGCACAGGATGCAGCCGGACATATCGAAGGAAACCAGGAGAGTGTCGTGATCGACGGTGAACGCCCCCCCGGGGCAGATGCCGGCACAGGCTCCGCAGTGCACGCAGAGATCCTCGTCCCAGATGAAGCCGGTTCCCGGAACGGTTACTCCGACCCCCCGTCGGGAAAGGTAGTCCAAGCCCCTTTCCATCAGATCCTCCGTCCCCTCCAGCCTGGCCAGCATCCTTCCCTCCTCGCTGGGACTTATGCGTGCGTGGAGGATGTTCACCTCGAGACCGCACTCCCGCACAAGACCGGATATCACCGGTTCGCCGACGCATTCCCCGGGGAAGCTCAGCAGCACGCTGATGGAAACCGTCATGCCCCCTCCCTTCCCTCCACCGGCAGAAGCCTTACCCCCCTGGAGACGATGGACCTGCCGCAGCAGGCCACCACGCCTTCGACGCTTCCCCTCAGACTGACCCTTTCCAGGGTTTCCTCGAGATCCCCGGGGGCTGATATCATGTTGGCTATGGCCGTGGCGGCTGCGTCGGCCTCGGCGCAGTCCCCTGCAACCACTGTGACTGCTCCGGCCCTTCCGAAGGAGAGGGAATGGCCCACCGTGCCAGAAGAGGTGCAGACGCCCTTCCCGTCCGGGGCGTGGATACGGAAACCTATCCTGCCGCTGAACGGGGAGTCCTCCCCGGCGTAGAGGACGAAATTCAATGTCCCGGCGCTCCTCGCGAAGATGTCCCCGCCGTTCTCCACTATCACCGTATCCGTCCATTCCTCCAGCGCCCGGCCCACGCTCTCGGCGACCGCACCCGCCACCGAGGCCATGGGTCCCACTCCCCAGAGGGAGGACGCTTCAGCCATTCTCACCGCCACCTCAGGAGCCGACGGCGGGACCGTAACCGGTACCAGGGAATGGAGGAAGGCTTCATTGCCGTCTGCGTAGCCCTCCAGTTCCCTGCGGACCCTGTGGAGGGCATCGCAGGCCGCCATGGAGAGATCGCAGTCCGCTGCAATGTGCAGATCGCTTTCGTGCCTTACTATCCTGAACCTGCAGAGGTCTCCGTGGGAGACCCAGGTCCTGTAGAACCTGTGGGTATACATCGCTACCTCCGCTCATCCCGTTAAAACTTCTTCCCGGAAACGAAAAAGCCCCGCAGAGAGGCTGCGGGGTTTCAGCGGAGGTGTGGAGGAGCGTCTACCCGGCAGCGCCCTGACGGGGCCGGGGCATTATCATTCGGGAGTTCCATGTTGCGTTTGGTATCATCACTGCTCCTCCGATCAGCCGGGAATATTCGACAAGTGTCCCGGTGCGGTCAATGCCCTGGAAGATACTTCGAGAACATTTTCACTGATAATATAAAATTTTACTAATAATAATGCTAATAGCCATTCTAAATTCCTCATTCATGATAGAGGGTATAAACAGCATGTTTTAATCCTTATCAAATGTATTCATAACATTCAAACGTGTTCTATTACTGTAAGATTCGAAAAAACATTTGTATAACTGTATATGATTGACTCGCAATATCTTACTTTACCTCACCCCGGCAGTCTCTTATAATCCTGACGAAAACGGTAACCGTCAGCCCCGTACACTCCTTCTATACCGGTTGGGAACACACACCAAGAACGTTAAGGAGCAAGATGAAACATTTGATCCTCCTTCTAGCGCTTTCCTCCCTGTCGCTGGCCGAATGGGTCGACTTCGGAATCACCGACCTCGGCCACGCCAGCCTCGAGGTCGTGGAATGCACTCCTTCGGGTTTCACGGTCGACATCACCGTGCCCGGGTTCTTCTACACCGACTTCACGGAGCAGGGGAAGACCTTCAGCGTGCTTTCGGTACCTTCAATGACCCCCTACGCCGAGACGGAAGGCGCCCCGATGCTTCCCAAGGTTTCCTTCCTGGCAGCCCTGCCGGATGCCCCGAACGTCTCGATATCCGTCGAGCCCGTCGGCGAACCGGTGGTGCTGGAAGGGTTCTCCCCTTCGCCGATGCAGCCGATTCCGTCGGACAACTCCTACGACCCGGTACCCTTCACCTACCTTCCTGAGATGTACGCTCAGGGAAACTATCCCCGGCAGGACGCGGCCTTCGAGGAAGCCGGCGTCATGAGGGGTGTCAACATCGGACGCTTCACCGTCCTTCCCTTCAGCTGGAATGCAGCCACACAGGTAATGACCGTTCACCCGAGGCTTCGAGTGACGGTTGACCTGGGAGGCTCCGTGCAGGTGGATCCCAGGCTTCTGAGCAGGTTCTTCCGCAATACCTACAGGACCCTTGTCAATTCCAGCATACTGGGAGAAGCCGCTTCCTCGATCCATATACCTTCCGGAGAGGCGATAAGGGCTTCGAACATAAGGCAGGCCAGGGACATAACCGCCGCCGACCTGCTCATCATAGCAGGCGACGACTTCGTGGACACCATGATGGACGCCTTCATCGAGGCCAAGATGAGGCAGGGCTACCTCACCGCCGTCGTGGCCGCCGGCAGCTGGTCCCAGACCGAGATCTACAACTACATCAAGGACGCCTACGACAACTGGGTAATACCTCCCAGCTTCGTCCTCTTCGTGGGCGACCAGGGGGACCTCACAAGCTACAGCGCCCCCACCGGGTGCTACAGCGACAACAGGTACGTCTGCGTCGACGGTTCCGATTACTTCCCGGACATCTTCCACAGCCGCTTCGTCACGCCGACCAGCCATTATCCCATAGTCGAGGCCAAGATACTCAAGTGGCAGTTCGATCCCCTCATGGACCCGGACTTCTGGGGACACGTCCTCACCGCCGGAATGCTGCAGGCAAACGGGGGAACCGTCGCCACCCGCTGGTTCTGCTTCACGCTGGAAACCGTCCGCGACACCTACATGAACATCTACGGCAAGGAGGTCCAGCGCGAGTACGTGAAGGACACCTCCCAGTCGCCCCCCTACTATTACAGGAGCGACCTTCCCAGCGCCGGACAGATGGTACCCGGAGACATAGTCTGGGACGGCAACGCCGCGGGCATCACCGACGCCATCAACGGCGGGGTGTTCCTGGTGCAGCACCGCGACCACGGGTCCATCAGCGGATGGGCCGATCCCCCGTTCTACACCAGCAACCTGTCGAGCCTGAGCAACGGCGACATGACCCCCATGGTCATGAGCACCAACTGCCTCACGGGTCAGTTCTCCGGCGACTGCTTCGCCGAGAACTTCTTCAGGATGGAGGGCGGCGCCGTAGGGGTCTTTGCCGCCACTGCCTCAAGCTACAGCTACTTCAACGACTACCTTACCTACGGACACCACAAATCCTTCGTCGACCAGTACACGACACCTCCGGCCCTCTACACCGACCCCACCGGCAACTACCTGGCGGGCCAGGCCCTCACCACCGCCAAGATGGAGATGTACGTGGCGGCTCCCTTCAACCCCTATGGAAGCTGGGAGTGGTACGCAGAGACGACCTACGACCTCTTCCACTGGTTCGGCGACCCGACCATGGACATGAGGACGGAGGTACCGATGGAACTCTCCGTGGTTCCACCCTACACTTTGCCCGTGGGATCCACCGAGGCAGCTTTCTACGTGGACCTGTCCAGGGCGCCGGTGAACAACGCCCTCGTCTGCCTCTACCACGACAGCCTCTGGGCCAGCGGCGTCACCGATTCCACCGGCTGCGTCACCCTGACCTTCGATCCCATCGGTGGTCTGAACGACATCCTCTGGATGGTCACCGCCCACAACTGCCTGCCCGCGGAGGGCGTCATCAACGGCATGGGAACCGGTGAGGGACCCGGCGCCATGGTCACCTCGGTTGGCACGCCATGGCCGAACCCGGTGTCGGGACTGCTCTCCATACCGGTCTCGCTCTCCGCCACCGGTGACTTCAGCATGTCCGTCTACGACACCGCGGGCAGGATGGTGGCCACAATCCATTCCGGCCCGCTGGCCGCGGGTCAGCACACCATCACCTGGGACAGCTCCGTAGTGCCTCAGGGCGTGTACATGATCCGCTCCGCGGACCCGGCCGGCGGTATCCACACCGGCAGGGTGATAGTCTGCAGGTAGTGCTTTCAGTCAATGGGAGAGGGCGGAGCTCCGGCTCCGCCCTTTTCCGTAATGGTCCTCAGCGGGAGCGGGTAACCTCCAGGGAGTACTCGCCGTCAACGCCGTCTGGAGAGTATATCCTTACCTCGTAGGAGCCCCTCGAGGCAATCGTGTAGGCAAGCGAGGGCTCCTGGGAGTACCGGGAGTCCCATTCCGCCAGATGCGCGCCGGTCGATACCTCGTAGAGCTTGACCAGGGGAGCGAAACCTTCCGCCCGGACGCTCACGGTTATCCTGTCGAGCTGCCCGGCCTCGAAGGTGTAGCCGTCGTAGGCAAGACCGCCGTGGTTAGGGTCGGGGGTATCCCGCTCCTCTATCGTGCCGCTCTCCTCAAGTATTACTTCAGCTGATTCGGAAGAGCCTTCCCCCCCGCCGCAACCCGACAGGAACAGGACTGCGGTCAGCGCCGGCACCAGAATGCCTTCGATCCGCGATTCCGATCCCATTCGAACCTCCCTCACTTCAAACCCATGGCATCCATTAAAGGCTCCGGGGCATCCTGCAGGCTCAGCCTGGCCAGCAGCCCGGTCACCTGCTCCATGTTCAGACCGCCCAGTGTTGCCTAGTCCAGTATCCTTTCCGCGATCCGGAAACGTAACGGACCTCCGCCCCTGACCCTGCTGACGCCGAAGACCCCGGAAACCGCCAGCAGCAATGCGGCCGCGTTCAGGTACAACATTCCCCACCGCCCGTCACTCACTGGTGAATTCCTCGAACCTGTCGCTGGATGCGCCGCATACGGGACACCTGCCCGGGGGCTCGTCCCTTACGAAGAGGTATCTGTAGACACGGCACCGTTACACCGGGCAGGAAAGGGTGCCGGAAGGAATGACTCCCTTCGGAACTGGTACCCCTTCGCATCCTCCGCACTTTCCCTCGCCAGAACCGTGCCGTACCCGCACCCGACCTCTTCCTTCCCCGCTCACACGGAATAGGATACGGAGCCCCGAATTCAGGGTCAAGCATTCTTCCGCCGGGCAGCTTGCAGCCCGGTCACGGCGGACTTAGAATCCTCCTGCAAAACTCAGCAGATCAGGAAGGAAAGAAATGAAGAGAACTGCGGTTGCGATGGCTTTTCTGGTGCTCATGGTCCCGGCGTGCGGAGGAGGTCCTGAGGACGACGGGGATTCTTCCGGAGACACCGGAGTACTCGAGGCTCCGGACAGCACGGAGACCGCTTCGATGCAGGAGCAGGATACCGGACAGGAACCTGCTGCCCCTGAACCCCTCTACCCCGAGGGCAAGCTTGATCCGGCCGAGGTAACGGCAGATACGCCGGTGGGTGCAGCCGCCCTCTATGAGGCCTTTTTCGCCTGGGACGGACTCGAGGTAACGCTGCAGGGATATCCCGGCATCTTCTACGGCGACAGCATGACGATCGAGGATGAGGTAGCCCTTGTGGGAACTCCCGGTGGCGACCAGGAGCTGGCCACGTTCGCCTTCGACTCCGTCCAGGGAGTTCCGGTGGGCGGGGACCGGCTGCTCACGGTACGCGGCACCGTGGACTACTACTGGACTGGGGACCTGATGCTCACCGGTGCCTCGCTTGTCCAGGGTGCGGAGGAGGCGGCTCCCGGTACCGCGACGAGCCCCTATGCCTGCAACGGTACGACGCCTATCCCTGTCGCTGAGTTCCACGAACTCTTCAACACGTGGATCGGCCGCCGGGTCGTGGTGGAGGGTTACTACCACTCGACCACGACTTCCACAACGGATTACGGCGTTACGGTCAGGGTGGACCTTGCCGGGTCCGGTGACATCTACACCAAGTACGTGGCCTGCGAGATGACGGGGGCGATCCCGGAAACGAGCGATTCGGCCATGGTGGCGTCGAGGGACGGTGTCAGGATCAGGGGAACAATCGCCGGCGAGTCCTTCGGACTTGTCGGCCTTGAGGACTGCGTCCTGGTCAACAGGTAGTAATAAAGAAGGACCGCCCCGGAGTGGAGGTGTCCCGGGGCGGTGATGATGACCTCACCGGAGATGGACCCGTTCCGCCGTACCAGTCAGCTCTCGAGAGGAGGAGAGTTCTTCCAACCGCTTCCAGTTTTCCGGACCCTTCCCCGGTGAGGTTTCTCGCGTCATATATCTAACTCCGGTCAAGGGAATTTGTTCCCGTATATGTACCGTGTGTTGAAGATGATCATGGCCGGCGGACCGTAATGGTCCGGGCGGGGAGGGGAATTCCGGGGTTGCACCGAAACCGCCCCGACCCTCATGGCGAGTTGCCATTGGGTTAACGGCCCGCCAGCCGTTCTGCAGACCGGGTTCTGGTCCTGAAGGATTTCGATCCATCGGGTCTGCAACTGGAATATCGCACGGGGACAGGATTAGTTCCCGGTCTGGACCCAAAAGGGTCAAGTCTAGTATCCATTCTGATGCCGAAGCTAACGATGGAGGTCCAGGATTGAAGAAGACAAGGTCGGGATCGTCGAAGGGCTCCAGCAAGGGTTTCTCCTTCTCCGGTTTCAAATCCGGTTCCTCCGGTACCGGTCGGAGCAGCAAGAAACCCTTCTTCTCGGTGGGCGGATCGAAGAGGAGGCCCGGCGGCAAGTCGGGTCTCTTCTCCAAACCCTCCCATGATCCGGGTCCCAAGCTGAGGGATTCGGAGGACGGTGTTTTCGAGGGATCCCCTTCCGAGGAAGGTCAGCAGGGTATCCAGCAGGCAATCAACAGCACCGGCTGCGGATGCTGCGGCTCCTTCATGGGAATACTCTGGCTCCTCGTCCTGGGGGTGGTTGCGGTTGTGGTCATAATGGCCGTGAAATGCGGAGGCTGCTGACGATCCGAACCCCGGGGCACGACACTGACCCCCTGTTCAGATCCGATCAGGCAGTCCCTCCCTTCGGTCGGGCCGAAGAATAGCATTCCGAAATACCAGGTCCCTGTTTCGGGGATTGTTCATCGGCTCACCTCGGACACAAGCTTCGGTTCGATGTATTCATTTCCCGTAGCCGGAATTGCGGTTGAGACTGTGGAATGACGGGGTTCCAGAGGTCAATCTGGATAAGGAATGGTTCGTCATTATAATACTCCAGCTTGGCATTTCCATGACGGTCTCCCCTCTTCTTGCCGTCCTGATGGTGCTGCTCAGCCGGAGGATGGCCGGGAGGCTGGCCGTGGCAGGACTTTGAAGGGAGCGTGTTCCCGATGATCCATTTTCTGCCTGTTCTGGTGCTGGCCTTCCCGCCGGCGTGCGAAGGCTTTCCCGGGGAGATCTACACTTCCACCTTCTCCATCGTGGCCATCGACACCCTTACCGGTGAGCTGGGAGTGGGAGTGGCGTCGAAGGTGCTGGACGTGGGCTACATAGTACCCTGGGGAGAACCCGGGGCGGGTGCCGTCGCCACCCAGGCGCAGACCAATGCGATGTTCGGACCTCTGGGAGTCGGGCTGCTCATGACCGGTACCTCCGCACAGGAGACCCTGGACAGCCTGATCTCCTCGGATCCGGACAGCTCTGTGAGGCAGCTGGGGATAGTCGATGCAAGGGGCGGCTCCGCCTCCTTCACCGGAAGCGGTACCATCGACTGGGCCGGGAGCGTTACCGGTCCCGGCTACGCCATACAGGGCAACATCCTGACCGGCCCCGAAGTTGTGCAGGAGATGGAGGACGCCTTCCTGAGCGATCAGGGACCGCTGGGGGACAGGCTCCTTGCGGCCCTGGCGGCGGGCGATGCGGCCGGCGGCGACAGCAGGGGAAGGCAGTCTGCGGCCCTGGTGGTCTACCGCCGGGACGGCGGCTACCAGGGAAGCAGCGACCTGCTCGTTGACATAAGGGTCGCCGACGCCCGGGACCCCATCGGCGACCTGGGGAGGATATACTCCAAGTGGTGCATGTGGTTCGTGTTCCCGGTGTACATAGACGCGGGATACCCGGAGGCTGATTACGCCCTTGACATCATGGAGGACTACCTGGCCTCCGGAGAGCCGGACGCCCAGGACCTCAACGGTCTCGCGTGGGAGCTGGCCATCAGGAAGCTCCATCCTGAACGGGCGGTTGAGATAGCACTTATGGCAAGCGAGCTGGCTCCTGAGGATCCGAACATCATGGACACGGTCGCGGAGTCCTACTACGCATCGGGCGATCCGGCCACGGCGGTTGAATGGGAAACAAAGGCGCTGGAGCTGGACCCGGGGAACGCCTTCTTCCTGGAACAGCTGGACAAGTTCACCGGTGCCCTCGACGAAACCACGAGGTAGAGCGCTCCCGGCTATTCCAGTATCCTGACCTCGACCAGGGAGCGGCAGACTTCCGGACGGAGCGCTGCGTCGGGTCCCGCCGAGGCGATTGACCCGGCGTGCTCTGAGGACATCCTGCACCACGCGTCCCCAAAGGAGACCGCTACGTCCCTCAGCCGCCATTCCCTCCCGGTGTCCATGCGGACCGCGACCGATGCTGCTGTCAGCAGCTGCCCCCACTGGACACCGTCATCCATCCATTCCCCTCCCATGACGACGAACAGGACTATGGCGGAGTCCGGTCCGGCCAGCGTCACGAGAGGATCCTCGCCCGTGTGCTCCAGCAGTAGTCCGTGTATCTCCAGGGCATCTGCCGGATGGACGGAACCCGCCGCCACCCCGGCCAGGGCGGCTGCCGTCAGCATGGCGCACGTCAGAACAGTCATTCTCAACGGTCATCACCTTTCAGGGAAGCAGCCGCCGCCGCAAGTCCGCCGCCGAAGGAGCCGGCCTCCGAGAAGTACGGGTGTATCCTCATCTGCCCCTCGCGGTCTATATAGCCCCATGGTCCCCCGGCCGTCTCCGTCACCGGCGCCAGTCCCTCGGAGAAATCCCCGGCTCCGGAGAATCGCGGTTCCACGGCCCACTGGCCGTGCCGGTCGATGTAGCCCCATCTGCCGCCTGACATCACGGCGGCCAGCCCCTGATTGAAGTTCCGGGCCGCAGTGTAGACGGGACCCGTCACAACCTCGCCGCTGCGGTCCGCGTAGCCGAAGAGACCGTCCTGCCTGTAAACGCCGATCCCTTCGAAAGGAGCGTATGCGGCATCCCATCCCGGAGTGATCACGCCCGAGACCGTCAGGAAGTGCCATCTTCCCTCCATGACCGCCACTCCCATTCCTCCGGCAAAGTTGAAGGTCCTCTGGAAGCACATTCCGAAGGGTTCTTCCCCCCGCGTATCGACGTATCCCCAGCAATTGCCCGTTCGGACGCAGGCCACCCCTTCCGAGTGGGGGAAGAACTCGTCGTAACCCCTGGTGACAACAACGCTCCCCCCGGTGTCCACACACCTCCACAGGGGTCCCTGCAGCCTCACGCCGGCAAGGCCGCAGCTGAAGTCCATCGCCTCCTCGAACCTGGGAGGTATCACCATCCGGCCCTCCAGGTCAGCAAAACCGCACCTGCCTCCTTTCCGGAACCTGGCCAGGCCCTCGGAGAAATCGCCGCATTCCGAGTAGCTTTCACCGGTCAGCCTTGTGCCGTCGGCACGGGCCCAGTTCTCGTCACCGTCCATGTAGCGGACCCTAATCCTGCCCTGTCTGAATTCCCCCGCAGCAGGGTAAACGGGTTCCAGCACCCAGCCCTCCACGGGACCGAAGACGCCGAAGAGTGAGTCCGCCGGTTCGCCTGAGGATGGGTATCCGCCCATGGCCACCCTCCTGTACCCTTCCGCGGGCTCTCCCACCCAGGAGGAGTGGAAGGGCATGACCGTCCTTCCGGAGGCATCGACCAGGCCCCTGAACCCGTGGGGGGGCATGGCGGCTGCGGCCAGACCGCCGGCGAAACCGGCGGCTTCCAGGAACCTGGGCTCCATGACCCATCGGCCCTCGCAGTCGATGTAGCCGTACCTGTGCCCGTCCTCCCCGGAGCGGAAGACCATCACCGAGGAGGGCCGCTCTTCCTGCCGCCGGATGAAGGAGAGCGAGAGGGGTGGACGCTCTTCCCCCTCCCCCAGGAGGAACATCTCGTAGCGGGATCCGTCGGCGCCCGTCAGGAAGCAGCGGCCTCCGTTGCTCCATGCTTCCCCTGTCCTGAGATCCAGCAGGTCCACCGGAACAGACCCCCGCTCAGGGTCGATGCGGAGGACCACGGTTACCGAGTCCTCCGGGGGCATGTGCCTGAAGGTGAGCATTATCAAACCCGTGCCGTGGAGGTGGAACAGCATGTCCAGAAGTCCCGCGGACAGCGATGAAACGGGTCGGAAGCAGTCTTCCCGCCTCATCCAGATGTCCAGCTGGCTGCAGTCGGCCTCCAGCCTGCTGAGTACGGCGAAGGAATCATCGTCCAGTATCTCCGCGGCAAGTGGCTCCCTGAACTGGGGAGCCGCCACCTCCACTACGCCGGTTCGGGTGTCCACCAGGTAGCTGCCTCCGTACATGGATAGCAGCACCCGGTTCCCGTCGGGAGAGAACCCGTAGCACATGGTATGGCAGGACAGTTCCCTGTCCGGCCTGATCTCCGCCACGCCGCCGTCCACCGTGCATGCGAGGGACACCCTGTACATACCGTCGAGGTATCTCATCACCGGGAATGTGCCCGTCGGGGAGGAGTCGGCTATCCAGTCGTCTACACCCAGACCCAGGGCTTCCCTTGCCCCTTCCGGAAGCGGCACCGCTGACTCCTCCCCGCGGGTCAGTGCCAGCCTGATCCTGCCCTTCCTTGATACTATCTCCACCGGAGGCGGGTCCGCTGCCGGATCCGGCCCCATCCCCTCCACTATCTTCCTTATCCTGAAGGGCTCCATGGTTTCCAGGGCCTTCCTCAGGCCTCTTACCCCGACACCTTTCTCGCCGCGGACCAGACCGCCCGCCTCGAGGATACGGCCCAGGTCTTCCGGGTGCTTGCCCAGGACCGAGAACAAACCTTCGGCGAACCCCAGGAACAGCGTTCCCCAGGAATCCGCATCGGGAGGCGACCTCCTCAGGACCGCCACCCTTCCCTCGAGGACGGAGGAGATGTGGTCCGCCCGGCACTCGAAGCTGTGCACCAGCCTTCCGGGACCATTCGCGTCCAGCAGGTGGATCATCGCCGAGCATCCAAAGGTAACCGTGCCCGAGGACGGATCCACCCCCCGCAGGCTGGATAGCGCTGCCACGTCGGGATCCCTCATGTCGAGGGTGAATCTGCCTTCCCGTGTGAGTACGGCAACGAACCCCTCGGCCAGGCAGGCCGTACCGGTCATCCAGGGACCCTCCAGGATGATCCTGGTCCTTCCTGATGGAAGCTCCACCGCCCTGGCCCTGGTGCGGGACACCACGACAAGGAGATATCCAGAGGGACTGATGTCCGACAAGTGCCTGTACGGAAGCCTGGAGGGGAGATCCACCCTGTGCCGTGTGCCGTCGTCCCTCTCTATGATCACATCGTCCCCGTCATCCGCAGACGAGAAGACCACCCTGCACCCGCTGCCCCTGAGGATTACCGTCCCGGTGGAAGTGTCCCCGGCCGGCGCCGGCACGGAGCCGGCATCTTCAGGCAGGTACTCCAGCAGCATTGCACCACCCTTTGCTCATGGTCGGATCCCCCTCCCGGCCGGCGGGTGTACCCAGGCTGAGGTAACGGTAGCGGCCGCTTCCGGTTACCGGTCTAATCAAGGCTGAGGTAACGGTAGCGGCCGCTGCCCATCTCCATTCCCCTCCCGTCGAATAGTTTCCTCAGGTGCTCATCCATGGTGAAGTAGAACACCTGCCACCCATCCTCCACCATTGACGTGACCTGGTCCACCAGGTTCTTCCTCCTGTCCCAGTCGGAATGCTGGAATGCGTCGTCAAGCAGCAGGAAGGCCGGCTCTCCGAAGGACAGGCTGGCGAAACCGGTCCTGAGGGCCATGTAGACCTGCTCGGCGGCGCCGGTGCTGAGATGGTGCAGGGGATACTCGCCCCTTCCGTCGGTCTTCAGGTACAGGTCACCGTCGTCTGTCATCCTGATGCCGTTGTACCTTCCGGTCATCATGCGCAGCGGGTTTACTATCTCGGGGGATTCCAGGGCCTGGCCGAGTCTTGCGTTCTCCTGTTCCCTGTACTGGCATATGGTCCTGTAGACGGTGTTCCCGGCAAGGATCCTGGCGGTGACCAGGCGGTGTTCCTCCGCGAGTTGACGTCTCCTGTCCTCCAGCGCCGTTATAAGCTCGCGAATATCCCTGGAATTCAGGCCGGTCGCAACCGATATGTCCACCTTGAGTTCCTCGAGGCCCTTCCTCTCCCTGTCCAGTTCACCGTTTACAGCCGCCAGACGTTCCCTGACATCGATGTAGGCCCTCTGGTCCCATTCAGCTGTGGAAGGCTGCGGGAAGCTCTCCTCAAGCGGTACTCCCAGAGTGGCTATGACCCCGTCGACCGAGGCCAGCTCCTCCTGCAGTTTCTTCCTCGATGCCCTGAACCCGTCCAGGACCACGTCCCATTCATCGGGAGGGACTTCCCTGCCTGCAAGAATGTAGATGTTCCCCTCAACGCGCTTCCCGACCCCCTCGACCTCCTCCGCAGTCCTGTCCCTGTTCTCGACGGCGGTGGCGGATCGTATCCTCTCGCTCTCCAGTTCCCTGAGGACCATCTTCAGGGTAGCGGTATCGGTCAGCTCCCTGCCGAACCTCCTTTGGAACTCCCTCTCGATAGCCCTCCTAATTTCAGTCTCCGCCGGGGAAGGGCGCTTTCCGCGGCTCCAAAGGAGGTAAACCAGGCATGCGGCTGCAAGCAGGGTTCCGGCAAGGGTGAGAGCCCTGCCGAAGAATGCTCCGGCACCCGCCATAAGGAGGAAGAGAAGTGCGAGGTACCTGCAGGCGGAAGCGGGAATCAGCTCCCTGCCTTCTGACTCTGTACCGGATAGGTACTCCTCCCTTGCCTGCTCCAGCCATTCCAGTTCACCGCCGGTGGAGGAGGCTTCCTTGATTTCCGCACTCAGCCGCTGGAGGTCCCTGTTCCTGGATCGGTAGAGACTGATGTCGGTACCCAGCTGGATGATCTGCTCCTCTGATGGCAGTTCTTCGAGGTCCAGAAGGAGCCTGGACCGTTCCTCCCGGAGCAGGAAGGCCTGGTGTCTCCTTGCGTCCTCCAGGTCCCTCAGCCGTTCCTCCAGCTCGCCCTTCATTCTCTCCAGGGAATTGAGCCGGACCAGGGAGGCGTTCTCGTCCACCACCATGCGCAGCTCGTCCAGGTATCGTAGCTCCCTCTCGAGGGTGAGTCTGTCCCGGTAAAGACCCTTGTTATCGGCCTCTATGCGGCCATCGGTTATGACGGCGTTCTTCACCGTCTCCTGACCGATGTTCGCTTCCACCTCGTCCAGAACGCTCTTTCCCGAGAGGTAGGTCCTCAGGACTTCGTCACCGACTCCGTCCCTGGCATCGGAGAGCCTGGTGTCGCCGGCCCTGACCACCAGCAGCCTGGAGAGGTCCGATGGCATTCCGTCGCCCCTCTCCGCCAGGTCCTCGATCCTTGGACTGCCTGCCGTGAAGACCGTGGCTCCATCCCCGAGCCCGGTCACCTCGATCTCCCCTCTGGGTTCCCACTCCCTCACGGTCGCCGGCCTGGACTTGGTTGACCTGCTGGACCAGCGGGAATCCCTGCCGGTCCGGAAGAGCAGCGATATCATGGCCTCGACGACGTATGTCTTGCCCGTCTCGTTCCTGCCGTATATCAGGTTCAGGTCCGCCGGTTCAAGGTCAAGGTCCTTCTGGAGAGGGCCCTCCCTCATGATCCTCATGCTCCGGATCCTGACGGGCATCATCCGGCCCCGTCCCCGAAGATTATTCCAAGGGCCGCTTCCATGACCTGCTCCTTGTCAGGCTGCTCGCCTCCGTATTCCCAGTCCAGGTCTTCTATGAGTTCGATGGCCCTGCGTGCAATGGTGGTCCGTCTTCCGTCCCCGGCGATGCGGAGGCCGGATATGTCCGGGAGTTCGCCGGAATGGAAGGTGTAGTCGGAGAATGATTCCCGTAGGCATTCCATCACGGCTTCCCTGTCCGATGAGAACCCCCTGGCCTCCACCCTTACCCTGGCCTTCGGCCTTTCACCGGCTGTCAGCCCCCATGCGGCTGTCCTGGCTTCGGCCTGTTTCCTGAGCCTGTCCAGTTCCAGTTCGTCGGGAATGACCAGGAAACTCTCCCTGAAGTAGATCACCGCTGTATCAACGGTCTCCCTATCCACCTTCCCGGTAGAGGTGTCGAAGAGAAGGAAGCTCCTCCTGCCCGTTTCGTTTATGTCCAGCCCGCAGGGGGATCCGGGATAGTAGACGGAGGAGTCCTTCAGGGGCTTGTGAATGTGGCCCAGGAAGACCCGCCAGGGTTTGAGCAGCTCAAGGTCCTTCCTGTACAGGGGCATGTAGGTCCCCTTCTCGTAGGGATTGCGCTCCTTCAGCCCCCCCAGGTAATCGCCGTGGCCGACCAGGACCCAGCGCCCGCCCGTATTCAGGTTCCCCAGGCTATCACACATGCCGGAGTTCTCGCAATAGGGCACGAAGACCATTGAGACACCGTCCAGGTCGACCGATGTGACCTGACGGTGGACCGTTATGTTGTCGCCTACGACGGTCTTTCCGGATATGTCCGGATCATGGTTGCCGGGTATGAGATGCACCTGTATGCCGGGGTGTCGCCGGCACAGCTGCTCGAAGCCCGAGTAGCCGGTGGAATTCTGGTCGAAGAGATCGCCGGCGATGACCAGGATCGGGATTCCCCTGCTTTCGGCGGTATCGAGGATGCAGCCCAGGGCCTCCAGCCTCTCGGGATGCTCTCCTTCCCTTCCCAGATGGACATCCGCCGTTACCGCGACCTTCACGACTGACCCCCCGGTCCGGTCGTGACCCTGATGTCGCGGTGGAGCAATCGACCTGCCTTCCTGCCTGTCTGATGTTCGACGATGAATAATAACATGAACACGATGCACAGGAAAGCAGCGATGGTTCTCCTCAATCTGCCTCTTCAGCATCGATCGGATACTGCAGGCAGTTTCCAGGCAGCAGTCGTGTCCCGATCCTTGCAGCGGGACCGGGTGGAGGCGTCACCCCCTGGACACTCCCTCGCCGGCAGTGAGTGCAAGGGCGTCGGCGACCCTGTCCCCGTCGGTACCGGGGGTCTCGACTATTCCGGGGATACCGTCGAAATCCTCCAAAGAGGCAAGGTACCGGAGGGGGTCCAGTCCCAGCAAACCACCGCCGAGCCTGGCATGGCGGTCAAGGTGACTCCCGCATGTCCCAAGGCAGTCGTTCATGTGGAAGGCCCTTATACGGGAGGACCCTACGACGGAGTCGAACTCCTCCATCACCATGTCCACTCCGTTCCTGGTGGACAGGTCGTAACCCGCCGCGAATGCGTGGCAGGTGTCCAGGCATATCCCGGTCCTCCCGGGAATGCCCGTCCCGTCCATGAGGTCCGACAGCTGCTCGAAGGAACGTCCCACCACCGTACCCTGGCCCGCGGTGTTCTCGTATAGCACTCCGGTGTCGGGCGGTGCATCCTGCAGGATGCTTCTCACCGCAGCGGCCACGGCCCTTATTCCCGTGGCATCCCCTTCACCCAGGTGTGCGCCGGGATGAAGGACGGTCCAGTGTATGCCCAGCTGGTGCATTCTCAGGAGTTCCTCGCTCAGGGCGAGGAAGGATCGTTCCCTGACCTCGTTTCTGAACGAGGCGAGATTGATCAGGTAGGATGTGTGGGATATGACACTGATGGGGGTCCGCGAAAACTCCTCCTTCTCGCGTTCCTTCACCTCGCGGCCCTTCCAGCGCCTCTGGTTCGAGGTGAATATCTGGCCGCAGGGCAGACCCGATGACCCCAGGACTTCCAGGGCCCGATTGAGCCCTCCGCTGACGGAGGCGTGAATACCCGGTAGCATCATCCTGTCAGATGCATGTCCTGCGGAAGAGCTCCAGGGTCGCCGTGCTCATCTCTGCAAGCCGGCTTCGAGTCTCCGCGATATCCTGCAGGATGTCCCTCGACGCCTCCCAGGTCCTATCCAGCAGTTCCCAGAGGGCCTCCTGCCAGCCCTGGATACCGGTGTTCACGGTGAGACCGCCAAGACCTGCCTCCTCCATGAACCTGTAACCCTTGGAGGCGTAGGGGACTGCGATTGGAACGGTGCCCGTGACCAGGGATAATATGGATCCGTGGAGCGGGACGGTTATCATGACCCTGCACTCTGAGATGGAGTTCAGGAATGACCTGAGGTCCCCGGGCATCACGACAGAAGCCTGGTCGCTGTGCTCCATCATTGACATCACCGATATGCACTCGCTGTCGTCCGAATTCGAAAGGCTTCCGGTATGGAACGGGAAGAAGCGGATCTCGCCTCCACGGGTCTCGATATGCCTGTCCAGCAGACCGGCCCATACCCGTCTCTCCTCCGTCCGATCCGGTTCGCGGTAGAGCCCGAGTCGGCGCCGGACCTCCAGAGGAAGCAGTTTCCCACGTCTGTTGGAGACATCCCTAAGGGCGACTCCCAGTATCTCCGGCGAGCCATGGGTACCGGCGAAGTCTCCCGCCAGGGTGAAGGTGGAGTCCGATGCCAGCTTGACCCTTTCCGGATCCAGTCCCAGTGACATCAGGGTCTCGTAGGAGGGCCTGTCCCGTACCGTCACTCCGCAGCAGTAACCGAGCCATTTCCTGAGCTGCCCCGGGGTCCATCTTGCCAGCTCCGCGCCCTGTCCTATTCCCACCGACCAGGCAAAGGCGGGTTTCCTGTACTTCCTGGCAAGCCTGATGGGATGAAGATTGAAGGGTGTGTACAGGAGCGATGACCTGTCCTGTGCCAGTTCTCCGCCACCCACAATGACGACGTCGGCCCACCTCACTCCTCTGGCCATGGCCCGGAGCCTTCCGCGTGAGACGTCGAAAGGTTCCGCACCGTACAGAACCCTGGTCCTCTGTGGATCGGCGGACATCACACCCAGTCTTACGTCCTCCAGAGTCGACAGGTCCCTGGCCTGTGAAGCAAAGATGGCTTCGTCGCCGACGTTTGAGCCGGCCTTCTCGAGCTGTCCCCATGATGCGCTGAATACCTTCGTCATTAGTTGAATATACTGTGTCGCGGTACTTCTTCTCCAGTTCAGGATCGATCAACTGAAACTCATTGAAAGGGAATATCTTACAGCGGGGTTTTCATGCGCGCAGAGGAGGAACCATGAGCTTCGTCATCATTGTGCTTGCCATGAATGCCGCGGTCCCGCCCGCGGACTGGACCGTGGCCGGTGACCTGAACTCCGAGGGATGGCGTCCCCTGTCCATGGTAACGGACACGGCCGGATCGTCAGCGGTGATAGAACTCGTTAAGGATGGGGTCGACGGACCGCTCAGGTGTCTGGTCCCGATGGACACCGGCTGCACGGTGCGACCGTCCGTGGTGACGCCTCTACCGGTCCCGCCGGGGACGTTTTCAGAATACGGGGGAGTCTCCCTGTCCGGAGAGCACCCTTCCGAGTGCATGATCCTGACCGGTGTCTCCAGGTTCGGTCCCGAGGGAGACAATCTGTGGACCGTTCTGCTGGATTCCGCATACTATTACGGGGACGCAGGCCCCTTCGTCGTGCCGTCTGTGAACTGCGGCTGCCTGGCCGCCCGGGAACCTCCTCCCGGAAGCGACCGGTGGAAGCTTTACCGGCCGGATGCGTCGGGCAGCGTCATCATGGCCACAGCTTTCCGTCTTCAGGGCGGACCCGTGACAGGCCTCGGTGACATGGCCGAGACCCCTGACGGAGGGGTCCTTCTCACCGGGGTCACCGACAGTCTCGGCATGAGCCTCTACATGTTCCTGACGGGTTTCGACGCCGGGGGGGGGACCGTTACTGAGAGTACCTGGACGGGCTGCGTTTCCATGCGAACGGAAAACTGCCGGCCATCGACGGGGAGGGCTCCGTCCACGTGACCGGTTACACGGGCTACGAGAGGGATGACGGCTTCTTCATGCCTCCCGGGGATACCGACATATTCCTGATGGAGTTCGACCCTGAAGGTGAGTTTCTCTGGAGTACGGTGTACACCATGCCCCTGGAGAACACGCCTGTCCTGATGGAGGTCGACGAGGAGGGCAGGGTCTACCTGCTGGTGAGGTCGATGGAGGAAGACGGCAGCCCCCCGGACGGGCCGGACCACCTCCTGCTGACCTACGGAAGGGTCCGGTACTAGGCGGGCGGTCACCTAGTCGCGGTAGTTGAAGGACCTCAGCGTCTCCGCCATCTGTCTCAGTCTTCTGTCCACCTTCCCGTAGATGGTGTCCGCCGGATACATGCCGTCGGGCATCAGCTCCCCTGTGCTGATTCCCATCAGGAGTTCAGCCCCCTCTTCGATGGTTTCCACGGACCAGATGTGGAAACTTCCTTCCCTTACGGATTCCACTACCTCGTCCCTCA
This sequence comes from Candidatus Aegiribacteria sp. MLS_C, assembly GCA_002030045.1. GTDB lineage: Bacteria > Fermentibacterota > Fermentibacteria > Fermentibacterales > JCC-6 > Aegiribacteria. The sequence goes on along the minus strand of LQBI01000031.1, from coordinate 113,763 downwards.
GGTGAAGGTCCTTCACGTTGGCCGACGGGATCATGACGCCCTGGGTCCCGGTAAGGCCCCTGCCGCAGCACACCCTGTGGAAACCCTCGATCTTCTCGTTGACGCCCCCTATGGCCTGTATCTCCCCGAACTGGTTGACCGACCCCGTCACGGCTATGTCCTGCCTGATGGGTATCTCTGAAAGGGCGCTGAGCAGAACGTAGAGCTCGGTGGAGGAGGCGCTGTCCCCCTCGATGCCCCCGTAGCTCTGCTCGAAGACGACGCTGGCCGAAAGGGAAAGAGGATACTCCCGTGCGAACTTGCCCTGCAGGAAACCGGAAATTATCAGCATGCCCTTGGTATGTGTGGTGCCCGACATGTCGGACTCGCGCTCGACGTTGATCAGTCCCTTCCTTCCTGCAGAGACCCTGGTGGTTATCCTCACGGGGAGCCCGAAGGCGTAGTCCACTCCCTGGTAGACCGCCAGCCCGTTCACCTGTCCGACCTTCAGACCTTCGGTATCGATCTTCACCGTGCCTTTCATAATGTCCCTGGTAGCGTAGCTCTCGCCCATGTTCAGGCGGAAGGTCTTCTGCCTGATGGCCTCCTTGACGTGGTCGGACCTGACCACCTCCTCTCCGCTGCCCCTTGCGAAGTAGGAGGACTGGCGGAGGTAGTCCGTTACCCGGTTGAACTCCAGGGATATCCTCCTGTCTATTCCGGCTATCCTTGCGCTCTCCTCGACTACGGCTGCCACAGCTCCCGGATCCATGGGCAGCAGGCCTTCCGACTTTATTATGCCGGCCACCACGTTGGCGAAGTCCCTTACGTTAGGCACCGATGCCTCCATAGTGATGTCGAAGGCGGCCCTTATTCGGAAGAGCAGCCCGAACTCCGGCTCGTAGGAGGCCAGCAGCTGGTAGAGGTAGGAGGAGCCTATGAGTATTACCTTGACGTTGGTTTCCAGGGGTTCGGGATGCAGGTGGATGGGATGCATTCCCAGGGGATCATGGCACCTGATGACGGTGGTCTGGTTCCTCAGAGTCTGAATAAGTCTCTGCCAGAGCGAGGGTTCACGCACCAGGTCCAGGGCGTTCATGATGAGGTAGCCGCCGTCGGCCATGTGAATCGCCCCGGGGCGTATCATCGTGTGGTCGCTGTAGGGTTTGTTGTCCACCATTACCCTGTCGATGTTTCCGAAGAGGCTTATGGAATCGGGGAATTCCTCTATTATCACGGGCCGCTTGTCGTTCCCTGAGTTGTCCACGATCAGGTTCGGAGTAAAGAGCACGTAGGGATCTCCGCTGTCGGAGCCCCCGGCAAAATCGCTCAGGTTCTCCAGTATTATCTCCACCAGCGAATCGGCCCAGCTGTCGGCCTTGTCGTCGCCGATCTCCCTGAGTATGGCGATTATTCCGGTAATGGTGGGCTGTACCAGCCTACTGGACATCTTCTCGATCCTGGTGTTGAACTCGATCTCCAGGTCACGGGTCTTCCTGAAGGCCTCCGTCAGTTCCCTGAACAGTTCCTCGTGCTTGGCCGTGTAACGGTCCATATCCTCCTGAGTAAGCTTGCCCTCGTCCTTCATTCCAGCAAGAGTGTCGAAGGTTACGGGTTCGTCGTTTATCACGGGAAGGACATCGGGCCTGAACTCGCCGGGGGGCACAGGGACGTTGACGATGGTGAAGCCCTCTTCGGAGGCCTTCTCCTTTATCCCCTCCATGACCTCCTTCTTCCGGTTGCCGTAAACGGTCTTCAGAGAACGGGACTCCATCTCGGCCTTCTCGCTGCTCAGTACCGCCGGTATGTTGCTCTTGAGCAGCTGCACGCACTCCTCCAGCGCCTCGGCGAACCGGGATCCCTCGCCTGCCGGGAAGGTGAGTACCACCGGGACCCCGGGGTCCTCCATGTTCCTGACGTACATGATGTCCCGGAGGTCATTGGTGGTTGTGTCCATGCCTTCCAGTATTCTCTTTATGGTGGTCTCGCGCCCTGTTCCGGAGACTCCTGTGACGAACATGTTGTAGCCTATCGAGGGTATCTCCAGACCGAGCTTCAGGGCCTGGATCGCTCTCTCCTGGCCGACTATCTCGCCGGTGGGTTTTATGTCGGAGGTGGTCTCGAAGTCCAGCGCCTCCTTGGGGCATGTCCATCTCAGCTCATCCGGCTTCAGCGGGTTCACGGCCATCTTCGATCCCTTCCAGCAGATATCCAGTCCTATTCTTCGGGAGGCTCGGGTTCGAGAGGTCCCAGACACAGCGGACCTGTCTCGACGTACAAGCCGCGGATCCTGCTCCCTCTCTCCAGCCTACCCCTTACTATAATGGTAGCTTCCGGACGGACAAGAATGGACTCCGCCCTGCCGAAGAGCGGTGAGGGAAGGAACACATCCGCAACTCCGGTGGCGTCCTCCATCATCAGGAACCCGGAACCACCCTCCAGCCTTCTGGTCGTCACAGACCTGCCCCACATTCCGAAGGTGCCGGACACGGGGACATCCTTCAGAGGCACCGTGCCTGGAGGAGGCTGCAGGAGCTCGAGAGGGTTCTGCGAGAGGGGCAGGCCCAGCAGTCCCAGCTCCATCGCCAGCCTGGTCTCCCGGCTGTAGTCGGGCAGTGGCGGTGTGCCCTGGGGTATGCCGGGAAAGAAACCCCCGTCCCCAGCCTCCAGTTGCATGAGAGCTTCCGGCGGGGAGAAGCCAAGCTCACCGAAGCAGCCGGCTGCCGCCATGTTCCTGCAGAGGGACATTCCGCATCCGGCGGAGAGGACCTCCGAGGGATAACGGTAGGGCCTTCCGGCCTCCAGCCTCTCGTACTCAACGGCCCCCATCCCTTTCAGATGGTGGAAGCCTGGAACTATACGACCCTCCATCTCGCAGGTAAGCCAGCGGCCGGTGTTGACCCCCGGAGGAGAGAACTCTACTCCCATTCGACGCGCCTCCTCGAGGTAGACCCTGGACGGGTAGAACCCGCCGCCCGCCGCCATCACCGAGGCCATGTAGAGGGCCGGACTCTCTACCTTGAGGGCCGCCGCTCCGCATGCAACCGCGGCGTAGGTGAAGGCGTGGGCCTTGCAGAAACCGTAGCCTGCGTACCCCGAAAGAACCTCCCATACCGCCGCTGCCTTCCGGGGCCCCATACATCTCCTCCTGCAGATGGATATCACCTGCTCCTCGTGTATGCTGCCCTTCTTCAGCTGTCTCCTCAGCAGGTCGGAAGATGCCTCGTCCAGTCCCAGGAGCACCTCGGCGGCCCTGGACACGTCCTCCTGGTAGAGCATGACCCCCATGTTCTCCCGAAGCACCTGACGGAGTTCCGGAAGACAGCCCTGCTGAATCCTCCCGGAGTGGAGGCACTCCATGTAGTTCCGTCTTCCGCCTCCAGCGGCGGCACCGGGCCTGACCAGGGCCAGAGCCCGTCCCACGTCCTCCATCGTGCGTATCCGCATCTCTTTGAGCAGCCCCCTCATGGCGGGGGACTCCACGTGCACCACTCCTATCGTCCTGCCGGAGTCCAGCAGTTCCATGGCTCCCCCGAGTATTCGTCCTCCTCTTCGGAACACCTCCATGGGCTCCCGTCCGAGTACCGAGCAGGTCATGGAGACCGCTGTGAGACCCCTCTGGCCGAGCAGGTCCATCTTGAGGAGCCCCATCTCCTCCACCCCGTCCTTGTCGAAATGGGTGATGTGGCATCCCATGGCGCTTGGATGAAGCGGCACAAAGGTGTCCACGGGGTCATGGGTCCACACGACTCCGCAGGGATGGGGGGCCAGATGCGAAGGCAGTCCCCTCAGCAGAAGGGATCTCTCCAGCGCCAGCCGTGCCTCCGGCCTCCTCCAGGCACCGTTGTCACGGTACCTGAGGAGTTTCGTGAGTGTATCCATCTCGGAACTGCCGATCCCCAGTCCCGACGCCGCGACCCTGAACGCCGACCTGGACCTGTGGGCGACGGTCTGCGAGACGGCTGCCCCGCTCCTGCCGGACCTCTTCAGGAACCAGTCAAGCACCTGCTCTCTCCTCGAGCTGTCTATGTCCAGGTCTATGTCCGGAGGGCTCGACCTGAGCACGTTGAAGAACCTGGAGAATGACAGGTCGTGCTTGATGGGGCAGATGATGGAAATGCCCAGTAGATAGGCCACTATGCTGCCCGCCGCCGAACCGCGCGCGGATACGGCTATGCCCCGCTCCCTGCAGTACTCGACTATCTCGAAGAACCTCAGGAAGTACCCGGCGAGACCGTTCTCCAGTATGGCCGCAAGCTCCTTCTCCATCCTGTGATTCGCCGCCGCGCTTCCCTGATAGACGGTACCGATCCTCGAGGCGGCGATCTCCGCAAGCTTCCCTTCTTCCTCCGGGACCCTCTTCCGTCGGCGGTTCCCCGTGCTCGGGAGCGTACCCAGTCTTTCCGCCAGCGCCATGTTCCCCGAGATGGCCCTCTCCGCCCCGAGGAAGCTCCTTCCGAAAGCTTCCGCATCAGGCATGATGCTGTGTTCCGTCGCGTAATCGGACTGCAGCGGCCTCCTCTTCTCGATGGCCAGGTAGCCCCTTCGAAGCACTCTATGGGTCCTTATCTGCTCCCCTCCGGTGAACATCACCGGCCACACCGCCACCGGACTGCAGCCGGTCTCTACGATATCCCTCTCAGCCATAGCGGGAGAGACTCCGGACAGTTCCTCCGGAAGGACGCCCACCAGCACCTCACCTTCGAAACCCCGGGCTTCACGCAGTTCCATAGCGGCGTACGGAGTCCCTACTATGGCCGTCAGGCGGTCGGTGGAGGCCATTGCCTCCCCGGTACCTATACGCTCCGGTAGCAGTGTCGAGGTGACGAGGGTGCAGAGCTGTCCCCAGCCTCCTTCCCCGGCGGCGAATACGGCCCTGGTTCCCGAAACCTCAAGATCGACCCCGGCTGCACCGGCGATCCCCTCCTTCCTGCAGGCTCCGGCGAACTCCAGCTGACCGCACATGACGTCGAGATCGGCCAGCAGACCGCAGGAGAACCCCCTGGATGCCGACGACGACGACAGGTCCGACGGTGATGCCACTCCCCTCCGGAAGGAGTACCAGCTGCGCAGAGGACCGATCATGTATTCCATGCCATATATGTAAACATTTGTTCACACAAAATCAATACCATTCAGGGACGGACCTAGTTCAGGGACGGACCTAATTTCATCAAGTTATTTGACATCGATCAATCATATACAGAAATAACTTGATGAAATTAGGTCCGTCCCTATGTTATGTTATATTGTTGTGTTGTTGAAAACATGGGATCACTGATCGAACGGAGACCGTATGAAGAAGTGCCTTGTAGTCTCAGCCGCCCTTGCCCTTCTCATCGCATGTTCCAGCGAGCCTTCAACGCCGTCCGGGACCCTTCCGGACGTGCAGAACCTCCAGATCGACGAGAACGCATCCAGGGGTGATACGGTAGTGCTATTCTGGGATGCTGTCGATGTAACGGTCGATGGTTACCACATCTACTTCGCCACCACGATGCCGGGTTCATGGTCCGAATTCATCTCGGAGGATACGACCTACGCTCACATAGCTACTACCACCGGATACTATCAGGTGAAGGCTTCCGAAGGGCTCAACTACTCCGCCGGCTTCTCCAACAGGGTGGACACCAGGGCCGAGTCCGCACTGAACGAGAGGGAGATGCGCGTGGGCACCGAGTCGAACGGACTCGTATTCTACGATAACGGCACCGGCTGGGGACTTGGCTGCGCCGACTCCATGGACTTCGCCCAGGATGTCTACATTGATACCGTGGGCAACATGCTCTACCTGTTCTCCGGAAACTTCGACCCGGTGAACTACCCCGGTGGCAATGACACCAAGCTCTGCCCAAGGGGTGCTCACGGCAGGCTCGCACCCGAACCGGGATCCACCGAATGGGTTGACTCCGTGCAGGTAACCGACTTCGACTGGGTATTCGTCCAGCTCAGCAATGACCACTACGCCGAACTCAACATAGACAGCGTCTTTACGGACGGCGCCGACCTCTTGTCCTACGAGTACCAGCTGATAGACTTTCTCAGGCTCTTCAACGTACTCTAAGGTCTGACTCAAGTTCATAAAGTAACGCGGCGGGATCCTTCCCGCCGCTTCCTTTTTCACCGGCATTCTCTTTCAACGGTAAGCCCTTTCGCACTGCTCGAGTCAATTCCCTGATGAATTAAGGTCCGTCTCCGGATCTATGGAATAAGATTCAGGGGGGCGTGTAACAGCAGTGAAGAAAGGTTCCGATAAGTCAGTCAACCTGGAGGTATTGAAATGCTGATGAACACGATGGCAACAATGATGATCGTATCGGTCTCATTCGCCGCCTACTTCTGCCCGGGTAGGTCTGCCAACGATGATTACCGGGAGGTGGTCAACCGGGTGGCCGAAATGGTCTGGGACAGCAAGGTCACACAGATGGCCTCCGAACACGGCCTGGACGTGGTCAACGTCACATGGGAGGACACCGGACGGTACTACGGCTCCTGCTGGGGGCCCAACATCTCCGACATGACCATTCAGGTCCACAGCTACGATGACGGGGCTGAATACCCAACCCTGACATGCATGCCGGTAATAAGGTACCCGAACTTCCATGACCTCTCGGCCGACATGGACCCCGACGATTTCTACCTGCTGGTCGGGAACGAGATAGGTGAGGACCTGGCTCCCGTATCTCTCACGGATTTCGTTGATAACATCAGGTTCTACCTTCACGATCCGGAATCATGGGAGGCCGACGAGCACAGTCTTCTGGCTCCCAGGGACAGCGTGGTGCTGGTGAGTGCGCAGGCGGTCTTCCTGCCGATACCTCAGAGCGGGAACGCCACCTTCAACCCGGTGCTCTACAACTACCAGTCCTACGAGGGCGACCCTGCGGTGCTCACCATCCTGGTGACCCGCGAAGGAACAAGCGTCACGGTTATAGACAACACTAGGGACGCCGTTCCCGGCTCCTGGAGCTGGGGACAGAGGCTCTTCTTCAACGAGAACGGCCAGCGTGCCAGCCTTACGGGCCAGAGGATATCGGACTTCAGGACCCAGTACGCCCAGCAGGGCGGTGATCCCTCGGACATATCAGATGAGAGCAACCTGAACATGGTCCTTCTGATACAGATACCGCTGAAGCAGAGCAATCCCCAGAGCACATGGTTCGATGAGGTCTGCTGCTGCGAGGATGCCTCAATGGTCGCCACAGGAGCAGCCCAGTCCAGGTCATCAGATGTCGAGGCCGCGGTCATAGGCCACGGTGAGCTGGAAGGGCCTTTCACCGAGATAGACAATCTCGAGATCGAAAGGGACCCCAGCTTCCCCATACGGGTCACCGTTCAATTCTACAAGGCAACTTCCAACGGCGTCGCCTCCGAGGAGGACATAGACACCATCGCAGCCGAGATCGACAAGGTCTACAGCGAGGGTTCCTATGTCGGCTCCCTCGTGGTGCCGGACCCCAACGTATTCAGGCCCACCGACTGGGACAGGGGTTCGGTCCCCAGGAGACTCAACAGGTACTGGCGCTTCGTCCGCGACGGTTACCTCGGCTGGATAGGCAGACGGGACCTGATAGACTGAGACTGCGGTCTCCGAAAAGCGGAAAGGGGCGGTGGGAACCGCCCCTTTTCTTATGGACTTGCGTTTCTGGAAAAGCACTATGTATTATTCAGTATCGATCTACATGAAGGGGGGATTCCATGTACAAGGTTCTGTTTTTCGCGCTATTGCTGTTCCCGACCCTGGTCCTATCCCAGTCCTTCAGTTTTGAGTCGCCCTACAATCTACAGTGCAGCGGAACGGTCATAGACGTCGGTTACTATGGCTCTCCCTGTGTCGCAGACTGGGATGGTGACGGGCTCAAGGACCTCATCCTGGGTCAGTTCGCAAGCGGTTATATCAGGTTCTACAAGAACGAAGGGACCAATGCCTCTCCGGTTTTCAATTCGTTCTCCTACCTCTACGCTGATGGTGTGATCATCACCATGGCGTACGGTTGATGCACAGGTTCAACGAATCCACAGGTTGTGGACTACAACGACGACGGTATGCTCGACATAGTAGTAGGGGACCGAAATGGCTACACCCACTACTACCGCCGGACATCGGAATCACCCATCACACTGACGAAGGAGGCCGACCTCGTTTGCGGCGGTGTAACGATAGACGTGGGCTACAATTCGGCACCGGTCTGCGTCGACTGGGACGAGGACGGGAACCGTGACCTGCTGCTGGGGACCCAGGACGGCACCGTCAGATTATACATCAACGACACGATAGACACGGACCCAGTCTACAACTCCTATTCGCTTCTTCAGAGCAGCGGCACCAACATCAGCCACTACAGGAACTGCCCTCAGGTCTTTGACATGAACATGGACGGCAGGAAGGACCTGCTCTGCGGTGCGAATGATTACAGCATCTACTACTACGAGAACACCGGCACCAACGCCAACCCGGCCTTCTCTGGGAACGAGGCCATCATCAATACGGGATACTACGGAGCCAGGTTCTGTATCGACGACTGGAACGAGGATGGCCTTCCAGACGTTCTGGCCAGCAACTACAACGGTTTTGTCCAGGTATACATCCAGACTTACAACGGGGTTTCCGGCGAAGGCGGAACCTCGACAGCCAGGTCACTGGCTGCGGACCGGAACCCCTTCAACTCCACCGTGGTAATCTCATCTTCCGGCTTCGAGAGCGGTACGATGATCCTCTACGACATGTCCGGCAGGGTCATGATGGAACAACCCCTGACCGGTTCGATGACCATTGACGGATCCGGTCTTGCATGCGGCTGCTACCTCGTGGTGGCATCCGATGAGAACGGTTCGGAAACGCTGAAACTCCTCAAGATCTAGTGCGAAGAACAGGAATGTCCCATTTTTCGGGCCCGGCACCAGAATGGGACATTCTTCTAGTTAAATACGGGTTGTCTTAGTAGGTTAGCTGTATGAGCAGCAGGACTTCCGAAAGGAGTCACTGGGACGACTTCTGGCGTCGTGACCGTGACCTTGACGAGATATACGACAACGACGGCCGTATCCCCCTCGAGGTGGGCAGGCGGATGGATGTGTCCGGACTCCTGATAATGGAAGTGGGGGCGGCCACCGCCAGGGACAGCGCTACCCTTTCCCTGCAGGGAGCCCGGGTCGTCGCACTGGATTATTCCCACGAAGCCCTCAGGCTGGCCAGGGAGGCCGCGGACAGGTCCGGGGCTGAACTCATGCTCGTGTGCGGTGACGCACTCGCCCTGCCCTTCAGGGACGGGGTCTTCGACCTGGTCTTCCACCAGGGTGTTCTGGAACATTTCAGGGAGCCGATACTGCTGCTTAGGGAGAACTCCAGAGTAACGAGGCCCGGAGGAACGGTCCTCGTGGACGTTCCCCAGACCTTCCACGTATACACCGCAATGAAAAAGGTACTGATCGCGTTAAACGCCTGGTTCGCCGGCTGGGAGACTCAGTTCACCGCCGGAAGCCTGAGACGGCTTCTGAAGGATGCGGGACTCGAACCCCGCGCCGCCTACGGGCGGTTCTTCTCCCCGTCACTGGCCTACAGGGTTTTCAGGGAGATAATGATGAAGCTCGGTATATGTCTTCCCCTCAGGCCCGTCCTCGTTCCACCCGTTCACGATCTCAGAAGAAGGATCAGGGAGAAGGTGGAGTCCTCTCCCGTCGGAAGAATGACCGGGTGCGTCATCGGTATTTTTGCCGAGAAGCAGCGGAGGGGCTGAAGTGCGCATAATGGCCCTCAACTGGAGGGATCCCCGGAACCCGGAGGCCGGAGGCGCCGAGGTCCATCTGCACGAGATACTGAAACGTGCTGTGTCTGCCGGCCACACCGTGACCCAGGTATCCCAGGCGGTGAAGGGGCTGCCGCCCGAGGAGATGATCGACGGTGTGAGGATACTCCGGCATGGAAGACGCAATACCTTCAACTTCTCCGTCAGGAGATTCGCCTTGTCCCTGGACATCGGGACCAATTTCGACCTCGTTCTGGAGGACCTCTGCAAGATCCCCTTCTACAGCCCCCGCTGGTCGCCCGTACCTGTCCTCACCGTAGTGCCTCACCTGTTCGGTACGACGGCATACAGGGAAGTGGCCTTCCCTCTGGCCCTGTACGTCAACTTCATGGAGTCCTTCATCCCCAGCGCCTACAGGGATTCGACCTTCGTGGCAATATCGGACTCCACCAGGACCGACCTGATAAGCAGAGGAATACCGGCGGGAAGAATCTCAGTGATCCCCTGCGGAATAGACACCGGTTTCTACAGCCCGGGTCCTCCCGAACCCGAGCAGGGCACCTTCCTGTACGTGGGAAGGCTGAAGAGGTACAAGGGCGTGCATCTCATAATATCCGCCCTCCGGCTGCTCCGTGAGGCCGGCAGGGACTGCAGGCTCACAGTCCTGGGATCGGGCGACTACGATCACGAGCTAAGGAAGCTTGCCTCGAAACAGGGACTTGAAGACTCCGTCACTTTCGAGGGCTTCGTATCACAGGAAAGGAAGCTCCACTGGTTACGGAGGGCATGGGCGGCGGTATTTCCCTCGGAAAAGGAGGGGTGGGGCCTCACGGTCATAGAGGCGAACGCCTGCGGAACACCGGTGATCGCAAGTGACAGCGAAGGGCTCAGGGACTCGGTGAGGAACGGCGAGACCGGTATCCTGGTCCCCCATGGAGACCTTGAAGCACTGGCGGAAGCCATGGGTCGCATCGCATCCGACTCGGAGCTGAGGTCGGACCTCGGCGCGAAGGGCAAGGAATGGGCGGGGAACTTCGACTGGGACTCCACGGCCCGCAGGATGCTCCAGGTGATGGAGGAGACCGCCGAGGGTGTCATGGCTTAGCCTTCGGTCAGATACGAGCAGGAAACCGCGCAAATGTCCCGGTCACGTACCCCTGTAGAGGCGCTGCCAAAGAACTTCCGGGAGGGATTCCTCCCTGATTCGTGCCGCGGCTTCGTCAATCGGATACTCCACCCGCCGGTGCTCCCAGGTTCTCTTCTCCGTGTCTATAAGAAGGTACGCGGCACGGGGGTCCCGGTCCCTCGGCTGACCCACGCTGCCCACGTTGATCAGCCTCACGCTCTCCAGGTCACCGGAATCGATCTCGCTGTACTGACCGTCCTCGGACCATACCCCGGGCAGGTGGGTATGCCCTATCAGTGAGACCTGGCCCTTCCTCGCCTCGATGGAGGCAAGTGCCTGGTTGCGTCTGAGGACGTAGGTCCAGCTCTCCGGGTCTGCAGGATAGCTGTGGCACAGGAAGAACTCCTGAAGCTCATGGAAATGGGGAAGCATGGACAGCCATCTGATCTCTTCGCCGCTCAGGACATCCCTGGTCCACCTTATGGCGGTCGCCCCCTCCCAGTTGAACCTGTCCAGGGACACCTGGCCGGCAGCCCCGGCGTCGTGGTTCCCCCTGACGACCAGTCGGCATTGCTTCCTGACCAGGCTGATGCATTTGGAAGGGTCCGCTCCGTAACCCACAACATCGCCGAGGCAGAGCGTGCTGTCAGCGCCGGCTCCGGGAGGGTCTTCCAGGACGGCTTTCAGGGCCGGGAGATTCGAGTGGACATCGGAGATCACCCTTAGAAGCATTTCATCATCTCCAGATCCTCAGCCCTTCCCGCCGTCTCCGGATATGGCGTCAAGGACTCCGTTTATCAGCCCCGCCGCTTCATCCTCCTCGAACATTCGGGCAAGTTCAAGCGACTCGTCTATTACCACCGGCGCAGGCGTTCGGGAACTGCAGTAGAACATCTCTCCCATGGCCTGCTCGAGTATCAGCCTGGTGACGATACTGAGCCTGTCCAGAGTCCAGTTCTCCAGGGATCCGCCGATCCTTTCCCTTATCTCCGCCAGATTCTCCTGGATGGCCTCGGCCAGCGTCGCAATCCAGGTCCAGTCCTCCTCGTCCAGGGGCGCGCCCACGCCAAGTTCCGGATCCTCGAGCATACTCCGTATGAACTCCAGGTTCACCAGGATCGGCCTGCCGTTTATCTCAGCGGCAAACCTGGCCTGCAGAAGGGCTTTGCGGCATCTGTTCCTGACTCCCATTCAGTCCTTGTCTTCCCCTTCTTCCCCGGGTGCTTCCTCCCTGGAGGACTCGAGGTCGGCGAGATGGTCGTAGAGGGCCGTCATCTCCAGCGCCGTCATGGCTGCGTCGAACCCCCTGTTGCCGGACTTTGTGCCTGCCCGGTCCACTGCCTGTTCCACAGTATCGGCGGTGACTATCCCGTAGACCACCGGAACGTCCGTGAGCATGGCGGCCTGGGCCACTCCCTTGGCACTCTCCGCGGACACGTACTCGAAGTGAGGGGTCTCGCCCCTTATGACTGCTCCAAGACAGATAACGCAGTCGAACAGCCCTGTGTCCGCTACCCTCAATGCGAGAGCCGGGATCTCCCAGGCGCCGGGAACCCAGAATACGTCGATGTCGTCAGTGTCCACGTTGTGTCTCTCCAGGCAGTCAAGGGCGCCCTCCAGCAGTTTGCCGGTAATGAAACTGTTGAAACGGGATACGATTATGGCCGGTCTGATACCTTCGCCGTCAAGCTTCCCCTCATGTATCCAGGTCATCGTCGACCTCCTCCAGCAGGTGTCCCAGCTTATTCTTCTTTGTTCTCAGGTACCTGATGTTCTCGTTGGTGGGTTTCACCTCGATACCCACCCTCTCCGTGATCTCGAGCCCATAGCCCCTCAGGCCGACTATTTTCCTCGGGTTGTTCGTCATGAGCCTTATGGTGGACAGGCCCAGCTCGGACAGGATCTGCGCACCGGTACCGTAGTCCCTGAGATCGGGGGCGAATCCCAGACGCTCGTTGGCCTCCACGGTGTCCAGACCATGGTCCTGGAGATGGTATGCCTTTATCTTGTTGGCCAGTCCGATCCCGCGACCCTCCTGGGCCATGTAAAGTACCACTCCCATCCCCTCGTACTCTATCCTCCTCAGCGCGGCGTGCAGCTGGCTTCCGCAGTCGCACCTCCTGGAGGCGAACACGTCGCCTGTCAGGCACTGGGAATGCACCCTGACAAGCACGTTCTCCATTCCAGCCACCTCACCCTTCACCAGCGCCACATGGACCTCTCCGTCGGTTATGCTCTCGAATATCCTCAGCTGGAAGGTCCCGTAGTCCGTGGGCAGAACTGAAGCAGCAACCTCTCGCACCAGTTTCTCGGTCCTGCGCCTGTAGCGGACCAGTTCCTCAACCGTGGTCAGCACCAGCCCGTGCTCCCGGCAGAATTCCCTGAGCTCGGGGAGCCTGGCCATGGTACCGTCCCTGTTCATTATCTCGCAGATCACTCCGGCGGGCACGAGCCCGGCCAGTCTGGCCAGGTCCACCGCCGCCTCCGTGTGGCCCGTCCTCGAAAGGACACCTCCGGGCCTGGCGGCCAGCGGGAAGATGTGTCCGGGTCGGGCGAGGTCGTCGACCCTGGAGGAGGGATCGATGGCGACTGCGATGGTCCTGGCCCTGTCGTGGGCCGAGATTCCTGTTGATACGCCCTCCTTTGCGTCGATGCTCACCATGAAGGCGGTATCATGGAGGGAAGTGTTCCGGGGTACCATCTCGTGGATACCCAGCCGCTCCAGGTCTTCCCTCTCCATCGAAAGGCATATCAGTCCCCTGGCCTCCATGGCCATGAAGTTGACTGCTCCGGCATCGCACATCTGGGCTGCTATCACCAGGTCACCCTCGTTCTCTCTGTTCTCGTCGTCCACCACGACCACCATCCTGCCGGCGGCTATGGCCTCGATGGCCTCGGGAGCCCCCGCGATCGCTCCGTTCTCATTACCCTTCAAGATGATCCCTCAATCCTGCAGCAGCAGAGGCGGCTTCAGCCTGCCTCCGCACGTATTTGCCTATCAGGTCGAACTCCAGGTTCACCCTGGTGCCCGGACGCCATCCGTCCGCAGTTGTCCTCGCAAGGGTCTCCGGTATCAGCGCAACGGAGAACATGCCGGGTTCCAGTGACGCTACCGTAAGGCTCACTCCGCTCACGGCCACTGATCCCCTGGGGACGAGAAGCACTGATGACTCCGGGGAATAGGAGATCCATGCCGTCATGCCGCCGCCGGATCTCTGAACGCGCAGTAAACGGGCCGTCTCGTCCACATGGCCCGTCACCAGGTGGCCGTGAAGCCTGTCCGAGGGGAGCAGCGGCCTCTCCAGGTTGACCCTGACCCCTGTGGTGTACCACTGGATCACCGTCCTTGAAAGAGTCTCTCCGGAACATTGAAAACTCATCGAACCCGCCGCCGAACCCGTCACCGTAAGGCAGGAACCGTCCACAGCAAAGCTGTCTCCGGGCACGACCTCCCCGGACAGAGGCGAGGAAACCGTCAGTGAGCTTCCCGACCGGGATCTCACCGTACCCGTACCCTCAATCAGACCCGTGAACAATCTCCCCCTCCGTCAGCTGATCCGTTCCGATCCTTCGTCGCCTCACGCCGCGAAGCCTTATTGCACCATCCATGCTCCGGACTCCAAGGTCCCCGATGGCGGGTACTCCACCGTTACCCATGAGGATCGGTGCCGTGAAGAACATGACCGAATCCACCAGTCCCTCGATCATCAGGTTCGCAGCGAGACCGGGACCCGATTCGCAGAGCACTTCCCCCATCCCGCGTGAAGCGGTCCTGGCCAGGAGTTCCCTCAGGTCGACGCCGCCGCGGCTGTCCTTCGGAAGCTCCCAGATCTCCAGGTCACTCCTTCCACGAATGATCTCAGGAAGATCGCCCGCTCCCCGGGGCAGGGCTATTATTATCCTTCCCGGAGCGGACAGGAATCTCTTCGGATCACCCAGGTCTCCGGAACCGGTCACCACTACCCTTGCCGGCTGTTCGCAGAGCGGGAAAGGGAGATCCCTGGCGGTGAGCCGGGGGTCGTCACGGCGGACGGTACCGGCCCCGGTCATGACCGCCGACACCGATGCCCTCTTTTTATGGACAGTCTTCCTGGACTCCTCGCAGGAGATCCACCGGCTTCCGCCGTCAGCTGCCGCCACCCTGCCGTCCAGGCTCAAGGCCAGCTTCAGGGTGACCCAGCTCCTGCCGGTCCTCACGTAATGAAGGTAGAATCGGTTCAGTTCGGCGGCCCTTTCCGCCAGAATACCGGTCTCCACATCGATGCCCGCCTCCTCCAGGGCTCTGATCCCGCCCCCGTGCACCCTCGGGTCCGGGTCCTGCATGGCCACTACGACCCTGGAGATGCCCGCCCCGATTATCTTCTCGGTGCAGGGTCCGGTCCTGCCCTGATGGCAGCAGGGCTCCAGAGTGACCACCATGGTCCCTCCCCTCGCCCTGTCCCCCGCCGCGGCCAGGGCCACGGTCTCGGCATGGGGTTCCCCGCATTTCCGGTGGAAGCCGTCACCGACCTCGACTCCATTCCCGTCCAGGACAACGGCACCCACCATGGGATTGGGAAATGCCGCCCCCCTGCCCTTGGAGGCCATCCTGAGGGCTTTCCTCATGGCAAGGACCTCGGCATCTGAGGCCATTCACTCCTCCATCAGCTCGATGACGCTGAGCCTTCCGATCACGGAATTGACAACGTACTGGGACTGGAGGTCCCCCGTGGCCAGGATCACATGTGTCCCGTCGGCCAGGTACTGACCGAAGGTCGGGTCCATTGCCACCCAGTCGCCCACCCACACCATGGGCCATGCATGGTAGCCGAAGGAGCCGTCCAGGTAGACTATTCCCGCGCATATCCTCGAAGGCAGTCCGACCGCCCTGGCCATGGCCACGAACAGAATGGTGTGCTCGTTGCAGTCGCCGCGGAGGTTTTCCATCACGTCCACAGCGGAGGGTAGGGAAACCGTGGGGGTGTTCTCCACCGCAGTATCGACGAAGGAACAGATCCTGCGTGCGGCTTCCCATGCGTCACGGCTGCCGGCGGTCACTTCCGCGGCCCCGGCGCAGATCGTTGAATCCCCGGACTGTATCATGGGTTCGGGAAGAACGTAGTCAGCAAGGCTGTCCGGAACCGCCGGCGAAGGGAACCCCGCCGGAAGGTCCGGTGCGGTGTTCGAGACCCGCACCGTGCAGCCCCTCGCCTCCTGCAGTGGAGGGATGTCCAGCTGGAACAGGGACCAGTCGATGTCTCCCTCGAGGACGAATGTCCTGTCCCTCACCGACCTGGGATCAGCTATGGGGGTCGAGGAAACAGCGAAGACCTCGTACAGGTCGGTTGTTGCAATTATATCCCCCCCCTGTCCAGGCGGGACACGGGTCATCTCCATTCCCAGACCCTCTTCGTACTCACGGACTATCTGTCCCTCGTGAACCCAGACCAGGTTGCTCGTTCCCATCTGGGACAGCTGGAGCCTTACGGCCTCCACTGTGTCGCCGAGCAGGTCCATCTCCTCGTAACCCTGGCACAGGGCGGTGGCCGATAGAACCGCTCCGCTGGCGGGATCGAAGGACTGAAAGATCCTTTCCTGGCCCTCGGTCCAATCCATGGAGGCGCATGCCAGATCGGCCAGCACAGGGAGGTAATCCCCCTCGATCACTGTCGAGTTGTCTATCACCCTGCCCGCGGTGCCTATCGAGGAAACAAGCAGGGAATCACGCCTGACGGCCGTGACATTGATCTCTGCGGACCCGTCGGACATCATCATCTCCATGCTGCCCAGGTCGTAGGTCGTATCGGTGACGGCGGTCATGGACATCTCGATGTCCCGCCTGTTCCCCATGAGGATCATGTTCCAGCTGATGGTCTGGGTTATCAGGAGTGAATCCTCACCGTACTCCTCTATGTCGAGCTGCATGTAGCCCACATCGTCGCCCCGAATGGAAACCGCGAATTTCTGAGTGCCCGAATCCGCGGCGGAGACGCGCAAGCCTCCGTCGCCGGAACCGCCACATGCCGCGGCGATGAAGACCATGAACACCGGACCGATGGCTGCAGCTGCTGTCAGGCTCCTCATCTGGCACCTCCTATGAATTCCTCTATGGCTGCGGCTATCCTGCCCCCCGCCTTCCCGTCCCACAAAGGTATCTCCGGAGGAGAACCGGTTCGTTTCTCCATCTGCGAGATAACCGCATCCTTCAGTTCCGATACGACGGGGCAAAGGACATTGGTCCCCAGTTCAAGCGTTACGGGCCTTTCGGTGCTGGTCCGCACGGTCACGCAGGGCACTCCGAGGACGCTGGTCTCTTCCTGTACCCCGCCCGAGTCGGTAATCACACCCGCCGCACCCGCCTGTGCTCTCAGGAACTGCAAATAGGTCATGGGTTCGCCTACAAGCACACTGGAGGGCACTTCCAGTCTCCAGGAGAGGATGCTGGCGCGGGTCCGGGGATGGGCCGGGAACACCACCCTGAGACCCTCGAGGTCGCCGAGTGCCTCAAGTATCCTCATCAGCCTCTCCGGGTCGTCCACATTCGAGGGCCTGTGAAGCGTGACCAGGCAGTAGCGCTCGCCCACCGGCGGCTCCTCGGAGGACATGGCCTCCGGCAGGAGTCTCTTCAGAGTATCTATCATGGGATTGCCCACCAGCTTGATGCTCCTGCTGCTCTTGCCCTCGGCCAGCAGGTTGTCCCTGGCCTCGGCGCTGGTTATCAGGAGCAGATCGGCTATCTGGTCGGTCAGTACTCGGTTTATCTCCTCCGGCATTCGCCTGTCGAAGCTTCGCAGCCCTGCCTCCACGTGGATCACCGGAATACCGTACCTGACCGCGACAAGTGAGCAGGCAAGGGTGGAATTGACGTCACCCACCACCACGACGGCCACCGGAGCTCCATCGGCGACGACCTCCTCGTACCGTTCCATTATGGCCGCTGTCTGGGCTGTGATGCTGGCCGAACCCACCTCGAGGTTAAGGTCCGGAGGCGGCAGCCGGAGCTGGTCGAAGAAGCTCTGGGACATGATATGGTCGTAGTGCTGACCGGTGTGCACTATACGGACACCGATGCCGGGGTCGAGGTTCCTCACGATGGGGTCGACTTTCATGAAATTCGGTCTTGCTCCGCAAATAACGTCGATCATTTCCTTCTCCGGGGGATCAGGATCCCTGCACGCCGGGCAGAGAGTCCATCTTGCCGACCCTTCTCCCGTGCCGTCCACCGTCGAACTCCTCGGTCAGGAAGACCTTCACTATCTCCCTTGCCAGGAAGGGAGCCGTCATGCCTCCTCCCAGTACCAGGACGTTGGCGTCGTTGTGGTGCCTGGCCCAGAAGGCCATGTCCGGATAAAGACAGAGGGCGGCCCTTATGCCCCTGTACCGGTTGGCGCTGATGCTCATACCGATGCCGGAATTGCATATCAGGATGCCGATATCGGCGGATCCCGCGAGGAGGCTCCTGCAGAGGGCTCCGGCGAAATCAGGATAATCGACGGAGCAGTCGTCCGAAGGGCCCAGGTCCTCGAGGACCAGGGCATCCCTCCCCCGGAGCCATTCCGCCAGGTGCTCCTTGAGCCGGAATCCGGCGTGATCGCTGGCTATGGCGATCCTCATCAGTTCCCGTCTGTCTTCCCGTATCCGGCGACGACCCCTGACAGCACGATGGAACACAGCTTCGACTCTGCAGAGTCAGCGCGGGAGGTGAGGACCACCGGATTCTTCGCCCCCATTATCACTGCCCCGAGCTCTCCGCCGGAGATGAATATCAGGGTCTTGTAGAGAATGTTGGCGGCCTCAATGTCGGGGAGTATGAGTATGTCCGCGTCCCCTCCGACGGGGGTGTCTATCTTCTTGATCCTGCAGGCTTCGGCTGATACGGCGAGGTCCATGGCCAGGGGAGCGTCGAAGATGATGTCGCCGAATTCGCCCCTGTCGGCCATCTCCTTCATCCTGGCAGCCTCCATGGTGCAGGGCATCTTCTCGTAGGGCACCTCCTTGGCGCAAACGTAGGTGCTCTTCGGATGCTCTATCCCAAGGGCCCCGGCCACGATGATGGCATTCCTGAGCATGGCTACCTTCATGTCGAAGTCCGGAGCGATGTTCATCGCCGCGTCGCTTATCAGGAGCAGCTTGTGGTAACCGGGCACTTCGAAAGCGGCCACATGGCTGAGCACGCCGGGTCCGCGTATACCGGTATCCCTGTCCAGAATGGCGTGCAGGAAGGAGCTGGTAGCCACCAGTCCCTTCATTATGACGTCGGCCCTGCCGTTCCTGAGGGTCTCCACTCCCCTGAACGAGGCGGTGTCGTCGTCCTCGGCGTGTATAATCTCGATGCCGTCGAGGTCCACTCCCGCCTTCTCGGCGGATTCGCGGATCCCCTTCTCGGGGCCTATGAGTACAGCATCAACCATCTCCTCACCGACAGCGGTGCCTATCGCTGAAATGGTCTCGACCTCGTCCGCCCTGACCACCGCAACCCTCTTGGAAGGGAGTTCCCTTGCTATCCGCTTCATTTCGGCGAGATTCTTAATAGGTTCCATTTATCCCCCTGTGAGTGAGACTGGATGTGTTGCGCACAAAATCACAAGATACGGACGAATATAGCTGGAGCTCATCGGAGGCTGCAAGAAGTGTTGACAAATCCGGCCTCCGGGATGAGATTCGATGGTACATTTCAATAAGTACATGTACCATTTCAGCCTATGCTCCAGGCCTCAAAGAGTGCATCTTGACCTGCACCCTTGCGGACATCACAGGAAAGAGGTGGTTCGATGAAACACATACCCGCTTCGGAAGTAAGGTCCTCAATAGCCCGCCACATGCTTGCCGACGGGTTCGAGATGGTCCTCGACCTCAGGAACAGCCGGGGTTCCGTGATCAGGGACGCCCTCTCCGGAAGGGACTATCTGGACCTTTTCAGTTTCTTCGCCTCCGCCCCCCTGGGAATGAACCACCCTGCCCTGTGCACCGACGACTTCAGGGAATATCTGGCAGACGTGGCCATCAACAAGCCTTCGAACTCGGATTTCTACACCGCCGAGATGGCCGAGTTCGTAACCACCTTCGCGAATACCGCAATTCCCGACAGCCATCCCTACCTCTTCTTCGTCTCGGGCGGCGCGCTGGCGGTTGAGAACGCCATGAAGGCCGCCTTCGACTGGAAGGTGCGCCAGAACATAGCCGCCGGCAGGGGCGAGACCGGCACCAGGGTCATCCATTTCAGGAACGCCTTCCACGGAAGGTCCGGCTACACACTCTCCCTGACCAACACCGCCGATCCCAGGAAGTACATGTACTTCCCGAAGTTCGACTGGCCCAGGGTGGATAGCCCCTCGATCCTGTTCCCTCTCGAGGACAACCTCGAGGCGGTGAAGACGGCTGAGAAGCGCTCCCTGGAACAGATAGACAGAGCAATAGAGGCCTTCGGCCATGACATCGCGTGCCTTCTGATAGAACCGATACAGGCCGAGGGCGGGGACAACCATTTTCGCCCCGAGTTCCTGCAGCAGCTCAGGGAAAGGGCTGACAGGCACGAGTTCATGCTTGTTTTCGACGAGATCCAGACCGGCATGGGTCTCACCGGCGAATGGTGGGCATGGCAGTCACTCGGGGTCGAGCCGGACATTTTCTGCTTCGGCAAGAAGGCCCAGGTATGCGGAATAGCATCCACGAAGCGCATAGACAGCGTGGAGGGCAACGTCTTCCACGAGTCCAGCCGAATAAACTCCACCTGGGGTGGCAACCTGGTGGACATGGTCAGATGCAGCAAGTACCTCAAGATAATGGTCGAGGAGAATACCCTGGAAAACGTCCGCGGCCGCGGCAGAACGCTCATGAAAGGACTCCTGGCGCTTCAGGAAAAACACCCGGACAAAGTGATGAACGTCCGGGGAAGAGGGCTCATGTGCGCCTTCGATCTTCCGGATACCGCTGTCAGGGACAGGATGCTGAAAGAGATAATGAACAGGGGGGCGATAATCCTTCCCTGCGGCACCAGGAGCATTCGGTTCCGTCCGCCCCTCAACATATCCGAAGAAGAGACGATCAGGGGCCTGGAGATCGTTTCGGAAGCCGCCGACGCGGTTCTGGAAGGCTGATGGAGACTCCGCTGGACCTGGTTGAACGGACCAGGGAGGAGATCGGCACCGTGGCCGCGCAGCTGGCAAGGAGCGGATGGGCAGAGGCAAACGCCGGCAACATCTCCGTCCTCATACCGCCGGGTGCAGAAGGTTCCGTATGGAATGCGGAGGTGGTCGCCGAGGACCTGCCCCTGCCAGTTCCGGAGCTGGCGGGAAGGACCTTCATGATCACTACCGCCGGAAGCCGCTTCAGGAAGCTCATCAGCAGGATGGACACCGAGATCGTCCCCGTGCGGATTTCGGCCGATGGCCTCAAGGTAATCAGGCTGGCCTCCGACCTCAAGCCGACCAGCGAGTTCAGCACACATGTCCTGGTGCTTGCCGAAGCCGCTTCCAGGGGCTGGGACACCGCGTCCCTGATACACACCCATTCTACGCATATGCTCGCTCTCTCCTCCAGCGACCTCCCCGCGGAGATGCTGGAGGACGCGGTCAACAGATCCCACCCCGAGATATCCCTTCTCATGAAGCGCGGTGTTCGTTTTCTGGACTTCATGGCACCCGGTACCTGGGAACTGGGCATGGAGACCGCGAACGCCTTTCGGGAGAGCGACTGCGTCATCTGGCGCAAGCACGGCATACTCGGCCTGGGTCCTGACCTGGATTCCGCCTGCGACGCGGTCGAGGTGGTGGAGAAGGCGGCGAGACTCCTCCTTCTGGAGAGATCCGCATTCGGGAAGTTCGTGGGAATGAAGGACCGGGACCTGAGCCTTCAGCGGGGGGAAAAGGAGGAACGGGACGAATCCGATGAGGAATCCGACGAACTGCCCCCGGGTCCTCCGTCAATCGACATCTGAGACGGACCCGTCATGCCGGGCCTGACGACACCAGGCAGCCTTCCCGGATAAAAGTCATCCGCAACTTGCCGGCCCCTGCGGGGTCAGACGAAGCCCTTACGGGGTCAGATTAAACCCTTACGGTGTCAGACGAAACCCTTACGGAGTCAGACGCTTCACATCCCTCGGGAACATGGTCGTCAGTCTTATGTTCTCCACCTCGAGTACCCTGGCTGCGAGCCTTTCCAGACCTATGGCAAGGCCTCCGTGCGGGGGGAGCCCGTAACGGTGGGCCTGGAGGTATCCCTGGAACGAATCAGGGTCAAGTCCGAAGGCCCGCATCTTCTCTACCTGCATCTGGTAGTCGTGTATCCTCTGTCCTCCGGTGGTGACCTCCAGTCCCCTCAGAAGAAGGTCGAAGCTCAGGGTCGTCCCGGGAGCATCCGGGTCGTCCATGGTGTAGAAGGGCCTCTTTCCGGTGGGGAAATGTGTCACGAAGAGGAACTCGGATCCCCAGCTGGCGCTCGCGTGCTCAGAGAGAACCTTCTCCTCCTCGGGGCTCAGGTCCGGCTCCCCGGTGCAGTCCACGCCTGTGAGTTCCAGGGTTATGCCGTGAGCTTCCTCGAGAGTCACGGTGGGGACCCCGTCGGGCACCTGGGGCAGACGTGCCTCCAGCATCTCCAGCTCGTAGCCGTTCCTCTCCCGGAGAGCTTCCATGCAGTGTCTCAGAACAGCCATCTCCGTCGCCATCACGTCCTCGAAGGAATCGATGAACCCCATCTCGAGATCCATGGAGGTATACTCGTTGACGTGGCGCGAGGTCTGGTGGGGTTCCGCCCTGAAGACCGGACCGACCTCGAAGACCCTCTCGAACACCCCGACACCCATCTGCTTGTAGAACTGGGGAGACTGGGCGAGGAAGGCTTCTCTGTCGAAATACTGGACCCTGAAGATGTTGGCGCCTCCCTCCGCTCCCGCAGAGCAGATCTTGGGAGTGTGTATCTCGGTGAAACCGCGCTGGGCAAGGGCTTCCCTGAATGCGGCTGACAGGGTGTCGGCGATCTTCAGCCTGGCCCTTTCCACGGGATGCCTGAGGCTCAGCGGCCTCATGTCCAGGTTGGTGTCGATATGCAGGTCCAGTATCTTCTTGCTCATGTCCACCGGCGACTGCTCCGCCGGTGAGCTGATCACCCGCAGGGAATCCAGCTTGATCTCGACGTTCCCCGGGTTTATGGAGACGTCCTTGATCCGCGCCTCGCTGACCGTACCCGTCACCTCCACGGACTGCTCGATCTCGAGGCCGTCCAGCGTACCCTCGTTTCCATCTGCGCCCATCACGCACTGCACTAGGCCGTCGTGTCTCCTGAGGATGATGAACGCTCCCCAGCCCAGGCGCCGTATCCTCTGCACTACTCCATGCAGCCTGACGGAATCGCCGGACATCCTCCCAAGCTGCTCCGCCGTCACGGGGCCTGCCAGTCCACTGTCGGTGACTACCTTCATCTGATTCCTTTCAGGTTCCATGCCGGGTGTCTGCGTAATATAGCCTGTGATGACCTCGCGGGGACGAGGTTCAGTCCCCGGTCCCGGATGTACTGTCCAGAACGGAACCATCATCCTGATCGGGGGTGTTGCCCTGAACGGTATCTTCCCGCTCCAGGGAACCGTCCGCAGCCGATATCGCCCGGATCAGCCTGTTGGGAGCGGACACAAGGTGCATTCTAAGCTCCTCAGCTGCCCTGAGGCAGGAATCGACCAGGTCCTCCGCTTCCTCCATGGCGGGCTGCAGCCGGTCGATGCTCCTGCGGAGGCGCTGAGTCTCCCGCACGAGTTCAGCCAGTTCCAGCCTGTAACGGGTCTTCGAACGTTCGCGGAGATCCTCCAGGGTCAGGTCCCCTTCGCCGGAAAGGGCCTCCTCCTTCTCTATCCGGAACCCCTCCCCCAGCCTGCCGATCTGCCTGAATACCACCTTCAGCGCTTCGATCACCGCGAAGTTGCCTTTTTTCATATAATTGGCATTCCCTCTGCCTCGAATTAGTTTATGCCGTATCGAGCAGGCATGCTGGTCCATCAATACAAGCATATTCAGATGGGAGAAGAATGTCAGATAGTATCAGGATACTTGCCATCAACCCGGGTTCCACCTCTACGAAGATATCCGTTTTCGACGACGAGAATGAGACGTGGTCCACGAAGATATCGCATTCCAGCGAGGAACTCGCAGGTTTCGAGCATATCTTCGACCAGTACGATTTCAGGGAGAGCGTGATCCTGGGGGAACTGGAAAAGGCCGGTTTCGAGATCGCTTCGTTCGACGGCATAGTGGGCCGCGGAGGCGTGGTCTACCCCATAGAGGGAGGCACATACTCCGTGGGCGAATGGCTCATAGAGGACCTGCGCAGGGGTGTCCAGGGGGAGCACGTTTCCAACCTCGGTGCCCCGATAGCGAAGGAGCTTGCCAGGCTGGCTGGCTGTCCAGCCTTCATAGTCGATCCGGTGGTGGTTGACGAGATGGAGGACATAGCCAGGTATTCAGGCCACCCGGATATCCCCAGGAGATCCATCCTGCACGCCCTCAACCAGAAAGCCGTGGCCAGGAAGGCCTCGGCGGACCTTGGAAGGAACTACGACGATCTGAACCTCATAGTCGTGCACCTCGGAGGCGGGATCTCCGTGGGCGCCCATAGCAGGGGTCGCATCATCGACGTCAACAACGCCCTGAACGGCGACGGTCCCTTCACTCCGGAGAGATCCGGCGGCCTCCCGGTCGGAGACCTTGTGGACCTCTGTTTCAGCGGAAAAAAGACCCACGGCGAGATCAAGAGGATGATAAAGGGTGCCGGAGGCATCGTAGCGTATCTCGGCACCAACGACATGCTGCAGGTCGAACGCGAGATAGAACAGGGCAACCGGGTCTACCGGGCGGTCTATGAGGCCATGGCGTACCAGGTGGCCAAGGAGATAGGTGCTCTGTCCACAGTTCTCTCCGGCCGGGTGGATGGCATCGTTATAACCGGAGGAGTCGCCTACGACAGGAACTTCGTAGGCTGGATCAGGGACAGGGTTTCCTTCATAGCCGAGGTCATGGTGTATCCCGGGGAAAGGGAGATGGAAGCCCTCGCTCTTGGTGCACTGAGGGTCCTCAGGGGCCAGGAGCAGGCCAGGGAGTACGACCCGGCGGAAAGGTCCGGCAATGGGTGAGAACAGATTCGAGAAGGAACTTGCCAAATGGCGCAGGGACGTCCTGGAACCCGTACTGGAGAAGTACCCGGAGCGAAGGGAGGTCTTCAGGACAGGTTCCGGCGACCCGGTGGAAAGGGTCTACTTCCCCGAGAACCCCGGTGACGAATACCTTAGGGACCTCGGCTTCCCCGGGGATTACCCCTATACCAGGGGAGTGCAGCCCACCATGTACAGGGGCAGGTTCTGGACCATGCGGCAGTATGCGGGTTTCGGAAGCGCCGAGGAGTCCAACCAGCGGTACAGGTACCTCCTGAAGCAGGGCCAGACCGGGCTCTCCGTAGCCTTCGACCTTCCCACACAGATCGGCTACGATTCGGACCATCCCCTCTGTTCCGGAGAAGTGGGGAAAGTGGGGGTGGCCATAGACAGCCTGGCCGACATGGAAGTCCTCTTCGAGGGTATCCCCCTGGATACGGTCTCCACCTCCATGACCATAAACGCGCCTGCATCGGTGCTTCTTGCCATGTACATAGCGGTTGCTGAAAAGCAGTCGGTCCCCGCCGGGAAGCTCCGGGGAACCATACAGAACGACATCCTGAAGGAGTACATGGCCAGGGGCACGTACATCTTCCCGCCCGAGCACTCCATGCGTCTCATCACAGACATATTCAGCTTCTGCAGCACCAGCGTACCCAGATGGAACACCATAAGCATTTCCGGGTACCACATCAGGGAGGCGGGTTGTACGGCTTCCCAGGAAGTGGCCTTCACCCTGGCCGACGGTATCGCATATGTGGAAGCCGCCGTCAGGGCCGGGCTGGACGTGGATGAATTCGCTCCCCGGCTGAGTTTCTTCTTCAACGCCCACAACGATCTGCTGGAGGAGGTCGCCAAGTTCAGGGCCGCAAGGCGTATGTGGGCCGGAATAATGAAGGACAGGTTCGGCGCCGAGGATCCGAGGAGCATGATGCTGAGGTTCCACACGCAAACCGGAGGGTCCACTCTCACAGCCCAGCAGCCTGACAACAACATAGTCAGAGTGGCGGTACAGACGCTGGCGGCGGTTCTGGGAGGTACACAGAGTCTGCACACCAACAGCAGGGACGAGGCTCTGGCGCTTCCCTCCGAACATGCAGTGAGAATAGCCCTCAGGACCCAGCAGATCATCGCCAGCGAATCGGGTGTCACAGACACTGTGGATCCGCTGGCCGGCAGCTACTACATCGAGGAGCTTACGGACAGGATAGAGGCGCAGGCCTTCGAGCACATAGGGAAGATCGACGCCCTGGGAGGTATGGTACACGCAATCGAGGAGGGTTATCCCCAGAGGCAGATACAGGAATCCGCCTACACCTGCCAGAGGGAGATCGAGCGGAAGGACAGGATAGTAGTGGGAGTCAACAGCTACGTCATCGACGAACCGCCGCCCGAAGGTCTCCTGAAAGTGGACCCCGCCGTGGAGCAGGCCCAGTACCGCAGACTCGAGGAAATAAGGGAGAACAGGGACAACGGGCTTGTGAAGAGCAGGCTGGAGGCACTGGACTCGGCTGCCTCCGGGGAGGCCAACCTGATGCCCTTCATACTGGACGCCGTGCGTTCCTACGCAACCCTCGGAGAGATATGCGGCGTTCTCAGGGATCGTTTCGGGGAGTACACTCCCCAGACGGTCCTCTAGGCGACGGCACCGCCGCAAAACAGAATTAAAGGGAGGTTCGACAGCCTTGAAACATTCGAACGCAATTGCTGCGGCAGCTCTTCTAACACTGCAGCTCCTGGTCCTGGCGGCCTGCGGAGGCCCCGAGCTGCACAGCGGCACATGGCTGCTGGTCCTGGGCGCCGACACTCTGACAGTCGGCGACCTGGGTGAGGCCTGGACCGCAATGGAACCGAACCAGCGGGAGGTATTCACCGAGAAGGAGAATACCGTAGGGGAGTTCATAGTCACCTACGGAAGGAGACTCCTCCTGGAGAAGGAACTGGAGGCCGGCGGATACCTCACGGATCCCGAGATGGTCTCCATGGCCGACTCCTGGCTCAGGGAGACGATCGGTGTCGAATTCCGCAGGATCCTGTACGAAGCGGAGGAGGAGGCGGTCACACAGGAGCAGGTGGACGAGTTCATGGACCGGCTGGGCGTGATGGCCTACTTCACCATCGACCCGGGTACGGAGGAAGAGATGAACTACGGTCCAGTCCACATGCCATCCCTGCCGGAGGACATGCTCGTTCTCATGGATTCGCTGGAGAACGGTATGACCGGGACTTCCAGGACGGGACTTGTCATCAGGCTGGACTCCATCGGCACCGCGGATTCCGTCTCAATGGCCGCCTTGATGGCGGACACGGCGGCTCTGCGCCGGAACATCATAAGTAACATCGCAAACCGTGAGTACAACCGCGAATACGATGAACTGATGGCCAGTCTGAACGAGGATGAGGTGCTGCTGCTTGACACGGCGGCCCTGGAGGCGGTCGCCGGCTTCCACACAGGGGAGGGACAGATGCCTTCTGAGGAGACCATCCTCATGGAAACGGGAACAGGGAGTATCACCGTCGGGGACCTGCAGGATGAGATGTCCTACTATTCGGGCAGGTATTCCTCCTTCGATCCCGCGGATACCGCATGGCTCCTGACGCTCCTCGAACTCATCCATTACAACGGGTACGCCTTCTCCGTCATCTCCGGGGAACACGCCGAAGTCCTTGATTCGCTCGAAGCCGAGAGGGATGTCTATCTGCTCGAGATAGCTGCCGAGGAGTTCTACACCGATACCATAGCGTCCGGTGTAACGGTAACGGAGGCTGACATGAGGGACTTCTTCGAGAACATGGAGGAACCCCTCACCGTTCCCGAGACCCGTTCGCTCCAGGCGGTGAGAATGCCCAGGGATTCCGCCACCGTCCTGATGTCGCTTCCCGAGGAACAGCGGGATGAGCGTCTCGCCGGCATGGAGGGTTTCCCCATGCTGGCCGCTGACCCGGAAAACCCCCAGATGACCAGACCCCTTGAAGTGACGGAGATCCCCGGGTTCTACGGGGACGAGGTCTTCCTCATGGATCCCCTGGACACCCTGTCCTGGCTGGGGCCGCTTGAGCTGTACTCCTCGAATGAGGTGTGCATGTTCAGGCTGCTGGAGGTCTTCCCTGAGCGCGAGGCCACCTTCGAGGAGATCCAGGACCGCATAATGACCATGACCAGGAGCCGGCTCGAGGAGCAGGCAACCGTGGACGTGATGCGCAGGCTGGAAGACAGGTACGGTATGATGATCAACGAGGATATACTGTCACAACTCCCGGAGGACCCGGCCCTCTGGATACAGCTCTGAAATGACGAAAGGGGGGCATCCGCCCCCCGCTCCGTCGTCGCTCGACCCGGGGTCATTCCCGCTTGAAACCTTCGGTCAGCGCAGGAGAACCATTCGCGCAGTCCCCGTACCCTCTTCCGAGGAAGCCCGGACCAGGTAGGACCCTGCGGTCGCTCCAGCAAGGTCCAATGTGCAGGAGGATCCGGTCATGGCTCCCGAAGCGGTCAGCCTGCCGGACAGGTCGAAGACCTGAACGGTTCCCGAGGTTCCCGGGAAGGATACGGTCAGGCTGCCCCTGCAGGGATTGGAGGAAAGAACCGGATTCAGCGTGACAGCCGCTTCATTGCCTTCCCCGATCCCAAGTATGTGCATCGCCGGCATCAGCGACGGATCGCCGAGCAGCACCATTCCAAGGTGCCAGGACTTCTCGCTGGGTGTCAGTCCTCCCGCGGCTATGTAGTCCCACCAGTCCATGTAGGCCTCTCCCAGGGAGCTGCCCGTTCCCAGGGGACTGTAGAAGGGGGTGAACTGCAGCATGGACCCGCTCTTAGTGCTGCCCACGGCGGCCAGGCCGCTGCCGGTGCAGAGGGAATACACCGAGCCCATGCAGTGCACGGTTGTGAACCTGCAGTTCGAGCAGGCGAAGAGGTTGTAGAAACGGGCCTCCGGAAGGGCGGGGACTATCTGGTCCCAGTAGGTGGTAGGGCCCGGCGACCAGTAATGCCCTCCGGGGTTGGAATGGACGAAGGGGCTTATCCATACGTAGTCCCCTGGCACCCTGTTCTCTATGTAGTCCGTGCCGTTGGTGGCGGACTCCTCGCTGACCAGTTCAGTGAGAGGATAGAGGTACTGCATCGAGGCCTGATATCCGGGAGCCCAGGGCACCCAGTCATCGTCGACGTAACAGAGAGCGTACAGCGGTTCGGGATCTCCGTTGAGCCTCCACTGATGGTTCCTCTCCAGGTAGGAGCAGAGTATGTCCACCGGGTCCCCCAGGGCCGTCAGGTTGTCCACCTTTATCCTGCCCACGTATATCTCCGGGTCGAGACTGCCGCTGAACGTATCGTACAGACCGTCGCTGCCCGGATTCCCCATGAAGGGATAGCCTATCCAGTTGTCCTCCCAGGTTCCGTCCAGGTCCATGTAGAAGTAGTCGGCGGGGAAGGTCTCGCCGCTCTGGTAGTTCTTTGCATCCTCCAGGGCGCACCATGCCGCGGGCAGGTCCCCCACCAGCACGGCGCCCTCCATTCCCTGCGAGAACCTGTCCTGCAGGAACGCCCTCAGGTCCTCAGGAGCGCTGTAGTTCACCTCCACAACCTCGGTGGTCAGGCCTCCGGACTGTATGTCCGAGGTCCACTGGTCCAGCAGACCGGGAGTGAGACTGTCGGTCAGACCCTCCTCGAAGACAAGCAGGAACTGTCCTCCGTCGGTGCCTGCGATCGTGACCGCCTCCAGCGGCAGGTAGGGGGGCTGACCCGCCATCCATTCCTCGTAGGTCCCCATCCTGTAGTCAGGGTCGGGATTGACGGTCATGGGAGTCTCGTCGTAGATGCTCCCGTGTACTGACAGAAAGGCCAGGATCAGCAGCGTCATCTCTCCATCCAATCGTTGCTCAGCCGTACCAGCCGGCCGTTGATGAGTCTACACATCATTCATGATGTTGATGAATAAGCAAATCCGGGACTCCCGGCAATGGCACCTCCAGACCGGAACACTACAGCCTGGGCAGGAAGGGGTAGAGTTCCAGGTGCCTTATGGCGAAGTTGAGCGCCGGCATGAGGATGTCGCCTATCACCCCGAGCCAGAGGAGACCGAACACTATCAGCAGTCCGAACCTCTCCAGTCTCTGGTAGCTTGCAAGGGCCTGCCTGGAGAGGAACCTGGCCACTATCCTGCTCCCGTCGAGGGGCGGTATGGGAAGCAGGTTGAAGACCATGAGCACGATGTTCATAAGTGCAGCCATGGCAAGGCTGTGCATCAGGAAGGCCGGTAGCGCGTCACCGGCAACGTGCAGCAGTCCTGTCATCAGCAGGGCAAGGACGAGGTTGGTGGCCGGTCCCGCTGCGGCCACCCACATCATGCCCTGCCTGGGGTTCCTGAAGAAGGCGGGATTCACCGGCACCGGCTTGGCCCAGGCGATCATTATGGGGCTGTTCGTTATCAGGAAGAACGCAGGCAGCATGATAGTCCCCACCGGATCAATGTGCGGGACGGGATTGAAGGTCAGCCTTCCCATCCTCAAGGCCGTGGGGTCTCCGAGCCGGAGCGCCACGTAACCGTGCGCTATCTCATGGCAGACCACGCTGAAGAAGACCAGGAGTATTATGAAGGGGGTCTCTACTCCCATCTACCTTCTCCTGCCGGCCATCAGCAGCCAGACCATCTGTCCCAGGGACGCCAGGGCCGCCGCAACGTAGGTCCAGGATGCTGCCGTAAGGACCTTTCTAACTCCCTGGAGTTCTCCGGTCGTCACGCTGCCGCTCCTGCTCAGGTAGGAGACTGCCCTGTTGCTGGCATCGAACTCCACGGGGAGCGTGACCAGCTGGAAGAGGAGGGCGGCCCCGTAAAGGGCTGCACCGATGTAGTAGAGTTCGGTTATTCTGAAGAAAAGACCTCCGATAATGAGCGGGAACAGCATCTGCGAGCCCAGGTTGGCGACGGGGACCAGCTTCTGCCTTGCGCGGAAGGGACCGTATCCCATGGCATCCTGGACCGCGTGTCCGGCCTCGTGGGCGGCTACTCCCACCGCCGCTATGGACGTGCCCCCGTAGACTCCAGGAGAGAGCCGGAGGACGCCGCTCCTCGGATCGTAGTGGTCGGTCAGGGTGCCCGCGACCTGCTGGACATCGATGTTGTGAAGACCGTAGTTGTCCAGTATCTGCCTTGCGGTCCCGGCACCGGTCACTCCCCTGCCGGTGGCCACCTGGCTGAAGCGCCTGTAGGTTCCCGTTACCCTGGACCTGGCCCAGAGCCCCAGGAACATGGCTGCGATTATTATAAGGAAACCCGCGTTCATATCCGCAAAACCTAGATACATCCGTTCTCCCTCTCGTATGCTTCAGAATCCTTCGCGATCCACACAGGACCATAACGAATATAAGCAAGAATGATGCCCGACGGGGCACAGGGGAATACCGCGCGTCTGTACACGGATCGACAGCACCGCGACATTATGGCGCAGGCAGCAGGTCACCCAGCGCGGAAGCGGACCTGCCATGTGAGAGCCTGTCCAGTGCCGACATGGCGGCATCCAGCCGGCGGGGGGTGGAGGCATCGTCAGGATGAAGGGCGAACCTGACCACCGGCGAGGCCCGAAGAACCGCTCCGCAGGCCCTGACCCAGAGGGCGGCCAGTCCCCTTCTGAGTACTCCGCCTCCGGCGTAGTTGCAGACCGGTACCCGTGTCAGCGTCCTGCCCAGTGACGGGCTCCAGACCCTCCACCTGCTTTCCGCCAGCAGGAACCCCGCATGTTTCAGCGCTCCAATCGAACCGCGGCCGTAGAGCCATGCCGGGGCGACGAAACCCCGGACCTCGCATCCGACGGTTTCACTGAGCCTTCTTCTTCCATTTTCCATCAGTGCCAGGGACTCCCCTTCCCCCATGGAGAGGAACTCGCCCTCGCCCCTTGTGAAAAGAAGGGCCCTGAGCCTCTCCGCCGGGGTCCCCCCGGGGCTTCCCGTGTGGGTCATTCCGTGCAGGAGCATCTCCACTCCTTCAGCGGCCAGTCCAGAGAGCCACCGGCAGAAACCGGAGTGTTCCTCCAGGGGCCAGGAACCGCGGTGGTCCGGGACCACAAGCATTGAATACCTCGACAGACCCCGGTCCTCCAGCCCCTCCACCAGCACCCTCAGAAGTGGTTCGTACGCCGGTGTCACATCGTGGACTGAGAGAAGCAGCCGCTTCATGCCTCCCACCAGTCGCCTTCCGGGACGAGGCTCTCCGGCCGGCCGCGGCGGCACGCCTCCAGTATCATTACGTAGAAACCCTCGATTCGCCTGAATGTGTCCTCCCAGCTCCGGCCCGACAGGGCATATTCCCTGAGCCTGCCGGATACCTCGGGTCCCGACAGTCCGGTCGCCTTCCTCACCGAGGAGGCCAGGCTGCCGGGGCTGTCCCACACGTAGGGTTCGAGCAGACCCAGAGAACGGGCCATCTCCGCCGAGCCGCCCCTGTCGGGGAAAACGGGGACGGTTCCGCAGGAGATCGCTTCCAGACCCGCCAGCCCGAAGGTCTCGTAGCTCCCCAGCGCAAGGAACACGTCGGAGGAAGCCATGACCCGCGCCACTTCCTCCCTTCCTCGAAGGAACGGGAGCCTCGCCACCTCCGGGTAACGCCGAATGAACCGGTCCACGAGATGGGAGTGCGGTCCCTGTCCGCCAATGACAAGCTTGAGCCTTGCGGGGTCCCTGAACAGCGGATATGCTTCCAGGAGCATGTCCAGGCCCTTCTCCCAGTGCAGTCTCGCCAGGTAGAGCACCAGCGAGCCTCCCTGCGGGACGCCCATCTCCTTCCTGAACTCGGTCGAGGCTGCACCCGGGGAGAACACTTCCGTATCCACGCCAAGAGGAGTATGGAAGAGATTCCTCACTCCCAGTTCCCTCAGCTTCGCCAGCATGCAGCCGGACGCTGCGAATACGGCTGTCATCCCGGAGTACGTCCTGCGGACGTGCTCCCTGGACAGGCGGTGGAGCAGCGACGCCAGGGGAGCCGGCAGGAACTTTTCCGCATAGGGGCCTACGTAGCTGTCGGGGAAATCGGTGTGGTAGAAGCCGACCACAGGGATCCCCGAGTTTCCCAGGGCGATCCTGGCAAGCCTGGGCATGAGGTACGGACTGCCCACCTCGACGATATCGGGCCGGTAGTCCTGCAGTATTGAGGATATGCCTCCGGAACCCACCACCATCCTGTAGCCGGAATCCAGCAGTGGCACGGACTTCAGACCGTAGATCCTGGGAGGACCCGGCGACAGCAGGCCGTCCTCCCTGCATGGCACCGCAAGAGCGGATTCATGGTCACTGCCGGTGGCGAAGTATTCCAGCTTTCTCTCGTGGTATACCCTTATGCCGCCACCACTGGGTGAATAGGAGCTGTTCAGGTCGAGAATCCGCATGGATCCCCTATCGGAGTGATTCAGTGTATGCAGTCACCGGGCAGGGCGTCGTCCGATGGGTTCAGGAGTCTCACCCGTCCCCGGCCGTCATCGGAGGCCAGCACCATTCCGTTGCTCTCCACGCCCTTCAGCCTTACCGGCTGGAGGTTGACCAGGACGACCACTTTCCTGCCTTCCAGCTCCACGGCGGAGTAGTACGGCTTCAGGCCGGCCACCAGCTGCCTGGTGTGGTCGCCCATGTCCACCATCAGCCTGTAGAGCTTGTCGGCTCCCTTTATGTGGTGGACCTCGGCTATCCTGCCGACGCGAAGGTCCATCCTCATGAAGGAATCGTAGGACACCTGTTCCCTGACCTCTGGAACGGAGGTCTCAGCGGAGGGTGATACCTCCCCCGATTCCCGGTACATGACCCGCTCGAAACCTTCTTCCAGCTTCTGGAGGAGTATCTCCGGACTGCCAAGCGCCTGCCCGGCCCGCAGGTTCTCGCCCCCGGCCCCGTTCCAGTGCAGTTCTTCCCTGCCGAGCATGACTCCGGTCCTCTCGCAGGTGAATGGAATGAAGGGAGCGAAGAGTATCCTCAGGGCATTCGCGACCTGGAGACTGTAGTAGATGCTGGTGGCACAGGCGGTGCGGTCCGTCTTCGCGGTCTTCCAGGGCTGGCTCTGGTCGAAGTACCTGTTACTCTCACGGGCCAGTTCCATGGCCTTCAGACAGGCCGTCTTCAGGTTGAATCCCCGTATCAGCTCCCCCATCTCGTCCCTGGTAGCCCTGGCCAGCGACATAAGGGCCTCCTCGGCCTCCCCGGCGGGTCCCGGTTCCGGGACCTTTCCCTCGAAGTACCTGTGGGCGAACTTCATGGTCCTGTTGATGAAGTTCCCGAAGACGTCGGCCAACTCATTGTTCCGTGCCCTGAACTCGTCCCAGGAGAAGTCCGTGTCCCTGTTCTCGGGCGCGTTGATGGCCAGGGCGTACCTCATGGGGTCGGGCGGAAAGTGGGCCAGGTAATCCTTCAGCCATATGGCCGTTCCCCTGCTGGTGGAGAACTTCTCGCCCCTGATGTTCAGGTACTCGTTGGCGGGAATGTTCCAGGGCAGGACGTAACCTCCGAGTCCATGGAGGACGGCGGGCTGTATCACCGCGTGGAAGACTATGTTGTCCTTGCCTATGAACTGCACCAGCCTCGTATCCCCGTCCTGCCAGTAGTCCTTCCACCCGTCGGGTTCCCCCTTCATCCGGAAGTACTCCCTGGTGCTGCTTACGTAACCCAGCAGGGCCTCGAACCAGACGTAGAGGACCTTTCCCTCCGCGCCCTCCACCGGGACGGGTATACCCCAGTCGAGATCCCTGGTGATAGCCCTCTCGCGGAGCCCCTCGTCCATCCATCCCCGGCAGTAGTTGAGCACGTTCGGCTTCCACTCGGGATGTCCCGCCAGCCACTCCTCCAGCCACTCCTGGAATGCCTCAAGCCTGAGGAACCAGTGCCTGGTATCCCTTGGGACCGGTGTGGACCCGCAGATGGAGCATACGGGGTCCACCAGCTCCAGGGCGTCAAGCCAGGTACCGCAGTCGTCGCACTGGTCTCCCCTGGCCTTCGTCGAGCCGCAATGCGGGCAGGTGCCCCCCACGTACCTGTCGGGCAGGAACCTTCCGCACCTGTCGCAGTGGAACTGCTTCATGGACTTCTCCACTATGAAGCCCTTCCCCAGGAGGTCCAGGAATACCTGCTGCGCGAACTCGTAGTGCTCGGGTCTCTCTGTCCTGGAGAAGTTGTCGAAGGATATTCCGAAGGACCGGAAGTCACGGTGGATCATCTCGTGGAAGATGTCGACCGCTTCCCTTGGAGTTATTCCCAGCTGTTCGGCCTTTATGGTTATGGGCACACCGTGCTCATCGCTCCCGCACATGTAGATGACATCCTCGCCGCTCATTCGGAGAAACCTGACGTAGATGTCCGCCGGCAGGTAGGCTCCGGCCAGGTGACCCAGATGTGAGGGGCCGTTGGCGTAGGGCAGAGCGCTGGTTACCAGGTATCTAGTCATTCTATCTCCAAATCCGCCGTTCCCGCCGTTCATTCCTGCTGCTCATCCTCATAAGCTTCATCGATCCCGTCGGGGGATCTCCTCCTCCTGTGGAACTTCTCTATCTCCATGACCTTCTCCTCGCCGTCCTCCATCTCCAGGGTGACCGTCTCCCGGAAGATGTCCACGGCGCTGACCCTTCCCTCCCGCCTGCCTACGGTTGTCTTCGTTCCCAGCTGGGGGTAGAGCCTTGAAGCCTTCCTGTAGAACTCGGTCTCATAGTTCAGGCAACACATCAGCCTTCCGCACACCCCTGATACCTTGGCCGGGTTGGGGGCCAGGTCCTGTTCCCTTGCCGCTCTGAGAGTGATGGACCGGAAATGGGAAAGGTACGCCGAGCAGCAGAGCCTCCTGCCGCATATCCCGACGCCGTCCTTCTGCCTTGCATCGTCCCTCACGCCTATCTGTCTCATCTCTATCCTGGCGTGGAACTTGCTGGCCAGGTCCCTGACCAGCCCCCTGAAGTCCTTACGCTGGTCGGCGGTGAAGAAGACGCGGATCCTCCTCCTGTCGAGCTGAGCCTCGCATCCTGTAAGTTTCATGTCCATGTCCCTGGTGGAGATCCTCTTCTGGCAGAACTTGAGTATCTTCTCCTCGAAATCGCGGTTCTCCTCGTAGTTCCTTATGTCCTCTGGAGTGGCCATTCTCAGGAAATGTCCGCTTATGGAAGCCACCGGGTCCCTGGGGCTGTACTTTGCCACCACCACGCCAAGGTCCTCGCCCCTGTCCACCGATACCACGACCATCTCGCCTACCGAGACGGGGTTCGGGGTCAGGTTTATGTAAGTCTCGAGCCGCTTCGAGCTGAACAGAAGCCTGAACAGCTCAAGGGCGGATGATCTCTCGTTCTCGTATGAATAGCCGCTGTCAGCTTCGTCTCCGTTCATGTGACCCTTCACCCCCTTTCCGAATTCCCTCCCAGAGACCGGTGAACGCGGCTCCCAGGACCATGGCCGGCGTACCGTTGGCGGCAATCCGTATTTCAGCGTTCCTGAACAGTTCCATTCCGAGGACGCAGATCTCGTCGGTAATCGGATCCTGTCTTACGTAAGACAGCGTATGGCCCACCGGCCTCATTCCGCCCAGCCGCCTCCTGACATCGTGGATATAGGACTGCATCTCCCTGCACAGCTCCAGGGTCCCCTCCCTCCTCAGCGTTCCGGAGACCCTCGATGCCAATGATAATGCAGAAGAGGCCGAAGCGCATTCACCTATCTGCCGCAGCACTTCAGACGGGTCCGAATCAGCGTTCCCCGGCCCCTCGGAGATGGCCCTCAGCAGTGCGAGCCCGGGTCTGCCGTCTGACGATAGGGCAAGCTCGGCCGCTCTTTCACCGTCCAGGCCCAGCCTGCTCTGCAGTATGCTTTCGATGAGACCCTCATCGAGCCTTCGGAACCTGACCAGGTGCGTCCGGGACCTCACGGTGGGAAGAAGGGCCGACCAGCGTTCACTGATCAGAACGATGACCGTGTCCGAAGGTGGCTCCTCAAGGGTCTTCAGAAGTGCGTTGGCCGCCTCGACGCCCATGCTGTCAGCGTCCAGCACTATCTCGAAGTGACCCCTGTCCTCGAAGGCCTTCCTGGAGAGCCGTTCCTCCATTTCCCTTACCTGGTCGATGGTTATCCTGGTATTGCCCTCCAGTCTGACCGGGGATATCCCGTTCTCCGCCCTGACCCTGAACAGCTCCGCGATATCCTCCGGGGGTGTGGAACCCAGGACCGGCACGGTGTACATGACGTCCGGATGCTCGAAGGCGAAGATACGCCGGCAGTCCCTGCAGTTTCCGCAGTACCCGCCGGCGTCCTCCCTGCACATCCATGCGGCGGCCAGCTCCTGGGCGGCGGTCAACCTTCCCACGCCGGAGGGCCCGGCGAAGAGGTACGCATGGGCAAGCCTTCCGCCGGCGTAGGCGCCTCCGATGAGCTCGTCGGCCCGCTCCTGCCCTTCCACCTTCCTAAAAAGGCCCATCCTATCGCAGGTAGCCCTCGGGGTCCACCGGCTCCCCTCCCTTCCTTATCTCGAAGTAGTACCCCGGCTGCCCTCCCGGCACCGGACCGGACTGTCCCAGGGGCGTTCCCGCCTCCACGATGTCCCCCTGGCTGATCGAAAGCTGGCCGAGATAACCGTAGGAACTGTAGTAGCCGTCCTGGTGGTCGATCACCACCATCGGCCCGTAGCTCAGGTACTCCCTGGCATACAGAACGACGCCCGGAGCAGATGCGCACACTTCCTGCGAGGGCTGCGTGACCACGGTTATTCCGTCC
This sequence comes from Candidatus Aegiribacteria sp. MLS_C, assembly GCA_002030045.1. Classification (GTDB taxonomy): domain Bacteria; phylum Fermentibacterota; class Fermentibacteria; order Fermentibacterales; family JCC-6; genus Aegiribacteria. The sequence continues at coordinate 76,078 of LQBI01000031.1, read as the reverse complement.
ACGGTGATCTCCGTCCCGTAGTCGGGATGGCGCTCTATGCCGAACCTTCTTAGCATCTGGCCCTCTGCGGGCCAGTCCACCGATCCCCTCTGTCGCTCGAAGTAGGCGTCGGAATCAGGTATCGGAAGGAGTTCCAGCGAAGGCGACGAGGTGGACCTCACTATAAGCTCGGTGACGAACTGAGAACGGGCTATCCTCCTGTCCTCCAGGACCTGAAGGGACTCCCTCGCGGCGGAGATCCTCCCCATGACCTGTCTCCGCATGGAAGCCTGCCTGGCCTCTTCCTCGTATATCCCCTCCTGTATCTCCTCCATACGGTGTCTCAGTTCCTGCACGTTCAGAAGGAGGGTCTCCAGAGAATCCCTGTGGCTCCCCAGCGAATCCTGGCTCAGGGTGAGCATGTAAACCTCCCCGGCGGCCTTCGAGGCGAGATGGTCTATGTATGCCTGGCGATGGAGCATCCTTCGGAACCCGCCTTCCGCGAAGAAGCTGCCCACACCGCCCAGGTTCCGGTGGGAGTAGAGGTAGACGAGGTAAGAAGAGAGGCTCTCCACCAGTTCCTCCCGAAGCGAATCCTCCTCGGTGAACACGGCGGAGACTCGGCCCAGCTGCTGCAGGATCCTCGCCTCCTCCAGCGCCAGCTCGTTGTAGTACTCCCTGGAGGTCATCAGGTGGACGTGAATGGCGTCGAGGATCGTGGTCAGAGCCGCCTCCTCGTCCTCCAGCCGCGTTATCTCCTGCCGGGTTTCCTGCAGTCGAGTATCGAGACTGTCCAGCGAACCTGCGCACAGCAGTGACGCCGTCAGAAGGAATGCGGTCAATCGAGTTCTCCCGTCGTCTCCCTCAGAGGAGCATCGAGGCCAGTTCCTCGGCCCTGTGGGTGCTCTCCCACGAGAAGGCACCGTCTTCCTCGGGTCTCCTTCCGAAATGACCGAAGGATGATGTCTTCGAGAAGATGGGCCTCCTGAGTCCAAGATACTCGATTATCCTGTAGGGACGAAGGGGGAAGATCTCCCTGACGGCCTTCTCCACCCTTGAGATGTCATTCACCTTTTCGGTGCCGAATGTTTCCACCATGACCGACACCGGGTCCGCCCTGCCGATGGCGTAGGCAAGCTGTATCTCGCACCTGTCAGCCACTCCCGCGCTGACGATGTTCTTGGCGATGTGCCTCGCCATGTAGGCGGCTGAGCGGTCCACCTTGGTCGAGTCCTTGCCGGAGAAGGCTCCGCCTCCGTGCCTTCCGGTGCCGCCGTAGGTATCCACGATGATCTTCCTGCCCGTCAGGCCGGCATCCCCGTGCGGGCCGCCGATGGCGAACCTCCCGGAGGGGTTGAAAAGCAGGTTCCCGGTCCAGGGCAGCGAAGGCATGCAGTTCTCGATGACAGGCATGATGACCTTGCCGCGCACGTCATCTATCATGTCGGCTGCGCTGGCGTCGGGATCGTGATGCACTGAGAGAAGTATCTCGTCTATGGCGATGGGCTGGTATCCCCGGTACTCGACGGTCACCTGGCTCTTGGCATCGGGCCTGGCCCAGGGGAGCTCTCCCGCCTTCCTGACCTCCCTCAGTCGCTCCAGCAGCCTGTGGGCAAGCTGTATGGGGTAGGGCATGAGAGCTTCTGTCTCGCTGCAGGCGAAACCGAACATCAGTCCCTGGTCCCCCGCTCCCTCGTTGTCCACCACTCCGTGGTCGATATCCGGCGACTGCGAGTGTATCCTTATCTTGTAGGTGTTCTCCAGGTAGTGGAAACCCAGGTCCGGGATGTCGTAGCCTATGAACCGGATCATATTCCGGGCCACCTCCTCGTAATCCACTTCGGTGTGGCTCTTCACCTCTCCGGCCAGCATGCAGAAGTTGGTGGTCACCAGTGTCTCGCACGCCACATGGGCGCCGGGGTCCTGCTGAAGATGCGCGTCCAGCACCGCATCAGAGATCTGGTCGCATATCTTGTCCGGATGACCTTCGGAAACCGATTCGCTTGTGAACATGGTCATGACGCTTACAACCTCTCCTCATCCTTCAGCCGAGAAAAAGAAAGCCGCCAGCCGGCGGCCTGAGGTGAGCTATCGGCTTTTTAGCACTTTTTTTTACGTGGTTGCAATACACCCCAAATCATTCCACGGCAGTTAATGATACAATTTATAACACCAGCGTCAATACGTCCGGAAGGAGGCCACTTCATCCCCCGGACTCTTGTGAGGGATGTCCTGCGGTAATATACTGTCGCGGTTCCTCAAGGGCTGTTTCTTGTATTATCTTTGGCATTCAGGCAACTGCACTTCCGGAGGCTGTATTGAAGAAGAACGTCAAGGTTATAGCGAGCCTGGTCAGGAAGGCCAAGAAGAAGCTCTACCAGGGGAAGAGGGACGAGGCCCTGGAGCTGATGAGAAAGGCCGTCAGCATAGACGACAACAACGGCGTGCTGGTACAGGTCATCAAGGTCATAGGCAAGAAGAAGGTCAGGACCGGCCTCGAGGACGACGACGATGTCGAATTCGAAGATGACGTAATCGCAGCTCCGGAACCGCCGAAGGGAAAGGCCGCGAATTCCGCCGCGGCTTCTGGGGGTATGGAACACCTTAACGCGGCCGCTTCGGGGGGTAAGGAACACCTTAACGCGGCGGCTTCGGGGGGTATGGAACGTGCTAACGCTGCGGCTTCTGGGGGGATGGAACGTGCTAACGCCGCGGCTTCTGGGGGTATGGGACATGCTAACGCTGCGGCTTCTGGGGGTATGGAACGTGCTAACGCCGGGGCTTCGGGGGGTATGGGACATGCTAACGCTGCGGCTTCTGGGGGTATGGGACATGCTAACGCCGGGGCTTCGGACCGGGAGGAATACGGGGAGGTAGAGGACCACCGTTCACAGTCCGTTGATGAGAACGAGGAAAGGACGCAGTCAATGGCAGAGGATCGGCTCCAGAAGCTCTTCGAAGCTTCGGATATGGAATACGAGAACGGCCACCAGCAGAAGGCCATAGCATATCTCAAGAAGGCCAGGCAGCTGGCTCCGGACAGTCAGGAAGTAACGGCCAGGATCGATCTTCTCAGGATCAGGATCAAGTCCGCCAACCTGGTGCAGATAGCCAGGAAAAAACTGGAGTCCGGAAATGTTCCCGATGCGGTCTCCTTTGCCAGGCAGGCATTCCTGACGCTACCCCAGGCCACGGGCCTGGACCTTCTGCTCGCCGATCTTGAATCCTGGGAACCGGGAGCGGTCGAAGGACAGGCTTCCGGTAGCTCGAGTGCCGGAGTAACCGCCCAGGAGTACATTGCGCAGATAAGGCAGATGGTCCAGGACAATGCACTTGTGGCCGCAGCGGAACTGGCGGATAGGGCTCACTCGGTCCACCCTGCCGACTCACTGCTCGCCGAGTTCGTCGAGAACTTCAAGAAGCTGGGACTGCTGGAGTAACCGTTCAGCCTGCGAAGAAATCCGGTACGCAGGTCAGAAGGACGCCCAGCACCATGGCGGCGATACCGACCAGGAACACAAGACCGGTAACCACCGGATGCAGCTTCTTCCCCAGCATCACGAACCCTGCCACCGACATGACCAGTCCGGGAATGAGAAGCGCAAGGTAGGCGTAATTCAAGGATCCTCCTCAGTTCATTGGGTAGGTGTCACGGTCAACGTCGGGAATAACACCGGGCTCCCCCCCCGTCAAGCTCGCCGGGTGTGGAGCCCGGACAGCTTCTCCCATAGCTGCTTCTCCTCCGGTGAGGGATTCGAGGGAATGTCAACCCGCACATGGACCAGCTGGTCGCCCTTCGTTCCCCTGTAGGGGACTCCCCTGCCGGGTATCCTGAGTATGGCCCCCGGCTGGGTGCCGGGATGGATGCGGAGCATCACCTTCCCGTCAAGGGTCCTGATCTTCAGCCTGGTGCCCAGGACCGCCTGCGGTGCGGATATCCTCACTGTACAGTGTATGTTCCGGCCCTCCCGGGTAAAGAAGCTGTCGGGTTTCACCCGGAGTCTTACCATCACCGTCCGCCTGGAGGGGGTCGCCAGCCTGAGCACCGTGCCGTCGTCGGAACCGGCCGGGACCTTAAGTTCGACAGTCTCGATCGACATTGTCTCGCCGGATCCTCCGCAGGCTGAGCATACGCTGGAGAACGTCTCTCCCGAACCACCGCAGGAGGGACAGGGCATGACCATCTGCCCCTGCTGCACCATCCCTCTTCCACCGCACTGCTCGCAGGTCTTCCTTCCGGAACCGCCGGAACCCATGCACACGGGGCAGGTGGAAGGTACCTGAAGGTTTGTCCTGACGGTACCTCCGAGGGCCGCCGTCCGAAAGGGCACTTCGACCGCGACCGTGGTCCTTGACGCCTGTCTCCTGCCGGATCCGCCACCCTCGAACCCGCCTCCGAACATCGACCTGAGGATGTCGGCAAGCCCTCCTCCTCCGAAGGGGCTGCCGCCCTCCCCGCCTGCCGTCGAACTCCAGGAAAAGCCGCCTCCACCCTTGCGCATCTGGTCGTACTGGGCCCTCTTCTCCTGATCACCCAGTATGTCGTAGGCTTCGGAGACCTCCTTGAAGCGCTCCTCGGCCCCGGTGTCACCGGGGTTGGCGTCGGGATGATACTTCTTCGCCAGTTTCCTGTAGGCTTTCTTCAGCTCATCGCCGGAGGCGCTCTCATCCACCCCCAGTACGGCGTAGAGATCCTTGCTCACTTGTCGCTATTCGCCCCCTTCGTCCACGGGGGTCCCTTCACGCCGGTGGCCGGCCCGTCCTACCCTGACCCTTGCGGGCCTGAGCATTTCGTCGTTGAGCATGTATCCCTTCTGGAACACCTCGAGAACCCTGTCCATGTCCAGGTCTTCGGTGTCCTCCGCCAGCAAGGCCTCGTGGATATTGGGATCGAAGGGGTCCCTGGGACTGACCTCCATCTCCGAGAGACCCTCCTGGGCCAGGATACGCTCGAGCTGATCGGAGGTCTTCATCAGGCCGTCGGCGATCTCCTCAACGGAATGCCCCCCTTCCTCTACAAGCCGTTCGGCCCTGTGGTAGTTGTCCAGGACTGCCAGCAGTTCGGAGATCAGTTCCCTCTTGCCCTGGGAACATAGACGGCGGAAGTCCCTGGCCTGCCTCTTCCTGTAGTTGTCGAACTCCGCCTGCAGCCTCATCAGCCTGTCCAAGAGCCTGGCTCTCTCGGGGTCGGCTCCGGGTACGGGCTCGGGCTCCCGGGACGGGACCTCATCCGTAACTTCTTCATGAGAATGGGTCCCGCTCTCCTCTTTCTTGTTCTCCTCCGGCTGGTCCTCCGGTATGCTCCTTCTGGTGGATGTACCGTTCTTCCTCCTGGTCGTGTTTCTCCTTGGATCGGCCATCAGTCGTCTACCACTTCGTAGTCGGCGTCGACCGTGTGGTCGTCGTCACCGGGACCGGTTCCCGCCGTATCGGGGCCACCGGGACCTCCTGCGGCGCCTTCCGTCTGTGCTTGGGCCTGCTGCTGTGCCTGCTGCTGCCGGTAGAAGGCCTCCCCGAACTGCTTCCATGTCTCCTGGAGCTTCTCGTACTCCCTCTTCACGGCATCGTCATCTTCGCCTTCCATGGCCTTCTTCATGCCCGAGAGGGCATCCTCCAGCCTGGAACGGTCCTCCGGGGAAACCTTGTCCCCGTACTCCCTCATCTGCTTCTCTATCTCGAAGACCATGGCGTCGGCATGGTTCCTTCTCTCTATCTTCTCCTTTTTCCTGGCGTCCTCCTCGGCGTGGAGTTCGGCATCCTTCACCATCTGCTTTATCTGCTCCTCGGTCAGGCCGCTGGAAGCCTCGATGGTGATCTTCTGCTCCTTGCCGGTGGCCTTGTCCCTGGCGGATACGTGCAGGATGCCGTTGGCGTCGATGTCGAAGGTTACCTCGATCTGCGGCATGCCCCTGGGAGCGGGAGGTATGCCGTCAAGGACGAACCTGCCCACTATTCGGTTGTCCGCCGCCATCTTCCTCTCACCCTGTAGCACGATGATCTCCACCTGGGGCTGGTTGTCCGCCGCGGTGCTGAATATCTGGCTCTTCTTCGTGGGTATGGTGGTGTTCTTCTCGATGATCGGAGTAGCCACGCCGCCCAGTGTCTCGATGCCGAGGGTCAGCGGTGTCACGTCGAGAAGAAGAACATCCTTGACGTCGCCGGAGAGCACCCCCGCCTGTATCGCGGCGCCCACTGCCACCACCTCGTCGGGATTGACGCCCTTGTGTGGCTCCCGGGCGAATATCTCCGTCACCTTCTTCTGGACCATGGGCATCCTGGTCTGGCCGCCCACCAGGAGGACGTCGTCTATCTGCGAAGGCTCCAGTCCGGCATCCTTAAGGGCGGTTACGCACGGTGCTACGGTCCTGTCCACCAGGTCGTCCACCATCTGTTCAAGCTTGGACCTGCTCAGGGTCATGTCCAGGTGCTTCGCTCCGGAAGAATCCGCGGTTATGAAGGGCAGGTTTATGGAAGCACTCTGGGTGGTGGAGAGTTCGCACTTGGCGGTCTCCGCAGCCTCCTTCAGCCTCTGCAGTGCCATGGGGTCACCCGAGAGGTCTATGCCCTTGCTCTTCCTGAACTCCGCCACCATCCAGTCGATTATCCTCTGGTCGAAATCGTCCCCGCCCAGATGTGTGTCGCCGTTCGTGGACTTGACCTCGAAGACCCCGTCGCCGATCTCGAGTATGGATATGTCGAAGGTGCCTCCGCCGAGGTCGTAGACGGCGATTGTCCGGTTCGATGATTCCTTGTCCAGTCCGTAGGCCAGCGCCGCCGCGGTGGGCTCGTTCACTATGCGCTCCACCTGCAGTCCCGCTATCTTCCCCGCGTCCTTCGTCGCCTGTCTCTGGCTGTCGTTGAAGTAGGCGGGCACGGTGACCACTGCCTTGTCCACCTTCTCGCCCAGGTAGTCCTCCGCCGTCTGCCTCATCTTCTGGAGTATCATGGCGGATATCTCCGGTGGTGAGTAATTCTTGCCCATTACCTCGACCCATGCGTCGCCGTTCTTGCCCTCTACCACCTTGTAGGGTACCCTCTTCATCTCCTTGGAGACCTCACCGAACTTGCGGCCCATGAACCTCTTTATGGAGGAAACGGTATTCTGCGGATTGGCTACCGCCTGCCTGTGGGCCACCACACCCACAAGTCTCTCTCCTTTGTCGTTGAAACCAACCACCGAAGGAGTAGTCCTGTTTCCTTCGGCATTGGGTATTACCGTGGGCTCACCACCCTCCATTACAGCCACGCATGAGTTCGTGGTCCCCAGGTCGATCCCTATTATCTTGCCCATGTCTTCCTCTCCTGTCTGAACTATCCCTGTCTCCGCGATTCGCCGAAAGTCTTATGCGGAGTTTCCGTTTTCTGTCGGCCGGTGCCGTTTCATTTGCTCCTCCCATAGAACGAGCAATCCGCGTGCCAGAAGACATTGAATTCATAAGTTACTTCGGTACAGGAGCTTGAAGTAAAGGGTCCCGGGGAGGCTCCGACCCGGGCCGGGAACGGCCGTGCTATTGTGGCACATCCCGACCCCTGTACGGAGGTCTTATACTATATGGTTGCGGTTGCCTCCATCGTCACTGAAAAAACGGAGAACGGCGGATGGACAGGATCATTGTAAAGGGAGCCAGGGAGCACAACCTCAAGAACATAACCGTGGAGTTCCCAAGGAACAGGCTGGTGGTCCTGACAGGGGTGTCGGGTTCCGGCAAGAGTTCCTTCGCCTTCGACACCCTGTACGCGGAGGGACAGCGCCGCTACGTAGAGTCGCTGTCGGCCTACGCCAGGCAGTTCCTGGGACAGCTGGAGAAACCTCTGTACGAGAGCATAGAGGGTCTCTCGCCCGCCATATCCATAGAGCAGAAGACGGTGAGCCACAACCCGCGCTCCACTGTGGGAACGGTCACGGAGATATCCGATTACCTCAGAGTGCTCTTCGCAAGGGTAGGCATACCCCACTGCCCCCGGTGCGGCAGGGAGGTATCCAGCCAATCCCCCCAGCAGATGGTGGACAGGATACTGGAGATGCCTGCGGGCACCAGGCTTTTCATCACGGCGCCCATCGTCCGCAACCGCAAGGGGTCCTGCGCGGACCTGTTCCCCTCGCTACGTAAGAGGGGGTACGTTCGAGTAATAGTGGACGGCGAGACCAGGGACCTGGACGGCACTATCTCACTGGACGGGAAGAGGAAGCACACCGTGCACCTGGTGGTGGACAGGATAGTCCTCGAGGAAAGCATCGCCAGCAGGCTGATGGACTCCGTGGAGACGGCCATGTCCGAGGGCGAGGGAATCCTGTCGGTCATCGATGCAGACTCCGGTGAAGAGACCCTGATGAGCGAGCACAGCACCTGCGCATACTGCGGCATCAGCATGCCGGAACTCACTCCCCAGCTTTTCAGCTTCAACAATCCCCTCGGCATGTGCCCCGAATGCTCGGGACTGGGTTTCGAGATGAAGGTGGACCCGCTTCTCGTAGTCCCAAGGAAGGCCCTCTCCATCAAGGACGGCGCCGTGGCCCCGTGGGGAGTGCCGTCGGGACACGGCAGGAACCTGGTCCGGGCCCTGGCGAGGGAGCTGGACTTCAACACCGGCGCTCCCTGGCAAAGCCTTCCCGAAGAGGTCCAGGACATCATACTGTACGGGTCCGGCGACAGGAAGATAAGCGTCTCGTGGTCATCCGACAGTTCGTCCGGAGTATGGGAGACGAAGTGGGAGGGTGTCATCCCCAGGATCGAGAGGCTCTACAGGAGCACCTCCAGCCAGGCGTCTCGAAGACACTACGAGAAATTCTTCAACAGGTCGCCATGCTCCGCCTGCCGGGGCACGAGGCTCAGGAGCGAGGCCAGGTCGGTCACCGTAGGCAGCGAGGGGATCCACAGGCTGAACTCCATGACGGTACAGGACCTGCATGATTACTTCAATGAACTCGAGCTGGACCCGTGGCGTATGGAGGTGGCATCGGAACTCCTCAGGGAGATACGGAGCAGGCTGGCTTTCCTGAAGAACGTCGGCCTCCACTACCTTACACTCGACAGGGCCTCTCCCAGCCTGTCCGGAGGAGAGGCGCAGAGGATACGTCTCGCCAGCCAGATAGGGAGCGGCCTCACCGGAGTCCTGTACGTGCTGGACGAACCCACGATAGGCCTGCACCAGAGGGACAACCGCAGGCTGCTGGACACTCTGAAGGAACTCAGGGACCTGGGCAACACGGTGCTTGTTGTGGAGCACGACCACGAGACCATCCTGTCAGCCGACCACATCGTGGATTTCGGCCCCGGCGCCGGTGTGCAGGGGGGCATGGTCGTGGCTGCGGGGACTCCGGATGATATAATGGCCTGCGAGAATTCCCTCACCGGGGACTACCTCTCGGGGAGGAAGTTCATTCACAGGACCGTCCCCGTATCGTCCGGCTCCGACGACAGACTGGTCCTCAGGAAGGCCTCGCTTCACAACCTGCGCGATGTGGACCTCAGGGTACCGCTGGGAAGGTTCGTCTGCGTGACCGGGGTCTCCGGCTCTGGCAAGAGTTCCCTCGTAAGCCAGACCCTCTATCCGGCCCTGTCCGCTGCTCTGGGAGGGTCCCTGAAGGTCAGGCCCGGTCCATACGCCGCTCTCGAGGGTGTCCGCAAGGTGGACAAGGTCATAAACATATCACAGGACCCCATAGGGAAGACCCCGAGGTCCAACCCCGCCACCTACACCAAGGTCTTCGACCACATTCGGAACCTCTTCGCCGAAACCCCTCAGGCAAAGGTCCGCGGATACAGGCCCGGGAGATTCAGCTTCAACGTGAAGGGCGGCCGCTGCGAGGAGTGCAAGGGAGCCGGTGTCAAGAAGATAGAGATGCACTTCCTGTCGGATGTATTCATCGAGTGCAAGACCTGCAGGGGCAGGAGGTTCAACCGGGAGACCCTGAAGATAACCTACGGCGGACTCGACATAGCGGAGGTGCTGGACCTGACAGTTAACGAGGCTATGTCCCACTTCGAGAGGATACCGTCCATCTACAGCATCCTAAAGGTCCTCGACGACGTGGGACTGGGCTACATCCAGCTGGGGCAGCCGGCCACCACCCTGTCGGGAGGGGAGGCACAGAGAATAAAGCTGGCTCGCGAGCTGGCGCGTCCCAGTACCTCGCATACTGTCTACATCCTTGACGAACCGACCACCGGGCTGCATTTCCACGATGTGAAGAAGCTGCTCCTGGTGCTGTCCAGGCTGGTCAAGGCAGGCAATACCGTTATAGTCATCGAGCACAACATGGACGTGATAAAGAACGCCGGGTGGATCATAGACCTGGGTCCCGACGGGGGGGACGAGGGAGGCAGGATAATAGCAACGGGAACCCCGGAACAGCTGGCGGAACAGGAGCATTCATACACCGGCAGGTTCCTGAAGAAGGTCTTCCTCGAGGATTCAGCCCATGCGGCGGGTCAGGAGTCCTGACAGTCCTGCCAGGGCCGAGAACACGTTCCTGACGCCCGGGGATATTCCTCCCGGTGAATCCCATGCGGCCAGCAGGCGGCCTCCCCGGTCCAGACCGGCGGACAGGGCATCGTATTTGCCAAGCATGCCCTGGTGTTGCGTCACAATTCCCTCCCTGGCGGCTCCCGTTCCCTCGACCATACTCCTGAGGAACCTGCTCCCCACGAACCCCTCGTTCCCCGCTCCGTCGTCGATGTAGACCATTACGCTCCTGAGGGCGTCCCTGAGTTTTTCCGCGATACCCCGGAGGCTGGTCTCCCTCAGCTGCAGGAGGTCCATCACGGCTGAGAAGACGGCATGGTCCCAACCCGGATCGCCGGTACAGAAAAGCCTTACAACGGGCATATCCGGGGAGTCCAGGTCCTCGCTCCACTGGAGCGTCCTGTTGCCTCCCCTCACCTTCGCCGCCTGCATGGCTTCCATCGCCCTGCCGAGGACCAGGTCATGCCCTTTCTGCGGGCTCTCCACAGATGCGATTCCCACGCTCACGGTAACAGGGACCCCGTCGGGACGGAGGTCGACACCGGATACCTCGCCGCAGATCCTGTCAGCCACCAGCCTGGCGTCATCCTCCCCGGTGTCCGGCAGCATCACGCCCAGGATGTCCCCGGTCAGCCTTCCCAGCATGTCGTTCGGTCTGAGGACCCCCCTGATGGTCGAGACCACGGCCCTGAGTATTCCATCCCCCACGCGGTAGCCGAAGAGCCGGTTCACCTCCTGCAGGCCGTCCACACCCGCTGCGAGTACCGAGACGGTGTTCTCCCTGCTGCGGTCCGACGTCATCTCCTGCAGCCTGCCTGTCCAGGAATGGCCGATCACGGCGCCTGTCATCCTGTCCATGTAAGCCATCGCCTCCCTTGACCGGAGCCTCAGCGCCGCCGTGACCTGTCCTCTGATAATGTCCATCAGGAATTCCGGTATCGGTCCGTACTCAGGTATCGGGCACTCGGTCTCCACAAGCAGATAACTCCCGGGTTCCATTCGCTCCGGGATCAGCGTCCTCTTCTGGGTACCCACAGCAGCTCCACCTACGGGGACCACCAGACAGCGCCTGCTCCCGAACGGCGTGACGCCGTAGTTCTCCAGACACCGGCCAACCGCCGGTTTTCCCAGTATCAGGTTCCGCGCCTCCTCGCCCGGCATTCTCCATTTTCCGGTGCCGTAGCCCTCGATGACCTCGATCTCCCCGGAGACGACCCTGAGCGCCATCACCCTGTCGGCGTCCGTCAGCCTGCCGAGGATCTCCAGACTGGCGCTTATCTCTGACCTCCCCGATATCCTGGACGATATTCCGCCTATTCCCAGCATGCGCTCGGCAAGGGAACCGGATGCCATGCCCGAAAGTATTCCCTTCAGTTCCACGGGGGCGGGGCACTCCCGGCGGCCTGTCAGCGATACCAGCATCTCCCGTCTCTTCCCCGCACCGCTCCTTTCGATGAAGGACCGGGATTCCCGGCCTTCAAGCTGCTCGAGTACGTATCCGTCAAGCTCCGACAGCAGCATGAGGAGCGTTCCCCATCCGAAGTCCCCCCTCTCCAGGTCCAGTGAAAGCCTGCACCTCAGGATCAGCCATACCAGGAGCAGGTTGTCCAGCTGCCTGGAAAGGACCTGGGCCGAATGGAAGAAGTCTTCGGAGTAGATCTCCCGAGTGGAGAGCATCCCGCTGACACAGAGCTTCCATGATATGTAGGGATCCCTTGTCGAACCGCTGAAAGTGGAGTCCAGGGCAGCGGCGATGGCCGAAGAGGCTTTTACCGCGCCCCTGGCGAAAGCTTCCATTGCCAGCACCAGCAGGCAGGCCTGCATGTCCTCCCCGGGAGATGTCATGAGCTTTTCCGACATGGCCGCTGCGTGGTCCTCCGGGTCAAGGCCCTCGAGGAGCGCCGCAAGGAATCCGGAGGTACCCGGAAGCACGCCGTCGCCGGAACCGATGTCGCCGTCCCTTCCGGTGAGGAAACCCATGTAGGCCGTGCACCATTCCGACAGGGAGTCGGCGCTGTGCATCCCAAGGCTGTCCGAGAGCTGTGCGAGTTCGCCTGCAGAGAGACGGGACTTCCGGAACTGCAGCGTTCTCATGTACATGTCCGTGAGATTCTCGAGGGCGTAGGCCCTGATCGAGATGTTCGGACTGCCTGCGGACCTTCCGGAAACGTTATCCATGATACTGATCAGGTTCCTCATGGTATATCCGGAACGCTCCTTCATCTCGGAGACGATCGTATTGAGGATCTCCAGCATCGTCAGCCGGTCACCGGCGCTCTCCGCCAGCATCAGGGCCCTCTGCAGGGTGTTCATGGCGGCCCTGCCCCGTCCCGATGCGATGTAGATCCTGGCCCTGCACCATTCAGCGGCAAGCCTCACCGGAACGGGAAGGAAAGCGACGCCGGACATGGCCGTGAAAATCGTCCTCTCGGCGAGAGAATCCATTCTCAGACCCGACTGGGCGAGGGCCGCCGAGGCCTGGATCCGTGTTATGATCTCCTGGTCGTCCAGGGAACCGGCCCAGCCGATGACATCCTCGATACGGGCCGCCAGCTGGTTCATGGACCGGAAGTCCCTCGGCAGCTCGGCCAGGCTCTCCAGTATGTCCGGCATGCAGGCGGCGTATTCCGATCGGAGGCTCAGTTCCATCGCCTCCAGAAGGTGTTCCTCCGCCGCCGACGCCCTGTTCTGGATGGATTCGAGCTCCCCCAGCCTGGTAAGCGCAAGGGCTCTGTCGGAAGGGGACCGGAAGGTCTGGATGCACTCAAGCACGAAGTTCTCGGCCTTCTCGATGCTGTATCCCCTCAGTCTCCTGGGCAGGAAAGTGCACAGCACTTCCCGGGCCTCCCCTTCGGCCAGGTCCTCCAGTTCCGTGATGCGCATGAAGATATCCGGGATGAGTCGGAATTCTCCCAGTTCCCTGGCTCCCCTCATGGCCCTGAGGAGAAGCTCGGTCCGGTCCCTGGCGGGAAGACGCTTCCAGCGGAGGACCGTCATCAGCTCGGAGAGGGTCGCACCCGGTGAGGAAAGCGCGTATTCGGCCAGCCTGCCCATGATTCCCGTGAGGTCCTTCGAGGGGAGACCGTCCCCCGGCTCGCCGGAGAATACCCATCCTCCGGCCCCGTAGGATGGGACGGCGCTCACGACCCCCTTCCGCCGCAGTTCGTCCAGTATCGCCTCGACATCGACGGCGGGCAGGCCGAGAGCAAAGGAGATCGATCCGCTTCCGAGGACGCCTTCGGCATGCTCCAGCAGCTCCTGGACACTCCTTTCCCCGTTCCCGCCCGCGGGTTCCATCGTAATGCTCCCTTCAGCCTGAACTGCCGGCTGCAATATTCACCTGCCGCCTCGCTCCAACAACCTCGCACACTTGTGTCGAAGGGCCCCGGTGGTTATTTTTCTGCCTCACCTTGAAACAGGTCACCGATTCGGCTTGAACGTCCACTGTAAGTTCATGGACCGTTCAATGAATGTCCCGACATGCGCAGATGGTGTCCGAGGAGTGTTCCTTGCTCATGACGAACTGAAAGGACCCGCAAGTGGCGTTATCTAAGCGATACGTTCCGAGGGAATCCGAACCCCGCTGGCAGAAGTACTGGGAGGAACGGGGAATATTCAGGTACGACCCCGATTCCCGCAGGCCCGTCTACTCCATCGACACCCCTCCACCCACGGTATCGGGCAAGATCCACATGGGACACGTGTTCAGCTATGTCCAGGCCGAGGCTATGGCCAGGTACCACAGGATGAGGGGTATGGAGGTCTTCTATCCCTTCTGCTTCGACGACAACGGCCTGCCCAGCGAGAGGTTCACCGAGAGCGAACTGGGCATACGCGCCCAGGACATGCCCAGACGGAAGTTCGTGGAGAAGTGCCTGGAGGTCACCAGTCAGGCGGAGTCGATGTTCAGGGACCTCTGGACAAGACTTGGTTTCTCCTGCGACTGGGACCTTCTCTATACTACCATAGATCCCTGGGTACAGAGGATAAGCCAGAGGTCCTTCCTCGACCTTCACGACAAGGGACTGATATACAGGAAGAAATCGCCCACCCTGTGGTGTCCCGAGTGCCAGACCGCGGTTGCTCAGGCGGAGACGGAGGACAGCGAGGAATCCTCGGTATTCCACGACCTGGAATTCTCGCTGGCCGACGGCACCGGCCACATACCTATAGCAACCACCAGGCCCGAGCTGCTCCCCGCCTGTGTGGCAGTTTTCGTTAACCCGCAGGATCCCAGGTGGAACGGCCTGGCCGGCAGGAAGGCGTCAGTGCCGGTATTCGGCCAGGAGGTCGATATACTGACGGACCCGAAGGTCGACATGGAGAAGGGAAGCGGAGTGGTCATGTGCTGTACCTTCGGCGACACCACTGACATCGAGTGGTGGCAGGAGTACAACCTGGACCTCAGGATCGTTCTTGACAGCAGGGGGCACATGAACGGACTGGCAGGCCCCCTTGAGGGAATGCACTGGAAGAAGGCCAGGAAGGTCATCCTGGGCATGCTGGACGAGAGCGGCGCCCTGAAGGGCGGGAAGGACATCACCCATACCGTTAACGTCCACGAGCGGTGCGGCACCCCCCTGGAGTTCCTGGTGAACCAGCAGTGGTTCGTACGCATACTGGACAGGAAGGAAGAGATCCTCAGGAAGGGTTCCCTGGTCAGGTGGTACCCGGCGCACTTCAGGGTCAGGTTCGACCACTGGGTCGAGAACCTCAAGTGGGACTGGTGCATAAGCAGGCAGAGGTACTACGGGGTGCCCTTTCCGGTCTGGTACTGCGCCACCTGCGGGGAGCCGGTCTTCGCCGCGGAGGAGGACCTGCCGGTGGACCCCCTCGAGGACAGTCCCGGTGTTCCCTGCCCCTCCTGCGGAGGGCACAGCTTCACACCGGAGTCCGACGTCATGGATACATGGGCCACCAGCTCGCTCACTCCTCAGATCAACGCCCGGTGGGGTGAGGATGACGAGAGGGATGGCCTGCTTCCCATGAGCCTGCGTCCCCAGGCCCACGACATCATAAGGACCTGGGCCTTCTACACCATAGTCAAGGCACACCTGCACTCCGACGACATTCCCTGGAGCCACGTCATGATAAGCGGACACGCTCTGAACCCCAGCGGCGAGAAGATGTCCAAGAGCAAGGGAAACGTGGCCGGCGATCCCCTTATCGCCCTGGAACGCTATTCGGCTGACGAACTCCGCTACTGGTCATGCAGTTCGAAGCTGGGCAGCGATGTCCTGTTCAGCGAGGAGGTGCTGGGCGACGGAAGACGACTGGTGACCAAACTCTGGAACGCTGTCAGGTTCGCGGCATCCCGTCTGGAGGACTATGACCCTTCACTGAAGCCCGACATCAGACCTTACGACCGGTGGATACTATCCGGCTTCACGAAGGCTGCGGGAGCCGCCACCACGGCCATGGAGGAGTACGAGTACGCGGCCGCCATGGACAGGGCGGAGCATTTCTTCTGGAATGTCCTCTGCGACAACTATCTCGAGATAGTCAAGAGGAGGCTCTACTCCGAGGATGACGAGGAGGGCCGGCGGTCCGCCCAGTACGCGCTCTACAGGGTTCTCTATGGTTGCATCAGGCTCTTCGCTCCGGTTCTTGTCCATGTCACCGAGGAACTCTACCAGGAGGTCTTCAAGCCCATCGAGGGACACGAGAGCCTGCACATCGCCCCATGGCCGACCCCGGAGTACATGGATGCCGGAGCGCTGGCTGCCGGCGACATGAGCCTCGCCATCATCGAGGAGGCGAGGAGGTTCAAGAGCGGTAACAGCCTGAGCATGGCCGCGTCGCTGGCTGCGCTGGAAGTGACCGTCCCCGGGGACGACCTCCCCGGCCTTGCAGCACTGGAGGACGACCTTATCAGCGTGACAAGGGCGGGAAAGATAGGCTGGACACCGGGAGATACCATGTCGGTCAGGGTAGTGCCCGAAAGCGACTGAGCCCCTCTCGAGAGAAGGTACCCTTACTCCGAACTAGCGCAAGGCGTCAGGGTTCCTTATAAATTACCCTGTTGTATGGAAACTAAGTAGAGGGGCGGCATATGAACTATCCCATTCTGCACGATCCAGGGAGCATCGACATGCTCCTGAGAACTGTCTCGAAGACTGACCCACCCAATCTCGTCGACCATGACTATCTCGTGAACCTGGGTTTCAAGCGCGAAGTGGACGAGGGGCTGCTTCGACTGCTGTCCTTCCTGGGTTTCATCGACGAGAAGGGACACCCCACAGTGCTCTGGGTCGACTACAACGATACGGAAGCCGATGCCGGGCTGCTCAGGAATTCCATAAGGAAGGCCTACGGCGGCCTGTTCGAGAAGTATCCGAAGGCTTACGAGAAGGAGGGCACAGTACTGATGGACTTCTTCCGGACCGCCACCGGAGCCTCGGACAACAACGCCGCATACATGATACTCACCTTCAAGGTCCTGTGCGACCTTGCGGAGATGGGTGAGGAAAGGATGGACGAGGCGCAGGCGGAAAAGAGGAAACAGAAGCCGGCCCCGCCCCCGCCGCCCGAGAAGAAGGCGGAAAAACCGAAGAAGACCGTACTCGACGAGCCTGCTCAGGTCCCGGACACGGCACCGGTCCGGAAGGATGAGCTTCCCATGCGTGTTACCCTCAACCTCGATGTGGAGCCTGAGAAGGACCCGGAACTCTACGACGCGGTCCTGAAGCTGCTCAGGAGAAAGCTGGCCGAATAGTTCCCCCCGTTCGTACGAACTAACGGCCGGGTCCTGTGTTACGGAATACGGAACAGAGAAGAACAGCCTAGACATGGAACAGAATAGAGTCCTGGAAGGAGTTGACACATTGATGTACCGACAGAGACGGATCATACCGCTATGCATTCTCGCCGCCATGGCGCTGGTGCTCTCCTGCGGCGACGACGAATCCCCGCAGGGCCCAGGGGACGATCCCACGCCCTCCACCCTTGCCGCCGACGCCGGGCTGAACAATTCGGTTTCGGGCTGGTGGACCATGTGCCCCGATGACGATTTCTCCGAGTACAGCCTCTACCGCTCCACCACTTCCGACATCTCCAGCGATCCTCCCGCCAGCCCGGTGAAGACCGCATCCAGCGCTTCGGACACCACCTTCACCGATGCCGGGCTGGAATGGGGCGAGACCTACTACTACGCCCTGCGTACCCTGAACACCGGCGGGAACTCCGCCTGGAGCAACGAGGTCCAGGTGGTCATGCCCGACTCCGGAGGCTGCCTCTACCTCTCCTGCTACCAGGTACAGGGCCAGCAGGCCTCCTCGCCCTACGAAGGACAGGAGGTCACCGTCACCGCCCTCGTGAGTTCAGGCGGAGGTGAGCTTTACGGATCCTACACCGTTCTTGCCGACGCCGGCGGAGGTCCCTGGACGGGACTTGTCCTCTTCGGCGACAGCGCCGCTGCAATAGCCAGGGGAGACAGCATCCTGGTAACCGGTACGGTCTCCGAGTACTACGGTCTCACCGAACTCACCTACCTGAACAGCGTCGAGATACTGTCAAGCGGCCACACGCTTCCCTCTCCCGCAGCTCTCACCACAGCCCAGGTCAACGACGAGCAGTACGAGGGCGTGGTGGTCTCCGTAAGCAGCGCCGTCGTGGTCTCCGCGGGCCAGTACAGCTACGAGATAAACGACGGGAGCGGCAGCTGCTACCTGGGCAACAGGGGCGACTACAGCGAACCCTCGGTGGGCGACACCATAGACGTCCAGGGTCCACTCTTCTACGAGTTCGACGAGTGGCGCATACAGCCCCGTGACAACAATGACATCTCCATCAGCGGCGGCGGAGGCGGAGGCGACGTCCATACCTGCTACGAGATCCAGGGCCAGCAGGCCTCTTCCCCGTACGAGGGACAGACGGTAAGCGTCACCGGCGTAGTGGTGGTGGCGGGAGGGGAGTACTACTCCTCAAGCGCTGCCTACGCCGTGATAATGGACGCTGGCGGCGGTCCGTGGGCCGGCCTCACCCTCTTCGGCAGCGACGTCTCCAGCCTCAACAGGGGCGACAGCGTGACCGTGACCGGCGAGATACAGGAATACTACGGTTTCACCGAACTCGCCTATCCCACCAGTGTCCTGGTCCATACCACCGGGAACCCCATACCCGACCCGGAACCCGTTACCACCGCGGACGCCGGCCAGGAGCAGTGGGAATCCGTCCTGCTCATGCTCACGAACGCCACGGTAACGGAGGACGATCTCGGCTACGGTGAATGGGCCGTGGACGACGGTTCCGGCGATATAAGGATAGACGACCTGGGCGACTACAGCTATACTCCCGTCATAGGTGACACCTTCAGCCAGATCGTCGGAGTATTGTGGTACAGCTTCGATGTCTTCAAGCTGGAGCCCAGGGACGACAGCGACCTCATACTCGAGTAGTCCCGGTCGGGGACACCATCGCTCCAGGGGGCATCATGAACAGTGATGCCCCCGCTCTTCATTCATCCCTTATGGAACTTCGGGACCTCAGCAGCGGAGTCTTCCTCAGGAGGAAGAACCGTTTCGTGGGGATCGTCGAGATCGGAGGGGAGAGGTCCGAAATACACGTTGCCGATCCCGGAAGGCTGCGGGAACTCCTGTATCCCGGCAACCGGGTCCTGGTCATGGCCGCCGGGGAAGCATCCACTCGACGGACCAGATGGTCGCTCGTAGCCGGAAGGGGAGACAAGGGCTGGGTCCTCCTGAACACCACTCTTCACAGGAAGCTGGCTGAGAGCATCCTGGCGCGGCCGGGCATATCGCCTTTCGCACAGCTTCGAGGCTGGAAGGCCGAGGTGTCGCCTTCAGGCATTTCCAGCAGGTTCGACTTCCTGCTGGACCCAGATGGACCGGAACCCGTCTGGCTGGAGGTCAAGGGCTGCACGCTGAAGTCGGGCGACCGGGCGCTATTCCCCGACGCTCCGACCACCAGGGGTACACGGCATCTCAGGGATCTCGCAGGGCTCTCAAGGGAAGGGAGCAGGTGCGCGGTTGTATTCCTGGTCTTCCCCCCGGGGGTCGGCTGCTTCGCTCCCAACTCGGCCATGGACCCCGATTTCGCTTCCGCTTTTGCAGACGCCCTCGATGCTGGAGTGGATTTCCACTTCCTCAGGCTGGATTTCGACGGGGAGAGGGTCCTGTACGAAGGCGCGCTGCCCCTCTGCCCGGAATACGAAGGGCCTTATAGCAGTAAAGACGAATAAACAGCTTTTGCCGCCGATTGCTCCGCCTCCGGCACTGCAGGTCCGCCTGTTCGCGGATAGTCAGCTCACGAGAACAAGGAATGTAGAGACATGTCTTTGACGGCGGGGGGAACCCCCTAGTCGCCGGGTTCCTCGGTGATATACCAGCTCGAGGTGTTCTCTCCCACGTTAAGGAGGAACCTCATGTTGTCCTTCTTCACCGCCGGTGGAAGGAACCTGCCTCCGAACGGGGCGAGGCAGAGGAACTGGTCAGGGTCGGGCAGCTCGTCCACCGCCAGGTCCACGTGAGGTGAGGGAACCGGGTCCACGGGGTACTCGGCCATCCTGGAGAGGAGGTGTTCCCTGAGCTGGTCCCAGGAATGTCCCTCGCTGCTGAAGCCGGCGGCCATCCTGTGCCCCCCGGCGCTGGTGAAGACGTCGCCCATGCTCACCAGGAAGTCCGCCATGTCCCAGTCTCCGTAGGAACGGGCCTCTCCCACCAGTTTCCCGTTCTCCCTGTGGGAGACCACAATGGTGCCACGGTGCGTCACACGGCTGAGCCTGCTGGCAAGGGTGCCTCCCATTCCGTCGGGAATGTAGTCGAGATGGACCAGGTTCATTCCGTAGGCGGAAGCCTGGTCGTCCCTCTCCCTGATGGCCCTCGCGAACATCTCCGAAAGGAGGTGGGCCCTCCTCTTGCTCTGCCTTACAAGCCTCTTCCAGAGCCGCCGGCATCGCTTGTAGTTGTCGTCCTTCATGAAATCCAGCAGTACCTGTATCCCGGAACCCTCTCCCTTGCCTATGACCGATGTGATGGAATGCCTGACCATCGCCCCCGTCCAGGCCCTCTGCCTGGAGGGCCATTCCTCGACCATAACCGCGAGCCCGCCGCTGAGGTCCTCTACCCGGACCTGCATGAACTTCTCCAGCAGGTACCTGTTCCATCCCAGGAAGGGAACCCTGTCGGAAACCGTTCCCAGGGCCACTGCGGTGAGCAGTCCCGGGTCGTTCTCCCATTCAGGATAGATGGAGACCAGGGAAGCGTACAGAACGGAGCATCCGGCCAGGTAACTGGCGGGGGGACCCACCTTCTGCGGATTGATCATGCCATGGGCCGGAGGCAGGGGGTAATGGAGCGTATGATGGTCGGTGACAACGACCCTCGCTCCCCGCTCCACCGCCCATTTCACACCCCTGACCGCTGAGCAGCCGTAATCCACTGTGAGCAGGAGGTCGCCGCTCTCGAGGATACCCTCCATCCTCTCCGGGAGCAGTCCGTAGTCGTCGGTTGACCTTCTCGGGTATATGGGAACCACTCTGAATCCCCGGTCCTGCAATACTCTCTGGCCCACATATATGCCCGTTATACCGTCCATGTCGTCATGACCGTAGAGCACCACCTTGCCGCCCCGCGCTCTCAGGTCATTCAGTTCCTGACGCAGGACATCTATGTCGGGCAGTTCCCTGGACCAGTCCGGTCGGGGAGGAAGCCACTCCTCCACCGGGTCCTCGGCTTCGGGGAACCTCTTCTCGAGTACTTTATAGGCAAGGTCAAAAACCCTGCAACTGCTCCTCCGAGCAGCGAGGGCTTCCTTTCCAGAACGCATGGACCCTCTCCAGGGGTACGGATTTGCCGCGCTGCCGATGGAAGTAAGGTAAAAAACGGCTTCGCGACTTCTCGTCAGACAACATGATAGACTTATGTTTTCCCGGGCGATTGTCAACCTTTCGGACCGACCCCTTGAAAGATGCCGGGAACCGGAGTAAACTCCTGTCATGAGATGGGGGTCATTGTATCTGGTTCTGTCACTTTCCGCCGTCCCTGCCTGCAGGGCCGCCTTCGAACCGGTATTCCAGTCGCCATGGCTTCAGGGAGGCGTCGCCTCCACCCTTTTCCCTAGGTCTCCCCTGGCACTAAGGCACAACCCTGTATCCCTCGGCCTTCTGGAATCCGGAGGGGTGGCGGTCTCAGCCTGCAGGCCCTTCGGGCTCCGCAGGCTTGACCGGACCGCGGCCGCCGGAGCCCTGCTCACCGGCGACTGGGCTGCGGGAGGCATGATAAGCGTCTCCGGCGACGGTTCCTACGCCGAGACCACGGCAGACATCGCTGTTTCCTGGAGACTGGTCCCCGGAATGGCAGCGGGGGCGGGGCTGTGCGCCTGCAACCTCCAGATGGGCGGCTACGGCCGTGCAACCGGTGCAGCCATGAACCTCGCCGTTGCATGGTCACCGGTCCCGGGGGTATACTCCACCGGAATACTGCGGAGCCTTCTGCGGACGGGACTTGGCGACTCGGGCGACCCGGCCGCTCCGCGTTCCCTGGAGTTCGCTGCCGGGATTGTTCCCTCCGGGGAGATAGCGCTGGCCATAGGCGTGGCCCGGCAGGAGGGTTTGGATATGGATGTCAGTTTCCACACATCCTTCTCCCCGGCCGATTTACTCTCCCTCTCCAGCGGTATAGTGACCGATCCCCTGAGGTTCTGGGCGGCGGCCGAGGTCTCCCTTGCGTCACTGGGCCTTCAGTACGGCTACGGCGAGCACTCCTCCCTCCCGTCCACCCATTCGGTCTCGGTCGCCTGGGGCGGCTGCGCATTCCAACCTGAACCTCTCGACCTCTTCCCGGGCGAGGGGTCCGGGGAGGAAGCGGTCATCTTCCCGCTCAACGTGAACGAGGCTACAACGGAGCAGCTCAGAATGATACCGGGAATAGGTCCCGCCAAGGCCTCGGCTGTGGTCTCCTGGATCAGGATGAACGGTCCGGTAGCCTCCATAGACGAACTGCTGGAAGTTCCCGGCATCGGTCCTTCGCTGCTGGAGGTCATGTCGGAATACCTCACCGCGGAATGACGACGGCATTCGAATGACCGCCGTTCGGACCGTACTCATCCTGATGCTGCTTGCGGCAAACCTCCCGGCACAGGGAGACCTGCGTCTCAGGCTTCAGCACAGGCTGCCGGAGCCCAGGGGAGTCCTTGAGCACTACTACACTGGTGACGGATGGGACTTCTACTCGAGGGTGCGATTCGTTCGAGGCCGGTGGGGTATAACGCTGATGACGGACAAGGCCAGGGGCGAGGACTGGGGCGACCTCCTGGCCGGCGGAGTCTCTTACCTGCCGGGCCGCGGAAGCCTGCGTTCCATCTCCGCCGGCTGGCTGAGGGCGGACCTGGGCACCGGATTGGTCCTGTCGGTCCCCGGCAGCTTCTCCGACATATCGGAGCTTTCCATTTACAAACCTCCAGTGAGTCGTGACAGAATAGAACCGGCCACATCGCCCTGGGGCTGCAGGGGGGAGCCGCTCACGGGAGCCGGGGGAACGTTCCTGCTGGGAAACCTCTGCGTGTCCGCGCTGGCATCGGTATCACGGATCGACTCCGTGGGAGAGGGCTACCACAGGACACCGACGGAGATCGCGGGAAGGGGGAGCATCCCCGAGGTGCTTGGTGCCTTCAGGATCTCTCTGGAACGCACAGGCCTCACCGCCATGGCGGCACGCCGGGACCGGGGCGAGGGATACGGATGGTTCAGGACCGGCCTGGACTGGTCCCTGGAGGCCGGAGACCTCAACCTCTCCGGAGAGGCGGCTCTCGGAGGGGATTCCTCGGGAACCTCCGCCGCCGGGTGGTCCTCTCTGTCGCTTCGGACCGGAAGCTTCAGGAATATGCTGATGGTCATCCGCAACCCGGGTGATTTCCCGGATGAGAGACGATCACCCCCTGTATCCAGGGAATGCGACCTGGGCGTCTGCCTCGGATTTCGCTGGAGGGCCGGATCCGGTGTGGTGGTCAGGTCAGGTGCGGGAGGCTACTTCCGTGAAGGTGAAGACCTCCTGCTTGTGTCCGGGCAGTTCGAGTACAGGTTCCCGTGGAGCATGGAAGGGGTGACCGGCCTGAGGACACGGGTAGATGGGGACGAGACGGCATGGAGGTGGTGGCTTGGCTCTTCGTGGAAACCTCACAGGTTCGTGTCGGTCAGCTCCAGGGTGCAGATCTCCGGATGGCGCGATTCTTCACCGGATTCCTCCGAGAGCGGTTCAGGGCTGGAGATAAAACTGAGGTACCTGCCGTCGGAGGTGTTCACGGTGGACCTTGGAGGGGCCGCATGCTCCACCGACGGGTACCAGTCACGGATCTATGCCGGAGGTTCCTCCTTCCCCGGGGTCTTCGGCGTGACGGCGCTTTACGGAAGAACCATGGCTGTCTTCTTTCAGCTTTCCGCTGAAATCGGGGAAGGTGCAAGCCTGCGATTCGCACTGTCCCGCCGCGCAACCGAGAACGTTGAAAGCCTCGGCTCCGGCTGGGAGGAGACGGAGGGAGCATCACTGACGGAGTTGGGCTTCCAGCTTGACTACGCCCTTCGATAGTTGAATCATTCCCGAAGCAAACCACACCTGAGGAGCCCGCCATGAGACCTTCCTGGGACGAATACTTCCTTAAGCTGGCCATGCTGGCCTCCGAGAGGGCCACCTGCCCGAGAATGCACTGCGGCTGCGTCCTGGTCAAAGACAAATACGTTCTCTCCACAGGTTACAACGGGTCCCTTCCGGGGCTGCCCCACTGCGAGGACGTGGGCTGCCTGATCGTGGACGGGCACTGTGTAAGGACCAACCACGCGGAGATAAACGCCATTGCCCAGGCGGCCAGGCATGGCGTATCGCTGGACGGCGCCACCGCGTACGTCACTAACATGCCCTGCACGACCTGCGCCAAGGCCCTGCTCGCGGCGGGTATCAAGAGGATAGTTGTCTTCTCCGACTACCGCGGCTCCCTGGCGGAGCAGTTCCTGAAAGAAGCGGGAGTGCCGCTGGACCGTCTGCCCATGCCCTCCAGGGACATCACCTACGATCTCGAGGAATACTCCTCCGCCCGGACCTTCGACTGACGACTGAATGTCCCATTCTGGTGCCGGCCGGAAACATGTTCCGGGCCCGGAAAAAGGGACATCTCGAAGTCATTCCGGGCCTTCGGAGTCCTGGGTCGCGATCCAGACGACACCCCTGCCAGAATTGTCTGCTGATTGACAAGGGACAGCATTACGGATAGTAATCACCCTGTAGTAGTACCCACAGCAGGCGTGTGATCGGATTCGTGGATGTAGATGCAAAGGAGCTGCAGGCATTGTTTTCCATTATCGTTTCGATCGTTCTGACAACGGTTACAGCTGCTCCCGATGATGCTCAGGACCGGCACATTCAGTCTCAGGAGACCTTCATGTCTGCGGAGATCGAGACGCCACCAGTTTATTCGTCCCCGAATTATCTCTTCGATAACGGACCCTGGTATAACAGCGAGGGCACAGGAGCGGGAGGGGCCGACGAATCGATACTTCAGTCCTGGGGCGACACCTTCGGGTACGGTTTCCAGTGGGTCCTTGACTACAGGCTGGCGGATGATTTCCAGGTTCCGGCCGGATCCGAATGGGAGGTCCATTCGATCACTTTCTGCGCCTATCAGACCGGTTCGACCGTCTACCCGACGATCGACGCAATGTACCTGGCAGTATACGACGACGTGCCGACCACCGGTGAAATAGTGGCAGGCGACCCGTTTGCCAACGTGATGACCTCTGCCGTCTGGAGCCTCATATACAGGGTCAACTTCGACGATTCCGGCAATACCGATAGACCCATGATGGCGTGTACCGCATCGCTTCCCGTTCCATGGGTCTTCAGCGAGGGTAACTACTGGCTTTCGATGCAGGCGGACGGAAGCCTCTCTCTGGGTCCCTGGAACCCCCCCGTCGTAATATGGGACCAGATGGAGACGGGCAACGGCATTCAGAGCTTCGACGGAGGCATCACCTGGACGCCGGTATACAACGGAGGTCATGCCCAGGGGCTGACCTTCTATCTTGAAGGGTCCGCACTTACCCTTCAGCAGGAGACCTGGGGATCCATCAAGTCCATGTTCTGATCACGAATGCCCCATCTTCCAGGCCCGGAACATGTTTCCGCAGCCCGTAATGACTTCGAAATGTCCCTTTTCCCGGGCCCGGAACATGTTTCCGCAGCCCGTAATAACTCCGAAATGTCCCTTTCCCCGGGCCCGGAACATGTTTCCGCAGCCCGGAATAACTCCGAAATGTCCCTTTTCCCGGGCCCGGCACCAGAATGGGACATTCTAGAGGCGGATGGATACTCCGCCCAGTACGGGCCAGTCGGTGTTGTGCCTCTGTGAGACGGCCATCTCGATGATGTAGGTCCCTCCCGACGAATACGTATAGGCGAGGCCCGCGAAAAAGCCGGTAGTCTCGTCCTCGCCCACAGTGAGATCGTACCCGGCTGTCAGGTCCAGTTCACTCAGTGACAGCGAGAACCCCCCGGCCAGGCTCGAGGCTGTGGAGAAACCAATTGTCGTTCCGCCGAAGAGTACCAGGTACCTGGAAAGCTCCCAGGAGCCTCCCGCCGAAACCTCCACCGGCATGGCCTTCGTCACCCCGTTCCATTCCGGCGGTTTTCCCAGCCCTGTCACGGTCAGTCCCGCCATTCCGGAAGTCCCGACCTCGGCTGCAACTCCGGCTGAGGCCGCGACACCCGTTCCTGCGTCGGAATCGATGTTCTCCCAGGATACGCCGGCGGAACCTCCGACCCTCAGCCAGGGGAGCACCTGCGACGAAACGCCCAGGAGAGCCGCACCCGTGGAGTAGGAGTACTCACCCGTAACCATTCCTGAGTCGTCCCTGCGCAGTAAGCCCCCTCTGCCCAGGTACACCAGCGATGCTCCGGCGGTGAGGGAGCCCCCGGCGGAGAATCCGCCTGCGGCGGAGACCGCCGAGGTTCCCAGGTTCCACCTTCCGCCCGAGGCGGTGAACCCGGGGACAAGAAGGGCCGGGTTCCCGTATATGGACTCGGGTCCCCGGCAGAGCGACCTGCCTGCACTCCCCATCATCATCAAAGAGGGGAAGCCCGGACCGGAAAGGACCAGAAGGTCAGCAGTACCCGTTTCGCTCCAGGCGGTCGAAGCTGCCAGGAGGATCAGCGCGATACGGTGAAATACTCCGTGTATGCCGCACCTCCCTCCGTTTGGAACACTGCGGCGTAGAGTCCCGGCGAGACGAGTCCGCCGCCCGGAGTAACGAGATCCCAGGTATAGACCCCTCCGGATGCGGACGCCTGCAGGATACTCTCGCCGTTGAGGTTGTAGACAGTGATTTCGCATTCCTCCGATCCTTCCGGGTCCCAGGTGAAATTGGCTTCGGATGTGGCGGGGCTGGGATAGACCGCGAACCCGCTCACCGGCTGGGGATCCCCGCCCTGGGAAGGCATAGTGTCGAAGTACACATCCTGTCCGTCTGACGAAATGTAGAAGGTGCCCAGGAGATCGGTGCGGAAAACGTCTATGTTCCTTCCGTTGAGCCTGTCCAGAACCTCGTCGTGCGGGTGGCCGTAGGGGTTTCCCGCTCCGACGCATATGGCGGCCATTGAAGGGTCCACAAGGGCCAGCCACTGGGTGCAGCTGGAGGATACCGAGCCGTGATGTGCCACCTTCAGGACATTCGACGTCAGGTCATCTATTTCGCCGGTTGCCAGGGCCGCCATCACGACGTCCTCCCCGCCGTTGGTCTCCAGGTCTCCGGTGAACATGAACGATACCTCGTCGTATGTGAGCCTGATGACTATTGAAGCATTGTTGGTGCTTGAAGGGGACAGCGGCTCCACGGGATGAAGGACCTCAACGATGAGTTCGGGCCCCCAGTCCAGCGTGTCTCCCCTGCGGGGAGCGACGAAGTCGGCCCCGTTATCCCATATCGCCTGCAGGTAATCCTCGTAGATCCATGTTCCACCGTAGGGCCATCCCGAGTCCCAGGCAGTCCCTACAGGCATCGACCCGTAAACTGAAATGAGTCCGCCTATATGGTCGGCATCGGGATGGGTACCCACGATCCCGTCCAGATATGTAACCTCCAGGCTGTCGAGAAGGGGAAGAATCCTCTCTGCCCCGCAGTCCCATGGGGGATACCATGTGCTCATCATGCCACCATCGATCAGATAATGCCTGCCTCCGGGAGTGCAGACGAGAATGGCGTCCCCTGAATACTCATCGAATGTGGGATCGATGAAGAACACAACCAGCGGGTCCTGGGCAACCGCCAGGAATGCGATGGACGAGCAGAGGAGAATGGAAGTCAGCTTCAAGTGACCGTTCCGATACCGCTACTGGACGAAAGCCTTGATGAAGGCCCAGCTGTTCTGGGCAAAGGAGTTCTGGTATACACTGTTCTGGCTGCCCGGAGTACCCATGTCCCCCATGCCGAAGACCACTGTGCAGTAATCCCAGCTCGAGCTGCTGTTGGAGACCCAACCGGGGTTTATTCTCTCGCAGGAGACACCCGGCATGACAGGCCAGCCACCGTCGTACTCAATACAATCGACGATGCTCCTCGAGCTGTTGTAAAGAGCAATGCCACCGCTCTCCCTTATCCTGAAGTCTCCGAAGACCTGGTTCGTTACAACTCCGCCGTTCTGTGTCTGGTCACTGCATCCGCATATGACAAAGTAGCCTTCCGGAGGCAGGAGGTATGTGGAAAGCACAACGCTTTCGCCGTAGCTGTTGGATAGCATCCAGTCCGCCAGGTTGACCCATTCGTCCGTATTGTTGTACAGCTCGATCCATTCCCCGTCGGCCTCCGTTACCGAACTCCGGGGCTGGGCCATGAACTCGTTGATGACAACGTCTTCGACGGACAGGATCCCGCCTTCCGTCACGTTCGGAAGCTGTGAGATCAGAATGAGAAACGCTAATGTCATTGGTCACCTCCTGGCGCGGCGCCCTCGGATCGTTAACCGGGGACACACCACATGATATTTCATAGGAGTTCCGGGACCCCGTGTCAACTCTCAGGAAAAAAAGGAGGGCGCGATAACCGCGCCCTCCGGATCAACTAAAGAGGTATTCCGCTTAGAATACGCTCTTGATTGCTCCCCAGGTTTCCTGCTCCAGAGCGCCTGAGCCATCCAGTATGAAGGTGAGGCCCTGTCCGGATGTACCGTTGAGGATGTTCTCCCAGGTCACGCCGCCGTCAAGGCTCTGCATACCGTTGCCGGTCTCCTGAACGTCCCAGATGACCACGGGCGGGTGCCAGGGACCGGAGGAACCTGTGCCGTCTGCCTGGATGGAGATCCAGTAGACGCCCTCCCCGAGGACCCAGCTATCGGAGAGCTCTGCGGTGCATGCCATGACGGGCCTGTCGGTGCTGGTGCCCGATCCGGACTCGTTCACCCTGTAGATATTGCTCCACTCTGCACTGGTGAAGACGTTGTCGTAGGGGTCGCCAGCGACGACGGTGCCTGTGGTGGGAGGATCGTCGTACACGCACATGAACATGCCGTTGATGGTCGGGGTTGTGCCGGAACCGGTCTGGTAGCCGCTGAAGTGGATCATATCGATCGTCCAGGTCTCACCGGCCGGAACCTCGAAGTCGTCTGCCAGACGGTAGTCGTAGGTAAGCTGGAAACCGTAGCCGTAGGTGGTTCCCCATGACTGGAGGATCGACTCGTCGGCTCCGCCCACACCGGTACCAGGGCTGTTCAGCCAGGGACCGTTGTCCCATATGACGGCATTGGGACCATCCCATACGGGACCGCCGACAGTAACGGAGATGTCGCCGGGCACTTCGGCCCTGCGGCCTTCGAACGCGTCGTTCGCGAAAGCGAACGAAGCGAGAAGGACGATGGCAAGAATCATATACTTCATCTCTACCCCTTTCATAAGGTACAGGTAACAAGTTCCACCAAGTAACAATAACTCAGACGCGAAATGTGTCAACCTTCATTATGGAGTCACGGCAAGCATATTCCCTCAGAGCCCGTGGAACAGCGACAGGCATGCTATGGCGATCACCGCGCAGATCATCTTAAGAGGAAGCCCGGCTCGCAGGTAGTCTCCGAACCTGTACCCGCCGGGTCCGTATACCATCAGGTTGGTCTGGTAACCTACGGAGGTAATGAAGTCGGCGGCGGCTCCGTAGGCCACCGCGAGGTAGAAGGGAGTTCCTTCGGCCCACAGGGACGCCGCCGCCGGATCCGAGAGTCCGGTTCTCCTGTGCCGCTCCCAGGACGGAGTGGATACATGGGAGGTATTCTCGGAGATCGCGGATCTCTTCTACCTGGAAGACCTGGTCATGGCCGATGACTGTACCCTGGTGGCATTCTATCCCAACCGGGTTGCCCGTTGCACCGACGGCGGCGGAATATGGACGGTCCGGAAAAAACCGGGGACATGCTTCAGGATGGTCGAGACAAGACAGGACATCTTCTTTCGGAGGAGGGGGTATGCGCCGAATGTCCTCTCTTCACGTACTGCTGGTTCCGGGTCAGGCGGGGCGGGTACCTCCGAACAGGACTTCCTGAACCAGCCTCAGCACCTGCCAGTTCATGCCGTCGTCATCGTTCCCCCCGGTGGTCACAACCACCGTTCGAGCATCAGGGACCACGAGGATGAACTGGCTGCCCCATCCGCCGGCAAGTATTCCGCGCAGAGGTCCGCTCTCGGAATGGACGGAGGTCGACCACCAGAGGTACCCGTAACCGAAAAGGTCGTCAACGGGGAGGTGTTCCTCCGTCGATTCCGAAATCCACTCCTCTGAAAGGACCCTCGCGCCATTCCATTCACCGCATTCCAGGACCAGCATGCCTATCTTGAGCATATCCCTGGGTCTCGGCCTGAGGGAGCCGTCCATCATCCCGTGTCCCTGGTCCTCTCCGTAGTCCCGGTCCCACGAACCAATGCCAAGGGGACCGAAGAGGTACTCTTCCGCGTACCGGTCCGGAAAAAATCCCGTGGACCGTCTCAGCAAGCCCGACAGAAGGTTAACATCGGCGTTGACGTACCGGAACCGCGTCCCGGGTTCGGTGACGATGCTCCTGACGCCGTCCTCCAGGCGCCCCGAATAGGTGAAGCCGGTTGCCCCTGTGAACACTTCGATGTCCGGCGGGCTCCAGCGGATGTCCGTCATCGGGACCTCGCTGTACTTCCTGCCGTCGCGGAGACAGTGTATCACTCCGCTCGATCCTTCCCCATTGTCCGGGAAGGACTGGAAGGCAAAGGTGTCCTCCCCCGTTCTTCCCGCCCACACTCCCGGAAGGACATCCTCCTGGGCGCCGCAGGAGGAAAGCAGAAGGAACACCGGTATTGCCGCCAGGATCGGTCCTGTTCTCATTGACGCTCTTTCTCTGTTCTTTGTTCAGGGGATCGGATCCGTTCCGGATGTCCGCTATCCCCCGGGAGACAGGACGACTCAGTCCGGAAGCGGAATGGAGAACTCGAATAAGGTACCCCTGTCATCGGAGGAGACGAAGTCCACCCTGCCGCCCAGAAGCTCCTCTCCAAGCAGTTTCATCGAGTAGGTCCCGATACCCCTGCCCGGCTCCTCCTTCGTGCTGAAGTTCCTCTGGAATATCCTCTTCCTGTACTTCATGGGTATCACGGCGGAGTTCCAGACAGAGAAGATCATGCGGCCACCCTCCTCCCGCATGCCAACTCTTACCTCGCCGCCGGGGTCAGTGGCCTCCAGGGCGTTTATGACCATGTTGTCCAGAACTCTCATCAGCAGGGATGGATCCGTGGTCACCCGCGAGGATGGCAGTTTGTCCGGGTAGATAATTCCCTTGCCCGACGTGGCGGAATGGCCGGAGAAAAAACCTCTCAGCTCGAGCAGTATCTCATCCGGAGTGCAGGTCCTCCAGACAGGCTCGTATTCCCCTGAAAGGGAACTTGATAGCAGCTTCTGTATCGAGACCTCCCGGGCAAGCCTCTGGGTGGCGTGATAGACCGTATCGGCCGAACTGCAGCTCCCGTCGCTTGCGAGAAGCTCACTGGCCCCCAGCAGCATTCCCACCATGTTGCTCACATCGTGGAAGAAGGTCCTCTCCAGTGCCGCGTACCTGTGCTGCCGGGTGACATCGCGAAGGAAGAGAAGCAGGAACCTCATTCCCTGGACGACGATGGGTTGGGACCTGACCATCAGCACCATGTCCTCCTCCTCACCGTTCAGCCTGGTCCTCAGAGCGCACAGCCTCTCCACCGGACGGTCCAGTCCCAGGCTGGAGACTATGGCCACCGCTGCGCCGCAGCTCGCGCAGAACTCCGTGGTGCCGCATCCCGCTGGCTCTCCGTCGCTGTGGACGCATCCCAGGGCATCGCCGGGACGGAGCCCCAGCGCTTCCGCCGGGCTCTCCATGCCTATCATCTTCATGAAGGATTCGTTCAGGGCGACTATCTGCCTGTGCTCGTCCAGCACCGCCAGCATTTCTCCCACGTTCTGAAGGATACCGGTGACCACCGGGCTGCCGCTGATCCACCTGACCTCCCGGGTCAGCTGGCTCTCCGTAACCCTTTCCGCAGGTGCGAAGTGGGTCTCCATGGTGCCCCCCTCTTCACCCTTGCCCAGGTAGTGCAACAGGATATGTATTTTGTAAGTGTTTGACCCCAAGCTGTCAAGACACAGGTGAGGCTGTCACCCTCCGTGTGCACCGATCCGGTCCGATCCTTCCGGCCGGTCCACCGTACCCGGGTTCAGCGCATTCTCCAGACGCGCATGGCGTTCTGCGACGCGACGAGGTCTCTCTCGTCTCCTCCGAGCAGTTCCAGCAGCGTGTTGTAGCGGGCCATGGTCTTTCCCAGGTGCTGGAAATGGCCGCAGAGGTCGGAGCCCAGCATGAACCTGTCGGGGTATTTCGCTACCAGGTCCAGCCAGCGTTTCTTCGGGACTCGACCGCTGCAGACCGTCTGGTCGTAGACCACCCATGAGAGGTCTACGAAGAGGTTAGGGAATTCGCCCAGCATATCCTCGACCATCATGTGGTACAGCTTGTGCCCCACACGTCTTGATATGCCGCAGTGAGCCCAGACGAAGGTCGTCCCCGGGAAACCCTCCAGGGCGTTCCTGACCTCGTGCAGGTACTCGAACCTGTCGTGGTGTCCCACGGAGGAGCTGTTCTGGTGCACCAGCACCGGCAGGTCCCTGCTTCCCGCCAGGTCGTAGACGGGGAAAAGGGCCGGGTGGTCCATTCGGGAGGTCTCCTCCATGGTCAGGTTGGTCAGGTCGTCATGCCGGCACATGATCTCGCCTATCCCCCGCCATATGTCCCTGGAGGCCAGTTTCCTCTCCACCTGGAAGACGGCGTTCCTGTCGGTGGGGTTGAACCCGCAGAGAAGGGGAGTGAATCTGGCCCTTTCATCGGGCCGGAGTGCGGAATACTCCTCCGCCAGCAGCTCGTCCGTGGAGACGAAAGTGTAGCAGCGGGCGTTGTCGTCCAGGTAGTAGCGGGGTCTGTCCGGTTCACAGGCCGCCCATTTCTTGACCACTGGAAGTCCGAATACCACGCATTCGGTTATTCCCGCTCCGTCCATGCGTTCCAGCAGCGAACACAGCCCTTCGGTCTCCTGCAGGAAGTCCACCCCGTGCAGATGGGCGTCCACCACGGGAAAGGCGCACTCCTCGGTCTCCAGTGCGCTCACGACCCGATGGAAGCTCGTGCAGTAGCTCATCTCATCTCCCGTCACGGCAGAAAAGCCTTCGATACCGGCGACCGTCCCGACGAAAACCATAACCGCGGTGGGCACCCCGGTCAAAGATACTCCGAACGGGATGCTCCGGCATTGACCGGGACCTCGCCGCAGGTGTATCATGCCCGGCAGAAGAGCCATGATCCTGCAAGGAACGGAGCAGCAGCGTGACGGAAGAAGTCGCAGCCTTCGTCGAGAGGTTCACCGGCATGGGTACCGACATGCAGACCAGGGTCCTCCTTACTCTCGCCTCCATAGCAGGTCTGTGGGTCGCCAGGAGGGTTGCCGGAAGGGTGCTGAAGAGGAGGGTCCAGGACCCTAAGAGCCTTTTCCTCTGGCGGCGCACGGCATCCTATATCGCCGTCATCACAGGACTGGTCATGCTGGCAAGGATATGGTTCCACAGTTTCTCAGGCCTGGCCACCTTCCTGGGACTGGCCTCCGCGGGCATTGCCATAGCTCTTCGCGAGATAATAGCCAACATAGCCGGCTGGTTCTACATCATACTCCGCAGACCCTTCGTGCTGGGGGACAGGATCGAAGTGGCCGGTGTCAGGGGGGATGTGGTGGACATCAGGGTGCTGGGCTTCTCCCTGATGGAGGTGGGCAGGTGGGTGGCCGCCGACCAGAGCACCGGCAGGATAGTACACGTTCCCAACGGCAAGGTCTTCTCCGAGCATGTCGCCAACTACTCCTCGGGCACCAACCACATCTGGGAGGAGGTTCCGGTCCTCATCACCTTCGAGAGCGACTGGAGAAAGGCCAAGGGCATAATGGAGGATATAATGTCCGGGATCGTGCAGGACGCCACGGAACTGACCAGTGTCCGGAGCGACGAGGCGGGCAGGTACCTGATATACCAGGGTATCTCCACCCCGATCGTGTACACAAGCGTAGAGAGCAGCGGAGTACTCCTCACCGCCCGCTTCCCGGTGCGGCCAAGGCAGCGGAGGGGTTCCGTACAGAACGTATGGGAGACACTGCTGGACGCCTTCGCGGAACACGACGACATAGACTTCGCCTATCCCACCACCCGGTTCTACACCCTGGACGGACCGTCAGGTCCGCCATAGCGTCCAGTGTTCGATCGGACGGCTACCCTGCACTGGTGGGAGCTGTCCCCGGAGTTCATTCTCCTCGAGTCCGCGCAAAGCCTATCTCAGGAGGGTCACTGTCCTCAACACCATGCCAATGCCGGTACTGAGCCGGCACAGGTAGACACCATCGGGAACCGGCAGCCCGGAGGTCCCCATCCCGTCCCAGACGGCTTCCGCGGGGGAATCCTCGAGCATTATGGTCCCGATTTCCTCCACTTTCCTGCCGGAAAGGTCGAAGACCTCCAGTACCGCCTCCACTCCCGGAGGACCCTGGATCTCCAGTAGAAGCATATCGCTGAATGGATTTGGAGAGCATCCCATGAGAAGCCCGTGTCCCGGCCCCGGAGCTTCCGTGCTGATCCCTGTGTAGAGGGTGTCTCCCTCTATCGCGTAGATGTACTGGTTCGCCGGGATGTCAGTGTAGGTTTCCACCAGTCCGCTGGGCCAGGCGATCTCCAGGGATTCTACCGAAGATTCCTCATGTAGACCGAACTCCACGGGTAAGCTGTGGAAATCATGGTAACCCTCTCCTCCGCCCACCCACCTGGTCAGCACCGTTCCTCCCAGGTCCGCGGTGACCCTGGCTCCCACAGCGTTCCTGCTGCTCAGGGTGCCTTCCAGCTCCAGGACTACGTATGACGCCGGCAGGGTCGTGCTCTGGTCGTTCCGGAAAAGCACGTACTTGTCGATGTGTCCCACGGCGAAGAGGTCGATGTCACCGTCCAGGTTGTAGTCGCCCCATGCGGTGCCGAAGTAGTCTCCCATGAACTCCCCTGAAAGCTGCAGTTCGGTCCCGACTTCCGTGAAGGTCCCGTCGCCGTCGTTGCGCCACATTAGGTTGCTGTATGTGTAGAAGTCATGGTGTGATACGAAGATGTCCAGCCAGCCGTCGTTGTTGTAGTCGGTGAAGGCCACGGTCCTCGTATCATCGTGTCCGTAGACACCCGCCGCGGCCGTGACGTCTGTGAAGGTCCCGTCGCCGTCGTTCTCGAAGAGCAGGCATCCCGGGGCGGAGTAGTTGCCCAGGTACAGGTCGGGATACCCGTCGTTGTTGTAGTCACCCACGGTGACGCCGGTGGTGCTGCCCGTGTAGGCAGTGCCGGACTCTGCCGTGACGTCGGTCAGCGCGGAGCCGTCGTTCCTGAGGAGGCTGTTGGGATCGCTGCCGTAGGTACCCAGGTACACGTCCAGGTCACCGTCCAGGTCGTAGTCGATGCAGGCGGCGCACCACCAGTCCCCCGAAGCCGAGGGTCCCGGCGAGAAGGACCCGCTTCCCGAGTTGAGAAGCACGCTGCATCCGGTGGAGGTCACCGTGAGTATGTCCAGGTCACCGTCCAGGTCGAAATCCGCAACGCACTTCGGAGCCCCGGTAAGACCGCTTCCGGATGTCATGTCGGTGAAGGTTCCGTCGCCGTCGTTCACAAGGAACCTGTCGGACGAACCCCAGTCTAGGACGAGGTCGTTCCAGGCGTCACCGGTGAACTCGCCCCAGAGTATCCTGTTTGCGCCCAGCCCGGAGAGGCCTGCGGAGGATGTCATGTCGGAGAAAGCAGCACCGTCGTTCCTGTACAGCCAGAAACCGGAACCGTCCTGGTTGGAGAATGACACGTCCAGGTCACCGTCGTTGTCGAAGTCGCACCAGGCTACGGAGTGTCCGAGACCCGTCTGACCAGAGATACCCATGGAGGCTGCCACCTCCGTGAACACCTGCTGTCCCGCTGAGACCCCGGCCAGAATGAGCGTCACTGCAGTAATGCAGGCTCTCATATGACTCCTCCCATCATTATTCACTTATTCGAAAGCGTGTTCCCCGGCACGATAGAGACCCCGGCATGCCGTCAATGCCCTTCCCGGTTTTCCGGAGCGCCATCTACGAGCCTGCGAGACATCCAGAGAACGGAATCGGTGAACGTTCCGCCTCTAGCTCCCCAGCAGTGCCTTTATGCCACCGAAGGTGGACTGTTCCAATGACACCGCGTCGTCGAAGATCACCGAGACGTCATCGAGGAAGCAATGGTCCGGATCGGGCCCGCCTCCGTAGTATCCCCACACCCGTACGGCCTGCAGGTCCCCGGAGGGACGCAGGAAATAGGTGAAGTCGTACTGTATCCAGTCCGTTCCGGCAACGTAGACGAGTTCTTCGTCGTATTCGGTGGGACCGTAATAAAGGTCGAAGGCGAATATCTGGGCCTCCGGCTGCCTGTACCAGAGGGTGATGGAGACTATCTCGGTTACGCCGGTGGGGGTGAATTCCTGCTTGATCCAGTTGTTGCCCTCCACGAAGGCGCAGTATGTCCCCGAATGGGGGGAATCGGTGGATACGGTCCAGGCGCTGGTGGTCCAGGGATCAAGCAACCCGCTCTCGAAACCGTTGTTCTCCAGGAGCTCCTGCGGCGCGGCGGCGGCCACCAGAGGCACCAGGACCAGCATACAGAGTGTCCTTCCCATCTTAACCTCCAAATTCTTCTGATCTGCGTTCCTCATCTCGGTCAGACCCTTGCCGGCTGCAGAGAAGCGGAGGAAACCGGTCCGGTCGCACCCTCCCCTGGATTAATACAACCATAAGTAATATCCTGTCAACGAGGTATGGATGGATGACCTTTACGCTGTCCCGTATCCGGCCGGGATCCATCACCCCCGGATTCGCGGATGCATTGCCGGGTCTGTTATATTGATGTGACTGTGAAGTCGTTCCCCTTTCAACCAATGCAGTTTGACACCCGAACAGGATATGGAGACCGCAATGGAAAAGAGTTCGAAGGATTTCCTGAAGGACCTGATGAAGGAATCGAGCCCCTCAGGTTACGAGACCTCCGCGGCGAAGGTCTGGCGTGAATACGCGGGAGGATTCTCCCACGAGGTCAGAGGGGATTACCACGGAAATTCCTACGCCGTTCTCAACCCCGGAGGAGCCATTTCCGTGATAATGTCAGGACACATAGACGAGATCGGCCTGATGGTGAAATCGATCAACGAGCAGGGATTCCTCAAGATCTCCCCGGTGGGTGGTATCGACCCCCACGTGATAGCGGGGCAGAGGGTATACGTCCACACGCGTAAGGGCCCGATCCTGGGAGTCCTCGGCCGCAAGGCGATACACCTCCAGAAGAAGGAGGACCGGGAGAAGATCTCGGAGATCAAGGACATGTGGATCGACATAGGCGTCAAGGATGGCAAGGAGGCGCAGAAACTGGTCGACATCGGCGATGTCGCAACCATAGCTGTCGGTCTTCAGAAGATACGCCGAGACATCTATGTGGCCCGCGGTTTCGACGACAGGATCGGCGCATTCGCGGTATTAGAGGCCCTGAAGCTGCTCTCGAAGGAGAAGGGGTTCAAGCACCAGGTGACCTCCGTGGCGACGGTGCAGGAGGAGATCGGTCTTCGAGGGGCAATCACCAGCGCCTACAACGTGCACCCGCAGATAGGTTTCGCGGTCGATGTGACCCATTCTTCGGACATACCCGGAATAGACAAGGACCTCTTCGGCGACATCAGACTTGGGGATGGCCCTGTCATAGCCCGTGGGCCCAACATCAACCCCAGGGTCTTCGAACTGCTGGCCAGGACGGCAAAGGACAACAAGATACCTCACAAGGTAATAGCCGAGAGCAGGGGCACCGGCACAGACGCCAACGCCATACAGCTTTCACGGGGCGGCATCGCCACAGGCCTGGTG
This sequence comes from Candidatus Aegiribacteria sp. MLS_C, assembly GCA_002030045.1. Taxonomy (GTDB): domain Bacteria; phylum Fermentibacterota; class Fermentibacteria; order Fermentibacterales; family JCC-6; genus Aegiribacteria. Next base: position 38,173 of record LQBI01000031.1, on the reverse strand, counting down.
AGCATACCCAACAGGTACATGCACACGCCTGTGGAGATGGTGTCGATGGACGACGTCGAGAACTGCTCGCTTCTCCTGGCGAAGGCCATAGCTTCCATAAAGGCTTCCGAGGACTTCATCATCTAGCCGTATCGATGCGGCCTGCCGGGGCCGTTCGCCCTGCGACGGGCCAGCCGTGGCGCGGCGCTGGCCCGTCTTGAATTCCAGGGGCCCTGTCCGGGGCGTACAGAACAGGGGAATTCCCTTCATAATGGAAGGGTGTCAGCCCTCGGGCATTCTGAACGGGGCAATGCCTTTCTTCTCCCGGAGCCAGTTCATCGCCCGAAGGACCGGTGTCTTCCGGCAGATGAACAGGAATGCCTGCCTTTCCCCGGGAATATCGGTGAGGATCACTCCAACAATGAGAGTGAGCAGCCCCTGCCCCGGCAGAACCAGCATCGCCAGTCCTAGAATTATCAGCACAATGCCGGCAATGTTCTTCGCCACCAGGTAGAGCAGGTGAATCGGCAGGGGCACCCAGGAGGGCTTCGTCCTTATCTTCCTTCGGACGAAATAGTCCTCTGGAAGTATCTGGACGAAAACCGGGACAAGGAGCACCGAAACCACGAACATGGCCAGGGATATCCCGCCAATCACGAACTTGTGCTCCCGCACGAAATCGAGGACAAGACCGACCAGAACCTTCATGGACCCTCCGGTAAGGCGTCAATGCCGTATCACCGTTACATTATAATCCCGTTGAAGGTCATCCGTGACACCGGCGAAGCCATCGGCGGGAGATTCTTGACCCGGCTTGTGAGCGCATGTATACCTGCTGACACTGAACAACGAGAGGGGAAAATATGGACATGATAGCTTACTGCGGGCTCGACTGCGAAACCTGCCCGGCCTTCACCGCCTACCTTGACGACGACCAGGAGCTGAGGGAGAAGACCGCCCTTGAATGGCAGAAGGCCCACGACCCCGGCATTCGGCCAGAGGACATCAACTGCACCGGCTGCAAAGGTTCCGGCATCAAGTTCTCCTGGTGCCTGAACGGCTGCCCCATACGGAAATGCGCCCTGGAGAGGGAAGTGGTCACCTGCGGCCACTGTTCCGAATACCCCTGCGACACGGTCCGCTTCATGATCGACAGCGTGCCCGAGGCCAGGGAGCGGCTGGACTCCATCGCCGGGGCCTGAATCCTCATCCTTCGGCATACCTCACTTTCCGGTCCTCGGGAGAGTGGTGATATTAGGATGTACTTTCCCCTAGCCGAAGGAGTGCCTTCATGAGACTATCCTGCATTCTTGTGATGTCAATCGCCCTTCCCCTTCTCTCCGTAACCCTGGTCTCCAGGTCCTCCGGCCTCGAAATACCCGAGAAGGAATCCGGACACACGGAGCTTGAGATCGGGGACATCAACGGCGACGGCCACCTGGACATAGTCTCCGTGGGCGACCACGGCTCCCCCTGGATCAATTCCGACGAACACGGCATCATGGTATGGCTGGGCGACGGCGGCGACAGCTGGCCTGTTGTCCAGACCGGCGAATTCGGTTACGGCGGCTGTGCCATCGGCGACCTCAACAACGACGGCTTCATGGACCTCGCCTGGGGAATCCACCACGACTATGCCTCCAGCGGCATCGGCGACAAGATAATGGGAGCGGCCCTGGGTGACGGCACCGGGACAGGATGGACCCAGTGGGACGACGGTCTCGCCTCGGGGGGCGAGGACTGGGGCATGTTCGCCACAGAACTTGCTGACTTCGACCTGGACGGAGACCTGGACATAGTCTGCGAATCCTTCGGCGCCGACAACGGTGTAAGGGTCTACGAGAACCACGGCGACGGCACATGGTCGCAGCAGTGGCTCGTGGACGGCTGGAACTCCAACTACACGGTGGAAACCGGCGACTTCAACGGCGACGGTCTTCCGGACTTCATCTGCACTAGGTGGGGAACTCAGGTGTACTTCAACACCGGCGGCTTCACCTTTGAACTCATGCAGGCAGGCATTCCGGGACTGAACTACGTATCCGTCGACTGCGGCGATTTCGATTCCGACGGCAGGGACGACATAGTATGCTCCCTGGGCTCCGATTCCGGAGTACGTGTGTACCGCTACGACATGGGCACAGGAGAATGGACCGACCACTCCGACGGGCTTCCGACAGGCGGCTGCTACGTTGACCTGGTGCAGTTCGGCCACATCGACGGGGACGGACACCTCGACCTTGTGCTGTACGACGACCCGGTGGGCACCGTATACCTGGGCGACGGCGATGGTAACTGGACGGCGGACGCCACCTGGACCATGCCGGGATCCGGCAATGCATCGGCGATGCGGGTGGACGGGGACGTCGATCACGACGGCCGGGAGGACATAGCGATACAGGGCGAGATGCAGGTGGGGATGTTCGACCGCAATCAGCTTCATCTCTACTCCCCCTGGGAGGAACCTGTCTCGCTCAGCACACGCCTTGTCTCCCCGGACGGCGGTGAGCGCTTCATGTCGGGGTCGGTCCGAGAGGTCCGCTGGCTCACCGCCGTGCCTCCAGCCCACGGCCAGGCACTGGTGGACCTGGAGCTCTCCACCCAGGGGCCGGGAGGTCCATGGACCGTCATCGCGGAGGAACTGCCGGACAACGGCACCTTCCAGTGGACCGTCCCCCCTGCAGATTCCTACACCTGCCGGATGAGGATAACGGCCCAGACATCCCTGGGTTCCGCCCAGGCTGTGTCATCGGATGACTTCATCATCACTTCACAGCTTGGCGCACGGTTGGATGAATCACCGCCGGCGACACTTTCCGTAAGGGTATTCCCCAATCCCGCCGTCTGCCCATCCATTGCCCTGCAGGGCTTCGATGATGCTCCCGTGGAACTGGCGGTCTTCGATTTGTCCGGAAGGATGGTACTGAGCCGGCAGCTGGGACCTGGATATGCAGGTTCCCTCATGACCGTTACAGAGGGATCACAGCTCCCCGCAGGTGTCTATACAATCACAGCAAGACAGGGGGAGACGGTCGCAGTCGCCAGGATGGTGCTTCTGGAATAATGGTCGGAAGAGATACCCGGCCTGTCCGTGCCCGAATTGACAGGACTCCGGCAGGTGATATTCAAGTCCACAATGGGTACTTTCGTTATGGGATACGATTTCCGACCAATAACATGAATTTGCAGTTATCGTCATATTACATATTTATACAGATAGTATAAAATGCGTATAGTGTTTAAATAGTTTATCCTGAGCTTGAGCTCAGAACGAGTACTTTATTCCCGCCCAGGTGCTCTGGTGCAGTACCGTCTGCTGTACATCGAACTCCGACACCTTCCAGGCGCTACCCTCAAGATACGATACGAACCACGTGCCGGTATACGCTGAATAGGCAAGTCCCGTGGTGAAGTTGTTGGAAGGAAGTTCGGCGCTTCCCAGCAGCACGCACTGGCTGCCGTCGAACTGGTAGAACCATACGTAATGCGTGGTCCCGGGATCGTAGGCGGTGACGGCTATACCCGTTGACCCGGCGATCGGATAGATGGTCATGTCGCTGAGCTGGGAGTTGATGCCCGGGAGTTCCCAGTACTGGAATCCGGTGCCGTCGGTGTTGAACCTTCCCACCTGTGCGGTGGAGGTTCCCCCTCCGTTCACCTCCCATATATGCGTCCCGTCGGAACTCATGCCACGGCCGGTGGCGCCGAAGGGGTTGGCGAAGCTTTCGTTGAAATCGACCCCGTACCTGATCAGGCCGTCCCCGCAGTCGTTCACGAAGGGGACGTTGTAGCAGTAGGTCGTGCCGTAGGGATAGGCGTTGGACCACAGTAGACTCACGTGCCCGGCGTAGGACATGTCGGACGGGTCGGCAGCGTAGAGCCTCTCGTCGGTGTCAGCGTCATCCACGAACAGTATCGCGTTGTCGGCTGCGGACATGCCCAGCACCATCGATGCATAGTCGATGGTCCAGGTGTTGAGGATGTCAAGCTGGTAATCATCGGTGCCCGTGAGGAGAGAAACGTTGTCCGAATACCTGAAGGAACCATACACGCCATGTGCCGCGAGGGCCGCTGCAGTGCACACCGCCAAGGGTATTATCATCCTGATCATTTCTTATCCTCCATCAGATTGCTGATACTGAATATAGGGAATGGATGGAAGCGAAGACAATGCTTGAAGAAACTGCACGTTCCCGGAATGCTTCGATTGAATCCATCTTTCCTGGAACGCATGGCGTGAGCGATTTGGATCTTCCGGCCACGCACTTCGAGTAACCTGGCCTAATTCACCAGGAAGAGGCTCTTCACGGCCGGCCAGGTCATCCTGGAAAGACCGGTCGGCACGTAGTCTATCCGCAGCATCGCAGCCACAGTGTTGGCGTAGCCCATCGTTTCGTTCGGCCTGAGGGCAAGGACGGTCCGGTACTCGTGTGTGTACCAGCGGAAGCAGAAGAGGTTGGTGAAGTAGGCATCCGAGCGGGTCAGCTCGATGACAAGGTTTCCGGTACCCGGGTACTGGAACGGCTCCTGGAGCTGGATGGTCAGCCACTCCCAGGCCTCGCCCTCGAGCAGCAGGCTGTCCGACTGGAAGACCAGCTGCCTGGTGCCGGGGTCGTAGTTCTGGTCGAACTCGGGAAGGAGGTCGTCCTGTTGCAACAGGCCCATGTACATGCGGAAGTCGTACTCCACACCGATACTGTCCCCCTCGTACGACCGGAGCCAGGAGACCGCCGTTATTGTCATGGGTCCGCCCAGCTCCTCCTCCATCGCCATCACCTGATAGCGGATGGAGGGCATTCAAACGCCGCACCAGGGTGCGTTGGTCGAGGACACGGGCTCGCCTATCACGATCTCGCCGGCGGCGGAAAGCGACGCCAGCGCAAAAAGCCACTTCAGGGTCCGGACCATTCTCCTCCTTCCGTCAGGCAACAATATAGCTAAGAGATAAGGGGCCCGTTAAGGGTTCCGGACCCTTTTCACAGGCAACCGGAGGGGCGATAATATCCCCTGCACCTGCCACACAGAACTGGAGAGGGGATAATGAAATACGAAGGATCATGTCTCGGGTTCCGGGCGGTCATCGCCCTGCTCATGCTTTCCACCGGCATCTCCGTCGCGCAGGATGCTACTCTGGACATCGGCATCGCGCGCTTCGACGACCTGGACGGTATCGGGCTGGACCTGCAGGAGACCATCTCCGCCTGGACGAATGAGATCTTCCGGGAATACGAGTACATCGATACAGGCACTATCGACCGGAGTTTCGACACCTCGGAATCCGGCGGTATCGAGGCGGTTGCCGCCGGAGCGGAGCTGGGCTTCGACCTTGTGTACTTCGGTCCTTTCGCGGAACAGGACGGGGCGGTCAAACTGGGAATGATCTCCCTGACCTGCACGGAGGGGCCTTCTGAGTACTACATGGTGGAATACATCTTCAAGGATTCACAGGCCTTCGGGCCAGGTGAACTCAACCCCGGTTCCGTCCCGCCGGACAGGTTCAGGGTCCTCGCCGGCATCACCGCCGCAGAATGGCTTCACCAGAATGGAAGGCACCAGGAGTCCGTGGAAGTCATCAGTTCATCCCTTTCCGGTGTCGGGGACGTGCAGGACACGCTGCTGGTCAACGCCTACATGGTGCTGGCGGAGGCCTCCACCGCACTGGGCGACGACAGGGCGGCGATTGACGCCTACACCGAGGCGATAGCCCTCTTCCCGGAGGAGGCATGGCTCTGGTCGGCCAGGGCCAGCCGGCACGATGCCGTGGGGGATTACGCCAACGCCATAAGGAACTTCCAGGAAGCCCTCCGCCTGGATCCCGGCAACAGCTTCTACATGCTCCAGCTGGGAGCACAGCTCAAGCAGGCAGGGAGGCTGGAGGAAGCCCTGGAGTACATGAACATGTCCATCGGCGGAGAGCCTGACAATCCCATGGCCTACCGCGACCGGAGCAGGGCCTACTACGGTCTGGGTGACCTGGAGGCTGCTCTGTCGGACATAGACACCTCGCTGGAACTGGAGCCGGCAAGCTCCCAGGGTCATGCCATGAAGGGCATGATACTGTGGGCGCTGGACGATGTCGAATCGGCATACGAGAGTTTCGGAACCGCCGTCGGACTTGAGGACGACCCCATAGTCAGGTCATGGTCGCTCATGGGAATGGGCAACTGCCTGATGTCGATGGAGGACTGGGATTCCGCGATCGAATACCTGAATGCGACCCTGGCCGATAATACTCGAATGCACACCGCCTACTTCTGCCTGGGAAGGTGCTACTACGAACTGGGACGCATGGAGGAGGCGGAAGCCTGTCTCAACGAGTTCCTGAGCCACCCGGTGATTCCGGATGCAACTGATCCCTGGACCAGGCTCCACATGAAGACCGAGGCCCAGGAGATGCTGGACAGCATCTGAGAACCAGCGGTGACTGCATAGGCAGGACCTTCAGACCAGATCTACAGCCCCGGGGGCAGGCGCGGTTAAACCCGGATGCCAGCCCCGGGGGCAGGCGCGGTCAAATGCCCGCGCCTGCCCCTAGGGTGAGTATCCAGTCGTGTTCCCCGTCGTCGCCTGCAAGGTGCCTGAAGACCCCGAAGTTCAGCCCCAGCATGGAGAACGCCCCTGAGAGTTCCAAGCCCAGGTAGGTCTGGTCCGGTTCCACGTCGTCCAGGGGATTGCCCCATGTCTGCAGGGCCGAGGCGCTGAGCCCGATGTTCCAGAGCGGCATGAACTGCATGCGGCCGAACCGGTAGCCCAGGTTGACCTTGCCCCCTCCGAATCCGGGCTCAAGCTGTGCGAAGAAACCCCGATACCCGCCGTGACCGGTGATCCTGTTGAAGGACACGCCGAGGACGCCGCTGACCTTGATGGGAGTGGAATACCTGGTCATGGCGCAGGGGAAGAGCTGCGTCCCCCGGGGTTCCGGGTCCACACCCTCGGGCATGGCGTAAAGGACGAAAACAAGTACCAGGACCGAGCAGACATGCTTCATTTCTCCAACCCTCCTCGTGATGTTCGGAGAATCCAACTCTTTTGGAAGGGCAGTAGATGAACAGGGGACCTGCGGATGGATACTGCAACCTCCGGCTGCCCATGGAAGGCAATATAAGTCAAATATCCGGGCAGGACCTTCTACGCCTGATTAACTGAGTCAATATAAGCCATTGATCCACCCGAGGGTGACCCGTTGAATACGATGAGTATGATGACCGCAAGGCATTGGCGCGAATGCTCTTCGGTACCTGCGGAATTAACCGTCAGCCGGTCTTGACCGGGTGAGGGGGCCGGGTATCTTACGATTACCATTTATTCATTCATGAATAACATGACCGTTGAACCTGGAGGGGAAGCAATGAGACCCGCTGAATGGCTGATACTGGCTTGTCTGGTGCTATGGGCTGGGGTATGCACCGGAGAGCAGGTCTACGCGGTCGGTTACCGGCTGGGAGCGGGGAGTTCCCACCTTGACGGGGCCGGAGCCCCCGAAGGCACCGCATCGGCCTTCGCCGGCATTCCTGCAGGCCTGTACCCGGACAGTCCGCTGAGCACCGGCATCTCCGTCAGGACCGAACTCAACTGGGTTAAGTACAGTTTCGACTCGGAGGACGAGGAATACGGCTACACCCATTACTACGATTACCTCCAGGTACCCGCACTCTTCAAACTGAGCATGTCCCGGGGATCCTTCAGTCCCATCACCTTCGGACAGAGCAGCGTCTTCAACGACGAATACGAGGAGGCCGGCTTCAGGTCGACCCTGTTCACCTTAGGCATGGGCTACGCCTTCAGAAGAACTGCAGCGATGCATTTCGGAATACCACGCACGAGTGAGTCAGCACACCAGGGAGGAACACTATGAGATGGTTCTTCGGGTCAGGAAATCGTGTAAACCACATTCTCCATGGTACTCTTCTTCTTCCGGTCCTTCTGATCATGGCATCCTGCGGAGCTGAAGCCGATCCCGATCGGGAGGGGTCCGCGGAAGGCCCCGACAGTCTTCGGACTCCTGCTGAGGCGGTCGAAGCGAATCCTGAGGACGGCCCGGCGTACATGCAGCAGGCACTGGCGGACACCCGGGGGGGGCGGTACGAGGAAGCGGTCGCCAACCTGGAGACCGCCGTCGGTATCGGGCCTTCCGCCGATGACGAGTACGCCCTCTTCGCCGACGCCATAGTAGAGATACTCACACTGATGCGCATGGACTACAACTCGGGCACGGAAATCGATCCGACCCTGTTCGACACTGTAGAGGGCAGCCTGTTCGAAGCCCTGGCATACCTTGACACCGCCATCGGACTCTGCCCCGACAGCGCCGGTCTCTACGTGTCCAGGGCGGCGGTACACGGTTTCCTCATCGAATATACCCCGGCCCTGGAAGACCTCTCGACCGCCGTCGAACTGGATCCGGGCAATTGCATCGCACTTGCCCGAAGAGGATGCGTGAGAACCGAGATGGGTTTCCCTGAGGAAGCGGTGGCTGACCTGACCTCGGCGATCGAACTGGCCCCGGATTCCGCTTCCTATTACGAGTACAGAGCCTATGCCTACCAGATGCTGGGGGAGCCGGAGAAAGCCGATGCCGACCTGCGGACGGCGGCCGAACTCGGATCCGGAACACGGTAGCCCACTGTTGCAGGAGACCGATACATGACGAGGGGAGATGCTATGCTGAGGGTGAAGGGCACGGGATTGTCCATACTCATGACAGCTCTGGTCTGCCTGCCGCTCATGGCGCAGCAGTCCGTGCTGGACGGGATGCTGGACCAGGGGGCGGAATTGGAGGACGCGGGTGATCTCGAGGGTGCGGCGGAGCTGTACACCTCCATGATCGAGACCGACCCGGAATGCGTGAAAGCCTGGCTCGGCAGGGGCAGGGTCCACTACTCCATGGGGCGGCTGGACCTCGCCATGGATGATTTCTCCGCGGCGCTGGAACTGGATCCCCAGCTCGCTTCGGCCCATTACGCCAGGTGCCTCATCCTTTACGACCAAGGGGACCTGGAGCGAGCGATGGAAGAGATCGACAACGCCATTATCCTGGATCCTGACAATTCATTGTTCTACTGCGACAGGGGGGCGATCTTCACAAGACTGAGGTACACTGACCAGGCCATAGCCGACCTGGACAGAGCCATCCAGCTGGACTCCGGGAACGCCGCCGCATACATGAACAGAGGGTTCACCTATTACTACATTCGCCAGTTCGATCGAGCCATCGGGGATTTCACCATGGCAATGGACCTGGATCCTGACCTGGCAGCCGAGTCATTGTACGGGAGAGGCCTCTGCCACAGGGCTATCGGGAACTACGAGAACGCGCTGGACAACCTCGACGCGGCGATAGCCCTCGACCCGGACGATGCCGATTTCTATTCCGAAAGGGGAGCGGTCCTGCAGGCTCTCGGCCACCCCGATGAAGCGATGGAGGACCTGGACCGGGCCATCGGTATGAACCCTGAAAACCCGATTGCCTTCTTCAACAGAGGATACCTCCGTTCGAGCCTGGGCGATCTGCAGGGAGCCATCGAGGACCTGTCCGCCTCCCTGTCGCTGCTGCCGGGTCAGGGGGATGCATATCTCTACAGGGGAGAAGCCTACGCGGACATGGGAGAGCTGCAGCTTGCCATGCAGGACTTCGAAAGAGCCGTCGAACTCCTGCCTGACTCGCCACGGAGCTATGTTGACAGGGGTGACGTCCATTACCTGCTAGGACGGTACCTTCAGGCCATAGAGGACTACTCCACGGCCATTCAACTCGGACCCGACAGGAGTCTCATCTACTACTACAGGGCGATGGCATACCTGGATTCCGGTGACTACGGGAATGCACTGAGCGATCTTGACCGGTACATCGGCATGGAACCCCGGGATCAGCTCGGCTACTACCAGCGGGCAAGGACCGGGTTTCAGCTGGGCCACTACGGCGATGCGCTGGAGGACCTCAACAGGTCCCTGGAACTGGGCTATGACTCCCTCAGCGTCCTTAAGTTCAGGGGGATGGTGCACATGAATATGGAACGGAACGACCTCGCCCTGGAAGATATCACCGGAGCGATGTCATTGGATCCCCAGAACCCGGTCCTGTTCCATAACCGTGCCCTGGTACTAATGCAAATGGGCCGGGAAGCGGATGGGATCCTTGATGCCCAGACGGCCATCAGCCTGGACCCGGGCTACACGGTTCCCCACATCATGCTGGGAGAGTATTACATGCAGTCCGGATACCTGCAGGACGCCCTGGAGCACTTCGATGCCGCCCTGGCCATCGATCCCGGAATGTTCTCGGTCCGCTACTTCAGAGGCGTCGTGAACAGCTATCTCGGAAACCTCGATGATGCGATCGCGGATATGGATGTCTGCATGGAGCAGGCTCCGGACGACCCCTTCTACCCTGCCGTGAGGGGCTGGCTGCACGCAACCGAAGGCCGGATCGAACCGGCAATGGAGGATTACGCCAGGTCGCTGGCCCTGGACCCGCAGTGCGTGACCGCGTACCTGAGCAGGGGTGAGACCTGTATCATTACCGGGGACTACCAGCAGGCGGTGGAGGACCTGACCCGTGCCGTCGAGATCGATCCCGGTCTTGCGCAGGCCTACCACAGCAGGGGGCTCGCACTGGAAGCCCTGGGGGAGACCGAGGCTGCCGGGCGGGACTTCGCGACGGCGGCTTCGCTGGGTTACACGGAACAGTAAGGAGGATCCGGTCTTCAAGGACCCCCGGTCCTCGAAGATCCGGTCTTCAAGGACCCCCGGGCATCCAGGGAAGGTTACCTTCGGACCCCATGGGAATTATCGGGATGTTATAATACATTGGAGCAGGTGTTCGGACGCTTCAAACCTGAAGGTGGAGGCGGGAAGGCCGGTGCTTGACGATCTCGACAGGAAGAGGTTCCACAGGAAGCAGATGACCTGGCTGGCCATCTTCGCCATCGTGATGATCCCGCTTTTCACATGGCTCTTCGCCACTCGCGAATCCCCGGCCGACTACACTTTCACCATGATAGGCAACATGCTGGGCCACAGGGTCGGCTTCATAATCTGGGGCGCCGCCACCGCCATCCTCCTGGGCTTCTACATACTCAGGCTCTTCGTCCTGCAATCATTCAGGGACACCAGGGCCCGGAAGCTCCTTCTATGGTCCCTGGTGTTCCTGCTGCTCACGGTGCTCATCCCTTCCCTGGAGGGGACGTACCTGCTGAACAGGCTGCACGATTTCTCCGCGGTGGCCTTCGCCCTCTGCCTTGTGATGTCCCTGTACCTCTTCATAAGGCACCTCCACGAGAGGGACGAGAAGGTCTACGGCCTGTCCCTTGCCATGCTGCACACCGTCATAGGCGGTTCCCTGATCCTGCTGCTGCTCTTCGGCATGACCGGGATCTTCCAGCTCTTCTTCTTCGTGTCCCTCTCGGTGTTCCTCGCCGTGCTGAACGGGAAGCTGTTCAAGGGCAGGGACAGGGAATGGAAGGGGGACTGAAAAAGGGGTTTCCGATGCTGAGTCTTCCGGCATAACGGACCCGTTCTCTTTGACTTGTGTCGCAGGGAGTGGTTATAACTGCCATCAGGTTCGTATTCAAATGCGGGGGTGGCCATGATCCAGTTGTCTGTGCTTCTCAGAGTCGTTCTGATGTCCATTTCATTGCAGGGACCCTCCGGGGCCTGCTACCTCGACCCGGATGCTGTTCCCGTGGTCTCCGTAACCGGCTCCGAGTACGGCTGCGTGACCCTGGAGTTCAGCCTGGACAGGCTGGATGCCCGGAACACCTTTCTCTCCGGCTACGGACGGGGGACCGTCTTCAGTGTCCCCGGCGAGGGTATCGCAGCGGACATCGGCCTGCCCCAGGTTCCCGCTGTCAGGAGGATGGTGCTGGTCCCGGATCGCGGCCGCGTGGAGGTGGAGGTCCTGGAACGGAGCACCGTCTCCCTCGGACGGTACAGCCTGCCGCCCTTCCAGCCCCTGCAGGTCAGGGGGCAGGATCCGGAGCCAGTCCGGGTGCGGCAGGACTTCTACGGCGGTGATGCACCCTGGCCTGATGAACCCGTCAGGCTGGAATCGGTGTCCATCCTTAGGGACCTGCGTGTGGCCTGGGTGAGTTTCCTCCCCGTGAGCTGGGACCCTTCCACCGGCGAGGTCGTCCTGACCACAAGCGTCACCGCACGAATCGTCACTACGGATGAGCCCGGGGAGAACGAGCTGGCCATGGCGGCCGACGGAGTGACCCGCAGCTTCCTTCCCCTCTACAGGGAGGTGCTGGGCTTCCACGATACCGGCTCGGACCTGGTGGACGGAAGCTACCTGGTCATCTCCTCCGAGGAGGGTCTGGGCCTGGTGCAGGACCTGATAGACTGGAAGACGAGGAAGGGATTCCAGGTGGAGACGGCATCGGTTCCGGCCATGGGTTCCACTCCCGCCGAGATAGACGCCTGGATCGAGAACGCCTTCTCGACCTGGCCGAACCCTCCGGAGTACATCCTGATAGTCGGGGACGAGTACGTGGTGCCCTCCCCCCAGTACGGCGGCCATTCCGCCGACAACATGTACGGAGTGATAGGAACAGGCTGCGTCCCGTCGATACACGTGGGACGGATCTCCGGGGCGGACACGGAAGACCTCCCGTACATCTCCTGGAAGATAACCGAGCACGAGATGTATCCCTACGAGCCGGCCCAGAGCTGGTTCAACAAGGGAATGAGCATCGGCCATACCGAGTTCGTGGCAAACTCCTGGGACTACGTGGAGTACATGATGGCGGCGGGGCTCCAGGTCCTCTGGTTCTGCGAGACGGGAGGGGTGACCCCCACCATCGAGGCCCTCAGCGACTCCATAGACAGCGGATACACGATAATCGGGCTCTGCGGGCACGGGGACGTCACCCACATGTACCCTCCGGGCTTCGGAGTGACGGACGTGGCCGCCCTGAACAACGGCAGGAAGCTGCCATGGGTGGCCCTGGTGGCCTGCCAGGTTGGAATGTTCGACGGGCATTACTGCCTCTGCGAGGCCTTCCTGGGAGAGGGCGACATCAATTCCCCCCGGGGAGCCATAGGCGTAATGGGCCCGACCACCAACAGCCCCTACGGCGCCGCCGACTCCCTGGTGAAATGGATATTCAAGGGCTACTTCCAGGAGGGCATCCACCACATGGGAGCCGTGACCGACTGGTCCAAGGCGGAGGTGTTCGCCTACTACGGCTCCTCCGCCATAGACAGCAACCACATGCACATGGTCTTCGGCTGCCCGGAGATGGACATCTACTACGACACCTCCCCCCTGACCATGATAACGGTGGACCATCCTCAGCCCCTTACTCCCGGCACCCACTCCTTCACGGTCATGTCAGGCGGCAGCCCACTGGAGGGCGCTCTGGTGGCGGTGATGACGGAGCATCCGGTCGCCGGCACCTGGATGGATTCATACTACTCCGACGCCTCGGGCACCGTGATCTTCGACATACCCGCTTTCCCGGACTCGGCGGTGGTCTCTGTGACCGCCACGGCGTTCAACCTGGCCCCGTACCTCTACCAGTGGTCCACGGCCCTGGCGGGCGAAACCGCCGCGGTTGTCGGACCTCCCACCATGGAGGCCGGCCCCAGCCCCTGCTTCGGCTCGCTGGAAATAAGGTGCTTCCTGCCGGAGGCGGGACTCTGCCGCCTGGACATATACGACCTTGCAGGAAGGGTGGTCGCGTCCATCCCCGTGGACTCACCCGGAGGGGAGGAGCAGCTGATCTGGGACGGGGTGGACGGATCCGGAGCGCCTGTGGCGGCCGGCGTCTACTTCGTCAGGCTGGAGGCTCCGGGGGGAAGCCCCGTGAGGTCCGTGGTGTTCCTGGGCGAAGGGAGCCGTTAACTTCACCGTTCAAGTACCGAAGGACGAACCGTCCGGCGGCCGGGATCCCGGGGCAGTCGTACACGGCGCAAAGGTCTTTCCCTGAGTACTTCCGTATTCGTCCCGTCAGGGGCGGACTAGCTGCCGGCGGCCGCTTCCCTTCCGAACTGGACGCAGCGGTGGACGGCTTCTTCGTCGGGGTTCCACAGGCACCTTATACCCTCGTTCATGACCTGGAAACCGGCCCTCTCCAGCCAGCCGGACATCTTCTTAACGGCTTCGCCGCTCCAACCGTAGCAGCCGAAGGCCGCCGCCTTCTTTCCCCGGAAGCGCAGCCCCTCGATCTCCTCCAGTATGCCGGCCATGCCGCTGGTCACTCCACCACCGATGGTGGGCGAACCGACCAGCACCGCCTTCGACCGGAAGACCTCGGTTATCACGTCGTTCTTGTCCGACTTGGCAATGTTGAAGACCTTCACCGTTACCTTCCCGTCGGCCTCCCGAATACCCTCGGCTATCCTCTCGGCCATCCTGCGGGTGCCGTCCCACATTGTGTCGTAGATTATCGTTATGCGGTCCTCGCTGTACTCGCCGGCCCACTCCATGTACTTCTCGACTATCTGTGCCGGGTTGTCCCTCCAAATGACCCCGTGGCTGGTGGCTATCATGTCTATGGGGACGCCCAGGCCCAGCACCTCCCTGATCTTCTTCGTCACCAGGGGGCTGAAGGGGGTGAGTATGTTGGCGTAGTACTTGATGCACTCCTCCATCAGCTCGCACCGGTCCACCAGGTCGTTGAAGAGGAGGTCCGTGGCGTAGTGCTGGCCGAAGGCGTCGTTGCTGAACAGGATGCTGTCGCCGGTCATGTAGGTCGCCATGCTGTCCGGCCAGTGGAGCATGGGCATCTCGACGAATACCAGGGACTTGCCGTTGCCGATGTCCACGGTGTCCCCGGTCTTCACCGTATGGAAGTCCCAGTCCCGGTGGTACTGTCCCTTCAGCGACTTCACAGCGTTGGCGGTGCAGTAGACGGGGGTGTCCGGAATGTTCCTCATCAGTTCCGGAAGAGCCCCGCTGTGGTCTATCTCCCCGTGGTTGGCCACCACCAGGTCTATGTCCGCCAGGTCTATCTCGCCTTTCAGGTTCTCCACGAACTCCTTCGCGAAGGGATCCCAGACGGTGTCGATGAGTACGTTCTTCCCCTCCCTTATCAGGTAGGAATTGTAGGTGGAGCCCCTGTGGGTGGAATACTCGTTGCCGTGGAACTTCCTGAGTTCCCAGTCCACCTTGCCTACCCAGGTCACGTTGCCCTTTACCAGTTTCCCCATTATTCGCCTCCCGTCTTTTCGACATCCATCACTGAGACCTGCCGCGGCGGCTTCCGATGATCCCCCGCGGCTGTCCAGCCGCGTCTTCCCGCTCTACTACCGCGGTCCTTCAGAAAGCAGGAGCATCCTTCAGCAGGGGCGGCCGCTAGAGAAGATGCCACCTCAGGGAGAAAGCGACAAGGATGACAATGGTCAGCAGGACGAAGAGAGGTGCGCCCACCCTCCTGTAATCGCTGAACCTGTAGCTTCCGGCGCCCATTACCATCATGTTCACCGGGTGTCCCAGGGGAGTGAGGAAGGCCATGGAGGAGCCAAGGGCGACGGCCATTCCCAGTGCCGGCGCCGGCGCCACCGAGCCTGAAGCCGCTGCCACCGCTATGGGAGCCATTATCGCTGCCACAGCCGCCCCGCTGACTGCCTGGGTCAGCAGGGCCGAGACCAGGAAGAGCAACGTCACGGAAGCAATGGGCGGCATTCCTCCGAGGCAGGAGAAGAGTATCGAGGAGGCGCTGTCAGCAAGACCTGACAAGCTGATCGCCAGAGCCAGGGGGAGCATACCCGCCACCAGGAAGATGACCCTCCAGTCGATGGCCCTGTAGGCCTGCTCCATGCTCAGCATTCCGGACAGCACCATGAGCATGGCTCCGGCGAAAAGGACCTGCGACATAGGGATGCCGGAAAGGACCACCGTCACCAGCGTGGCGAGTACAATGGCCACCGCCGCCGGCCCCCTCCTTCTGGACATGGGTTCCAGCCCGGCGGTTGGGGTAAGGACTATGAGATCCGGGTCCTGCTTCAACACCGGCAGCTTCTCGATGGAAACCAGGCCGAGCAGGGCGTCCCCGCAGACCAGTTTCGTATTGCGCACGTCGCGCCTCACGGGCTGGTCCTCCCGCCAGATGGCGATGACGTTCATTCCGTACCTCTGCCGGAAGGACACTTCCCTGAGCGTCGAACCTATCAGGCTGGAGCGCGGGGAGAGCATGACCTCCACCAGCGCCATCTCGAATGTCTCCACGTCCGAAGGGGTCAGACAGACATCGGTCAGTATCTCCAGCCTGGGTTCCCTGTCCATCTCCGCGAACTCGGAGGCCTTCCCCTTGAGCGTCAGCACGTCCCCCTTCCGAAGGACCGTGTCGGGTTCAAGCTGGGGCAGTCTCTCCCCGTGCCTCATGACCCCAAGAAGGCTGAGCCTGAAATCCTCACGCAGAAGGCTGTCGCTCAGCTTTCTGCCGTCCAGGTAGGAGCCTTCGGGAATCCTCGCACGGAAGAACAGCTCGTCCATGCCGTAGAGGTTGAAGAGCTTCCCCCGGCCCCCGAAGCAAATGTCAGGCGAAGATTTATCCTTCGCCGGAAGGCGGAACCTGCCCCATACCACCATGTAGGCGATGCCGGCCACCAGCACCGGGATCCCCACCGGCAGGAAGTCCAGAAGCCCGAAACCCTCCAGCCCGTGTTTCTCGAAGATATTGCTCACCAATATGTTCATGCTGGTAAGGAGGGTTGCCATCCCTCCCATTATGGTGGCGAAAACCAGGGGAATGAGCAGCTTGGAGATGGGCACCTCCGACCTGGAGGAAGCGGCGCCCGCCGACGGTATAAGCACCGCCGCGGCGGCAATGTTGTTGATGAACAGCGACAGCAGGGCACCGGCGCCCATGAAGAGCGTCACAAGGGCGCCTTCCCGCCTGCCCCCCCACCTGAGGAGCCTCTCAGCGAAAGCCTCGGAGACTCCGGTCCTTCGAAGTCCCTCCGCCAGGATGAAGACCGATATGATTATCATGACGGCGCTGCTGCCGAACCCCGAGAAGGACTCGGCGGCGGTGAGCACACCGGTGGCCGCCAGAAGGACCACCGTCAGAATGGATATCAGGTCAGGGCGCAGCTTGTCGGACAGGAAGAGGAGTACTGCAATGAGCAGTATGCCGAGGGTCAGGTACTGGTCGGACATGATATACTCATGGCGCTCTCGGGCAGCTGCGTCATCATCGTGCGATGACGACCATTCCGGTCTCCGCTGAGCCGCCGGCTCTGACCGTCAGAAGGTACAGGCCCGGCTGCAGGTCCCCTACGGACAGGTCCAGTGAGACCGTCCCTCCTTCGAATGTCTGCGCGGTAATCAGTACCAGCCTTCCGCTCAGGTCCAGGAGGCTCGCCACCGCCTCGCCGCCGTCCCCGCCCAGGCTGCAGCTGACGGTGACCAGGTCCGAGGCCGGGTTGGGGAATGTCCTGAGTGACAGCGGGACCCTGACCGGTCCCTGACCATGGCCGGTGCCCAGCCCCTGGTCCTCGATGATGTCCAAATAAACGTCGGGGCCGACCCCGGAATAGCTCTCCACGATCCCCGACGGCCAGCGGATCTCAATGTCGGCAGGTGCACCGGAGCTTCCCAGGCCGAACTCCAGCGCCCTGCTGTCGTAGTCCCCCATGCCGTGGCCGCCGTCCACCCTGGCGTACACGGTGTCGCCCGCGCAGGAGCACCTCACTGATGTGCCTATGGCGCTGCGGTTGGATACCGTTCCGGTCAGCTGAAGCACCAGCCAGTGGTTCTCCATGCCGTCGCACCGGAGGAGCCTGTTCCCGAAATGGGTCGCCAGGAAGGCGTCGATGTCCCCGTCCCCGTCGTAGTCCGCAAAACCCGTTCCGAATGCGTCCTCCGGATCGGTGATGTTGAGCGCAGGGGCGATATCCGTGAATGTGCCGTCGCCGTTGTTGCGGTAGACGCGGTTCGGGTACACGTGGTTCACCGAGAATATGTCCACCAGGCCGTCCTGGTCGATGTCCAGGAAGGTGGCGGTGCGGCCGTCCCCGACATCACCCACTCCTGCGGTGACAGTCACGTCCTCGAAGGTCCCGTCGCCCTGGTTGCGGAAGAGCCTGTTGCTGGGGCTGTTAATGTTCACCGAGTACAGGTCGAAGAAGCCGTCGCCGTCGTAGTCCCCGGCGCACACGCCGGAGGTGCCGCCGTCATCGGCCACGCCTGCCGCAGCGCCAACCTCCTCGAAGGTCCCGTCCCCCAGGTTCCTGTACAGAAGGTTGCCTGACCCGGACCTTCCCACGTAGCAGTCCTCCAGCCCGTCGTTGTCGTAGTCCAGCCAGGCGCAGCTGCGGCCGCCGGTCTCGAAGCCCGACGAGGCCGATACCTCCTCGAAGGTACCGTCTCCGAGATTTCGGAAGAGCCCGTTGTCCGAACCGCAGAAGTGCAGGTCCAGCAGCCCGTCGTCGTCGTAGTCAACGAACGCGCACCTCCAGGCGTAGTCCCCGAATATGCCTGCGGTGTCGCTCCTGTCCTCGAACTGCATTCCGCCCAGGTTCCTGTAGAGCTTGTGCGGCACGTATCCGAAGGAAATCAGGGCTATGTCGTCCAGGCCGTCCCCGTCGTAGTCCCCCACTGCAAAATTACGGGCCTCGTTGGTCAGTCCCGAGGAAGCGTGCACATCGGTGAATACGGAACCGTCGTTCCGGTAGAGATGGATATGATCGGGATATGTGGATGTGGAGACCAGCAGGTCCAGGTCCCCGTCACCGTCCAGGTCGCTCCAGGCGGTACCGCTCCCAAGCCCGGGAACGCTTATTCCCATCTCCGCCGTGACGTCGGTGTACACCTGTTCCGCCGGCGCCCGGCCGGCCTGCGCCAGGAGAACCGCGAAAACTGCAAACGCAGCCTCGAATCTCATTTCTCCCCCGTTTCGAAAAACCCGTTAAGGTTCGAGCATATCCGGACCTTCCGGCAAATGTCAATCATCCGGCTGTATCTTCGCGAAGATGGGAGTACATCCGCCGCTCCTCCGATCGATCACACAATACGGACAAGTTCCGTGGTATTTCACACTTAAAACGTTAGAGTTTCGTGAAGACCTCGGAAATCCGACCCTGCGGGGGCCGGCTGTATCAGGCACTACCCGCGGTCCTCGGCCATCCTCCTTCCCAGGTCCGCGAAGATCGAAGGAGTGTCCAGGTCGTATGGGCACCTGGAGACGCATTCGCCGCATGCTATGCAGTCACCGTACTTCTTCTCCAGGCCCTGCAGCCTTCCAAGTGCCCACTCCTTGAGGCCGTACCTGAAGTAGTAGGCGCCGATGAGATGCAGGAACGCGATGTTAAGACCCTGCGGGCAGGGCATGCAGTACTCGCACCTCCGGCAGAAGCCTTCGCCCAGTTCCGCCTTCTCCTCCTCCAGCACCGCAAGCTCGTCATCGCTCAGCGGCCGGAGGTCATCGAGCACGGACAGGTTCTCCTCCACTTCCATCACATCGTCCATTCCCGGGATCACCACGTCGATGCCGGAAGACAGGATGAAGCGCAGGTTCAGCAGCACGCTCCGCACAGCGCCCCCGGCTATCGGCTTCATGCCTATGGTCCCCAGCCCCTTCTCCCGGGCCAGGGGCAGCAGCTCTTCGGCCGCTCCGGTCTCCAGCAGGTTGAAGGGCACCTGTATGGTCTCGAAGGGGAAGCGGCTGATGGCCTCCGCCGTTATCCAGGGCTTGTGTCCGGTGAGCCCTATGTGGCCCACCATCCCCTGTTCCCTTGCCTCCGTGAGGGCCTCCAGCGCTCCTCCCGGGCCCAGCGCCGTCTCAAGCTGCTCTCCGCTGGAGATGTTGTGGCACTGGTACAGGTCTATACGATCCACTCCCAGGTTGCCCAGGCTGGTCTCGATGTCCCGGAGCATGGCGTCCCTTGTCCTGGCGAAGCTCTTGGTGGCCAGCACCACCCTGCCAGGGAAACCGGCGATCGCCCTGCCGATCTTGACCTCGCTGTCGGTGTATCCCCTAGCCGTATCTATGAAGTCGACCCCCCGCTCCAGGGCCGCTCCCAGCACCGATACCGCCTCGTCCATTCCCAGTCTCTGGATGGGTATGCCCCCGAAACCCACCCGAGTTACTTCCAGCCCAGTGTTCCCGAGCGCTATCCTCTTCATGGCCACCTCGTCCTGCTCTTCAGGTTCCAATGACATAATCGTTCTCGAATATACAACCTTCGGTACCGATGGTTCGATCAAAGGACGCCGGGACAGCAGGCGGTCCCTGACAGGATGATCCGCGTAAATAATGGCGGGGGGGGGGGCGCCGCCCCCCCCCCCCCCATTCCTCGGCCGTGACTGAGTATCAGAAGACGCTCTTGATCCCGCCCCAGGTGGACTGCTCCAGGGCAAGCTCCTGTATGTCCGCGGTGAACTCGCACAGGTTGTAGTCGCCGGCAGAATCCGTGTAGACCCAGAAGAAGCTGCCGGTATCGCAGCTCCAGCTTATGCCGTAGCTGCTGTTTATGGCCTGTGGCACCGGCGCGGAGTTCATGTACTCCAGGCTGCTGCCGTCGTACAGGTAGAAGTAGAAGTCGGCGTAGGAGTATCCGCCTATGACGATGCCGATCTGCCCGTTGAAGGGGAAGACGCTGCAGCCGCAGGCGAAAGAGGAGGGCAGCTCGGTCAGCGCAAAGGAGTCGATGATGTTCCCCGACAGGTCGAAATGGTACAGTACGTGGCTGTTCGCGTCTATTTCCCATACGGTCTGGGCGTCGTCGATGTCCATACCCCTGGGTTCGGGGCATGGATTACCGAACATGTACTGCCATCCCGTGGTCGAACCGAACCGCCAGATGTCCATGACGTCCATCCAGTCGTTTACCAGCAGGTTGTTCTCGGAGGTGAAATAGAGGCAGATCCCAAGGACGTTCGGTATCTCCGGAGGGCATGGCAGCCCGTATTCCATCGTGCCGGTGGTCGGGTCCACAGAGTATATCGAGTCCGTCCCGTAATCCGACACCAGAAGCTCCCCCCAGCCGTCGGCGTAGTCGCAGCCCCTGAGATTGGCACCGAAGTCCAGCGGGAACACGTTCTGTGAAGTGAGGACGATGGTCCAGTCGTCGGACCCGGCCTGCGAGTACTGCAGACCGCCGGGATCGGGGCCCGCATCGGGATCGTGGGCGAACACTGTAAAAGCTGCAAGCAGCAAGATCGTGAGATATCTCATGGCAGAACCTCCTTAGGTTATTTCCATTGTACCATAAAAGAACGCTTACCCGCGGAAAAGACCCCGGGTCCTTCCCTGCCGGGCCAGGGGGACAACCATGACCTGCACCGCCTCCATCCGTCCGGCACAGGGCTGCTATCCCCGAAGACGACAGGAGATGCCCGATCACCGTCGGTTCAGTCCATCAGGACCGTCCTGTAGATCCAGTTGCCCGGGCTTAGCGGGCTTCGGCCCAGGTACCACAGGCTGCTTCCGTCGGAAGCCATTCCAAGGGGTTCCGGAAGGTAGCCCATGGCTTCGTACTCCTCGATCACGGAACCGTCCGTGTTCAGCCTGTAGGCAGAGGAGAGTGCGGACATCTCGTTCTCGAAGACCCAGAGGGAGCCGTCCATCCATTCGAGTCCCCCCACCTCGTCGCAGGGGTAGGGGAATGTCACGGATACCGTACCGTCCTCGTCGAAGCCCGAGATCTGCGACTGGCCGTTATCGTCGGCCCAGAACAGTGTCCCGTCGAAGGCGAGGTAGTCGAATTCGAAGGGGGGGAGCTGCAGGAAATTATCCCCGTCGGTATTCAGCCTGTATATGCGATCGGTCTTTGTGTCCGCGTTCCACAGATGGGATCCATCGAAGGCCAGACCGCAGGAGCTCTCCCCCGGACCTTCGAAAGAATCCAACACGTTCCCCGATGTATCGATGCAGTATAACCATGACGCCGAGACCTGGTCGGTGCAGGCCAGCCAGAGGTTGGTGCCGTCCCAGGCAAGTTCCCTCCCGCCGTCGGGGCAGCCGAAGGAGGAAAGCACCGCGCCGGAATGATCCAGCTCGTAGATGATGTCGCTTCCGCCGTCGCAGTACCATATCGACTGGCCGTCATGGGTCAGCCCCCCGGACATGAACGATGGTGCCTCGAAGGATGAGATGAGGTTCCCGTCGGTATCTACCTGGTAGATGTCGGTGGAACCGGAACCGCTGCTGAAGGAACTGTACCAGAGGTCCGTGCCGTCGAAGGCCAGGCCCTGTGGAATGTCTCCCATGCAGGGGAACGATCCAAGGACCGTGCCGTCCATGTCCATCCGATAGATGCAGACTGCCGACCAGTCCAGGCACCAGAGGTCCGTGCCGTCGAAGGCCAGGCCCTCCGCCGCCGACTCGCCCGGTGCCATCAGCACCGAGGGAGACTCGATGTCCATCCTGAACATCTTCCCGGTCCCCATGGTCCCGTCGGCGACGATGAGGTCGTTGCCGTCCCAGGTGATCCCGGAGAGGTGATCTCCAGGCGCCACGATGGAGTCGATTGCTCCGGTGGCAGATCCGACGCTGTAGATGTGCGAGGAGGGTCCGGGCATCCAGAACCGTGAACCCGCGAACGCCATGTCTGTCGCGAACATGAACTGGAAGGGTATGGCAATGGAATCAGCCAGGATTATTCCCGAACCGGACACCCGTTCCATGGTCCAGGTCCCCTGGTCGTCCGCACCGGGGTTCGCATAGCTCCCGGAGGCGGATGCCGTATCGGCTGCTACGGTTCCGCTGAACTGTATGGTCTCGTTTATGTCACCGAAAGCCAGGCTGTTCTCGGTGATTGTGCCGGTCAGCTGGACGTCGTCGAACCCGATCTCGGGTATGTCTATGGTGCCGCTTATGTTCGAACCGTCCTGAGTGAACTCCGCGGAGACCGAACCGCTGGTGGGATAGACATCGCTCTGCCATGTGCCCTGCCAGACACCGGCCACGTCCATCACCCATGTTCCCGGAGATGTCGGATCGCTGCCGCACGATACCGCCATAAGGACGATAAGGACGGCCGAAAACACAAAGACCTTCCTTGACATTCCTGACCCCTTTCTTGATCAACTGACCCTGTTAGGGCCGTTCCCCCTGCGAATACGCTATTATGCACATCGGGTTCTTCGAAGACCACGGCGGAACGCAGCCGGTTCTCCCTGCCCCCCGATCAGGCCAGCGACCGGACCTTCTCCCTCAGCGCCTCCAGGACCTGGGGAAGTGCCCGCAGCCGGCGGCGGCACTGAACTTAAGGCCGGAGACGAACAGGAACACGGTGCTGGCTACCATCGCCAGGAGCCTGAGGATGGCGCTCCCCGTCCCGGTCATCGTCCACATGAAGAGCATCACGGCGAAGAGCGCTGCCCTTCCCCTCCCGGCACCGGCATGCCCCTCTCGGTCCGTTCCATTCCCGAGTTTGGATCCATGTTCACGTTCCGCAGGAGGAAGAACGCCGTGAAGAGCACCATGCCTAGCCAGACCGCCCCGATGAGCGCGGCAAGTTTCCCGAAGCTGAGGAAGATGATGAATATCCCGGCCCAGAGGGTGAAAACGAAGGGCAGACCGGTCGGGTCTATCCCCTCTTCCCCCATGCGCATCTTCTCCACCATCTCGGCCTGGTACAGACCGCAGTGGGGGCAGGGCACCAGGTCGCAGTCATCGTCGAACAGAGGGTCCATGTCGGAGAGTGTCGAGTTGAGATCGGTGAACTTGCCCTTCCTGGTCATCCTGTAGCCGTACTTCTTCCCGCACCCTATGCAGGTGTGCTCCTTGTCCCTGCTGTCGGTCATGAACTTGTAGATGATCTTCTTTATCCTGGCCATGCATTCCCCTCCTGCCTTGGAATGCCTGATCACCGAACATAAAAGCCGACACCGGAAGAGCGATACACACCTGCAGCCAACCGTCCGGCTCCATGACGGTTTGACCCGGTAAGAAAGACCGTTAATAAATCCACCGGTTTAAACATCATCTGCTTCGGTATTCGACAGGTGCTCTCCAGAACCAGCAAAGGAGTCAAACGGAATGAGCCGCCTTTACGTATCCGCAGCCATACTGGCGCTCAGCATCGGCCTGGCCGCATGCGGGTCCGATCCCGCCGGACCCACCGAGCCAGCCGACTGGATGCCCCTCACCGTAGGCAACTGGTGGTACTCCACCATGGAGGGCTACTGGATAACCATGTACGGCGACACGGTGGACTGGAGCGGCTCCTTCGCCCGGCACGTCACCGCCCTCCTGGAACACCAGGGCGGTTTCCAGGTCTACGAGTTCAGGACCATCATGAACCTGGTCAACACCACTCCGGACACCACCTGGGAAACCTGGGACACCCTGTTCGTCTACCTCAGGGAGACCGACGACGAGATGCAGAGGTACGCGGACACCGTCTCCACGGACTACGAGCTTATAGCCCGGTTCCCTCTGACCCTGGGCGACACCTGGTACGAGTCCCCGGGCTCCACCGTCATGTACGAGGTGACCAGCCTGGACGCCTCCGCATCGGTCCCCGCGGGTAACTTCGGGGACTGCGCCATCATAAGGGAGACCGAGACCGATCCCGTGAAGAACTACGACTGGGACACCTACCTGTACAGGGGAGTCGGTATCGTCTACGAGGTCCTCAGCGACGGGGAGTCCCAGTACGCCGAGATATCACTGGAGAACTACCAGGTTCTGTAGAGCGTACAGACCCGAGCGGGGAGCACCCACAGGGCTGACCTCCAGAGTTAGTTGCCGTATGAAGTAACTCCCGCGATCTTCTTCCGTACTACCTTACGACCACGAACCTCTCCGTGGACGAAAACGATTCCGCCCTCATGCGGCAGAAGTACAGCCCGGGACCGGGATCGCTAAGCTGCGGATCGTAACCCCTCCGCGTGCTCACCCTCCGCCGCGCTGCATGCCAGCCGGACGGTATTTCTTCCAGGGCTAAACCTCGCCGAAGCGGTTTTTGACCGGTTCCGCTCCGGTGGTTATCGTCAGGTGGTACAGCGGCAACCCGCTGCAGCAGAGGGGAGACAATCTTGAGAATGTGGGTCATTACTCTGTCCATCGCTTTCGCCGCCACAGGGTCTTCGGCCGCGATGCACGAGGAGGAGCTGCTGGAAATCTACGGAAACACGGTCTTCAGGCCCGACTCCTCTACCCTGTGCATTCTGACCGTGGGCGGTGACACGATTTCCTTCGTTGACAACAGATACCCCGGCATCAATGAGGAATACGCGAGCTACCGGCTGGTTGACCGAATAGGTGAGCGGGGGCTCTGGGTCGTCCACCGCGTCGGGCACGAGTGGGAGGAATGGAAGCTCGTGGACGGGGTGACCGGGGAGATGCGTACCGCCATCTCCGGGCCGGCGGTATCCCCGGACGGAACACGGCTGCTCTGCTCGATGATGGACATAATGGCCGCTTTCGTGGACAACGGTATCCAGATCTGGCGCATCACTCCACACGGCCTGGAACTGGAATTCCAGGACATCTCGGTCCCGTGGGGCCCCCAGGAGGCCCGCTGGGATGGTGACTCCGCCATAACCTTCGTGAAAGTATCCTACAGTCATGATGACGATAATTACAGTTACCGTCCGGGCAGGCTCGAACTGACATGTGGCGGCCGCTGGCTGCCGGACGACCCCTCGGACTGGCAGTAGTCACCCCGAGGACGTGCCATCCCGTTCGCAGACCCCCTCAACGCGCATGCTGCGGGCGCGCCTTCGATGGGCGATCTCCAGTATGATGCCCAGTGAGAAGGGTACCGCCGTCAGCACCATAGTGCCAAGTATGACATGAAAGGCTTCCCGGCTGTCCATGTCATCAAGGAGAAGACCCAGTCCCACAAGGACCCAGAAGATACCCGACAGGACGAGAAGGGTCCGGCCCGCCACTTTGTGCCATCGTCTTGCTCGTCTGGCTGCCCCGGCCTTCACAGGGGCCGCGGGAACGGCTTTCTCCCTGCCGCCGGAGATGACCATGTTCTTCCTGATGGAACGGGAGCCCAGCATGAAGAGGGCGATCACCAGGGGTACGACAAGCAGGGCGGCGGCGGTCCCCGAAAGGGCGAATGTGTTGTAAGCCCCGTGGAACAGCCACGCGACAAGAAAACCGGTCACGAGAAAGCGCGCCCGATCTTTCCTGTTCGAAGCGAACTTGGCCGCCCCGACGAAGCAGCCCATCAGAACACCGGTGAAGGTGTGCGAGGGTATCGAGGTCACTGCACGAAGAACCCCTATCAACCATCCCCTGCCCAGGACGTACATCAGGTTCTCCGCCATGGCGAAGCCTATGGCCACCGTCCCTGTGTAGACGATTCCATCACCGCGCTGGTCGAAGTTCTCGTTCCTCCACACGAACAGAAGCACAGTCAGCAGCTTCACGGCCTCCTCCACCGGAGCTACGAGAAGGAATGACTTCAGGGCGGAACCCGCGATCCCGGTCCCGTTGAAAAGGGGAAGGTCCGTGAAGAGCAGTTCCATCACCATCGCGGGTATTACCGACAGACACCCCAGAAACAGCATTTTCAGAACCAGGCCCAGTGGTTCCGGCTCTACCCGGTCGCGGCGCAGGATGTATACCAGGAAAGCCACTGGAGGCGCCACGGCCAGCAGTACGAGCATCAGCAGTTGCATCGTTCCCCTTCCGCCCGGCCGTACCGCACCGGAGTCCCAATCTGGCAGCTCCGGCGGTCGGGGTCAATTCCGGCCGGACCCGTCATCACATTTGCAGAGGCATCTCATACGCGGCAGTGGGATCGCGGCATGAAACCCGTGCCCGAAAGGTCGCGAAAGCAACCGGCCGCTGCTCCATCAGAAGAAGCTCCTGTTCTTACTATATTGAGGCATATGGAAAGGCGGGCCGGAAGGGGAGGCACAACTTTGTTCCTGGGTTTCTTCATACAGGCAGTGATAAACACCGTCATACTTCTGGCGGCCATGCACATCGTATCCAGAAGGGGCTCCAAGCCGGATTTCCTGGAAGTATTCTATGTCTCTCTAGGAATCTCCTTCATCAGCGTAATGCTGACATTCCTGCTGTTCCGCGGCATAGGCTATCTGGTTCTCGTACCCATCTTCGCCGCCGGCATTCTCATCCTCATGAAGTTCCTGGGGATGTCGCTGCTCACGGCCATATCCGTGCTGATAGTATTCCACGTAATAAACTACTTCCTGCCGCTGTAGACGGGACGGCTGCAAAGACTGAACCGTCCTGGACGAAATCCGGCACCGTCCACACCTCTTTTCCTGAACGGAGGAAATGACGGATTCCGATGGCAGCAATTTCAGGTACATTCTCACCGGTAGTCAGGGGCAGTGAACGGGATCCGATATCTCCATGAGCCTGGCGGGCAGGGCATCGACCTGAGTCCGGACGGCATGGTCCTACATGGTGGCTCCCGGCGGCGGATCAGCCATACTGTCAGAATCCGATCCCGGGTTCCGGGACCCGCGAGAGCGGCGGCGTTTCCCGTCCTTATAGCTGAACTGCAGGCCAGCGATGAACCCGCGGTCTGCCGGTGTCAGCCAACTCACCCAATAGGCTCCTCTGAAGGCGGCCCTCTTAAGGTGGAACCGGAAGGTACCGGGCAACAGGCGTCCTGCCGAGGAACATCTACTTCCATGAGAACTGGAAAGTTGCCGTTCTCGGATCGAGAGCTATCCTATCTCAGAACGAGGCCTTGACGGCCCCCCAGGTGCTCTGCTCCAGGGCAGCTGATATATCCAGGGACATGGCTGCTATCCAGAAGTCCCCGCTGTATTCCTCGTAACTCAGGAAGAGTGTCTCCAGGTCCTCGCTGTAGGCCAGCCCGTATGCGGTATCGCTGGTAACCGGAAAGGACCCGAAGCCCAGGTACTCCAGTGCCGCGCCGTCCCACAGGTAGAACCACGCGCCGTCGGAACCGTAGGAAGTCACCGCGACGCACAGATCGCCCTCCCACGGGAACACCGCAAGTCCGCTGAGCTGCCCGCTGGTCTCGGGAACCATCAGCGTATCGAAGGGTGTCGTCTCCGGCTGGAAACGGACTAACTTCCCGTAGCCGTAGGTGGACCATAGGTATGCGCCGTCGTAGTCCATTCCCCTGCCTTCATCGAAGGTGGGGTCGAAGACGGTGTTCCAGCTCGTACCCCAGTCGGTGGTGTAGTAGAGGTCGTTCCCGCTCCAGTCGTTCGTGTAGAAGCGCTCCGGTCCTGGAAATTCATCCCCGAAGATCACACCGAAGCAGCTGGAGGCGTTCCCGGGGTCGAGGTCCATCACGAAGCTGACTCCCCCGGCGGTAGGTTCATACCCGTAAACCTTTCCTTCGTCGTTGTTCACACCGCACAGAGCGGTCAATTCGATCATGTAGAGCCCCAGCGCTTTACCCTCCGGCTCAAAGGTATAGTCAAGGGTAAGAGATATGTCGGCCGTACCCGGCACGGGGCTGCCGGTCTCCACCTGTGCGTGGAAGTAACCGTCGTTCCCGTTCCCCAGGACCGAGACAGCAGCTGCAAGAAGCATCAGAGTTGTCAATTCAACCCCTTTTCAAGTAAGCACCATCATGAAAGCAATGACGGATAACACAATTGCGGAACACCTAAATCTAATCCGGCAACGGGCTGCAGCAACCCGGAAGAAGTAGGTTCCTCCGAAAACCCGCAAGCTCCATCGCCGCACGCTTCCGTTCCGAGTATTCAGATGCCGCCCGAAATTAGCATGACTGGCGCAGCCACCGGTGTCGAAGGGACCGGCGGGTCGATGTTCGACCCCGCGGGAGCCTGCATCATCAAAGGCGGCACGGACAGCCTCCACCATTCTGTTCTGTCTTTATCCGAGATCGACCGGAGTTACGGGAAGCTCGTATTCCCGCAACCGGAGAAGCTCCTGGTTATCCCCGGGTGAGAAGGTTCGTCCTGAAGAACCATCCCTCTGTGAAAACTGCGCAGCATCAGGGTAATAACACTGCGCAGCAAGGTGTACCGGTTTTCAGTAACCGCCTATCTCATTATCACGACCTTGGCGGACACCTCCTCTTCAGCACTCACAAGACGGATGAAGTAGATACCGGGGGAAAGCTCCGCGCCCGAAGCATCCCTTCCGTCCCAGGAGACGCTATGCTGGCCTGCCGGAGAGCTGCCGAGGTCCTGTGTCCTGACCAGGCGTCCGGCGGTATCGTAGACCTCAAGACCTACCTGAGAAACACCCGGTGAATGGAACACAATTGAAGAACTCATGCTGAATGGATTGGGGGCTATTGATAGTATTTGAAAAACACCTGTAGGGGATGTGTTCTCCATACCTGTATCTATGAATTTCAGGCCGAGGGTGTGGACCCCTCCCCCCGCAACCGCCACGAAACCCTCATTCTGTTCAGGCACATCGCACTGGCCGTGGGTGTTGTTCCCCCACGCCACGATGGAGCCGTCTTGCTTCAGCCCGAGGTTGTGGTTCTCCCCCGTCGTAACCGCCACGAAATCCTCGTTCGGAGAAGGCACATCGCACTGACCGTAACCGTTGGCTCCCCACGCGACGATGGAGCCATCCTCAGCAAAGCCTGTACCCGCCGCAACCAGGACGAGAACACCGAACAAACATCCGGTTTTCATCATGTCTCCCCTCCTTGAGTGGATGCAACCTTCCGGCAAACGTTTATTGCTCCCTTAGATATAAAGCGTCAAGTAACTGCTGCAGCTCACCCTGCAGCCGACCCCATCTTCTCCCGCCTTGCGAGGCTCTTCGTCGTTATCCCCGCTGAAAGGTTCTTCCCGGGAAGTACCCGGTGAACTCCTTAAAGCGAGCCATACCAAGTGAAACACGCCAGGGCAGGCGAGACCTAACACCGGTTTAACTGGAAGCACTCGGGGTCTTCCCAAGGATTCAGGTGCTTCAGAATCCATCTGATCACAAGGGCTGCTCGATGAAGGAAACGACCTTCATATAGTAGAGTCCTGCTCTAACATTGACTGCCATTCATAAAAACATATGTTCAAAATATGTTCCAATGTATGGAAGCAAGTGCAACCGTGAACCGGATGCAGGAAGAATCCCATGCTCGGGACTGTGCGCGGTCAAGTCGGGTATCCAACATTCCTATCGCTGGTTAACTCCTTGAAAGGAGATAACATGAAAAAGATAGCCTATCAATTGCTTCTGACCGTTTTACTGGTCGGGATTTTTACTGCAGGGTGTTCGGATGCCACTGGGCCCGAGGGAGGTGGAGGTTCTCAAAGCACTGAGGCCTATTTCGGAACCACATCAGAAGGACATATATTGTCTCTTCAGATCGATTCTGCAAATGAGGATTACTCCTTTTACAATGAGACAACCGGCAATACCATCAGCGGCACGTTCAACGTTTCCACCAATCCCAACTACGCGGGCACCTACATCACATCCAACGACCACTTCATAATTGAAGTGCCGGAGGAGATTATCATCACATCCATTCCGTTAGGAGGAAAGGCGTTCGGTCTGTCCTTTGGGATCTCTTCAGAAAGAGATCTGAATGATGAAAATCTCCTGGGGAACTACATCTTCATCAGGTACGATTCGGATGGCTTGGATGCCTACGGCGGTTTTGCCATCAACGCCGGCGGTACATATACCTACGGACTCGCTCCCGATGAGGTAACTTCCCCCTTCAACTACTTCCAGGGAGATGGCTCAGGAACATGGAATGTGTCTCCCGACGACTCCAGCCGCATCACCTTTGTGGAAGGGGTCTATACAGCAACCGGAACCATTCTGCCCGGCAAACTCCTTCTGCTGAATGACACAGCGGGAGGCTATAATATAGGTATCAAGTATCCCTCCAGTCCTGTGTCTTTCGGTGAGATTGCCGGCACTTACACATGCATCGATTATCTTGAGGATGGCGATGTGGGTATCGGCCATTACCAGCTGCCTTCCTCGAGCGCACCTATTAGCTGGTACATCGATTATCAGAACTATGGAGTGGATTCGGGAACAAGTACCGATAATCTCGAAAGACATCCCTATATAAACAATTTGTTCACTATAATGGAGGGCGACTGGTACACCTCCATGCTGCTTCTGCCCGGAGATGTTATTCTCCACAACTGTGCGGAGTGGGACGGCTCCGACTGGAACATTGTATCCACCGGAATTGGAGCCAGAATCTAACTGCCAACACTATAGCATCGACAGGTTGTATTCGCAGGCGCGGGTTGTCATTTGAAACAACCTTCAGGGATGCCCAGTGACACTTATGGTCAACCACGGTGACAGACCAATCATCACCTGCGGCTGAGCCTGCCATGCTAACAATGATCGATGCAGGCAGACAGTTCGTGAGAGTGGATTCCTTATACATTGCTGTTGAATCGTCCAATGTCCCGCCCGTGTAACACGAATGATATCTGCGCCATACCGTATACCAGATGGAGTTCACTCTGGCCTGGTGTTCAACAGTTCCGAAACCGGAAGACCCCAGGGACTGGATTGTCACATGCTGTGAGATATCGATGACAAGGGAGTCCCAGCCTGAAGGAACCTTTATTTCATCCGATTCCAGCCAGTATGTAAGAGCCCTGGCAGAACCGGAATGCCAGTTGTAGATGTATGTATGCGCACCACTGCTGTCGAAACTGAAGCCTTCGTGGGTCCACCCCGGAGGAAGCTCCATCAGGTCGTATGACCAGACTACCTCGTCAGCGATGGCCAGGCTGAAGCCCTGGAAAAGGACCATAACAGGGGCGGGACAGACAGTCTCTACCATTCTGTTCTGTCTGTGTCTGAGATCGACCGGAGCTACGGGAACCTCGTATTCCCGCAACCGGAGAAGCTCCTGGTTATCCCCGCTGAGAAGGTTTATCCTGAAGAAACACCCCTCTGTGAAAACTGCGCAGCATCAGGGTAATGACGCTGCGCAGCAAGGTGTACCGGTTTTCAGTAACCGCCTATCTCATTATCACTACCTTGGCGGAAACCTCCTCCTCAGCACTTACAAGACGGATGAAGTAGATACCGGGAGAAAGCTCCGCGCCCGAGGCATCCCTTCCGTCCCAGGAGACGCTATGCTGGCCTGCGGGAGAGCTGCCGAGGTCCTCTGTCCTGACCAGGCGTCCGGCGGTGTCGTAGACCTCAAGACCTACCTGAGAAACACCCGGTGACTGGAACACGATTGAGGAACTCATGGTGAATGGATTGGGGCAGATGGAGCTGATCAGAAGAGAGTTGGCAGATAGACCCTCGTCCTCAATCGACGTAGTTATCTCCTTCAGTCCAAGGCTGTGGTAGTATCCCCCCGCAACCGCTACGAAATCCTCGTTGGGGGGAGGCACATTGCACTGGCCATAATTGTTCCTTCCCCACGCTACGATGGAACCATCGTTACCGCAACGAAATCCTCGTTCGGTTCAGGCACATCGCACTGGCCGTGGTAATTGTAACCCCAGGCAACGATGGAGCCGTCTTGCTTCAGCCCGAGGCTGTGAAAGTATCCCGCCGCAACCGCAACGAAATCCTCGTTGGGGGGAGGCACATCGCACTGGCCATTATTGTTCCTCCCCCACGCCACGATGGAGCCGTCTTCCTTAAGCCCGAGGCTGTGGTAAGATCCCGCCGCAACCGCCACGAAACCACTGTTGGGAGAAGGCACGTTGCACTGGCCATAATTGTTCCTTCCCCACGCCACGATGGAGCCGTCCTCCTTAAGACCAAGGCTGTGATACCATCCAGCCGAAACCGCCAGGAAACCCTCGTTCGGCTCGGACCGCAACGAAATCCTCGTTCGGTTCAGGCACATCGCACTGGCCGTGGTAATTGTAACCCCAGGCAACGATGGAGCCGTCTTGCTTCAGCCCGAGGTTGTGGCTCCCCCCCGCCGCAACCGCAACGAAACCCTCGTTCGGTTCGGGCACATCGCACTGGCCGTATTCGTTCCAGCCCCACGCAACGATAGAGCCGTCCTCAGCAAAGCCTGTGCCCGCCGCAACCAGGGCAAGGACTGCGAGCAAATATCTGGTTTTCATAAATTTCCTCCGTTTAACATTCCTAGAAAGAGCTATAGCTCCCTTAGACATACCGCGTCAAGTACCGGCTGCGGCTCACCCTGCAGCCGACCTCATCTTCACCCATCTTGCGAGGCTCTTCTTCGTTATCCTCGCTGAAAAATTCTTCCTGGGAAGTACCCGGTGAACTCCTTAAAGCGAGCCATACCGAGTGAAACACGCCCAGGCAAGCGAAAGTAAATGCCGGTTTAACTGGAAGCACTCGGGGTCTTCCCAAGGAACCAGCTGCTCTGCTCCAGGGCAGCCATTATCTCCAGGGAAATGGCTGCTATCCAGAAGTCCCCGCTGCATTAAGCTGACATCCAACCCTCCCCGGGATGGATGCCGGAAGCCGCAGCAGGCTTCCACCGCCCTGTGCCCGGGGATACATGGACCGAGTCGGGAGTACCGCCGCTGTGCCTTCGGGTCAGTTCGCGGTGCGGACCAGCCGGAAACCCCGGCTGCACTGCCGGAAATCAGGCCTTCTCCTGTCTCTGAAGGCGGAGCGGCAGATGTGGGGGGCGTTGATGTACCCTCCCCCGCGCCAGACCCGGTACTGGGAACCGTTTACTGCCCATTCGCTTCCGTCAACGGGGGCGCCTGTATAGTCGTCGTGCCATGGGTCGAGGCACCATTCACTGGCGTTTCCCAGCATGTCATACAGGCCCCAGCCATTGGGGGATTTCATGGCCACGGGATGCGGCTGTCCCCCGCTGTTGCCCTGGTGCCAGGCGATGCTGTCTATGCTTGAGCCGCAGGCCGGACCCCGGGTACCCGCACGGCACGCGTATTCCCATTCGGCCTCGGTGGGCAGCCTGTATGTATGCTCCGGATCCAGCTCCCCCATGCGCCGCGCGAACTCGCGGGCCTCGTTCCATGTGACGTAGCATACGGGGTATTCATCTCCCGTGACCGGACGGGGACTTCGGGGCTCGTTCCTCAGAACCCTTTCGCAGAGCTCCTCCTGGGTCTCGCCCATCACGTCACGCCACATGCCACGGGTCACCTCGGTGGTCATCATCTGGAAACCGGAGGAGATGCTCACGGAATGCACCGGTCTCTCGGCCTTCGTCGAGCCCGTCTCATCCTCCGGGGCGCCCATGGAGAAACTGCCGGGAGGAATGTCCGCGAAAACAATGCCATCGGGCCATACCGGCATTTCTCCTCTTCGGGAGGCATTGAGCAGAAGAGCTCCCAGCGCCAGCGGAAGGATGAGCAGGGCCACTATTCCAGCCGCCCGTCCTATTACGGAGCCTTTCTTCCTTGATCTTCCCAGCTTTTCCTGCAGCTCCAGGAAACTACTATGAACATCTCCACCAGCGCTCACGGCCCGCGGGGCATCGGCCGAGGGTTCGGGGTCTGCGCCGGGAATGGCGCATTCGATTATCCTTTTTTTCATCTCGCGTGCCTGGATCTTCTCTCTGAGCACATGGCCCGAGCTGTCCGAGTTCCCGCTTTTCAGGACTATCAGGGCTTCGGCTTCCTCAATGGCCCTGAGGATGGACAGGGCCCAGTCCGCGCCGGGCCTGATATCCCGTGGAGCAATCCAGCACTTGAACCCCCGGGACTCCAGGAATTCCACCAGTTCCTGCGCGATTTCCGAATCGGCCCTGGAATGGCTTACGAAAAAGTGTCTCTTCATCTGTTTCGCTATCCTGTCCACGAATGGATGAAGCACAAATATAGGCCCTGGAAGGGCGAAGGGCATCATGGTCCAGTTCCGGGGGAAAGCTATATTAGGGTCTGTCGCGGCAGTCTCACTCCAGCACCATTCAGGAGACTATGTACCGTAGAATCTATCTCAGCTATTGCAGGCCCGATATGGACCCATCCTGGATCGAGAGTTTCTGCGGTACCCTTGACGAACTGGGCCATACGGTCTGCGGCAATGGCGAAAAAAAACTCCATACCATGGACGGGAACGCCATTCTGCTGCTGGTCCTTTCCCCTTCCTGCGGCACCGATCCACACATTCGCCGGGATGTGGAGCATACCGTAAACCTGGGACTGCCCGTTTTCGTGGCAAGGTTCGGGAACGTCCAGCCGGAAGGCGCGCTTAGGTACTACCTCAGCCCCTGCCAGTGGATGGACGTTCCGAAGGATGATCCAAAGGCCGCGGCGGCCATGGTGGCTGAAGCCATGGCAGGAGGTGAAGCGGAAGGGACCCGGACCCAGGGCAGGGGTATTCGGTGGACCCCCGTCCTGGTCTTGACCGTTACGGCATTTCTTGCCGCCGTCGCATTCTTGATAATGAGGGGTGGTAGCACTGATTTCCTTGTAGTGGGTCATAACCCGCAGACCGTGGAATTCATCGGGAACCTGGGCTACGATGTGGAGACTACGGACAGTCTGCCCTCTCTTGAGAAAATGGAGGACTGTGACGTGCTGGTCCTGATGCGGGGCGCGGAGGCAAGCTGGGAGGAGCCCTTGTACGAATACCTCTCCAGGGGCGGCTCCATCCTGCTCTGCAGCGGTCAGTCTCTCTTTCTGGGAATGCCGGACTGGCTGGGCATGGAAGTCTATTCCAACTACTGGGCAGAGGATTTTGATATCGTCCTGACAGCAGGGGGAGAACTGGAGGGATATCAATTCCAGCCTGAAACCGCTGTATATCACCAGAGCAGCTACATGGACGGCGGAGCGGTCCTAAGGTCTCCTGTGACTGCCGTCGTCGACGCCTGCTATGCCGGTAACGATTCCCTTGCCGCGGCAGTTAGGAACACCGTTGGAACGGGAAGGGTCGCCTGGGTCTCATTCACCATCTCACCCAGAGCCGCGGGTGACGGGTCCGGTTACACCACCGAGGCATTCAGGGATTACATGGAGGCGCTCTACAGATGGCTGGACCGCGACGGTCCCGGCATCTAGGAATACATTCAGGGCACTCCGCTCACCTCTCGAGAGTGGTTCCATGTACTTGGAATACGAAACAAGCAGAATAAGAGACCGAAGGGTCAGGTGATACCGACCATGCCGGAAGCAGTCGCAGTCAGATGCCCGTCCTGCGGGGCACCGCTGTCTCAGACGGAGGGCACATTCATCGTGAAGTGCTCCTTCTGCGACTCCGAGTGCCGCCTGGTCTCCAAGGAGGCGGGGGCCCAGGCCCGTGAGACCAGCGAACTCTTCAGCAGGATGAGGGAATCGGAGCGGATAGAGGCCGAGGTCAGGCCCAGGATAGAGGAGCTCAACGGGAAGATGTCCGGTGCCCTGGCAGAGGGTGACAAAGAAAAGGCGGTAAGGTAATTCGAGGGAATAATGAGGCTGGAGACACTGGCCTCCCAGAACCTCATGGGGGACTCCTTCAACTACCTGGACCAGGTGGTCATCCCCGCCGTCAGCGATTTCGCGAAGAGCATGGGGGTGGACTACCCCTTGGACCCCGGCGGCTGAACCTTCCAGTCCGGAACACACCGGGCATAAGCAACCGAAAACCTCAGATCACGAGGCTGGAACGAACCCCGCCCAGCCAAGGCCGCCAAAGAGACTCCGCAGCTGCGAGTCCATGCCGGTGACGGGGTCCATTTCCTCTAGGCTTTCCTTTATCTCCTCGTGGGTATCCAGGGCGATGGACCGAATGCGGTCCAGCTCGTTCCTGGTCAACCGCATCCTCCGTACCGCCTGCCCCGCCTCAAATATGGCCCCGCCCCTCTCCTCCGCATCCCGATACCACTGGTGAAAGGTCTGGGGAACCTCGTACCAGGAGGGTGGGCTGTGCCAGTCCAGCATGCTCTGGTACGCGCCCCTCCATACCACGTTGACGTATGAAAGCTCACCCTGGAGAATAGCGTTGTCCAGGTCATGCACCGTCTTCTGGACGTATTCCCAGAGCCTGTAGTTCTGGTCCCACTCCTCCTCCAGCTCCCGGTAATCCTCCATGGCTCCGTCGCCGGGCAGGCCGTGGAAGGTTATGGAGAGCCTGTGCCTGCCCCGCAGTTCAGCCACTTCGGCCCCCAGCGAGGCCAGTGAAGCGATGAGATTGTCTATGTTGCGCTGAGCAAGAGAATAGCCACCGGATTCCAGGTGCCGCGCGATAGTGTCGTAATAGCCCTGAATGTTCTGAAGCGGGAAACGCACCCGGTCTATTGCGGCGGCATCCCCTTCGGCGGTGATGTTAGCAGTGTTGAAGGAAGCCTGCTCAGCAGTTGCTTCAGCTTCCTCAGGGGAAGGGGAAGCTTCAGCCAACTCCCAGGTCAGCTGGTCAGTATCCGTCCCCAGGAAATCCGCAAGGTATGCGTTTATTTCGTTCATAGTCTGGGTGTATTCAGCCTTAAGTGATTCGGGTATGTCATCAGTATCACCGTACTGGGCGATCTGCGCACCCAACTCGGCAAGCCTTTCCACAAACTGACCGTATTCATGGTGGCCGGCCCAATTCTTGAAAGCCTCGTGAACGATGAACTCACCGCTCTCCGAGTACTCGAACCAGCCCTCGCTGAACATCCGGTTGAAAAGATGCTCGTAGGTCCTGATGGCATCCGTATACTCCTCGCTCCAGCTGAGCAGGGCCATTGCTATCAAACCGGCACATACCATAACGGACCTCCTTGAACAGGATTATACCGGGAGCCGGGAGAGGGGGCAATCGAAATGCCGGTATGACCAGTTTGGAAAACAGTGTTTACAGGATAAATGGTATTCACAATGTAGATTTGCGCATTCGAGTAAACATCTTCATGTTTCCCTTTAATGCATCAAGATTCCAACTATTGAAAACGCTTGGATAATCAGAACATGACCGAAAAGAAACTTGAACTGTTCTACAGGATAAAACCCTTTCTCCCGCGAACGCTGCAGATATACCTGCGGCGTATCAGGGCCAGAAGGATATTCAAGCATATGGAGCCTCCGTACCTTCACAGCAGTTTCGCCGAACAGAGCACAGAAGGAGTCACTTATCCCGGCAATGCCCGATGCCCTGTCCTGCTCACCCACGATGTGGAAACAGCCGAAGGCCTCAGCAGGATCGAAGATATCAGGAAGATTGAAAGAGAATTCGGAGCAGTCTCAACCTGGAACTTTGTTCTGGACAAATACGGCGATGTATCAGAATACGTGAAGAAACTCACGGATGAAGGCTGCGAGTGCGGAGCCCACGGACTGTATCACGACGGGCTTCTCTTCAGGGACAGAAATACCTATGAGGAGAGAATGAAAAGGATAGTGGACATATCTTCCCGGCTTAATCTGAAGGGATTCAGATCTCCCTCCCTTCACAGGAACAGGGACTGGATGCAGGATATGCCTTTCGAATGGGACTCTTCGTTCCCAGCATGGGATCCATTCCAGCCCCAGCCTGGAGGGTGCGAACGC
>LQBI01000030.1 GCA_002030045.1 Candidatus Aegiribacteria sp. MLS_C | reverse complement strand
GTACAGGACCGACCCGCAGATATCGGAGGCGACGGCGGGGAAGAACAGGATGCTGAAGGCGCTCCTGAACCCCACATGGAGCTTGCCTCCCGAGAGACCGGGCTCCAGCCGGACCAGGAGCCCTCCGTCGTCGCTCCATATCCTGCCCCAAGGGATGCCGGCCATTCCCACGGAAACACTGAGCTTCTGTGGTATGGTCAACTGGGCCGCCGCTGTGGGGGACCAGCCCTGGCCGGCCGTCAGGATATCGGGAACCAGTACCAGCAAAGTCATTGACAGAATCAGAATGGATGACCCGTTTTGAGATCGTCTCGTCATTGTGCCCCTGTCTTCGTCATCGATTCCTGTGCTCCGTCCGAGGAGCATTCCTTTCCTGCGTCAGCCGTTCTCCGGTTGAGAATCTTACATTCGCAATTCTACTATAAGCACAATCCGGCTACAGAACAGCATCCTTGACCAGAAGAATAATGGCAATACTCCTAACCCCGGGATCATTCTACTTCTTTCTTTAAACCGTCACGCAAAGCATTGGTTAAGAGAGATATACACATCCAGCTTTGAAATGTCACCGAATGGTTGACGATCATTGACACGGTTCCGGACAGTTGTATACTTACTTTGTAGTTCTTGAATAGTAGCTTTCACACTTAGGAGGTTGCCATGAAGTATTTACTTGTTCTGATACTTCCTGCTCTGTCTCTGGCCGGTTCCGACCACCTCGGGTTCGTCCATCCTTCCGGTCCTGGCCATGGAGGACCCACTGACGCCATCGTATTCGACCAGGGGTATTCCTTCGCCGCTCTCGTGAACGGGTATCAGCACATCCAGATGGCGGACGACTTCATTCTGAGCGCGGACGCCAGCATCCAGAACATCAGGATGTGGGTCATCTACGTCAGCACCCCGCCCACAAGCTACGACCTGGCCATTGCTCAGGACAACGGAGACTCTGATCCCAACACCGCCACAACCATCTGGTCCGAGAACGTTCCCTGCACCCACGTAGACACGGGTGACGACCAGTGGGGATACGACATCTGGGAAACCACCTTCGAGATCTCCGAGACCGACGTCTACCCCAGTCTCACCGCAGGCGTCAGGTACTGGCTGATCTTCAACTTCACCGCCACGGAGTACTGGCTGGTTGAGGACCCGGTATGGGGCAGCTACGCATGGACCAGCGACGGTTCAACGTGGTACAGGACCGACAGCCCCAGCACCTTCGACTATGCAGCGGATGCTTTCTTCCAGCTCTACGACACACCCGTCGCACTGGACAGGGAGACCTGGGCCAACATCAAGACGATGTTCTAGGGATCCTTCAGCAAGGTGAAGTGACCGGGAAGGGCACAGCCCTTCCCGGTCTTCTCTTATCTTCCCGGTCTTCTCTTATCCCTCTCAGCGAATGACCGTCAGCAGGGAGCTGCAGGTCCCTGTCCCCGCTTCCAGCCTGAGGACGTAGATGCCGGTGCCCATCCCTTCGGTTTCGACGGTTAGTCTCTCAGCAGGTCCACCGGCTGTAAGGGTCCCCGATCTGAACACGCACCTTCCCGAGAGGTCGTACACGGACAGCTCCCCGGCGGCGGTCTCGAATGATACGCTCACAAAGAAGCTCTCCCTGCAGGGATTCGGATGAATGGACAACCGGGGTCCGCCGTTCACTTCCGGTGCGGTCCCTATCCCGGTACCGCCTCCTTCGAAACAGCCGCTCCTTACGGGGTCGTGCCTGAACATGGGCCATCCCGGACCCGTTCCAGGTCCGGCGGACAGCATGTAGGCCCTGCCGTGGTTGTCCTGCGGCGAAGAGGAGGTGCCGTAGCCTCCCACAACAAAAACGTCGATGGAGCCGTCCCCGTCGAAGTCCCCGGTGATCGGCGCGTGGTCGATGTCGAAGGTGTTGCCGTAGTGAGCCTGGAGGTCCATCTCCCAGAGCAGTTCGCCTGCAGAGCCCCTCCTCGCGAAGAGCATTCCGGAGGAGGTCCCGTAGATGACGTCGGGAATTGTGTCTCCGTCTATATTGGTGACGCCGGCCCCCCTGAAGACGCTGCCTCCGGTGCCCACGCTCCAGAGGCCTGTGCCGCCGTTCTCGACGACGCCCACGCCGCTGCCGGTGGAGTAGAACACGTCCAGGTCGCCGTCTGCGTCGAAGTCAGCGATGGAGGTGGGCCCGCACGCGTAGGATGCAGTGAAGAAGGTCCACTCGGTGGAGCCGTCCTCGCCGTTGAGGAGATAGACGTTCGAGTCGTAGCAGCCGATTGAGATCTCCGGAAGGCCGTCCCCGTCCAGGTCTGCGAAGGAGCCTCCGTGATACATGTTGTCCTGGGGGGCGTCGCTGTACCACTCTATGTCCCCGGAAACGCCGTCCAGGCAGTAGACCCTGCAGTCCCCCAGCCACTGGGCCACCACCACCTCCAGCTTATCGTCCCCGTCGAAGTCGCATACATTGGGGCAGGACTGTATGTAGCTTCCGCTGCCAAGGGGGCGGTCCCACTGGACGGTACCGCTGTCGGCGTCCAGGCAGAACACGTGGCCGTTGAAGGTCCCGTTCACCACCTCAAGGTCCCCGTCGCCGTCCAGGTCAGCCACCGCCGGTGGCGAATCGATGCAGTAACCCTGGTCGGTCTCCCATTCCACCGCCCCGCTGGACCCGTCCAGGCAGTAGACCGTCCGGGTGCTGGAGCAGGGGACGACAACCTCCTGACGGCCGTCGCCGTCCACGTCGAAGATCACCGGCGAGGCGTCGTGGTCTACAGGAGACCCGACGGAGCCGTTGAGGCGGCGGTGGGACCGGTGCTAAGCTACTACGAGTTCACCTGGCCCATGTCCGACAGGCTCACCGACGAGGCGTGGATGGAGATGCTGGAGGGTCCGGAACCTCCGGCCAGGCCCTGGTGGGCCGAGGTCCACGTGGTGCGCAGGTAGCACAGGCCTGTACGATCGGTTCAGAAACCGATACCGCCTCCGGCGGAGAAGAGCCAGTCGTGCTCGTCGTCGTTCCCGGCCACGTGCCCGTACAGCCCGAAGGAGAGCACGAGGGGGACCGCCGTGGCCCTGAACTCCGTCCCCAGGTAGGTCTGGTCGTTCTCCAGGCCTCCCCACGGATCGTTCCACGTGTACAGGACCGACCCGTACAGGACCGACCCGCAGATATCGGAGGCGACGGCGGGGAAGAACAGGATGCTGAAGGCGCTCCTGAACCCCACATGGAGCTTGCCTCCCGAGAGGCCGGGCTCCAGCCGGACCAGGAGCCCTCCGTCGTCGCTCCATATCCTGCCCCATGGAATGCCCGCCATCCCCACGGAGACGCTGAGCTTCTGGGGCGTGGTCAACTGGGCCGCAGCGGTGGGGGACCAGCCCGGGGCCCCGACGGACATGCCGCAACAAAATGCCAGGAGCGACAGGACCATCGCAGGCGAAGTAACCGGGACTCCGATGCAAGCTCTCTTCCACATCCTCATGGGCATGGTCCCTTCAGCGTTGGTACGATGCTCTCGAGCTACCACCATAATGCAGCCTGGAGTGGAAGTGATAGGTCTCCCGCCCGTTGCGAAACGGGTCGGGTTGACGATTATTGACACTGACAGCAAAGTATCCAATAAATGCCATTGATATATGGTGTACGAATGAAAGAATCCATAAACATGAAAGGAGCATCCTTATGAGAGCTGTCCTTCTTGTTCTTGTGCTTGCGGTATCCCTCGGCATGGCGGGTCGCATAACCGCCATGGGCGACACAGAGAGTACAGGCAGCAGCTGGCTGGGAACCGACGCCGAGACCGTCTACTGGTCCCAGCCTCCTACGGGATACGCCATGGGATCCCAGTTCTTCAATGACATGTATCCTGAATTCGATGCCGGAGTCGCGGATGACTTCGAGTTCGCCGAGGTTACCACCATCAACAAGATCCGCTGGTGGGGCAACTACTGGGCCGGTTCCGCTGGCGTCCCCGTGGACTCTCCTGTAGAGATCTACCTCTACGTGGACGACGGAACCGGCAACGCTCCCACGCTTCCGCAGCACAGCTCGGCTATCCAGAACTGGATGATCGATCCCGGCCAGTACACCGAGGTGCTTGACGGGTACGACTATATGTGCACATACGAGTTCCCCACCTGGGTCGTGTTCGATGCCG
This sequence comes from Candidatus Aegiribacteria sp. MLS_C, assembly GCA_002030045.1. Lineage (GTDB taxonomy): Bacteria > Fermentibacterota > Fermentibacteria > Fermentibacterales > JCC-6 > Aegiribacteria. The sequence goes on along the minus strand of LQBI01000030.1, from coordinate 204,025 downwards.
GCCAGAAGTACTGGTTCGAGATAAGGAAGGCCTTTCCCTATTTGCCTTTCGGACAGTACGGATGGGTCGAGGCGGAACCCGTCACCCTTTCGCCCTGCGTGCAGGGCTTCGACGGTTTCGGGATCGTCTGGTGGACCCCTCAGACGACCGACGCAGCCTTCGAACTCATCTTCGATGACGCCCTAGCCCTGGAAAGGGAGACCTGGGCCAACATCAAGACGATGTTCTAGGGATCCTTCAGCAAGGTGAAGTGGGATCCTTCAGCAAGGTGAAGTGACCGGGAAGGGCACAGCCCTTCCCGGTCTTCTCTTATCCCTCTCAGCGAATGACCGTCAGCAGGGAGCTGCAGTTCCCGGAAACCGTTTCCAGCCGTATGACGTAGATGCCGGTGCTCATTCCTTCGGTTTCGACGGTTAGTCTCTCAGCGGGTCCACCGGCTGTAAGGGTCCCCGATCTGAACACGCACCTTCCCGAGAGGTCGTCCCCGTCCAGGTCCGCCGTCGCCGCCGATCCGAAGGAGGGCGCATCCAGGTCCACCCACCATTCGATCTCCGGCCAGGGCTGGGCAGCTGCTGCAGGTACCAGCATCAGCATCATCAGTTTAATGGATGGATGCGGCACGGCGATCTCCCCTCTCCAAAGGGACAGGACATTGTTCTGGAGTTGATGATGATGGGATTGCACCGTACGAGGCTACCGGTCAACTCCCCCGTGACCACGGCTTTACAGAGGCGTGTCACTTTCAGTAGCTTACTCGTGAATGACGGAAGAATGCTTCTGACAGGGAAGGGGATCGATATGAGAACAGGGGTCGTTCTGGTGGCTGTGGCGGTATTGTCGTCGGCAGCTATGGGGCAGGTTGTGATAGACCACACCTGCGCCGTGCTGGAGGAGGTTCCGGACTCATGGATATTGGAGGTCCAGGACAACTGGCCCTCCCACTACGCCCACACATCCCACGGCTCCCAGCTCACCTGGGGGCTCTACTTCATCGAGGACGACGACGATTTCTACGCCTACGAGACGGGCAGTTCCTACCTCCCTTCGGCTTCAGGGTCCTGGTGCATCTTCGACGGCCAGGAGTCCGCCACCTACATCACACCCGACCTGTACTGGGAGACTGCGGCAGGCATGGACATGACCAGGGCCGTGCTGGACAACAACCCTGAGATACGAACCTCCATGTGGTGCTGGTGCACACAGGTGAACTACTACAACGAGGCCCAGGTCCAGGCGTATCTGGATTCCATGTCCGTGCTGGAGTCGGAGTACCCTGACGTGACCTTCGTCTATCTGACGGGGAACGCCCAGGAGACCGGTTCATCCGGGTACAACAGGTGGCAGCGGAACGACCAGATAAGGGATTTCTGCATTTCCGGCGGGAAGGTCCTATACGACTTCGCGGACCTGGACGCCTGGTGGTACGACCCTTCCACATCCAGCTGGGAGCAGCACACCTACGAATACGGCGGGTACGACATTCCGGCTGAGCATCCACAATTCTACGGCGACGAGTACGGGCACACTACCGCAGAGAGCTGCCGCCAGAAGGGCGAGGCGCTCTGGTACATGATGGCCGTCATCGCCGGATGGCAGGGTACCGGCATCGTGGAAGGCCCCGGGCCTGATCCCCGCCCGGGTCCTTCGCTTACGGTGGAGAGCCCGTTCAACGGATCCGCCACCCTCTGGTGCACACCCGGCAGCGAGGGAGAGGTGACCGTAGTCGTATACTCCGTAGACGGAAGGCTGGTGAGGGAATCATGGTCCGGGGAGATGGACCCGGGCACCGCGGTTGTGGAGACCGGTCCGCTGGACCCCGGGGTCTACATAGTATGCATGAGAACATGCAGCGGCAGCTGCAGCAGGACTATGGTCAGCCTGGGAGGTCCCTGAGCCCTACTCCCACTCTATGGTGCCCGGAGGTTTGGTCGATACGTCGTAGACCACCCTGCTGACGCCGTCCACCCTGTTCACTATGGCAGAGGATATCATGGCAAGGTGGTGATGGTCCATCCTGTACCAGTCCGCCGTCATGCCGTCGGTGGAGGTGACCGCCCTCAGGGCTATGACCCGGTCGTAGGTCCTCTCGTCCCCCATTACGCCCACGGTCCTTACCGGGAGCAGCACTGCGAAGGCCTGCCATATCTCGTCGTAGAGACCGTTCTCGATCAGGTAGTCAATGTATATCCTGTCCACCCTCCTCAGGATGTCCAGGTTCCCGGGGTTGACCTCCCCCAGTATCCTCACCGCGAGACCGGGACCGGGGAAGGGATGGCGCCTCACCATTCCGGGAGGCAGCCCCAGCCGTATGCCCAGTTCCCTGACCTCGTCCTTGAACAGTTCCCTCAGAGGCTCCAGGAGTTTCAGGTGCATCCTCTCCGGCAGACCTCCCACGTTGTGGTGGCTCTTGATGGTTGCGGAGGGTCCACGGAAGGAGATGCTCTCGATGACGTCGGGATAGAGCGTACCCTGGGCCAGGTGGGTGACGCCTTCGATGGAAGACGCCGCCCGTTCGAAGAGTTCGATGAATACCCTGCCTATTGCCTTCCTCTTCTCCTCGGGATCGGTGACCCCCTTCAGAGCTCCCAGGAAGTCGCCGGTCCCGTCTATCACACGCAATGGCATTCCGAAATGGTCCCTGAATGTCTCCTCGACCGCCTCCCTCTCCCCCGTCCGCAGCAGGCCGTTGTCCACGAAGATGGGTACGAAGCGGTCGGGCATCGCCCGGTGGAGCAGGGCGGCCACGACCGAAGAGTCGACCCCTCCGGACAGGCCCAGGATAACCCTTCCACCGTCTTCCAGCTCCCGCCTGACTTTCTTCACAGCCATTTTCTCGAAGGTCTCCATGTTCCACTCGGGCCTGGCGCCGGCTATTCCCAGCACGAAGTTCCTGAGGAGGACCCTTCCGAACTCGGTGTGGTTGACCTCGGGATGGAACTGCACTCCGTACCTTCTGTTCCGGGGATCCGCCATGGCGGCTATGGGCAGTGAATCGGTCCTGGCTACAGCCGTAAAGCCATCCGGTACCCTCACCACCCTGTCGCCATGGCTCATCCACGCCTGCAGACCCTGGCCTATGGAGGCGAAGAGCTCCTCACCCTCATCGTGGAAGAGCTTCGCTGGGCCGTACTCCCTCTCGTGTCCACCCTCCACTGTCCCGTCTCCGTGAAGAGCCAGGAGCTGCATGCCGTAGCAGATGCCCAGTATCGGCAGGTCCATGCTCAGCACTTCGGGATCGGGATGGGGGGCGTACTCCCCGTATACGCTTGAGGGGCCGCCGGAGAGCACCAGGGCCGAGGGCTTCAGGTCCAACACACGCTCTATCGGGGCGTTGCCCGGGAGCAGTTCGCAGTATACGCCCATCTCCCTTATCCTCCTGGCTATGAGCTGGTTGTACTGCGAACCGAAATCAAGGACTGCCACTCCACCGGGTATCATCGGTCTCCTCCTCAGCAGCGGTTCTCGAAACCGGACTCCGGTACCTTCACAGGGTAGCGGCCGTCGAAGCAGGCGGTGCAGTAGTCCTCGGGCCTGTGGGCGGTGACACAGCTCAGCATGCCCTCCCTGGATAGGTAGCCCAGGCTGTCCAGACCCAGCTGGTCCGCTATCTCCTCCATAGAGTACCTGTTCGCTATGAGCTTCGATGGCTCCGGGAAATCTATGCCGAAGTAGCATCCGAACCTGTGGGGAGGACAGCTGACCCTCATGTGGACCTCGGCCGCCCCGGCTTCCCTGAGTGCCCTTATCCTGGCGCTGCTGGTAGTGCCCCTGACGATGCTGTCCTCAACCACGCATATCCGGCGGTCTCTGACCGCCTCCGGGATCGGTTGCAGCTTCCTCATCACCATGACCGCCCTCCTGGCCGACGCCGGGTTTATGAATGTCCTTCCGATGTAGTGGTTCCGCGTGAAGCACATATCGAAGGGAATGCCCAGCTCCCTGGCGAAACCTATGGCGGCGAACATCCCGCTGTCCGGGACGGGTGCCACGACGTCGCAGTCAGCCGGGTGCTCCCTGGCCAGCTGGCGGCCCATGGCCAGCCTTGTGGAGTAGACGCTGTCCCCGAAGACCCTGCTGCCCGGCCTTGCGAAGTAGACGTGCTCGAAGATGCATTGAGCCAGTCCCTTCCTGTTCCTGAACAGCTCGCTTCCTCCCCCGAAATATCCCGACTCTGGCTCGCCCCCATCATGAGGGACGAAGTAGATCTCGCCGGCCTCGATCTCCCTTACGTACTCGGCCCCGCAGACATCGAAGGCCAGGGTCTCGCTTGCAACCATCCATCCCCCCTCCTCGAACCTGCCCAGATTGAGGGGCCTGAACCCCAGGGGGTCTCGCACGGCGTAGAGCCCCTCGGGGCTCATCAACAGGAAGCAGTAGGCTCCCTGGAGCCTGTCCAGGGCTATTCCCAGCGCCTCCCGTATGTTGTACCCGGTATGTTCGAGGTTGCGGGACATAAGGTGAAGGACCACCTCGGTGTCCGTGTTGGTCAGGAAAATGGCTCCCTGTCTCTGCAGTTCGTCCCTCAACGGACCTGCATTGGAAAGTGTCCCGTTGTGAGCGATGCCTATCTGGAGCCCGGCCATGCTAACAAGCAGAGGCTGGGCGTTCTCCACGTCCTCCCCTCCGTATGTGCCGTACCTCACGTGACCCATCACCGAGGACATCTGTCTGCTGAAGAACTCGGCGGGAATGTCCGACATCGCCTCCGCCACGGTTCCCCTGCGCTTGTGCAGTCGCATGGAGCCGCCGCTGCACGCGAGAATACCGGCGGCCTCCTGGCCCCTGTGCTGCAGCGCCAGTAGACCTTCCGCCACCATGGAGACCTGGTCTCCACTGTAGCCGCTTACTCCGCAGAGCCCGCAGTACTCAGCTATGCCTTTCAAGTGACCTCTTCCCTGCAGCCGCGATGAACTCCCTGAACAGCGGGTTTGGCTTCAGGGGGCCGGAGGTGAACTCCGGGTGGAATTGACATGCGACGAACCATCTGTGACCGGGTCTCTCGACGATCTCAACCAGTTCCCCGTCGGGTGAGAGCCCCGAGATCAGGAGCCCGGCATCCCGGAGGATCTCCCTGTATTCATTGTTGAACTCGTACCTGTGCCTGTGGCGCTCGGACACGCTGCCGGTCCCGTATACAGATCCGGCCAGCGAACCGCTGCGCAGTTCACAGGGGTAGAGGCCAAGCCTCATGGTCCCGCCTTTGTCCGTGACATCCTTCTGCGAATCCATGAGATGTATCACGGGATAGGGCGTGTCGGGGTCGAACTCGGAGCTGTTCGCACCCTCCAGCCCGGCCAGGTGTCTGGCGGTCTCGATGACGGCGCACTGCATTCCCAGACAGATGCCCAGGAAGGGGATGTCGTTCTCTCTGGCGTAACGCACCGCCGCCATCTTGCCCTCGATACCCCTGTAGCCGAAGCCTCCCGGCACCAGTATCCCGTCCAGCCCTTCCAGCCGGGAGGTATCCCCGCCCTCCAGGTCCTCGGATTCGATACCGATTAACTCCAGCGGGACATCGGCGGCTATGCCTCCGTGGGTGATAGCCTCGAAGATGCTCTTGTAGGCGTCCCTCAGTCCCATGTACTTGCCGGTGACCCCTATCCTCACCGCGGATCCCGATGGGCTGACGGCCCTTCTCAGCATCTCCTTCCAGTCGGAGAGGTCCAGTTCCGAGAGGGGCAGACCCAGCCTGTCCAGGATGAGTTCGTCCAGCTTCTGCTCGGCCAGTTCCACCGGAACCTCGTATATCGAATTCTCTACGTCCCTCTCCTCGACCACCGCTTCCCTCGGCACGTTGCAGAACATGGAGAGCTTGATGAAGTGCTCCTCCTGAAGGGACATCTCCGTCCTGCAGATAAGTATGTCCGGAATTATGCCTATGTTGCGCAGAATGCTGGCCGACTGCTGGGAGGGCTTGGTCTTGAGTTCCCGGGAGGCCGACAGGTAGGGTATCAGAGTCAGGTGGATGTAGAGCACGTTCTCCCTGCCCAGCTCCAGTCCCAGTTCGCGAATGGCCTCCAGGAAGGGCAGGCCCTCGATGTCTCCGGCGGTTCCTCCCAGTTCGGTTATGGCTATCTCCACCCCCTCCTCGGCCTGCGAGATCACCGCCTTCTTTATCTCGTCCGTCACGTGGGGTATCACCTGCACGGTCCTGCCGAGGTAGCCTCCCCTGCGCTCACGGGCGATGACCGCGGAGTAGATCTTCCCCGCTGTGTAGTTGCTGTTCCGGTTGCAGGAGACTCCGGCGAACCTCTCGTAGTGGCCCAGGTCCAGGTCGGTCTCGGTACCGTCGTCTGTGACGTAGACCTCTCCGTGCTGGTAGGGGGACATAGTTCCGGGATCGACGTTCAGATATGGATCCAGCTTCTGAAGGGTGACCCTGTATCCGCGCTGCTTGAGGAGAAGGGCTATGGAAGCGGCGGTTATGCCTTTGCCGAGTGATGAGACCACTCCTCCGGTTATGAAGATGAACCTGCAATTCCTTTCGGACATGGGCGTCAGCCTTTCCGGAATAGAAAACACTACGCAGTATGGATTATTATTGCGGTTCCGACAAATATCCGCAAGAGCGGCGAAGCCTGTAGAACTCGGGGCTCCTGTCTGAGAACAGGTCGTTCTCCGGTGTCATGGACTTGTCCCTGGCAAGACAGGTCTCCGGCAGGGCGGTCCCGACCTCTGTTCCACCGGGCGAACCCATCCGGAGCAGCCGGCCGTCCGGACCCGTGATCTGGCTCCCTCCAGTGAAAGAGGTACTCCCGAAGGGTCTCTCCTCAGTTCCGGTCCTGTTGGCGGTGATAGCGAACACCCTGCTCTCCAGGCACCTGGTGACCATAACGTCCTGGCAGAGGTCCAGCACCAGGTTGGACGGATGGCACAGCACCTCCGCACCTTCCAGGGCCGGGGTCCTGGCCATCGCGGAGAAAAGCCCGGTCGAAGCAGACCATCATTCCGATGACGGAATCCCTGACCCTCACCGCGGCGGGAGGCAGGTCACCGGGGTCGAAGCATGTCTTCTCCCTACGGAAGAGATGGAGTTTCCTGTATTTCGAGACCATGCCCCCGGATCCTATGAGAAGCGCGCTGTTGAAGCACTTCTCACCGCACTTCTCGGCGAAGCCGGTGACGATGTGCATGTCCTTCCTCGCGCATACTTCCGTGAGAGCATCCACGTTTCCCGAATGCCCGGGGTCCTCCGCCATGGAGAGCAGCCCGGACCTGGACTCGAACCCGCAGCCGGTGAAGGGGAGTTCGGGAAGCACCATCAGGTCTGCATCTGTCCCCCCGGAAGGGCATGTACCTTTTCCGGGTTCCCTGAGATATCACCGAAAGCAGGTGCGAACTGCAGATAGCCGGCGGACGGCTTTTCGGTCCCGGTTTCACACATTGGGTCAGTTTCCCCCAAGTAGTTGCTCATCATATATATATAATCACAATCCGATGTCTGTCTTTGCGGAAACCATTATCGTGTAGCATACTTTAATGGTATATCAACGGAACCAGCAATCGGAAAGGCAGTCACGTAATGAAGAAGAGTGCAGTCCTGTTGATCCTGTTCCTGCTGTCGACAATTCCTTTACGGGCCGAGGAACCGCTAGTCACCGTGCTCGACAATGGCCTCACCGTCATTACGCAGGAGCTGCACTACGCCCCTGTGGCGGCATCGGTGGTCTCCTACAGGGTGGGCTCCCGCAACGAATGCGGTGACATCCTCGGAATGAGCCACTTCTGCGAACACCTGATGTTCAAGGGCACTCCCGACATGCCCAAGTCCAGGTTCTGGCAGATAGTACAGAGGGACGGAGGAATGGCCAACGCCTTCACCAGCAACGACTGCACATGCTACTTCCTGCTGCTTCCCTCCGCCAGGCTGGAGGACGCGCTGCTCATCGAGAGCGATCGAATGGTAAATTGCACCCTGGATTCTGCCGAGGTAGTCTCCGAGAGGAACGTCGTGCTGGAGGAGAGACGCATGCGCAGTATCGACAGCCCGGATGGAGCCCTGTGGGAGGCCCTTGGCGAACTGGCCTACACGCAGCATCCCTACGGGAACCCGGTGATCGGATACGACGAGAACATACTAGGTTACGACCGGGAGAAGGCCCGCCTCTACTACGAGACCTACTACTGCCCCTCGAACGCCGTGCTGACTCTGGTGGGGGATTTCGAGACCGACCGGGTGCTGGCACTGGTGGAGGACTACTTCGGAGGGATTCCCGGAGGCTCGGTACCCGAGGAGGATATTCCGTGCGAACCTTCACAGGAGGCCGCCAGGACCGTGGAGATAGAGCACGCATCCAACCTCCCCAGGTTCGTCATGGCTTTCCATTCGGTGGCCGGGGACGATCCGCAGGCACCGGCCGTGGCTATGATATCCTCCTATCTCTCCGGGGGACGGTCGGGGAGGCTCGAGGAACTTCTTGTCCGGCCGGGACTGGTCCACGGGGCATGGGCCGGGAACGACGGCGGAATTGACCCGGGACTATTCCAGGTCGCGGTCACCATGAACCCACCCGATGAGAGAACAGCTACAATGGAGGAGGTCCAGGAGATCATCTGGGGAGAACTGGAAACGCTGGCCCGGGAGGGGATCTCCGAGGAAAGACTGGAGGAACTGAAGAACCGGTACAGGGCAGGCGAGATACTGGCACAGGCCAGCCCCCTGGGTCTGGCCATGAGCTACGGTCTCTCGGCCACCATGTTCGATGATCCGCTGCACGCCAGGCACCAGCTGGAAATGGTGGAAGCGCTCACCGCCCCCGACATCAGACAGGCTGCCGCCGCTCTCTTCCGCGAAGAGGGGCTTAACCTTGCCGTACTGCTCCCCTCCGGGGAAACGGCAATGCAGATGGGGGAAGCGAGACAGGAGCTTCCCACGGATATCACCGAGCCTTCCTCCATCAGCTACGACGGACTGGAGATACCCGACGACTTCCTGACGCTTCCGGAGACAACCATCTTCGAGGATGCGGTTGAGTACCAGCTGGAAAACGGCATCCGTCTGCTCGTTAAAGAGGACGGCACATTCCCCGTCGTATCGGTCAGCTTCTCTGTGCCCATGGGAGGACTCAGGCATCCGGCCGCGGTGAACGGCCTGGCGGATGTCACCGTGGAGACCATGCTAAGGGGAACTGACGAACTCGATTACACGGAGTTTCATCGCAGGCTGGAGATGGAGGGTTCATACCTGAGGTTCTGGGCCGGGCAGGAATACTCCAGCGGTTCCGTCACCGTCCTCTCCGAGGACCTGGGTATCGCCCTCCGGACCGTCTCGGACCTTCTGATCAGACCGGCTTTCAGGGAATCCGACTTCACCACGGTGCTCAACGAGCAGTACGCGGGTCTCGAGGCATCCGCGGAGAGAGCCTCTTCGGTTGCTTCCGACAGCCTGGCTGCCCTTACAGCGCTTACTCCGGAGGATTACAGGATGCCCTCAAGGGAGTCTCTGGACCGAATAACCCTGGATGCTGTCCGGGAATTCCACGGCCTCTGCTGCAGACCGGAGGGTACGGTCATCGCTGTTGTGGGTGACGTTGACCCGGAAACTGTCCTGGAAGATGTCGAGGCTCAGTTCGGTACCTGGACCGATCCGGAGGCTCCTCTGCCCGAGGCCCACATACCCAGATTCACTCAGGAACCCGGAGATACCGTCGTCACGTTCATGCCGGGAAGGGTCCAGGCCGCCGTTCTGGTGGCGATGGATGCGCCGGGCACCGAAATGCCCGACTATCCTGCCTTCATCACCATGAACACCATCCTCGGCAGGGGGATAGGGTCGAGGCTGGGCCACAGTGTGAGGGACGAACAGGGTCTTGCGTACGCAGTCGGGAGCTGGAGCAGCTCCTTCGACAGCACCGGAGTGTTCTCGGCCTACCTCTCGACGCTGGTCGACTATGTACCTCAGGCAACTTCCTCGGTCATCGCCGAAATGGAGCGGATAGCCTCTGAACCGGTGGAGGAAATAGAACTCCGCCTGGCCAAGGCCAACGCCGCAGGCCAGTATGCCTTCTCCGGAATGAGCTACTCCGGTCAGGCTTCCGGGCTCGTGGAGTTAATAATACATGACCGACCCCTGGATTACCACCTGCAGCTCCTGAGACAGGTTCTGGAACTGGGTCCCGAGGACCTGATGCAGGCCGCAGCCCTGCGTTTCGGCGAAGGCGGCTGGTTCGTGTCAATCGCAGGCGGCATTTCGGAGGATGGAATCGTCCGGGAATAGTGAAAAACGGCTGGAGCGACCTGTGAGACTTGCGGTAAAGCGACCCGAGGACGTAGTTAAGACCGTGCTGTGCAACGGTCTGACGGCTGTGGTCCAGAGGCTCCCATATGCGCCGGTCGCCGCCGTCACCATCGCCTACAGGACGGGTTCTCTCTGGGAGACCGACCTGACCCGGGGTTACAGCCACCTGTGCGAACACCTGATGTTCAGGGGCTCGGAGGGATACGGCCCCGGGGAGTACTGGAGGGTGGTGCAGAGGAACGGAGGTCATGCCAACGCCTACACATCCCGTGACATCACGGTGTACTACTCGATTCTGCCCGCAGCCGGTCTGGTGGACGTACTGGACCTCGAGGCGGACCGCATGTTCCGATGCACCATGGACGACGATCACGTAGCCTCCGAGACCGCCATAATAATGGAGGAGGAACTGCTGACCCACCGGGACGACCCCCAGGGTTCACTGGAAGCGCTCATGTACGCCACCGCTTTCCGCCGTCACCCCTACGGAAGACCCATAATCGGTACCGCGGAGGATATCAGGAATTTCTCGGCTGACAGGCTCAGGGACTTCTACCGTAACTTCTACCGGCCTGGGAACGCAGTCATCTCCGTGGTGGGTGACATCCACACCGAACCTGTGCTATCGGACATCAAGAGCATCTTCAGTGATCAGGGTAGCGGTTCAGTCCTCAGACCTGAGCCGACCGAGGAACCGCCCCAGAGGGCGCAGCGGAGGGTGTCACTGGAGCATCCTTCACAGCTGCCGGGATTATCCATCGGTTTCAGGGTGCCCGGAGGAGGCCACCGGGATTCAGCCGCCCTCTCCCTGATCTCCATCTACCTTGCCTCGGGAAGGTCCAGCAGGCTGGAGGAAGTCCTGGTCAGGACCTCGGCTGCGCTGGAGGCGTCCGCCTCCTCCAACACGAACCTGATGCCTGGACTCTTCGCGATAAGGGCGGTCCTGCCTGAGAACGGTTCTACGGATGAAGTGGAGGAAATCATCTTCCGGGAACTGGAAAGTATAGCAGACGGCAGCGTGGACGGGACGACGGCAGCCAGGCTGACCAGGAAACGCATAGCATGGAGTCTCATATCCGATGCCGATCCGCCAGGGAGGTCAAGGAGGTTCTCCACCGGGTATGCCCGGTATGACGATCCCTTCTTCTACTGGGGCTCCGTAGAGTCACTGCTTTCAGTGACACCCGGGGACATACGCAGGGTGGCCGGTTCATACCTTACTTCGAATAATTCCACTGTGGCAGTGCTTCGACCGGCGGGAAAAGGCAACCGTGAACTCCGCGGAAGCAGTTCCCGCCTTGATGATGCGGCCCCCGACATGCGGCCTCCCGACATTCAGAGTCCCTGGGATGTGGAGGTACCTGACAGGCTTCTCGTACCTCCTTCCAGGTCGGCCGGCGACGGTATCAGGGAGGAGTACCTCGAAAACGGTCTGCGCCTGGTTCTGAGAACGGACTCCTCCTTCCCGACGTTTTCCCTGGGTTTCTCGTTCCCCATGGGTTCATCCATGGAACCTCCGGAACTCACCGGCCTGGCGCAGATGACTGCGGAGACCATGCTTCACGGGACTCCCGGTCAGAGCAGCATCGAGTTTCATGCGAGACTGGAGGATCTGGGGGCATCCATTGAGCTTTCATCCGCCGGCGAGTTCTCCGGAGGTGTCATAACCTCACTGTCCAGGGACTTTGACAGCGTTGTCAGTGTGATCTCCGATCTCCTCAGGTATCCCGCGTTCCGCAAGGAGGACCTGATGATGGTGAGGTCCGATGCAGTCTCCAGCCTCGAGGAATGGCTGGGCACCCCTCTCGGGGCCGCGATGGACTCCTTCGCGAAACTGTCCACCGTGCCTCGGGAACTCTCCTCCATTCCCACGAGGGCAACGCTGGAGGCCATCTCCAGGGATGACCTGGTGTCCTTTCACGAAGCCTGCTGCAGACCCGGTGGAAGCGTAATCGTCGCCGTCGGCAATTTCGACGGGGAGAAGATGCTCCGGTCCCTCGAGAAAGGGTTCTCCAACTGGACCCAGCCGGGGTATTCCCTTCCGGAACCCCTGCCTGTCCGGAACTCCCGAAAATCCAGCGAGGAGCGTATCAGGCTGGAAGGAAGGGAGCAGGTCGCCCTGATCATGGCCACACCGGCGCCTCCAATGCTGCACTCGGATTCCGAGGCGATAGCCATACTCAACCGCATCCTTGGTGACGGCATCGGCTCAAGGCTGGGACGGAACATCCGCGAGGCAGGTCTTTCCTACCATGTCAGCAGCATCTATCTCCCCTTCCGCAGCAGGGGAAGGATAGCATCCCTGGTACTCACCAGCCCTTCAGCATTCGAAAGGTCAATGGAAGGTCTGAGACACGAACTGGGAAAGATATCGGAGGAAGAGGTGGGCGAAAGCGAGCTGAGGCTGGAGAAGGCCTCCTACATGGGGCAGCAGGAACTCGCGATGATGAACTACGGGTACATCGCGAGGACACTTCTCACATCGGCCTCCCTAGGGCTTCCCCTGGACCATGACAGAAGGATGCTGGAGAAGGTCTCCGCCCTTACGGCGAAGGACCTGCTGGAAGCCGCCCGGAGATGGCTGGGCTCCGGTATCGAATGGGTCTCCATCGCCGGAGGCATCTAGGGGGTCGTACGTTACTTCGGGTTACTTGCAATCTCATAGCTTGCCATATAATCATATGTAAAACGTACACGGGTTGCGTCCTCTAAGACAAGTAACCCGAAGTAACGTACGACCCCGCTATTTGCCGGGCTGGAGGAGTATTCCGGTGATGACCAGGACGAGACCCGCCACCGTGAACAAGCCGATGGGCTCGCCTACCGCTGTTCCGATGAACACCAGGGCCAGGAAGGGCGTGAGGTATATGTAGCTGCCCACCTCGGAGGTAGTGCTTGCCAGTTTCAGTGCGCGAAGCCATATGACAAAGGTTATCCCCATCTCGAACAGCCCTATGTACACCGCCCCCAGCAGGCCCCGGAGGTCGATCGACCCGATACTGCGCAACTTGCCGCCCACAAGTCCGAAGATCACCAGGAACAGAGTGCCGAACAGGAAGGATCGCGCAAGGTTCATGACGGCGTTCCCCCGGGAACGGACATTGAGTATCCAGTACAGAGCCCAAATCAGCGTGCTCAGGAGGGCCAGCCCCATGGCGTGAAGCGAGAGGCTACCTCCAGTGGGGTCGCCCCCCAGCGCCAGCGCTCCCACTCCGCAGAAGCTCACCATGGAGGCCAGTCCCATCCTCATCGTAACAGTCTGTCCAAGCATAGGGACCGAGAGGAACATCAGCACCACGGGCCAGAGGTAGTTGATCACCATGGCTATCTGCGCCGGCAGCCGGTTGTAGGCCTCCAGCAGCACCAGGTAGTAGATGAAGGGGTTGAGGGCTCCCCTGGCGGCGGCCATGACCAGTGTGCTCAGGGAGAGCGACGCCGATGACTCCCTTCCTGCCCCGATCGCAACGGCGGACCAGAGAACGATTGTGGATACAGCGGAAGAGAGAAGGACCAGGTGGTAGGGAGTCAGCCACCCAAGGGTTATCTTGAAGGCCGACGCCGCCGTCGACCAGAAAATTACGGCGGTCAGCGCCAGAATTCTCGGCTTCAATCCTCTGCTCCCTGCTTCGTGTATGGTATCGAATCGCTCCTGCAATATGCCGGATGAACCGAGACGAAAACCAGCCCGGGAACCGGTTGGATGGAAAACCGGACCGAAGAAACGCAGCTTACTGCGATTACTGCACATAGCTCAATATATAGAGGGGACACGGTAACATGTATACCAGATGTTGTGTTTTTTCTCTTGACACGCTCAGGGCAAAGCATATTATCGGAAGGTGGGCGACCCGATACGGGTGACAATATTGACAAATTAATCACAATTCATGTCCTCTGAAGGATTTTGAGGGGGATGATTCTTCTGTTTCGGGGTAATTCATGGACTGGCTGATCCGCAAGCGTGACGGCAGGATAGTCACTTTCAGCAAGCACAAGATAGAGAAGGCCGTGGAGAGGACCCTCAGGTCAACCTCCACGGAAGCCGACGCCAGGGAGATCTCGGACCAGGTGGAGGCCGCGCTCTACATGAACTATTTCAAGACCGGCTCCATTCCAACCGTAGAGCACATCAAGGACTTCATCGAAGAGACGCTGATCCTCCGTAAGCTGACCTCGGCTGCCAGAGCCTTCATCCTGTACCGCGAGAAGCGGGAGGAGGCCCGGGATGTGGACCACCTGCTAAGCGGTATGGAGTGCATAGTGCAGGACTACCTGGGAAAGGTGGACTGGAGGGTCAAGGAGAACTCCAACATGAACTACTCCCTTCAGGGTCTCAACTTCTACCTCTCGTCGTCCATAACGAGGAAGTACTGGCTGAGCAGGATATACACCCCCAGGATAAGGGAGTTGCAGGAGAACGGCGACTTCCACATTCACGACCTGGGCATCCTTGGCCCCTACTGCGTGGGATGGGACCTGATGACCCTGCTGAAGGAGGGTTTCAGAGGAGCCAGGGGAAAAACCGAGTCATCACCCCCGGCGCATCTCAGGACCGCGCTGGGGCAGGTCGTAAACTTCTTCTACACCCTACAGGGAGAGGCAGCCGGCGCACAGGCCTTCTCCAGCTTCGATACCCTTCTGGCGCCGTTCATAAGATACGATGGACTGGACTATGCCCAGATCCGACAGTCCTTCCAGGAATTCCTCTTCAACGTCAACATACCCACCAGGGTCGGTTTCCAGGCACCATTCACCAACATAACCATGGACCTGAAACCATCGAAGGCCCTGAGCGACCAGAGGGTAATAATCGGCGGGAAAGAGATGAAGGACGTCTACGGTGACTTCCAGCCGGAGATGGACATGATCAACAGCGCTTTCGCGGAACTGATGATGGAGGGCGATTCAAAGGGCAGGATATTCACTTTCCCTATCCCCACATACAACCTGACCAGGGACTTCGAATGGGACAACGAGAACCTCAAGCCCATCTGGGAGATGACCGGGAAGTACGGGGTCCCTTACTTCAGTAACTTCGTCAACTCGGACATGAGTCCCGACGACGCAAGGAGCATGTGCTGCAGGCTGAGACTGGACAACAGGGAACTGAGGAACAGGGGAGGCGGTCTTTTCGGCTCGAACCCCCTCACCGGCTCCATCGGGGTTGTGACCATCAACCTGCCCCGCATCGGCTACACGTCGGCGGAGGAGGACGAGTTCTTCGACAGGCTATCCTACGTCATGGAAGCTGCCAGGGAATCCCTTGAACTGAAGCGCGACCTGATCGAACAGCTGACGGAACAGGGCCTCTACCCCTATACCAGCCACTATCTGAGAACCATCAAGAGCCAGCAGGGACACTACTGGAGCAACCACTTCTCCACCATAGGGCTGCTGGGAATGAACGAATGCTGCATGAACTTCCTGGGGGAGAGCATAGCGACCGAGGAGGGCAGGGAGTGGTCCATCAAGGTGCTCCAGTTCATGAGGGAGAGGCTCGCCGGGTTCCAGGAGGAGACCGGCAACCTGTACAACCTCGAGGCCTCCCCCGCGGAAGGTGCCTCCTACAGCCTTGCCAGGAAGGACAGGGAGCAGTTCCCGGACGCTTACTCCATGGGCAGCTCCAATCCCTACTACACCAATTCGGTCCACCTCCCGGTGACCGAGAGAAGGGACATATTCAGTCTCCTAGAGCACCAGGACCCTCTCCAGACGATGTTCACCGGAGGTACCGTGGTACACGTCTTCATCGGTGAGGCCATAACGGACTGGAGGATGGTAAGGAAACTCGCCCGTTCGATAGTTTCAAGGTACCATCTGCCGTATTTCAGTTTCACCCCCACCTTCTCCATATGCCCGGTCCACGGTTACATCGCGGGTGAGCACTTCCTCTGTCCCTATCCCCACACCGAAGAGGAGCTGGCCGAGTTCGGAGAGATCGTCGACGCTGACGATTTCCAGCCTCTGCCCGAGGGCAGTTTCGCCAGGGTCGAAGATACAGAAGTACAGGAACAGGGAAGCCTGTTCCTGAAGATCGGAAAGGTGTCGACAGATGTCTGAATCAAAGGGTGGAAACCGCATAAAGGCCATCAAGACCGAGGTCTACTCCAGGATAGTGGGTTACTACAGGCCTGTTCAGAGCTGGAACAAGGGCAAGAGGGAGGAATTCTCTCAAAGGGAGTACATCGTAATCGAGGGACAGGGAGACAAGGCTGAAAGTTGATCCGTTCCGTCTCCGGTACCAGCCTGATCGAATACCCGGGCAGGATATGTTCGATAGTCTTCATATCCGGCTGTAACCTGCATTGCCCCTTCTGCCATAATCCCGAACTAGTGAGACCTGACATGCTGGACGGGGAACTAGGTCTGTCCAACGATGACGTGATAGATATGTTGAAGCAGAGGGAGGGCTTCATAGAAGCGGTGTCCATCACAGGCGGAGAACCGCTTCTCTACGAGGGCCTGACGGACCTGGTGACCAGGATCAAGCATGAGACAGTACTCGCGGTCAAGCTGGATACCAATGGGACACTGCCCGGACGTCTCAACGGAATACTCCACCATCTGGACTACGTTGCCATGGACCTTAAGAGTTCTCCTTCCGGTTACTCGAAGGCAACCGGCGAAAGGGCCGATTTCTCCGACGTACGGGAATCCGTGAGCATCATCAGGTCCCTGTCCGCCTACGAATTCAGGACCACAATGGTTCCCGGAATCGTGGACAGGCAGGGCGTGCTGGAACTGCTGAGCGAGACCGGGAGGATCCGCAGGTACGTCCTGCAGACCTTCCATTCACAGAAGACCCTGTCACCCGAGTTCACCGGAATGCCGGCCTATCCGGCCAACTATCTCGAGGAGACCGCCGACGCTATCCGGAAGGCCCAGCTTGCGGACGAAGTGAGTATAAGACCCTGAAATCCATTCTGTTCCCCTCTTCCGACCTTTCTTGACAGTTTCCTGCAGACCATATGCTCCTCCAGGGGAGAAAAGCAGTGAGAGGGACATGATGAGACACATTCATCCCGCCCGGCTGTCAACGCTCTTTCTGACAGCTGCATCAGCCCTGGCCGGAACCCCCGGCGGGGATTCGCCTTAAGTGATCCTACATCCCGGGTCCTCGGTTGTCATATGCAACAACCCCGGTGATTTGCTCCTGGTGTAAACCGACGGGGTCAGCGAGGCCGCAAACCCTTCGGGAGAGGAATTCGGTACGGACAGGATCATATCCGTCCTGCTGGAGGAACTGGAGCACCGGGTCTAGACCTTCCAGGGGTCCCCGGGCCATGCCGACGATTTCACTATTATGGCGGTCAGACGCAGAGCCCGAAACGTGCGCGGTCGATTGACGGCTGTTCCTGCTGTGGATTATTTTCTATAAGGTTGAACACATCTTAAATACGAAGGCAGGTCGAAGCAGGCATGATGTTACCGCTGGTATTGCTGATTCTAGGTTCATATTCCGTACCGGGCATTGCCCGGTCCGGTCCGGTGACCCTCGAGAACGCCCATGTGCGAATAGTCATCACACCCGACCTTCAGCTGGTGAGACCCGGGTCCCTGCTGGAATTCACCGATCTCGCCACCGGTACGGACATGGCCGCCGGAGGGCAGTTCGGCGGAATACAGAGCGACGTCTTCATTCCCTCCACGGGAACCATCACCTGCCTTTCTGATACCGAGGCCGTCTTCCAGTCCCCCTTCATGTACGACCATACGGGATCGGAGACGATCCCCGTGGAGACGACCATCCTCTACCGGCTGGCCGGCAGGGGACTGGAGATGGTCTTTACGGTGGAAACCACCGGGGAAACGGAGTTCCTGCATCCTCTGGAAGTGGACTTCCATATGAAGGCCTGGGAGACGGCGACCTTCATGAACCAGACAACCGAATGCGACCGGCAGTTCGACCTGCAGGCCGAGCAGGGCCCCGCACGGGTATCAGGGGACCAGGTGGTCCTGCTGCATACCGAGCAGCCATATCCTCTCTCTGCAAAGGTTCTCTTCCCCAATCCTTCGAAGGCCAACCTGGTTATCACGGCCCATTCTCCAACCGTTCCCGCGTACCTCTCGCTCAGGCTCTTCGACGTTGACCAGCCCAGGGAGAACTGCCTGGGCCCGGACCTGCACTCCGTCATCCCCGCAGGGGACTCCAGCAGCTACTACGTGGGATTCTCCCTCGAGGAAAACGCCGCACCGGTATTCATCTCGGACCATCCGCACGGCTACGAGAGGACGGCATCGTGGATGCTGGACGAGATCCCTATGATACACCCCGATGCCGGATACATCTGGTCCTTCTCCGAAACCTCCTCCGGGCCCGAGATCCTCTCTGCACAGCTGATCCAGCTCCTGGAGGAACACCCGGAAATGAAGATGAACTGGCTGGTTCTCCCTGACGGGATCCTGACACCCAACAGGGATTCCGTATGGTTCGAGCCGGGATGGGAGGACAGCTGGTCCCACTGGCACTGCACCTGGAGAATATCCACCGAGGCCACGCCTGAGTTCAGGCAGTGGCTTCTCAACATACAGGAAGATGCCTACACCTGGGCAGACAGGGTCAACCTGGGCTCTCACGGTTATCACCACACTCCCAACCCCGATTCATCCTTCGGCGAGTTCCACGAATTCATCACCTATGAGCCCGAAGAGCACTTTGAACGGTTCGCGATGCTCAACTCCGACATCTGCGACATGGGTCTCGATCCCGGGAAGGTTTGCAGGGCCATCAGGTACGCGGGACACAGGACTTCCCTCAGCGGCCTGTGGGCAACCATTTCGGCCGGTTTCGACTTCTACTGCAACGGCATCAGGTGGTGGGACTGGAACGCCGGGGAGTACTTCCGGGACACCTACATCTCGAAGTTCCAGACCCCGGAGGGAAGGATCTGGGGAACGAACACCGTATGGTGGGCCGACTACCAGTCCATGTACCCATACGAGTACCTCTCCTCGGTCATGACCAGGGGAAAGCACGGCCTTCTCGGCGGACACCCGGGACAGATGCTGGCAATGGGACTGGTCCCCGAAGCCTACCAGAGGCTGGACAGCGTCTGCACCTCCCTGGAGACCGACTACCAGCACTTCGGCTGGCTCTTCCCCATCGAATACGGCGACTTCCTGGAGGAGTGCTACGGGATGCTCTGGGAGAATGTGGAGTACAGTCCGGGAGGACTCTCCCTCTCCTTCAACGGAGCCGCGACCCTGGGAGAGACCCTGGTCATCTTTCTTCCCGAGGATGCGGTTGTCTACCAGCTGCTGCTTGACGGGCAGCCGCTTGACTGGGAAGTGCGTGAAGGAGAGCGCCTCTTCGCTGTACTGCCGTCCATTTCCGCCGGGCAGCACTCCCTGTCGGTTACCTGGGACATCACAGGGATATCCGGACTGAATACTCCGCCGGACGCCGGGATTTCAATCCCGAGTCCCGTCTTCGGTGCTGCATACCTGAGGGCTTCCGGACTGCCTTCCTACGAGAGCTGGACAGCGTCGGTCTACGACCTGTCCGGAAGAACGGTAACCGAATCGGGCGGCATTACCGGAAACTCCGGCAGCCTGGAATTCTGTCTCGGAATGGACACCGAACCCCGGGGGCTCTACCTTGTACGTCTGGTTGCCGGCGGAATGGAACTAAGAAGCCGCTTCGTCTACCTGGGAGGCTGATACTCGGACGTCTAGTCCTCACCTGCCAGCAGTCTTATCGCCGTTTCGACGTCTATCTCGCCCTCGCCCAGTCTCCTGAGGACTTCCGAAGCCTCCATGGGAGGTCTCTCCCCCTGAAGCTCCCGGAACATGGTCTCGATCCTCTGCCTGGCTGTGGGATATGAGACGCCCAGCTTCCTCTGCACCTCCTTGAGGTTGCCCCTTGCATCCATGAAGAGATCGAAGAGTTCCCTTCCGCCCTCACCCAGGGTGCACACCGGGCAGACGTCGAATTCACCGTTCACTTCCGTGCCGCAGGAACTGCACACCAGCCTGACCACGATCAGTCTTCCACCGCAGGATGGACACTCCGGAGGTATCCGGTTCTCAGGCATCATGGATCACTTCTTTCCTCTTCTTCCGCTGTTCTTCCCGCCGGCTCCATCTCTCTTCCCATCTTCCTTAACGCTGTCAGGATACTGCCCTCCGTCTGTATAGGCCACCGAGATGTCTCCTCCCATGGTCTTCAACCTTATCTCGGGTGCATCCCCGCCATCGCCCAGGTCAATACTAACCGACGAAGAGCCGTAATGTCCATTTTCCCTCTCGAGCTTCATGCCTTCGTCCACCATGATCTCCCCACCCATGGTGCGGGCTGAGATACCGGCCTCAGTATCCCTTGGAATGGAGAGTGATATATTGCCGCCCATGGTCGACGCCCGCGAATCCCCGCACCATTCCTCGCTGAGCCTTATGATCACGTTCCCCCCCATCGTCCGTGCAATGAATTCACCCGATACATCGTAGAGCCCGAGATTACCGCCGCTGGTCTTCAGGCGAAGTTCGGAGGGAAGGTCGCTGACCACTAGGTCCCCTCCCATGAGTCCGACGGAAACCCTGGCCACGCTCCTTGGGACGGCGAGGCTGAGGTCATCATTTGACCAGCTCATATGGACGGTATCCCCGTCTACGGAATACCTTACTTCCGGCGCATCGGGACCGACCGTCTCCAGGGTGTTGCCGTCGCTCCCGGTCAGGAAGAGGTTTCCGCCTGCGTTCCTGGTCTTCCTTCGGGATACCTTCAGTACGGACCCCGGTTCAAGTTCCAGAGGCCCCTCCAGCACCGAATAGTCGCTGTCCGGGCCGGTCGACAACTCCTGATCCGAATCGTCATCATGGAAGATCCCCGGCAGTGACTCGGCGATGGCTGTCTTCACCATCCTGCCGATGTCCTTCAGCCCGTCGAACCCATCATGCTTCCGAAGCCGGGTCCGCTCGTCCATCTCCATTCCGCGTTCCATCATCAGCCTCTTTTTCTCCCTGGCCATACTGGCCGGGGAATCCTGCTCACGCCTCTTCCTCTCGCCCTTCTCCAGTGCTTCGAGCAGCCTTGCGCCCTCGTCGGGCGTCACCTTTCCGTCGGCCACCATTCGAAGTATCTGTTTCTGTTCATCGCCCATTCCGATCCCCTTTCCTTCTTTCGGACCCGATGGTTTCTCTGAAACACCCGACTGACCTTCCGGTCTGCAGGACCGTCCTTATAACAGGTACTGCTCAGCCGTTACAAATGCATAATTCCTGCTTTATATTATGTCAAGTTCTATTGATATTATATAAGATGAGGATTCGAATATGGTAAGCTTGCTCCCGTGCCAGGGAGTTTCTCAGTGTATCAGGACCACCCTGACCGAACCCAGCTCCACCCCTGCGGAGGAAAGTCTCGCCAGGTAGACGCCACCAATGGCTGTATCCCCCGGGTACCAAAGCACCGGGCCCCTTCCGGACACCTGTACGGAATAGATCGTCCTGCCGGTGAGGTCGAAGATCTCGAGGATGGAGGGACCCTCGACATCCGGTATGAACATGACCGGTCCGCGTGAAGGATTCTCGGCCACTGCCAGTCCGTTGACCGGAGGCGCCTGACCCTCCAGCCCGGATCCCCCTGATATGACGAAAACACCTGTGTTGCGCGGGTCGATGCCCCTCATGGGCCAGTCGGCGGTCGAGGACGAGGACCCCTCTGTGTCCCATGCGTACACGAGTCCGTCCCAGGTAGCGGCGACCACCTCCAGGAGTCCGTCGCCGTCGATGTCACCCACAGCAGTTCCTGAGACGGATGGCGAGGCCATGGTCTTCGGGTATCCGCCGACGGGGGTGCCGTCGCCGGAAACGGCGTACAGTTCTCCGCCGTCGGTCACGAAGCAGACATCCTGCAGACCGTCACCGTCCAGGTCTGCCACGGTCGGGAAACCCTTGGGCCAGTCGGGTACGGGATAGGGCCAGCCGGGCAGGGGAAGCCCGGTATCCAACTGGAAGGCCCAGACCCTGTAGTCTCCCGACAGCTGGTTCTCCATGGCCAGGAGCTCCGGCCATCCGTCACCCGTGATGTCGCCGAGCCCGATGTAGAATAGCTGGCTGTCGGACGAGACGCTCATGGGGTAGCCCTGGACCTGCGTACCGTCGTGATGGCGACAGTCCACGAAGGAAGTCGAAGATACATTGTAGCCGATGAGGAACTCCAGGTCACCGTCGGCATCCAGGTCGCAGGGAACCGGAGGGCCGAAGACAGGTGATGCGCCGGAGGGCGCCGTCAGCTGCACCGGGTAACCTGTCAGTTCGTCCCCGTCCTCGTTGAAGCAGTGGAGGTCCCAGCTCCCGTTCAGGACCCCTACTGCGAAGAACTCCTCCCCTCCCGAGCCGTCCAGCTGTCCGAAGAAGAGGCCCAGTATGTCCTCCTCAGGGTCCAGGTCCGTGGTGAACAGCCTGTTGCCCGAATGATCAAATCCGGATATCCTGCAGTAGTCGCCGGTATTCCCCAGCGTGTGTGCGGACCAGGCCTCGAGATCACCGTCGCTGTCAGCATCTGCGAGAACGAAAGGCGAAACAAGGGCATTCGAGGACTGGTCGGGGGCCGACTGAGGCATTCCGGGCATATCGGACCCATCGGTCTCCCTGCCGTTGAAGCTCCACATGTGGGCGCTTCCGGCGTACCAGTCCCTCTGTGACCACATCACCTCGAAGTCGCCGTCCTGATCCGTATCAGCGCAGGAGGGGCCCGGAAGCTGTGCATTGGTCCCGTAGCCCATATAGGCCATCTCGGAGGACGGCCATCCCGGGAGAAAGCCTCCGTCGCCCTCCAGCCCGAAGGTTTCTCCTCCGGTCAGGAATACCTCCATATCCCCGTCACCGTCCAGGTCGAAAAGAGTAGGTGTATAGGGAAAGCCCGCACCAGGCGATCCGAGATCCACCGGCCACCCTCTGCATAATCCCTGTATGGAATGGTCGGCCCGGTCCTCGAACACCATCGGATCCGAGGGAACGCCCGGTCCCGGAACCAGGAGAAAAAGGGCATCACCGTTCTCCCAGGCATCGGAAGGCAGCTGAAGCAGCAGCAGATGCATCAATAGCGTGATCATACGTCTTCCGCCCCTCTCATGCGAAGGAGATCTCTGCCGCAGTCGAGCAGAGGAAATGGAAGGGGACCTTCTCTCCCGTGGTTATTCCCAGCCGGTCCGGGGCTGCCAGGGCCAGGGCGTTGATGCTGGCGCAACCGGGCAGACCTGACGTCCTGGTGTGCTCTGGTCTGTGAAGCTTCCATGAGTTCCCTTCCCTGTAAGCCAGTACTCCCACGAAGCTGAGCAGGCCCGAAGGCTTCTGGTGATCGAATGTGCTCTCACCGGAATATACCCGTTTACGACAGCCCTTGAAACCTGACATGCTGCGGAGACATGGGAGCACGTACTCCTCGGCGGCCACCATGGCCGATACGGGTTCGTCCGGCAGCAGGAACACTCTGCCGCCTCCCTTGCCGACAGCGAAGACCAGGTCTCCCGCGGGGGACTGTGCCACGGACCTGAAGACGGCTTCGAACCCCATCTGCTCCAGGACAAGGGACGCCGTACCCGAGCAGCCCGCCACCAGGACCACCTCGCTGCATGAGAGCGCCTGCTCGAGCCCTTCGGTCAGCCTGTCCTTCTCGACTGAGGCATGAATGACCACTACCGGGGAGAATCCGCCGCATTCAAGCTGAGACCTCAGGAGGGGCATCAGAGGGTCCCTCGCCCGACCGGGTGCCATCCTCCATGTGGAAGGGACCAGGTCATCGCCCACAGATACCACAGCGGTCGCCGGCCTGGTGAAGACCCTGAGGACCTCCCTGCCGGCCAGCGCTGCAATTCCAACATGCTGCGGGGACAGCCTGGTGCCGGTCTCGATCAGCAGCCTGCCCTCCCCAGCGGTCTCTCCCCTGCCGACCACATTGGCTCCCGAAAGGGGAGCCTCCTCTATATAGAGTATACCGTCCTCCACCGAAGCCCTTTCCCTGCAGACCACCCTGTCGGTCCCGCGGGGAACGGGGTCTCCCTTTCTGACAGGGAAGGCACATTTCTCCAGGGTCTTTTCCGGCAGGTCAATTCCCGAAGACAGCTCGTACCTGAGTTCCTCCCCGTACACGGCGAAACCGTCACATGCAGCGGAGTCGACGCACGGAAGGTCCGTATCGGAATGGACGTCTTCCGCCAGGACCAGGCCAGTGACACCGTCCAGAGGCAGGGTCGAGCAGCCGCCGGGACTCGAATTCTCAAGAACGATCCTGAGTGCATCTTCCGAGCTGATCATGCCGTCCTCCCGGGAGTATTCAACAGCTGGAACATAAGCTCATGCTACTCTGCGGCAAACACCTGTACATGCCTTATAGCATGATAGGTGATTAAACCGGATCAGTAGTCATGCTTCCGTCTCCTTGCCGAAGTATGGCCCGGCAGAGCTCCCAGCTGGCGCCTCTTTTCGGAGGGCCTCCTGGTCACTTCCAGCTGACCTCCGGTCTCAGGATCGATGCCGGTGAGGTACATGGCAGTAGCCATCGTCATTGGCGTAGGAAGGAAAATCTGGGCCCTTTCAGGCCGCATCCCCTGCTCGCGGAGTTCCTCGGCCGCAAGCTCCATGTCACCCTGAGTGCATCCCGGAAAGGCAACCATCAGATAGGGTTCCACGTACTGCTCCCTGCCCGCCCGCCGGGATTCCTCCCTGAACTTCGTCAGGAATTCCCTCCATAGCCTGGGCGGAGGTTTGCGCATGAGTCTGAGGACCCTGGGTGAGAAGTGTTCGGGTGCTATTTTCAGGTATCCGGACACATGCCGCGACACCAGCCCCCTTATGAACTCCGGATCCCTCATGGCCACGTCGTACCTTATGCCGCTTGATACGAAGACGTGTTTAACACCCTTCACGCTGCTCACCTCCGAGAGCAGACGGAGGTACTGCGAATGGTCCGTTCTGAACCTGCTGCATATGTCCGGCCAGAGGCAGGAGGTCCTCCTGCATTTCCTCATCGCATCCTCATCGCCGCATCCCAGCCCGTATAGATTGGCAGTGGGTCCGCCCAGGTCGGTTACCGTTCCCCGGAAACCTTCCCCGCGGACCATGGATACGACCTCGGAAATTACCGAGCCGACGCTTCTGCTGGACAGGAACCTGCCCTGGTGAAGTCCCAGGGCGCAGAAGCTGCATCCTCCGGAACAGCCGCGAACCACCGTAACAGAGTCCCTTATCATATCGAAGGCCGGAATGGGCTCCCTGTAGGACGGATGGGGTTTCCTGGTGAAGGGCAGGGAGTACACGGCGTCCATCTCGCCGGTATCGAGGGGCTTCGCTGGAGGCTGGACAAAGACAGCCCTGGTGTCGGCCCTCTGGACCAGGATCCTTCCCGACCAGGGGTTGCTCTCCCTCTCCAGGGTCGCGGTCATATCCATGAAGGCGCGCGGATCGGCGGCGACCTCCTCATGGGACGGCAGGTACAGGCAGTCCTCGAACTTCTGGACCGTAAGCCTGCCGGCGTCCGCCCATGTGGCGGTACCACTGATGCCGAAGAGGTCACCGCCTCCGGAGATCGTCGCCGCTATCTCCCCCACGGCCCTCTCTCCCATTCCATATACGAGTATCGAAGCCTTTGAATCCAGCAGTATGGACTTCCGGATCCTGTCGCTCCAGAAATCGTAGTGGCTTACCCTTCTCATGCTGGCTTCGATGCCGCCTATGACCACAGGCACGCCAGGCATGGCCCTCTGCACCAGGTTCACGTAGCGCAGAACGGCTCTGTCCGGCCGTCTGCCGGGTCTTCCTCCCTCGGAGTATGGATCTTCGGACCTTGACCTGTTCAGGGAGGTGTAATGGTTGACCATGGAATCCATGGCTCCGGAGGATACTCCCGCGAAGAGCCGGGGAATTCCCAGCCTGAGAATGTCCGAGAGGGACTCCGTGTCAGGCTGGGGTATGATGCCGACCCTGTACCCCAGGCTCTCCAGGTACCTCCCTATGATGGCGGTACCGAAGGAGGGATGGTCTACGTAGGCATCCCCGGTGACCAGGATTATATCGCAGCGGTCCCATCCCAGCCGCTCCATTTCCTCCGCGCTGACAGGCAGCACTCCGGCATTCCCAGACATGAACGGCCTCCAAAGACAGGGTCCGACCAGAGAAGCTACTTACTTATTGCACCTTGACAAGTCCCGCGAACCGGAGGAAAATCATTGTGAACGGATGTTCACACACAAGAGGGGAGATGAAAGAATGGAAGAGAGCAACGGCATCGTCTTCAGCGGCAGGACGACCTCAGGCCGGACCACCTACTTCATAGACGTGAGGCAGGCGGTCAATTTCAGGTACTACCTGACCATCACCGAATCCAGGAGGGTCTCCGACAACGGTTTCGACCAGAACAGGATATTCGTATTCGAGGAGAACGCTCCGGAGGTGAGGGAACTCATGAACAGGGCCCTGGACGAGATGGAGAAAGCCGGGAGCGGTCGCGGGCCGCTTCCCGAGGGGCCCGGATCATCCCGGCACGGAAGGAGCGGAAAGGCCTGGACCGATGAGGAGGAGGATACTCTCAGGAAGGGGTTCGCCATGGGTTCCGACCTGGAAACCCTGGCCGAGAAGCTGGAGAGGAGCACCTACGCTGTAACGCTCAGGCTGGAGAAGATGGGTCTGCTGGACAGGCCTGAGGAGCCTGATCCAGGATCCACCAGCGCCTAGTCCGCCGGCTCCGTTCCGGTCATTCCCCGCAGCCGGTCAGCCCATTCGTCCAGGTCACCCACCAGCCAGGCGGCGGAGTCTTCTCCGGCATCTGCACTGTGGAAATCGATCTGGAGCAGTTTCATCCTCCTGGACCTGCCGAGGAAACTCCCGGGGGTCGAGATGGAAACGATGTCCCTGAGGGGGATGGTAAGTTCCCTCCTGGGAAGCAGCATCCTGAAATGGACCGCTTCACGGGTGAGCAGCAGGATACCGTTCCCCCGCACCTGGCCCATGCCCAGCGACCGCCGTCCGAAAAAGTTCGCCATGGGCGCGGTCATCAGTCTGGAGTGCTCCGGATGGAGCAGGGCCACTTCCTCCCGGACCTTGCGGTACCTTCTTTTCAGGAACATGACTGTCAGCCCCACCGTAAGCAGGATCACAATAATGGCGGCTGCAGCGTGTATCAATCTGACCCCCCTGTCGAGATACAAACGTATAGTCAGCGAATCCAGTGATCATGTCCCGGCACCGTGGATCGGTTCACATGTCCACTATGTACCATTCACCGGAGGCGGTTCTCAGGAGTTCCATTTCGTCGTCCTCCACCTCGGTCTGCCCGGTTGCTATGTTCCTCAGTGTTATGGTGAACTCCACATCGGCCCTGTTCCCGTCACCGGAAACCTCCACGGCATCGACGCTGTAAGAGATGATCTCCATACCTTCGAGGGCGCCGAGGTTCACCTCGGCCTGGACCTCCGGCGACGTGTAGCCCAGCATTGTCTCTTAGTCGTCTTCCTGAGCCGCCCTGAACATAGCCTCCACCACGTCTTCGGGTTCCTTCGGACCCCCGCAGGATGTGGTAAGGACCGGGATCAGGGTCAGCAGCATCAGCATTGGTTTCATCGACGTGGTACCCTCCTTTTTGTGAGCGCAAGGCCCGGCTTGGCACTCTTTCCTGCACATGTTAGTGTCCTCACTTCACAGGAAGGACAATAGGTAATGGAAATCCACGGTGCAATACTCCTTCTTCTGGCAGGTGTGGCGGCAGGGTTCATCAACGTACTGGCCGGTGGAGGTTCCTTCATTACGATACCTCTCCTGATACTGCTCGGAGGACTGTCGCCCACCACGGCCAACGGCACCAACCGGGTGGCTATTCTGCTCCAGAACATCTTCGCCATGAAGAATTTCAGGAATCACGGCTTCAGGGATCTCAGGCAGGGGATGACCCTGGGCATCTCGGCGGTCCTGGGAGCCCTCATCGGATCGGGAATAGCTCTGGAAGTACCCGATGCAGCTTTCAGGATGATCCTGTCCGCGGTGATGATACTGGCACTTGCAATAATTCTCAGGCCCATTCGGAACAGGGATGCCGACCGGTCCTCCCGGCGTCTGCTTCATCCCCGGCTTCAGCTGTTCATGTTCTTCTTCATAGGTATCTACGGTGGTTTCATACAGGCGGGGGTGGGTTATCTGGTCATCTTCGCACTCTCTGTGGCGGGGGGGCTGTCCCTGGTCAGGACCAACAGCCTCAAGATAATAATCATAGCCGTCTACACGATACCGTCCCTCTCGGTCTTCGCGGCGGCTGGACAGGTCAGGTGGGTGCCGGGACTCGTACTGGGGATGGGATCCTCCATTGGAGGATGGCTGGGTACTACCTTCGCTGTCAGGAAGGGCGACAGGTGGATCAAGGCTGTACTGGCCGCCGCAATCCTGGCCATGGCCCTGAAGTTGATGGGACTATTCTGATCCGCTCTCCTGTTCCAGTACCTTCCTTATCACAGCCGCCAGGTCCTCCGCCCTGTAGGGCTTCTGTATGAAGCCGTGAAGGCGCTTCCCGGCGAACCTGTGCATCACGTCCTTCTGGCTGAACCCGCTGGATACTATGACCGGAATATCCTGCCTGATCCGCCGCATCTCCCTGTAGGCTTCGTCCCCGCTCAGGTGGGGCATCGTCAGGTCCAGGATCACCATGTCGATGATCCCGCTGTTCTCCCTGAAGAGGTCAACGGCCTTCCGGCCGTCCTCGGCGGTGATGACACTGAATCCCATGTTCTCCAGCATCTTCCTTCCGATGGCAAGTACTGTGTCCTCGTCATCCGCGAACAGGATGGTACCGCTTCCCCTCCATACCCTCCCGTCTGACGAACCTTCCGGACCCCCGGGAAGGTCATGTTCGGAGGACAGGACCGGGAGGAGTACCTTGAAGGTGGTCCCCTCGCCGGGTTCGGTGTATACCTTGATCGCCCCCCGGTGTCCCCTGACTATGCCCAGAACCGAGGAGAGTCCCAGTCCCCTTCCGGTGTACTTGGTAGTGAAGAATGGCTCAAAGAGCTGCGACCTCACCGACTGGTCCATTCCGCAGCCTGTGTCTGCCACCTCGAGGTATACGTACATGTCCTCGGGGACCTCGTCGGTCAGCTCCGTGGTGGACATGTACTCCCTGTCGCAGTGCATCGCTCCTGTGGTGATGGAGATGTAGCCGCTCCGGTCGCCTATGGCCTCTGAAGCGTTCGTGATGAGGTTCATGATTATCTGTCTTATCTGAGCGGAATCGGCCATTATTCTGGGCAGTTCCTCCGCGAGCCTGAACTTGAGAACGGCCTTCTTTGATATGCTCACCTCAAGCATGTGGGTCATCTCGAGGACGAGGGAGTTGATATCCAGGGGGCTTACCACGAAATCACTCCTCCCCGAATAGGCGAGCATCTGGCGGGCCAGGTCCGACGCCGCTGACGCGGCGCTGACTATCTCGGAGAGGAATCCCCTGGCCTGGCTGGATTCGGGAAGGGACATAATGGCAAGGTCCGCGTTCCCGAGTATGGTCATCAGGATGTTGTTGAAATCATGGGCTATGCCTCCGGCCAGGACTCCCAGGCTCTCCAGTTTCTGTGTGTGCTGTATCCTGGCCTCCAGCTCCAGCCTCCGTCTCTCGGCCTCCCTCCTCCCCGTGATGTCCCGTGCAACCGCGATCACGCTGTCGGTGCCGTACGGTGAGAGCCTGGCCTCGAAGAACCTGTGCCTGGATGAGATATCCAGTTCGTACTCCACCGACTGGATGGTACCGGTCTCCAGCGTAATGGCTATCTTTCCGAGTATCTCCGCTTTCTTTTCGTCGGTGATGTCCAGCTCCGTAATACTGCTTCCTATGATCCTGTCCGCGGGAATGGCCAGTAAGCTTTCTTCGTCTACCCAGTAGTCCAGGTAAAGGCCATTCCCGGAAAGGACGAACATCATGTCCGGCATCGTCCTGAGGAGGGTCTCCATCTTCACGACGCTCTCCCGGAGCCTCGCCTGGACCGACTTGAGTTCGGAGATATCCACTATCGAGCAGACGGTCATGTCCGTTCCCGGGATCAGGTCCACCTGGAGATGGACGTCACGCTGCTTACCGTTCCTGTCGACGAATCGGAACTCGTACTCGTTGGGAGCCTTCCCCTTCTCCCTCCTCCTCTCGTCATGGTACCGCTCCATCCTCTCCCTGTCCTCGTCGGCTACGAAGACAGGCCATTTCAACCTGTCGCAGACTTCGTCCGCAGAATAACCGGACAGTCTCTCGAAACCCCTGTTTACGAGCCTGATGGTCTTGTCGCCGTCCAAGATGAGCGTAGCCGAGCCGGTGTTCTGAAAAACCGCCCTGTAGTGCTCCTCGCTCTTCCTGAGTGCCTCCTTGGCCATCTTCCACTCCGTGATGTCAACGGCTATGCCGCCGATCAGGGGACCGCCCTCCTGCCTGTCTATCCTGAAACTGTGCACCTCGAAGTCCGACCTCTGTCCCTCGAGGCCCAGTTCCTTCTCGAATACGTGGTATCCCTTCTCAAGCGCCTTCCGGTCCTCCAGCAGCATTCGTGACGCGAAATCATCGCTGAAGAGCTCGCCAGGGGTTCTTCCCACCCATTTCTCCGCCGGTCCGAACCGCTCCCTGAAGTAGCGGTTTACGTGGAGGTACCTGGACTCGGAATCCCTGATGAACGCCGGTCCGGGAAAATTGTCCAGGAAAGAGTTGAGAAGCGCCTCGGACTCCCTGTGGGACTGGATCGATGAATCCCTCTCCTCCTCCATCCTTATGAAATGCAGGGCATAGGATATGTCCTCGGCTATTTCCGTGAACAGGCCGCGCTGGGTTTCATCCGCCTCCTCTCCAGCAGGGAAACCCGCCGCCATCACGCCGAAGACAGTGCCCTCGTGCTCCAGTCTGGCAGCGAAGCTCTCCAGGCTCAGGTAGCCGGGTTCCTTGAGCCTGCAGGAAAGACAGTAGGGTTCGTCCCTCCTGCTCACCACCAGGTCGCCTGTCTCGAGGGCCTTTATGACACAGGCCGGCAGCTCCCGCTGGCGCACCATCTTCAACAGATTGCCGAAGTCATCACCTATGCCCGATTCCGCCCAGTCCTCCAGGTTACCTTCCTCGTCCAGCAGGAGTATCCAGGTGTATACGTACCCTCCGAGTTCTGCCAGCAGACTGCATGCCTGGCGTATCAGCCCGCGGGGATCCTTCTCCCTGGTAATGAGACGGTCCACCTGCCTCAGGGAATTGATGACCTTCTTCAGGTATTCGAGCCTGTCCTCCATGGATCCTCCCGGAATGGACTTAGGTGAGGGGTCGGCCTTGACTATATTGATACTCTTCCGTAATCCGCAAGTACGGGTCGATAGACTAGATCGGAGGTCATCAGCTGAAGGGTCCGGTCATGATGACATCGGTTCTGTTCCTGCTGGCATCCTGCTCCGAGGGCGACAGGTTGGTGGAGTTGCCTGAACCGGTTCCGGACGGAGGCATGTCCGTCGAAGAGGCTATCGAGGCCAGGAGATCCGTGCGCGAGTACTCCGGTGGAACAGTCACTCTGGAGGAACTCTCCAGGCTGCTCCAAAGCGCCCAGGGAATAACTTCATACAGGGGGCTCCGCGCTGCCCCTTCCGCCGGAGCCACCTACCCCTTCACCATTTTCGTGGTGACCGGTAACGTAGAGGACCTGCCCGCCGGGATCTACTCCTATGATCCGGAGGGGGGCTCGCTCGAGATGAAGGCCGCGGGGTTCTACCTGGACGAACTCGCATCCGCTTCACTGGGGCAGCAGTGCATAGCCTCTGCGGCGCTCACGGTGGTGATGGCGGCCGACTACTCGGTGACCACCAGCGTGTACGGGGAGCGCGGGATCATGTACGTACACATGGAAGCCGGCCATATATCTCAGAACATCTACCTCCAGGCCACGGCAATGGGTCTGGGTACTGTGGCGGTGGGAGCCTTCGACGAAGCGGAAGTCCGGGAACTCCTGGAACTGGAACAAGGTCTGACACCGCTCTACCTGATGCCTGTGGGAAGGACCTGACCGTCGTGATGGCAGATATTCTCAGAGTATTGGCCAGGAAGGTTTTCCCGCCCCTGTTCACCATCAGGATACGGGAAGGTCGTGCGGAAAGGGTTCAGGGGAAGGTAACCCCGGCCTTCCTGGACGACTGTTCCGGGATCTCGCGTAGATCGGGGATCACCTCCGGCTGGATATGGGGTCATCTTTCCCCGTCGGGCGTCCGCCTGGAGTTCTCCTCGGGGATCGGGGAGGGTGACAGGCAGAGGTTCAGGAACACAGCCGGGGTCCACGGGAAGTGAAGCAGCCCGGGGAGCTCTACTCGACGATATACCGTCTCGTGAGGATGGTACCTCCAGGACGGGTCGCCACATACGGCCAGATCGCCCGTCTTGCGGGAAGATGCCGTGCCAGGACAGTCGGTTACGCCATGGCCTCTGTTCCTCCCGACAGGGGGATACCATGGCACAGGGTCGTTAACAGCAGGGGCGGAATAAGCGTCAGGAGCGACGGGCGGCCCTGCGAAGCCCAGCGTCAGATGCTGGAGAGCGAAGGTATACTCTTCGATCCACGAGGCAGGATCGACCTTGATGCCTTCGGCTGGAACGGCCCGGGACCAGACGGTGCACCGGAAGGCTGGCCAGACAACGGGGTGGTCTAGAGGATCCCGTCCATAGCGAGGCTGTCATGGGTAATGGTCAGCTCAAGCAGATCGGGGATTCGGATCCGCATCGCCGGAAACCGCAGTTCATGACACCGGCACGATGCATGCCTTCTGCTCACCTTCCTCAGGATCATATTTTCTGGCCAGCATATCCAGCTCCACGATGTGGAACCTCCACCGCTGTCCCTCCATGGAAACTCCACCTGGAGCAGGTGCACACCGGTCCAGTCGGTTTAAGCGAAGACCGGCCGGTGATAGTTTCCACTCTGGACCCGGAGCCTTACCGGCGCGTCCACTTCCAGCCCGGTTATCATCCACCTGAACTGCTCAGCTTCACACTCCACGGGAAATCCGCCCATGCCGACAATCCTCGGGATCCGCAGATACATGACGGCCTTAGCCCCTGAATCTCCCCCCATGATGCCGCACGATGGGAACAGCGGCCGATGCGGCGAGGAGTTCCCGGAGAGTGCCGCCGCATGAGTCGCCCGCTGAACGCTCATCCGCTCACCAGCATCTTCCTGGCCAGCCGGCCGTGCATCCTTCCGGTCCGGCGGGCGAAATGAAGGGTGACCGGAAAAAGCTGGACACTTCCCAGTGCCACCACCGGCATCAGCCAGGCCGGCGCCCAGTATGCCCGTTGTAAATCCCAGACCGGGATCTTTAGAAGCAGTTCGAAGACCGGTGCGGTCACCATGGCCAGGGAGACCGCGATCAGGGTCACGAATACGGCGAACTGGATAACCCCAGGGGCAGCATGAGAATCAGGTAGACGAGCGAAGACCACGTGCTGGCAGTGGAGAACACCCCCCTGATGCTGCCCCACCAGCCTTCACCCTTTCTGATGAAGACGGCTCTCCTGGGCATCCTTGCGCCCAGCAGCGCTTCCACTATCCGCCCCTCCACCAATGCGAGTCCCCTGAACGAAAGGAAGAAGAGCCAGGCATGGGCATACCGATTATCAGCACCAGCAATCCGGCGGAGATCGAAACTCCGGTGACGGCCCAGGTGAAGTCGATGATGCCGGTGACCAATGACAGCATCATTTACAGAAATGCCGCCCAGGCTGAAGGCTCTGTGATCACTCCGAAGAACGACGGTCCTTTCCTGTTCCTGGAGGCCAGGACCGGCGGGGTGTACTTCTCCACCATCCTGTAATGGCCGGCCACCTCGGCAGTATCCCCGAAACGGGCTAAGACAGACCTGGCGGCGCTCTTCTCCGATCCCACGGGGTGCTCTGACATCTCGGTCTCCATTGCCGCGGTCAGGTGGTCCTCGGCGTCAGAAAGGGTGTCCTGAACGGTGGCCCTGTCGCTTCCCCCAAGCTCCTCCCTGAAAGCGTTCAGATAGTCTTCCAGCAGTTTGATCATCCGCACCACCTCCAAGTATCCTGTTGATCAGCCTGCAGGTTCGGGTCCAGATGCTCTTCGACCTATCAAGAGCCTCCGGTCCCTCACCGGTGATCGAGTATTAAAGGCGCGGCGGACCGGAAACCGAGGGTTCCACCCTGCTGCTGAGCAGTCCGTTGTCCTCAATGGACCTACTCTTCATTCCGCACACTCCGTATCCGGTGTCTCTTCAATGAAGATTATCTGATACTAACTTACTGCCCGTGGGCGCCGGACCCGGCCCGGTCGTATATTACTTTTTTGCGCGAAAGGGTTACGGACCGGACATATCAAGCAGGGGAGTATGATGACGACCGAAGAGGGCGGAAGCCTGGACTTCATAAGGGAGATCGTCGAGAGGGACATCAGAGAGGGCAAGCACGAAGGCCGGGTGCACACCAGGTTCCCGCCGGAACCCAACGGTTACCTGCATATTGGCCACGCCAAGGCAATATGCACCGACTTCGGAATTGCCCGGGAGTACGGCGGTCTCTGCAACCTGAGGTTCGACGACACCAATCCCGTGAAGGAGGATGTGGAATACGTCGAATCCATAAAACAGGATATCCGCTGGCTGGGGTACGACTGGGAGGACAGGCTCTACTTCGCTTCGGACTACTTCGAACAGATGTACCGTTATGCCGAGGAGCTCATCCGAAAGGGAGTCGCCTACGTATGCGACCTGTCACCGGAGGAGGTGCGTCGGTACCGCGGAACGCTCACCGAACCGGGAAAGGACAGCCCCTGGCGGAACAGGCCCATGGAGGAGAACCTGGATCTCTTCAGGAGGATGAGGGCCGGGGAGTTCCCCGACGGCTCCAGGACACTCAGGGCCAGGATAGACATGGCGTCACCCAACATAAACATGCGGGATCCAGCCATATACAGGATACTCAGGAGAAGTCACCACAGGACCGGCGACAGCTGGTGCATATACCCGATGTACGACTACGCCCACTGCCTTGAGGATTCCATAGAGGGCATAACCCACTCCTTCTGCTCCATAGAGTTCGAGGATCACAGACCCCTCTACGACTGGTTCCTGGACCGGCTGGGCATCTTCCATCCCCAGCAGATTGAGTTCGCCAGGTTGAACCTCACCTACACTGTGATGAGCAAGCGGAAGCTCGGAATGCTGGTGGAGGAGGGGGTGGTCTCGGGATGGGACGATCCCAGGATGCCCACTCTCTCGGGCCTGCGCAGGCGTGGAGTGAAGCCGGAGGCCATAAGGGACTTCGTGAACAGGATAGGCCTTGCCAAGAGGGACAGCAACGTGGACATGGCTCTGCTGGATTACTGCATCAGGGACGATCTGAACAGGCGCTGCACAAGGATCATGGGCGTACTGGACCCGCTCAAGGTGACCATCGAGAACTACCCGGAGGACGGTACGGAGGAACTCGAGTTCATAAACAACCCGGAGGACGAGAATGCCGGTACCAGGATGGTGCCGTTCTCCAGGGAGATATTCATAGAGAGGGAAGACTTCCAGGAGGAACCCCACAGGAAGTTCAAGCGTCTGGCCCCCGGTCGGGAGGTACGTCTCCGGTACGCATACCTCATCAGGTGCGTTGACGTCGAGAAGGACTCTGACGGCAGAATAACCGGGCTGGTATGCACCTACGACCCCGGGACCAGGGGAGGGAACGCGCCCGACGGTCGGAAGGTGGGAGCCACCATACACTGGGTATCCGCCCCGCATGCCGTTGTCGCGGATGTACGGATGTACGACCGCCTGTTCAAGGTGGAGAACCCCCTCGCGGAGGAGGACCTCCTGTCCACCATCAATCCTGATTCTTTCAGGATCATCGAAGGATGCATGCTGGAACCGGCTTCCGCCGGAGCAGGGAACGGGTACACCGTCCAGTTCGAACGGAAGGGGTACTTCTGCAAGGACCCGGACAGCACCGAGGCAAGACCTGTATGGAACCTGACCGCATCTCTAAGGGACACCTGGAAGAGGATCCTGGACAGAGAGTGATTAGGGGGTCGTACGTTACTTCGGGTTACTTGTTACCTAATGACATATCAGATAATAACTCTATTTGCATCCTCAAGATGCTGCACCGGAGATAAGTAACCCGAAGTAACGTACGACCCCTCCTACATCATGAAATAAATGGACCGGCCCTGCCTCCATACGAGCACAAGCGCGTCCTCGGAGGAGGAGAGGAGCCTGCTGACATCGCTCAGGTTCTCCACATGCAGTCCATCGATCTCCAGAATGACGTCCCCGGGCTGCACTCCCGCCGCAGAAGCCCTGCCGTATGGATCCACTGACACCACCAGAACTCCACTGAGTTCCCGGTCGCCGAGGGCCGCGGCGGTTTCCCGGTCAAGCTCCTCAAGTGTCCAGCCGTAGGTCTCCTCGGAGGGAGGAGGGGGCTCGGAGGCGGTGCCGTCCGCTGATCTTTCACCCAGTATCACGGTCAGCGAGATGTCCCTGTTGTCCCTGAAGACACCCAGTTCCACGCTGCTGTCGGGATCGAGGTCGGCGATGATGTTCCTGAACTCGGTCACTGTCTCGAAACCTTCGCCGTTTATTGTGATTATCACGTCTCCCCTGCGGACACCATAGACACTGGCCGGAGTATCCGGCAGGACCTGCGAGACCAGGACGCCCCCCGATCCGGGATCGAGCCCGAAATGCTCCGCCAGTCCGGGTGTCAGCTCCTGGATCGTCACACCGAGCCATCCCCTCCTGACATAACCGTAGTCCAGGAGGTCTTCCAACACGTTCACCGCAACGTTGACGGGGATCGCGAAGCCTATTCCCTGGTATCCGCCGTTCCTGGAGGCGATGGCCGTGTTGATCCCCACCAGCCTGCCGTCCAGGTCGACAAGTGCACCGCCGCTGTTCCCGGGATTGATGGCGGCGTCGGTCTGAATGTAGTCCTCATAGGCTGCCAGGCCCACATCCGACCTGCCGATGTAGCTGATGATACCCTGGGTGACTGTCTGACTTAGAGCGAAGGGGGATCCTACCGCAAGGACCCACTGTCCAACCTTGAGCTCATCGCTGTCACCCAATCGGATCGCGGGAAGGTCCCGTGCGTCGATCCTGATCACCGCCAGGTCGGTCTCGGGATCGGTTCCCACCAGGTCCCCTCTGTAACTCTCCCCGTTCTGCAGGACCACATCGAACTCGTCGGCCTCCCCGACCACGTGGTGGTTGGTGATTATCATGCCATCGGAGGACACTATCACGCCGCTGCCTATTCCGGTCATGGTGTACTCCTGCTCCCTGGGAGTGCCGAAAAAGTCCTGCCATGGATCGAAGCCGAAGGGACTGGAGAAGTCCGGGAAGGAGGGCATGCGGGCCGTCACTGTGGTCCTCGATGTTATGGTGACAACGCTGGGCCCCACAGTCTCCGATATGTCGACGAACATGTCGCTCAGCATGTGGGGGTCCACCACTACGGGGTCCCCGCTCCCGGTCTTGCCTATTATGTCCTGTGCCAGAACAGTGGCTGAAAGTGCCACGATGGAAATTACGATCACGATGGATCCGGTCTTCATCCTTCTCATGTTTATTCCTCCTGACGTACTCCAGTGCTCGAGCGGTCCGGCTGTTACACCTGACGCCGGTTATCAGGTTGCCTCAGCAAGTATATATTCATCAGGGCTCCTCAGGTTCCGTACAAAGAAAACGCGGAAAGAACAGCGAATCGCGGTATCTGGCGCCTGGCTCCGGAGACAACTATTTTAAGCGACGGGAGCAAACCCACCGAGGAAAGCAGGTTGATGGAAATAATGAACCGCCGGAAGGCTCCGCTGAGGGCATCCCTTGCTGCTCTCTCTCTTCTCCTGTCCCTGTCCGCCGTATCCTGCATCGACGACCCGCCGACCCATCCGGAGATCAATGAGTACAGGACCTACCTGGACCTGGTCTGGGAACTCTACGATCAGAAGTACGTCGGTTTCGACGGGAAGAGCGTGGACTGGGACGTTCTACACCAGCAATACTCCGACATGGCCGCCTCCGCGGATTCCACCGATGAACTCATGGAAGTGGTGGTGGCTATGGTGGGCGAACTCCAGGACAGGAACGCCTTC
This sequence comes from Candidatus Aegiribacteria sp. MLS_C, assembly GCA_002030045.1. Lineage (GTDB taxonomy): Bacteria > Fermentibacterota > Fermentibacteria > Fermentibacterales > JCC-6 > Aegiribacteria. Next base: position 165,718 of record LQBI01000030.1, on the reverse strand, counting down.
CTGGAAAACTATGAAGGCCGGGTAATGACCTACTGGGACGACATCGACCCCAACTACGACGACTCGGTGCTGATGGACTATCTGGAACCATGGGATTTCCAGTGGGATTCCTCCTTCGGCGTCATGTGGGGAAGCTGCGTCATAGATACCATACCGTACTTCGCCATCAGGCACTTCGACTTCTTCTTCACCTTCATGCACTTCAGCGACGAGATCGTGTCCTGCCTGGACGCGCCGGGGATGATTCTGGACATCAGGATGAGCGACGGCACCTCACTGGTCCCGGCGGAACAGATACCGGGCCTGTTCACCGACCAGAGCATGGACGGCTTCCTGACCCAGTACAGGACCGGTCCGGAGCACGACGACCTCTCCCCACTTGAACCCCACGACATCAGTTCCAGGCCATGGGCGTTCACTAAACCGGTGGTGGTGCTTGCCGGCGAGCAGAACATCGGTCCGGCGGAAGCTTTCCTTTCGGTAATGACGCGCATGACCCACGTTACCTTCATAGGCGACACCACCGGTGGAGGCGGCAATACGCCGGGCTACATGGACCAGCAGGACTGGCCGGTGTGGGATTTCTGGGAGATCACCTGCCCCTTCGCTCGAGTACTGCGGGCGGACACCACTTCAATCGAGGGGACCGGCATATTCCCGGACATCTACGTCGAGGCCACCGAGGACGATTTCGCGGCGGGGGAGGACCCGTTACTCGAGTACGCCATCGAATACATCGGCGAAGCGACGGCCTTCTGAAACCTCAGCGGGCGACCGGGGCCGTCAACTGTCCTTCATTTGTCCGAAGTGAGCACTATCAGCTCATCGCCGTCCCCGGGAGATGCAAGGTCCCGCGGAAAGCCGTCCAGGAACACTGTTCCCACCAGTTCCGGCTCCAGGTACGAGAAGGTGAAACCGAAGACGGTGATGGCAGTGGTCCCTCCCTCCGTCCTGCTCATGACGTAGAGCCTTCCGACGCCTCCGGCGGCGCCGTTGAAACACAGGTCCACCGGATGGCCCTCCACCTCCACACGGGTAATGTCCACCGAATCCACGTATCCCCTTACGAAGCAGACGTATCCGTTCTCCCCGGACCATTCCGGGCATCCGACGGCGAAGCAGGAATCGAGACCGAAGGGGACGATACACGAGGCCGGTGATTGCGCCTGCACAGACATGGTCCTGGCGTACTGCTGGGAGTATTCCAGCCAGAGGTCGTAGATGGTGCCCTGCTGGTCCGACGCCGCAGCCACCACGTGCATCCCTCCCAACGGTTCCACCATGATGTCCGCAGGCACCTGGGCCAGGCCGACGGTGTTCCCGGTATGGTTGTCGCCGGTCCAGATCTCCCCTATGAAACCTGTACCGTCGGCGAAGTAGAGTCTGGGCATCACGGGGGAAGCAGCTATGGCAACGGGATCTGGCCCGGGCACGAATCCGTCCACTACATTATCGGATACCAGGTCCACCTCTATCACCAGTGAACCGGGACCGAGGACGTACAGACTACCGTTCCCGGCCCGGACGCCGTCGGTGTAGCCCGAGCCGGAGCTGCCGCCTATGGCGTAGCATGTATCCACAGTGAGGTCAGCTGCGTTCAGACGATGAAGGAACCCGTCCGAAGTCACCAGCAGCAGTCCGCCTGAACCGTCCGAAAGCAACAGACGGCCTCCATGGAAGCCTTCCATCGATCCCGTCACCTCGAGTTCATCGGCGCTGAGGAACGTCAGGGCACAGGTCTCCGAAGAGCTGAATTCGACCACCTGGTGACAGGAAAGGACGGCCAGCACGGGGATCAAGGGCAGAGGATTCTTCAAGACAAGGTCAATCCGAGGTGAGTACCACAATGTATCGGCCGTCGCCGGGGGAGGCGAGGTCGATGGGAATACCGTCCAGCTCCATCGAGCACACCTGTTCCAGGTCGGCATGGTAGAAGTCCAGCGCGAAGACGGAAAGTACTGTACCTCCGGAATCGGTCCGCCCCAGCACCGAGAGATAACCGCTCTCCCCGGACTGCCCGTTGAAGCACATCTCGACAGGATGACCCTCCACGCTCCGGCTCAGGAGCTCCTGAGGAACCTCGTAGCCTCTTACAAGCAGTATCTTGCCCGAGGGGCTCCCCCACCGCGGGCAGCAGATGGCATACAGGGAATCAGAAGTCATGGGTATCACGGAGGAGCAGGGATCGAGGGCCTCGATCTGAGCAAGCCTGGCGGAAGTGGAGAGGTCCAGCCATATGAAGTAGATGCTTCCAAGGCTGTTCGAGCATACAGCCACCAGGTGCCTTCCTCCGGTGGGTTCCACCATGACGTCCGCGGGGGGATAGTAGGTGGTGCTGACGAAACTGGTAGTGTTGGTGGAGGTCAGGATCTCGCCTATGGTGTTCTCCTCCGAATCCGTGAAGTAGAGCCTGCCTTCCACCGGATTGGCCGCCAGGGAACCCGGTTTGGGACCCGGACTGAAGTTGTCCTCCACTGTGTTGGACCCCAGGTCCACCTCTATCACCTGGGAACCGGGACCGAGGCAGTACAGGTTCCCGTTGGTCGCGATGGAGGCATCACCGTATCCGGTCCCCGAACTCCCGCCGATGGAGAAGCTGGTATCCACGGAGAAGGTCTGAAGGTCTATCCTGTGGAGGACTCCGTCGGTTCCTATGACCAGGACCTCGTCCGGCCCGTTGGCAACTACCGTCCCTCCTCCGGAGAGGTCTCCGACAGTTCCCTTTATCCCGAAGTCCCCGGTGTCGATGATGTAGAGGTTCGAGGATCCCCCTCCCTGGTACTCGGTCACCTGGTGGCAGGCGGTAGAGAGGACCGCAATGATCATCAGCGCTGAACGACCGTTCTTCATGTAAGCCTCCCCATCCCTCAGAAGTAGAAGTCCAGGCTCAGGAGGAAGTGCCTGGCAGGCGAGTATGCGCCGGGGTTCCCCATGGTCCCGCCGGGCTCTCCCGTGCTCTGGTAGAGGGCGGTGTCGAATATCCTGTCCAGGTTGGTGCGGTCGAAGAGGTTGTAGACGGTTATATTGGCCCTCATCTCAACCGGTCCCGTCCAGAAGCGGCGGGACAGCTTCAGGTCCGTCTGCATCGTCCACGGATACCTCTCCGTGTTCACCCTGGGTACGGCCGAGGCTCCTGAGGGAGGCGAGTAAGGATAACCGCTTCCGTAGGTCCAGTCCAATACTATCTCGGTGCCCTCCAGCGGACGGGTACCGAAGACCTCTGGACCCTCCCCCCTGGGGATAGAGTAGTTCACATGTGCCGAGGCCGTATGGGTCTGGTCCCAGTCCAGGTAGTTGTCCTCTCCCGGCGGGATGGTGTCACCCTGCATGGAGAACTCGTACTGCTCAGTGGCTGACGAGTACCTGCCCTTGGCCACCGAGTAGGTGTAGTTGAGACTTCCCGACAGGTAGTCCCCCGGAAGCCTGAGGAAAGTGATCTCGACCCCCCTCACCGATCCGTGGCTTTCATCGTTGCTGTACTGGAAGTAGTCCCCCAGGCTCTCGTCGAAGTGGCTCGCGGTACGGACCAGTCCTGTGATGTCCTTGTAGAAGCCAGACACGGCCAGGGAGGCCCGGCTGGTGAACCTGTGCCGAAGACCCGCCTCGTAGCTGTTGGTCCTCTGGGCGTCCAGGTCGGGGTTACCCACTATGGATGCCGACTCCGAGACGTTGTAGTCGGTGCCGAAGAATAGCTGGTTCATGTTCGGCATCTGGAAGTAATGGCCATAGGTGCAGAAGAACACGTCCCTGTCGGAGATGGGGTTGGTCATGCCTATCCTCGGGCTCACCTGGTACTTGGCCGAGGCGTCCCGGAGGGTCAGGTCCTCCGCCGTGATGACCCGGGCGTTGGGCTGGAAGTAGTCGAACCTGAGCCCGGTGTTCAGAACAAGGCCTCCTGAGAACCTGGACGATACCTCAGCGTAGGCGGCTCCGGACCATGGATAGGCTTTCCAGAGGCTGGCGTAGGTGGTGAGCCAGTCCGCGACGAACGCGCTGTAATCGTAAAGATCGAAGTAATCGGCCTCCACCCCTGCGCTCAGCTCCATCACCGTATTGAGCTTCCCGGTATAGTCCAGCCTGCCGGTAGTCACGTAGTTGCTCGATTCAAGCCAGACATCCGGGTGAATTCCCGAATGGTAGAAACCCATCGAGTCCGCCACCCTTGGCTCGAAGGCCGTGTAGTATATCCAGTCGGAGGGCGTGAACTCCTCTCCTGTGTAGCCCCCTACCTCCTCCCTGATCCTCTGCCACTGGCAGAACCTGTTCCAGCTGACCTTGAAGTCGATGAAGGACCTCTCGCTCAGCATCTGGGTCAGGCCGCCGGTCACCCCGTAGTCCTCCTCGAACCTTATGGGAAGGGCGTAATCGGGATTGCGTGCCAGGTACGGCTCTCCCTCTATGTAGGCGGGATGGTCGTAGAGGGCCCATTTCCACTCGTCCCAGCCGTTCTGCCTGTAGTAGTAGTGCCCGTTCCACCAGACCCGGGTGTTCCCGGAGGGTCTCCATGTGAGCTTACCGCTTCCCGAGAGCAGGTTCTGCCAGTTGTTCTCCCAGTTTCCCCTGCTGTCCTCGAGGTCGTACCCGCTTCTGCTCCACTCGGCGGCCCCGAAGAACCTGACCTCGCCCGGTATGTCCAGTCCTATCGCCGGCAGAAGGTAGGTGGTGATTGGCTCCGGCCCACCGAAGGCCAGCTCGCAGCTGACGCAGTCGCTGCGGTAGTTGTCGTTCTCCGAAGGTTCGGAATAGTTCCTGGACTCCCTCTCGTAGCCGAAGACGGTCATGTCCCCGTACCTGACGTGGAACTCACCCTCGTACTCGGACCCGCCCTCCTTGGTTATCATGTTCACCACTCCGGACATGGCGTTGCCGTACCTTGCGCTGAGTCCTCCCGTGGTGATGGAAGCCTCGGAGATGGCCGAGAGGGGTACGCCGGAGACGAAGGCGTTGGTGACGGGAGATCTCATTGAGACGCCGTCCAGAAGGAATGCCACCTCGCCGGCCCTTCCTCCCCTGACGTGTATCTCCCCGCCCCTGGAGGTTATTCCCGGCTGCCTCTGGACGATGTCCAGAACACCGGCCACGGGCATGGTCTCAATTTCTTCCCTGTCTATCACATGGATGGTTGAGGGCACGTTCTCCAGGATAAGGCTACGCTGTTCCGTAACCCTTATCACGGTAGTCCCGGAAGCGGACTGCTCCAGTGCGAAATCCATTCGGGTGGTCTGGCCCGAGACTACTGCGACCCCCTCCTTGGTCACGGACCCCATTCCCACCATCCTGGCCGTTATGGTGTACATCCCAGGCGACAGCCTGGGTATGTAGTACTCGCCGTTGGCATCGGTCATCGTGCCGAAGGGGGTCCCATCCACAACCACCGTGGCCCCGACAAGAGGCTCGCCTGATCCCGACTCCACCACGCCGGCCACGGTTCCGGCGGTGGTGGCCTCCGCAGGAGATACCAGAACCACACCGAGGACGACCGCCAGCAGTGTTCCTCTGAACAGCCCCGCCCGCATTCTCATTCATCAGATCTTTCGAAGGAATGTGAGTGCGTCCTCGTAATCCGGTTCACTTGATATCTCAGGTACAAGCTGAGTGTATACGACCTTTCCTGCACCATCGATTATGATGACCGCCCTTGCCAGGAGGCCTCGGAGCGGACCGTCAAGTATCTCCAGCCCGTAGTCCGGTCCGAAGTCGCGGGACCTGAAGCAGGAGAGGTTAATCACTCCTTCGATACCCTCGGTCTCGCAGAAGCGGGCATGGGCGAAGGGCAGGTCCGCGGAGATGCAGAGTACCTTCACTCCGGGAAGACCGGCTGCCTCGGAGTTGAACCTCCTCACCGACATGGCACATACGGGAGTATCGAGGCTTGGAAATACGTTCAGGAGCAGCCTGTGGCCGCTGAAGTCCGACAGTCTCATGTCCTGCAGGTCCTTGCTTACAAGTTCGAAGGAGGGAGCGTCGGTACCTGTATCGGGCAGGCTGCCGGAGATCATCACCGGCTCACCCCTCAATGCCGTCATAGCCATGCTGAACCTTTCCGGTGAGTGTTGCTGCTTGCCACCTTCGGGAGAACTTACCCAAGTGTCGTGCCCCTGTCCATAGCCGTCACGTCGTCAGGTCCTTCCTGACGCGGACCTCGCCGCTGCTGCTGTCTCTTGTTACCGTGTATCCCCTGCTCTCAAAAAGGTGGATCATCCTGGTATTGTCAACGGTGGTCTGGGCCACTATCCTGGAAAGGCCCCATCTCCCCGCTATCTCCTCGCAGTACTCGGTCACCATGCTTCCCAGACCGCGGTTCTGCCACCTGTCGTCCACCAGTATCGCGTACTCCACGGTCCTGAGGTCCGGGTCCGCTATCAGCCTTCCGATGGCGTGAATATGCTTCCCGGCTTCTTCGGACACTTCCGCTACTATGGCAATCTCCCTGTCGTAGTCGATGTAGCAGTACCTTGCCGCCGCCTCGTGGTTGGCCCAGTTGTAGAAGAAACCGAACCTGGAGTAGATCGATTCCCGGCTGCAGCTTCCCAGCATCTCCAGCCACATTGGCTCGTCTTCGGGCTTGATGGGCCGGAGTAACACTTCCGTGGAGTCCGGAAGCATCTTCCTCGTGACGTACTCCACCGGATAGGGCCTCAGGGCCAGGTGCGCATAGGATCTCTCCTGGCCCGGTCCCGGTCTCACGACTATCCTGGCATCAAGGGCCGTGACCTGATCGGAAGTGCACAGCAGCGGGTTCACGTCCATCTCGACTATCTCGGGGTTGTCGCTTATCAGGTAGGAGAACCTCATCATCACCCTCTTCAGCTGCTCCAGGTCCACCGGGGGTCTTCCCCTGAAGCCGTCAAGCAGGGGAAAGACCTTGAGAGAACGGAGCATTCGATCAGCCAGGTGCTCGTTCAGGGGTGGAAGACCCAGAGCCTTGTCCCCCCATATCTCCGCGGCCACTCCTCCGCTCCCTGCCATGATGACGGATCCGAAGACCGGGTCCCTCCTGGCGCCCAGTATCATCTCGGTTCCCTCCCCGGTCTGAAGCATAGGCTGAACCGAGATGCCTTCCACTTCAGCTTCCGGGGCCCTTTCGGACACCGTTCTCATTATCCTGTCCCATGCCATCTCCAGGGATTCGGAAGAAGCAATGCCGACCTCCACACCTCCCACCTCGGTCTTGTGGGTGATCCGGGGCGAATGGACCTTCAACACCACGGGGAAACCCATTTTCAGGGCGGCATCCGCAGCTTCCTCCCTGCTGCGGCAGATCATGGGCTTGGCCACACCGATGTCGTAGAGTTCCAGAAGCTCCTTGGATTCCGGTTCAGAAAGGGTCCTCTCGTCATCGGGCATCATGGAGAGGAACCGCTGCCGCATGGATTCCTGCTCACCGCTGAAATCCGCAAGGATATCCCTCGGAGTCTCGTAGAGGTCCTCCAGATTGTCAGCGTAGTCCACCAGGGTCATGAACGCCCTGACCGCCTGTTCCGGAGTATCGTAGGTGGCGACACCCTCCTCGGCCAGGTGGACCATCGAACCCCTGATGCTCTCTCCTCCCAGCCAGGCCGCCAGCACGGGCTTTCGGGTCGAGGCCGAGAGCTTTCCGATCCTCAGGGCAACCTTGTCCGCATCGGTCATGGCCTGGGGAGTCAGTATCACCAGGAGAGCGTCTACCCCGCCGTCTGCAAGTATCACGCCGGCGGCCTTCTCGTACCTGCGGGAATTGGCGTCCCCGAGTATGTCCACCGGGTTGGTACCTGACCAGAAGGGAGGGAGGAAGGAACCAAGAGCGTCGATACTGGAAGGGTCCAGCTCGGCCAGCCGTCCGCCGAGTTCCATGAGCGTGTCCACCGCCATCACTCCCGGTCCCCCTGCATTGGTCAGTATTCCCAGTCTTGGTCCCCCTGGGAACCTGTTCCTGCCTACGAGTTCAACACAGTCGAAGATCTCTCCGATGTTGAGGACCCTTGCCATTCCTGCACGCCTGAAAGCGGCGTCGTACACCGAATCCTCGGATACCATGGCGCCGGTGTGGGAAGCCGCCACGGCGGCTGAACCGGGGAACCGGCCCGCCTTGTAGACAATGAGCGGCTTCGTCCGGGCGAAGGCCCTGGATGCCGTCATGAACTTCCTGGCATCCTTGATGGACTCTATGTACATGATTATGGAGTCCGTCTTATCGTCCTCACCGAAGTAGTCTATCAGGTCGGCGAAGTCCACGTCCATGGCGTTGCCTATGGAGACGAAGCTGGAGAAGCCGATCTTCTTCTCCCTGGCCCAGTCAAGGACGGATGTGACCAGGGCTCCGGACTGGGATATGAACGCCACCCCTCCCTCACCGGGCAGTCCGGGAGCAAAACTGGCGTTCAGCTTTATGCCGGGGACCACTATGCCCAGGCAGTTGGGCCCCAGCATGCGCATGCCCGGATACCGGTCGAGGACCTCCCTGAGCTTACCGGCCAGCTCCCTTCCCTCCGCACCGGATTCCTCGAAACCGGCCGACATGACTATTACTCCCTTGATGCCTATCTGACCGCACTTCTCGACAGTCCCGGGTACCTTATCCGCCGGAGTGCAGACCATGGCCAGGTCGGGCACCCTGGGGAGAGAGTCCAGGTCGGGGTAGCACGGGACGCCCATGATGGCCTCGCTTACAGGATTGACAGGATAGACGACTCCCCTGTATGCGCCGCCAATGAGGTTGGACAGCACCTTCCCTCCGACGCTGTTGGGATTGATGGTAACGCCTATCAGGGCTATTCGCTTCGGATCAAGGAGCTTCTCCAGGCCATGGATGTTCATGCGCGACCTCCATCCGCGGGAAACTGCGTATTCAGGATACCCGCCACTGGAAGATAACATTTGACGCGGGCACTCTTCCAGTGGGAGACGGCAGCGGAGTACCGTCCGTCTGTTATAGCAGAATATGACAGTAAAACCGTTTTCTTCATCTTCACTCCGACTCCGACCTGCAGACCTTCTGCAGCATGAACATAATTATAGTTATAATTTGTATGATAATATGACACTTTAGGTTGACGATAGTTGCAGCCGGGAGTAGAATGTTCACTGGTTACCGTGGTTGCGGTTGCCATGTCTTACGGGGTCCTTAAAAAAGGGAGGATACAATGCGATACATTATCGCGCTTATGTTTATGGCCGGGTTGCTCTTCGGCGCAGGCATGACCGACGACGGGGGCTACGTTACCTCCGACAGGTCCGAAGCCTCTGCTGAAGGCCTGGATTCACCCGTGGAAGGCGAGCTGGTGGAAGGCTTCGGAGTCATTGACTGCAGCACTCTGGAAAATCCCGACATGCCGCCCCCGACCAGGGAGTACGTTCCCACCGTTCAGAGAATACTCGAGGAGTCGCCTCTCGAGTCGAGGGATGTCTTCCAGCCCGACACCGACTGGAGCAACGACATCCTGGTCTGGGGCGGTCGCGCCGGAACCGGCCAGGATTTCGACATCGACGAGAACACCGGTGACCTCTACGCCTGCTTCGATACCGACCATGCAACCGGCGACAGCCTCCTCGTATACAGATCGCAGGACGGCGGTATCACCTGGAGTCTCTTCGGCATTGGCGCCAACAGCACAGGTGAGATCAGCAACCCCAAGATCCGCATCGTCCAGAACGCCAGCGGCGAATCCCAGGTTCTAATGATGGGTATCTGGACCGGTTCGAGCTACGACGATGACCTCTACACAAGATGGTGGGACACCGGCGGCGGAGGAGGTACCTGGGCACTTGTGGACAGCAACGTCGACTGGGCCGACCTGGACGCGGACGTAGGCAGCGGAGGTTACGCGCACTGCGTCTACTCACCCAACGACACGGGAACCGAGGACATATACTACGCCAGGAACAACGTGGCAGGCGGCGCCTGGGTCCTCAATACCAATTATGTATACAACTGCATGGTTGAGAACTACCCCGCCATAGCTGCCGGGGACAACGGTGTGGTCGCTGTCGTATACGTGGACGACAGGATCTCCGACCTCGAGGTAAGGGCCAAGATGAGCACCGACTACGGTACCAACTGGTCTGGGTCCGTCGAGGTCAGCTTTCTCACATACACTCCCGAGTATCCTGACGTCTCCTTCGCCAGAGGCTCGAACTCCGATACCGGATGGATTATCACCCAGTCCGTGGGCGCGACGGATGACTGGCTGGGCTACTACTACACCACGGATACAGGATCGAGCTGGACTTTCGGCAGCAACTTCAATCCCACCGACGACGAGAACCTGCCCTCCATGAGAGCCCGTAAGATGAACGGTGATGTTACCGTGTCATTCCACGGCTCTCCCGGGTACGAGACCTATTTCACATGGGCGCAGCCAAGTTCGCCCACCTCCTTCTCAACGCCCGAGGTCATCAACGACTTCGAATCAACGGGCTTCTGGCCGGCGTGTGCCGGATGGAACGGCAGCTATTCGGCTATCATGTACGCCAACTGGGACAACAACTACAGGATCATGTTCGACTGGTACGGCAACACCGGCATCGAGGGAGATCCTCAGGGACCCCTTGCCATCTCCAGCGCCCCCAACCCCTTCAGCGCGGTGACTAACATCAGCTTCAACCTGGCTTCCGCCGGTCCGGTGGACATCGCGGTCTACGACGTGACCGGACGCCTCGTAAGCAGCCTTGCAGACGGCCAGAGCTTCGGCGAGGGAACCAACACCGTACAGTGGGACGGAACGACCTTCAGCGGTACACAGGCCAGCCCCGGCGTGTACTTCTGCAGGCTTACGGCTGACGGGACAAGCCTCACGCAGCGCATGCTCCTGGTGAAATAGCCCCCGAAGCAGACCTGACGCGAAGGATACCGCCCGGGCACCGCCCGGGCGGTTCTTCTTCATCCAGGGTCCTGTGGCGCTCCGGCTTCCGCCGCGGTCGCCCTTGCCCGACCCGCCGGGTCCTTACGGGTCTCCGTCCCCGCAGCCGGCCTGAAAACCGCAGAGAGCGGGAGAAGGAGGACGGATGCTCGAACTACATGAACCGTCTTCGGAAACTCCATCGAGATCGTTCTACGGCAATGCGTTAAGATGGAGAGACCCGATGAAGGCGTGAACGATGGGCGGGGGACGGGCCCCCGCCCATCTCGACTGGAATAGACCCCTACTCGACCGGCACGCAGAGCTCGGTGACCCATTCCTCCTCGGGAAGGCCGTCCTCGCCGCCGCTCATGTACAGCTCGAAACAGGGACTTTTCCCGGGGACCAGGTTCCTTCTCTGAAGTTCCTCCCAGATACATCCCCATGCTTCTCCAAGACCCGAATACGCTCCCACGTACGTGCCGACCAGGTAGGTGCCCGCATCCAGGAGCCTTGAAGCGACATCTTCCGCGACCGGAACCGAAGGGTCCCCGATGACCGTCATGCAGGCCTCGGAACGGAGTTCCTCCTGAGGGACCTCGGAGGGATCGTCCCAGTATATGCCCAGCCATTTCGACCCTTCCATCATCGGAATCCCGTTCTCCGAGGCCAGGCCGCAGAGCCTTTCGAACGCCTCGCCTATACGGTTGTAGGCTCCACGGTGACTGACGCAGAGGACCCTCATGGCCTCCATGCGCTCCGTTCTGTAATCCATTCCTTCCCTCCTTCTACCACCATGGGTTGAACGTGACGGAAGAACATAAACATATGTTTACATCAGTCAATACCCGGGGCATCTCACATCCCGTAGTTCTCGACAACGTAGTCCAGGTCCTTGTCCCCCCTTCCCGACAGGTTGACCAGTATTCTTGACCCGGAGGGTGAAGCTGCGGCCAGTTCCATGGCGTAGGCGACCGCGTGGGCGCTCTCCAGAGCCGGGATTATACCCTCCACCCTCGAGAGGGTCCGGAACGCTTCTATGGCCTGCTCATCGTTTACGGTCACGTAAGTGACCCTGCCCATGTCCTTCAGATGGCTGTGCTGCGGGCCTACTCCCGGATAGTCGAGCCCTGAGGCGACGGAGTGCACCGGGAGAGGTTCTCCGTCATCGTCCTGGAGAAGGTAGCACCTGAAGCCGTGAATCGTGCCGGGGGAACCCATCGTGAGTGTCGCCGCGTGGTCTCCTGGTCTGAAGCTCCTGCCCGAAGGTTCCACGCCGTAGATGTCAATTCCATCGTCCCCGAGGAAGGCCGTGAAGAGACCGATCGCGTTCGAGCCGCCGCCGACGCAGGCAACGAGGCAGTCCGGAAGGCTGCCGGTCATTTCCAGGAACTGCTCCCTTGCCTCTACCCCGACCACGGCCTGGAAATCCCTGACCATCATAGGGAAGGGATCGGGACCTACCACGGAACCGATGGCGTAGAACTGACCCGCGGGATCCTCCATGTAGGCCTCGAAAGCCGCGTCCACAGCTTCCTTAAGGGTACCGGGACCCCTGTCCACGGGTACGACCTCGGCTCCCAGCAGCCGCATCCTGGTCACGTTCGGTCTCTCCTTGACCATGTCCACTATCCCCATGTAGATGGAACACGGAAGACCTACAATGGCCGCCGCGGTGGCAAGTGCCACACCGTGCTGACCTGCTCCGGTCTCGGCGATGAGCCTTGATTTCCCCATTCTTTTGGCAAGGAGAGCTTCGCCCAGGCAGTGGTTGATCTTGTGAGCGCCGGTGTGGTTCAGGTCTTCCCTCTTGAAGTAGATGCCGGCGCCGCCTGCCATGCGGGTAAGGTTCCCAGCATAGTATACGGGACTAGGTCGTCCGACATAGGTCCTGAGGAGCCCTTCCAGCTCTTCAATGAACCCCCCGGACCTTCGCAGTTCCAGGTAGCTGTCCCTTATCTCCGCGAGGATATCCTCAAGTACAGTCGGTACGAACTTGCCGCCGTATTCACCGAAGAAACCCCTCTCATCGGGGCCGTTCTCCGTAATGTTGACTAGACTTTCCGTTTCCATTCCCGTTCTCCGTTCCGTCGTCTCCCGTCGGGGGGGCCGACTTCCTTTCGAGTATGCTTCCGATGACGGAGCCGCCCGACCTGAGCACCCTTGAGCCCCTGGTTATCTTGCAGAGGCTGATGCCCAGTTCGGCAGCGATCTCCCTCTGGCTGTATCCCTGATGCAGCATCTCGAGGAGTCGCCATCGGAGAACGAGATCGTCTATCTCGGCCGGGGTGAATATCTCGGCGAAGAAATCGGACATCCTGTCAGTGTCCGATATACCGGCGAATACTTCTGCCAGTCTGTTCCTTGCGTCCAAGAGGATCCACCTCCACTGTTTCTATTTATAGAAACGGGAATATACACCCTGGCGAAGGGAAGACAAGTCCCTTGGAACCGGAGTTCAAGATCAGTGCAGTGTCTTGATACGCAGAGACTTACGCATTTCACTGAGGAGTCTAGATACCTCGGCCTTCTCCCTGAGTTCCTCGTAGGTCAGCAGTCTGAGCGTCCTGTTTGCCATACTGAGCCGCCTGGCCAGCAGGCTTCCCAGCCCAAGGCTCAGTCCTATGGCCATGGAGCTGTCCCGCTCCAGGAGTTCCACGAGAGTATCCCTTGTGAACATGAGTATCTCCGCGTTTCCCCTGACCTTCGCCGTGTCGGACCTGGGCTTGCCGTCGAGGAAGCACTTCTCGCCGACCGCGTCGTTGGCACCAAAGGTACCCAGCAGGAACCCTCCGGCGCCTTCGTCCACCACCACCACCTCGCCCTTCCTTATGATGAAAAGGTCGGTGGTCCTCTCACCCTCCCTGAACAGGACCTGGTCGTTCCTGGCGTATATCCAGTGGCAGATCTCCGAGAGTATGGGATCGTCGGCTGAAAGCAGGGGCTTGGTGTTCCTGGCCCTTATGTCTGCCCTGAGCTGCTGAAGACCCCGCTTGCCGCTAAGGTCCTGGTCGCCTGAAATGAGAACCCTCAGGGAATCAGCCTTCCTGAGCCTTTCCACCATGAACCTCTCCAGGAAGATCAGGAACTTGGTGCCCGGTACCGCCTGCTTCCTCAGGAACCTGACGAAGGGCTCGCGGGAGAGCTTCAGGAGCTTGCAGGGTGTATTGGACCTTACCGTGGCCGAGCGGAGCTCCCCGCCCAGGAACGCCATCTCTCCGAACACGTCCCCCCGGTCGAGTGAATCGATGATCCTGCCGGCCCCTTTGTCATCGATGACCACGCACTGGCCCGAATCGACTATGAACAGGTCGGTTCCCGCATCCCCCTGCTTCACTATCTTCTCGCCTTCCCCGACCTCTACCTCCTCGAAAAGGTCCCGTACTCCGCCCTCGGAGAGGATGTCCTCGGTATCGAATAGATTTTCCTTGTTCATGGAGACCTCTCAGCCTTGGAGTTCTTCCGGTTCCCGGCCATACGGAACCGCACTTCCAAGTATGACAATACCTAGGAAAAGCGGTCCTTGTCAAACTGCGCATCCGTTCTCCGTTGGATCGCGGGTCCCGTGCCTGTTGCAGTCGCAGGGTTCCCCCGGACGGCCTGCTGACCGTGCACGATACTCCAGGCTGAAGGTGAAAGATCTGACGCCTGCAGATCGCGCAGCAATCTGCCAAGCTGAAGGCGTAAGCCTTCAGCCGTCGGCCCAGGTATCACTGGTCCACGGGAACCGTCTTAAGGAGCTTTCCTCACCCAGTATTTCCAGTGCAGCGCATTCGCCCATCTCCAGTGAATGGTCCATATTGTTGTACCTGAAAAGGCCCTGCCTGCCGCAGGTGATCGATCCGGGGATGCGGTCAAGGGCATCAAGTAGGGGAACGAGTTTCGAGGAGTAGCCGAGGGAGTAGACGGGATAAGCATGCTCGTACCTGACGGTCGTTGAATCGATGACGTCCTTCGCTTCGAACAGTCCCAGCTCCGCACCTCCCCTCGCGGCCGATTCAGCCAGGCTCTCCCCGTCGGTCCACAGGCCGTCGTCGGGGTCGCAGGTGAACTCGAAGACCAGCTGCGAGCCCTCGGGTTCCGCTCCGGGATCGAAGTTGCCGGGGAAGGATATCCTGTTGAAAAGGTACCTGCTTTCCGGAATGTAGATCCAGTGGTCCGAAGCATCCATGGCTTTCCTCAGCTTCAGGACCACGAATACTATCGCCCTGAAACGAAGATTCCCTGCGGACTCCCTTGCCGGGTCCGGAACAAGGCCACCCAGAAGTCCGGCGTATTCCGTCACCGGGATTGAGCTGAGTACAGCGTCAACTTCAAGTTCACCGTCATCAAGATGGATTCGGAAACCGCCCCCCTTCAACTGCATTATGCTCTTCGGACTTGCGGAGTACAGGAAGCTGCCTCCCCTGGATACCACTCTGGATGCGAGACCGTCGGCGATCCGCCCGATGCCTCCCCGGGGATAATGGAACCTGCTCACCAGGGTCCTGGCGGAACTCCTTCCCGGAAAGAGAGTGGCACGGACCAGCTCCGTCAGCCTCGGTACGGTGATCCTCTGGCTGGCCCAGTCAGCGGAAAGCTCCTCCGGGGGGCAACCCCAGAGCTTCTCGGTGTAGGGACCGAAGTAGAGGTCGTAGAGCCGCCGGCCGAACCTGCCCTGGACCCAGCCTCTGAAATCATCGGGCTCAACTCTTCCGGCAAGACCGCGGAGCCTCTCCAGAGCGTAGCTGATCGTGAGCCCGGCCGACCTGCGCAGCGGCATCTTCTCGAGCACGTCCACGAAGGAGAGTGGATACCTGAAATACTTGTCCAGCAATCTGATCCTGCTGATCCGCTCCAGTTCCATAAGACCTTCAGGAAGCAGTTCGCGAACTGCACCGAGGATGGTATCGTCAGTGGTATGGAAACGGTGTGGTCCCAGATCGAATCGAAATCCTCCGCGGTGTACAGTTGCAGCGAGACCGCCGTGGGATTCTTCCTTCTCGATCACCGTTACGTGCACTCCGGCTTCGGACAGCACGTCCGCTCCCCTGAGACCGGCGAGCCCCGCTCCCAGTACCGCAACCCTGGATGGTCTGACTTCGATTCCGCTCAATTGTTCTCCCGGGCAGGAATGAGGATGCTCCATTACGAAGTGCCGCACTGAAGTCAATGGTGAATATATGCCAATAAGGAGGAGAGCGCAGGGGTTGACCCGCTGTAGTTGCTCAGTTAGTAATGTGAAAGTTCGAACTATCACTATTCCTTCTCAGGAAACACCTGAAGGGTGCAGGATGGTCGCACACAAGGTATCCGAGAAGACTATCAGAAGGCTCAGTCATTACGCCATGTGCCTTCGAAGGGCCAGGAGGGACGGGCTCGCGGTCATCACTTCCGGATTCCTTTCACACAGGTGCGGCATATCGTCGGCTGCGGTCAGAAAGGACCTGGCGGCCTACGGGGATTTCGGCAAGCAGGGCTCCGGCTACGATGTCGAAGTACTTCTGCGTAACATAGAGGAGATACTCGGGACCTGCGCTCCGCCTCCCGTCATTGTCGTAGGCGTGGGCAACATAGGCAGGGCACTGCTTGCATCGGGACTGGACGGTACCGGGGGTTACAGGTATACCGCCGCCTTCGATTCCGATCCGGCCATGGAGGGGGTCGGAATATCAGGCATTACGGTAATGCCGGCCCGGGAGATAGCCTCCGCATGCAGCGACCTGAACGACACCATAGCCATCGTAGCTGTCAGCCCCGGCAGAGGGCAGGAGGCCGTCGACAGCCTGATCAGGGCAGGATGCAGGTCCATTCTGAGCTTCAACCTCGAACCCCTGGAGATCCCGCCGGGAGTGTCCCTCAGGTACATAGAGGTATCAACCGAGCTGGACGTCCTGACCCACTCCATGAAAAACCGGGTTGAGAATGCATGAGAAGCGGTTCACGGTTGCGACGACCGAATGCATAATGAGATAGCGCAAGGCCACTGTCCTCCCGTTCAACGAAAGCACTGACCTCCCCGGTCTTTGACCCGGAGAGCTGACCAATTGTATAATTCCATATGGAAGGCTTGTTCCAGCATGTGATGAAACGTCAAGGGAGGTATTGACATGGGAACGACATCCATCGGATTGCTGGCGCTGCTTCTTTCCTTTAACGCTTTCGCCTCGAGTTCAGGTCCGGAGGAAGAAAACTGCATGGTAGACGGCAGGCGGGCATGGACGGAACCATCGACAGGTCAGGAAGATGCTCCCGTAAGGGATGCAATGGCAGTGGACATAGTCGGTGACACTTCCAACTCCAGCTCCGCCACCGGCAGGGCCAAGGGAAACTCCTACCAGGTGGACATGGCAGTCACTCTGGAGGAGATGGAGTTCTGGCTGAGTTTCACCACCACGCAGACGATCACCACTTACGTCTTCGAATGTCCACAGGAGTTCGGGACCTATACCGAAGTGTACAGGGCATCGGAATCCGTTGTCGGGACCGGTCCCGGCTGGTACTCCAGCGGCCCGGTGTCGATAGACCTGGAATCGGGGTATCACTACATCATAGCGGTCTCCTGGGACGGCACACTGACCTACTACTACGATACCGGAGACTCACAGGCGGTCTCCTTCGGCTACCATACCCACGGCTACGCCTTAGGTTACGACCCGCTGCCATCGAGCTTCGAGAGCACCAGCAACGACCAGGCCATATACCACCAGAGGCTCACGACGAGCAGCCTCTCGCTAAGCCCGGACACATGGGCAGGCATAAAGACCGTCTTCAGGTAGACCGGGCGACGGACGGGAAGCGAGCCGTCAGCGGTCGATGACGGTAATGGTGAGGCAGATTCCCCGTTACTGGTTCTCCTGACGGGAAGCTAGCCGTCAGGTCCCGGTACGGCACCCGGAAGCTCCGGGGTCCTTCCGGCTGATGCAGCGTCCAGCCCCCCCGCCAGTACCATCATGTCCTCCAGAAGTGGTTCAAGATCCTCCGGTAACAGGTATCTTACTCCGGCGTCCATGGGATCAGCGTGCCCGGGAGACAGGTGCACCTCCGCCGAGGACCAGTCCACCTTCATCCGGCCCAGTCTGCCGCCCCATTTTTCCAGGAACCGGAAGATCGGGGCAAGTACCCTGCCGGCATCCTCCCGGGAACTCCCGATCCTCTCCGCGAGTTCAGGTCGGGCGTACCTTATGGGGAACAGCTCGTCGAACCGGCTGTCTCCGGAACTGAACCTCTGGAGATCATCCCCCGGCCATCCGGGAGGTTCGGTCTTCAGATAGAAGGCCGAATCTTTAAGTTCCACTTCGATGGCGTAGTCGTCATCCGGGTGTATCTCAATGTCCCTGCCACGGTACTTCGCGTCTATGTAACCCTGGGCGCTCCGGTACTCCGCGGCCTGGTGCTGCCACCCGTGCTTCGCCGCCAGGTCCGCCAGAGCCTTCTTGGACTCGCGGCCCCTGCCAATTTTTGCCGAGAAGACCGATCTGATGACGATCCAGACGGGTAAGAGTATCGTGACAGTGACAACCAGGTAGGGACCGTACCTGGACCAGGATCCGGAGACGCCGCCGCCTTTGGATGATTCCAGCATACCTATCAGGGTTATCGCCGTCGCTACAGCCAGCAGGACCAGGACCACCGGAACGAACATCCTGAAGGAACGGCGGACCTTCTCAGGGGTGTTCCTCAGTTTCCAGCCCTTCAGGAACTCCTCCTCTTCCCTCTGGTCCATCCTGCGCCTCTCGGACCTTATCTGGTGTATGTTCATTCCGTCCAGGACCACGAACCATTCCCTGGCGGTACGGACAGGGTGGAGACGGGTCCAGACCTCGTCAGGCACGTAGACCTCGGTTGAGCAGTAACCGCATTTCATTATTCTCTCGCTTGAATTCGAGACCGTGAGCGCTCCCCCGCACTGGGGACATGACATCACGATGGGTCTGGAGGAACTCTCGTCCATCTCAAGCGCCTGTTCCCCCTCGGGACCGGGAGGCTGCTCCGGAGTCAGGCAGGAGACGGCGGAGGGGACCTCCCTGACAAGCCATTCCGGGGCGGGGAAGAAATGGAGCTTCTCTCCGCAATCAGGGCAGATGGCCGTTCCTGTCGCGGTATCTTCGGGCAGTACCAGGGGCTTCCCGCACTCAGGGCATTTCGGGGGCAGCTTCCAGCATCCGTACTTGTAGGTGCCGCTGCCGCTCATGACGGTACCCCCTGTGCCCTGTCCCTTTTCGGTCCCCTCGTACTCCTCCTCGAAGTCGTTGAGGAAACCACCCAGGATGTCCACAGCTACCGGCATCTTCCGGAAGCAGGAGGGGCAGGTTACCGAACGGAACGGGCCGTTGACGGGTATAGAACTTCCGCAGCTGCTGCAGGCAGTCCTCACCTCGAGACAGGCGAATCTGGGCATGGTCCCCTCCTCATCCTATCGCCGGTTGGGTTCCCTCCGGCTCACCATCCCGGATCGCGGCGGTCGTAGTCTATCCTGCAGCCGCATCCGTCCCACAGTCTGTCGAACTGGTCCATCCTCCTACTTACGAAATCCTCGGCCTCGGAACGGCTGGCGTAGGCTCTGAGGACGCGGTCCCCGCCGGGGACAGGCTCCAGGGTGATCCACAGGTCATCCATAGCGTAGACCTGCAGCGGGCCGTTCATGCCCTGTTCCGTAATCACCGGCTCAAGACCCTGAAAACAGGCTAACCCTTCCTTCAGACCAAGTCTGAGGGTGCCCTCTCTCCTCAGGGTCCCAAGAAGCTCGTCATTCTTCACTGGACATCAGCGCCTGCGGCTGTTCCTCTCGCCGGGGGTGCCCCAGCAGAGAGGATTGCCCGAGGAAACGATACGGTAGTCCCAGTCCTCGGATGAAGCCCAGTTGGACTCCTCCGTCCCTCCCTCCAGATCGATCCTCTCCAGGGTGGACCCATCGCCGTCGGCGGGACTGCCGGAATCGCCGCCAGATCCCCAGCTGTCGAGGAAAGTCACGGTCTCCACCAGGGATCCTTCGGGTCCGTAGAGGGAGACTGTATCGCCGCTGTTCCTGAGCTTCGTCCATTCACCCGTCCACTCCACCATCGGTACCGTGGACCCGTATAGGTCGATGAACGCTCCGGCACTTGCCGCGACGACCACGTAATCACCCGGCTGAATCAGATAGTCCTCCAGGACCAGCCTGTTGGTACCGTCGGAAATGGACATTCCGCGAAGGTTCAGTGTCTCCTCTCCTCCGTAGTGGAGTTCCACCCACTCCATCAGCTCGTCCGGCCCCATGGAAGTGCCGTCAGGGTTGTACATGATCTCGCTTATGACGACGTCTGCAGGGGAAGCCAGCATCAGCATTGCTACCAGCAGAAACATATCGTTTCCCTTCAGAAAAGCCGTTCCTCATATCCGGCGGTGATGATCTCACCGGTGCGGTCTTGAATGACCGACAATATACCTTTCCGACCTACGCACTCAAACAGAGCGGATCCCGAGCATCCTGTAGTACTGGAACACAACTCCGGAGACACTGGCCTCCATGAGCACGGCCCCTTCCCTTTGCTCTTCGGGAAGGGCGAGGTAGGCTTCCCGTGTCAGCAGTACGTCTCCCCTTCCGGCGAGATCCTCCCCCAGCTTCGACGCCAGGTTCATCTGGTCCCCGAAGGCTCCTTCCGATCCTGATATGAGCACCCGTCCGAAGCCGATGCCGATGCAGACTCCGAGCGTGCATCCTTCACCTGCGCCTATGGTCTCGGCCTCCACTGCCTCCATTACCTTCAATGCTGTTCCCAGAGCTTCCTCCACGGACTCGAACTCGGCGAAAACGTTGTCGGTGCAGAAACGATAACCCGTGCATCCGCTGCAGGCCTCAAGAAGAGGCTGGACCAGCCTCCTCATGCCCAGTATGCAGGAAAGGTGGCGGATAATGCCACTGTTCCTGGTCCCCCGGGTGAACCCGCTGGAATCCAGGACCATGACGGCGCACTCCCTGCCGTACCTATCCCATATCTCCCGGACAGTGGATTCGTCCTCCAGCGATCCGGTGGAGCATCTTCCGAGGTCCATGAAGAGGTCATCCCCGCATAGTCCGTCTCTGAGGTCCATTGTACCGGTCACTGCGATCCTCCCTTTATTTCATGGAACAGCGTCAGCCTGCCTGAAGCTTACTCGTCCCCCGTCACAAATGCCGGATGACTACGTCGGACGATACCACCGGGCTGCTTCCACGGTCAATTATTCCTGAGGTACCGTCGGGCTACGCCCCGGCCGATTCAGGGCCTTCCAATGTACAGGCACCTGCCGGAGCCGCAGGAACAGTTGCAGGATGCCCTTACCATGTAGATCCCGGACGGAACCTCCGATGAGGGGGTCCATGAAGTGCGGAGGCTGCCTGCCATAGTTTCCCATAGGCAAGGATATCGACGAGCCTTCCCGAGAGGTCGAACACCTCCAGCCTCGGACAGAATGAGGGGAAAGCGTGAACGGTTACCGCCAGTACGCCGTCGAAGGGATTCGGACCCACCTCCAGCCGAAGGCCGGAGGTATCTGGAGGACCATGGGCAGTGCCGCTGAAGTCCAGTATCTCCATCATGACGTCGGACTGGTCGTAGCCGTCCCACCACTCCCCCCGGAACAGCGCCACCCGGCCGTCTGACAGGAGGAGCGGGTGGGTCTGCGTGGCGTTGTGCACACCGGAACGGACAGGCTCCTCCTCATGGCAGGTCCCCCAGGGGGCCACCCTTCTTCGCATCACCTCGTACACTGTCCCGCTGTGCTTCAAGTAGTAGACCCAGGGGACACCCTCCCCGTCCTCGAATGGCATGGGATCATGGCCGTTGTCATTGGTGGTCAGCGATTCCGCAGGGGCCCAGTCGACCAGGTTCCAGGAATGGGAAGCGAGAATGCTGACGATGGTCCCGCCGCCGGTCTCCTGCCAGCCGCACAGATAGGTGCCGTCCGAGTGTCTGATGATCCTGTCAAGCCTGCCCTTCTGGTTGGTCCTCAGCATCTGCCGGTCCCAGCCGGCGCCTCCGTCGACGGACCTTGCCGAGTACCCCCCGAGGCCGAAGAACCTGTCGTAGGACATCACCATGGCCGAATCACCCTCGGCCGAGGCCGTGGGATTCCCGATGCCTGAACCGGAGGGCCATCCGAGTGCCACCTCCCCCTCCACGGTCCAGATGACGCCGTCTGCGGAGAAGGCCGAAAAGATGCTGCAGGCGCCGGTCTCGTCAGAGAGATAGAACAGCCTGTAGCCGCCTCCCGGAACGTGCACAAGGGAGGAATGCCTCTGGTCGGGCTGACCGGTGACGGCAGGAACCGGGTCCGACCAGGTGCTGCCGGTGTCTTCGCTGAAGGTTACCCAAAGAAGCCCTGGAAAGGCGGGGTGAGCCTCTCGAAGACTACCAGCAGCCTGCCGTCGGCGTCCTGCAGAGGCGAAGGCTGATAGTCTATCTCCGTACCGCCGGAAACCACGACGCCGGAGATCGCCGCAGCCAGCAGGAACACCGGTGTCATCGCCACCTCCCGGCCAAGGGTATGGAGCTGCAGGAACGTCTGGGAGTATACACCGTGAAGCAATGTCTCCGCAACGGAGCGAAGCGGTCCCGGCGCCGGCGACTCGTCCATACACGGGTCTGAGACGGCTCATTGACGGATCCGGCTCCTGGACAATCTGAACCCTTTGATGGAATATTCGTATGGATGCGGTGTAGAAAGGGCTGTACCCGAACGCCGGAAGAAAACCACCAACGGAGGTGACCGATGCTGAAGCTCTTGATCATGCTCTCTTTGATGAGCGGCGTGCCGGACGATTTCGAGCTTCCGCCGGACATACTGATGTTCAGCCTCGCCAAGGGCCAGCTCTTCGTAGGGATCTGGGATGCTCCGGTCGCCCCGGGCATGAACGGGGAGGGCGAAGAAGACCTCCCGGCATCCCAGGAAGAATCATCCTACCGGGAGACAATAGTTGTCCGGCCTGACCAGGAAACCTACGGAGCGATGGTTTTACCACTGTTCTGGCCGGTTCCAGGGACGGAGGACAGCGAGACGGGGATACCCAGGTACTGGACAAGCGTAGCGGGGGATGACGCAGGTGAAATGGCCCTCTGCCTCTGGGCCGATGACCCTTCGATACGCGAGTTCCTGGCCGGACACGGCAATGAAGAGGTCATACTGGAGGTGGAGGCTGTTCAGGACAGCGTTACGGCAGGGGAGCTGGTGCTCCCGGCGATCCGGGTCGTCGGGGTCAGCTCCGGGTCGGATAGCTTCCTTCAGCCGTGACCTGGGGGGCGTAGACGAAGAATATCCTGGTCCGCCTGGCCGAGTACTCCAGGTCCGAGGGGGATAGCGAGAAAAGCGAGACCGCCCCCGGCATGGCGGCGGTGTCCTCGAACACCGACACCCACTCCAGCCGCTCCTCGATGAAACTCCTCTTGCCGCTGAAGTAGTCCACATTGGCGAGGTGGGTTATTCCGGCGGCGCGTATCCATTCCTCAAGGCCGCTGGAGTCCAGGAAACGCTGGTAGTCGTAACCGGCAACCAGCCCGTCCAGGTTCACCACCGGATGCCGGCAGTTGTAGCCTACGTACCCGGCGTCCCAGCTTCCCACCAGAACCTCACCTTCAAGGGAGTCGAGGAACGCCACCCCGGCGGCGTCAGGCCTCTCCTCCTCCGGAACGCTGAAGGAGTAGCTTCCAAGTCTGTCGGCGGCGTAGACGGCGTCGAAGAACAGCAGAAATGCGGCCGAGGAAACGAGCATGAGCCTCCTAGTCCTTCTTCCCGTCATGCCGAGCGCGGAGAATCCCGCCGCGGATACCCCCATGAGGAGAGGAAGCCAGTAGTAGGTATAGGCTCCCAGTATCGAAGGATACATCAGGGAGTAGAAGCCAAGGATCAGGAAACCGTAGACCGCGACCACCAGTATCAGCCCCCTCAGCGGTTCCTTCGCCTTCCTGTACGCCAGCAGGACGAGGAGCGCCGCGGAAAGGACAGCCACAAGCGCAGGCAGAAGGGGCATCCTGCCTCCAAGAGTCACCAGTGAGACGGCATTCTTCAGGAACCGCCCGAACACCGCCGTATCCCCTTCACGGAGCAGCCCGCCCAGCAGCCTGAGACCCTCCCTTGATTTCACGTAACCCGACACCGGTGTCGCTCCTCCGAACAGCAGCAGGTTCAGAGAGAAATAGACCGCAAGGTAGCCTGCTGTTGGAATGGCAGCTCTGAAAGCTCTGCGGCCTCTCCCGCAGGCTGCGAGGACCGCCGGCGCCGCTACCGCAAGAGCCAGGGAATCGAGCCTGGCCGCAACGGTCAGCGCGAGCAGTATTCCAAGCTTCCAGCCTTCTCCTTCCTTCCTCAGGACCTCGATGAAGGAGAGGAGGGACAGGCCGAAGAGAAAGAGCAGGAGTCCCGTCTCCATGCCTGACATGGCCCCCTTGCCCCAGAGCCAGAGGTTGAGGACCCAGAAGCCTGCGGCTGCAGCAGATGCCGGTCCGCTCCCTCCCGAAACCCGCACCAGCCTGTACAGCAGGATGCCCGAAGCGCAGAAGAGAATCGATTGAAGCACAACGGCCGCCCAGAGGGCCGCTCCCTTGGAGAAGACCCAGAACACGGGGACCAGCATGAGCTGCCAGAGGGGATGGTAACCGTTGGTCGGATGTATGCCGTCGAAGCTGGACCCGGCCCCCCGGGAGATGTTCCATGCCACCTGGAGGTAGTAGTAGCCGTCGTCCAGGAGCTGGGGCCCCCAGGCTGCCATGACGGCGGTGATCCCGAGGAACGCAGCCAGGGAAAGAAGAACCGCCACACGGATTCCGCTCGGGGTTCCGGCCCAGTCCAGCGGTCTAGCCTCCGCAGAACGGAGGAAGATGGGAGTCCCCGTTCATAGCACCGAACCGTCGCCGATACGATCCTCCAGTCTGCCGTAGACCTCTTCCAGCAGCTGCCTCCTGTGGTAGGCATTGTAGTACTCGGCCGCCCTGCCGCCCCCGTATACGTTGGCCCCGTAGAATGAGAGCGAGAGCCATCCCAGAAGAACGCTGGTGGAAGTGTTTCCCTCTTCGATGGAGAGGTAGAGGAGCGCACCCGTTGCCGCTGTCATGCCGAAGGCTATGAGACCGTCCGCAGTGTGACCGCATAGAAGCTGGCCCGATCCGGGCACCACCGCGCTGGCTGCGCCGCACCAGAACGGGCTCCTGTACGGCAGGTCACCGCCCCCTTCAACCAGTGCGGAAAGCTCCCCCGCAAGTGCACCCCGGTCATCCTCCCAGCTCCCGGCGAGGACCGACAGCTCGGCGCTGCTCTCGGACCACCTGAAGGAGTGCAGCGGTGACAGCGCTTCAAGCAGCATTCCCCTGAACACAAGGCCGCTGTCAGAGGCTGTCGCGGCAGCATCGGAGTAAGCCTGAGCCGAGAGACTGAAGAGACCGAGGTCGGCGTACACAGCCCCTGCGCCAAGAAGGGCCATCGCCCTGTGATCGCTGTCAGGGAGCCCCTGTACAAGGGCGCTGTAGAGGGACAGGGAGGTTTCGGCGTCGCCGAGCAGGTGTCGGCACCTGGCGAGCCTCAGCGTCTCCCGGGGATGGCCCAGGGTGTCCGAGGATTCGTAGAGTATCCTGGCGTACTCCAGAGCGGCCAGCGAGTAGTCGCCCTGGTCGTAGAGGCGGTCGGCGAAGCTTCCCAGGAGCGCTAGAAAGGCAAGAGCAGCGAATCCCACTTCACGTCACCCCTCCCGGTATCCAGCGGGTCCAGCCTCAGAAGACCGTCACCCGTACGTTCATAGTAGTCGGCCTTCAATGCCGAGGAGTTGCACCTGGTCCATCTCTCCAGGGCCACCATTACGCCCAGGACCGGGCCGTGGAGGGCGATCGCCTCCTGGCCGTATACTGAACATGAGGGCTCGAAACCGCACCTCCTTCCGAGTAGGTCCCTCAGGACCATCCTGTACTGCCCGAACAGGACGTCCGTGACAATGTACCCTGATGCAGCCGGGACCCCGCCGATCCCGGTCGACAACTCAGGAGTCCCCGCTTCAACCGGTACGATGATAAGGAAGCACGAGAGGCATAGCCGCATAGCGTCCTTCATTGCGATCACCGGTCCGTCATCAGAGCAGTACGGCCTTGCGGGAGATGAACTGGCCTCCGGATGCCAGTGTGACGAAGTAGACCCCGGGAGGAAGACCGCTCCCGTCCACGGTCATCTCGATCACGTCGGCGCCGCCCTGCCCGTACCACATGACGGAGATCTTGCGGCCGGCAAGATCGTAGACGGCCAGCTCCCCCATCGCTCCAACCGCCGCCCTGAACCTGACCCATGAGGAACCACCGAAGTTGAACACCTGGAGGAAGGCCGAATCTTCCGGTTCCGGACTGCCGGATGTCAGACGCAGCAGAGAAGCAGTGGTGGAGGGCATACCGGAGAAGTCAAGCATAAGCGTCCCGGTGGATATGGCCCCGTAAAGAGAGTTATCATCCTCGAGGCAGGCGTTCCTGATGAATGGTTGAAAGCCGTCGATGACCTCCAGGGTGTAGTTCCCTCCGAACCTTCCGGGGAAACCGATACCCCTTCCCGGTCCGATCTGGGCACCGGATTCGTTCGCCACCATCAGGAGTATGTCCCCGCTCTGCATCTCCTCCAGGGCCAGGAAGTTCAGAGTGGTGTCGGACGGACCGGGAGTGGTCCCGGTCATTGTGTTGAAATCGCAGTTGACCGCCTCGGAGGTCTGGAGGACCCTGAACCCGGGATCCACCGTAGCGGACAGGAAATCCGGTCCCTCCGCCGGGCTGTTACCGGTAAGGGAGGCGATCACGCTGTGCAGTCTGCCCGGCATGTCAATGTTGCCCACGTCCCTGCTGGGGCCCCAGTTCTGCAGCAGGTCGGGATACCTCAGTGTCTGGTCCTCCGTCCTGTTGCCGCACATTAGGGAAATGTCCATTGAATATAGCACCAGGCCCCTGCATCCCTTTATCACGGGCACGGTGACCATCCAGAGCAGTGTGTCCCTGGAGGCGCAGTAGCTCGGAAGCCCGAATGCGTGCCGCCCGTATGCCTGTATGTTGGCAAAGGCGCAGTTGTCCAGTTCGGTTGTCCGGACACCGTTCTCCATCACAACTTCGAAGCATTCCGTGAACCACCGGAGCCTCAGGTGGTCGTAGTCCGTCCATTGGAGTTCCGCCGAGGGCAGGAGGAGGGCGTGCTGCGAGAGGACAACGCCTGCCCTTATGTTCTCCCGGGTATGCATCACCCTTGCTCCGGGCAGGATGATGTCCCCTGAACTGCTGCTCAGCTGCTGCATCTGGACCGTTCCGCCGGGCTCTGCTCCGCCGATGGTCCCGGAGGACCTGTAGAGCCTGTTGCCGTCGGTGGCGAGCAGAACGTCACCGTAGCTCTTGTCCGGCCTGTAGGTACAGACGGAGAGAATATCCCCGATGCCATGGAGGCTGGATGTCATCAACGAATCCAGTCTGGCGGCCATCCCTCGACTCCTGGTCCTGGTCAGGACAGGGGCCGGGTGGGGGAAGAAGGCGGCGATGAAGTCGTTTCCCGGAGTGTATGGAGGTTCGGTGCCGCACTCGTGGGAAACGAATACCTCGGCCGGCTCATGGTACGGCCCGAAAAGGCCTTTGAATACCGGCTGGAAACAGGGGTATATCTGCCACCTTCCCCGATCGGGCAGCAGGTACAGGTAGTTCCCCCGCTCATCGTAGACGACGAACCCTCCATCCTCGGGCTGGAAGAGCGGTGGCTCCGGAAGGCCGTCGCCCCAGAACCTGCCCCATACGATGCCGACCCTGCTGAGCTGCTGGACGGTGTACGGTTCCCTTGTCTGGAGTGCCAGCCCTCCGTCCCGTTCACGGGCGAATACCGCCAGCAGGAGGTCGGGTCCTCCCTGCGTGTAGCACCCGAGGATGGCCGTATCCCATCTTCCAAGGATCCCCTGCGAAGGGTCGTCGGTGGACCTGTACCCGGCCTGGCCCACACAGAACGCCACAGGAAAGGAGCTGTCGGAACCCGGGAAACCGGGCATCCTCATTGAGACTATTCCCTGCCCGTCGTGGATGAAGACCACCTCTTCCCCCGCCTTGCCGGTGCTGTCCCAGAGTATCACGGCACCGTTAAGCCTGTGTTCCGTGTACCTCCTGTCGCCTGTGTCACAGGCGCGGAAATCGCTGCTTGCCATGTCCGTGGGCCTGAATGACAGCGGATGCGTGTACGCCTCCTGAAGGTAGATGTCATCGAAACCGGGAGTGCTGAGGAACTCGTATACAGTGAACCTGCTGCTGTCCCCCTCGGCGGTCACCGCGAAGAACTCGTCCCTGTCGCAGTATACCTCGTAGTAGGGTGAAGGCGAAGGAATGAGGTCCGTGGTCCCGCAGAAGAGCATGTCCCCGCTTTCGAAGGATATGTGGGCCAGCCTCCTGTCGTTGTTCTTCACGGGGTACATGTTGAGGGATATAACGTCCAGGTGCCTTGCGAACCTGTTGAGGACACTGGTGGTATCGTCGTAGAAATGCATTGTTCCCGCGGAGTCGATGGTACCGTATTTGGAGATGAATGACAGCATCGGGAGGCCTATCTGCGAATTGCACTGGTCTCTGTAGTAGGCCACCATCTCAACCCATTCCCAGCAGGTCTCGGGGTTCTCCAGGAACTTCACCGCCGGTTCGTCGAATCCGAATACGCCTATCACCTCGCCGGGGTAGAGACCCGCTGTGAAGTTCACGTAGTCCTTCAGGTACTCGAGGGTGGCGTCGTTGTGCTCATCCTCCCCGGTGTCGGTCAGGAAACCCCCGACTATTACGTTCAGCCCCATCTCGCGGACCTCGTCGGCGACTTCCTCGAAATCGTAGTCGGTTAACGAATAGGAACCGGGTACCGCCTCCTGCTGAAGCTCCGTCCTGACCATGGCCGTGTTGACCCCTGACCTCTGCGCCTCCTCCAGCAGGTCAAGTACCGGGTCAGTCGACGGGTCGATGCAGTACACGTCGCAGTAGTAGCGGTACTGCACTCCCGCTCCGCGGATGTCCCATATCACCGGGAAGACGGTAATGCTGTCCACCGTCCCGTGACGGAGGTAGGAGAAGTTGATCCCGTGGTTCTCCCACATGTTCCCTGCTGTGGCGATCCCTGCGGCGAGAAGTGCGAAGAGAACTGTTCCGCGCATTTAGGCGCTGTCCTTCCCCGGTAAGATCCATCCGTTAATTATTACTTGATCCTCGACGGTCCTGCAAGTATGCGCGGAACGGGAGGACTCCCGCTGGCCCGGCTGGACGGGAAAGGTATATTCCCGGCGTCCTGACCGCCGGGTCCGGGACCCGGCGCCAGCACGGTCAATCATCGTACCCGTCAGTCCACCGGGAGCAGGAAGGTCCTCCCCGGTCTGTCTGTGGATTCATTGAAGGAAGGTGAGCCATGGGCGCGAACGAGATCACCAGCGAGCAGGCAATTCAGCTGGAGCACCGCTACGGAGCACACAACTACCATCCCCTGCCTGTGGTCCTCGACAGGGGCGAGGGCGTCTTTGTCTGGGATGTGGAGGGCAGGAGGTACTACGATTTCCTCTCGGCCTACTCGGCCTTGAACCAGGGGCACTGCCACCCCAGGATCGTTGAGGCCCTGAGGGAGCAGTGCGGAAAACTCGCCCTGACCAGCCGGGCATTCCACAACGATGTACTGGGTGTCTTCGAGAAATACGTAACGGAGTATTTCGGTTACGACAAGGTACTGCCCATGAACACAGGCGCGGAGGCTGTGGAGACCGCGATAAAGCTCTGCAGGAAGTGGGCGTACCTGGCGAAGGGGATCGCGAAGGACCGGGCCAGGATCGTGGTCTGCGACGGTAATTTCCACGGCAGGACCACCACCATTGTGTCCTTTTCCAGCGATCCCGAAGCGTACAGTGAGTACGGACCCTTCACACCGGGATTCGTCAGGATCCCCTACGATGACCTTGATGCCCTGGAAAAGGCGCTGGAAGATCCTGAAGTCGCCGGTTTCCTTGTGGAGCCCATTCAGGGAGAAGCCGGCGTATACGTACCCTCCGATGGCTACCTGAGTGGCGCTGCCCGACTGTGCAGGGAGAGGAACGTCCTTCTCATAGCCGACGAGGTCCAGACCGGAATAGCCAGGACAGGCAGACTGCTTGCCTGCGACCACGAGGGAGTACGACCCGACATCCTCATACTGGGCAAGGCCATCAGCGGAGGCATGTATCCCGTCTCCGTTGTCCTGGCGGACGACGACATAATGCTGCTGATAAAGCCGGGACAGCATGGCTCTACCTTCGGAGGGAACCCCGTTGCCGCCAGGGTAGCCATGGCGGCACTGGACGTGGTGAGGGACGAGAAGCTGGCGGAGAGGGCAGACAGGCTGGGCAATGTGCTCCGTGAAAAGCTTCTTGCTATCGGTTCCGAAATGGTGACCACCGTCCGGGGCAGGGGTCTCCTCAACGCTGTGGTAATAAGGCCCGTCGACGGCAAGGAAGCCTGGGACGTGTGCCTGAAGATGGCGGAGAACGGTCTTCTGGCCAAGCCCACCCACGGCGACATCATCAGGTTCGCTCCTCCCCTGGTCATCACCGAGGAACAGCTGCTGGAGTGCGTCTCCATAATCGAAAGGTCTCTGGCGGCCTTCTGATCGGCCTAAGATTGAACGGTCACGGCGCACCGCGCCGTGGCCGTTCTTCATGCCAGCTGCCGGTCGGCCCGGCGGGGACCTCATCACGTATGACCGAGCGAACACGTTCAGTTATCGGCGGGAGAACCTCATCGGTCATAACCGAGCCAACACGTTCAGTCATCGGCGGGAGAACCTCATCGGTCATAACCGAGCGAACACGTTCAGTTATCGGCGAGAGAACCTCATCAGTATCCTGAGCACGTACCAGAAGAGCAGCGCCACGGATGCGAACAGCTCGAGGGCCGCCGCCACGTGCTGGTCCGAGGAATAATGGTGGATGATCTTCGAGGTGTCGTAGAGGATGGACCCGCTGGCCAGGGCAACCATCCCCACGGAAAAGGCGAGACCGAGATCGAACCCGAAGACCACCCCGCCTGCTATGAGACCGAGGGCCACGAAACCTCCTACGGCAAGTATCCCTCCGAGGAACGAGAAGTCCTTCCTGGTCGTGAAGGCGATGAAGGTGAGCCCGGCGAACATGGCACCGGTGAGAAGCAGTGCGTTGTTCAGCACGCTGCGTTCAGAATAGTGGACCGCAAGGTAGAGTATGGGAACGAAGATGACCGCCTCCGCCACCGTGTAGAGAGCCAGACCGGCGTACTGCATCGCGGTCGAGCGTGCCCTGGATGCTAGTCCCCGCGCCATCCATCCGACCAGGACGAAGGCCCCCAGCACCATCAGCCAGCCGTACCGGTTCCCGGATATGAAACTCAGCATCTCCGTAGCCAGTTCGGATTTGAGCAGGTGAATCTCCAGCAGAGTGAAACCCGCAATGGCTCCGGCCAGGTGCATGTAGGTCCTTCTTATGAAGGAAGCCCTCTCGTCCTCCATGAGCCCGGCCACCGGAGCTTCGGCATAGGCACTGTATGCCATTCGTCCCCTCCCTTTCAGCATGGTTGTTCCAGTAATCCCGGCGATCGACAGGAAATGCTCCACCCGTATCAGGTAAGGATACGCCGGATACCATCCACTGCCCTGTCCGTGAGTTCACGGTACGGCGCATCCACCCGGGCGATGACAGTAAGTACCACCGATTCGCCTTCGATGTCGAAGGACCGGCAGATCACCGAATCACAGGAAGGTCCGCTCATGGTGATCTGGTCTATGCTGCTGAAACCTGTAAGGTCCACGGCGTTGCGGTTCATTTTCCAGACGAACCCGGAGAGCGCCGCAAGGGCGGCGGAGTCCAGGTTGGACTCCACATCGACCACTGCGAAGCCGTCCTCGGTGGTCATCAGGGCGGCCTTGAAGCCTCCCTCCCTGGCGATGTGCTCCAGCTGCTTCCTCACTGCCTCCATAGGAACATCGGAGCGGTCCTTGCGACGGTCCTTCCTGAACAGCCTGTCCTTGGTCATGGCGAATCCCCCCTGGTTCGAGTTCAGACGTATCGACATCCTCGCGGAGCCGTGCATTTCCCTTCACCGATGGACACTAGAGCATCCTGAGTATCCTGTCAAGCAATCCCGTGGGCTGTCCTCCAGGCGACGCCGCAGTGCTGTCAGCTCTCCAGGTCCCTCTCCTCCAGCACCGAGTTGTACAGGACGGAACCGCACCCGGGACAGGTCTCGGAGTACCATCCGAACCGCCTGCCGCAAACCTCGCAGGACCATCTCTCGGACTGCTCCTGCAGCCATTTGCGAAGTCCGGCCTCCCTTATCCTGGACAGGTTCTTCAGCACGACGGAGTGATGGGGGGCATCGTCGTCGCTGAAGGAGACCAGTCTGTCGCAGGGATACTCAGCGCACTGGAAACAGAACTCAAGACCCCTTTCCCTCGCGCATGACCTGATCCTGCATTCCGAGCAGAAAACGGCGGTGACCGGTGATTTGCACCCGGCGCATTCCAGCTCTCGGACATCCATGCCCCATCGCTCGGCAAGTTCCTTAAGTACATCCGCGTCCCCAGCCTCGTTGGCCATTCCCACCGGGCACGCTCCGCAGTTCAGCCCGCAGTAGGAATCGTACCTGAGTCCCATGGTTCCTCACTGTCCCACAATAGTGAACAGGGCCGAGTCCAGGCGGGACCCGGACCGGATACGAAGGACATACACACCCGAAGGAAGGTCGTTGAGCGGCAACGCGAGCACCGTCTCCCCCCGCTGAAGGTCGGTCTCCGTAGCCTTCGCCAGACTGCCGTTAAGCGAATAAACCAGCAACGAGACCCGGCAGTCCCGGTCACTGGATACGCCCAGCACGAGAACCGAAGCGGAAGGATTGGTCAGAGAGGTGACCGATAGAACTCCGGCGGCGGGCGCGACACCTTCCTCTGCCGACTGCGAGGATTCCCCGATGTCCACCAGCACTCCCTCGATGTAGTTCATGCCGTAGGGCATGCCGGAGAGGGGGAAGCTGTACCAGCCGTTTGCGGATCCTCCCCACCCGAAGTTGAGGTGGAAGTAGCCGTCGGTGCTGTATCCGTCCACCACCAGATTGTGACCGTACTGAGGCACTTCGTCCACTATCGCCAGATGCACGGGCATGGCGTCCATCATGTTCAATGACATACGTTCAAGCAGGCTGTCGGAACTCTCGAACAGCAGTTCGCACCGGTCGAAGCCGAACCTGAGGTAGGCGTCGTATGCCTGTCCGACACCGAAGGTCCCCGATACCGACGCGGTGTAGACCTGTTTGCAGGCGGCCCCGGAAGCGTAGACCAGGGCGGCCCTGTCTTCGATCGTGGGAGCACCAGATGCGTAGTGGGCCTCCAGCGTGTCCAGCAGCCCGTTGAGTTCACCCCAGGAAGGGAAGTCATGGGCCTGGTGATCGTCGTCTATCCAGTAGTACTCGTGGTAGTTGTGGTAGTAGTCGTCCCCGTCGTCGAACCTCGTGCCGTTGGTCTCGGCGTGGAAATGGAGTATCGAACCCATGGCCACAGCGGGACAGCCGGCCACGCTCCTCTGTCCTGCGATCAGGTCCATGGGGCAGCAGGTGTTGTAGGGTGCGTTCTGCGTCCAGTTCTCCTCCAGCCATCCGCCGGTGGGGGTGGACCCTGCCGGGGGCCACTGTTCCGGTAGAGGACCCGTCCGGGGTCCTCCGGTCTCTAGCTGTTCCCACAGAGCGCGATTGCTGCGGACCGCGTCTTCGGGCATGAGACCGGCATGCTCGATGCGGCGGTGCAGGTCGCTGGTCACAAGGTCGATCATCGGCCCCGACGGCTTGCCCGGGGGACAGCACCGGTTCTCGTAGGAATAGGCCAGGACAGGTTCCAGGCGGTCGTCCCCGCAGACCACGAAGTAACCTGTCGGATCCAGGGAAACGAGGAATGCCGCGGGACTCTCTTCTCCCGGCGAGTAGACCGGCACCGTAGACCCGATGGTCATGCAGTCTGACTGACCGTCCCATTCAAGCCTGCCGGCGACCACGGCCTCGGCCCTTTCGGCGTCGACCACCGCCGACCCTGCCGCCGCGGCCAGCAGCAGAACGAGCAGGGACGCGTATCCAGTTCCACTCATGTCAGCGGGATGGCCCCGAGGGACCCGCATGGTCAGACATATCCGTCACTTCACCGGTTTCGAGTTCAAAGGTGAAGACTCTGCCGCTGACCCCCTCGACCTGGAACACCCAGCCGTATTCATCGAACCAGCTGAATCCGGGCCTGTCATTGAATACCATGTAATGGGAGACGCTGGGGAGTATTCCGCTGTCCATCCCGTACAGGTCCAGTGTCGAGTACTCCGCCACCGTGATGCCGTCCCTGTAGATTCCCAGGGCCAAATCTTCCTCCCGGGGCTCGCTGCCCTGGTGCCAGGGACCGAACCTCACAAGGGTGGCGTCTTCCGAACCGCCAAGGTAGATATCATCGGCGTACCAGTCGTATTCCCCAATCAGTGTGTCCACTTCCTCCCCCACTGAGTAGACCCTGGTGATACCTTCGGTCCCGTAGCTCCCGAAGGGAATGCTCCGTGCGTACACCCTTCCATGTTCGGAAGACCGGACCACCGGCATGTTCGCCGCTTCCTGGTCGGCCGCCGCCGGGACGGCCGCCAGCAGCATCGCCGGAAGTAAGAACCGTGGTATTCGCATACGAACCCTCCTCTCGGAACGCGGACCGCCGCCGCACTCCAGATCTCAGTCCAGCTGCAGGAAAACCCTCTGCGGCACGGGCTCCACGGTACCCAGGGAGCGGATGTACTCGAGGAACACCTCCGAATCCGTGAACCCGGTATCCGTGAAAGGCCTGCCCTTCAGCATCGTATAGCCGTCGCCTCCACCCGCCACGAAAGCGTTGGTCACCAGTCTGTACGTGGTGCCGGGATCCATCTCCGTGTACACGCCATCCGACCCCGATACACCTATCCAGCTAATCCGCGTACCTTCAGGGGCGTTCATGGAAGCCCTGTAGGACATTCCGGAAACGTAGGGGAACGCCCCGTCCGAACAGCCTCGATCGAATATGTCGGAAAGGGCGTTCTCAATCATCCTCCGGACCTCGTCACCGGTCAGGTCCAGGACTGCGAGTGTATTCCCGAAGGGCAGCAGCCTGTACACATCGCCCAGGGTCACCGTGCCCCGCGGGAAGTCTATTCTCACACCGCCGGCGTTCTGCAGGGCGATGTCCGCGCCGGTGCCCACTTCCCTGACCTTCCATAGAAGGGCATCGCATACTATGGGAGCTATCAGGCTCCCTTCGGGAAGGTCCTCCCCGGGAACCCTGACATGAGGCAGGTCCACCGCCGCCACTGCCACCGACTCGGACTGCATTTCCTCTATGGCTTCCAGATAGGCTTCAACGGTCCCCGCCACCAGGCGGTCCTCGGGAGGCATCGCCACCAGGGTGTCCGATGTCAGTCCCGAAAGGACCTCCTCCAGACGTTCCGAGGACAGGCTGTCCCCGGACCCGGTGACGAAGGGTCCGCCCGTGAGGATGACGGGGCTCCCCGACCAGGATGTCACCCTGCCGGTATCGTCGAACTCAACCGTAAGCCTTCCCAGGACCTGACCGTATCTCCATGCCTGGACCACCAGGACGGTGTCGCCGTTCAGATCGGACACTACAGTGGGGTAATCGCCGGCCGGGTCGAGACCCAGGGGCGCGAAATCCCCCAGCAGGGTATGTGAATGGCCTCCGACTATCAGGTCCGCCCCCCGCAGACGGGAAGCCAGCTGAAGGTCGTTATCGTAACCTATGTGGGTCAGCAGTATCACCTTGTCTATCCCCAGCGTAACCAGGCTGTCGATCTTCCGCTGCGCCGTCTCAGCCACCGGAAGGACCAGGGTCTCGGGGGAGGGACTGGATATCTCCGGGAGTTCCTCGGTGATCAGGCCGATGACCGCGATACGCTCGCCTGACCTCTCGATCACGGTGCAGGATGGTATCATCCCGCTGAGGAGCGAATCGCCGGAAAGGTCTAGATTGGCGCATACGACGGGGAACCTGACCTGTTCAAGCAGGTAGGAGAGACCTTCGCTTCCCCTGTCGAACTCGTGGTTCCCGGGAACCATGGCGTCGGGTCTCATCAGGTTGTAGACGTCGGCGTCCGCCGCGCCCCCGTATACCGTATAGAAGAGGGTTCCCTGAACCAGGTCTCCCGCGTGCAGGAAAAGGAGATCGCCGCCTGACTCCCTGGCCGCCCCCACCATCGAGGAGGCCCGGGCGGCTGAACCCGCCATTATCGAGATCTCTTCCCCCCCGTCCGCCGGGACGATGCCGAGCGGTGATGCAAGGAGGTTTGAGTGCGTGTCGTTGATGTGAAGTATTTCCAGAGTGAACCCCGGGGCCCGATAGTTCAGGACCACTGCTGACAGGAACAGGATGACAGTAACAGGCCTTCCACGCATCTCAGGACCGTCCTTCCCCTTGAACACCCTTCATCCGGGCTTCTGACGTGGAAATATACCCTTCCCTGACTTCGCGCCCACTCCGCTGCTCCGGAAAGCCGTACCCGGCCGGCTCATTCCATCCTGCATTACTGCCTCGGTATCAGATAGCGGGCAGATACTCGACCCTTCCGGTTAAGTACACTGATGACGGGTGAGCAGGTCGCAGCCATGGAACCATCGTCGGAATCCACTCATGTCCCGATGCCGTTCCTCACGAATCGTGCGCGGAAGGTCAGGCGGAATTCCTGCCGAAGTGCCCGGGTATGTTCCGGGTCGTCGAGTGGGGATCAGGAACGGAGACGAACACGGATCGGCCGGGTAACCGTTCCCGGTATGCCCGCCCGGGAGTCCTCAGATCAGGCGACGCACCCTGTCCGCTCTGGAACCCCCGGTCGGGTCCGGGCGCAAGGGTTTCCTCCAAAAAGTCTCCGGGAGTCCCCGAAAAAAACCGGGAACGCTTGACCTGCCTGACCCTGCATGATGTGTGCAGCACCCTTCGGATAACGTCATAACCCATGTCGCCGGAAGCCAAGCGACTACCGGTGTCCATCCCTGAATCATCGGCCTGTTCCTTCCTCGCGAAGACCGCCTGAGCGGAACGGACGTACAGGGAGCCCTGGAGACCCGACCCGCGGGCAGCGGCGAGAGGGACTTCACCCCCGGCTTCACGGTTCACGGACTCTCGAAGCTCCGATGAACGTGCAATTCCGGTCTCGGCCGTTAGAAGCAAAGCCTGCGTAAGCTTATCTCGACAGTGTGCGCGGCAGGAGGAAGCATCCGGTGGACCCCGGTCCTCCAGAGCCGATCGGACGGCTTCGTGAAGGTAATCGCCGACCGCGCCACTACCCTGATGAGGTCCCGTGAAGGTACCTGTCTCAGGGAAAGGGACGAATGCGACCAGGAGCATGAGCAATACCGAAAGTGAAAAGAGCTGTGCCTTCATCCGGACCCTCCTCCTTACCGTACCCCGAGGAGGACATCATCGCAAATCCGTTCATCGAAGTCAGGTGAACACGGCTGGAGGCAAACAAGGACATCATCGCATCCGACGATAGCGGCCTGTGATAAGTACATCCCTCCGTAACGGTCCGGAAGGGATTCCGCTGCTTCTAATGGTCGCCCCCGCCGGACCTTCGAAGCACGGTTGCCATCAGGTAGGCCGCCAGGGCCAGGAACATCAGCAGACCGAAGGGAGAGCTTCCCGACAGGGGTCCTCCGATGCGAATTGCCCCGTCAAGCCGGAAGTAGGTGAGCACAGCAACCAGCAGCGCTACAAGGGCCCCTCCTGCCACCAGTCCCGATCCGGCCAGCATTCCCCTCTCCATGACCCTGCGATGCCCCGGTGAACCCTTCGGATGCCTCCGGTCCACGATGTACCTGACCATGCCGCCCAGGAATATTGCCGCGTTCAGGTGTATCGGGAGGTAGAGCCCGACTCCGAAGGCAAGGACGGGAAGACCGATCAGCCTTATGCCAAGGCCCAGCGCGGCTCCCATGAGAAGAAGGTGCCAGGGGAGATTGCCGTCGAAGATACCCCTCACCACCATGGACATCAGGGTGGCCTGTGGAGCCGGAAGTTCCTGCGTGCCGTAACCGTAGGTGGTATTCAGCATACTGAGCAGAAAACCTATGAAAAGAGCCGTTGCCAGAACTCCCACCATCTCGGCGACCTGCTGGTATCGGGGCGTCGCTCCCACGAGGAACCCGGTCTTCAGGTCCTGCGAAATGTCACCTGCGGTAGCCAGCGCTATGCAGACGATGGCTCCGGCCGCTATGCTGGCCGTCATGCCGGAGGATCCCCCGATGCCAGCCAGCCTGACGATCACGGCGGTAAGAAGCAGTGTGGCGATGGTCATGCCCGAGACCGGGCTGTTGGAACTGCCTACCAGTCCGACTATCCTGCTGGCCACGGTCACGAAGAAGAAACTGAACAGGACCACCGCCGCCGAGGCGATGATACGGACCGCGGTACTCTCTATGGGAAGAATGAAGAGAATGGCCAGGGCCATGAGCAGCGAGCCGATGATCACGACTGCTCCAGGCAGGTCCTGCTGCGTGCGAACCTGTATGCCGACGCTTCTGGCGCTGAAATTGGAGATTACCCTTCTCAAGCTGCCTGCAATGGTGGGGATGGACTCGATGAAACCGCACAGTCCGCCGAATACCACGGCTCCGGCACCGATGTACCTTATATAGCCGTCCCAGAGGTCCCAGGGACCCATTTCGGCTATCGGGATACCCGAGGGAAAGATGGCGGCCGTATTCCCGCTCCCGAAGAACTTTATCAGTGGCATCAGGCAGAGCCAAGAGACTATGCTGCCCAGAAGCATCACCGATGCTATCCTGACGCCGACGATGAATCCCACTCCCAGAAGCGAGGGCAGCACGTCCGCTCCTATCATCGAACCGGGAAAACCGCGGATCGCGTATTCCACGCTCTCCGGGAAGAGTCCCAGGCCCTTCTGCAGGGCCCTGTAGAGACCTCCGACCCCCATGGACGCGAAGAGGAGCCTTGCCGAGCCTCCGCCGGAATCTCCGGCGACAAGCACTTCGGCGCATGCCGTCCCCTCCGGGTAGGGGAGTTTCCCGTGCTCCTTCACCACCAGCGCCCTTCGAAGGGGAATCATCATGAGCAGCCCCAGGATACCGCCGATGCCGGCCAGCAGTGTCACCATCACCGTTCTGGGAGCCATGTCCAGCAGGTAGAGCGCGGGTATGGTGAAGATGACCCCGGCCGCCACCGACTCTCCAGCAGAGCCGACTGTCTGGACGATGTTGTTCTCCAGTATGGTTCCCCTTCCCAGGATCCCTCTGAGAATGCCCATGGAAACCACCGCAGCGGGTATGGATGCCGATACGGTCATTCCAACCCTGAGACCCAGATATGCGTTGGCGGCACCGAGCACCACCGCCAGCAGGATACCGAGTACCACTGCTTTCAGTGAGAATTCCGCCATCCCGGATGAATCCGGAACGTAGGGAGGATAATCCTCACCGTCGGATGACTCGTAAGCCAGGGGCGACAGTCCCTTATCGGTTTCCATTCTTCCCTCCCTGTCCGGTCTACGAAGAGTGCTGCGGATTCCCTCCCGCGCAGGCACTGGGAGAATATTCCGAAGGATATATCCCCGTCAACGGGAACTCCCGGCGTTCACCGGGACCCCGGCGGTCGTCCGGGCAAACGGTGGTTGACCGGGTAAACGGTGGTTGACCGGGTAAACTGTGGTTGTCCGGGTAAACGGTGGTTGTCCGGGTAAACGCAGCCTGTTATTTACACGGCATCGCAAAAGGGAGGTCCCCATGAAAGCGTTCAGGTTGGTTCTGGCGGGACTGGGTCTGATCGTGGTGTTCCTTGGACTGGTGTTCATAATAGGCGGCAGGGCGTTTACCGGCGGCGCTATCCTGGTCACCGGGCTGTTCCTCACCGTTTACGGGGTCCGCAGCGCGCAAACGCGCAACGTTGTCCTGAGGCGGGAACTGGAGCTGACCGGGGACGTCAGTCTCCAGGACATGAAATGCACCCAGTGCGGGGGGGCACTCTCCGCAGAAAGCATATCGGTGAGGGCGGGTACCGTCTTCGTCACCTGTCCCTACTGTCACGCCGAGTACCAGATCGAGGAGGCCCCGAAATGGTGAGGGTATCTTTTCTCGTCACGACCATTCTCGCGGTCCTTCTTCCCCTGCCGGCTTGCTCGCAGGACTACGGCTTCTCGGTACCGGAGTTCGAATGCCGGGTCACGGTCAACTCCGACAGGAGCCTGACCATCGACTACGCCGTATTCTTCCGCTGCGACATCGGCCGCAGCAGCATAGACATAGTGGATATAGGCTTCCCCACCGACGACTACCTCCTGTCCTCGGTGACCGCCGCCGTAGACGGGGAACCGCTCCAGGGGATCTATCCCTCCCAGTACATCGAGACCGGAGTGGAGGTGCACCTGCGGTCCAGGGCCATAAGACAGGGAACCTCCGGCCTTTTCACCTGTTCCGGAGTAAACCCCTCCATGGTGTTCCTCGACCCGGAAAAAGAGGGGTACGCCTCGGTGGAGTTCTCCACGACCTGGTTCGACGGGGGCATGCTCAGCGGGGATAGCGACTTCAGGCTGGAGATGGTCTTTCCGCCCGGGGCCGTGCCCGAGGACGTCTACTACCATGACAGGCCCTTCACCGATTCCTTCGTGGACGGAGAGGGAAGGGTCATATTCGTCTGGGAGGAGAAACGGAGTGTGGATTCCGGGTACGGTGTGGGCATCTCATTCCCGGCGGACCTGGTGGAGGGTCCCCTCCGTGAGAGACCGAAGAAGCCTCTTCTGAGCCCGGCGGCCATATCCACCATCATCGCACTCTTCGCGATATTCATGG
Source organism: Candidatus Aegiribacteria sp. MLS_C (assembly GCA_002030045.1). Taxonomy (GTDB): domain Bacteria; phylum Fermentibacterota; class Fermentibacteria; order Fermentibacterales; family JCC-6; genus Aegiribacteria. The sequence continues at coordinate 125,094 of LQBI01000030.1, read as the reverse complement.
TATCGGCGTCCATCATCCTGGTCGTCGTCCTGTCGGTCATGAAGGCCAGGCGAAGGAGGGAGCAGTATCTTCCGCCTACCATAGGGCTGGAGGGTTCCAGTATACGCAGGGGACTTCCAGCGCCCATGGCGGCCCTGCTGCTGGAGGAGAAGCTGGACAGGGTCTTCCTGATGATAGTGTTCGGAATGGTGAAGAAGGGGGCCCTGAAGCTGGAGGACGACACACTGGTCAAGACCGGCTCGGTGACGGGGCTTAGGAGCTACGAGAAGGCCCTTCTGGAAACAATACCGGAGAAGGGTCGTGTGCCCGAGGCGGGGCTCAGGAAGATCTTCATGGACATGATAGAAGAACTGGAGGAAAAGATGGAGGGGTACTCCCTCGAGGAGACCCGTGAGTACTACCTGAGCATCATACGGAACGCATGGCGAATGGTCCGGTCCGACGAATCCGCCGGGAAGATAGGCAGACGGCTGGGGGAAATGTTCCAGTGGCTTCTTGCCGACGAGGATTTCGATTCCAGGGTGAAGGACCTCCCCGAAGGGAGAACGGTATACTTCCCGTCGTTCATGAGCGGCCTTCTTTCGGGACCTGACGGGGGAAAGGGAGGCATTCCGCTATCGAGGGCCTGCTCGGAAGTGGCCGGGTTCCTGGAGAGCGCTGCCGGCAGTATGGTCAGGAACCTGACGGGAATGTCCAGGGCGGTCACCTCCAGCACTAACCCTGTGCCTGTCGCCTCTTCTTCGTACAGGGGAAGCTCCGGGAGCAGCTGCGCCTGCGCCTGCGCCTGCGCCGGCTGTGCCTGTGCCTGCGCCGGAGGAGGAAGGTGAGTAATGGGTCCTGAAGCAAAGCTAACTATGGGTATATCTCCGAAGGGGATACACCATTTCGTGAGGGAAGGACACAGGCTCCATCTCAGGTCGGACGGGTCCGGGACCGGAATGCTCACCGTGGATGCCTCCAGGATAGTACATCTCAACAGTGTCGCTGTGGACATGGCCTGGATGATCCTATCGGGCTATTCTGACCGTGAAGCAGTTGGACTCATGGTCAGGACCTACAGGGTGGGAAGAAAAAGGGCCTCCTCCGATCTGATGAAATTCGGGAAAGTTCTTGCCGAACTGATCCTTGCCGGCGAAAAGGAACCGGTATCCTTCGAGAACATTGACGTGAGGGAGCCTTTCAGGACAAAGGTGTCCGTTCCCTACAGGATGGACCTGGCTCTCACATACCGGTGCAACCTCAACTGCGGCCACTGCTACAACCAGTCCAGGGAGAAGACCGAACTGGGTACGGACGGATGGAAGGAGGTCCTGAAGCGCATATGGGACCTTGGCATACCCCATGCGATCTTCACCGGAGGTGAGGCCACTCTGAGGAAGGACCTTCCGGAACTGGTGGGGTTCGCCGAGTCGCTCGGCATGGTCACGGGACTTCTGACCAACGGAGTGAGACTGGCTGATGCAGGTTATCTGAACGAGCTGGTGCTGTCGGGTCTCGACCATGTCCAGATAACCCTGGAGTCCTCGAATGAGGATATCCACAACAGCATGACGGGATCCGACAGCTTCCGGAGCACGGTGAAGGCGATACGCAACTGCGTTGACGCAGGCATTCACACCATCACCAACACCACCGTCACCAAAGTCAACCGGGAAGGTCTGCCGGACACGGTGGAGTTCGTCCACGGACTGGGACTGGGTGCAGTTGCCGCCAACGCGGTGATCCACTCCGGAAGGGCCCTGGAAGGCGACTGGTCAGTTACGCCCGAGGACCTGGAGATCACCATGCTCCGGCTGACCGAAACCCTGGACCGGCTGGGTATGCGGTTCGTCTGGTACTCACCCACTCGCTACTGCTCCTTCAATCCCCTGGAGTTCTCCCTCGGCCCCAGGCGATGCACCGCGGGGGAGTACAACCTGTGCATCGAGCCTGACGGAGAGGTCCTTCCATGCCAGAGCTGGTACGAATCCGCCGGCAACTTCCTGGAGGACGACTGGGATTCCATATGGAACGGCCCGCTCCTGAGGTATGCCAGGGACAGGGAATGGGTCGATGATGAATGCCGCGATTGCGTCCATTTCGACCTCTGCGGAGGAGGATGCCCTCTTGAGAAGCAGAACGGGGTACCCTGCAGGGACTCCATGTGACAGGCGGGTCCTGGCCGGGATCTACCGCAGGCAGTTCGAAGAAATCAGGCAGATGCGCAGGAATGTCTACTCCCTGCTGCCCCTCAGGAGTACCGGCACCGTCTTCGAGCCCGGCTGCGGAACGGGTCTGCTGGCGACCGAACTCCGGGACCTGACCGGGGCCCGGTACACCGGGATGGACATCGATCCGGACGTCCTGCCGGATGGGGAGGGATTCATTCAGGGTGACGCAATTGCCGGTCCCGTTAAGGCCGATATGTACGTCAGCTCCTTCTTCTTCTCAATCGTCCCCGATCCGGTGGAATGGCTTGCCAGGGTAGGCCGGGTGCTGACCCCGGGAGGGTTCTACGCAGTGATGGGGGAGTACGACTACGATGCCCTGGAAGCGACTCCGGACGATGGTTTCAGTGTACGGCTCCTGCAGGGGCTCCGGGAATCCGGCCTGTACACAGGACACGGCGGCAGGCTGGACGCTTACTTCTCGGCATCGGGGTTCACGAAGCTCCACGGCGGAGAGGTCCTGTCGTCTCCCTCCGTCCCCGACAGGGACTTCCTCGCGATGAACCTCGCGGAGCTGCCGGAGAAACTTCCGTACATCAAATGGCGCATCGTATGGGGGATCTGGAGGAACCGCGGTGAACGCTGACCTCGATCACCAGCTGAATCAGTTGCGGCTGCCGGTGCTCTTCAATTATGTTCGTGTCTCGTTCGTGCAGAAAACAGAAAACACTCGCAAGGAGGGTGACAATGAGAACAGGCATCTATGCTCTGATCGCTCTGGTGATAGTCCCCGCCGCCTTCGGACAGGCGATCACGGGATTCACCGGAGGTTCGCAGTACGACTCCTATTACGGCAGCGCCACCGGGGACGTGGTGGGTTACCAGTTCACAGTTAGCGAGCAGATGCAGGTGACGGACCTGGGCATCTGGAACATGGATTCGTCCGGAGCCGGAGGCATCGACAATCCCCACGAGGTTGGCATCTGGGACGGTTCGCAGAACCTGCTCGGTTCCGTGATAGTGGACAACACCGGTACCGTCGTTGGCGACTGGATCTACGAGAGCATCACTCCGATAATCCTTGATACAGGCGAGACCTACACCATAGGCGCCCTTTACCTCTCCGGTGACGATGACAGTTACATCTCCGGCGCCAGCTCTATGTCCACCGCGCCGGAAATAACCTGGGTGGCAAGTGTCTACCCCACCTCCGGAGAGCTGGGATTCGTGTTCCCGGGCCTCACCTCCACCTCCTACGGCCGTTTCGGGCCAAACTTCATCTTCGATGAGCTGGCCCTCGAGCAGACCACCTGGGGATCGATCAAGGCCACGATCCAGTAAGGTCTTCGGATCACAGAGCGTACTTCGCGAAGGGGTGCATGACCTGCACCCCTTCATGACCTGCACCCCTTCACGGTATTCAAGGAACATGTCAAGGCCTGTCGACTCCAGCGGATGTCCTGACCCTTGATCGTCTCACCGTCGGAAACCACCGACCCCGGCTCCATCACGTACAGTTCGAGGTAACCGCAACCCCTGCAGAAGAAAGCCTCCAGGGGCCCCCGGCTCAAGGCCAAGCACCGCGCCGGCCAGGGCGGTCCCCCCGAGGGAGAGGAGGTATATCGACTGTGGATCGTAACTGCTTGAATTCACCGCCCCGGTGATGGTCATTAGCTTCCTGTCCCCGCACCTGGGCGCTCTACGGTATTTTTCATTCAAGTCCTCCCTCCCTGGCAGTCCGGACCGTTTATCCTTCAGTATAAGCTCCACTGGCCCGGGACCAATCGGACCCGGACCGTCGCGTCCTTCGGAAGGATCGCAAGTCATGTTCCGGGGCCGGATCACTATGGGATCAAGGACTACTTTCCCGACTGCGGAAACGCTGACGGCGGGCCGAGAATACGACCGCCCAGTCCGGCAAGAAGGATCTTCAGTGATTCTCCGGGCATGAAGGGAAGGGCACCGATGACAAGTAGCCTGAGAGGGTCGGGAAAGCCGCCGGTCGCGGCATGGTGCCAGAAAGCAAGCCCGGCGAGTCCGGGCAGGTATATGCATAACAGTGTAACGACCGCCATTGAAGGTACATTTCCGGGAAACGACCTCGCCGGAGGGCAGCTGTCCACTGTTCGCCCCATGGCGTAGGCAGCAGGGATGAAGCCCAGCAGATAGCCTCCGGTAGGGCCGAACAGAACAGCCGGACCGGCTGACGAACCGTTGAACCAGGGAACGCCCGCGACTCCAAGGGAAATGTACAGGACCTGGCTCAGCGCGCCGAACCTTCCACCGAGGACGACCCCGGAGAGCAGGACGGCAAGCACCTGCCCCGTCAGAGGAACGGGAGTCCAGGGAAGGTACACCCTGACCTGAGCAAGCAATCCAGTAAGAACAGCCATGGAAAAGGCCAGTGCCAGCTTCCCCTCGAAGGCGAGGCCGTCACGCCTGCGGAAGATGCCTGCCCTGAACCTGTCGTACTCTGCAACGGCAGCCGCTAACTGCATGGTACCTCCTGTCAACCATTGGAGTATTTCGGGTAAACAATACCAGTTTGAAGAGGGTATCATAATCGATCGACGGCACAGGTGCATCACCGGGTGCCGGCCGCTTCCGCAGCCCGGAAATCACATGGCCGTCTTGATGCTCCCCCAGGTATCCTGCCTGAGTTCGAGAACGTCACATCCGACTTCCAGCATGTGCATCAGGCCGGAGATCCTGACGGTCAGGTAGAAGGTTGCCCTGCTGGATACGTATTCCAGGCCCGAACAGAAATCCACGCTCACCGGAATATCCGCATCGCCGAGGAAGACAAGGGAGTCGGGGGGCTCGAAGACGAAGAACTCCAGCTTGTTGTAATTCTGCAATGAAACAGCGACACCCGTCCCGTCCTCCCATGGGAAGAGTGTCACTCCGCTGCCAGTCGCTCCGGGAGTATGGTATTCGAAACCGGTAAAGGTGCTGCTTCCGGGGTAGAACCTCATCAGACCGTAATCGTGCACAGACTCCCACAGCATTCCGTTATCCTCCACATCGAGGCCAGTACCGTACTCGGACGCAGGATTGCCGGAGTAGAAGATCCATGAGCCATCGTGATATGCATAGTAGCTGCCTTGTATGTTGCCGTCCACTAGGTAGATGTACCTTTCCGCACCATACCCCCTGGCGGCTATACCCGAACCCCAGTCGCCGGGAACGTCAATGGTCTCCTCCACCACCAGCGGATCTGACGGTGATACACGGTACAGCTTGTCCGTGGTCGAACTGACGATCCAGATTCGATCCTCCCCCTCGTCATGGGTAATACCCGAGAGCGCGATCCCCGAAGCCCAGCCGAGGTACCATTCGTTCTCGACCGTGAGCGTGAATGACTGTCCGGCTGAGGCGCCCGGCGGGATCATCGCTTCCCCGCCCCCGAAGGCCAGGCATGCCGGGACCAATACTGCACGGTACATGGAATACTCCTTCCTACTCGAGTACCACGAGCCTGGCCGACTGCCTGGTGCTCCCCTCTCCCCTTATGTCCAGAAGGTAGGTTGCCGGGGGCAGCGAGGAAACGTCAAGGGTCCTTTCGCCGGGAACAAGCCTTCCCCTGAGGCAGGTCCTCCCGCTCATGTCGTAGACGGTGACGGTCAGGTCCCAGTTCTCGGTACCCGGCCATATGACCGTCGCGGAACCCCTGCAGGGATTGGGACCGAGATGGACGGTACCCAGACCGCCGGGAGGCGAAGACGGCCCCTCTATCCCGGTCAGGACGTTACCGCAGAGTATGTGGCTGTAGGGGTCGAAAACCACATCCACCGGCTCGAAGGATACCTGGTACGACTGCGCCTGGTATGCGGAATCGTTCCACATGGTCACAAGGGTATCCTGAGACACGCCCTGGACCAGGAACTCCAGCGGCATCTCGAACACGGGTCCGGTCGTCTGGACCTGGCTGAGTTCTACGGTGAGCTCCCATGCGTCGAGGGTCCCGGTCCAGCTGCTGGTGATGTCGTACACGGGATAGCCCCAGTCGTATATCCAGGTGTCCATGAACCAGTCAATGTCTTCTCCGGTGACGTACTCCACTGCGTCATGGAAGTCCTGGTTCGTTATGAGACCGTACATGTGCTGCTGGAACAGCCAGTTCATCGAATCGAAGAAATCCTGGTCGCCCAGTACATACCTGAGCATGTGCAGCACCGATGCCGCCTTCTCGTAGGTGGTGTAGCTGAATATCTGGGCGGGAGTCTCGGGATAGGCTACGGGAAAGAGCTCGCCGCTGTTAAGGTACGGTATCATTATGCTCTGTACCATGTACTCCGTGTATTCGTCCTCGCCGTAGGTCTCCATCCAGAGGGCCTCGCCGTAGGTGGCGAAGGACTCCTTGAGCCAGATGCTCTGCCAGTCCGCGTGGGAAACGCAGCAGCCCCACCAGTGATGGGTCATCTCATGGGCGATGAGCCAGTCCCAGTAGTTGTTGCCGTTGACCGCGTTGGCCCAGTGGGCTATGGCGGATGTATGCTCCATGTCGCCGTTGGGAGTCTCAACGAGGCTGAACCTGCAGTCCCACGGATAGGGACCGTAAAGTGACTCAAGGTTGGCCAGCATCAGGTCTACATTGGTGAAGCTGCCCAGCGCGTCGTCGATCTCCCACTCGTAGACGTAGTAGTAGATTCGGGAGTCCGTTGAGTCGTGGAGCACCGCGTACTCCCCCACAGCCATTGTGACCAGGTAGGTGGGGAGGGGCTGATCGAAGGTCCAGTGGAAGGTGGCCTTCCCAGCCTCGTAATCGACCCCGGCGGAATCGCCGTTGGCAACGGCGTAGAGCGTATCGGGGCAGGTTATGTGGAAATCGTAGGTGGCCTTGTCGTTCTGGAAGTCCCAGCACGGGAACATGCACTTGCCCATGCACTGTCCCGGGGTATAGATCCCCACCCCGATGTGGTAGGTGATGTAGGGATGGAACCAGAAACCCCCCCAGGATTCGTGGTAGGGGAATCCGCCGTACGCCACGAAGAGTTCCGCCGTATCGGCGGGGGCCAGCGGTGACGAGAGCGTGATGAACAGCGAATCGTCCTGCTGGTGGAAGGCCAGGTCCCCGGTGGCGTCCCACACCGAATCAACGGTGAGCTGCCTGAGGTCGAGCCTTATGTCGGACACCGTCGTCCCGGCGGAGGTCATTGTTATTCCGGTTATACCGTATATCTCCTGTATGTCTCGGAACACCTCTATTGCCAGGTCGTAGTGCAGGATGTCCACCGGGTTCTCGGGATGGTCCGAGCCGTCGATCGTCCAGCAGGGAAGGGGCCTGCGGAGTGCCTGTTCCTGCAAAAGCGGATGGGGTCCCGAGATCAGCGTCAGCATAATGATCAGCAGCATCGCTCCTCCTCCTCGTCCGGCAGGTCAAGAGCCAGTCCCTGCCGAAGAAGATAAAGAGTCGAGGGACCATCGAGTATCCCTTTCCGATCGGTGCCGGACAGGTCTCCGCTCCATGACGCGGAGCGGACGGCACGGAAAGGGTCCCTTCGGAATACCGCCGGCTCCTCCCCGGTATCGGTCTCATGAAGGCGGCGGACGCCTTCCCGACAAGACTTACCGGAACAGGCAGTCGTCGGGGACCACTACCAGGTATCCATTGGATGCATCCACGGCGATGATTCCCTCATCGAAGACCGAAGGGTTGGTCTCCAGGCAGTCCGGTGTATCCGTCAGCCTTACGATCTCCCCCTGCAGCGTGGCCAGGTACAGGTCTGACCCGATGATGCGGTGACCGTCATCCTCTGACACGCAGTAGACGACGCCTTCGGGATACGGGCACCAGGAGGGCTGCAGTCCCTCCTCCACCTCGATGACGGAACCTTCAGGCAGATGCATTGAAAAACCGCCGCCGAGAAGGGGTACGACGAGGACAGGGCTTGTCGGAAGGTAGAACGGGGTGATGGAGCGCCTTTCCTCGACCATTTCCGGTTCGAGGTCGGATGATACCCGCGTGCGCCAGACCCTGTCCTCGCCGTCCACCCATGCCACGGTCTCACCGTCGGCGCTTACCGCCAGCCAACCTGCGTCCAGGACGATTCCGAGATCGGCGAGGTCCCTGAAGAGCCTGCCTCCGGAGGAGTACCACAGCCGGCCCGACCCGTCCACGACGGGATTGCTGATGTCGTCGAAACGGAATCCGTCCGCATCAGTGAGTGTTCCACGATCGAAGCGGAACAGGAAGGGCCCCGTGTCTTCAGCCAGCACCCAGAGGTCTCCCAGCAGCGGGTCGGCCGCAATGGATCGGAACCAGTCTATTCCCAGGTCCCCGGCGGTTATGTCCAGGAGAGGTTCCAGTCCGCCGCCCAGGACCAGCAGCCTGCTTCCCGCCTCTCCCGTGGCGGCGACTCCCTCACCGAAGGGAACCAGTTCGATGGCATGGAAGCCTTCCGTGCCCTCTACGGGAAGCGGAAAGGCTATAAGGGTAAGAAGCAACATCATGCGGGGACTCCTTCCGGTCTATCGACCCAGCCGTGCCCTGACCTTCTCCGCCTCGGCGGGCCTGCCCATGGTTTCGTACATGTCGGCCATGCTGGCCAGTGTCCTCGTCGAATAGGGATGGCTATTCCCGAGTGAACCGGACAGGATCGAATAAGCCTGCAAGAAAAGGCTTTCCGCCCTGCCGTAATCCCCCCTCGAAGAGCAGATGCGGGCAATGCTCCCCATCGCCAGGGCGGTGTTGGGGTGGTTCTCCCCGAATACTTCCCTTCCCAGGGCAAGGGCCTTTTCGCTGAACCTCAGTGCTCTGCCGTTATTTCCGTTCTGATGGAGGCATATTCCTATATTGTTGTAGGAATTGATGGTATCAGGATGCCTCTCGCCGAGCAGTTCCATCCTTATGGCGAGTGCCCTCTCGTAGTACGCCAGGGCTTCATCGAAGTGTCCCTGGCGGGCATGTATGACCCCTATGTTATTGTAGGATCTGGCTGTGGAGGGATGCTTCTCGCCAAGGAGTTCCTTCTGCATCAAATGGGCCTTCTCGCTGTACTCAAGGGCCGTTCCGAAGTCGTTCTTCTTCCAGTACAGACTGGCGATATTGCTGTAGAGAGTAGCGGTGTGGGGATGTTTCTCGCTGAGGGTCTCCTTCTGTATGGCCAGGGCCTTCTCGTAATACTCCAGAGCCTTATCGTAGTCACCCATGACCGAGTGCACGTGGCCTATATTGTTGTAGGAGCATGCGGTAGAGGGATGCATCTCGCCAAGGGTCTGCCTCTCGATCGAAAGCGCCTTCCGATAGTATTCCAGTGCCTTGTCGAACCTGTTCGTGTCCAGGTATACGGCTCCGATATCGTTGTAGGAAGTCGCGGTATCGGGATGCATCTCGCCCAGCACAGACCTTCTTACTGCGATGGCTCTCTCGAGGTTCTCCAGTGCAGGATCGTACTCTCCCCTCTCTGAGCAAACCTCGCCTATGAAGCTGTACGACCTGGCGGTGTCCGGGTGTTCCTCGCCGAATAGTCCCAGCCTGATGGAAAGAGCCTTCCGATGACAGGACAGCGCCTCGCCGAAATCACCCATGTCCGAGAGAACGACTCCCATGTCCGAATAGCAGCGAGCCGTCTTCGAATGTGTCCCGCCAAGTGTCCGCAGACAAACGGAAAGGGATTTCCTCCGGTAGGCCAGGGCCTCATCGTACCTGATGGACCTGTGGAAGTAGTCCGCCGCCTTCCCGCTGTACTCAATTGCCTTTTCCCATTCCTCGGCAAGTTCGTAGTGATGGGCGATGTCCGCGTACAGCGTCATGTCATCAGGATGAAGGTCACGGACCACGTCTCCGGCCATTCCGTGAAGGTCCCTAAGACGGGTCCTCAACTGCATCTCGTATGCGGCATCCCTCAGGAGAGAATGGTTGAACATGCAGATGAACTCCGTCATTGCCGACCATATACCCTCCTCCTCGATGCTGTTTACCAGATGCAGCACTCCGCTGTCCGACGAAGGAGCGTCGCTCCCGCCGGCTGCGCCGAGGTTGCGGATCATTGCCCCGAGGGCCTGTATCTCGAACTCGCGCCCCAGGACGGACGCTATCTGGACTGTTTCCTTCAGCTTCTCCGAAAGACGGTCTATCCTGGAGACCAGGACCATGTTGATATCAGTGGGTATGTCGGCGGGTTCCCTCTCCAGTCGGTAGACGCCGTCCCCGGTGGATATGATCCCGCGGTCCCTGAGGTAGAGGCAGAACTGTTCCGTGTAGAAAGGGTTCCCCTCGGTCCTTTCCTGTATGTAAGCGGCGAGACAATCATCGGTCCTGCCGCCGAGAAGGTCTTCGACAAGCAGTTTTGTCTGTTCTTCGGAGAGGTCCCGCAGAGTGATCGAATGACTGGGCACGTCGGGGTCACTTCTTAGGAGCGGGCTGGAACCGTCATCGTCGAATCTTCCGGTGGCAAGGATCATGAGCGGGTAACCCTCCGCGCTTCGCGTCATCAGCTCGAAAACACCCTTCGACTCATCGTCCAGCCATTGGATGTCCTCGATGACCAGGACCACAGCCTCTGTCAGGCTTAGTGCCCTGAAGAACTCACTTACCGCCAGCCTGATGATTACTCTCCTGTCATCCGGGTCCACCGATTCGAACACCGAATCTTCCCAGGATAATCCGATGACAGACCCTATCAAAGACTTCACACGGGTAAGATCCCCTGTCGTTTCCGGTCGTCTGGCGGTATCCGTGAATCTCTGCATCATGCCTGTTAGTTCCCTGTATCTGGACTCGAAGTTCGACTTCCTCTCCTCGAGCGATAGCTCTTCCTCCTGATCGAAGTACTGTCTGAAGAACCCGGTGAAGGGGTTCAGGGGTTTTCTGAGTATGCCGTCTGTCTGCAGGAGCAGTGTCCTGAACCGGTTGCGACGGGCGATTTCGTGCACGAGCCGCGACTTGCCCACTCCCGGGTTGCCGAAGAGGTAGACTATACCTCCGAACACCCCTGCGCCTACCGGCCGCATAAGGTCCTCCAGCTGGACCATCTCCCTTTCCCTTCCCACCATTCTTCCTCCGAAGGCTGAAGAGGGGATCTCGAGCCTCTTCCCGGACAGCTGGAATACCGGTACCCTCCCGTCGAAGCCCCTGAACTCCGCGGGTTCCAGCGGCACCATGTCGTAAAGTGAACGGCATTGCCTGTAGATGGTCTCGTCCAGGTATATGAAGGGTTCGCCCCCGCTCTGCGCGAACCTTGCCGAAAGGTTCACGACGCTGCCCAGCGCGGTGTATTCGCTCCTGAGCCCACTGCCCACGAAACCCGCGAAAACTGTACCGCATGCCAGTCCCGTGCGCAGCCGCAGCTCGGAAACCCCTCCAGCGGCGATTGCGAAGTCGAGCGCTCTCCTGTAGAGGTTGCCGGGATTCACGGGGGCACCGAAGAGGACCAGGATCATCCCTCCTCCGTCCCTGCAGTCCATCTTGTTGAAATAACCTCCGAAACGGCGGGCAAGGGAGATGATACCGGCTATGCCTGATGAGAGATCACCTGCCGTCTCGAAGGTCATGTAGCAGGAAACTATGTCCCTGAACTCCCCCCTGCGGTTCAGCTCCAGGACTTCAGGGGGTACGAACTCCTCCTGGTGCGAATCGATGGGTTCGGGAAGCATCCACTCCGGTGCAGGGGAGTCAATCGAACTCAGCAGCCGGTAACCTTCGGACGTACTCTCCAGTGTTACTCCACTGGTTCCCTCAAGCTCCGAAACGACACTCCCGTCCAGGACGACCTCTCCGGTAGCCGCATGCATCATGGCGTATTCGGTGCATTTCACGATGGCGTTCCCTCCGAAATGGAAGGTGCTCTGTGCTTCATGGGGGATTATGCCCCATGAGACATCACCGAAGGAAAGGCTGATCCTCACAGACAGATCGAAGGACCCGAACTTCGTGATCTGGACGCCTTCCTTGCGCAACCGGTCCCGAAGTCGGATGGCAGCGGACAGAGAATCGAGGAGCCTGGCCGAGTCAGAGGGAAAGATGCTGGTGAAGGCGTCTCCTGCGAAGGAGGATACAAACCCTCCGTGTCTGTAGATGGTGCCTATGGCCGGTGTGAAGACACTGTTGATGACTTCGGCGAGGACTTCTGCTCCCTCCTTGCCGTTGTTCATGAGCGCCTGGGTCATCGCACTGAACCCGCATATGTCGATGAACATGCATGTAGCCTGAAGAATACCGTCCCGACGGTCCTGAGAGCACCGATCGCTTATGAAGGACGGGATCAGACCCTTCATTGGCTACCCTCCCCCGGCATTGCCGATGACAGCGGGAATTCCCGCAGTGTGCAACAGCAAGATAAATACTTGAATCCTCGCCACCTCACCAGAACCGGAAAAGACCGGCTTTGAGGTATCCAGGACCGGTCGCGGCGGACGGTCGGGATGCAAATCAGAGTGGCGAACTGCCATTGACCGGTATTAACCTGTTTGCTGTTAAATCTACCAGGAATGGTAATATACGGGCAGTTATGGCACGTGCATTACCGAACCTTCTGTCAATGGAAGGGAGACAGAATGAGAACTGTAGTAGCACCGGTGGTCGTGATGCTCCTCATCCTGACCGGAACCGCCCTGGCCGCTGAGAGGAACGATCCCCTGGTCATCGAACTGACCGACGAACAGGTCGCTATCATCATCCATGACTGCCCCAGGGACGAGTTGACCACCATCGAACTCACTCAGGACCAGATATCCATCATCGTCCATAACTTCCCCCGGGTGGAGATCACGGAACTCACGCTGGGCAGGATCCACCTTCGCGAGGACAACACGGTCGAACTCGTGGCCGAAGGAAGAACGGGTGTCGCTCCCCTGACAAGGGAGGAATGACCATTTGATCTTTCGGAAAGAGCGGCCGGCATTCCGCTGTGTCGGCCACTTCCTCACATAGTGCGTGGATATGGCCGTTCAGAAGGTTCCGAAGAAAGATGGGATCGCAGTCGATGTCCCCCGGGATTACCTGCTCCGCGCAGGATCATGGAGAGGAATCACCGAAGGTGCCGGCTTCCGCCGACTTCGCGCAACCAGCCATCCTTCCCTGTTCCGGATCGATCATCCGTCTGAGGAAGACCGTAGAGGGTTTATGGTCCATCATATAATGTAATCGGGCTGAACAAGGATCGACCCAGACCAGTTAAGAGATCACTCCATCTTATCAACGGTGGCCGTTTCGAGCAGGCCGGCCGAAAAAACGGAATCCGTGCGGAGAGTACCCGGACCAAAATGTCTATGCCTGCCTATGTCGGCTCTTCGGTACGCTGAACTGATGCCGGCCAGGGCGACCTCCGCTGGAAGACGGTCATTGCGCTCCCGTTGCTTGCGCTGGAGCACGCACTGGTGTCATCAATCGTTACCCTGGTTCATCAGTGCCTTGAGACTGGCCCATGTATTCTGATCCAGACCGGAAGGATATCCGTAGTACACGCATGCCGACCAGCCGGTGAAGGCCGGCGCTGCCAGCTGGTCCACGACGGTTCCGGATCCGTCGAACCTGTAGATCATACCCGGCCCTGAATCAAGGGCTTCCGCCGACCAGAAGTACTCTCCGTCGTGCCAGAGACCCCTGCAGGAATCACCCGGGGGTGAGAAGGATGCTGAGGATACCTCCGCGATCTCGGGCCAATCCTGAATGTTCCAGCAGCGAATCAGGCCATCCTCGTTGAGCGTCCAGAGCAGGCCTCCGCTGAAGCAGGAACCAAGGACATCATGGTCGAAATCGGCTGAAGAGTCCTTGATGCCGTCAGGCAGATAGCGGTTCATGTCCCACTCCGTCACGTACAGGAACCGGCCGTCATAGGCCAGGTCGTAGAAGTAGTAGAGGGACCAGTCATCGATGATGGTCTCGAGTTCCCAGGTCTGAAGATCCACCCTGAAGGAACGGGGAGCGAATGCGTCTACCGCATGGACCTCTCCGTCCACGAGTTCCAGGTCGCACAGCCTGTAGAATTCGTACTGGTGCCAGTCGAGGACCCGGCCGCACATATCCAGCACGTATATCCTTGAGTCCCAGGTCTGATGGCAGGAGAACACTATGACATCATCGGAAGCGGCCCGGCTCTGCGCAAGCAATGCAGGGCAGCATACAAGGATCCCTGCGGTTATCGATACCCTTGAAAACATGTCGGATTCCAATTCATAAGTATTCCCGTGTAACATAATAAGGTTCGTTCCCTGCGGGGTCAAGAAACCACTGCCAGTACCCGGGCATTACAACAGGACGGCTCATGGAAGCGGTGCCGTTCCTCGGCGAAATGCCGACCTTGAAGTGCCCTGCACGGGGACCGGGCGGATTGCCGGACCATGCATGGAGCACATGCTCGGGCGGAATTGACACATCTTTCACCAGCCAGTATCATGCCGTCTGATTGTCCGTTCGTATAGCACCTTTCATCCCGGAGTGTCCCATGATACCGGTTTCCAGGCCATCCATAGGCGAGCGGGAACTCAGGGCGGTGGAGCGTGTCTTCTCCACCGGCTGGCTGGGCATGGGCTCCGAGGTGGACAGGTTCGAACACATGCTGTGCCAGTTCCTGGAGGCCGGCCATGCGGTAGCTGTATGCAACGGCACAGGCGCTCTATTCCTTGCGCTCCATGCAGCCGGACTGGGTCCGGGGGACGAGGTCCTCGTTCCCTCGCTCACCTACGTGGCCAGCGTGCAGGCCATCACCGCTACGGGAGCGGTTCCGGTCTTCTGCGATATCAGAGAGGAAGATCTCAACATCGACCTGGAGGACGCGAAGAGGAGGCTCACCCCCAGGACCAGGGTCATACTGCCGGTCCATTTCAGGGGTGTACCCTGCGACATGGACGGCGTGCTCGACCTGGCCTCGGAAAATGGTCTGAGGATCGTGGAGGATGCGGCCCACGCCTTCGGTTCGTTCTACGGGGAAAGACGGGTCGGTTCATTCGGTGACCTCACCTGCTTCAGTTTCGATCCCATCAAGGTGATTACTTGCGGCGAGGGTGGAGCGGTGGTGACCAGCGACCCGGCTATCGTCGAACTCATGCAGCAGAAGAGGATCCTGGGCATAGACAGGGACACGCTGAGCCGCTACAGGAACAGCCGGAGCTGGGTCTACGATGTACTGACCCAGGGCTACAGGCTCCACATGAGCAACATCAATGCAGCCATAGGAATCGTTCAGCTGGAGAGGTTCGACGAACTCCGGGAGTCCAGGAGCAGGATAGCACGCGCATACGACAGGGGCCTTTCCGGAATGAGGCGCATTAGCCTCATCCCCGCCGACTACGACCGGGTAAGCCTCTTCATGTACATCGTCCGCGTCCACGAGGATCGGGACGGACTGATGGAGTTCATGAAGGAAAGGGGAATAGGCACCGGGATCCACTACATTCCGGCCCATACATTCAGTTTCTACAGGCGAAGCGGGTTCCGGCTCCCGGTGACCGAGAGGGTTTACGAGGAGATGCTGACCCTTCCTCTCTATTCCGACATGACGGAGAAGGAGACCCTGACTGTCATAGATGCCCTGGAAGAATGGGATCGGGGACGGGTCTGATCCCGAGCGCTTGAACGGAAGGTGCTGATTGCTCTTCAACTCCCTGGCATTCTGGCTCTTCCTGCCGGCGGTCTTCATCATCTACTGGGAACTCCAGCGGTGCAGCCTGAGGGTACAGAACCTCTTCCTGCTGGCCGCCAGCTATTTCTTCTACGGATGGTGGGACTGGCGCTTCCTGCTCCTGATCTTCGCGAGTTCCCTTACCGACTACCTGGTGGGCATGGGGCTCGGAAGAACCGGCATCCGGAGCAGCAGGAGAAGGATGCTGCTGTGGACCAGTCTCTTCATCAACCTCGGTCTTCTTGGCTTCTTCAAGTACTTCAACTTCTTCGTCAGCTCCGTGGCCAGGCTTCTGACCCAGTTCGGAATGGAGCCCCACCTTCCGGTCCTCAACGTGATCCTGCCCGTCGGGATAAGCTTCTACACGTTCCAGACACTCAGCTACACGATCGATATATACAGGGGAAAAGTAAAGCCGGTGAACGATCCGGTGGCCTTCTTCGCCTTTGTCAGCTTCTTCCCCCAGCTTGTGGCCGGACCGGTGGAAAGGGCAAAAACCTTCCTTCCGCAGTTCCTCGAGCGGAGGCGGTTCGACCCCGCCACCGCCACGGACGGCATGCGCCAGATCCTGTGGGGACTTCTAAAGAAAATGGTGGTAGCAGACAACATAGGCAGGATCGTCGATGTGGTCTTCAGCCACAGCGACGGCCTTAACTGGGTGGGACTCCTGATCGGCGGCACCTTCTTCTCTATTCAGATATACTGCGACTTCTCAGGCTACACCGATATAGCCATAGGCGCGGCAAGGCTCTTCGGATTCAGTCTGATGAGGAATTTCGCCTATCCCTACTTCTCCCGTAACCTCACGGAGTTCTGGTCCAGGTGGAACATCTCCGTCTCCTCCTGGTTCAGGGACTACGTGTACATACCTCTTGGCGGAAGCAGGGTATCGGACTGGAGACATATCGCCAACCTGGTCATCACCTTCACAGTGAGCGGCCTTTGGCACGGAGCGGCCTGGACCTTCATCATCTGGGGCCTGGCCCACGGTGTCCTCTACTGCCTGACCATGGTTACCGGACACAACACCAAATACGATGATGTTGTCGCCAGGGGGCGGCTCCTGCCTTCCGTCGGAGAGGCCTGGTCGATGTTCCTCACGCTGGTCCCGGTCATCGGCACCGCCATCGTGTTCAGGGCTCAGTCCATCGGAGGAGCCTGGAGGTTCCTCAGTGATATCGCCACCTTCAGGGGAGGATTAGACCTGGGAATGGGCTACTTCGCGGAAGGGCTCGTGATGTCCGCTGTCCTTTTCGGTGTGGAGTGGCTGCAGAGGAGCAGGAAGCACGGTCTCGAGATAGACTTCATGCCCAGGACGCTTCGCTGGGCCGTGTACTATGCATGTGTCGCGGTTCTTGTGCTCTACGGCAACTTCGGTCAGCAGGAATTCATCTATTTCCACTTCTAGGAGGGAACCTTGGAACGAAGGATGATCTACGGCTGGCTTGGGAGAGCGTTACTGTTCTTCCTCTCGGGCCTCCTGTTCCTGGAACTCGTTTTCAGGTTCGTCTTCCCGGCTGACCAGAGACCCTCGTCCATGAGAGTGGATGACGGCATAATGCTTTTCGACACGACCACCAGGGAGGGATTCACGAGCATTGGCCGTGTTCCTCTCCAGAAGTTCCACTGGCGCATAAACGACCAGGGCTGGAACAGTCTGCAGGATTACCTGGGACCAGAGGAGAGGGACAGGCCCCTGGTGGCCGTGATAGGAGATTCCCACGTGGAGAACCTCCAGAGTGACGTTGACGAGAGCATAGCGTCGCATCTTCAGACACTGCTGGGTGATGCCTGCTTGGTGTACGGGTTCGGAAAGGCTGACCAGTCGCTTCTGCAGGACCTTCTGCTCATGGAATACGTTGACAGCCTGTACAGTCCGGACACCTGGGTCATCGTCCTGGGTGGCGACGTCGTCAGGAGGAGCATAATGCCCGACCCGTCAGCCACCTACAGTTACCTTGTACCTGCCGATACGGGTTTCACGGTTGCGCCGCCGGCTCCCAGGGAACCCTCCGGAATTGCCGGGGTATTCCTGCAGAGCGCACTGATCAGGTACCTCACGTTCAACACCAGGCTGGAACTCTTCCCGCTGTTCAGCATACCCGAGGACTACCGCAGCCTCAACGCCGACCTCCCTCCGGAGAGGGTGGATGAACTCATGCCGGAAGCAGCTGACTACATCCTCCGGAAGATGTCTGACAATTTCGGCGGGAGGGGCGTTCTCATGTTCCTCAACTTCTTCGTTACCAGGTACCGGATATACGATGCAATTGAGCTGAGGCTGTCCGGGGACCTTGTCGAACCGGAGGACTACAGGTTGCTCCTGGAGATGGCGCCGGAATACCCGGGCATACAATGCACCGATTCCAGGGAAGCGTTCCAGACCGCCTGGGAGGAGGGACACAGGAGATTCGAGTCGCCTGACGGCAAGCATCTGAACGGCTACGGCAACAGGATACTGGCGGAGGATATCTACGACATGCTCAGGAGTTCGGGGAACCTGGACGGACTGCTCCGCTGATCCTCTATCTTCTCCTGACCCGGTAGGTGAACATGTCCCTGATGGTCGGGAGTATTACACTGGCCCTGGTTCCCGAGGCCTCTCCGTGCAGACGGGGATAATGGTGGACTGGCACTTCCTTCAGCGGAACACCGAGTTTCCGAAGTTTGATCAGGACCTCCCCGTCCAGGAAGGAGCTGTCGCTCCTTATCTCGATCCTGTCCAGGTCGCTGCGCTGGAAGAGCTTCATTGAACAGTTGACGTCCCTTACATGGAGCCCGAACATCAGTCTGAGCATGAAACCGTAAACCTTGTTCTGGAAATCCCTTCGGAACCCCTCGGCCCTGTACAGACGGTATCCTATAACGCAGTAGCCCTCTTCCCAGGCATTGAAGAGCTTCTCGAACTCGGCGAAATCGTACTGGCCGTCACCGTCAGTATAGGTCACGAGAGGAAAGTTGCGGGCTTCCCTGAATCCTGACCTGAGGGCGCCGCCGTAACCTCTGTTCTTCTCGTGATGTACAACCCTGACCGTCAAGTATTCCCGCGCCAGCTGGTCGGCAACTTCGGCGGTTCCGTCCGGAGACCCATCCTCAACCACGACTATCTCATGATCCAGTGAGAGCTTCTGGAATGTGCCAAGGGCGCATTCCACCGTACCCCTGATGTTGCCCTCGTCGTTGTAGGCGGGGCAGAAGAAAGAAACTCCCTGTTCCATAGTCACCTCAGTAACCTCCGGAAGGCGGATTTACATGGGACGCAATATATCCATATTCGGAATAACGGACAATGGAGCAAAGAGAATATTCCAGCTCAGGATAAACTATTTCAACTTTTATAATCATATACACTCGTAATGATAATGATAAATGTAAGCATGAAGATCAACGAAAAGTATTGCAATGATAATTTACTGATCTTATCGAAGCTCAAAGGAACATCATGGCAGCTCCGGCGTCATCCGTCGGCAGCACCCGGCCGGGGGTTTTGAATGTGGTCTACTAAGAGTTATCAATGAATCATCTGGTTTCCCGCTGATACTCGAGGGCGGGGGGAGAGCTTATCCAACTCATTTTCAAATGTGATTCCTCGTAGGTATATTCGGTGTGCGGGACGGAAGCAGAGTATTGCAGGCCGGTTATCATCCTAGAAGCTCCACGGCTTGATGCAATGTAAAACTGAAAGGTCGATTCAATGCGCAGCTGGCTTTCCATTGGTCCAATAATCCTGGTATACCTTATTCTCTCCGTTTCGTGTGGAGGTCCGGAGCAGTCAGTTCAGGAGCGTGGAAGAAACAACATAATACTGATCATCCTCGACACACTGAGAGCTGAGAACCTGTCCTGCTACGGCTATTACAGGGATACGTCCCCGGCTCTGGACAGCCTTGCCGAGTGCGGCACCAGATGGACCAGCCTCCAGGCGCAGGCTCCCTGGACTCTTCCTGCCCACGCGACTATCTGGACCGGGTTGTCAGTCCAGTCGCACAGAACACTGAACCCGGTATCACTGGAAACCGAGGGTGAGGATCGACTGAAGCTCATCTACAAGCTTGACACTGATCTCCCCTCCCTTCCGGTCATACTCAGGGATGCAGGCTTTGCGACCTTTGGTGTGGTAAACTTCGCTATACTCAGTGATGTATACGGTTTCGACCAGGGTTTCGATGAGTATCACTGCCACCCTACCGGCGAGGGTCAAGCGGCTGTTTCGGTGGACATGATGATAGAGTGGCTGGAAGAACACCGTGACGAGAGGTTCTTCTGCGTGATGCATTTGTACGACATCCATTCTCCTTACGCTCCTCCCGCACCGTACAATTCCATGTTCCAGGACGATCCCGAACTCGTCTGGTTTGACTGGGAGATTGACGGGGACAGCATTCTTAACGCCGAGGAAGTTCAGACGGCAATTGATATGTACGACGGCGAGATACGCTGGGTAGACGACAACCTATCCAGACTTTTTGCATGGTTGAGAACAAACGGTCTTGAGGGGGAGACCATGATCGTGGTGATGGCGGACCACGGTGAGGAGTTTCTTGAGCATGGCTGGGTTCTCCATGGCACCACCCTATACCAGGAAGTGCTCCATGTACCCCTGATCATGTCGGGTCCCGGCATACCCGCTGGAGTTGTTGACTCGACAAGGGTCGGTCAGTTCGACATTCTTCCCACGCTGATCGCATGGGCAGGTCTTGAGTCTGACGCGTACTTCGATGGAGTGAACATACTGGAGGATCCCGATCCATACAGAAGCATTCCTTCCAGTGAAACCTCCCTGCCACCGTGGACCGACAGGTATCCCCTCGCTTCATCCGTGTCCGGTTCGGTGAAAACCATAATGATGAACGACATGGAGGAATTCGTGACTTACAGGCTGGATGAGGATCCTCAAGAGATTCAACCGCTTCCGGGTGACTCCATCGGTATGGAAAGCGTTCTCTACTACTGGGCCACTCCGCCCAGGGGCTTCCCGGAATTCGCTCAATCCGACCCCCGATCCATACAGGCGCTACGTGATCTAGGGTACATTGACTAACAGGCCAGTTCCGGCTCAGGATAAGCTATTTGAACTGTTTTATTATTATTATTTGTCGTATAGTTAATTCATTGTAAATGGATAAGTACTGATCACCTGTCATTCATCTTTGAACTGTATCCACTATGAGAATCGGGATGAGTTGGAAGTTATTCCATTTTACCGGGGTCAATCATATTCACAATGAAAGCCGGCATTTCGATAGTTCCAACTAAAGCTCTGACGTCACAATACTGATTCGACGTGATATCAACCTATCAGTAGAATGTGACCTGCCCCCCGAAAACTAGTCCACGCTTTATGTTAGTGTGGCAACCGGTTGCGCTTCTCCCCAGAATAGGACCACTCTGAGAGTTAGGGATCGCCGGTCTTCAGCCTGCAGATTCCTTCTCCACAGACACTTGAAGAGTACTCCTCAGGTGTTAGTTGGCCTAACGCACTGTGAGGTCTAGCTGTATTGTAGTCCAGCCTCCATTCCTCAAGCTTTGCCCTGGCGTCCTCCATAGACCAGAACAGATGAACATTCAGACATTCGTCCCATAAGCGCCCATTGAAGCTCTCTATCAACCCGTTCTCGATCGGTTTGCCGGGGTGGATGAAATCCAGTCTTACATCATTCTGATAAGCCCATGCATCCATAGCCCCGGACTGGAACTCAGTCCCATTGTCCATCGTGATCGACTCTGGAGACCCCCGTCCGATCACGACCCCGTCCAAGCAATGCGCAACCTTCTTACCAGTCATGGATATCCCAGGCTCAAGAGCAAGACATTCCCTGGTGTCCATCACTGTCAGTATCCTGAAGTAGCGACCGTTCTCGAACCGCTCCGTGACGAAGTCCATGCACACCACCTCTGGTTAGGAGCATCCGCAACTGGTGGCTTTGAGATTCTACCACGCCTGGCAAGCTTCCTGCCTCGCTTGCTCTTCAGCGTCAGGCCCATCTCGGTGTACAGACGATAAACAAGCTTCTTGCCTACTCGCCAGCCTTCTCGTCTCAGAAGAACCATCAGTCGGATGTATCCATACCGTACCCTGCTGAGAGCAAGCTCTCTAAGGCGTAGACGAAGGGCTGTGTACTGGCGCCTGCGGCTCCGATAGTAATACAGACCTCCCAGGTCCAGCAGACCACAGGCATGGCGTACGCTTACCTCGTACCACTCCACGATCTGAGCAGCCAGCTCACGCTTCCTGGCTGCCTTCAGACTTTTTTTGAGAGCACCTCCTGAAGGATGTGCTTGTCCAGAGTAAGCTCGGTAACGATCCGCATCAGATGCATGTTCTCGTCTCGAAGCTGACGAAGCTCCCTGAGCTCGCTTACGCCCATTCCACCGTACTTGCGCTTCCATCGATAGAAGGACTGTTCACTTACGCCAAGTTATCAACAAACCTCCCTGATCGGCCTGCCGTTCTCAGCCTGTTTCAAGGTATAGATGATCTGTTCTTCCGAATACTTCTTCCTGCCCATCCCTACCTCCTTCGGTAAGAATGATCCCTAAACCTGTATGTGTCCAGTTTCCGGGAGCAAGGTCACCCTGTCCTAGGATCGATCCTTCCGATCAGGACCCTGCGGTTACGCGGCCTGCCTTCCTCATTACGGTAAGATTCCGACTCGCAAAGGTAGGTGTATCTGCCTACTTTGTTCCTGACAATGGAAGACATGGCATTCTCCTCTCATGTAGGTATACCTAATCACACCTACACGTCCGAGAAATGTCAATTCTGTATCAAGCTGCTATCGATGGATATCTGTGATACCTTGGCATGTGATTACGCATGAATTAGTGTAAGTACAGGATGAGGAGGGAATATTGGCTGCATGTACAATGGAGACCGGTCCTTCCCTCCCGGGACGGAACTATTCCTGAAACGCACACAGCCCTGAAACCTCCTCGAGGTTTCTGATAAGGTTGGGATTCCAGTCTTCTGGGATCGCAGCCTCCTCGACCTCCCTCTCGCCGCGGGGGATCCTTCCCAGACGTGCCAATGTGTTGGTCTCCCGGTGGCGGATAACCAGGTTCATCCAGTTGTACTGGTCCGGCCACGTCCTGCCCAGATCTTCGAACCGTGTGAACATCTCGGCGGTTCCCGCCGGACCTGACTCTTCCGGTCGGAAACGGAGGAATTCCAAACGGTATCTGGACCCGTAAAGGGCATGATTGCAGCCGAGAACAATTGCGCAGCCGGTGGAGGCTGCCAGCCGTAGAGGGGTCGAGGAAGCCAGGAAAGGTACGCCGAAATTAATTACCCAGTGCCCCTTGGGACCACCCCATGCTGTAGGGGATATCTGGACCACCTCTCCCGCTTTCAGGGCACGGTAAATCCATGCTGGGTTCTCATCGGGAAAGCCCACATGGTGCCAACGCATACTGACACCCAGCCGCGCCTTCCGGACCCGCTCTGACAGTTCTGAATACCGCGAGGAAATAACGTGCATCGGGTATCCGGCAATGGCCAGGAGGATGTGCAGGGTCCGTTCGTCCCCGAAATGCGGCGCAGCCATCACCACTCCTCGGCCCTCTGCAATGGCTTCGTCCAGCGCCTCTTTCCCGGACCACTCCACCCGCTCCGTCAGACTGGAGGTGTTGAGGCGTGCTGTGTTGAAGAGCCCCAGGAATGCCCTCTGGTGAACCCTCCAGAAACCCATGAGCATCCTCATACGCTCCCTGTCCGAGCGATCAGGAAAGATCCGCGCCAGGTGACCCAGATAAGGACCGTTCCGCTTACCGTTAACGGTATAACGTACCCTGGCCATCATTGCGGCCATCACCTCTGAACCGCGGAAACCCGCCAGGCGGGTCAATCCGGAGAATATTGCGTAATATGCGCTCCTCAGCATACTGTACTCCCCTTGGCAAGGGCAGACGGATCTCTACCCCTTCTGTACCGCCTGCATGAAACCCTTAAGTTCGATTCAACTGCTCCTGAATGTTCTTATCTGTAGCGGGTTCACAGAATCGAATACCAAACAACCATGACGTGCACGGATACCGTTTTCAAAGCCCGCGTTCGACATCTCCACCCACATTGAAGAACGATACAAGATTTATGCTCTTTTGCAAGCAGGATATGTTCAGACCGTTGACAGTCCAGTCATTGGGCCATCCTGCAGAGAATTCATGTACAGGAAGTCCAGGAGAGGTTCCATCTGTCAGACTGTTGCGCTGCCGCGGTATCACGCAGATTCCGCTCTTCCATTTCTGGCCGGACTCCTGAGAAAGCCGCTGCATAAACAATGATGGCGCTGCTGATGCGCAAGGGCAGGCCGGATCAAGCCTGGATCCATTCCCCGTCGGGTCAGATCTACGGCGGTTCGGAGGGATCGGGGCCATCATCGAATACCTCTACCCGGGCCGGGCAGAGGGGTATTCGCTTGCCGTCCAGCTGCTGATTCTCTCCTTACACACCCGTTCTCTGAGAAATCCAATCCTACCGGGACACGGCTTTCGCCCTACAGCTCGCGGGCAGTGAGGTATGAATCCTCGATCGCAGTCCTCGCATTGCCTACATCCCTGGCATCACCGACCAGCCATACCGGTACACTTCCGCTAAGTTCACGGGCAAGGTAGTCCACACTACTCATGCCTGTTGATATGACTATCAGATCTATATCTTCAAAGACGATCTCCTCGTCATCGCGTCTGGCGAATACCCTGTTCCCCTCGATCCTGTAAATGCTGGTGTGGTCGCTGAAGGTGGTTCCGTTTTCTTTCATCATCTTCAACGACAATGTCTTGGCTATCGCCTCCATATCCTCGCCGAAATCCGTGGTCCGCTTGGCGATGGTAATCCTGTTACCTCGAGGAATGAGCGCGGTGGCCACATCCACGCCTATGAGCCCGCCACCGATTATGAGAACGTTCTTGTCTCGTGGAAGTTCTTTGTCACCGAGTATATCGTAGACCCGATAATCATCCAGGCCGGGGATATCGGGAATCCTGGGTCTAGCTCCGGTCGCGACCACAACTCCGTCGTAGCCCTGGAGATCCCCGGCCCGCGCCTCCGAACTTATGATCCTGACACCGATCCGATCAACAGCGTTCTTCATGTACGGTACAAGCTTGCTCATGGACTCCTTGTTGGGAGTGCGCCAGGCCAGGTTGAACTGGCCGCCCACCTCGTCCCTCTCGAACAGGTCAACGGAGTGTCCTCTCTCCCTGAGGGTCAGTGATGCCTGCAGACCGGCCAGGCCGGCACCAACCACGGCGAAGCTGCGGGGTGCTTGTGCGGGAGCGTCCTCAAGCTTCTCCCGCCCGACCCGAGGGTTGACCAGGCATCGCAGCCCCAGGCCGGATCTGACACCGCCCAGGCATCCCTCTGAACATGCCAGACACGGCCTGACCGGCTCCGGTATACTTCCGAGACACTTTCCGATAAAATCAGGATCTGCGACCAGGGCACGCCCCACCGCCAGGTAAGCATCGGGGAAACGCTTCTCCAGTTGAGCTGCATGCTCCAGGTCGCTGATCCGTCCGACCACTGCCACCTTCACCCCTGTTTTTTCCCTGATCTCCTCGGCGAAGTCCCAGGTCTTCCCCATGGGTACGAACATGTGCTGGAAATCCCATGGCGGCGTGCTGCAGACAGTGCCTGCCGATACATGGACCGCCTCTATGCCTCTCTCATTCAGGACCCGTGCCAGCCTGACTGTCTCATCGATATGTATCCCTTCGGGGATCATCTCCGATCCGCTTACCCTGACAAGAATGGGCAGATCGACAGTCTCTCGGACCGCGTCTACGACCATCAGGGGGAAGCGGGCCCGATTCTCGAAGCTGCCCCCGTAAGCATCGTCCCGATCATTGACTCCTGGCGACAGGAACTGAGCCAGCAGATACCCATGACCCAGCTGAAGCTCCAGAGCGTCGAACCCCACTTTCTCAGCAAATATGGCGGCGTCGGTGAACAGTGATACGACCGCCTCCATACCGGATTCCTCCATGCGCACAGGTGCTGCCCCGCCGTTCTCACATGGACGGTCGGTCGAAGAAATGAAAAGATTGCCCGGTATTCTAGGGTTCGCCATTCGCCCAGGGTGGTTGAGATGCGCTATCGCCCCGGCTCCACCCTCATGAATGGTTTTCACGAGCTCCTTAAGACCTTCTTCCTTGTCCTTGCTGTCTATTCCTATCTGGGTGGGGATCTCTCTGAGCCCGGGGTCCAGATACAAGGGCTCTGGAATGACTGCTCCCACGTGCCGACTGCGCTCCCGATAGAACGACAGATGCCTGTCGGTAACTACACCGCTGCCATCGGAGAACCCGGTCTTAATCGGCGCGAACAGATAACGATTGCGAAGCTTCAGCATGACAAACCTCTCACTAAGTTGTTCCTTTGGAATCTCTCGAGTAATGTGCTGCCGACTACATTCCCCCGTGGACCCGGATCAAATCACACCACTGGCGGTGCCTGGCTGGAGTGCGTAATTGAGAACCGTGGGGGACCCGTAGGTGGGTTATGTTCCGGGGGGACCGGCGTATCTCCCATGACAGTAGGCTGTCCCGTGGTGAATAGATATTCTGCATGACCGGGAATGACCGGACAGCGGGGAATGGAAGTACCGCCGGGATAAACACGGGCCCGGGATAGCAGGCTGAACGAAAGGCCCTGTATGTACCATCAACCCTCCGGTCCTCATCTACTCGCGGTAGTGACCAACTCATCCATTCCGATAACAAAACCTAAGACACCTGCATCATAAGTCAACTGACCGGAATGGCAACGTCGCAGATACCTGTCAGCGATTTCATCGTTTGTTCTGCCATGTCCATTGTATGACTCTCGGAAAAGGTCAGTAGAGTCCGCTGGAGTAGTGTACGAGCTTAGAGACTTGAGGAAGAAGGAAGGTGATCGCATCTTAGTAATGACAAACACAGAATGACTAACCGTAAAGGGAATGAAGCGTGAGCCAAGGGTGATATCACACCTGGGCTTGCCTCGCAAGATAATGGAGAATAAAGGTGACGATATGCCGAAGAAGATGTTTCATAATACGATTTCGAGTGTGTCTGCTACATAGAAGTCCTTGCCAGACGGGATGAGAATAACCCTTGTTAGCACCGTATCCGAGTCTTAGTTGAAACTCAACCTCTGGATTTAAATTATTTATAATTATATAGTATTATATGGTGTATTTAGTTGAAAGAGTGTAACCTGAGCTTGAGAACCTGCATGATCCCCTGCAGGATGATCCTTGCAGTCGGTCGGCAGGGAAGCGATGCCCCGCCTGCCGCGCAGCCCCGATAAACCTGCCGGGTAGTTCGGCCCGGCCGCCGGCTCTACCGCTGGTAGGACCAGGGGAGGGTATCCCTGTCAGCATAGACGCTCTCGTCTTCAGGCGCGTAGTGAAGACCGCTTATGCCGTAGAATACCTCCGCCCTGAATCCGGTGATCCTCCTGTTCCCGTGGAAGGAGCCCTCGTAGAGGAACTGGAGATAACCTATGAAGGGAAGGTTATCGCTGAAGAAGTCCGGATCCGACTCCGTTATCCAACGGCATGCGGCATCCTCGTCGCTCCTCCATGGCACTTTCATCCCGGCGTATTCCCTCAGTAGGACTGCATATGCATCGCGCTGGATCATCGGCACCGCTACCGAACCGTGGAAATGCGTGCCGGATCCATCTAGGCCACCCCGGGAGGGATCCGGACCCTGCCGGAGGACCTGCCATGTGGACCAGTGCTCGGTGTCCGGCGAGTACCTTACGAACACCTCCCCCGGGTAGGGCATGAATGTCTGTCCGTTGTCGAGTTCCACCTCCCGGGCCTCCGGGAGCATGGTGACGCATATGGAGACCGAGGAAGGCGGCCTCCATGAGAGTCCAAGGGGCATAGGAACCGTGAGCAGCCAGCCGTCCCTGAGAGAGACCGGGTCGCCCTCCCATCCCAGTCCCTCCGGTGTCACGGTGATCAATTCGGGGTCGGACCAGGTACAGGATGATCCGGCGGCGGCGTCCGTCAGGTCTATCTCAAGGACCCTGAAATCCAGGATGGAGCCGCGGGCCGGGCAGGCAGCCAGCAGCACAGGCAGAAGCACGGAGAGAATCCTTCCGCTGGTCATGCATTCGTCTCCTTCTATCTGATGGTTCTACAGGTATACACCGGAAAGCTCCCTTTTATTCCACTGCACGCCCGGAACCGCCATCCTGGTCCCGAGCAGGCTGCCATTCTCCTCCCCCGGAGTAACATCCACTCCTGACAAGACCGCACGGACCCAGTCTATCCGGCTCCAGAACAGCCAGGTATGAATTCCTGGAAGGTCCGCCTGATGACTCTGCACCATCACAGTGTGCGCCTTGACGGTCCACTTCTCTTTGACCGGTCGAAACCGCTCGGCTATCATTCGGCAAAGGAGCTGAGTCGCCGGGAAAGATGGCAATCCCGCGGGTGCTCAATCAATTCCGGATTGCGGATCGGGAAAGCCTGAACGGGCCATTCCCAAAGGGGAGGTCGGCATCTGTCAGCATGACGGTCGACCGTCGAGGAGTCCTCAATGGAAATGAAGCGACCGGCTGTTGTTCTTCTTCTATCATCTGCGATAGTCCTGTCTTCAGCAGGTGAGGTGGAGACCGGAGGCGCCCAGGCACCTCCGGACAGTTCCCATACTCCACCACTGGGGCGAAGACTTCGTCGTGTTCGCAGAGGGCGCACTGGGTTTCGGCAGGATAAGCCACGATTCCAACGATGATGCCCTGGAACAGTTCGAATACGAATTCCGCGAGGGCTGTGAGCAGAACGGAGCCTGCCTCCGGCTAGGCGCCGGGAGGGGCTTCAAATCCTGCGTAGGATACCTCTACGGCGAGATAGACCATCTGAGTTCGGGTTTTTCGCGGTTCGACACCACGTGCCCTGCATTCCACCCGAGATACGCATGAGCATAACCGAGCTGAGCATCGGAGCTGAGTTAAGGAGTCCCCTGCTTAGAATAAGAGCCGGCACAGGCAGCTATTCCGGTTCTGCCACAGTGCAGGAAGACTACCATACCACGCCGGTCACCAATCCAGAATCCTGGAGGACGGATTTCTCCGGAGGTTCCGGATGGCACTGCGGCATAGGCATTGCCGAGACAATCGTCGACGGCACCATGGAGGCCGGCAGCCACAGCCTGAACTGGGCACCCGGCTCCGGCATCTCCAGCGGAGTCTACTTCATCAGGCTCACAACCGAGGGCGGGACCCTAACACAGCAGGCGATGGTCATCAGGTAACGGCCAGAAGCTGCTGATAGTTCTGGAAGGCGGGCTTTCGGGCCCGCTCTCCTCTATACCATGATAGGACACTAAATCCAATTATAAGAACGAATTAGGCCCTTAAGC
Organism: Candidatus Aegiribacteria sp. MLS_C; assembly: GCA_002030045.1. Taxonomy (GTDB): domain Bacteria; phylum Fermentibacterota; class Fermentibacteria; order Fermentibacterales; family JCC-6; genus Aegiribacteria. The sequence goes on along the minus strand of LQBI01000030.1, from coordinate 96,032 downwards.
TGCCTGCCGGATCAATTACCGTGGCACATATATGGCACACTCTTCGTGCACCTTTCTATATCTTCACCAGCCTCAGGCTCAGTGTCTGCTCTTCAGAGATCCCCTGGATGATATAGACTCCCGAAGGCACTTCCCTGCCTGACTCTCCGCAGCAGTCCCAATGCACTACATTTGTCTCTATGTCCGTGAACCTCCTGATGAGCTTGCCGGAGATGTCGTAGACGAGGATCTCGGCGTCAGGGATGAATGCGGGGGGTACAATTATCGATACTGAACCGGGAGAGGGGTTGGGATGCGCTCCGAAGAGAGGGGATGAGCTAGGTTCATCGTTCTCGATACCCGTACAGGTCGACCAGGACACCTCCAGATCCTGCAGGACGGGGGTGAGGTACGGGTCGGTCGTGCTGAGGATAACCCTGTACTGGAACAGGCTGTCTCCGTTTGAGAGTATCCCGCCCAGGCTGTCCGGTGCAATGAGGCTGCTCGACCAGGCTCCCATGTTTGCAGCGTCTTTAGATGCTCTGACCTGAAGCTCTATGTCGGTCCCGTATGGCTCGATGCCAGACCAATCAAGGTACTGCCACTCCGGCGGCTCCTGGACATCGAGGACGGACGAGGTGAGGATCGCAGTGGCGGAGTAGCCCATAACCTTCCACCAGGTTATCGAGTGAGTTACCGCTGTCCCCGAGGCCATACCAGCTATGTCAGTGGTACCGTCTCCATCGAAATCGCCGCTTTCCAAGCGGAATGCCCCGGGGAAGGTATCATCCACCATATGTTCGATCCAGCTGCTTCCCACGCCGTCTACGTTTTCCAACCAGACCACGCAGTCTGCACCGGATGCCACGGCAATCACATCGTTATCCCCGTCCTCGTCAAGATCGCAGGAGTACACCGATGATGCTCCGCTGAGGCTATCTTCGATCGCATGCTCCTGCCAAGATGTGCCCGAGCCGTCCAGGTTCTCCCACCAGGCAACCCGGTTGCCGAGACCCGATGCTCCCAGGACATCCTGGTCGGCATCTCCATCAATGTCCGCAGCGAATACCGATCGTGCATCGGTGAATGTCAGACAGATCTCGTGATAGCCGAAGGTGCCAGAACCGTCGAGGTTCTCGAACCAGCCGGTACCGTCTTCGCTGTAGGACACGAGGACGTCCGGATCGCCGTCTCCATCCAGGTCCGCGATATGGATCGAGGTCACGTAGTAGTATGGAGGGCCTATCAGGGGCCGCTCGGACCAGGATGCTCCACCGTCCTCATTTGCCCACCAGGAGATGTCTCCGTTTCCGAACTCATCCTGAGCGGCTACAACATCGATATCCAGATCACCATCGATATCACCGGTAATGATGAATCCTGCATGATAGAAAGCCTCGTCAACCGTGTGTTCAACCCATCCTGCACCGATGCCATCGTTCTCGTACCAGTTGATTCCCCAGTGATCGTTGGCCAGTACGTCCACATGGGGATCATCATCGATACATCCGAAAGACACTGCACTTGCCTCGATGCATTCGGGATCGATCACGCGTATGTCCCAATTGGTCCCTCCACCGCCGTTTGCCCACCAGTGGACTGCACTGCCGTTGGTGCTAAGCACGTCGAGGTCGCCGTCTCCGTCCAAATCCATGCTGCTGAGGCCCAGGGCGCCTTCGTACAATCCGGATACGGGATGTTCTATAGGAGCATCCAGAGGTATCCACTGAGACTCGAGCATGCCTGCGGGATCAAACCAGTTGACGTTCAGGCACGAGCTGAACTCGCTGCCCCAGGATAACACCGGACCCCAGACACCTGGTCCTCCGGACCAGTCGGTCTGATTCTCAGTAGCGGCCAGAGATGATTTGGCCGTCAAAGCTGTTATCAGTAGGATCAGCAAGGTGAAGTAGTTGCGCATTTCCACCCCCTAGAGTACTTTATCCGGCGGATGGCGTGCGATGAAGCAATAGGAAGCTGGATTTCACACCATCCATGAACTGCTCAGTAACCAAGCCTCATGATCCGTGTTCTAATCCATTTTTCATCATTCCTGGTACCTTATTGCAAGCAATAGGAAACTGGATTTCACACCTTATGTGAGTTGCTCCGTGATCGCGCTTCATGATCCACATTTTCAATCATTTTCACTGATTATTGTGCTTGATTGCAGAATACAGAAATGAAACGAGCGGTCAAGCAGGGATGAAGCCCTGAAAAGAGACAAGACCATGCCCGGGAGATATACCTGCCCAATAAGGTCAGTAGTAAGGTCAGTAGCTTATTCACCCGACCTCTATCTCAGGGACATCGTCCCGTCAGGGAAGATAGTCTGCACAGGGTTCGCAGACCATCTCCAGCGGTTGTGGAGGTGGCCTGGGATCTTCCCAGAGATCCAGGTGCTTCAGAATACGCCTGATAATGGATGGCTGCTCTATGAAAGAGATGACTTTAGAAGCGAAGCGGCCTTCATCTCTCTCCTCCGAACTTCGGGCACTTCAAGGCATCGATGTTCCAGACCTTCTTGAGGAGGACTGCCCATTGCTGTCTTCTGCGCCTGGAGGATGAAGAACGGTCTTTCACCGAAGAAGCAGGTTCCTCTTCTGTTGATACCTTCGGTAAAATGCCCTGGCGGCGTTCTCTCCCCCTCCAGGCCTGGCTGTAGGCACCGTAGTAGATGATTTGTTTGGCACCTTTCCTGGGAATGTGTGATGTTATTCGGGCTATCCACTCCAGAGGATCGGAAACGTCGACTTTCAGATCACCATCGCTGATCTTGGACATTGCGAACTGATTGCCCTTCCTGTCCCAGCAGGCATCGGTTATCAGCGCGTGAACGTGGGGGTTCCAGTTTGCCATACCTCCGAAGGTCTGGGGTACCAGGATGCCGCCGGGAAAGATATCAATGCGATCGAAGGATTCATGAAGGAATAGAGTAAGAGACTTCCAGGCGCATCTGCAGAGTCTTGGTAACAATCTTCTGTGGTGCAGGAAATGCAGCCTCAGCATCTTTGGAACACTCCACACCCAGTGCCGGTGCGGCACAGGCCTGAATAATCCTTCCTCAAGAAAGACCGCCAGATCCAGCGACCTCCTCTTCGAACAGGATGGACAGAAACCAGTATAGCCAGAAGCATGAGGTTCCCGGGAGATCCCGGAAGCCCCTGCATTTACATGAATATGTTCTCAGGTATTCGGCACCGCATTTTTTACATCGGATTCTCGCAAAACCGTAATGAGGATCGCCGCACTGCAGATACTTGTCAACTACTTCATCGGTTACCGGACGCCAGAAGCCATAGCGTTTTGAGAAGCGTTCGTCATACAGATCACGGAATTCATCGTAATGGGAATCCAGTAACCTGTGCAGAGGGGTATCCTTCGGGCGCCTGGGTATGTATTTTCCCGGATATACGCAAAAAGCGCCCACCTCTCACCTCCCGGTGAAGGGTGAAGCGCCTGCCGGCCCATCCTCTCGTCAGGTGCCATGCCGACCATGATCCGTGTTATTCACAATGCAGTGAAGCATGCACTCAAGATCGGTTCACCATCATCCATATTGATGATGTATACAATTGTGTACTTATTAAGTCAAACTGAAGCTGTTTCCAGCAAAAGAATGAGGTTATCCGATGTAAAACTGTGCCATATACGTGCAGCGGTTCATGACCTCTTAGACAGTCATAACCCTAAGTCCTTCATATTGAGATACTTAGGGTCTCTAAATAGTGGTGGAGGCGGCGGGTCCGGTCCCTGCCGCCTCTACGGGACTTTCTTCGGCCAGTTCCTCCCCTACTCGGTCCGCATTATCAGGTGGTAGCCGAAGGGGGTCTCGGTCACATCGGAGATGTCGTTCACGCCGATGCCGAAGGCCGCATCCTCGAAGGCCGGGGTCATTACGTGCCTGGAGAAGGGTCCCAGGTCCCCGCCCTCCTGCCCCGAGGGGCAGTCGGAATACCTTCTTGCGGCCTCATCGAAGGCCAGCTCGCCGCTCCATACGCTGTCCTTCAGGGCCTCTGCCAGTTCCAGCGCCTCTTCCCGGGTCCTGGTGGCGGCGCTCCTCTCCGCGCCCTGGTAGGCTATGAGAATGTGGCTGGCCCTGACCACGGGCTCCCGGTAGACTATGTGGTACCCGTAACCGGTCTCGAAGACCTCGGATATACTGCCCTCCTCCAGGTTGAAGGCGACATCCTCGAACTCCGGCACCATCTGTCCCTGCATGAAGCCTCCCAGGAAACCCCCCTCTTCCGACGATGGACAGGAGGAATGCCTTGAGGCCGCCTCCGCGAAGGTTACCTGCCCGGTCTCTATGCTGTCCCGGACAGAACCGAGAAGCTGGAGCGCTTCCTCCCTGGCCATGGCGTCCGCCGGGGCCTGCATGCATCCCTGGAATGGCACGAGAACGTGGCTTGCGTATACCATCTCGGGATCCTCCGCAACCGTGGTTCCCGATAGCGAATCGTTCATTGAGGTCGTCTGGCCGCTGTCGGGCTCCGTGGAGTCTTCACCGCCGCCGCAGGCGGAAAGCACCGTCAGCATCGCGACCAGGACCGTGGCGAACATCCTGTGATACATATCATATCCCTTCTGCGAGACGGTCGGTCTCGCGTGCTATCATCAGTTCCTCGTTGGTGGGTATGACCAGGACCCTTACCCTGCTGCCCCCGGCGGTGACGTCCCTCTGCTGCCCCTTGAAGTCGTTGGCCTCGCTGTCGAGGCTGACGCCCAGCACCTCGAGGCCGTTGCAGATACGCTCCCTCATCTGGGGTCCGTTCTCGCCCACGCCGGCAGTGAAGACTATGGCGTCAAGGGCTCCCATGGTCACCGCGTAGGCCCCGATGTACTTGCGGACGGTGGATGCGTACATGTCCAGGGCCAGCTGCGCCCTCCCGTTCCCCTGGAGGGCGGCTTCCTCCACATCCCTCTGGTCGCTGGAGATGCCGGAGATGCCGGCTACGCCGCTCTTCTTGTATACCATCTCCTTCACGTCCTGAATGGAATAGCCGTAGTTCTCCACCAGGTCGATGAGTATCGCTGAATCAACGTCCCCGGACCTGGTTCCCATCATGACACCGCAGGCGGTGCCGTAACCCAGGCTTGTGTCGATACTCCGGCCGTGCTTCACTGCCGTGAGGCTGCTCCCGTTGCCCAGGTGGCACGTGATGATGCACAGCTCCTCCAGGGGCTTGCACATCATCTTCGCTGCCTGCTGCGCCACGTACTGGTGGGAGGGGCCGTGGAAACCGAACCTCCTCATGCGCTTCTCCTCGAAGATGCTGTAGGGCAGGCCGTAGATGTAGGAGACCGGGGGCATGGTCTGGTGGAACGCGGTATCGAAGACCGCGATATTGGGAATATTCGAAAGGGTCTCCATCGAAGCCCTGATGCCCTGGAGGTTGGGAGGATTATGAAGCGGCGCCATGAAGCTGCATTCCTCGATGCCGGCTATCACATCGTCGTTTATTATAACAGAGGAGGTGAACTTCTCTCCGCCGTGTACCACCCTGTGCCCCACGGCTCCTATCTCGTCGTAGCTGTCGATGGGACCGTATTCAGGGTGAGTGAGGGCATCAAGCACGAAGGAGAGGCCCTTCCGGTGATCCGGGATCGGCTCCTCCAGGATGATGGTGTCCTCGCCGGTCTTGAACCTGATCCTTCCCTCTGGAAGGCCTATCCTCTCCAGCAGACCCTCGGCCAGCTGGTCCTCGTTCTCCATGTCCATGAGCTTGAACTTGATGGAAGAGCTTCCACTGTTGATGACAAGTATCTTCATGAAGGCCTCCGTGAGTGGAATTGGGCTGGTCCAGCCGGTCGTACCGCATTTCGGATCGAGAAGAAAAGCACCGTTGAAAATACTTCCCCGCAGCCCTTTTATCAAGTGCCTGGAGACCGCCTGCCGGTATCAGTCCAGCCGCCTGAGGGATGCCTCCACGAAGGCCGGCAGGTCCGAGGGCTGCCTGCTGCTGACAAGGTTGCCGTCCTCCACCACTTCGCTGTCCTCGTAAGAGGCTCCGGCGTTCCTGAGGTCCTGCTTGATGGACCGCCACCCGGTGACCCTCCGTCCCTTCAGGACATCGGCGGTGACCAGCAGCTGTCCGCCGTGGCAGATCATGAACACCGGCTTGTCCTTCTCCATGAATTCCCTGGCGAACTTCACGGGACCCTCGTGAGCCCGGAGTTTGTCCGGGGAATAGCCGCCGGGTATGAGGAGCGCGTCGAAGTCCTCAGCCCGTACATCGTCCACTGAACTGTCTATCACCACGGCAGTGGAGTCCTTCTTGCCCTTTACCTCCCTCCCCCTCTCCAGTCCCACGTTCACCACTTCGTGGCCGGCTTGCCTGAAGGCTTCCACCGGGACGGTGTACTCGCTGTCCTCGAACATCTCGTCAACTATCACCGCTACCTTTGCCATGTCACTCCTCCATCCATCCAATTCACGCCGTTCCTCCTTCAGAGCCCTGCGGCGCGGTCATCAATCATTCGGGACCATCGGTCCCGGTATTTCCACCCTGCCCAGGAGGTGGACCGTACTTGTAGGGAAGGCGAAGGGTATCCCGGCTTCCTCGAACTTCCTGTATATGCCCATGTTTATCGCATGCCGGCGCTCCATGTATACGTTGTAATCAGGTGACAGTACGTAGTATACCGCCTCGAAGTCCAGCGAGAAATCTCCGTAGGACTTGAAGTGGACCCTGTCGAACCTCGTGTCCGGTGTCCCCTCGATCACCTCCCGGGCTATCTCCGCCGCTTTCTCGACCTTCTCCGCAGGCAGGTTGTACTCGATGCCGAAGGAGAAGACGATGCGGCGCTCCTCCATTCGGGCGTAGTTCCTCACCCTGCTCTTCACTATGTCATCGTTGGCGAAGACTATCTGTTCGCCGCCGAGGGAGCGTATCCTGGTGGTCCGCAGTCCGATCCTGTCCACTGTCCCCATGTAGTCGTCCACTATTATGAAGTCCCCTATGTCGAAAGGACGGTCGAAATACATCGACAGCGACGCGAAGAGGTTTCCCAGTATGCCCTGAACGGCCAGGGCCACCGCGATGCCGCCCACGCCCAGACCGGCGATGACCGCCGTCACCTCCACACCCAGGGCTGAAAGCACGAGCAGCCCCACTACGCTCCAGATGATCAGCCTGGCAACGAATGCGAAGCCCGCCGCCATTGTGGAACTCCTCCTGTCGTCATGCTGGTCAACTGTATGGTTGATCACGCCCCTGACCATGCCCTGCATCCAGATCCCGGTCTGAAGCATCAGCATCACTGTTCCCGCCCGCCTGACCACCGACTCGACGGACGGCTCCAGGTCGAGTACAAGCATGCCGGCAAGAAGGGCAAAGGCTGAATAGGCGAGGAAACATGTCCTGTGCAGAGCCTCCAGCAGCAGGTCGTCGGCCCAGTTATCCGTGCTTCGGGCCAGCCTTCCAAGGAATCTAAGACCGGCGGTCTTCAGTATCTTCAGCACGATGACGCCCGCCATCATGATACCTGCCGCTGTAATCCATCTCAGTACCGTATTGCCCGCGAAGGTCGACTCAAGGAATTCAGCATCCACGTGAGCTCACCCATCCTTTTCGAAAGAGAACACAGAACCAGTGATACTTTTCAAGCTTGCTATAAACTGGATATGAATAGCAGGAGTGCGCGTCAACCCCGCCGCTCTGAATGCTCCGATGATTCGTCAGGCTTCCGCCGGAATGGCCCGGCCTTTCCTCTCCCTGAGTATCTCCACCTGCAGAAGGGCCAGGAGAAAGGCCCAGAGCATCGAGAAGCGGTAGTTGGTAAGGACGGATGCGAATCCGGACGCGAAGAGAAGCATGATCACCGCGCAGAAAACTCCCAGCGCAAGGCCGGCCCTCCGCGGGTCCTCGGTCCTCACGAACAGCCTGGCAGCCCTGAAGAGAGCGACGACGAAGATGGATGTGAACACCACCACGCCGATGAGACCCATGTTCAGGGCCAGCTGGAAATATGAGCTGTCAACGTAGTGGACCGTCATCACGGAGCCGATGTCCGGCCTGAATGACGTGTATGTGGCTCCCAGTCCCCTGCCTATGAGCAGGCTCCTGCCGTGCAGGTCCTCCAGGATGGCGTTCCAGGCCAGCAGCCTCGCCAGGGTGGACTCGCTGGTGGTGAAACTGCTGGTCTCGCTGGTCCTCTGAGCTATGTCCTGGGCCGACAGGATCCCCATGGCGGAGATTGCGAAGACCAGGATGATGAGGAGAACGGCGGTCACGGTTATGGATACCACCAGCTTCCTTCCCAGCCTCACGTTGTCCTTCCGCCTGAAGAGGTTCAGGATCCATGCCGACGCCATGGCAAGCACGAAACCGCCCCAGATGCCCCTGGTCTGGGACAGAATGATGGCCATGCCCATGAGTATCAGGGAAGGGATCACAGCAACGAGGGAGGGCCTGTTCCTCCAGTCCTTCCAGAGAGTGCCCATGTAGACAAGCATCACCGCTCCGATGGCATTGGGCTGCCTGGTAGCTATTCTGACCCCGGTGGTCTCCCTTATGTAAACCTCCTCGCCCGCCTTCATGTACCCCTTGATGGTGTATATCACTCCCCCTGCAACCGCCGAGACCAGGAGGGTCCGCCAGAGCAGCCTCCGGTTCTTCGGGTCCGACAGTATCCAGAGAAGGGGGAAGTAGGTGATGTAGGCGCCGTAGGGAAGCACCTGGTAGCCGATGTTGAGCATCTCGTTCCCCGCGGCCCTTCCCATCTGGAACGAATAGATGAACAGCAGGAGGTAGGCGATTATGAGGTATCCCTGCAGCCCCGGCCGCAGTCCCTTCATTGATCCGTCGGGAATGGAGAGCAGCCACAGCCAGAGGAAGAGAAAGGTGAGCATGTCGTCCACTCGAAGAGGAACGAAACCGATCTGGAAGGTGACGGCGCTGAGCTGGGTCACCGTGAAGACTATCTGGACGGCGAATACGGTCATAAGGACCCTGACCGGGGCGCCGACCAGCAGGAACAGGATACCGGGGACCGCCAGCAGGGCGGCCGCGGCCGCGAAGTGCTTCATGAACATGGCCACGAGGAGTACCAGGCATATCAAGGCGAGACCCATTGAGACGAGTCTCGAGTCCTGGTCGCTGCGGCTCAGGCCCTGGAGCCTGAGAAAATCGGGTTTCCTCAGCTTCCGCCTTCTCCCTTCCTGGCCCTGTCCGCGAATTCGGCTGTAAGCCCTGCCAGCCACTCCAGGAACTCGCCGTCCTCGGGGCCGAAACCGGAGATGTGATGGGAGTCCAGGTCTATCTCGCCCGCCAGAACGCCCTCATGGAACACGGGCACCACTATCTCGGACCTGACTTCCGGGCTGCAGGAGAGGTAGTTGTCCTCTTCAGCCACGTCATCCACCAGGAAGGTCTTCAGGCCCGACGCAGCCTGCCCGCAGACGCCTTCCCCGAAGCGGATCCTGTCGTGTTCGGTGGGAGCACCCGCGTAGGGGCCCAGGAAGAGCTCCCCCTCCGCGGAAGGATCAACGAGGTAGTAACCGGCCCAGTCGCATTCAGGGTGTTCCCTGCAGAGATAATCGCAGACCGCCTTCAGGACTTCCTCCGCAGTGCCCCCCTCCGAAACTGTCCGCTCGAGATCGGTCATCATTTCGCGGTACATCGGTTTTTCAGCCATCCCTGCTTCCTTCGGCAGACTCCTCCCAGAACCTTACCGCCCTCCTCACGTGGGGTATGGTTATGGAACCGCCCACCAGCATCGCTATGCCAAGGGCCTCCATCACCTCGGCTGCTGACAGTCCCTCTTCCCTGCACCTGACGAGATGCCAGCTGATGCAGTCATCGCAGCGGAGCGCCGTCGAGGCTGCCAGTCCAAGCAGCTCCTTCTCCCTGATGGTGAGGGCTCCATCACGGTAAGCCAGGGAGTCCAGGCTCACGAACCGCCTGATCACCCTGTCGGCCTTCTCCATCATGAGACCGTTGAGGGCTTCCCTCTCCCCCATGAAATCATTCATGCCGCCCATACCTTTTCAGCTCCTCCCCTTCTTCAGGGTACTCCCGCTCCGTCTCAGCAGGAGCAGTGTCATGTCGTCCATGGCCGCCGTCCCTCCCCTGAATGCGTCCAGTCTCTCCAGCAGGTCGCACAGCAGTGGTTCGAGCTGCAGGTCGTCCCTTTCGACCAGGAATTCCAGCAGTCTCCGGGTTCCGAACTCCTCCCCTGTGAATTCTTCCATGCTCTCCGTGATCCCGTCGGTGTAGAGCAGAAGACGGTCTCCCGGTTTCATTGTTAGCCTGGAGGAAGTGTAGGGTGCGGTGTCGGATACTCCAAGTACGAGGCCTCCTTCCTCGAGTCTCTTGATGCCGCCTTCCCCATCGATGAGAAGAGGAGGATCATGACCGGCACAGCAGTAGTCAAGTGTGCCATCCGAGGGGTCCAGCACACCGTAGAAGAAGGTGATGAACTTGTCGTCGGGCATCCTTGAACAGACAAGCTCGTTCAGCTTTCGAACGGTTTCACCGGTGTTCCTGCCGAAGCCGGGAGCCAGGGCGTGAAGCGCCGCCTGGAGGGCCGCCATAAGGAGGCCCGCAGCGATCCCCTTTCCGGCCACGTCCGCGATGGTCACTCCGTAGAGACCTTCACCCACTTCGAAAACGTCGTAGTAGTCACCGCCCACGCTCCTGCTGGGAACCGTCACCGCAGCCAGATCGATGTGTTCGATCTTCGGAAGTTCTCCCGGAAGGAGGCTCTCCTGAATTGACCTGGCGATGGCCAGCTCCTCCCTGTACCTCTCCCTCTCAAGCTCGGTCTCCATCATCCCGGCGTTGTCCACGGCGGCGGCCACCTGTCTGGCGAAGGTCTCGAAGAGCGCCCGCGTCTCGCTTACGAATCCGAACTGCCTGCCGGTCGAAGCGTAGAGTATGCCGAAGGTCTTCTTCCTGATGCCGAGGATCGAGGCTATCAGGGACCCGGGAACAGGAGCATCCTTTCCTGCCAGTCTCGCCAGGGAGCTGCCGGGGTAACGGCTCAGGAGCAGGGAGCCGGAGGTCCTTTCCAGGCGGTTGAACACCTCCCTGTGCCATTCCGGCGGGAAGTGCAGGACAGGCGGCCCCTGGTCGGTTGACTGCCAGGGAGTGACGGAGGTGTCGCCGATCCTTACCGCCCAGCATCTGTCTGCGCCTGAGAACTTCCTTCCGAGGGTTACCGATGACCGAATGATCCTTTCCTCGTTGAAAGTGGAGTAGATTGACTGTCCCAGGCCGTCCATGATCCTCAGCTGGTCCAGTCTCCTGTCCAGGAGCCTGGCGGAGGGCAGGAGGAACAGCACCTTCACGAAGGCCACGGAACTGAAGATGAAGAGGACCGTGAACACGCAGCCGATGAAGGTCCCCATGGCCAGCGAGCAGGCGGTCAGACCTCCCCTGAAGTAGACCCTTAGGATGGACTGGGACAGTATCAGCATTCCCAGGGCCCCGGCCAGGGTCAGGTACTTCCTCCACCTGTTGAGGTAATGGACCCATTCGGTCCGGAATGCGTTGATGAATCCGAAGACGAACAGAAGCACGTACAGCGGGCTTATGGAAAGGATGAGGTCAGAATCGCCGAACCCCGAGATGGCGGGACGGATCAGGTCCTCGAGCCCCAGGGAGATGTAGACTATCCTGAGGACCAGTACGACCATCAGGATCCTGAACAGCAGGAGGGTCCCCTTCTTCTGCTCAACCAGCACCAGGTTGCGAAGAGAGGCCAGAAGGGCGATCGAGAAGACGATGGCCGCCACCAGTGCCAGCACCTTCAGCGGCCTGGCCGACTCCTTCAGCCCCTCCTCCGTCAGTATCAGCGTATCCTCGAATGCTACGTTCGAACCTGCATAGACGGTCCTGATGAAGATCTCGGCGGTGGCGGAGGTGACCTCCCCCACTGCACCCAGGGTCATGCCCACGGTGCCGCTGCCGTCGAAGAGCCCGATGTTCCTTATGGCCCTTCCGCCTGAGTTCGCCAGGCTGTCTATCCTGCTCTGTATTCCCGGGTCTTCCAGTTCGGCTGGATCGTCCTGCCCGTAACCGGATACAGCCGAAGGCGCGCGGAACTCAACAGGCCTTGCATCCTGCACCTCCTGTGCCCAGGGAACGGAGGGTTCAAGGTAGCAGGTCAGTCCGAAGACCGCAGCTGTGAAGATCATCGTTGAGATCAGCACGCTGGTCAGCTGGAGCCTGGCTATGAGCCTGACCAGGAGGAAATAGAGGATACCAGCACCGAGGCAGGCAGAAGCCTCGGGGAAGTTCAGCCTGCCGTGGACCGTCCTGAACAGGAAGAGCGGCACGAACAGGACAAGCGGGACCAAGGCCAGGAGCAGCCTGCCGTGTATTGCCCTCGGTCTCTTGATCACTTTGCTCAGGGACCTCTATCTTCCCACAAGGCCGGCTACCTGCTCCTCCCGGCAAGCTGTCTCCCTGCCGGTAGCCATCTCCTTGACCGTAAGCTCGCCTGTCCCGGCCTCATCCGGACCGACCACCGCAACGAACCGGATGGACTTCCGGTCAGCGGTCCTGATCTGCTTCGAAACGCTCTTCCCCGTAATGTCCAGCTCGACGGATACTCCCGAGTCGCGCAGCCGCTCCGCCAGTTTCACCGCGAAATCCCTCTGTCCCTCCGAGTATACCGCCAGGAACAGGTCGGCCGGATGCGAGGAGGAGAGTTCAGCGGGAAGGAGTCCGTAGGTCTCGAGGAAGAGCTGCAGCGTGAGAAGTCCCAGGCCGAAGCCGACCCCGGGAACCCTCTGGCCCCCGAAGAGACCCACCAGATCGTCGTACCTTCCTCCTCCGCATATCGCCCTGCGATTCTCGCCGCCGGTATCCATGAGTTCGAAGACAACTCCCGTGTAGTAATCCAGGCCCCTGACCACTCCGGCCTCGAACCTTGCTTCCGTGACCCCGGCGGATTCCAGCATGCCGCTGAAGCGGACCATCTCCGAATAGGCCGGGCTGTCGCCGGCAATGCTCCTCAGCCAGGGTGATCCGAGGTTGCTGCATGACGCAAGGCGTATCACCGCATCGGCTGCAGCCACCCCCTTCATCTCCTGCACCGCCCAGTCCTCCCACTCCTCCCTGCTCATCCTGTCGTGCTTGTCGATGATCTTGAACGCAAGCGGAGTTTCGGATGGGTCGAGACCGGCCCTCTCCAGAACGGCCGAAGCCAGCTCCCTGCTGGAGTACCTTATGCTGAACCGTTCCCCGGTGGCTCCGAGACCCAGCATTATCCTCCTGAGGACGAGAATGACGTCCAGGTCAGCCTCCAGACCGGAAGCTCCGAGAATGTCAAGATTGAACTGCATGAACTCGCGAACCCTGCCCCTCTGAGGCTTCTCGTACCTGTAGCAGACCGGAAATGACATCCATCGCACCGGATAGGCGAGTTCGCCGGCCGCAGCTACCATCCGCGCCAGGGAAGGGGTCAGCTCCGGTCTCATGATAAGCTCCCTGCCACCCTTGTCCACGAAGTTGTAACTCTGTTCCACCGCCAGTTCGCTCCCCGACTTGGCGGCGAAGAGTTCCAGGGGCTCCAGGACGGGTGCCTCGTATTCCTCGAAACCGTATGCCCTGCCGGCACCGGCGATGCGCCTCACCAGGTAGTCCTCGATACGCTTCTCGGGGGGCGGCAGCTCCCGCATGCCCCTCAATGGCTTCCTGCTCAGTGCCATAAGTCTCCTTAGCCGTGATTGTCGCTGAACAGGACTATTCTGCTGAATCGCGCAGGAAAATTCAAGCCCGGAAACCTCATGAGTATGGCGGTTTTGACTTGAGTCCGCATGATGCAATATTCCAGTTGTGTTCCGATCAGGTTCCGGACATGGAAGGAAGAGGATGAAAAAGGTCATGGCGGTCGCAGCTCTTCTTGTCCTTGCTTTTCTTTTCGCTGGCTGCGGTGACAACCCCTTCGATCCCGAAGGGTGGCAGACCGAGAGCTACCAGGGATTCAATCTCCGATGGAGGGTCCAGGGCAGCGACCTGGAAGTGGAGCTGACGGGTCCTTCCACCGGCTGGGTGGCGGTGGGATTCGGGGGATCGTACCTGATGCACGACTCAAACATAATCATAGGTGCCGTCAGCGGCTCCGGCTGCAGCATCAGGGACGATTTCGGCATCGACAGCAACACCCACGTCTCCGACAGTTCTCTCCCGGGCGGTCAGCAGAACGTCTACGACAAGTCCGGGAGCGAGGCATCGGGCAGCACCACCATTACCTTCACGACTCCCCTGGATTCAGGCGACATCTATGACAACGTCCTCGCTAAGGGACAGAACTGCACCGTCCTTCTGATGTGCGGTGCGGACGGCAACGACAACCTCGACTCGAATCACGAGACCATAGCCAACACTTCCATCACAATCTGAACAGCGTCTGGAGGAGTCATGCACGGTGAACTCAGAATAATCGATCCTGTGGAACTCGACAGGAACGTATTCAGGCTCATAGCGGATGACTGGTTCCTGCTGACGGCGGGTACTGCAGTGAGCGGCTTCAACACGATGACGGCCAACTGGGGAGGCATGGGTGAACTCTGGAACAGGAAGGTCAGCTTCGTCTTCGTGCGGCCTCAGCGATACACCTGGGAGTTCATGGAGAAGAACGAGCTTTACACAATGAGCTTCTTCGGTCCCGAGTACAGGAAAGCCCTGAACTTCTGCGGTTCCTGTTCGGGAAGGGATGCGGACAAGGTCCGGGAGACGGGTCTGACCCCCTTCCAGCCAGCCGACGGCGCCACGGCCTTCAGGGAAGCCCGGCTGGTAATGGTATGCAGGAAGCTCTACCACCAGGACCTCCAGCCCGACCACTTCAGGGAGGACTGGATAGAGGAGCTCTATCCGGAGCAGGATTACCACAGGATGTACATCGGAGCGGTTGAGAAGATGCTTTCGCGCGAAAAGGGGGAGGATTAACGGGAACGACCTCCTGCGCCTGAACCCGCATCGAGTGCTGACTGCGTTATTCCATCCGGTGACATCATCCTGCAGGCCCCGCCCTGCCGATCGTCACGGGGTCCGCGAAGGAACCTCCCCGCTCAATTCGCGGTCAGGGAGTACATCAGAGGAGGCAGCAGCCTTTCCAGGTCCAGGTCGAGGAAGGCGGTGTATATCCTCTGCGGGTCCATCTGGCGGGTCAGGTTCTCCAGCATGAAGGGGTAGTTGCTGCAGATCGTGTCCTCGAACACCGTCAGACCGTTGCAGACGACCCTCAGCTCCCGGCCGAAGTCCACCATTTCGGGATGGAGAAGGAGCCTCAGCCTGCACAGGCGGTTCACCGAGATGTCGAAGGTATTGCCGTCGTAGACGGCCTCGACCCTGACGGAAGGCCCCTGCCTGGGCAGCAGCCAGTAGTACTCGGGAGGGTTGAACCTGTCCTCGAGGTCGAGGTGATCGGAACCCCTCCTTATCTCCACGGTGAAGCTGTCTCCGGGGGACATGCCGGACTGAAGCTCCCCGATATCGTCCAGGTCCGCGATCCTCTCTCCCTGGAAGCCGGTGATGACGTCCCCCTCCATCAGGCCCAGCCTTACAGCCGGCAGGTCACCTTCGGCCAGTCCCGAGACCATGACCCCAGCGCCATCGTATTCCAAGTCCGGATAGAAACCGAACTGCAGCCTGTCGGAGACCATGAGGGCATTGTAGTCACGGTCCACGGCGATCAGGGGCCAGGGAACTATGGAGTCCACCATCAGCCAGTCGCAGCCGGAGGGCTCACCCGCCTCCCAGGTGACTCGGGACGGGAAGCGTTCGCGGGTGTGCTCAGACAGCCAGATCACTACCCTGTCCTCCAGGATTTCCAGGTAGGCGGGATCATGCTCGTAACCCTGTAAGACATGGTACTCGATATCCGCCCCGGCGGATTCTGCCAGGGCCACTGAAGGCGACATCCTCCCGGCGGGATAGAGCCCGTCCTCGTCGGAGTGGGTGACCATCCCCGGCCTGCCTGCGAGACTTGGCAGGTAGGTGGCCCGGCCACCATCTATGGCCGCCACACCTGGATGACCCGAGAAGGCCAGATAGCCGGCAAAAGGAGTAGGATGGAGCATGATCAGCGAGAAGCTGCCCGAAGCGCCATCGGAAAAACCGCCGACGTAGACCCTGGAATCGTCCACGCTGAAGTTCAGCTTCATCCATCTGACTATTCCGAGAACGCCCTCCTCCCCGTTCGCGTCCCACCAGGTGGCTCCCAGCTGGGCACAGGGGAACGCGAGGAGGTAGCCCTCGTCCACGAGTCTGGGCACCAGTACCCATTCATGGAGGTCTTCAGGATCCATGGTCCTGAGTTCCTGAGTGCTCACACCGCCGTGGAGCCATACGAGGAGAGGGTTCAGAGAATCCGGACAGTATGCTTCGGGGACCGCGTAGTAGAAGTGCCTGACGACACCGTCCGGGTACGGCAGAGAATCCATCAGGAGCGTATCCACGAGTACGTCGCCCGACGCCGAAAGTAACGGTGGACCTGATCCGGACAGCAGCTGATCGACCACGTCAATGCAGGTGTAGTAGGCATCCGCGTCACTTGCTTCCTCCGATGCGCATGCAAAGGAAGCCATAAGCAGCAGGCAGTATACCTGTATCCTTTTCATCCCGGCCCCGGCTTCTCCTTCCTCCGTCCTTCCCGGACTTCCTCCAGCCATTCCGGAAGATCCACGATGAAATCCCTTATCTCGTCCCTGACCCTTCGGTAGGGCGCGAGCACGTCTTACTCCGCCTCAGGCGAACCCTCCAGGGCGGGAGGGTCGTCAAAACCCCTGTGCGCCAGAGCAACCGACGCCGGGAACCAGGGACAGGTCTCCCTGGCGTTGTCGCACAGTGTTATCACATAGTCGAAATCGATCATTCCGAGCTGGTCCACGGTCTTGCTTTCATTCCCGGAGATGTCGATTCCGGCCTCCGACATGACCTGGACGGTTCGAGGATCCAGACCATGACGTTCCACTCCGGCGGAATAGGGCTCGATGACGTCCCCATGCAACTCACGGGCAGATGCCTCGGCCATCTGGCTCCTGCATGAATTTCCCGTGCAGAGGAACAGTACACTCAACCTTCGGTCAACAGGAGGGATCACGTTCCGCAGCAGCCCACTACCGCAACTGAAACCTCGTCCTCCAGGGTCTCGTCTCCGCAGAACTCCCTGAGGTCGGCCAGTATCCTGTTCACGATCTCCTTAGCCGACCTTTCCGAACAGCCGGCAAGCACCCTGTTGAGCCTGTGCCTCCCATAGAATTCACCTGCGCTGTTCCGGGCCTCCAGGATGCCGTCGGAGAAGACGCAGAGCCTGTCGCCCTGGGTGAAGGGTACCGAGTACTCCATGTACCTGCGCTCCTGGTCTATTCCGATCAGAAGCTGCGTGTAGTAGAGGGATTCCATGGTACCATCGCTCCTGATGATCAAAGGAGGCTCGTGGCCTGCAATGGAGTACTTGAGGACTCCACCCACGGGATCGATGTATACGGCCACCAGCGTAAGGAAGACCCCGGAACCCTGGAACTGGCCGCTGAAGTCCGCATTCAAACGGGTCACCGCCCTGGAGGGTGAAAGGATCTCGGTCTCAGCGTCGGCCGACGAGGTTGCGTCGAGGTATTCGCCCAGTATCGACGCGGCGGCGGAGTTGAACCTCGTTGTCTCGATCCCGTGTCCCATGGCGTCGTAGAGGATCAGGAACAGACCCCCGCCGCTGCCTTCACCGGATTCCGCGACCCTGCCGAGGATATGGTCTCCCCCCACCAGCCTCGAGGGCAGCGAGACCGCCTCGACGTCCAGCTGGACCGGTGCCGGCAGGGAGAGGAACTCCGGGTCCTCCGGAATGGAATAGGATATGGAACCTTCCTCACTGCTGTGCTGTCCCCTTCCGGACCATCCCTTCTGAATGGCCGTGTATTCCTTGAGCAGGATCTTTCGATGACCGCGCTCCTCCTCCGCCAGCTTTCCAAGGAGCCCCCTGACACCGTCGGGGAGCGACGGGTCGTTACTGGCCCTGTAGTAGTAGTTGAATGAGACAGTCTCCCTCAGGATCGCCCTGTATACAACGTCCAGGACCTGTGCCAGTTCGTTCTTTCCCATACCGTCCCTGTTCCCGTGTGCCGGACCGTTCCGGTCCCGCTGTTATTCCGGTTGTATTCGGTCAACACCGGCAGGATGCGCGGGGTTTCCGCTGCCCGGTGAACTGGTACCGTCGAGGACCATCAGGAAATGGCTGGCTCGTCCATCATGCTGACGTCGAAAACCATGGAGAGGGCGGACCATTCCTCTTCCGGGAACCTTACTCCACCGTCTTCCTCTCCGTACTTCTCCCTGAGCCTCTCCTCCAGGTTCCTGTTCAGGTCGAAGACTCCAAATCCCCTCATGGCCCAGTCCTGGAAGAGATGCCTTCCCGCCGGGGCGAAGTGCACTATCCTTATATCGTGGTGCCCGGGATCCTTCAGTATTCTGAAGAATGTCTCGTTCAGCGCTTCGTACTCGCCCTCCAGCACCTGGAGGAAATGAGTGGCGGTTGCCAGGAGGGCTCCCCTGACGCCGTGCTTCCTGTTCATCTCCATGCTGGAGTGAATTATTCGACTGACGGTCTCCCTGCTCACGGGTCCCGAACTCCTGCTCTTGTATATGAGTCTGTACATGGTCCAACCCTCCGGTCATTCATTGCAGTGCTTCCGTTCACGGGGTCCCTTCCGACGCCACGGCGGAACGGACAACCCCTCATGCGTCCATAGATACGGTCCCGCCAGGAAACTGTCAAACTTCATCGCGATCGATTATTCTATTCGATCATCGTCCGGAGGTGATGAGGGTCATGAACATCTTCGTGCTTGACAGAGATGTCCGCAGGTGCTCTATGTACCATTCGGACAGGCATGTGGTGAAAATGGTCCTCGAGAGCGCCCAGATGCTGTGCACCGTCCTGCACGGGAAAGGCATCGATGCCCCCTACAGGCCGACCCACGAGCACCATCCATGCACTCTATGGACCGGACGCTCGCTTTCGAACTGGCTCTGGCTCAGGGACCTGGCGCTTGCGCTGAACGAGGAGTACAGGTATCGCTACGACAGGAGCAGGGATCACGCATCCGGAGCTGTGGTGAAGCAGCTTCCTGTGCCGCGTCTGGACGACAAGGGGCTGACCGGGTTCGCCCAGGCCATGCCGGAGGAGTACCGCATTCCCGGTGACCCCGTAGCAGCCTACAGGCGATACTACATGTCCGAGAAGAGCCGTTTCGCTAAGTGGACCAAAAGGGATATCCCCGAATGGTTCGTCCCACCCGTGCTGAGGGTGGAACCTGGCCGGGAACGTTCGAATGAAGAGACCAAAGGCTGAATGGAATGCAGCGGAGATTTCAAAGGAGGATCGTGAAAGCAAGGTTCCTGGTGGCGGTGTCCCTCCTGTCCTGGACGGGATTGTGCATTTCCGAGAGCGCCTTCCAGACCGAATGGTCGGAGCCGGATATATGGGGTCCGGTTACGACATGGCAGGACCGGTACCTCAACGCGGTGAAACTGCAGACAGGGGAGACGCTCCAGCTCGTCCTGCAACCGGTATGCCAGACGGTCCAGCAGGGATTGGAGCCCAGGGCCGTAGCGTGCGGGGACATAAGCGGCGACGGGTATGCGGACATCGTGGCCACGGTATACCTGGCCGGCATCATCAACTGGTGGGAGAACGACGGTACGGGAACGGGCTGGTCACTGAACACCATCGCTACGGATTTCGAAGGCGCAAGGAGGGTGCAGGTGGCGGACATGGACGGCGACGGCGACCAGGATGTCATCGCCTGCGCTTTCGATGAGGACGAGGTATCGTGGTGGGAGAACACCGAAGGCACAGGCCAGTCCTGGGAGAAGCACGTCATACTCTCAGGGTTCAACGGTCCGTTCGCGATCCATGCCCTGGACATCGACGGGGACCAGGACACGGACCTCCTCGCCACTTCGTTCTTCGGTTCCACCGAGCAGCTCTGGTGGGAGAACACCGACGGATCGGGGACCGCGTGGGAATCCCATGTGATCTGCGACGATGTCGGAACGGCCTTCGACTGTTACGGAGCCGACATCGACGCTGACGGCGATATCGACGCGTGCTTCAACGACATCACCTACGACAGGCTCTACTGGTGCGAGAACCTCGACGGGGCCGGTAATTCATGGATGGAGCACACGATCGCACTCTCCTACATTGAAGGCAGCAGGGTCTGCGCGGGGGATATCGACGGGGACGGCGACCTTGACTTGGTCAGCGCCAGCGACGGCGCATACGTCTGGGCCGTGGAATGGTGGGAGAACGCAGATGGGCAGGGCAATATCTGGAACGGACCGAACACGGTCATAGATGTCGAGCAGTACCCTTCATCGGTCTGCATCGAGGACATCGATCTTGACGGAGACAATGACCTTATCGTCTCGTTCAGGGGCCCTTCTGGAATCTGGCAGCTGACCGTATTCGAGAACACCGACGGGCACGGTGATTTCTGGGGCACTGATATATCCCAGGGCTACAACCACTTCTGGGACCTCTGCGCGGCGGACCTCAACGGCGACGACTATGCGGAGATCGTGAGCGCATGTGCCGGCGCAGGTCGTGTGCTGAGCTACGACGCGGGGCTGGCGGGGAGGCTGGAATCCAGCGTGCTGGATACTCAGGGCGACTCCTACTGGGGATATCTGAGCTGGGAATGTGAAGGGAACGGGACGGTCTGCTTTCAGGTACGGTCCTCCGATACACCGGACAGCGGCCAGATGGACCCCTGGTCGGAGCGGATATACGAACCGGGCGGGATAGAGGAGTACATCTCGGGGAATGACAGGTACTTCCAGTACAGGGCGATACTCGAGACGACGAACATGGATTCGACCCCTTACCTCAACAGCGTCTACGTGGAATACGAGCCGACAGGTCTGGAGAGCGGTCAGCCGGCGGGCGAGGCTCGGCTCGGCGTCTATCCCAATCCCGCCCGCTCCGCGGCGGAAGCGATGTACTGCGTTCCAATGGAGTGCGACCTCGAGCTTTACGTGTACGACCTGTCCGGCAGGCTGGTCATTTCACGGCATCTGTCGGACGTTGCGCGGGGAGAGCACATGGAGACCCTGGACGAGCTGCAGCAGGGCATCTACCTGATGAGGATGCGCTGGCCCGGAGGAGTCCTGGATACCCGTTTCCTTCTGCTGGACTGAAAACGTGGAATCAGCTACCGAGTCTTGAATATATGATTTTATGAATTTCATATATTCATATGTTCATAAATATTCGTGCCTATCACGGGCTCACCTGCGCGGGTCCCTCCATGTCATATCGGCAGGAACCATGTGACCTTCGCGTACAGGCCCGGGTCCGGTGAGCCCAGGTCTCCGTCCCCGTCCTCTGTGGACAGGTTTCCCGCCAGGAGATAGAACATGCTTCCCGGCCGTCGCCCCAGGTGTCATGGAGAACAGCGATCCACTCTCCGGTGACGTACTCGTCACCGGGAGTGAGGGCTTCCTGCATTCTCCCCTGGTCCGGGTCATGAAGGGAGAAGCCGAAGTGAAGCCTGCCGGAATCGCAGAGAACGCGTGTTTCCGTGGGTTCGGTCACGTCACTGCCGTAGTCGGGCCCGTACTGCCTGAAGACAGTGACGACGGTGCCGGCGCATTCCCACACGGGATCCTCCGGCAGGCCGTCTATTTCGGGTCCCTGTTCGACGCGAACGGCATTCAACGAGTCGGGAGCGGATACCATCGACATCATTCCCGGAAAAAGCCGGAACATCATAGCTCCCATCGAGGATGCGGTTTTTGATAGTCATGCCCATCCAGCGGGAAACCGTCAGATTGAACCAGCTATTTGTTATTTATACAATAATATAGATGGTTCAAGCCCGTACTCCGGACCAGGGCTCACGGCCCCGGTTCCCTCGGGCTGGTGGAAGTGGACCGTATCTGCGGCCCTGGCTGCGACGGAAAAGATGCACGGTCATCGGGAAACCCTGATGACCTCCATCGCGGGACTGACCCTGATCAGGTCGAGATCGTCGGAGCCTTCGAGCAGTTCCACAGCAGAGGGACCCCACATGTCGTTCACTATCCAGATGGAGGGATATACGGCCAGCATGCTGTCCAGGGCAGACCGCAGGCTCCTGCCGGGTTCAATGTGCTCCGAGTAGGGGTCATCGCCTCCCGGAGCCAGCCGATGCAATCCCGCGGAGGCGTAGTAGTCCCATGCCAGCCCTCCGGCATTGCCCCCGATCACGACTATCCCCTCTTCGGGCATAATGCGTTCCTCGACCAGCGCGACCGCTTCCTTCCAGTCGGAACGGTGGTAGGGGAAGCTTGATATGTTGTAGTAGGGAAGGAGCATGACAGCGGTAGAAACGACCAGGACAGGACCCAGCGGTCTCCACCTGTCGACCGCCGCGGCTATTGCTGTGCCCAGGGGCACCCACATGATGGTCAGGTGCCTGACCGTGGGATCCTCAACGATGAACAGGAGCAGAGGCAGGAAGAAGAGCCCCGCCAGCCACAGTCTGAACCGGATCGAAAGCATCCTGCGGGTGAAGAGTACCGCAAGGAGAAAGAAGTTGACCAGCGTGAAGAACCCCCAGAAGGCCAGCTGTTTCGCGTCCGACATCATGCTTCCGGATGCCTCTGCAAGGAGGCCTCCGGGGATCAGCCTGGCGAAGACGGTGGGTATTCTGGAGAGCAGGCGGTACCTGTACACCTCGGACATGTCCAGGGCCGCCCTGGCTATCCGCTCCGACCTGAAGGAGGCCTGATCCAGCATGAGGAGTGCGAAGGGCGAATAGAGAACGATAAAAACGGCACAGGCCGCGACCACCTTTTTCCAGGGGATCCTCTCGTTCCTCGGCAGCGTGAAGTAGAGAGCAAGGGCGGCCACCGTGAAAAGGAGGAAGAGATGCTGGACAAGAACGCCGGCCAGGGCTACGGCCACAGTGAGGCGGAGACTGGTCCTGCTTCCCCTCCAGGCCCTGTCGGCCAGTTCGATAAGACCGAATCCCAGCAGGGAAAGTATGCCGTATATCCAGGCCTCCTGACCCAGCGAAACGGAGTAGGGGGATACGGCCCAGACGATGCCGGTCCACAGGGCGGCTTTCCTTCCTATACGCCTGGCCGCGAAAAGCATCAGGGGAACAGCGGCCAGTGCGCTGGCCAGTGCGGGCACCATCCTCAGGCCAGTCTCGCCGTGACCGAAGAGCATGGCGGAAAACCTCAGGAAGAGAAAAGAAAGAGGGGGATGGGGGGAACCTGCCACCGACATCCTCACCAGCTGGATCGGGTCCATGTCCATGAGGCCGGCGGCGTAGGCCTCGTCGATCCAGAGGCTCTTGGATCCAAGGTGGAGGAGCCTGAGGGCGAGTCCCGCCAGGAACACCATGAGACAGGCCCTCCGCATATCCACGGTCAAATGATCGGACAGATTCTTCATGGGCCTCCGGTTACATGCCGTTCAATTCGCAGCGCTAGCGGAATCTAACCGATGTTACGCCTCAGAGGTATGCTCGAAGGAACCTGCAGCCGCTTCCGCACCGGGGGAAGGAAGGACACCGGCCGCATTCGGGGAAGGCCTCGCGGGACCTGAATTCCTCCACAGCTCTCGAGGATGTCATTTCGATGAAATCCCCGGTCACCATGCTTCCCAGGACATTCGGGCTCTGTTCGCAGACCCTGAGTTCCCCTTCGGGACCGACCGCCCACTTTTCGCTGCCGCATACGCAGGGGCCAAACACCAGCCCGGGGCACCTGCTCAGATCATGCAGGCAGGGTTCCACCGGAATGCCCGTGTAGACCAGCATTCCCCGGCATTGCATGGCCGCTTTCGAAGCGTCTACCAGGGCGGACCCCAGCTGTTCCCCGGAGGGGAGCAGGTCCAGTCTGTCCAGCCCGGCCCCGCCTGGAACGAACCTGTTCAGCGCCATGGAGACGGCGCCCAGGGCAAAGGCTGTCTTTACCGCGTCTGCGGTTTCCCGGTAGTT
Source organism: Candidatus Aegiribacteria sp. MLS_C (assembly GCA_002030045.1). Classification (GTDB taxonomy): domain Bacteria; phylum Fermentibacterota; class Fermentibacteria; order Fermentibacterales; family JCC-6; genus Aegiribacteria. The sequence goes on along the minus strand of LQBI01000030.1, from coordinate 72,112 downwards.
GATGGAGGTGATCGCATGGGAGGCCGTGAGGGTCGCCCCCGCCCTCCCTGCCGCCAGCATCGCAGCCCTGGTGCCTTTGATACAGTCCCTGCCGGTGAGTGCTTCGACGGTCCCGGGACTGCAGCCGTGTACCGGGATCTCGAACCAGCGAACTCCGGCCCGCACCAGGGATTCCGCCCTCCTGTCGTCCAGAAGCATGCCGTTGGTGGCCACGCCGGCGGGGATACCTCTGCCTGCGAGTTCAGCCGCTATCACTTCCAGGTCTCCCCTCAGGAGTGGCTCCCCGCCGGTGAGTGTCACGGATACCGGTCCGGCTTCCGCGATGCGTCCTGCCAGGTGGACCATTCCGGCCGTACTGAGGTCAGGTGGGATGCTGCGACCCTCCGCCCTCCACGGGTTGTAGCAGAAGACGCACTCCAGGTTGCACCCTGCGGTCACCTCCCAGACCAGGAACATCGGGGCTGCCGGATCAGATGAGTTCCAGGCTGATGAGCATGTCCCGAATAAGGGGCAGCCTCGCCCTGGTATCGTCGAGGGATTCCTCCAACCGGCGGAACTCGTCCTCGATCCGTTCCAGGTCATCCGGAGGAGTATCCCGGGACACGGCCGGTCCGGATGTCATAGAGACCCTCAGGCTGTCCAGATGGTCCTGGATCCTGTCGGCGTCCACAGGCCAGGTCTGGTCCCGGAGTCTTCCATCATAGCCTGTGTTCATGTTCACGGTCTCAAGCAGGCAGTACAGTTCGGCTGCATTCCTGAGAGCCTCGAAGGCCCCCTGCATCTCCGGACCGGTCAGTAAGCCCCTCTGCCTGAGTTCCCGTATCGTGTCGATACGGGCCTCTATCACCGGCACGAGATCGAAGGTCTGGTCATGAACAGGAGGGGGCATCATCCTGGTCGTTGGAAATCTAACGCCGTAGCTCAGGAGCTCAAGGCGGTCCCTGGCCAGCCGGGAGAACAGTCTCAGTTCAGTCTCACCCAGCCCCAGTTCCTCCCGGACGGACTCGAGTCCCATGATTGCATCCTGCAGCTCTATCCTGAGCTTCTCCGCCTCCTTCGGCTCGAGATGGCTCCTGCTGTAGTCGCCGTCCTCGGGAGTGAATTCATCCAGTACCCTCCAGACCCTCCTGAACTCCTGCCACCGGGGACTGCTCCAAAGGACCGAGGTCCTGGTCAGGAAGGAACCCCGGACGGAACCCTCCCCCGGGGTGACCGGTGCTCCACCGGGGGGTTCGGCGGACTCGCCGCGGACCGTACCGGTACCGATGCCGGCTGCCGCAAGCATGCCGAGTAATCCGGGAACCAGGCTGCGCCCTCTGCCGTTGCTGTGTTTCATAATGCCCTCCAGGAAACTGCATGAAAGATAGTCGTCCCGACAGGACTATGTTCCATCCACCGATTGACCGGTACCGGTGGAGGATTAGATTCTGCCTGAACAACGACAACCGAAGGAGCCGAGATGCCCGTCGAGATAATACCCGCAACTGACAGCAGGGACATGAGACGATTCATAATGCTGCCTTTCCGGCTCTACAGGGACGATCCGCTCTGGATACCACCCCTCATATCCCAGGAGAGGTCCCAGTTCGACAGAGGGAAGAACCCGGCCTTCGATTACTGCGACGCGAAGTTCTTCCTTGCCGTACGGGACGGAAGGACCGTGGGCCGCGTGGTCGCCACCGTTAACAGGCGCTACATGGAGAAGACCGGCAGGTCCTGTGGAAGGTTCGGCTGGTTCGAGTGCGAGGACAACAGGGACACGGCCTTCAGTCTCATGGAGGCTGCCGAGTCATGGCTCGCCGAGAGAGGCATGACCGAGATATCCGGGCCCATGGGCTTCACCGACAACGACATGACGGGTTTCCTGATCGAGGGTTTCGACGAGCTGCCCACGATAGCCGGAAGCTACAACCCTCCATGGTACAGCGAGATGATGGTCGAAAGAGGGTACGCCAAGGAAGTCGACTACGTGGAGTACAGGATCACCGTTCCCGATGAGATACCCGAGAAGGTCGGAAGAATGGCAGAGCTTATACGCCAGAGGAGCCGCATCAGGGTCTTCAACGAAAGATCGACCCGGGCGCTCTCCAGGAAGTGGGGTCACCAGGTCTTCGAAGTCCTCAACGAGTCCTACAGGGAACTGTACGGAACCACCCTGCTGGACAGGAGGGAGATCGAATACTACATAAAGACATACCTCGGACAGGTGGACCCGGAGTTCATAAAGCTGGCGGCTGACGGAGACCGCATCGTCGGGTTCATAATCGCCATGCCGAACCTGTCCAGGGGATTCCAGAAAGCCCGCGGCAGGCTCTTCCCATTCGGTTTCATCCATATAATCAGGGACATGAAGAAAAGCCGCGTCCTGGACTTCTATCTCGCCGGCATCAGACCCGAGTACCAGGGCAAGGGGATCGACGCCGTCATGGCTTACGAGATGGCCAGGTCAGCCCTGGCGAGGGGCATGGAGTACGCGGAGAGCAACCACGAACTGGAGGATAACCGGAAGATCCAGGCCATGTGGAAGATGTACGACAAGCGTCTTCACCGGAGGATCAGGGTCTACACCCGTTCCCTTCCCGGTGTGGACGATGGAGGGATGACAGCGGACAGACAGGACGGCTGAAACCTGCTGCTTCGCCGCTGCGGCCGGCCCGTCGCAGATCTCGTGCTCGCACCATGGCACCTGCAATGGTCCATCTTGATCCCCCGCAGGCAGGAAAAGGTCCTTCAGACCTCCCTGATGTATACCGTCTTGCAGTTGGTGAACTCCCTGACCCCCCACCTGGAAAGCTCCCTGCCGTATCCGGACATCCCGATGCCGCCGAAGGGGAGCCTCGGGTCGGACCTCACGAACGCGTTCACGAAACAGCATCCGGCGTTGAGTTCCAGCGCGATCCGCTCGCCCCTGCGGTTGCTCCTGGTGTAAACGGAGGCCCCGAGGCCGTAATCGGTGTCGTTTGCCATGGCTACCGCCTCGCTCTCGTCCCCCGCCCTGCACAGGGCGGCAACGGGTCCGAAAGTCTCCTGGTCGAAGACGGGCATCCCCCTTGCGCACCCGGACAGCACTGTGGCTGGATAGAAGGCCCCGGGGTGGTCGGGGACCCTGCCTCCGAGGACCAGCTCCGCCCCCATCCTCACGCTGCCGGTCACCTGTCTGTGCAGTGAATCCCTCAGGTCGTACCTTGCCAGGGGGCCCAGGTCTGTCTTGTTGTCCATGGGATCGCCCATCCTCCTGGCCTTCATCTCCTTGAGCACCAGCTGCAGGAACCGGTCGTAGACCGAGTCGATGACTATGAAACGCTTGGCAGCGATGCAGTTCTGACCATTGTTGATCATCCTTGAAGTCACCGCCTCGGCGGCGGCATGCTGAAGGTCGGCATCCTCCAGGATTATGGCCGGGTCGCTGCCGCCCAGTTCCAGGACGCATTTCTTCACGGAACTCCCCGCCACGGAAGCCGCCGACATTCCCGCGGTCACACTGCCGGTAAGGGTGACGCCCCTGATCCTGCTGTCGGAGATGACCTTCTTGGATACGCTGTTGACGTTGGCGTCGGATACCATCAGGAGAGATGCGAGACCCTCCGGAAAACCGGCCTCGACGAACATGTCCCGAATCCGCACCGCGCAGCCGGTGACGTTGGGGGAGTGCTTCAGCACGAAGCTGTTGCCGGCCATGACAGCCGGTGCCGCGAACCTGTACACCTGCCAGTAGGGGAAATTCCATGGCATGATGGCGTAGATCACTCCCAGGGGCTGGTAGCATACGTAACTCTCGTCGGCATCGCTCTTCAAGTGTTCGTCCGCCAGGAAGTCGCCGGCGTTCTCCGCGAAGTACCTGCATACCCATGCGCACTTCTCGATCTCGGCCTGGCCCTGTGTGACCGGCTTCCCCATCTCAGCCGCCATCTCAACAGCAAGATGATGCTTGGCGGATTCCAGGAGATGAGCCATCCGAAGGAACCTCTTGGCCCTGTACTCAACGCCTATGCCCCTCCAGAACTCGAAGGCCTGCCGGGCGGAATCCAGTATTCCATCCAGATCGTCAGCACCGTTCTCCTCCCAGGTCCTGATGACTCTGCCGGTGAACGGATTGATGGATTCGAGCAATTTTCACCTTCCTCTACCCAGAACCCAGTCCCTGCACTGAGCCCCGTTCCCTGCCGTGACCACTCATCGACTATACTATCTTATACGGATAGGGATGAAAAGTATTCCTGCGGCGATGGAAAGGGGATCCGGTTGAGACCATCGATGCGTACGGCGGCGCTTCTTCTGGCCATTACATTCCCGGCGGCCTCCGCAACACTTTCCGAAGTGGAGTTCATCGGTTTTTCCCACGACGGTTCCCTGGCCTGCTTCGGCCAGTACTGGACGGAGGATGGAAGCGGTTTCCCCGGGGCCGAGATGAGAATAGTGTCGGTTGCGGAGGACAGTACCGTCCGAGTCTTCGAGGCGGGCTGGACCGAGGAGGATTTCTACGGCGGGGACGATCCTTACCGGGCTTTCGAGGGAACGGGCAATCCGGCATGGGACGAGGTGCTTGCGGAATCAGGGCCCTTCCTGGACAGCGTGGGTATATCAGGAGCGCACAGGGGTTTCCACTGCATATGCCATCTGCCCTCGGACACCGGTGTCGACCCATGGCGGGCATCCTTCGCCACCTGGATCTGGTCTCCCCTGTACATCGGGCCCGAATACAATCTCAGCCTGCTCCTCCATCCCGCGGAGATCGAGAATCCTCCGGACTGGCTGTCCATGTTCGGGGAACCGGTCGCCCTGGAACTCTTCATCGAGGACGGTGACGGCAGACGGGTAATGCATCGTGCCGACCGGGAAGGTGTTCCGGCGCCCGGGTACGAGTACGTCCTGGACTACAGGATAAGGGACGTATACGTTTTCAGCGATTCCATGGTGGCCATAGTACTGAGTACTTCCGTACCCGGATTCGAGGGGCCGGACGGAATGCACAGGATGGTCACCGGCATGCTCGATTCCCATCCCGGACCGGGTTACTGAGAAAACTCGATCATTCGAGGAAGGGGTTGTGGATCGCCTCTTCCCCTACAGTCGTCTCCGGACCGTGTCCGGGATGGACTACGGTGTCCAGGGGAAGTACGAGTATCCTCTCCCTGATCGATGCCACCAGCCTGACATGATCGCCCCCGGGAAGGTCCGTCCTGCCGATGGACCCGCTGAAGAGGGCATCTCCCGTGAAAACGTGACCGGGAGTGTACAGGCTGATACCGCCGGGTGAATGCCCGGGGGTGTGCATCACTTCCAGTTCAAGCGAACCGGCCCTGACCAGTTCACCTCCATGGAGGAGGCGGGTAGGTTCCGGAGAATCCTCGAAAGGCATGTTCCAGTAGTCCGCGTGCTCCCCCGCAGACCTGAGAAGAGGCAGGTCATCCTCGTGAAGACAGAGTTCGATTCCCGGAAAAGCGGACATCAGGTACGCGTTCCCGCCGATGTGGTCGAAATGGCCGTGAGTGTCCACAAGGTTCACAGGTCTGAGGCTGTTGCGGCGCAACAGCTCCTCTATCCTTTCGCCGTCCCCTCCCGGGTCTATGACCACAGCTTCTTCAGAGTCGCCGTCGCTGATGATGTAGCAGTTCACGTCCAGAGGTCCCGCAGTAATGCTCAGGATCACTGCATCCCTCCTGCAGGGGGTTCCACCGTTAGCGTCCATGTACTTCCGGTCCATTCAGCAATTCCCGTCTCAATTCCCAGGCTTTTCCAGAAGAAGGCGTACTCGTCGGCGGTCCTGTCCAGGTATTCGGTCAGGCCCACCGACCCGCCGTGACCGGCCCGGGAGGTGATGGACATCAGAACCGGCGCATCGCCTGCCTGGGCGGCCTGCAGCCTGGCGCCGTACTTGAAGCTGTGCCCCGGCACCACCCTGTCGTCATGGTCCGCCGTGGATACCAGTACGGCCGGATACTCGATCCCGGGACGTATGTTGTGGTAGGGAGAATAGCCCAGCAGGAACTCCACGTCGTCGGGATCGTCCGGGTTCCCGTACTCCGAGATCCAGCCCCAGCCCACGGTGAAAAGGTGGAAGCGCATCAGGTCCATGACCCCCATGGAAGGGGCCGCGGCGCCGAAGAGGTCAGGTCTCATGTTGAGCACCGCCGCCACCAGGGTCCCGCCGTTGGAGCCCCCGGAGATGCCAAGCCCGGGGCTGGAAGTGTATCCCCGGTCGATCAGGTACTCCGCGGCGGCTGTGAAATCCCTGAAGACTACGGGCCGGTTCTCCATTATCCCGGCCAGGTGCCATGTCTCGCCGTATTCGCCTCCTCCTCGTATGCAGGGAACGGCGTAGATGCCTCCCATCTCCAGCCAGGCGATGGTGGAAGCGCTGAACCATGGGCTCATCGATACCCCGAACCCCCCGTAGCCGTATAGCAGGGCCGGACTGGACCCGTCCATCTCGATCCCCTCGGGATAGGCGATGAACATGGGTATCGCAGTGCCGTCGAAACTCCGGTAGAAGACCTGCTCCTCCCGGAAACCGGATAGGTCCGCATCGATCGAAGGCGCCCAGAGCAGGCTGCTTCGCCCCGTCTCCAGGTCCAGCCTGTATATCTCGCCGGGATGCAGCATGGAGTTGAACGTATAGAAAGTCTCCTCATCCTCCGTCAGACCCCCGAAACCCCGGACGGTGCCGGAGGCCGGCAGAGGCAGTTCCCTCATGTCGGTCCCGTCCGCGTCGCAGAGCATCACGCGGTCGTAGGCATGCTCGGAATAGGTGAGGACCAGGGTCCGTCCCCCGTTGAGCAGGGAAGCCCCGGTAAGGAGCCTGCCTGTCTCCGGGACCACCTCGACCCAGTCCTCCTTCTCCGGGGATGCGGCATCGATCATGACCAGTCTGCCATTGGGAGCTTCCAGGTCGGTCTTCACGTATAGACTGTCCCCTATGGATCCTACGAGATCGTAGCCTGCATCGAAATCACCCAGCAGTTCCACCACACCGCCGGACCCGGGGTCCATGTAGAAAAGGCCGTTCGCTCCAGCCACGCCGGCGTCGTATACCCATATGAAAAGGTATTCGCCGTCCTCCGAGGGCCAGGCGTAGAGCATCCAGTCGGGCCTGTCGGGCCGCGAGTAGATGACGCTGTCCTGCTCCTGGGGAGTACCTATCCTGTGGTAGAGGATCCTCTCGTTCCTGTTTTGCTGAACGAGTTCCATTCCGGGCTCGGGAGGATCGAAACTGCTGTAGTAGACGCCGGTTCCTCCGCTGTCCCAGCTGACGCTGCTCTTGGTCCAGCGCAGAGTATCCTCCAGGACCCGTCCGGTACCGACCTCCATGAAATGCCAGGTGAGCCAGTCCGATCCGCTCTCGCTGAGGGCCCATGCCAGGAGCCGGCCGTCGTCGCTCACCTGACTTCCGCCAAGGGAAACCCTGTCTTCGGGGAACAGGTTGGGGTCCAGCAGTACCTGCGGTTCTCCGTACAGGGAATCGCTCCAGCACATGACGTAGTGTTCCTGAAGGCCTTCATTGACATGGAAGAAGTACCTCCCGCCCCTCCTGAAGGGCGCGGAATAACGCTGGTAGTCGTACAGCTCCTGCAGCCTTTCCCTTATCGCACCCCTCACGGGTACGGTCTCCAGGTAATCCTGCCATATGCGGTTCTGGGCCTCGATCCAGGCCCGCGTCTCCGGAGAGTCCACGTCCTCCAGCCATCTGTAGGGATCCGGGACCTGTATGCCGAAGTAGTCGTCCACCACGCCGCCCCGGACCGCTTCGGGGTACTCGATTCCACCGGATGAGAGGAAAGCGGCGGCAGTCAAGAGGACAAGGCACGATCTTCCCAAAGCACCCTCCATTCGTTATCGGTCTAATACCGGTCGGGTACGTCCAGCAGATACACCACAAGTGAACGATCCGCCGGATCATCGTCCGGGACCGAATTCCTCACCTCTGTTGCCGTACAGGAACCGCCGGCAAAGGCGCTGTCCTTCAGGAAGCTCTTACGGTGACAGGGTTCCCGTATCTCCGACCTTCCCTTCTGCGGATGGCCCGACCATCCCGGTGAGGATCACCCGGAATATAACATGTATGCCGCGGGTACCGATGATACTGCGACACTTGCCTTCAGTGGCTCATGGGATATGTTCCCTCGTACGACCAGGTACGGACATACCCGGAGGTAAGGCAATGCTTCATTCTTCTGCGATGGTTCTCTTCCTGGCGGTCATCATGCTCCGCGGAGCGGCCTTCGGCGGCTGGTTCGCCGATGTGGAGGCCGGAATTGCATTTCCCGGCTACAACGACGTGCAGGTCCCCAACGACGGTACGGGCACCAGATTCTCGCTCACCGGCGCACTGGATGTGGACCCGGAGTTCGCATACCGTCTCAGGGCCGGCCTGGAGACCGGCAGGCACACATTCTACGCTTTCGCGGCCCCCCTGCGGCTCGAGGGTTCCGGAATACTCGAGCAGGACATCGACTTCGGAGGCGAGACCTTCCCTAGAGGAAGCGAGGTCGACGGTCTCTACAGGTTCGACTCCTACCGCCTCACATGGAGGTACCTGCTGGCGGACTCTCCTTTGCTCTCGTTCTCCGGCGGGTTCACCGCCAAGATACGGGATGCCGAGATAAGACTGGACTCGGGAAGCCTCTCTGCCAACACCACCAACACGGGATTCGTACCGTTGCTCAGTTTCGACCTGCGCTGGAGACCCACCTGCAGGATGTCGGTTCTTCTGGAGGGCGATGCTCTGGTGGGACCACAGGGAAGGGCTGAGGACGTCTTCCTCGGGCTTCTCTACGGCGTAACGGACAGGATGGACCTCAGGGCCGGTTACCGGATCGTGGAGGGCGGTGCGGACGTGGAGTCCGTGTACAACTTCACACTTGTGAGCTTCATTACCGGAGGGGTCACTTTCAGGATCTGAACAGGCATTTTCAACATCGTGATTCAATCAGTTGTTGTAGAACTGCTGCAGCGTGTTTGGTCTCCAAACCGGCGGACCTGCTGCGGACTCTGACATTTCTCCATACCTGTACTATCGTCCCCTCGGGGTCTATCAGGAACGTTGACCTCACAACGCCCTCGGTCTGCCTGCCGTACATGTTCTTCGCTCCCCATGCGCCGTAGTCCCTGATGGTCCTCCTTCCCGTGTCGCTGAGAAGGAGATGTTCCAGACCGTGTTTCTCCCTGAACTTCCTGTGGGACTCCACCGCGTCGGGACTTATACCGATAACCTCCGCCCCGTTCCTGCGGAACTCGGGAAGCAGTTCGGTGAAGTCCTGTGCTTCCTTTGTGCAGCCCGAGGTGTTGTCCCTGGGGTAGAAGTACACGACCAGCCATCTGCCAGGCATATCCTCCAGGCTCACCGTCCTGCCCTCGTGGTCGGGCAGGCTGAAGGAGGGAGCACTGTCCCCGGGAGCTGGAACACCATGATCAGTCTTCTTCCTCATCGCACCCTACCGATCTTTCCAGCGTTTTCGCAAGTACCCTGCCGAGCCTCTTCACCGCCTTCCGGTCCCTGCTGGAGACCAGGTCGCCGTTCCCGTCGAAGGCCCTGTCCGCCGAGGAGATGCTCCTGGTATCGGGAAGTACCGTGACGCCCAGGTTGCCCAGCATCATCCTGAGGACCACCAGGCCCCTCAGGCCGCCCAGGCTTCCGGGAGAAGCGGACATGAGTACGGCTGTCTTCCCCCGGAATGCCGACAGCGGCCTCTCATCATCCGTCTCGCTCCTGGAGGCCCAGTCAAGTGTGTTCTTGAGCAGCGGTGTTACGGAGCTGTTGTACTCGGGTGACGATATCAGAAGACCGTCGTTCTCCATCATGAGACGCTTGAAGGCCAGGGCTCTCTCCGGTATGCCCTCCCTCTCTTCAAGGTCTTCGTTCATGATGGGCATGGAATAATCCGACAGCTCCACCAGCGTTACTCGGGCCCCGGCCTCCTCCGCACCGGAGACGGCTGTCCTTATGAGCTTCCTGTTGAAGCTGTCCTCCCTCGTGCTCCCTGCGAAGGCCAGTATTCGAGCCATTCGTGTCCCGCCCCTCATCTGCCCAGTCCGTCGATCCACCACAGCAGAAGAAGGATGAAGACCATGGCCGGTATCGCCACGACCCATCGGTTCACGTTGAGCAGTTCAGGTATTGTGAGGCTCCTGGGCTGTGCTATTCTGAGCACCCTTTTCTGAAGTCTTCCATAGAGCGCGGCGAATATGCCGGCTCCCAGCAGCACACCGGCACCGCCTGCGGCAGCGTCCAGGTAGCCGTTCCCGACTGCGCCCACAAGAGTGCCGGGGCAGTAGCCCATTGCCGCGAAACCTGCTCCGAAGAGCAGACCGCCTACTACTACCGAACCGATGGAATCGGGCTTTGGATGCAGTTCGACCAGTCCCAGGCTCTTCATGATGTGGACCCCCAGCATTCCCACCACGACGGCTGAGAGCATCACCTTCACCACTGTGAAGTCCACGAGTAGGAGCTGGCCTACTATCACCTCGTACCTTGTCACTCCCCCCTTCTGAAGCAGGAAGCCGAACACTATACCCGTAAGAAGCCCCAGGAAGAGCTGCAGGCCTCTTCTCCGATGCAGTCCTGTAAGCATCTCACATACCTCCGCTCTGAGGAGCGCCGTGAATAAGCATGGCAGCGGCGATGCCTCCCAGGAAAATGAAGACGGCCATGATCCAGCTGCTCAGGGTAAGCTGCAGCGTTCCGCTTATGCCGTGCCCGCTGGTGCAGCCTCCGGCCCATCTGGCTCCCAGGCCCACGAGTATCCCTCCCCCGAAGGAGACCGCCAGCCTGGGCAGTACCGCTCCTCCGAACCGCGCCTCCCAGGCGGGAGGCACCCACCGGGGATCCAGGTCTCCGGACAGCAGTGCCGATAGCAGGGCGCCGATGAAGATGCCGAGGACGAGCATCCACTCCCAGTCGATCACAGGAGGGAATTGCCTGTAGTAGGGGTTGGATTCTATCCTGTCCCTGCCCCTGAACAGCCTGCCCAGCATTCCGCTGGTCCTGGAGAAAGCCGTTGAACAGCCGATGGCCTTGTCAGAGAGGAGAAAGGTCAGCCAGCTTAGAACTCCGATCCCGGCTCCTACCACGTACGGCGACCATCTCACTTCGGTGAGAAAACCCATTGCTGTCTCCCTTCTTCGGGGAAGCTCCTAAGGTAAGTACCGCGTTTCGTGTACTTGGAACAGCATTTCATCTAAAATACATACTTTGTACTTCAAGTACACGGAATGCGGTACGCCCCCTCTTGCGACAATAGCATTATACTAATAACTGTCGAAACACATCCAGCTGGCGGGAGGTTCCGAATGACCGGGCCGGTACTGTTCCTCACTGTAACGTTGATCCTTCGGAATGCCTCGGCAGTGGATGAAACCGGTGGCTCCCTGCTTCTGGTGAGCCTGACCGGTTTCGAGGAACTGGAGGGCATTGCCAGAATAGCGGTCTTCGATTCAGCGGAGCACTGGCCGGAGGGAATAGAGTTCGCCGTCAGGAGGGTATCCGCACCTGTAACGGGAGACACGGTGATAATCGCCGTCAGGAACCTGGAACCGGGGGATTACTCCTTCGCCGCGTTCCATGACCGCGATTCCGACAGCGTCTTCGACAGGGGACTCTTCGGAATTCCCTCAGAGATCTACGGGTTCTCCAACGGAGCCAGGGGCAGCACGGGTCCTCCGGACTACTCCGATGCAGTATTCTCAATGTCTCAGGATACGCTGACTATGGAGGTCCGTCTGGAATGACAGGGAGCGCCGGTCTGGAGGAACTTTCCGGAAAACAGTGGGAATACTTCGCAAGGGGTGCGACCGAAAGCATCTCGAGCAGGAAGGAAGCCCTGCGAGCGCTGATATCCATGATGGAGAACGAGGGAGACGGGCTTGCGGCTGCGATATCCCGGGATCTGGGAAGATGCTGGCTCGAATCCTGGAGCGCGGAACCTGGCCTGGTCCTGGCTGACGCAAGGTACGCACTCAGGCACATCTCCTCCTGGAACCGCCCCGAACGCCACAGACTCTCTCCGGCAATGATCCCCGGAAACGTGAGGGGTTGCAGGCGACCTTACGGCAGGGCCGTGATAATCGGACCATGGAACTACCCTGCGGGACTCCTTCTCTGTCCGATGGTGAGCGCACTGGCTGCGGGTAACACCGTCATCCTGAAACCCTCCGAGAGGGCACCTTCCACAGCGGATTTCCTTCAGGATATCCTGCCCTCGTACTTCCGGCCAGAACTGGCGGCGGTGGTTCGAGGCGGAGGCGAGGAGGGAGAATGGCTCATTCGGAACGCCGCCGACATAGTCTGCTTCACCGGTTCGATACCCACAGGGAGGAAGGTGATGGCCGACGCGGCCTCGAGACCGGTCCCGGTAGTGCTGGAACTTGGCGGAGTGAACCCCTGCTTTGTCGATTCCGGCGCCAATCTGAGGAATGCAGCCAGGCGGATAGCATGGGGGAAGTTCTTCGGAGCGGGACAGACCTGCCTGGCCCCTAACCATGTGTACGTGGCCAGGGAAGTCGAGGTGGAGTTCCTCTCCAGCATGGCTGAGGCTGTGAAGGATTTCTACGGCGACGATCCCTCCCGCTCGGAATACTACGGCAGGATCATCGACAGGCCGGCATGGGACAGACTTTCTTCAATGCTCGGGGAGGGAGCCCCGGTTATCGGCGGCATCGGCTACAGGGAGGACCTGTACATGGCTCCTACTGTCCTGACAGGTGTCGGGAGCGATTCCCGGCTCCTTCGCGAGGAGATATTCGGACCTATCCTGCCGGTGATCCCCTGCGATTCCGTCGAGGAAGCCATCGAGGGCTCATCTGAAGGATCTCCGCTCGCCGTATACGGTTTTTCCGGGAACGGAAGACGAATTGGATCACTCCTCAAGGAAAACATCCGCGCGTCTTCGATAACGGTCAACGGGACCCTGCACCGCATAGTCTCGTCCTCGATAGGTTTCGGAGGGGTCGGGGAGAGCGGCTTCGGCAGGTACAGGGGTCTGGAGGGATTCAGGCACTTCTCCTGGGAACAGGTGGTTCTCAGGAAAAGCGCAAGGTTCGAGATGCCGATGCTCTACCCGCCCTACAGGATAGGGCGCGGGCTCGTGAGGATGCTATCGAGGTTCTTCTGAACCAGGTTCCATCGGGAGGTTCACATGTCCAGGAAGATAGCCGTGATCGGTGCGGGTCCGGGCGGACTCACAGCCGCAATGCTGCTGGCGCACAGAGGCTACTCGGTAAGGGTGTTCGAGAAGGAGGACAGGCCGGGTGGCAGGAGCGCGTCCGTAACGGGAGAGGGCTTCACTTTCGATACAGGTCCAACTTTTCTGATGATGACCTTCATCCTGAGGGAGATGTTCCAGGCCGTCGGAAGAGATCTGGATGACTACTGCCGGGTAGTGCCGCTGGATCCTATGTACAGGCTGAACTTCAGGGATGTGAACTTCGAACCTTCCAGGGACAATGATGTGACCAGGCAGAGGATAGCCGACACCTTTCCCGGGGAGGAGGCTGGCTTCGACAGGTTCCTGAAGAGGGAGAGCAGGCGATACAGGTATATGTACCCCTGCCTTCAGAAACCCTACGGGACCATATTCTCAATGGGATCCCCGCAGCTGCTCAGGGCCGCACCGCATCTCTCAGCCGGAAAATCTCTCTTCAGGGTGCTCGGTGATTACTTCAGCGACGAGAACCTGCGGATATCCTTCACTTTCCAGGCCAAATACCTTGGCATGTCGCCCTGGAACTGTCCCGGCCTGTATGCCATGATCCCCTATATAGAGCACCGATTCGGAATAGACCATGTGGAGGGAGGTCTGTCGAGGATCTCCGACGCTATGGCCCGGGTGATCGAGGAGGAGGGCGGAAAGATGCTCTACTCAACTCCGGTCAGGAAGGTGATGACCGACGCGGGCGGAACGGCCAGGGGAATAGAGCTGGAGGACGGGACCAGGGAGGAGTTCGACGCGGTGGTGGTCAACGCGGACTTCGGATACGCCGCCACAAATCTCTTCGAACCCGGAACCGTAAGGAAATGGAACGCATCCAGGCTCCAGAGGAGCAACTACTCCTGTTCCACCTTCATGCTCTACCTCGGACTGGAAGGCACCTGGGAGGAACCTCACCATCAGATAATCCTGGCAAACGACTACAAGAAGAACATAAACGAGATCATGGGCGAGAAGGTGCTATCGAATGATATCTCGGTCTACGTCAGGAACGCCACCCTGACCGATGGCACACTGGCGCCCGAAGGGAAGACCGCCCTCTATGTCCTTGTTCCGGTGCCCAATACCAGGGCTCCGATCGACTGGACAACGGGACTTGTGTCCGAGTTCAGGGGGAGGGTGCTGGAGAGGATCGCCGAGCGGACGTCGATGAAGGACCTGGAAGAACGCATTCTGTTCGAGAAGGTGGTAACCCCCTTCGACTGGAGGGACAGCTACCGCATCATGTATGGAGCAACCTTCAATCTCGGACACAACATCATGCAGATGCTCTACTTCCGTCCCCACAACAGGTTCGAGGAGGTACGCAGGTGCTACATAGTGGGGGGCGGCACACATCCGGGATCCGGACTGCCCACCATCTATGAATCCGCCAGGATATCCAGCGGCCTGATAGCGCGCGACCTTCCCGTGAGATAGATGCGGTCGGCGTTTCTGGCGGTGGACCTGCACCGCAGGGTTATATTCTCCGGTCAGCACCCCTGAGAATCAATCGGAAGGTATTATCTTGCCGGAACTGTCTGCGGTCCTCCTGATCCTTTCCGTATGCAGCGCAACCGAAGCCGTCACTGCATTAAGGACGGAAGAGGCTCCAAGGATAGACGGGATCGCCGATGAACCGGTCTGGGAGACCGCCGAGCCGCTGCGGGCGAATTTCGTCCAGCACAGGCCCGACTGCGGGGAACCGATGTCAGAGGAGACCGTGATCCGCGTTCTTTTCGACGACCGGTGTCTGTACTTCTCCTTCATCATGAAGGACAGCCTTCCGGAGGCTTTCGTCAGGATGGTGGCCCCGAGGGACCATGATTTCGCCAGCGAGTGGATAGGCGTATGGCTGGACACGTACAACGACGACAACAACGCCTACTTCTTCTACGTCAGCGTGGACAACGTACAGCAGGATGGAAGGCTCAGCGAGGTCGGAGGATGGGACCAGAACTGGGACGGGGTATGGCGGAGCGCCACTTCCGTCTCCGATTCGGGCTGGAGCGCGGAACTGGCCATCCCCTTCTCGGACCTTCGCTACTCGGGCACTGATGAACAGGAATGGGGTGTCAATTTCCAGAGGAACACCACCAGGACCAGCGAGAGCGGTTTCCTTTTCAGGATGCAGGACGATGGCGATGTAAGGATCGAGGATTTCGGAGAACTCCGGGGTCTCGAGGAGCTTCCGGCCAGCCGGAGCCTGCAGCTGCGTCCCTACGGTGTCGGAAGGATGAACTACGACTCTGGGACTGACGAGTCCCTGGATACATGGGTGAGCGCAGGTATGGATACCAGGGTGGGACTGTCATCACAGCTGATACTGGACCTTACGGTGAATCCGGATTTCGGCCAGGTCGAGGCGGACCCTGACCAGGTGAATCTGTCCCACTGGGAGACCTACCTCTCCGAGAAACGCCCCTTCTTCCTGGAGGGATCCGACATGTTCGCGATGCCCTTCAACCTCTTCTACTCCAGGCGCATAGGTTCGGTAGCACAGAACGGGGACCTGATACCCATACTTGGAGGCGCCAAGCTGACCGGCACTGCCGGAGGGTTCCGAATAGGCTTCCTCGAAGCTGTAACAGGCAGGATAAGGGACGGGGACGAAACCCTGGCGGGAACGACCAGCTACTCGGCCGGGAGGGTCATAAGGGAATTCGGTGAAGGTACATATCTCGGGCTGAGCGGTACGAGCACCGACATCCCCTCGCAGGGAGGCGAGGAGTGCTCCTACGGAAGGGCCGCGGCACTGGACGGACAGATAACCCTTCTTGACGACCATACCCTGAACGCCTCCATGGGAGGGACCTGGAACAGCACTGACATCAGATGGAAGGATAACCTGTCCTACAGGGGCTGGTACAGTTACTACGACGGTCGTCTGGACATCAGCTGCGGATTTCACAGGACACAGGAGAATTTCGATGCGAACCTGATTGGATACACCAGTTCGACCGGAGACCTGGAGACATGGGCTGACGTCGAGCTTCACCAGCCGGCGACCGGCAGCAGTGTCTTCCAGCATTACTGGGCCGGCATTACCGCATGGTACGACAGGGTCCCGGGAGGGCCTGTAACCTCCCGGGGTATCAGCCTCAACTCCGGAACGGTCTTCAGGAACAGGTATCACATAGCCCTGGACATCGGATGGGACGGGGACTGGACCGACAGGTACGAGGGTCCGCAGGGTACCGCATACAATGGAGGCATGAACTACGGGTTCAGCTGCTCCTCGGATTACAGGAAACCTCTTCACGGGGACCTCTGGGGCGGCCTGAACAACTACTGCGACGGATGGAACAGGTACCTGGGCTCTTGGGTCCGCTACAGGCCGTTTCCCTGTTTCTCCATCGACGCCGACCTGGACTGGAGCACCACCGACAACGCCAGGAAGTACGACTGGTCCGGGAACCAGTGGGGAACGAGGAATACGGACTGGCGTTCCGTGGAGATCGGCGGCAATTTCATGTTCAGCAATGATCTGGGACTGCGCCTGACCTCCCAGCTGTCACGCTTCAGTGACGAATGGAATTCCGAAGACCGGTCGAGGGAGTACAGTCACTGGATGAACGTCCTGTTGAGCTGGCGTTTCACGCCCGGCAGCATGTACTACCTGATGGTCGGGGAGAGCGCTGATCCCGACGAGACTACAGGCGAATACGGCGATCCAGAATTCATCCTCTACTCCAAGGTGACCTGGCTCATTTAGGGACGGACCTAATTTCATCAAGTTATCATTTAGGGACGGACCTAATATCATCAAGTTATCATCTAAATATCTATGAACTTGCAATGAATAACTTGATGAAATTAGGTCCGTCCCTCATTACCTACAATGAATAACTTGATGAAATTAGGTCCGTCCCTCATCGAACTCATCGAAAAAGGAGCGGACGTCGGCGGGGCCGGTGCCGGTAATGGAGAAGAATATCTCCTGGAGATCGTCCCGCGGTATCTCGCTGCTGCTGAGGATTCGTACCAGTCTGCCCTCGTGTATTATGCCCATCCTGTGACAGGACCTGTGGGCTACAGGCAGCGTATGCGTGGACAGTATGACGGCGGCTCCGGAGTCTGCAGCCGCCTCGGCCATCCTGTTGAAGGTCTCTGCGGTGGCAGGGTCCAGCCCGACATGTGGCTCGTCTATGACGTAGAGGGAGGGCCTTGACAGGAACGCGGCGGAGAGCACCACCCTCTGGGTCATGCCGTGCGAATAGCCCTCGGCCCTGCTGTCAAGCCAGCCTTCCATGCTGAAGAGCCTCTCGTGGAATTCAATTCTCTCCTCCAGTAGATCCGGCGGGACGTCCCTCATTCGGCCGACGAACCTGAGGAACTCCCTCCCTGAAAGCCTGGAGTAAAGGCTGGGCTCGTCGGGGACGTATGCGGTCATGGCCCGCGCCCTCTCCGGATCCTTCAGCGCATCGACGGAGTCTACCTGAATGCTGCCTGAATCCGGAATGACCAGGCCGGAGATCATCTTAAGGGTTGTGGTCTTTCCAGCGCCGTTGGGTCCCAGCAGTCCGAAGATCTCACCGGAGTGCACTTCCAGGTCCAGTCCGTCAACCGCCAGCTTGTCGCCGTAGCTCTTGGAGAGTCCCTGCAGCCGCAGCATCACCGGCATGAGGCATCCATGTCCAGGAGCGCGTGCAGGAAATCGGTCAGATCGAATTCCACCAGATCTTCAAGGTCCTCTCCCACTCCGATATACTCCACGGGGATACCGAGCCGGCTGGCCATGGCCAGCACGGAACCGCCTCTTGCCGTCCCGTCGAGCTTGGTTATGACCAGACCGGTCACGGGCATCGCCTGCATGAATTGCTCCGCCTGTGAGAACGCGTTCTGACCGACGGTCCCGTCAAGCACCAGGAGTACCCTGTGGGGTGCGCCCTCCATTGCCTTCCCGGCAACCGTGTGGATCTTCCTCAGCTCGTCCAGGAGACCCTTCCTGTTGGGCAGTCTTCCGGCGGTGTCGATGAGGACTTCCTGAAAACCTCTTCCGAGACCCTTTTTGACAGCATCGAAGACCACCGCCCCTGCATCGGAACCGGGCAGCTGGGTCAGCACCGGCATGTCCAGCCTCTCCCCCCATATCTGCAGCTGTTCCGCCGCCGCAGCCCTGAAGGTGTCCGCACATGCAAGGAGGACCCTTCTTCCCTCTTTCCTGGACCTGGAGGCAAGCCTGGCTACGGTGGTGGTCTTCCCGGCACCGTTCACGCCTATGACGACCGTCACCAGAGGGTTCGCCTCGATGCCCACGGCCATCGGCACGGATACGCTCTCCTCGAGTATTCCCGCCAGGGCCTCCTTCCAGGAGAACCTGGACCGCCTGACCCTTGATGGAAGCTCGTCCAGAACCTTTTCGGTCAGCTCCCATCCCAGGTCGCTTCCCAGAAGTATCTCCTCCGCCTCCTCCAGCTGCTCCTGCCCGATAACACTCCCGCCGAAGATGCCGGCCAGCCTGCCGGCAATGGCGTCACTGCTCTTCTTGAGTCTTCGCCTGAGGTCCAGTCCTACTCCTCGCCTTCCGCCAGGATGCGGGCCTTCTCCAGGTTGACGGAGGTCATCACCGAAACACCCCTTTCGGCCATCGTGATGCCGAAGAGACGGTCGGCCGCCTCCATGGTCCTCTTGTTGTGGGTTATCACTACGAACTGGGTACGATGGACGAAGCTCTTCAGCAGGTTCACGTAGTTATCCACGTTCGTGTCGTCGAGTGGTGCGTCAAGCTCGTCCAGGACGCAGAACGGGGACGGTTTCACCAGGTAGAGTGCAAACAGCAGGGCTGCGGCGGTCATCGCCCTTTCCCCGTCCGAAAGCGAGGCTATGTTCTCCATCTTCTTCCCGGGAGGCTTGGCAACTATCTGCACCCCGCCCTCCAGGGGATCCTCCGAATCCAGTGCCATTATCTCCGCCTCGCCTCCTCCGAAAAGGCTGGTGAACATCTCCCTGAAATGCTTCCTGACCTGGACGAACGTCTGGTCGAACTTCCTGGCGGCTGTCCTGTTTATGTCGGAGATAGCTCCCAGAAGGGATGCCCTGGCTTCGTCCAGGTCCTTCCTCTGCCCCGTGAGGAAGTCGATACGCTTCGCTCCCTCCTCGTACTCCGTGACCGCCAGCATGTTCACCGGTCCCAGGTTCTCCCTGAACCCGGTCTGCTTCTCCAGTTCGCTCATCAGCCTTTCCCGGGAATAGTCCCAGTAACCGCTGTCGTCCTCGGGCAGGACGAGTTCCCTTGAACCAAGTTCGCTGCACCTCTCGGAGACCATCTGAAGCTCCCCTGAGACGGCAGCCCTCTCCTCCCTGGCGGCCGACAGCTCTTCCCTCTGTTTCATCAGGTCCTCGTCGACCTCTCTCGACTTCTCCAGCCATTCGGCCCTTGCGCGGCTCGCTTCCGTCCTGCTCCCCTCGGCCTCCTCGCGAAGACGGGACAGGCCGGCCAGTCCAGCCCTCAGATCCTCGATGAGTTCCTCCAGCCCGGCCCTCTCCTCGCAAAGGTCCTTCAGGTCGCTCTTCACCTGCTCCTTCCTTCGAAGAGCCTCCTCGGCGGCTTCCTGGAGACGGACCCGTTCCTCCTCCGACTGCTTAAGAGATGTCTCTACGGAGGTGAATTCCAGCCTGGCGCTGTTCTCGCTCCGCAGAAGGCCGTTGAGTTTCGATCCCAGTGCATCCCTGCGCTCCTCCAGGAGCCTCATTCCGGAAGCGGATTCCTCGGCCGCCCTTCGAGCCTGCTCCATTCGGCCGGCAGTCCCCTCATCGTCCTGCTGCGAGACCATTACTCGGAGTGCGGGCAGCTTTTCCTCAAGGGATTCCATCTCCCGGCGCACGGCGCCGAGCCGTTCCTCCCTTGCCGCCATCGCGGCTCCCAGGGAAGCTTCCTCCATGTCCAGCCCCGAGATCTGCCTGCGGATCTCCTCCAGCCGGGAGGAGGCCATGGCGCGTTCGCTGCTGAGACTGTTCCGGGATTCCTCGAGTACCGCGATCTCCGAAGCCACACCGGCAGCCCGCTTTTCCGCCGCCTCCGCCAGGGCCCTCCTTTCGATGGCGCCTCCTCCGGATGCGGGAACGCCCAGACGAACCAGTCCATCGCTCCGGAAGAGGTCCCCGCCGGCGGTCACTACGTCGAGGTCGATCCCCCCTATGAACCAGTCAAGTGCGGTCTCCCTGTCCGGCGCCAGCACCGCCCGGGATAGCAGTCCCGCCAGGTAAGGGTCCGATCCCTCCAGCAGGAGGTCCGGCAGCCATCTCGCACCTTCCGGCATCCCGGGCCTCTCCGCGGTCCTGACCGGCAGGAAGTACCTTTCGCCAGTCCCATCACAGGGGAGTTCCCCGACACTGCCGCAGTATCCGGCGTCCTGGAAAGAATCCAGCCATGCGCCCACCGCCACTCCGAGGCCCTCCTCG
Organism: Candidatus Aegiribacteria sp. MLS_C; assembly: GCA_002030045.1. Lineage (GTDB taxonomy): Bacteria > Fermentibacterota > Fermentibacteria > Fermentibacterales > JCC-6 > Aegiribacteria. The sequence continues at coordinate 51,524 of LQBI01000030.1, read as the reverse complement.
ACCCTCAGTCTCGTTCCCAGGTGGTCTCCGGTCTGGTGGACTGCGGCCTCCCGCAGGGACTCCATCCTGGATCCAAGGACGCCGGCCTCCATCTCCAACTCCCGTATTCTGGCCTGGACATCCCGAAGCATGGCGTCGATTCCCCCCAGTGCCCCGGCCGAGCCTTCGGCCTCGCCTTCCAGTGTGGACCTGCGTTCCCTGACGGAATCGATACCCTCACGGTCTGCCCGGATCACATCCTCCAGCCGGGAGACCTGTTCCTCCAGCTCGGCCTTCCTGGAGACAAGGTGCCTGATCTCCTGCTCGGCCCTCTCCCGTTCCCTGAGACCGTCTGTATACTCCTTTTGAATGACCTGGTGTTCCGCCTGGGCCTTCTCGTATACCTTTCTGGCCAAGTCCAGACGGGAGGCTGTATCCGCGTACCTCTTCTCCGCCTCCTCCGAATCGGCCGATGCCTTATCCAGGGCCCTGCGGGCTTCATCGAGCCTCGTCCTCAGGCTGGACTGCCTTAAGGCAAGTTCCTCGGCATCCGCCTTCAGCCTCTCAGCCCTTCCTGATTCCTCCGCCGATTCCCTTTGAGCGGCTTCCATGCGGGAGAAGTTGTTCCTGGACCTCTCCTCGGCCACGGCCAGTTCCTGTCCCGCGCGACCCAGCTCGCCGTCCAGCTGAGATACCCTGGCGTGTTCCTCGTCCAGCCGCAGCTGGGCCTTCTCAAGTTCTGTCCGGGCTTCGGCCTGCCTGCCGGAGGCCGCCACTACAGCGGCCGACGCCTTCTGTTCCCTGGCCTCGCAGTGCTTCAGCCTCTCCTCCAGGTTCCTGAGCTTATCCCTGGATTCCTCCAGGACCCTGTGGTCCAGGAGTCCCCTGATCTCCCGAATGCGCTTCTCGGCCTTTTCCCATCTCCTGTAGGCCGCCACCTGCTTCCTGAGCTGGGACACGTTGCGCTCCACCTCGCCGATGATGTCGTCCAGCCGCTCCAGGTCGTCCGCCACCGCGTTGAGCTTCAGCTCCGCCCTGTGGCGCTGCATCTTGTATTTCACTATTCCGGCGGCCTCGTCGAAAAGGAAGCGCCGGTCCGCGGGACCGCTCTCGATGATGGTCTGGGTCATGTTCTTCTCGAGTATCCAGTAGCCGTTGCTGCCCAGGCCCCTGTCCACGATGAGATCAGTCACGTCCATGAGCCTGCACTTGTTGCCGTTGAGAAGGTATTCGCTCTCCCCGGACCTGAACAGCCTGCGGGTGACAGTTACCTCGTCGAAGTCAAGAGCGAGTTCCCTGTCGTTATTGTCGAATGTCAGCACGACCTCGGCCATGCCCTGAGGCTTCCTGTCCACTGTTCCGGAGAAGATCACGTCCTCCATGCGGTCCGCCCTGAGCTCGCTGGGGCTCTGGGAACCCAGGACCCACCTGATGGAGTCGGCGATGTTGCTCTTGCCGCATCCGTTGGGTCCCACTATGCAGGTTATGCCCTTCTGGAACTCCAGCTCGAAGGCGTCGGCGAAGGATTTGAAACCGACTATCTCGAGTCTCTTGAGGTACAAGTGATCTGGCTCCCGTCAGCTGGATACGTTACCGGAAAGGGGATCCCGGAGTTTCTTCACGGATTCAGAAAAATAGACAAAAAGGCTCAACAGGACAAATCCCAGCGCTATCGCTCCCAGGGGATCCAGCCCGGCGACCAGGAGTTCCTCGGGCCATATCCTGCGCTCGAGAAGGTGGGAGAGGGCGGCCACGGTAAGGTATACCGACATCGAGAAGGATGAATACTTCCCCCACAGATTGGAACTGGGAGGGGAGCCGAGGCGTCTTGTGAGGTAGATCCCTCCGACGGCGATCAGGGCGTCCCTCGTGAGAAAGAGGATGACGAACCAGAGGGGTACAGCATTCACAAGCGCAAGGGTGATGATGAATGCCCCGAGGGCTACCTTGTCCGCAAGGGGATCAAGTATCCTGCCCCAGTCGCTGACCGATCCGGTCCTCCTGGCGATCAGACCGTCGGCATAGTCGGAAACCACTGCCAGGAAGATGAACGCAAGCGAGGGGACCAGCATCCGCTGCCAGACGAACAGGCAGGCCAGGAGACCCAGCGGGATCCGCAGGATGCTGATCAGGTTGGGAAGGTTGAGGACGGGGCCCCTCAAGTCTCGCTGTCCCCTCCACCGGCGGGTATCATGTTCTCAGCGTGCTCCCTGGCGCCGCGACCGCCGCCAAGGAGCCTGGATACCTCTTCCACCCTGTCCTCCCGGCTTTTCAGGGTCCGGACCACGGTCACAGGCATGCCGTCCCTGAGATCCTTCGAGACTGCCAGATGATGGTGGGCCCTGGAGGCTATCTGCGGCAGATGGGTTATAACGATCACCTGCCTGTCCGCGGACACCCTTGCAAGGGAGTCGGCCAGGAGGTTGGCAGTCTCGCCCCCGACACCGCTGTCGATCTCGTCGAAGACCATCGTGGGAGCCTGGGTCACCCTGGAGAGGGCGAGCTTGAGCACCAGACTGACCCTCGACATCTCCCCGCCGCTGGCCACGGAGGACAGGGGACCGGGTTCCATTCCGGGGTTGGCGCTGAACCTGAACTCGGGAATTGCCATACCGTCGGAGCTTATTCTTACGTCGTCCACGGTCCTGCACCGGGCTTCTCCGGGATCGTTCATCGCCACACGGAACACAGCATGCGGCATTCCCAGCAGCCTGAGCTCGTTCTCCACGGACCCCTGCAGGTTCCCGGCGGCTTCGTTCCTGACATCCTGCAGTTCCCGGCCCATGGCAAGGAGTCCGGCCCCCCTGATCGGAAGGCCCCTCTCCAGCTCCCTGAGTTCCTCCTCCAGCCCCTCGTACTCTTCCAGCTCCGCGGTGAGACGGTCCCTGAGCAGAAGAAGGCTGTCCAGGGATCCTCCGCACCTGCCGAGCAGGTCAGAATAGGCGTCCAGCCGCCGGTCTATCTCCTCCATCCTCCACGGCGCACCCTCTATGCGGGACAGTATTCGTCCGCACTCCGCGTCCGCTTCGCTAAGGGCGATCTCGGCCTGTTCCAGCAGCTCCTGGAGAGTCTCCGATTCCATGCCCGATCCCTTCAGGGAGCCACGGTAGGAGGATATGACGTCCAGCATGCCGTCGTCGCCGGAAATCACCCGGCCAATGCCGTCGATGAGTTCCGAACCGTCCCGGACGGCCCGCAGGCTCCTCCTCTCGTCCATCAGCGCATGGTAATCCTCCTGCGAAGGGTTCAGCCTGTCGATGAGCGCCAGTTCGTGAACCGCGATGTCCCTGCGTTCCTCCAGCCCCGCCATCCTTGTCCTGAGTTCATCGAGTCTCCTGAGACCGGAGCTGTATTCGAAGAATTCGGATGAGAGCCTGCCCGCAAGCTCAATGCTTCCGCCGTACTCGTCCAGGGCCCTCATCTGTGTACGTCTTTCAAGGAGGGCCGGCGTCGAATCCTGTGAATGGAGGTCCACAAGTCCTGATATGGTCTCTCTGCCCTCTTCCAGAGTCGAGAGCTGGTCATTGACGAAGAAGCGGCTCTTCCCTATGGACCTTACCTCGCGCCGGACTATGCTCTCGCTGTCTTCGCCGCAGGCGAAGACAGCCTCCACGCTGGCCGAATCGGCCCCGGGCCTCACCATGGCCCTTTCGGCTCTCATTCCCAGTGCCAGCAGGAGCCCGTCGATGATTATGGATTTCCCCGCGCCGGTCTCCCCCGTGAGGACGTTGAGGCCCTTCCCGAACTCCACGGAGGTATCGCTTATCGTAGCAAGGTTCCTCAGGGTAAGGTTCCGGAGCATCCTCACCCCCTGACTCCCCAGCCGAGTTTCAGGCCCAGCCTGCTGTAGTATCCGGGCTCATCGGCAAACCTGACGGTCATGCAGGACCCGGTGCCCTTCGTTATCCTGAGTATCTCGCCGGTCTTCAGTGTCCCGGATGGAACGCCGTCCGCCGAGACAACTGGTCCCGTGCTGCGAAGCTGGCCGATCCTGATCGATATGACCTGATCGTCCGGAACGACAAGGGGCCTGAGGGAGAGTGAATGGGGACAGATGGCCACCACCAGCATTGCAGGGAGCCCCGGGTCCAATATGGGACCGCCGCAGGAGAGGCTGTAGGCGGTGGAACCGAAAGGCGTGGACACCACGACTCCGTCCCCGGCTATACTGGCGACCCTGGCGTCGCCCACGAAGAGGTCGAAATGGAGTATCCCGCCTATCATGGACCTGTTCACGCTGAAATCGTTCACAGCTGTGAGGGCCTTATCGGTGGGCATCTCTCCCCTGAGCACAGGGGTCGTCTCTATGATGTACTCTCCCCGTGCCACCCTCTCGATGGCCTCAACGACCCCGGTCTTCTCCGCCGAAGCCAGGAAGCCAAGCTGGCCTGCATTTATGCCGAGGACCGGCACGTTCAGATTCTTGAAGAACCCCAGTCCCCTGAGTATGGTGCCGTCCCCTCCCAGCACCATGGCCATGTCGCAGGAATCGTTCTCGGAAAGGCCGAAACCCTTCAGGTGGTCGATGCAGGATGCGGCCGCGGAGAGGGATATCCCCGTTTCCGAACAGCGGGCCATCACCTTGCGAATTAGTCCCTCGTAGGGAGGATTGAACCTGTCTATGTAGAGACACATCCTCCTCACGGTAACGGGTTCATGTACCAATTTCCTCACCGATCCTGTCAGCTATCGAATCGGGGTCCAGACCGATCATCCTGAGAAGCTCATCCCTGCAGGCGTGAGGCTGGAACAGGTCCGGGACGCCCATCTTGAGTACCCTGGTGCCTATCGGGAGCATGGAATCCACGAAGCAGCCGAAACCACCCGTCGCGCTGCCCTCCTCCACCACGACCACCATCTTCCTGCCGCGGGCAAGCGATGCGATCTCCTCCTCCGGGGCGGGCTTCAACCATACGGGATCGTAGACCGCGGAGCGTATTCCCCTGCCCTCCAGGACCGCTGCGGCCTGCAGACAGAACAGGGACATGACACCGACACCTATCATCAGCACTTCCTCGCCCTCCCTGAGAAGCTGACCGCGCCCGGGTTCGATCGATACAGGGTCCGGCGAATCCACGGCCGGCGCCTCCCCCCTGGGGTACCTGAGCAGGGTGGGTCCGGTATCGAACCGAACTGATCGTCTGAGCATCATTTCCAGAAGCCGGCAGTTCCTGGGGGCTCCGAACCTCACGTTCGGAATCGCAAGGAAGACCGATATGTCGAAGATGCCGTGATGGGTGGGGCCGTCCTCCCCCACCAGTCCGCCCCGGTCCATGGATAGAACTATCGGTGCCTGCTGAAGGGCCGCGTCATGTATGAGCTGGTCCAGGGCCCTCTGCATGAAGGTACTGTAGATGGCGGCCACCGGACGCATGCCTCCGAAGGCCAGTCCGCAGGCAAGGGTCACCGCATGCTGCTCGGCTATCCCCACATCGAAGAACCTGTCGGGAAACTCCCTCGAAAACTCCACCAGGCCGGTTCCATCAGGCATTGCGGCTGTTACGGCGACGATCCTCCCGTCCTCCCGGCCGAGTCCGGTCATGGTGCGGGAGAAAGCTTGGGTGAATGTCTCGCTCCCGCGCTTTCCCGAACCGTTGCCGGCAACGCCGTGGTAGCCCGTGGCATCCAGTTCGGCCGGGCCGTATCCCTTCCCCTTCTTGGTGAGAACATGCAGCAGGACGGGTCCGGGGATCTCCGCGACTCTCTGCAGCACACCGGTTATGGCGGCCAGATCGTTGCCCGGGACGGGACCCACGTACCTTACTCCGAAGTCGTCGAATATCGTCTCCGGCATCACCAGTGTCTTCTTCAGCCCGGCCGACACCACGTGGGCCGCGTTCCGTACCCTGTCACCCAGGGACGGTATCCTGCCCAGGGCATTCCATACATCCTTCTTTATCCTGTTATACCTGGGATCGGTGATCAGTCGTGTCAGATGGCTGGCGATCGCCCCGACGTTGGGCGATATGGACATCTCGTTGTCATTCAGGATGATCAGCATGTCGGTACCTACGTGGCCAAGATGGTTCAGGCCTTCCAGTGCCATTCCGCCTCCCATGGCGCCATCACCGATTATCGCCACGACCCTGTGTTCATCCCCGCTGATGTCCCGGGCTATGGCATAGCCCAGGGCGGCCGAGATCGAGGTGGAGCTGTGACCGGCGCCGAAAGCGTCACAGGGGCTCTCGTCCCGCCTCGGGAATCCCGAGAGCCCTCCGCACTGCCTTATGGTACTGAACCGGTCCGCCCTTCCCGTGAGCAGTTTCCAGGGATAGCACTGGTGTCCTACATCCCAGACGATCTTGTCCACTGGAGGGGAGTAGACGGAGAGCAGCGCCACGGTCAGCTCCACCACTCCCAGGCTCGAGGCCAGGTGCCCTCCGGTGGCGCTGACCACGCTGATGATCCTGTTCCTTACCTCGTCGACGAGGGCGAGCCTCTCCTCCATGGAGAGCTTCGCCACATCCTCCGGCCCTGTTATGCCGTCAAGTATGGACACCGTCATCTCCTCCTGCCGGGCAGGTAAAGCGAAAGGGCGGCCACTTCCTCCCAGTCGCCCTGAAGACTGCGGAACCCTTCCGCCACGGATACTGCCGTCTTCCGGGCAAGGTCCACGGCGGAATCGATGTCGAGAATGGACAGAAGGTTGCGTTTTCCCCGGTCACTGTCCTTGGAGACCTCCTTGCCCATCTCCTCCGCGCTTCCGCACCTGTCCAGAATATCATCCGTCAGCTGGAAAAGGAATCCCAGCCTGTCACCGAGGGACGATACAAGGGCAAGGACCTCCTCATCGGCCCCGCCGGCCAGCGCTCCCAGTTCAAGGGAGACCCTGATCATCGCGGCGGTCTTCCCGAGGATCATCCGCTCTATCCATTCCTCGCCGGCGTCATCCTCGTGGAACATGTCCATGTACTGCCCACCCACCAGGTAACCTGGTCCGGCGGCCCTGGCCAGTCTTGCGGCCATCTCCGCCACCCTGGCCTGACCCAGCGGGGTCTCCATGAGTTCGCCGAAGGCTTCTACCAGGAGCAGGTCTCCGGCAAGCAGAGCCTGGGCTTCGCCGGATTCCACATGCAGCGCAGGCCTGCCGCGCCTGGTATCGTCGTCGTCCATCGCCGGCAGGTCGTCGTGGACCAGAGAATAGGTGTGGATCATCTCCACGGCGCAGGCAGCGTTCAGGCATTTCCCGGGAAGACCCTCAAGTGCGGAGCAGGCCGCCCTGACAAGGAAGGGGCGGACTCTCTTCCCCCCCGATTCCAGGGAGTACACGGCCAGGGACGAAAGCCTGGAGAGGGGATCCCTCCTGAGGGCTATGTTCCTCAGTCCTTCCTCAACCCACAGAGCTGCTGACCGGAGCGAGCCATGCAGGCCGGCGGGGTCATGCTCCTTCATTTATCAGCTCCACCCCCTCCACGCGGTTGTTCGTCCCCAGCCTCACCCTTATGCCGTTAACCCGCATATTCCCCTCGGCCACTCTCAGTCGGGTGTGCCTTCCGGTAATGAAACGCTCCCTTGCCTCCTCGGTGGCCATACCTATCACTCCGGACATGGACCCGCACATTCCCAGGTCGGTGATGAAGGCGGTCCCTCCCGGCATGATCCTTGCGTCCGCCGTCAGAACGTGGGTATGTGTCCCGGCCACCACGGTTGCCCTGCCGTCCAGATGATGGGCCATGACATGCTTCTCGCTGGTTGCTTCCGCGTGCATGTCCACCAGCACCACATCTGCGGGGTTGTTCCTGAGGATTGCGTCCACAGTCCTGAACGGGCAGTCGAGCGCCATGGGGATGAAGAGCCGTCCCTGCAGGTTGATGACCAGTATCCTGACACCATCGACGGTCCTCGTGAGAAAACCCCTTCCGGGATTGCCCGGAGGGTAGTTGGCCGGCCTGAGTACGGGACAGTCCTGCTGGTCGATGTAATCCAGGACCTCTTTATGCTGCCAGATGTGGTTGCCCGAGGTTATGACGTCGATCCCCCCCTCCAGCATCTCCACGGCCGTCTTCTTCGTGAGGCCGAAGCCTCCCGCGGCGTTCTCTCCGTTGGCTACCGCGAAATCGTACTCCCTGTCCCTGAGGTAGGAAACAAGGGCCGTCCTGCCGGGCCGGCCCACAACATCGCCGAAAAGGAGGATATCCACTTCAGTGAGCCGTTTCTGTCGCTCTTGTCTCCCGAATGACAGTCACCTTGATCTGTCCCGGGTACTCCATGTCACTCTCGATCTTCCTGGCCACGATCCTGGCCAGCTCGGCCGCCGCGTCGTCATCCACTGTCTCGGGCCTGACGGCTATCCTCAGTTCCCTGCCGGCCTGTATGGCGTATGATTTCCTCACACCGTCGAAGGAGTCCGCTATGGATTCCAGCTTGTGCAGTCTCCGCACGTAGAGTTCCAGCGTCTCCCGTCTTGCTCCGGGCCTTGCGGAGCTTACCGTATCCGCTGCCTGAACGAGTATGCCGTAGAGGGACTCGCACTCGATCTCCTCGTGGTGTGCTCCTATCGCGTTGCAGACCAGCGGGGATTCGTCGTATCTCTGAGCCAGTTCCATGCCCACCAGGGCGTGGGAGCCCTCGATGTCCTGATCGGTGGCTTTGCCGATATCGTGCAGCAGTCCGATCCTGCGGGCCAGGGCGGCGTCCAGTTTCATCTCAGCCGCCAGCAGACCGCAGATATTCGCCGTCTCAAGGGAATGCTGGTACATGTTCTGTCCGTAGCTGGTCCTGTACCTCAGCCTGCCGAGGTGCCTTACAAGCTGCTGATGGAGCCCCGATACGTTGGCGTCCAATGCAAGCTGGTTCCCCAGCTTCCTGATCCTCTTTTCCATCTCGGCAGTGACCTTGGCCACGGTCGACTCTATTCTGCCCGGGTGGATCCTGCCGTCGTCCAGGAGCTTCTCCAGAGACTGCCTTGCTATCTCCCTCCTCACGGGATCGAAACAGGACAGCACCACCGCCTCGGGAGTGTCGTCAATGATCACGTCAACGTTGGTGGCGGCTTCGAAGGCCCTTATGTTGCGGCCCTCCCTGCCGATTATCCTTCCCTTCATGTCGTCGCTGGGAAGGTTGACGACGGAAACGCAGTTCTCCACCACGTGGTCCGCCGAACACCTCTGCACCGCCGTGGCCAGTATCCTGCCCGCATCCTCCTCGGCCCTGTTCTCCGCATTCTCGATGATCTTCCGAGTGAGCCTCCCGGCCTCGTGGTGCAGCTCCTCCTCAAGGTTGGAGAGCATCAGGTTCCTGGCCTCTTCCCTCGAGAGGCTTGCGATCTGCTCCAGGAGCCTGTTCTGCTCCTCCATGAGCCTGTTCACCCTGTTATGCTTGGCGTTCAGCGAAATCTCGTTATCCGAGAGCCCGGTCTCCCTCTTGTCCAGGGTGACCTTCCTGTCCTCCAGCTTCTCCTTGAGTATCTTGAGCCGTTCGATCTCGTGGGCCAGCTGGCTCTCGCTCCTGTCCAGCTCCAGCCTTCTCTCCTGGTACTTCTCGAGCATGTCGGCGCGTTCCCGGGAGATCGTGTCCCTGCCCTCCAGGAGGGCTTCCCTCTTGATGGTCTCCCCTTCGCGCCGGGCGTCGGAGACGATCCTCTCGGCCTCGCTCTCGGCACCCCTTATTTCCCTGGCAACCAGTATCCTGTGCAGAACAAACCCAAGTATGAACGCCGCCGCCGAGGCGGCTACGGGTACGAGTATGTTCATTGCGGTCTCCTGTTCAGGCGCAGGACTGCATCTATATGAACGGAATCAGGATGTGGCCACTCGGGACCGGACCGAATCATCCCTGCGCAGAATGCCGGCACATCCCTCCCGTGTCCTTGCCGCACTTCCGCCATGGGACCGGACCGGGCGGTCGGGACCCTAGCGGCGAACCTCGGATGTGCTGTTCTGCTGGATGATGGAGGCTTCTGCTGTCACTGCAGATGAATCCGGTTCACGTGAGCCTGAAGGCAGCGACGGGTGGGGGGTCTCCGAGAGGACCTGCTCGATCCTGTCGGCAAGGTGCGTGATTTCGCTGCTGAAGCCGTCTTCCAGCTCCTGGTTCTGCTCTCTCTTCTGATAGAGTTCATCTGCGATGTTCAGTGCGGCGAAGATGGCCACCTTTGCCGTGGATGCCACGGTAGCGTTGTCGGTCATCTGCCGCATCTTCATATCAACGTAATGAGCTATTTCCGCAATGTAGGCGGGAGAACCCGCTCCCCGGATGGTATATTCCCGCCCGAAGATGTTAACGCGGGTTACCTCTGTCCGGTTGCTCATATGGTCTCTCTCTTGCCTTCTATTTCAATGCTCTCCAGCTTGTCCAGCACACCCGATAACCTGCGCCTTATCTCCTGCCTCTCACGCAGGAGCCTGGCGCTGTGTATCCTGAGGATATTATAACCCTCGGAATCCACGGAGCCCACACTGTTCTCCAGTCTGGACTCGAGTTCCTTCACACGTGCCGCCAGCTCATTCCTCTGAGAATTGACCGACCTGTACCTGACTATCAGTCTATTGATGGCCTCGGTCAACCTCTCGATGTCTTCCGACTGGGACACGGTGCATCCCCCATCTCTCAGAGAGCGGCCCTGGCTGCTTCGACTACCCTGGCGAAAGCGTCGGGGCTGGTGACCGCAAGGTCGGCCAGCATCTTCCTGTCAAGTTCGATGCCGGCTGTCTTCATGCCCGCCATGAAGTTGCTGTAGGTCATCCCGTGTTCGCGCACCGCCGCGTTGATCCTGGTTATCCAGAGGGCCCTGAAATCCCTCTTCCTGTTCCTGCGGTCGCGGTACTGGTACTCCAGAGCCTTCTTCCTGGCATCGTTGGCAACGGTGTACAGCTTCCTCCTGCCGCCGAAGTAACCTTTGGCGTCATTAAGTCTCTTCTTGTGTCTCTGATTCCTCGAGACGGCGTTCCTGACTCTGCTCATTTCTTACTCCCGTACCTAGGGCAGGAGCTTCCCGAGTTTCCTGGCATCGGCCTTCGAGGCAATGCTGGACTTCCGGAGCTTCCTTAGTCGCTTTGGGCTCTTCTTCGTCTTGATATGCTGGGCGTAGGGCCGGTTCATCTTGAACTTCCCCTTCGCAGTCTTTCGGAACCGTCTTGCGGCTCCCTTGTGCGTCTTCATCTTTGGCATCTTATACCTCTTGGTCCGTCAGTGCTTTCTCAGGCTCAGTTCTTCTCCTTGAGAGGCGCGATGATCATCGTCATCTGGCGTCCCTCCATTACGGGCTTCCTCTCGATCTGGCCGAACTCGCTCAGATCGTCGGCCAGCTTGTCGAGAAGCTGATAGCCCTGTTCCTTGTATGCCAGCTGCCTTCCCCGGAATACCACCGTTGCCTTGACCTTGTACCTGGATTCCAGGAATTCCATGGCATGCTTCATCTTGAAGCTGTAATCATGTTCCTCGGTGTTGGGTCTGAACTTGATCTCCTTCAGACCCCCCACGTTCTGGCTCTTTCTGGCCTTTCTCTCTTTCCTTTTCTGCCGGTAACGGAACTTCCCGTAGTCCACTATGCTGACTACGGGCGGGTCTGCTCCGGGTGAGATCTCCACCAGGTCCAGCCCTGCCTTCGCGGCCATGTCCAGGGCTTCCTGAATGCTCAGTATCCCTACGTGCTCTCCGTTCTCGTCAAGCAATCTCACTCGGGGACTCTGGATCTCCCCATTGACCCTGTTATGTTCCTTTTTGCTGATGTACTTTCCTCCTATTCGGGCAGTTCAGGCCTTCTGCATCCGGCCATGACAATCTCCAGGGCCTCCTCCAGGGGCATCGTTCCCCTGTCGCCCTCTCCGTGCACACGAAGGGACACTTCCCCGGACGCGGCTTCGCGTTCCCCAACGATCAGCATGTAGGGAACCTTGCCGGTCTCGGCTTCCCTTATCCTGTATCCTACAGTTTCGCTCCTGCCGTCGACGTAGTTCCTGAGGCCGGCTTCCGAGACGATCCTTCCGATCTCCTCAGCCCTGCCGAGCTGGGATTCCGTGATGGGTAAAATAACCGCCTGTCTGGGTGCCAGCCAGCCCGGAAGATTTCCGGCGTAATGCTCGATGAGGTTGCCTATGAACCTCTCCACGGACCCGAACAGAGCCCTGTGGACCATGTAGACCCTGTGTTCCCGGCCGTCGTCGCCGACGTAGGTGAGGTTGAACCTCTGCGGTATGTTGAAGTCGAACTGGATCGTCGGTCCCTGCCAGTACCTTCCGAGAGCATCCCTGAGCTTTATGTCGATCTTGGGTCCGTAGAAGACCGCCTCGCCGGGGACCGGGGTGTACTCCTCGCCCATATCTTCCAGGGCTCTGCCCAGGGCGGCTTCCACCTTTTCCCACTCATCGGGGATGCCGGCGTACTTCCCGGTATTCTCCCGGTCCATCATGGATAGTTCGATCCTGTAACCGAAGTCGAAGATCCTGAGGAAGTAGAGGGCGAACCTGACAACTCCCTTTATCTCGTCCACTATCTGGTCCTCGCTGCAGAAGATGTGACCGTCGTCCACAGTGAAGCCCCTCACCCTCATCAGCCCGTGAAGCACGCCGCTCTTCTCGTACCGGTACACCACGCCAAGCTCCGCCAGCCTGATGGGCAGTTCGCGGTATGAACGGCGGCTGTTCTTGTAAATGATTATGTGTCCGGGGCAGTTCATGGGCTTCAGGGCGTACTCCCCCTTGTCCACTTCGAGGAAGTACATGTTCTCCCTGTAGTAGTCGTTATGCCCGGATGTCTTCCACAGCTCAACCGGCGCGATATGGGGAGTCCTCACCAGCTGGTAGCCCGCTTTCACGTGGGCCTTCTTCCAGAGGTCCTCCAGCTCCTCGCGCACCACCGTCCCGGCGGGAAGCCAGTAGGCCAGCCCGGGGCCGCCATCGCCGCCCATGGCGAAGAGACCCAGCTCAGGGCCCAGTTTCCTGTGGTCTCTCTTCCTGGCCTCCTCGAGCATGTCCAGGTGCTGCTGAAGGTGTTTCGCCGTATCGAAGACCGTGCCGTAGATCCTGGTGAGCATGGGGTTGTTCTCGTCGCCCCTCCAGTAGGCCCCTGCGGTGCTCAGCAGCCTGAAGTGACGGAGATAGCCCGTAGAGGGTACGTGCGGCCCCCTGCAGAGGTCCACGAAATCACCGTGCCTGTAGACCGAGATGACCTCGCCCTTGTCCCTTATCTCCTCCAGCAGTTCCAGCTTGTAATCCTCTCCCCTGCTTCTGAAGAGTTCCACGGCCTCGTCGCAGTCCATCTCGATCCTTATGAAGGGGATGTCCTCCTTCACCTGCCGCTCCATCTCCGCCGAGATGGCCTCGAATGCGGATATGCCCGGAAAGTCCGGTATTTGCATGTCGTAGTAGAAACCGTCCTCTATGGAAGGTCCTATGCCCAGAATGGTGCCGGGAAAGAGTTTCTGCACGGCTCCGGCCATAAGGTGGGCGCAGCTGTGACGCAGGGCGTCCCTTCCCTCATCTTCCTGGAAGGTGAGGATCTCCAGGTTCCCGTCCTCCTCAAGGGGTTCCTCCAGGTCGAGCAGCCTTCCGTTGAAACGGACCAGAAGAGCCTGTTTCGCCAGCCCCCTGGAAATGTCCGACGCTATCTCGAGACCGGTGGTGCCGGCCTCGAATTCCTTCGAACTGCTGTCAGGAAATACAATGCGCATGGTCCGGCGACCTCCTTCCGGTCGATGGAGCCCAATAAGAAATGGTGGGCGATACTGGACTTGAACCAGTGACCTCTTGCATGTCAAGCAAGCACTCTAGCCACCTGAGCTAATCGCCCACCGTACCTTACAATGTGTGGCTCGAAGGATATATACAAGCCCCTCAATCGTCAAGGCTGGAGACCGGGTTCCCGGGGTCCCCGTTCCCGCATGGCATGGGGCCCAGTCTGTCCTCCAGAGCTCTTCTGACCAGTTCTATATTGTCCTCGACCCCGCCGTGATCCCCGCTGAGGTCCACCGGCTGCATGTCCTCGATGCCGGACAGTTCCAGCAGAGCTGCCGCGCAGTGGTACCTGATGAGGTAGTCGGCATCGGAGACCAGCACCCTGAAAAGGGTCCGTCCGGCCTCTTCCAGCGAGGACCTTCGGGCCACCACCCGCCAGATACTGTAGTACTGCCCGTAGTGCCCGTTGCGGATGTCCTCCAGCAGCTCCTCCACCGGCGTGGTTTCCATCCTTGCCGTCTCCTCGGCGCTGTACTTCTCCCAAATCTCTTTCCAGTGCACGGCAGTCACTCCGCCAACTCTCAGAGCAGCATGGACTTGGCAGTATCGATCCATCCGGCATCGGACTGGATCCCTGTCCTGAAGATGCAGAGATCGGCGTCCCACCTGTTCCCGGTGAAATGGACCACCCTGTCCGCCTCGGCCCTGATGTCCGTGTAGGCCCAGACGGCGGGTTCCGTAGCCTCCCAGTTGCTCATCGTCTCGAAGACCGCCAGGTCCGCCTCGGACCGGATGTCCGTGACGAAGACCCTCAGATCGGCTTCCGAAGCTGTGTCCGTCCTGTAGAGTACCGGCATGACTTCCCTTTCAATGATACGTAGCTGGTAACCCTCTGTAACCTCTAGACCGTCCCGTGTACTATCGTAGTGCCCGCCTGCCCGTCCAGTGCGCGGATGATGTTGCCCGGAGAGGTGATGACAACCCTCTCGCCGCCGTGCTTCAGGAACCCCACGGAAGCCCTTATCTTCGGCAGCATGGAACCCTCCGCGAACTCCCCCCGGAGTATGTGCTGCTCCATCTCCTCCAGCGTCGCGTGCTCGATGGGTTTCTGGTCGGGTCTGCCGAAGTTCACGCACACCCGGGGGACGGCGGTGGAGATGACGTACGTATCAGCCTCCAGCCTGGTCGCCAGCAGGGCGCTCACATGGTCCTTGTCGATCACAGCCGGCACTCCCCTGACCTTGTAGCCCTCCCTGACCACGGGAATGCCTCCCCCGCCGGCGCATATCACTATCTGGCCTGCGTTCACCAGGGTCCTTACAGTCTCGAGTTCAAGTATCCTCCTGGGTTTGGGAGAGGGCACAACCCTCCTCCATCCCCTTCCCGCGTCCTCCTTCATCACCCAGCCGTGCTCCTCCATGGCTTTCCGGGCCTCATCGCCGTCATAGAAAGGGCCGACCGGTTTGGACGGGTCCTGGAACGCCGGGTCGTCGGGAGCGACCAGCACCTGGGTGACGAGGGCGGTTACGGGAATGTCCACTCCCCTCTCCTCCAGGACATCGCCGAGTACCTGCTGGAGAAGGTATCCTATGTAGCCCTGGGTGGCGGCAACGTTCACGTCCATACCGTCGGGGGGCACCACGGATGCGGCCATGGAGTTCCTGAGGAGTTCGAAACCAACCTGGGGACCGTTCCCGTGGGTTATGACCACTCCTCCCCTGTACTGTGCGATGGTTGCAAGTTCCTCGCACACTTCCCTGGCCAGTCTGTGGGTGTCGAGGTTACCGTTGGCGGCACCCGGGGAGGTCAGTGAATTCCCTCCCACCGCGACCACGGTCCTGGAGGTCATCCTAGCTGCTCCCACGGCCTTCGTCCTCACTTTCCCCGGTTTCACCCGGTCCCTTCCTCCTGTAGAGGATCACGAGGACCAGTCCCCCCATGGTGATGGCCACGTCGGCCACATTGAAGGTCGGCCAGCGACTGCCGCCCAGACCTATATCTATGAAATCCACGACCCTGCCGTACATGAACCTGTCCAGCAGGTTTCCCAGGGCGCCTCCGAGTATGGCGCCGAGACCGATGACGAAACCGGGAGACCGGTCCCTGAGTCTCCATATCAGTATCGAAACCAGTACTGCTGCTGCACCGGTTATTACGGCCAGGAAGACAGGCCCGCCCCAGGGGAGGCTGAAAGCGGCCCCGCTGTTCCAGACAAGGGTCAGCCTGAGAAGGTTACCGATGACCTCCACCGGTCTGTGCAGGTCCAGCCAGCCCAGGGCCATCCTCTTGGCAACCTGGTCGGCGGCAAGAACACCTGCCGCCGCAGTATATCCCAGCAGCCGGAGCCTCCCGTCAGTCATCGGGTTCCATCCCCTCGAGGACCGCCGCGCACCTGGCGCACACGTCGCCGGGTTCAAGCTCACCCACCTCGGGAAGTATCCTCCAGCACCGGTTGCATTTTCCTCCTGCAGCGTTTTCCACTGAGACGGTCACCTCTTCTCCCGCGGTAACATCCGCCTGGGATACTATCAGGAAGTCGGCCCAGTCCTCACCGTTTGCGGATCCCTCCATGCCTTCGGGCACGGTGAGCCGGACCATGGCGTCGAGGCCCCCGCCGATCTCCCCGGCGGCCCTCTTCTCCTCCAGCACCTTGAGGGCCACCTTCCTTGCCTCGAGGTACGGGGTCCAGGCCTCCAGCTCCTCCCTCTCCTCCGGGCTCTCCTCCAGGGACCCTCCCTCGGGGTAGAGGGACAGGTGGACGCTGTCGTCCTCTCCTCTCAGCCCTTCGGGAAGCTCCGTCCATGCCTCCTCTGCGGTGAAGGGTATCAGCGGAGCCAGCAGTTGGACAAGTCCCCTGAGCATCCAGGCCATGACCTTCCTGGTCCCGACGCTTTCCGTGGAATCGGTCGCGCCGCAGTAGAGACGGTCCTTGCGCATGTCAAGGAACTGCCCGGAAAGGCTTATGACCGCGAAGTTGCGCAGCTCGCGGTATACCCTGTGGAACTGGAACCTGCCGTACTCGTCAATACAGAAGCGCATCAGCTTCCTGAACCTAAGGTATATGTACCTGTCGAAGCCTGCCAGCTTCCCGGGTTCCAGGTCGAAGTCCTCCATGCCGGCTATGTTGCCCAGCATGAACCGCAGCGTGTTCCTGAGCTTCCGGTATGCCTCCCTGGCGTCGTCCAGCTGGGAGAGGTCCGCCCTGAAGTCCGCGGTGTAGTCCACGCTGGCGAACCAGAGACGCAGTATGTCAGCTCCCTGCCGGTCAATGATCTCCAGCGGAGATATGACGTTGCCCAGGGACTTGGACATCTTGCGGCCGCTCCTGTCCTGTATGAGCCCGTGTGTGATTATGTGGTCCGCCGGTCTTCCCATCTCCAGTGCCTCGCTGGTTATCATGCTCACCCCGAACCAGCCCCTGTGCTGGTCTGTGGCCTCGAGGTAGACGGCGGCGGGACGGGAGAGCCCGTAGTCCTCCTTGAGAACGTTGTAATGGCTAAGCGAACTGTCGAACCATACGTCGAGGATGTCGTCCACCCTCTCCAGCTCCCTGCTTCCGCAGGCTGGGCAGAGGGGTTCACGGCCCGCCAGGGCGAAGAGTTCCTTCGGAGACATATCGAACCATACGTCGGACCCCTTCTCCGCCACCAGGTCAGCAACGGCGTATATCACCCCCTGGTCGAGCACAGGTTCGGCGCACCGGCCGCAGGTGAAGACCGGCAGCGCCACCCCCCAGGCCCTCTGCCGCGAAAGGCACCAGTCGGGCCTGACGCTCATCATGTTCCGCATCCGCTCGTAGCCCCATCCCGGATGCCACTGGACCTCGTCCACCCTTTCCAGGACCCGGTCCTTGAGACCGCTCCTGGAAAGGTCCAGGAAGAACTGCCTGGTGGCCCTGAATATCAGGGGACTCCTGCATCTCCAGCAGTGGGGGTAGCTGTGGGCGGTCGAGGAGGCATGGAGCAGCCTGCCCGATCCGGCCAGGTCGTCAATGATCACCCTGTTCGCATCGAAGACGCCCATTCCAGAGTACTTCCCGGCCTCGCCAGAGAAAACTCCCCTCTCGTCCACCGGGCTGAAGACGGGCAGACCGTACTGCTGGCCTACGATGAAGTCCTCGGCGCCGTGTCCGGGAGCGGTATGGACGCAGCCGGTACCGTCCTCCATGGTCACGTGCTCGGCGACTATCATCACCGAGGTCCTGTCGCCGAACACCGGGTGCTTCATGCGGAGCCCCTCCAGCTCGTTCCCTGCGAAAACGGTTCCCGGAAGCACTTCACCGGTCATCCCGGTGTCCCGCAGGAATGCGGAAGCCCTCTTCTCGGCCACCAGGAAGGTCCTGCCCCCTGATCCCACGAGGACGTACCTCTCGCCGGGGCTCAGTGCAACCGCGAGGTTAGCCGGCAGTGTCCACGGCGTGGTCGTCCATATGACGGTCTCCGTACCCGCGGGCACACCCCTGGACTCCCACTCCGCCTCGTCTTCCTGCAGGAAAGCTACGTAGATCGAGGGTGACGTGTGGTCGCCGTACTCCACCTCCGCCTCGGCAAGTGCGGTGCCGCAGTTCATGCACCAGTGTATGGGCCGCATGCCCTGGTAGACGTACCCCTTCTCCACCAGACTGCCGAAGGCCCTCACTATGCCGGCCTCGTAGTCCCTGCTCATTGTGAGGTAGGGACGCTCCCAGGTACCGAATACTCCCAGTCGCCTGAACTCCTCCCTCTGGACGTCCACGTACTTAGCCGCGTATTCCCGGCACCTGTGCCTTATCTCCCCCAGGTCCAGGCCCGAGCCCTTCTCCGGCTGGTCGGTCATCACCCTGTGCTCTATCGGCATCCCGTGGCAGTCCCAGCCCGGCACGTAGGGGGAGTCGTATCCCATCATCGTGTAGGACTTGACTATGAAATCCTTCAGTATCTTGTTGAGAGCGGTACCGAGGTGGACGTGGCCGTTGGCGTAGGGAGGCCCGTCGTGGAGGATGAACTCCGGACAGCCTTTGCGCGCCTTCCTTATCCTGCCGTATATGTCATCGCGTTTCCATCTTTCCAGTGTCTCCGGTTCCATGGCGATGAGGTTGCCCTTCATGGAGAAGCTGGTCCTTGGCAACTTTATGGTATCCTTATAGTTCACGCTCCTCACCTCCCTCGGTGAATGCTTAGTTTCCCATATCCGCCGCGGCCGCGGCCGCGGCAGCTGCAGCTGCCGCTTCCATCAATGGCGGTTCCTGCCGGTTCATACTGCCCCATAAATGGCACCTGACGAGCAAGAGCACCCTTCCTCCCCCGTGACCCGCGATCTCGGCTTCTCCCACTCCCTCCGATACCAGGGCTTCCGCACCGAGGAGCCTGAATTCCGCAGGCGTCGCCAGTTTCCAGTCGGGCACCCTGGCAACGACGCCGGTTTCCCAGTCTCCCGCGGGGGCGAGATAAAGGCCCATCAGCGAAGGGAACCTGGGGCCCAGGTCGTCGCGGTTTGGTCCTGCGAGGGCGCTGGAGCCGAACAGGGCCATGTGGTCGGTAGCAACCACGAACCCGTTCTTCAGGGCTGCTCCCTCCGTCCCTATCAGGAAGAGCCTCTCGCCATCGGACAGGGCTCTGCGAACATCTTCCAGGGCTTCCCCCGGTCCGCTCCGTCTCACCACGACCGTTCCTCCTGAAGGGGAAAGGTCCCATTCAGGGGGTATCACTGCCACCATTACGTACCTCTTCTGATAAGCAGGTTCACGGAACGCCGAACATAACCTTCGGGACCGTGCTTAACAATCTGCGGCCCGCAGTTACCTCGATTGCAGTACTAGAACTGCCGAAAAAGCGAGGCGCCCCGGTGAAAGGGCGCCTGCAATTCGGTAGGGAACGGCCCCGGGACCGCTACTCCTTATCTTCCTCCTCGGGCTCCGGTTCCGGATTCGGAGCCACCGGTTCTGGAGCCGGTTTCGGGGCGGGAGGGGACGGAGGGGCGTAGACCGTATCCTCCGCCTTCGAGCCCTTCAGGAAAAGAGTGTTGACGACCACGGCGATGCCGGCGATCACCAGAATCCATAAGCCTATACCAACACTGAAGCCGGTGTTGTTGATATTCCTGAGATCGATCAGACCTATCACGGCCGCAATACCGGCGGCTATCCACACCACAAGGGAAAGACCCTTCTTCAGAGGCTCGGCCCTGTTCCCGGCGAAGAACACCAGCGCGCCGGCTATGGCGAACAGCACGAGAGTGAACTTGCCGTCACCGTCGAGACCGCTTACGGAGCCGAAGAACGGGTGGCTGGCCCAGGGAAGGTAAGGAACCGATTATACCGGCAACTGCCGCGATAAGGTTCAGTCTGCGCTTCTTGTCCATAGGAATCCCCTTTCAATCAGACGTACGAAGATGGATAAGCCGCGGCCTGATGTCAACGAGTCAGGGGCTCTTCAGGAAGATACGGTGTCCGCGAGCGCTCGAAGGATCGGATGGGATTCGAAGGGACCTGCCAGATCCAGGAGAGCCCTGGCCCTCTCCGCCGAAGCGGGATCGCCAGTTACCTTCCAGCGGAGGAAGTGCACCTCAGCCTCCACCTCGGGTTCCATGTCCTCCCGGAGCATACCTGTCACGTCGTTCCCGGCGATGGCCTCCAGGTACATCCGGCAACGTAATACCACGTGCTCCCGACCCTTCCTGTCCCTGTTGTTCTTCAGGGCTTCCATCAGGTGAACGGCCGCGCCTTCGGGGTCGCCGGCCATGAAGAGGTACCTTCCCTTCTGAACCAGCTGGCTCCCCCGGAGGAGCATGTCGCCGGCCGCAGTCGAATGTTCCAGCGCTCTCTCTATGCTGGCCAGCGAACCGTCCAGGTCGCCCAGTACGTACTGTATCTCCGCGGTCATCGCCCAGGCGTCGGAGATGTTGCGGGAATCCTTCAGCACTTCCGCGTACTCTATCTGGGTCTGCAGGCATTCCAGAGCCGAATGGAGATCCCCCATCATTCTGAGCACGTATGCCATCCTGGCGTATCCGGACATCAGTCCCGGTACGTAGCCGATTCTTCCCGCGAGGTCTATGAGTTCCGTTGCAAAGACCATGGCGGCCGAGGTATCCTTCGTCAGGACCGCCGCGTGGGCGAGATTGCCGAGGGCAGCGCATCGGGCCCGCAGATTGCCCGTCCTGTCCGACAGCGACAGGCATCTTCGGAAGCAGTCCGCGGCTTCGCCTGTCTCGCCCCTGCGAAGGTGTATGATTCCCATCTTGCTGGCGGCGGTGTTCAGGGCGGCCCAGTTGGCGGTCCTCTCGGCCGCCTCCCTCAGCTTCTCGTGGACCTCCTCGGCCTCGCCGTATTCCCCCCTGTAGATGTGGACTCGCATCAGGTTGTCATAGCCGGCTATTATGCTGCGTGTCAGACCCGAGGCCGCGGCCAGCTCCACCTGCTCCAGGGTGCAGGACTCCATACGCCGGTGGTCCCCCACTTCACGCCAGTTGATCGCCGCCCAGTAGAGGGCGGCGCAGACGAGTCTCGCGTCCCCCGTCCTCCTGGCCAGCTCTACGGAGCTGCCGGTGGACTCCAGGGCCTCCTCCGTCCTGCCGGAGGCCATCAGTATCATGCCCAGCTGTCTGTGTGCCCTGGACATGTTCTCCAGATCGTCCAGGCCGGTGAAGATCCTCAGGCTGTCCCTTACCAGTTCCTCCGCCCTCTCCAGCCTGCCGGCTGAGCCCAGGCTCTCGCCGAGCCTGAGTTCCACCTCCGCCAGCAGGCCCGGAGGCACGGCAGAGGGATCGGCCCTCTTCAGGGTCGAGGAGAGGAGATCCGCGGCTTCCCTCAGGAGTCCCGCCTGCTTGTAGACGTCGTACAGATCCAGTTCCCGCCGGATCCTGCCCGGGTCCTCGAGAAGAGGGACCAGTTTCCGGTACAGCCTGGCGGACAGGTCGTTCCTGAAATCCCCGGCGTACCCCCTGGCCGCACTCTCCAGGTACTCCAGAGCCCTCTCCGTGTCCCCCCCCATCATGAGATGACCGGCCAGCCTCTCGGAAAGCGAAGGCGAAGCCGGAATCCCCTTCCTTCCGGCAAGGACTTCCGCTGCTCTCAGATGGAGGTCCGGCAGCTGCTCGATTGGGACCGATCCCAGTACCCATTCCCTTACCATCTCGTGGGTGAAGACCGTTACGTCATCTTCCAGTGTCATGATCCAGGACAGTCTGCCGCGATCCGGGCCGTCTTCGGGTCCGTCGCAGTCCGCCATGGCCATAAGCTCGCTGAGCGGGACTCCGGGGCCGACCACCGCCCCGGCGGCTGCCAGCTTCCTCTCGAAGGGTGTCAGGAGGTCGAACCTTGACCTGAATATCTCCTCGATCGACGACGGGAGCCGGCCCGCAGGCGAGGCCAGTCCCGTTCCATCCGGGGAGACTGCCAGTCTTCCGGACTCCCTGAGATAATCCACCGCGAGACCCAGGAACAGTGGAACCCCCCCGGCAACGTTCCAGAGGTACTCCTCCAGGTCCCGGGATGGACGTTCCGCTCCGCCCTCCTCCAGGAATTCGGTCAGGCTGTGCCTGGGGAGCCCCTCCAGCCGGATCTCCAGCGCCGGCACCATGGGCGAGATACTCGTCAGTCCCGGCGGGATCCCCTCATCGTCCGGTCTTCCGGTGACCACGAAAAGCCTCGAAGCGCCGGTCCCTGCACCGATGATCCTGGATGTCATGCCGATCTCGTCCCGGGTGAACCGGTGGAGGTCCTCGAGGACCACGACCAGGCTCTGCCTTGAGGCAAGTATGTCCATCAGGCATGTGAGGGAGGCGGCGGTCCTCTCCCATCTCTCCTCGGGGTCCGCGCGGGTGACGACCTCATCCGCCGGAAGACCGGCCAGATGACTCAGAAAAGGCTTCCTGCCCTCGAGGTCCAGGTGACGGGCGGCCGGGTCAAGCGACAGTCCCTGCCATACCCTTTCGAACGCTTCCCGGTTCCACCGGACTTCCCTGCGAGGGTCCAGTCCGAACCACTGAGCGAGAAAAGCTCCGAATACGGTCCCGCCCGGAGGTCGGTCTCCCCTGAGATAGAGGAACCTTCGGGAAGGCATCGACCTTTCCATCTCCAGGACAAGTCTGGTCTTGCCCAGTCCGGGAGGGGCCCAGATGCGGACCAGCCCGGTCCCGCCGTCCATTTCCACCGAATCGGCGAACCGGACTGCCTCGGACAGCTGGTGCCGCCTTCCGACCAGGACCCCCCTCAGATCCCCCCGCCGAATCTCTTCACTCTTCCTTCAGCCAGGCGGGGTCCCTGGTACGGGAGTCTACGGAGACGAGTTTCCTTCGCGAGGCGGCTCCCGACAGCAGCCGGACCGAGGACCTGGAGGTCCCGAACTCATCGGCCAGGAAACCGATGAGTTCGTCGTTGGCCCTTCCGTCAGCGGGGGGGGACTTCAGCGATATCCTTACAGTGCCGTCCGCCATCCTGCCCCTTACGCCGGTGACCGATGCCCGCGGTACCACCTTGATGCGGAGCTGAATGATGCCCTCCCCGTCCCTGCCGGCCCGCCCGCGGCCTTCCGCCGTCAGTCTTCCTCCAGGGGCTTGGCTTCGTCGATGAGCATTATCGGAATACCCTCCCTGACCTCGTAGACCAGTCTGCATGAGTGACAGACCAGAACCTCGTCGGGTTCGGTCCGGTACTCCAGCTCACCCTTGCACCTGGGACAGGCGAGTATCTCCAGGAGTCTGTCGTCGAGCATTTTCCACCCTCCTAAATCACGAACCGGCCTTTCTCCATGACCAGCATCTCCGTGCCGTCATCGAGAACGCCGTACACCGAAACCTCTTCCGAACCTATCATGAAGTCCGTATGCACCAGTGAGGAATTGCATCCCGCAGCCTCCAGCTCATCATCGGTCATCCCGGTGCCTCCCTCGATGCAGTCGGCGTAACCGTTGCCCAGGGCGATATGGCTGGCGGCGTTCTCGTCGAAGAGAATGCTGTGGAAGGTACGCCCGCTCCTGAAGACGGGCGAGCCTGCATCCACGAGGGCGACCTCGCCGAGGGATGACGACCCGGTGTCGAACTCCAGGTATTTCTCGAGGACCTCCCTGTTCCTATCCGCTCCGAAGTCGACCACCCTTCCGTCCTCGAACCGGAACCAGGCGCCCTCGACCGAAGCACCCATCACCTCCACCGGCCTGGTGGTCCTTGCCGTACCTCTCACCCTCTTCCGGTGGGGGGTGCTGAATATCTCCTCGGTCGGGATGTTAGGGAAGAAACCCACACCGGCCCGGTTCGTGCATCTTCCTCCGACGAAGGTCCTGTCCGGTGCCATTCCCACGTAGAGGTCCGTGCCGGGTCCGACAAAACGTATCTGGTCGTACCCGGCCCCGTTCATGTAGGCGCATCTCCTCTTCAGCTCGGCGTCGTGCTCCATCCAAGCGGCGGAAGGGTCGGCGGCGTCCAGTCTGAGTATGGGTGCCAGGAGTTCCCATATGCGGACCTCCCAGTCGTTTTCACTCCCGAGGACCTTTCCGGCCCACTTCCTCGAGGGATGGAGGCAGACGTTCCAGGAGATCCTGTTGGCCGATATACCCTTCAGGAAACCGCGCATGGCCATCGAGGAAGCTTTTCCGGCCGCGGCCATCCTTCCCGGGTCCGCACCCTCCATGATGTCCGGTTCATCGGGACCCCGCAGCGAGAGACTGGCCCAGCCCTCCTCGATGAAGGCCGCGTACATGTCCTCTGTGTAGGAAGGAACGAAGGCCGTGTACTCGTTCCTGACCGAACGGTCCAAGCGGATGCGGCTCAGGGCCGGATCGTAGTACTCGACGTTCACGAAGGAGGCACCCCTGCCGTAGGCCGCCTCCGCCAGCATATGCACGAAACCCCTCTGCACGGGCTCGGTCCTCACCAGCAGGGGCTGACCCTCCTGCAGGTTTACGCCGGTTCCGACCAGCAGTTCCGCGTAGCTTCTCCTGAGCCTTTCCAGGTCCATCCCCGTCATCTCCCCTCGAGGACCCTCCATCAGAGGAGTCCGAGAAAATCGACTCCGAGCGCCCGGTAGCTCTCGCCGCCGGTCTCGAAGATATCGATGAACTGAAGCGATATCCTGACCTGGCCGAAGCTCTCCCAGTAGACCTCCCCGCTCAGGAACCCGCCGTTGTTGTCGAAACGCACCGAATCGTCCTCGTCGGTCGCAAAGTCGTACTCCAGCACAAGTCCGAACCCTCCGGGAAGCGACTTGTCCATACCGGTCCAGACTCCGGCGTGGACCAGTCTCCTCACGTCGGCGCTGAGGCCGAAATGAAAGGCCATGTCACCGCCTATCGAGTTGAAGTTCTTGCTGAACACCAGGTAGAGGTCCCTTGCTTCCCTGCTGTAGGTGGCGCCTGACCTCGGGGCCTCGGGCTCGTTGTCGAACCCCAGGAGTACTCCGGGAAAGGAACCCGTCTCGTCGATCAGCCTGAAGCGTGCCTTTATGTACAGGTGGTCGAACCAGCTGGCCCTGTCCATGCCTATGACGTTCCAGCCGCCGTAGCCGAGACCTGCTGCGAACCTCGAGAAGATCCCGGCGGTGAGGGAGAACCGGAGCCCGTCGCTGGGAAAGGTGTTCATCGAGAAATGGTAGGTGCCCGGAGCCACTATTCCGGCGGTTGGCTCCCTGACCAGCCTCATCAGCTCCCCCGAGACACCGCCGGAGCACAGGAAAAGGAGAAGAGCACCAGCCAGGAACCTGATCCGCCTCATAATCTTGGCCCCCTTCCTCTGGAAAGGACCACGGAATCCCTGCCCAGAAGCTTCCTGAGTTTTTCCAAGAGCGTCCTGTCCGGATTGACCTTCAGGGACCTGGACAGTCCCCTCACCCTCCACCCGGACCTGTGCCTGATATCCACGCACACCTCACCGCTGCCGGCGCTCTCCCGCATGAACTCCACGGCCTTCTGCAGGGATCCCATGTCGGGCCTTCCACCGTCGATCCTGATGGTTATGCCGGCCTGCAGTCTGGATCGTATATCCTCCAGGGGATACACCCTCCTGGCGCTGAACCTGCTGTCCCCCTTCCTCCTGGACACCTCCCCGTCCATCAGGACAAGCTTCCCCGGCTCCAGCAGGTCGCCGTACTTCTCCAGGGCATCGTTGAACACGACTACCTCACCGTTTCCCGTCCTTCCCTCCACCGTGACGAATGCGATGTTCCCCCTCCTCGTGGGAACGACCTTCTTCTCCATCACCATTCCCGCTGTCGTCACCACCGTCTTCGCGCTCAGGTGGGCGGTCTCAACGGGATCGGTCGAGAAGCTCTCCATCTCGTCGGCGTACAGCTCGAGCGGATGCCCGGTCATGTAGAATCCGAGGAGTGACTTCTCCAGGGCGCATCGCTCCGCCATGGGCATCTCCTCCAGATCATCGACGTCCGGTTCCGTCTCAAGGGACCCTTCGTCCTCGACCCCTCCCGCTCCGAACAGGGACATCTGCCCGGCTTCCAGGTGCCTCCTTGCGGCTGTACCGTAACTCATCGCCTGGTCAATGGACGCAAGGAGCGAAGACCTGTTAACGCCAAAGCAGTCCATGGCCCCGGCGCCTATCAGCGATTCCAGTGTCTTCCTGTTGACGGCCCCGCTCTCCAGTCGTGTGCAGAAATCGAACATGTTTGCGTATTCGCCTTTGCCGAGACGTTCCTCGACTATCGAGACGGACGGTCCCTCCCCAACGTTCTTGATGGCGGAGAGCGCGTAGACTATCGAACCGTCATCGTCCACTTCGAAGGAGACGCCGCTCCTGTTAACTGATGGTCTGTTAACGGTAACTCCGATCCTGTTGCATTCGTCGATCACCCTGGTTATGCGGTCGATCCTGCCGATCTCGCTGGTAAGGCATGCCGCCAGGAACTCCGCCGGGTAATGCACCTTGAGCCACGCCGTCCAGTAGGCCAGGGCGGCGTAGCAGACGGCGTGGGACTTGTTGAAGCCGTATCCGGCGAACTTCTCTATCAGGTCGAAGACGCCTGCAGCCGTCCTCCTGTCGACGCCCCTGTCCACGGCTCCGGATATGAACTTGTCCCTCATCTGCGCCATGGTTTCGGGGTTCTTCCTTGACATGGCCCTTCGCAGGGTGTCGGCTTCGGCCATGGACATCCCGGCAAGGAGGTTGGCGATCCTCATGACCTGCTCCTGGTAGATGATCACGCCATAGGTGGGCGATAGAACCTCCTCCAGGTCGGGATGGATATAGCTGATCCTGAAGTCCGGATCCCCCGACATCACTCCCTGCTTGTTCTGCGCGTACAGGTCGATCATGTCCATGGACCCTGGCCTGAATATCGCTACGGCCGCTATTATGTCGTCGAAGCTGCTCACGTCGATCTTCCTGAGAGCGTCCCTCATGCCGGAACTCTCCAGCTGGAACACGCCGGCGGTCTCCCCCCTGCCGACCAGTTCCAGCGTCTCCCGGTCGTCGAAGGGCAGCTTCGTGACCTCCAGGTCCGGGTATTTTCTCCTTGCCAGCTCCTGCGCCCTGTGTATTATTGTGACGTTCCGGAGTCCGAGAAGGTCCAGCTTCAGGAGCCCGATCTTCTCGGCGCTCTTCTTCTCGTACTGGGTCGTTATTCCCTCCCGTGACGAATACAGGGGCACGTAGTCCCTGAGATTGCCTGGGGCTATGATAACGCCGGCTGCGTGAACACCCGAGTGCCTGGCCAGGTTCTCCAGAGTGTAGCCGTAATCGAAGAGCCTGGCGATACTCTCCTCCTCCCTGACCCTCCTGGACAGCTCGGGGACTGACCGGACCACTTCGGGCAGCGGAGCGTCGGGATCGGGAGCGGAGGCAACGAGCCTTGCGAGTTCGTCCCCCTCCGCAACGCTCAGACCCATGACCCTGGCGACGTCCCGGACGACGGACCTGTTCTTTATCCTGCTGAAGGTGATCAGCTGGCAGACGTTCTCCCTGCCGTACATCTCGATGATGTGCTCTATTATCTCCCCCCGCCTCTCGCAGCATACGTCCAGGTCTATGTCCGGCATCTCCTTCCTCGCCGGATTGAGGAACCTCTCGAAGCTCAGGTCGTACTGCAGGGGATTGATGTCGGTTATGTCAACGGCGTAGGATACCAGGCTTCCCGCGGCCGAACCCCTTCCGGGTCCCACCGGTATGTTCCGGGACCTTGCCCATCGCATTATCTCCGAGACTATGAGGAAATAACCGGGAAAACCCATGTCGTCTATTATGCGGAGTTCGTGATCGATCCTGGCGGATTCGGAAGCGTCAGGTTCCCTGCCGAGCCTCCGCTTCAGACCCTCCCGGGTGAGTTTCGTCAGGTAGCGCTGCATGTCCCCCTCCCCCTCCGGGAGAGGGAACTCCGGAAGGAGGAAACTGCCCTGCGTTAACTCGAACTCGCACTTCTCCGCCAGTCTCACGGTGTTGGTGATCGCCTCCGGGATCCAGGAGAAGAGCCTCTCCATCTCCAGCGGGGTCTTGACGTAGAATTCCGGCGTCTCGAACCTCATCCTGCCGGGATCGTCAAGGGTCCTTCCGGTCTGCAGGCAGAGCAGCGCCTCGTGTGCCTCGTGGTCTTCCCTGAGAAGGTAATGGGCATCGTTTGTGGCTGCCACCGGGGCACCGGTCTCCGCCGCAAGCTCGGCGAGCCTTGGAAGCAGGGTCCTCTCGTCGTTGAGCCCGTGGTCCATCAGCTCGATGAAGAAGTTGTCCCTGCCCACCAGGTCCTGATAGAACCTCACCGCCTCCACCGCTTTCCTCTTCCTTCCGGAGAGAAGGTGCTGAGCGACCTCGCCCTGAAGGCAGGCGGAACCTATCATGAGTCCTTCGCTGTACCTGGCCAGTATCTCCCTGTCTATCCTGGGCTTGTAGTAGAATCCGTCGATATAGCCTGCGGAGGAGAGACGGGAGAGGTTCCTGTACCCTGTCTCGTTCATTGCCAGCAGTGTGAGATGGTACCTGCTGCCGCTGCTGGTCCTCTCGCTCATCGAGGGGAATGCGATGTACGCCTCCATGCCCAGTATGGGGCGTATACCGTTCTCCTCCATCTTCTCGAAGAACTGAACCGCTCCGAAAAGACTTCCATGGTCCGTTACGGCAACGGCTCCCATGCCGTTCTCCTTCAGGTAGGAAGCCAGCCTGTCGAACCTGATGGCCCCGTCGAGGAGACTGTACTCGGAGTGAAGGTGCAGGTGTACGAAATCCACTCTCTGGTTCATTCGGAGGATTGTCCGGGACCGGATTCCCCGTACATCCGGTCGAACTCCCTCTGCTCCTCCATGTCAGCCCTCTCCAGCAGGTTCTCGCCGTCCTTCCTGTACTTGAGGACCGTATAGATGATGGTCCATGCGGCGGACCATCCCGACAGGAAATAGGACAGCACCAGCAGCAGTACGGCGGTGCCGGATACGGAAGCGACCAGGCCGGCCGCTCCGGTCCAGACCTGTCCCCCGGTCTGGCCCGGGTTGAGCAGACCGGAGAAGTATGGCAGTATCTCCGGCGCAAGGAACTGAGGGCCCGCGGCCATCGAGGAGACAAGACCGCCCTCGTTCGAGCCCAGTCCGAAAGCGATGGCCAATAATGTTAACGCAATCGATGATGCGGCAAGGAACAGGGCCGTCGAGAGTACAATGACTATAGCGGCCACGAGAATGTAGAGGAGAAGTCTCCATGACTGCGAGGTCAGGGTCGAAAAGACCTCGAAGATGGCCTCGAAGGTATCTCCACGGGTAGTTGCCACAACGGAAGGTACAAGGTCCAGCGACAGCAGAAGACCTGCCGCGGTCAGCAGCCCGAGGAGCATGGTCCCCCACATGGGTACAGAGAACAGCGCCGCGATGACGGGGCCGACAGCCGGTATCCTGGAAACGAGGCCTGCGATGATGCCGGTCATGAGGAACAGGGCGAGGGTGACCAGCAGCATCATGGGGATGGCTACCAGGGGCGCGGAGTGTCTCCTGGCGAAGGCTGCGGCGTCGGAACCGGAGAAGAAGCTGTCACCCCGCATCTGCTGGAAGGTCAGGCTGGACACCATCATGGAACCGCGCATCAGTACGTGGACGATCAGGACCGCCCCCACTACCAGGAGTATCACGGGCACCGGGTCCACCCAGAAGAGGGAACCGGGCAGCGGAAGCAGCCGGGACTGGTCCCACCTGGCGGCCATGTCGCATCCGGCGGCGAAGAAGCCCAGGTATACGAATATGTCCCAGATCAACCAGGCCAGTAAAAGGGTCTTGAAGTAGACCCATATCTTCCTGGCGCTGAAAGCGTACCTCGCACATGCCGGAATGTCCCTTACGCTGAAGCTTAGCTCCTCTGCCACTTCAACCCCCTGTCCTGATGGTTAACTCATTTCGAATAATACTACCCGCCGCCTTCCTGCGGTAGGCCAGGGTGAGTCCGTAGACCACCCCTGCGCCGTTCTCGAGGAGCGCTCCGGCAGCGTTGTGAATGGTGCTGAAGGTGGTGGCGACGTCGTCCAGCAGACAGACCGTGCCGCCCGGCGGGACCCTTCTCCTCCCGGAGACATGGAAGACCCCCCTCACGTTGTCCCTTCTCTGCTCGTTGGACAGTCCGACCTGGGAGGGACCGTGGTCCCTGGAGAGTGCCCGAAGGAGACGGCATCCAGTAAGACGGGCGACTGCCCTTCCTATGAGAAGGGCCTGGTCGTACCCCCGTTCGCGCTTCCTCCGCCTGGACACAGGTACGGGGACCAGAAGATGGCCCGGCCCGGGAAGTACCGGCGAGAAGGAGCGTATGGTCTTCGCCGCTGCCGAGGCCAGGTGCCTCTCACCGCCGAACTTGAGCCTCCTGATCAGTTCGCCCGGCAGCCCGGCGAAGAGTACGGCAGAATAGACCGGAATACCGTACGTGTCGTAATCATTCTTCGGGTTCCCGGTAACGGGAGGCGGTATGCGCCTGCCGTCTATGCTCCGGTGAAGGCTGGAGCAGGGATCCAGCCTGAGGGAGCACCATTCGCAGAACGTCTCTCCCGGATCCCGTTCCCCTCCGCAGACGGGACAGGACCTTTTCAGGAAGAGCGAGAGGAGATTCTCCGGTATCTCGAGAGGAGCCATACGCCGAGAACGATGGCGGCTGCAAACATCAGCAGACTGATGACCTGGTTGTCCGTCACACCGGGCCTGCCAGCCACCCAGCTGTATCCGAAGAGTTCGTTCGGCCGGTGGTCGAAGTACCTGAACTCCTCTATTCCGAACCTGGTTACTCCGTAAAGACCCATGAACAGGGAGAAGATCATTCCCGGGAAGTGCTTCCTGCGGTCGGCCCAGAGGAGGACCAGCAGAATGTACAGGCCTGCCAACGAGCTGTATAGCTGGGTCGGGTGTATGTGGGCCCCGACCGGAATCCCGGTATCGCTGTAGGCCATGGCCCAGTCAGGGAAGGAAACACCGAGGGAGCACGCGGTCTCGGACCCGAAGCAGCATCCATTGAAGAAGCAACCGATCCTCGTTATGAAGATCCCCAGGGCGAAGGCTGGTATGACCGCGTCCGCAAGTCTCCAGACGGGCATCTTCTTCCTTGCGATCGTATAGAACCCTACTATCAGTGCGAGTATCACTCCTCCCAGCATGCTGAGTCCGTAGAGTCCCTTCCAGATGGCCACTGCGTCCAGCCAGTTGTCCTGGAAGTCCTGAACGTGGGTGAAGACGTAGAAAAGCCTGGAACCGACTACGGCCGCTATCATCACCCTTATCCCCAGGTCGTAGATGTCGCTTTTCGCTATCCCTACGGGAACGCTCCGTCTTGCCGCCAGCATCAGTCCCAGGACGAAAGAGACGGCCAGGGCGAGGCCATAAGTGTTTACGGGCAGAGAGCCGATCCTGAAAAGGACTGGATGCATCGGTATTACCTCCATGGTATCGTCTGTGACTGTCTAATCTAAGGCGGTGCGGCTACGCTGTCACACCCGGAGGGAAGGGCTCAGACCTCCCGCCAGTACATGCCTGCGTTGGTCACCAGCCCGAGCAGGAAGAGCACGACTGCCATCTGGCTGCCGCCGTAGCTGATGAGAGGCAGGGGAAGTCCGGTCACCGGCATTATTCCGATGGTCATCCCGACGTTGACGAACACATGGATGCCTATGTAGGCCGCTACTCCCGCGGTCACCAGCGAGTTGAAGGGGTTCACGGACTTCCTGGCTGCCACCACGGTCCTCCAGAAGAGCAGGAAGAAGGCGGTCAGCATTGCGATACAGCCGATGAAACCCATCTCCTCCGCCCACACGGAGAACACGAAGTCGGTATGCCTGGCCGGCAGGAAGGCAAGCTCCTTCTGGGCCCCCTGGAGGTAGCCCTGTCCGGTGAAACCCCCCGAACCGACCGCGACCTCGGACTGTATGATGTTCCAGCCCGATCCGTGGGGATCGCTGGCGGGGTTCAGGAAGGTTATCAGCCTCGACTGCTGGTAGGGTTCAAGCATATTCCAGGCGGTAGGTGTCAGCGCCGCTACCAGGGAATTCCCTCCTATGACGATTATCCATACCGGGAGCGAGTACTTCCTGTGGTACAGTACCAGGGCCACTACTCCCGTGAAGAGCATCCAGTACACGAAATGCAGCGAGGATACCGCGGCCAGCACGGGACTGACCAGCAGCAGTATCCAGCCCATTCCGTAACCGGCCCATACGAACATGGCCAGCACTATGAGCAGCATGGATATTGCTGTCCCCAGGTCGGGCTGGATCGCGGTCAGCAGTACGCTCGGAAGAACCGTAAGGAATACAAGCACCTCTCCGTAGCGCCGCGGCCTGACCTTGAGTGACGACAGCCACCAGGCCGTCATCAGTATCACTCCCGCCTTGGCCACTTCGGATGACTGTACGTGGACGGGTCCCAGTACAAGCCACCTGTCCGCCGGCCCCCGGCCTGCGAATAGCGTCAGGAGAAGCATACCGCATGCGACACCGTAGAGCAGCGGGGACAGCTCCTCCAGCCTCCTGAATGAGACCATGGTCCCGAAAAGGAAGAAGGCTGCTCCGATCCCCGTCCAGATCAGCTGTCTTCCGAAGAGCCCGGTCTCCGGCACGACCACGGCTGCGGAGTAGATGGTGGCGAGCCCTATGGCAAGAAGGACCGCCAGGGAAAGGAGGAGTGCAGGATCCGGTCGGTCCCTCCCTATCATTCCGGCTCTCCGTTCCCCAGGTACTTCTCCAGTATCTGGCGAGTTACCGGACCTGCGATGGAACCTCCGTGCTCACCGTGCTCCAGCACGACGCATATTACAAGCGGGGACGGCTCCTCGAGGAAGCCGACCACCATGGCATGGTTGTTCCCCGGACACTCCGCGGTCCCCGTCTTTCCGAAGAACGGCCAGGGGAAGCCTGTGAACGCACCGTGCAGGGTGCCGCTGGAGGATTCCACTGTCATAAGCATACCCTCCCTGACTGTCTCGAAGGCATCGGGATCGACCCTGTCCTCAGGCATGACGGTCCCTTCCCGTCCGGCCCCCATCAGGATATGCGGAGAGGGCATGCCGCCGCCGGAAGCCACCACACCGGTCATCACCGCCATCTGCAGGGGCGTTGCCAGCAGCTCTCCCTGTCCGATGGAGAGGTTCAGCAGGTTTCCAAGCCCCCATCCGCCGGGACCGTAGCTCGCGTCCATGTAGTCGTCGTCGGGAACCAGGCCGGACCCCTCGTCCGGAAGGAGCGCGACGAGCCTGGACCCGAGCCCGAAGTATCCGGCGTATTCCGCCAGCTGGTCGATGCTGCTCATCTGGCACGTCCTGTAGAAGTAGACGTCGCACGACTGCGCTATCGCATCGAGGATGTCTATCCTTCCGTGAGCCCTCCAGCAGCCGAACTCGGTATCGCCAAGGGTATAGGACCCGTAGCAGGGGTTCGGCATGGTGTTCCTGTCCACGTAGCCCTCCCTGAGAAGCATGTACGCCGTCACCAGCTTGAAGGTGGAAGCCGGAGGGTACGAGGCGGACCATGCCCTGCAGAACAGCGGTTTCATGGGATCCTCGATCAGTGAGTTCCACTCGGCAAGCGAGATGCCCCTGGAGAACATGTTCGGATCGTAGGCGGGGGAGGAGGCTGCGCAGATCAGTTCCCCCGTGGTATAGTCCAGCACCACCACGGCCCCCGCCAGACCCGTCTTGTCAAGTTCCTCCACAGCTATTCTCTGAAGCTCCGAATCTATCGTGAGGACTATGTTCTCCCCCGGCAGTGGTTCCTGGGATTCAGTACCCCGGTACTCCTCCACCACCCGGCCCATGGCGTCGACCACTTCACGGTGAAGGCCCGGCTGTCCCTTGAGGATGTCGTTCAGACTCCTCTCCAGTCCAGTCCTTCCCGTTATCTCCCCGCGGTAGGAATCCGGATCGTCGGCGAGACCGACGTAGCCGATGATGTGGCAGAAGTCCCTGGGCCGATGGTAGCGCCTGAGCGGAGCGACGTCGATGAGCAGACCCGGGATCCGGTAGATGCATTCAGCTACGGGGCTGACCTCCTCGACGCTCATGCTCTCCCTTATCACCACGGGTCTGTGGGGGACCGAAGAAGCCTCCTCGAGGATGGCGGTCAGGGATTCGGGAGTGATGCCGAGGAGTGAGGCCGCCGGTCCGGTTCTGGAGGTGTCGAACTCCGAGGGAACCGCGGTCACTATGAACGATGGTCTGCTGTCGGCGAGGACTACACCGTTCCTGTCGTTAATGAGACCCCTCGGTGCAGGCTTGATCACGACCCGGATATGGTTCTGGCTTGAGAGGCCCCTGTAGTAGTCGCCTCTCACGATCTGCAGGTAGAAGAGCCTGGCCCCCATGAGCAGGAAGAGTATGAGGACCACTGCCAGGTAGACGAAATGGACCCAGCCCTTTCGTTCGGAAAAAACCATCGATCAGCCTTCCGCGGTCCGACGCTGGAAGGAAGGGCTGGTCATCCCGACACGTTCCGGGAGCGCAGCCCGGTGAGCCAGGATGCCCCCAGCAGGACAACGGAAGCAACCGCCACCGTCAGGGCAGTCCGGAGCGGCACCTTGAGAAGCAAGGGACCGAACCCTGATCCGATGGGTCTTGCGGCGACCAGGATGAAGACCGAGTCCGACACGGCCACCGCTATGGCTGTCATGCTTATCAGGAATCCGCTGCCCTCTCCTGATGAGACGCGGCCGAACATACCTGCCGCGTACATGCCCGCAAGGTAGGCCAGCGAGGAGGAACCCGGTGGCTGATGAAGGAGAAGGTCGAGGCACAGACCCGACCAGAAGGCGCCTTCCACAGCCCAGTACCCTTCGAAGTTCTCAGACATGTACACGAGCATGAAGGGAACGAGTGACGGCGCTACGAATACCTTCCCCGCAGTTACCTCGAGAAGGAACTGGAAGATCACGGTGACAGCAAGTGCCGCAGCTCTTCTTCGCAAGCTCACCCTGCATTCCAGGGGGATGTGTCCCCAGTCACCGGCTGCCCTCCGTGCGATTATCGGGCAGCAGTATCAGGACCTCTCCGGTGCTCTCGAAATCGACGGAGGGATCCACCGACAGTCTGAGTGCCAGACCCGGCTGGTCGGAGGACACTCCGGTGACCTTGCCCACGAGGATACCGTCGGGGAACACCCCCCCGTACCTCGAGGTCAGCACCTGGTCTCCCGGGCCGACCTGGCTGGTTATGTCCACGTGGACGAGGTTCATGGTCCCGTCAGAAGAGGACTGGAGTATCCCGTAGGCCCCTGAGGGCCACGTGACGCAGCTCACGTTAACCGATGGACTGGTGATGGGCAGAACTTCGCTGGTGGTCTCGCTCACGGAACTCACCACGCCCACGAGACCGTCTGATGATATGCAGACCGAGTTCTCGTAGACTCCATCCGAGCTGCCCTGGTCCACCACCATGGTCCCTGTCACAAGTCCCTCGGACCTGTACAGCACCCTTGCGGAAACCGCCTCCCGCTCGTCGGTTCTGGTCATTCCCAGAAGCGTCCTGTACTCCTCCGCCTTCAGGGCTTCCTCCCGGAGTATGGAGTTCTCCAGCATCAGGACTATCATGTCGTTCCTGAGGTCGTCCTCCACCGGGGTCCCTGTGCGCCGGAAGAAGATGCCTGAGAACCTGGCGCCAAGCCAGCTTCCCAGACCGCCGAGGAGCACGGGGCCGAAGAGAAGGAGAAGCAGGGAAAGCGAGAGGTAGCGAAGGAACCTGGCCCTTCCGCCGCTCTTCTGCCCTCGGTTCAGACCGCCGCGCGTGGAAGCCATGTCACTGTATCAGGAGGCTGCGGTACCGGTAGATGTCCTCCAGGATTATTCCGGCACCGAGAACGGTACAGGACAGCGGATTGTCTGCGATCCTTATGGGAAGACCCGTTTCGCTCATGAGAAGACGGTCGAGACCCCTCAGCAGGGCGCCGCCCCCTGTGAGGACTATTCCCCTGTCCACTATGTCGCTGGCGAGTTCCGGCGGAGTCTTCTCCAGTCCGTGCCTCACCGCCTCGACTATGGTCGCCACCACTTCCCTCAGGGCCTGCCTGATATCCGAGGAGTTGATCACGTAGGTCTCCGGAATACCGTTCACGAAGTCCAGACCGTTCACCTCGCACTCCTCCTCGTCCTCCTCCAGGACAGTCCCCATCCGTATCTTGACGGTCTCTGCGGTCCTCTCGCCAACCAGCAGGCTGTATTGCTTCTTGAGGTAGGCCGAGATGGCCTCGTCTATCTCGTCGCCGCCGATCCTGATGGAGTTGTTCGCGGCTATGGACGACAGGCTTATGACAGCCACTTCGGTGGTCCCCCCGCCGATGTCGACCACCATGTTGCCGGCCGCTCCCTCCACGGGAATACCCACGCCTATCGCTGCGGCCAGCGGTTCCGGCACCAGAAGCACCTCCCTGGCCCCCGCTCTCTCCAGGGCTGTCTTGACAGCGGATATCTCC
Source organism: Candidatus Aegiribacteria sp. MLS_C (assembly GCA_002030045.1). Lineage (GTDB taxonomy): Bacteria > Fermentibacterota > Fermentibacteria > Fermentibacterales > JCC-6 > Aegiribacteria. The sequence goes on along the minus strand of LQBI01000030.1, from coordinate 15,116 downwards.
ACCTCTGTGATCCCGCTGGGAACGCACACCAGGACCCTGGGTCTCATGGACAGTTTGCGTGTCCTTGCCATGCCGAGGAATTCCCTGAGCATCGCCATCGTGGCCGTGGCATTGGTTATCACGCCGTCCTTGAGCGGTCTTATGGCCTGCATCGAAACACCCGTGCGGCCGAGCATGGACTTGGCCTCGCTGCCCACGGCCACCACAGCGTTGGTCTCCCTCTCGAGAGCAACGACGCTGGGCTGCTCCAGGACGATGCCCCTTCCCTGCAGGTAGATAAGGGTATTGGCTGTTCCCAGGTCTATCGCCATGGAATTGGAAAGAAGGGTCCCCGGCCTTCTTCCGAACAAGCCTCTTACAGTATTAGAGATGCCCATTCAACCCTCCTGTAAACTGAACCGTAACCGGTTGCATAGTAAACAGGGAAGGTTGCGTCAACTCCAGCTGCGAAAATCGACTGCGATCGCGGATGCAGCAGACCGTGAATAATGCCGGCTCCTGTTAACACTAGCGGCGCATGAAACTGTCGGCAGGACGCCATACCGGTCTGTATAAGAGCGTCTCAGGGGGGAATGGGACAGCCATGTTCCAGATACCCTCAGCGGGTACCGGCCTGGTGCCGCTCTCTGTTAACTCGATCTCCACGGCGTTCGAGTCCATCGAGGTGGTCCACTTCCATGGCCATGCCCTGTACTCGTCGTGGGGGGAGGCGGCATCAATGCTGAAACCCCCGTTCCCCCAGGAACAAACCGAGGGAAAGAGGCCGCCGCTCTCCATCATGAGGGACATCGTATCGCCGTCGGCAAGGAATTCCCAGACCACCGAACCGCCGCCGCAGTCTGCCAGGTCCGAGATCTGCCAGGATTCCAGCATCACGGGGAAGCCGGTCCTGAGAAGGAAGATGAGGTCCCTGGTCCGAATGGTGCCTTCACCGGCCTGGAGCCCGATGGGTGTGAAGAAGGCGTACTCTTCCTGAGGGAGGTAGACGGTGAGGCCTGAGGTATCTCCTCTGAGGGAGACCACCGGCCTGCCGTCGGGACCGTAGAAGTCGCCTCTGAGGAGGACTTCATGCGGGTCCCCCCAGAGGACGAAGGGTCCGCGGGCTACCAGGCTCTCTCCATCGAGGCGCGCGTTACCCCTGATCCGGAAGGTGGAGAGGTTCTCCCATGCGAAGGCGGTCCTGCTTGAGTATACCTCCGCCTGCGACCTCAGGGACGCGGCATCGTCACTCGACGGGGCGCAGGAGGAGAGAAGCATGAGCAGGGCAGCTGCCGCGGCCAGGCGTCCCATGATGCCCTAGGAGATGCCGTACTTCTTCTCCAGGGCCTCTATTCTGGTCTCGTACTCGTATTCCTTCTGGTACTTCTCCCTGCGTGCAAGAAGCGCGTCGTTGTCCGGTACCTTCTCCATGAGCTTGTCGATCATCAGGAGTGCCTTCTTGCGGTTTCCCGCCTTCGCCTCCTCGTCGATCCTGTCTATCAGTTCGCTGAGTTTCGCCACCTGTTACCTCCTGATCCGATCCCTGCAGAGATCAACGAAATACCTTACCTTTTCCATGTCCACGCAGAAATTCCCGCTTCCCCCCAGCGGCTCCGCATCCTCCAGACGTCCGTGGAAATCCGTTCCGCCGGTAGCGAACAGGTCGAAGTCCTCCGCAATTGCCAGCAGGGATGAAACCAGCTCTCCGCTGTGCGCAGGATAGTAGACCTCTATTCCCGCGAGACCGTGATCCTTCAGTGTGCGGAAAAGGTCCCGCAGGCCGTCGCTGTCCAGTGCAATATATCCCGGATGTGCCATGACCGGCAATCCGCCGGAGGACCTTATGACCTCCATGGCCTGCCTCACCGGCAGCCTGTCACGATCGACGTAGGCCGGCCTGCCCTTTGCCAGGAACCTGTTGAAGGCCTCCCTCATGCTGCCCACGTAACCGGCGTCCACCATCGCCTGGGCTATGTGAGGCCTGCCCACCACCTCGCCGTCGGCCAGGGCGGCAACGTCGGTCATCTGGATATAAACTCCATTCTCCCGGAGCCTGTCCAGTATCCTGGGGTTCCTTCGCACCCGTCCTCCCTGGACGTAGGAGATCGCCTCCCCCAGAGGCGTGTCACTCCTTACCAGCTCACTCTCCCCGGCTCCGGGGAAGTAACCCAGCAGATGCGCTGAGAAGCCGTCGCCCGCATCCACTTCGACACTGAATTCGATGCCGGGAACGAAATACGCTTCGGACGAGGCCGCCCTTGCCGAACCCTCCATAATACCGTCCAGAGTATCGTGGTCGGTTATGGAGAACATGTAGAGCGACCGCTCCGCGGCCAATCCGGCTATCTCGGCGGGAGCAAGGACCCCGTCTGAGGCGGTGCTGTGGATGTGCATGTCGACTCTCTGCATAAGGTCTCACCTCCGAAGGTCGAATATTGCCCTGAAGCCGGAAGCGGGCAACGGCGGTTTCATTTACTTCAATGCGCGGATTGACTAAATATTCAACTTGACCGCCGCGATTCGGGCCGGCGGAGCGGCGGTTCGTTGAAGACGAGGACGGAGGAGCAATTTGGAAGACCAGCAGGCAGCCAGAAAGGTCATGTACATCAGGGATCCGGTGCACGGCAGCATACGGTTGTCCCCGGTGCAGGAAGACCTGATAAAGACCGTCGAGGTGCAGAGGCTGAGCTTCATCCATCAGCTGGGCACCACATTCCAGAGCTATCCCGGAGCTCACGGCATGAGGCTCTCGCACGCACTGGGCGTTTCATACCTGGCCGGACTCATCGGTGAGCAGATCCTTGAATGGACCGACACGCCGAAGAGCCTCAGGGATGAGCTGCTCCGTCTGCTGCAGGCGGCGGGAATGCTGCACGACATAGGGCACACTCCATGGTCTCATACCCTGGAGCCGCTCTACCTCGAGATCTACGGCAAGGACCACATGGACCTGGTAGCAGACATCATAACGGGAAGGACCACCTTCGACATAAGGGGGGCCGGCGGAATACCTTCCATACTGGAATCCCACGGGGTAGACCCCGACGCGGTGGCGGACCTGGTCTGCAGCAGGTTCCAGGGTCCAAGGTATCTCCAGCAGCTGATCTTCGGCGAGGTGGACGCCGACATGCTGGACTATCTCCAGAGGGACTTCTACTTCACCGGGGTCGCCTTCGGCCACATCGAGATGGACCGGATAATATCCACCATGCGTATTCTGGACGACTCACTGGTCTTCCTGACCAAGGGCCACGAGGCGATAAGGGATTTCCTCTTTGCAAGGCTCCAGATGTACGCGACGGTATACCTTCACAGGAAGACCAGGATCGTGGACATGATGCTCCTCGCAGCCTCCCGCAGGAGCATCCTCGAACTCGGCGAGATACCCGGATTCTACCTGATGACCGACGACCAGGTGCTGAGTTACCTTGCCTGCCAGTCGCAGGACCCCTGGGTCCGGGAGATGGCATGGAGAGTGAAGTACCGTCAGAACCTATTCGTTCAGGTATTCAGGATAGATGCGGCGCACCTCGACGACAGCGAGATATCCTTCCTGAACACCATAGGCAGCGAGGAGCAGACACCGGCGGAGAGAGCCTCCGCGCTCACGAAAAGCCTCTCGGAGACAGCGGGGGTTGACTCCAGGTACATTCTGGTGGACATGCCTCTGGAGGCGGTAAGGATATCCGAAGAACGCTTCACCAGGCTGGGCATCAGGTACGTGGACCGCTCGGGTGCCATCATACCGATAGAGGAGCTGGACCCGGCATTCTCGCAGTACCTTGCCATGGCCAGGCCCAACAGGAACTTCCTTACCGTGTGCTGCTGTCCCAGCATAGGCGAGAAGGTTAGAAAAGCCTGCGAGGACCTGTTCCAGATAGCCGCCATGCCTCTGTTCCCGAAGGGAGGCGGAGGAAAGGGGAGGTTCTCCTAGTTACTGGAGGATGTCCTGTTCCATCGTACCGCGATCACGCCCTGGACCCCGGAGAGCTGGCTGAGCAGTCCTATCTTGTCGTACAGTTTCCTTATCCTCAGATGGAAGAGCAGCGAGATGGCGTCCTCCTCCCTGTCGATCTCGATGTCGATGTCTTGAATATGGACTCCGTGCTTCCTGAAGAACGCCGAACAGCTCTCGATCAGTGTTTCAGGTTCCCTGTTCTCCCCCGTTATGACGACGTCCCTGTACTGCAGTTCGGCAAGGCGGTCTTCAAGGAAGGGAAGCATGACCAGAACCAGAATCGCTATGCCGGTGCCGGACAGGGCCAGCAGGAATTCTCCCAGCCCGATCACCACTCCCAGCGCGGCGACGAACCAGATGCATGCGGCTGTAGTGAGACCCCGGACGAAATCGCTCGTCCTCACGATCGCCCCGGCGCCCAGGAAACCTATGCCGGTCACCACTCCCGCCACTATTCTGCTCACTTCGGCCCCGGGAGGTATGCGGCTTTCCGCGAACATGCCGGCTACCAGGATCCCGCTCATGGTTATCATGGCAGCGCCGATGCTTACCAGCATGTGGGTCCTGAGACCGGCCGGACGGCCGTGGTACTCCCTCTCCAGTCCTATCAGCGAGCCGAGCAGGGCCGCCATAAGCAGCCTTACGAAGAAATCCTCGGAATTCATGCTTCCCTCCCCGAAGAGCCGGCCGTACCCTCGCTGTCGGTCTTCAGACCCGCGGCGAGTTCGACGATATTGAGTATCTCGTCCACGGTGTAGGGCTTCTCCAGCATCCTCACCTTCTGCTCCATGGTCTCGGGCAGGGCGGTCTCCATATCGTGGAGGCCGCCGGTGATTATCACCCTGAGGCCGGGAAAGTCCCTGCCCAGTTCCTCCAGGACTTCGTCCACCGGGTCCAGGACCGCGGACAGGTCCAGCACCAGGTGGTCCGCGCCCCTGTTCGAGAGAATGCTCCTGGCCTCCTCCAGCTCCGAGGCGTTCACGGTTTCCACCCCGAAGAGCGCCAGGGCGTCGCATACGCTCTCCCTGACCTGCCGTGAGGCATCCGTGACCAGTATCCTCATGCTGCTGAGGTCTACGGAATGCACTTCCTCTCCCCCTGTCTGGTCGAAGAGTGATTCTTCGCTGACCTTGAGAAGAACATGGAGGATGCTCCCGAGGGATCCTTCCGTGAAGGCCGGATGGCAGTCCAGCCTGGCCATTATCGCGGCCACGGAAGCGATGTGCGAACCGTAGTCCCGTCTGATTCCCGAGAGATCGGTCTCGGGGTCCATGAGGGCCTCCTTGAGGACTGCCGGTATCCTGGTACTGTCCGAATAGCTCATCGAGACCGACCTCGGCACCGTTCTGTCGCAGTTCGCTGAGAACACCGAGTCCGAAACCGGGGAAGGAACGTCCCTGGCACCTATCCTTATCCTCACCGGACCGCTCTTGGACTCAAGGGAATAGAAGACCATGTTCTTCACCAGCTGGGTGAAATCCTGTCTAGTGCATTCCACCACGGGCAGCAGACCCGGCACGTCCAGCTCCACCGAAGCCCTGTCCGGAAGTACGTCGTTGAGAGCCGAAGAGATGGATTCCAGCTCGGAGCAGACCTCTATGGCAGTAGCCGGGTCGTCCTCCCCGGAAACACGTGCGCCGCCCTGGACCATGGTATCGTGGATCCTGCCCATGTGCTCCATGAATGCCTCGTCGTTCCTGAAACGGTTCCGTCCCTCGTTCAGCAGAGCCATGACCCTGTTGCAGCTCTCCTGGGTCATGCCTTCCGCAACGAGTTCCCTCCGGTCCCTCTCCCCGTGCATCCGCTCATGCTGTGCCTCCCTGAGGGAATCCTCCTCCACCCTTCCGAAGAAGGCCGATACTGCGTAGCCGTTCCTCCCCAGCTTCTCTATCCGGAAGGATACGTCCTTCACCGATCCCGAACTGACGACGATCGCGGCCCCGAACTCCACCGGATCCCCCTCAAGGGGGTACTCGATCCCGGTCCTGCCCTCCTCCGTGAAACACGGCAGTTCATGGAACAGCGAACCCCTGACGTCATCCCTGGTGAGATCCGTGAGAAGCTCGGCGGACCTGTTCATGTAAAGGATCGAACCGTTCTCGTCCAGCCTGAAGAGGGCGGGGAACTCCCTTCCTTCCATGAGGGAGGAGGGAGATACGTCCGTATGGACCATCTCCACCGATTTCTCCTGCCTTATCTCGGAATCCAACCTGTAGAAACCGGTCTTCTCGATCTGCCGTCTTATCTCGGCCAGCTTGATGAAGACTCCCGGAAGGATGACTATCAGGACCGCCGCCGCCGCGGCCAGGTAAATGCTGTACCTTCCCTCCATCAGGGCCGACGCTGAGTCTATACCGCGGAAGACCAGCCTGAGGACCGCCGGTCTTCCCGCCGGGTCCTCGATCGGATAAACAAGGAGCAGCACGTCCTCGCCGTCGACCTCCATCCACTCCTCATCCGGCTCCATCTTCGCCAGCGCCTCCAGCAACGGACCGGTTCCATCGAACGGGACCGTTCCCGCATCGTCCTCCTGGAACTGCAGTACCTGCATCTCCTGAAGGTCCAGCATCCCGGTGTAGGGGTCCCTGAGGGCAATGTACTCGAAGCCCTCCCTCTCTTCGGAGGTGAAAAGGAACGAGGCGGGGCCTCCTTCGGTCAGGAGGCTCTCCAGGCTCTTGGCCACGCGGAGCGCGCGCTGGATATGGCATTGCTCTATGGTATCCGCCGTCTTCGCTGTGAAATGGAGGTAAGCTCCCATTACCGCCGCCGCCGTCAGGAGCCCCAGCAGGTAGGGCAGGAGGGCCCTTGCCATGGTCCGGCCCGATATACTGGGGAAAAGAAGCATAGAACCCTCTCTCTGATGGTCCGTGGAGCGGAGTCTCTTCGGCAGACATGAATATGTCAAGTGTCCCGGCACATTTCCAGCACAGGTAGTTCCGGGCATGACCGGCCAGCGGAAACTGTCATCAATTCCCTATGGTCCCGATATCGTATTAGTCCGGTTACTAGCTCTTTTATCACTAACCTACTTGACGTATTTAAATTTTCATATTAAACTAATTTTAACGTTATTGGTCCAACTCAGAATTATTCATGCTGACGGCATCAGAATGACACAACCCGTTCAGGAGGAGAAAAATGACTGACTACGTCGAACAGACGAGGAAGGTATTGAGGACTGCGGGCCGCAGTCCGAAAACTGCCAACAGCTACCTGTCCCATATACGGAGGCTTCAGAACGCCTTCGGGGACAAGGTTACCGAACTTGACGAAGATACTCTCAGGAAATACCTTGAGGACCTGGTCGACGAGGGCAAGTCCCTCTCCTACATCAACCAGGCCCAGAGTGCCATAAGGTTCATGTACAAGCATGTCCTCAAGACCGAGAGTCCCCTTCCCGGTCCCGGGCTGATATCGAAGAAGGTCCCGCTCCACGGCATCTTCAGCAGGGACGAGATCAGGAAGATCTTCGAGAACGTCCACGAGCTGAAGTACCGCCTTGCGCTGATGCTCATCTACTCTTCCGGCCTTCGGGTCGGCGAGGCCACGCACCTTCTTCGGGAATCGGTGGATTTCGACGACCTGATCATCCACGTTAACGACGAGAAGGGCACTTACATCCGCGACACCATCCTGGCGGAGTCGGTGGCGGACATACTGAAGTACTACATCGAGACCAGGACCGACGACTCTCCCTGGATGTTCCCGGGCAGGGGCAAGACCAACTGCATCTCCCCCCGGACCATCCAGAGGTCCTTCGCCGAGGCCATGCTCGCGGTGGGCATCGAGAAGAGGGCAACCCTGGGCTGGCTCAGGCACAGCTTCGCGGTCCACATGCTTGAGGACGGCATCGACAGAAAGCTGGTCAGGAAGCTCCTTGGAATCACGACCCCCTCCATGATCTCCCCCTACATGAAGCTGGCGGAGAAGAGGAGCGCGCTGCGGGTGGCCAGCCCGGCCGACAAGTTCATGAAGAAGGAGTAGCGCCGCACTTCGGCGTGACTCAAAGGAGGCGGCGGCCGCGGCTGCCGCCTTTTACATTGCGCTTCCGGAACTCCAGTCCCCTCAGATGACCCTGCTGTCGTAGGCCCAGTTCAGCAGCGCCTGCCTCTGGCGGGGCCTGCAGTTGATATCTCCCTCCCTGCAGTGCTTCCGAAGCTGGGAAACGTGACGCCTGATACCCTTCCATCGCCTGATCTGCCGTTCGTCGTCGGGGCAGCGCCTGCCCATGTAGTACCTGCAGTACCACTGGAACCATCCCCTGGGGTCCTCGAAGTAGATCCAGCCCTTCCTCCGCCAGACGGACAGCGGCTGGGAGGCGTTCACTCCGAAGAAGTTGAGCCCGGGGTCGTGCCTCTCGTGACAGAGCCGTGCACCCTCGAACCATTCTTCGGGGAACTCGTCCCGGCAGTCGGTCATGTACTTCCCGCCGAAGACGCCAAGCTTCAGCATCTCTCCCGGGGTCAGCCCGGGCCGGAAGTCAGGATGGAAGTTCCCGCCTGGCGGTTCAGTCCGGTAGTAGACGTAACCATGCTGCATCAGATCGTTGACAGTGACCTGGACCGGTTTCATGAGAACACCTCCCGAGCGCTGACGGACCGCGTACATACAATCCTGTTTTATTCTCCGCCATAAAGGAAAGGGCGGCGCAGGTACGCCGCCCTCCCCGACCTGAATGATCCCGCCTAGTCCCTGGTCCTGTAGTGGGTGTGGAGAAGCTCGTGGGACCTGTGTCCCAGGGGCTCCTTCAGGAACTCCGCGTAGAGCAGCTGTATCTCGGGGTTGGCGTGGGACTTGCGGAAGTGCAGCGCCGAATCCTCGGCGTAGATGGCCTCGGCCCTCTTCTGCCTGATCTCCGGAGTAGTGGGTATGGGCTGTCCTCCGCCTCCCAGGCATCCGCCGGGACAGGCCATTATCTCGATGAAGTGGTAGTCAACCTCGCCGGCGCGGACCCTGTCCATGAGTTTGTCGGCATTTGTGAGCCCGTGGGCCACCGCCACCTTGAGGGTGGCTCCCGCCAGGAACTCGTAGCCTTTGGCCATTCTCTCCGGCATGGTGATGGAGGCTTCCCTTATGCCCTCCATTCCCCTCACCGGGGTGATGTTAAGGCCGTTGAAGGGTATCTCCTGGCCGGTGACCACTTCGTAGGCGGTTCTCAGGGCGGCCTCCATGACGCCTCCCGTGGCTCCGAAGATGACGGCGGCGCCGGTGGAGTCACCCATCCACTTGTCGAACTTCTCGTCCCTGAGGTTGGCGAAGTCTATTCCGGCCTCCTGTATCATGCTTGCCAGCTCACGGGTGGTCAGGACATAGTCGACGTCCCTGTACCCGCTTGAGTTCATCTCCGGGCGTTCCTTCTCGAACTTCTTGGCCGTGCAGGGCATTATGGAGACGCAGACCACCTTCGAGGGATCCACATTCTCCTTCCCTGCCAGGTAGGTCTTCGCCAGTGCCCCGAACATCTGCTGGGGGCTCTTGCAGCTTGATACGTTCGGAAGAAGGTCAGGGTACTTGTGCTCGATGAACTTTATCCAGCCGGGGGAACAGCTGGTCGTCATGGGCAGGACCGCGCTCTGGTCTCCGTCCGCCAGCGCCCTCTTCAGCCTGTCTATGAGTTCGTAGCCCTCCTCGATGATGGTCAGGTCCGCGGTGAAGTCCGTGTCGAGCACCCTGTCCACACCGAGACCGCGTATGGCGGCCACCATCCTGCCGGTGCTGCGGTCAGTGGGGAAGCCCAGGGCCTCCGCGATACCCACCCTGACAGCTGGAGCCGTCTGGACAACCACGAACCTGTCCGGGTCCTCGATGGCCTCCCATACCTGCCTTATCTCCGAGGTCTCGAAAAGCGCCCCGGTGGGGCACCTGTTGATGCACTGTCCGCACTGGGTGCAGGGGACCTCGTTCAGCCCCCTGTCCATGAAGGTGGATATCCTCACCTGGTTGGACCTGCCGACCGGCTTGATGACCGCAACGCTCTGCAGCTCCTCGCAGGTGCGGACGCACCTGGTGCACAGGATGCAGCGGCTGTTGTCCCGCATGACGCCCGGGCTGGCCTCCTCGAAGGAGCAGGGCTTCGGCGAGGTCTGGAATTCGTTGACGGTGATGTTGTGCTTCTCTGCCAGTTCCTGAAGCTCGCAGTTCCCGTTCCTCTCGCACTCGGGACAGTTGACGTTGTGCGCAGCGAGGAGGAGCTTGAGGACCGTACGCCTGGCGTGCCGCACCTTCTTGCTGTGTGTCCTGATCTTCATGTTCGGCGTCACCGGAGTGACGCAGGAGATGGCCAGCGTCCTCCAGCCCTCCACCTCCACCAGGCACATGCGGCAGTTGCCGGCAAGTGACAGATCGGGATGGTAGCAAAGGGTGGGTATCTCCACGCCCGCCGTCTGGCAGGCCTCCAGTATCGTGACGCCTTCCCTGACGCTCCTGTTAACGCCGTTTATGGTCACGGAAATATTAGGCATCTAGATACCTCCCTTTCCGCCCGGCAGTTCTGCCAACTTGGTTACGATGTCCACGAAGCAGTTGGGGGATGTCTGGCCCAGCCCGCACTTGCTTCCCAGCTTCATTATCTCGGCCAGCATGAAGAAGTCCTTCAGCTCTTCCCTGCTGGCGATCCTCCCGTCCCTGATGGACCTCGTCACGTCCAGCAGACGAACGTTGCCCTCCCTGCATGGAGTGCACTGGCCGCATGACTCGTGCACGAAGAACTCCAGGAAGTTCTCAAGCACGTCCATCATGTCGCGGGACCTGTCGAATACTATCACAGACCCGCCTGGAGGCAGGTCGTCGAAGGAAAGCGTCCTTTCCAGCTCGCCGGCGGTTATCGTGATCCCGCTTGCGCCTCCCACCTGGACCGCCTGCACGTCCTCCGCACCGGCCAGGTCCAGGAGTTCGCCGATGGTAGAGCCCATCTGCAGCTCGTATACCCCCGGCTTCTCCACGTCGCCGGATACGCTGAAGAGCTTGGTACCTGTGTTCTCTCCGATGCCCAGCCCCCGGTACCAGTCCGAGCCGTTGAGGATTATGTGGGGCACGTTCACGAAGGTCTCCACGTTGTTCACGATGGTGGGCCTGCCCAGGTACCCGGAGTTCACCGGGAACGGCGGCTTGTTCCTGGGCTCGCCCCTCTTGCCCTCCAGGCTCTCTATGAGGGAGGTCTCCTCGCCGCAGACGTAGGCGCCTGCCCCGAGACGGACCTCTACGTCGAAAGTGAAGTTCCCGCCCAGGATGAAGTGGCCCATGAGCTTCCTGTCGATCAGATCCTGCCTGGCCTTCATGATGGCGGGCACCAGGTAGGGGTACTCCGCCCTGAGGTAGATGATTCCTTTGCTGGACCCGATGGCGTAGCCTGCTATGGTCATCCCCTCCAGGAGCTGCATCGAGTACTTCTCCAGGAGCAGCCTGTCCTTGAAGGTCCCGGGCTCCCCCTCGTCGGCGTTGCATATCACCATCTTGTCGGCGCCGGACGCGGCACCTGCCAGGTTCCACTTGATACCGGTGGGGAACCCGGCTCCGCCGCGGCCCTTCATTCCCGATTCACGAACCTCGAACACCACGTCGGCGGCGGTCATGCCCAGGGCCTTCTTAAGTGCGGCCCCCGCCTCCGGCTGCAGTTCCGCGGTGAGCACTCTCATCTCGGCCATGATACCTCCCCCCTACTGCAGGCCCGCGATGATCCTGCGGGCCTCGTCCGGCGTGAGCCGGGTGTGCGGGGTATCGTTGACCAGCATGGCGGGACCCTGGTCGCAGAGCCCGATGCAGCTGGTGGTCTCGAGTGTCACTCTGTCGTCCGGGGTGGTCTCCCCGGCCCTTATGCCAAGCTCATCCTCTATGGCTGCCAGGATGTCCCCGGCGCCGGCCATCCGGCAACTGATGGTGTTGCAGAGACGGACGATGTTCCTCCCCCTGGGCTCGGTGGAGAAGAACGAGTAGAAGGAGAGAACGCTGTATATCTCGGCGTTGCTCACTCCGACCGCTGCGGCGATGGCCCTGATGGCCTCCTCCGGGATGTACCCCAGTTCCCTGTTGACGTCGGTGAGCATCTGCATGATCGCTTCCCTGCCGCTGCCGTACTTCTCCATGGCGGAGGTGACAATATCAACCGGATTGCGGCTCACTGGTCATCTCCCTTCTTGAGGACCTCTCTGACCCTGCTCACGAGTATCGAGGGAGGGACGGGCTTCTCCAGGAAGATGTCCACAGGGAAGAAATCCGGGTTCTCATCAGGATTGAAATCGTAGCCGGTCACCTTGCCCACTGAGGTCAGCATGATGATGGGCACCTCGCTGCGGAGCTTCGAACGTATCCTGCGGGCTACCGCGAAACCCTCGTCGGTCTGCTCCATCATTACGTCCAGTATCACAACGTCCGGTTCCTGGTCCCTTACCTTCTCAAAACCTTCGGCACCGCTCCCGGCCGTCAGCACCTCGAAGCCGCTGGCCTCGAGCACGATGCTGTTGGCCTCGATGAAGTCCGGGTCGTCGTCGATCAGCAGCACTCTAATCTTCTCTGCCATCGTCTCGCCTTTCTCTGATGGGATCGCCCGTTACCGGCGACAGCGGCGGGAATGCCCGTTTCCCGATCCCGGTGCCGCCAATTCGAAAAGCGCCTGTCAGTACCTGTAGTGCTCGGGCTTGAAGGGCCCGTCAACATCGACCCCTATGTAATCAGCCTGCTCCTTGGTGAGCCTGGTCAGCTTAACTCCCAGCTTGCCCAGGTGGAGCCTCGCCACCTCCTCGTCCAGCATCTTGGGCAGCATGTAGACTCCCACTGCGGGTCTCTCCTCCGCAAGGGCTATCTGGGCCATGCACTGGTTGGTGAAGGAGTTGCTCATGACAAAACTGGCGTGGCCGGTGGCGCAGCCCAGGTTCACCAGCCTTCCCTCGGCCAGGAGGTATATGCTGTGGCCGTCGGGGAAGTTGTACCTGTGTACCTGCGGCTTGATCTCTTCCTTCTCAATGCCGGGCCAGGACTCCAGCCCCGACACGTCTATCTCGTTGTCGAAGTGGCCTATGTTGCAGACTATGGACTGGTCCTTCATGCGGCTCATGTGCTCCGCGGTTATGACGTTGTAGTTGCCGGTGGCCGTGACGAAGATGGAGCATTCGGAGAGAGCATCCTCCACCGTGGTAACCTCGTAACCCTCCATGGCAGCCTGCAGTGCACAGATGGGGTCTATCTCGGTCACAAGGACACGGGCCCCGAAACCGTCCATGCTCTGGGCGCATCCCTTGCCCACGTCACCGTAGCCGCATACCAGTATCCTCTTGCCGGCCACCATCACGTCGGTGGCCCGCTTGATGCCGTCGGCCAGGGATTCCCTGCAACCGTAGAGGTTGTCGAACTTGCTCTTGGTAACCGAGTCGTTCACGTTGTAGGCGGCGAAGAGGAGTTTGCCGGCCTTCATGTTGCTGTACAGCCTGTGCACACCAGTTGTGGTCTCCTCGGACACGCCGATGATGTCGGGCACTATGGAACTCCAGAAGCTGGGGTTTTCCTCCAGGCCCGCCGCCAGGTTTTTCTTGAGGGCCACAGCGTCCCCCTGCCCCGTGAAACCAGAAGGCATTTCGCCGGTCTTCCGGAACTGCGTCTCCATCTCGAACCCCCAGTGGACCATCAGGGTGGCGTCCCCCCCGTCGTCCACGATCAGGTTCGGCCCCCTGCCCCCTGGGAAGGTCAGCGCCTGCCTTGTGCACCACCAGTACTCATCCAGGTTCTCGCCCTTCCAGGCGAAGACCGGGACACCGGCCTCGGCCATGGCCGCGGCGGCATGGTCCTGAGTGCTGAAGATGTTGCAGCTGGCCCAGCGCACGTCCGCCCCCAGCTCCCGCAGAGTCTCTATCAACACGGCGGTCTGCACCGTCATGTGCAGCGACCCGGTCACCCTGAGCCCTGCCAGGGGCCTGGTCTTCCCGTACTTCTCCCGGACCGCCATGAGCCCGGGCATCTCCTTCTCTGCTATCTCTATCTCCCGCCTGCCGAAATCGGCCAGGGAGATGTCCGCTACCTTGTACTCAGCCATTTGCACCCCTTCCCGAGAGCAGCCCGGAAAGGACGAATACCCTTCCGTCACCGGCCGCTATCTCCTCTATGTCAACGAATCCGGCGGAGACCATCCACTCCAGGACATCCCCCCGGTCCATTCCCGGCCAGAGGTCACCCTGCATCCTCTTGAGATCGAGGTCCTCGTGGGGCATCAGCTCCACCACGGTGCACCTCCCGCCGTCCCTGCACACCCTGAAGGCCTCCTGGAAGAACTCCGAGGGCTCGCTCAGGTGGTGCAGCAGCATGTGCGCCAGCACGCCGTCCACCGAAGAGTCAGCCACCGGAAGGTGCTCCGCGCTTCCCAGCCTCAGCTCCACGCTGTTGCCTCCCCAGTCGGAACCAAGTTTCCTGCCGGCCCGGGACAGCATCTCCTGGGACTGGTCGACCCCTATTACGGAAAGACCCGCCCGCAGCAGACGGAGCATTATCTCCCCGCTGCCGCAGCCTGCGTCGAGTATCACGCTTCCCCTCTCGAACCTTTCCAGTACAGCATCGATGTAGCCTGCGGGATCCGGCATCAGATAAGAGACCTCGTCCAGTCCGGAGGCCACCCTGTCAAAGAACTCCTTGGCCACCTTCCGCCGCCGGTCGTAGCAGAGGCGAAGCTCCGCCATGTCGTTGTCGTAATTCTCTATCTCCCGGACACCGGAGGAGACCAGGTCCAGGAGCCCGCTCCTGAACGGGTCCCGCCTGTTCAGGCTGTAGTAGGCCCAGCTGCCCTTGCCCTTCCGCAGGACAAGCCCGGCGTCCAGGAGCTTTCGGAGGCTGTGGCTCACGTTGCTCTGCGAAAGCCCCAGGACTTCCGATATCTCGCTTACGTTGAGAGGCCCGCGGAGAAGAATCCGTATGACCCTCAGCCTGCTGGAGTTGGCCAGCGCCCCAAATAGGTCGTTCATGGATATGACTATATGAAAATATTTTCATATGTCAAGCTTTGCCTGTGCATGAAGGACCATCACCAAAGAGCATAATTAGAACTAATGATTTAATCGTATTTATAGTATCTTATTACATTGCAGTTTAATTACATATCTGTAACGGAGCAATGGCCGGTCTCCCGTCCAGGCGGTCTTCGGGGGGACTCGTCAAGCAGATCGAGAGGACTGGTGGCGGCGGGTCTCAGACCCTTCATTAC
>LQBI01000029.1 GCA_002030045.1 Candidatus Aegiribacteria sp. MLS_C | reverse complement strand
GGAAGTCCCTCTCCGCGAAGGCCAGGGCGACAGTGGCGTTCTTGGCGTCCATCCCCGAGACATCCGCAGGGACCATCTGGGAGTACCTCGTACCGCTGTCCACATCCACAAGGTGATAGACCGCCCAGAGCCTCTCCTTGATGAAGGTGTACTCCCTTCTGGGGCTGCCCATGAAGACGACCTTCCTGTCGAGAGTGTCGACGTGATGTACCCCTCCGAAGACGCATACAAGCCCGGCTTCCACCATGAGGGGGATAACCGAGTTGATGATCTGATGCTTGCTGATGTAGGAGACCTCGGTGCCCGAGATGTACATCCTGCCGGCGGGAAGAAGCGCCTTCAGGCGGGACTGCACCCTGAGGATCTTGGCGGCTACCTCCACGGGAGGAGGAGAAGTATACCTGTCATCGGGATCGATCAAGCTCGTTGCGGGGAACTCCTGATGAGAGGAGTCTTCTCGCGGAATCTCCTTCTCCTCCTGTTCTGTCTGTTCTGTCAGTTCTGTCGATTCTGTCACGGAGACAGACTGATGAACGGTTCACAGACATCAACAGCCGAGCCTGAACAAGCCCATGATATCATAACGGACCTGGGGGAGCTTCCACCTGAAACGATTCTCACGGAGCATGCTCTCGCCACCATCTTCGGACTATGTGCAACCAGCATAAAACGAGCAGTAGAACGAGGAGAACTACCCCCTCCGACGAAGGTATGCGGCAAGCTACGCTGGACAGTGAATTCTATCAACAACCACATCGAAGTACATCTTAGAAGTGCTAGGGACGAGGCCGAAGCTGAAAGAAATAGGCTTACCAAACTGTCTGTAAGAGCAGATTGAGATACAGGCTATCTAATGGAAGGAGAAGTAGAATGGCCGGAGTAAGGAATAAACCTCAGAAGAGCGGTAAGTACCATGCATGGTACATTGATTATAGGGGAAAACGGCGATACTTTACCGGGACGAAATCAAAGCCCCAGACACGGAAAATCGCTGAGAAACTTGAGAGTGAACATCGAGAAATCCGTCTTGGATTCCTCCCGGTTCCGAAGCCGGAAATTAAGAGAAGAAACCTTCTATTTCGTGAAGTTGCTGATGAGTACCTTGAATGGGGTAAGTCTCAGGGAGGTCGAGACGGTAGGCCCTGGGGTAAGACCCATGCAAAGGAACGGAAGAGTAAGTTGTCATGGTGGGAAAAGGAGTTGAAGCTTGACACTATGGATGATTTGATCGGGATACTCCCAAAGGTGGAACAGAAACTACGGAAGCTAAAGATTGAAGGTCGTAAAGGAAAGGGAATATCCGGGAAGACAATATCGAACTATATCGATGCTCTCCGCAGTTTATGTAACTGGGCTCTCAAACGAACGTATCTTTCTGAGGACCCTCTTAAGGATCTCTCTCCTTTCGATGATACTCCAGTCACCTGTCGTCGTGCGCTCACTCCAGAAGAGATCAAGAGCCTGCTGAAAGCTGCACCGAAACACAGGAGGATACTGTATGAGGTAGCTCTGACGACCGGACTGCGAGCGGGCGAGTTACGAGCTTTAACCTTGGATTGCATAGACGTGAAGCGTGGAAACATCAAGCTCGATCCATCATGGACCAAGAACAGGAAAAGTGGAGAACAGCCCATCCCTTCTGCGCTGGTTAAGAAACT
>LQBI01000028.1 GCA_002030045.1 Candidatus Aegiribacteria sp. MLS_C | reverse complement strand
TGTTGGGTGACACTGTCTTGCTGCGGCTCTTCTTCAATCCCCTGAACTTGATCCGGTTGATCACCGGCAAAACCGGCAATCTGGGAAGCAACGATTTCACTAAGGATTACTTTTACGAGTTTGACAATAGAGCCGCCAAGGAAGTCAAACATGTCGCCACCGACAAAAGTCCAGGGGCGCTGTAACAACATGATATGCAGTAGTATAGTGGTCGAATCGTATGTTGACAACGGTGAGTGGATATATTAGGTTATATCCTTATTAGATAAGGAGATAACTGCATTATGAAGAACATCAAGGATCCGGGACAAAGGCACTTGTTCGACCCCTATGAACGACTGTTCAGCCCCCTTGCGGTCAGAACCATACAGGAAGGCTGGCAGGGACTTTTCCGTGAAGTCATTCTTGAGTTATTACCGGCAGAGATAATTGGGGGAGAGTTCGACCCCGCGACTGGCCGGCCCACCAAGGAGCTTTACTCGATGGCGGGATTGATACTGATCTCCGAGTTCATGGACTGGACGGTGGAGCAGGCATCTCAGGCTTACATGTATCGCACTGATATCTGGTATTCTCTTAATCTCAAGCCTGGCATGCACAGCATGAGTACCAGGACCATGGAGCGTTACCAGAAGATATTCAGGGAGAATGAGATTGCTTCGGTTGTAATGGCTGATGTAACATCACGTCTGATAGAGATAGCTCAGATTGATATTTCGAAGCAGCGTCTGGATTCCACGCATGTATTCAGTAATATGGCCACCTTTGGCCGGACCCGTTTGATGGGAGTGACCATCAAGCGTTTTCTTACTCAGGTGAAGCGTCATGACCGGGAGGCCTATGATTCTCTTCCCGAGGAGTTGCGTGATCGTTACCACAAGTCAAAGAATCGTCTTTTTGCCGATACGTCCAGGCGGTCAGATGACCGCAGGCTGCTTTGTCAGCAGGTAGCCGAGGATATGAACTTTCTGATCGAACGTTTCATCGAGGATGATGGTAATAACGGACGCAGCAGTTTCAAGGATCTTTGTACGGTATTCGAGCAGCAGTGCGAGGTCATTGATGACAAGGTTGGGGTAAGGGGAAGTACAGGGAGTGACGTTATTCAGAACCCTTCGGATCCGGATGCTACATATGATGGTCACAAGGGGCCTGGCTATCAGGTACAGCTGTCAGAGAGCTGTTCAGAGGATAATGAGGTTCAGCTGATTACCTGTGCAATACCTCAGACAGCGTGTGAGCATGATTCTAAAGCTGTTGAGAAGATCCACGAAGATCTGAAGAGGTCAGGCAATGTTCCCGAAGAGATTCTTGCCGATAGTTCCTACGGCAGTGATGATAACGTGCAGTCCTGCCTGGACGAGGAGAAGGATGAGGATAGGATGGATCTTGTCAGTCCCGCAAGCGGCAGGGAGCCGGACTCTGATACAAGGATAGATGATTTTGAGATCGATGAGGAGACACATACGGTCATGTCATGTCCCGCCGGTCATGAGCCACTCAGCTCCGAGTACGATTCCGACAGGGGTATAACTCGAACCATAATGTCTCTGTCCGTCTGCAGTTCCTGCGAACACAGGACAAAGTGTCCCATTAAGAGGACGGGCAGCGGTTGCTGTGTCAGGTTTACCGATAAGGACCTTCGCGTTGCCAGACGGCGCCGTATTGAAAAAACCGATGAATTCAAGAATAAGTACCGCATGCGTTCCGGGATAGAAGCTACCAACAGTGGTATCAAGCGTCGAACAGGAATGGGCATTCTTCGCGTTCGAGGAAAGCCGTCGGTGTTCAACGCAATACTGCTCAAGACAGCGGGCTGGAATATCCTGCAGGCGGCCAGGTGCGGGAGAGTTCGTGAATATGTGAGAGAACTCAGCATCCTGGGTTCGGGAGATGATAGATCTTCCATAATAGAGGTGTGTTCGAAGGCATTTCGGGCCCGGATCAGGTCTATCCGGGAATATTTGCGCCTTCTCATGGAGAATTACGGTCGATCCTGTACAAACCAACTATGGATCGCTGGGTAACTGATTAGTATTGTCGGTGGCGACAACAAAAACCAACATTACAAACATGCGCAGATGAACACGGTATTGTCAACTGATCAAAATCCAGTA
>LQBI01000027.1:2788-5410 GCA_002030045.1 Candidatus Aegiribacteria sp. MLS_C | reverse complement strand
CGGCAGCTGCGGGGGGGCTTTGCCATGCGAGGGGTGGGAACCTTCCCGGTGAGCATCGCCCTGGTGGGGATGCGGGATCTTCGGGACTACCTGATAAAAAGCAAAGATGGCGTCGATGTAAACCCGGGCAGCCCTTTCAATGTGAAAGAGGACTCGGCCAGCCTCTCCAACTTCACCCGTGAGGATGTGCGTACCCTCATCGGTCAGCACGAAGAGGAGACGGGGCAGATCTTTGAGGAGGCAGCGAAGGAGCTGGTCTGGGAACTGGCCAGGGGTCAGCCATGGCTCACCAACGCTCTGTGCAAGAAATGTGTTTGGACCATCTGCCCCCAGGAAGAGGGTCGACCGGTGAAGGCCGAACACCTTTTGGAAGCCAAAGAGATGCTCATAACCGAGCGGGCGGTGCACCTGGACAGTTTACTTGAACGGCTGAGGGATCCCCGGATCCGGAAGATTGTGGAGATCATCATGACCGGAGAGAGCGATCCTGAGCTCTTGAAGGGAAACGATTTCCGCTTCGCCCTGTCTCCGGCACTTTGGGAACCTGGCGCTTCGGGGACCCGGCGTTATGAGAAGCCGTCACAGTTTCCGTGGGAAAATGGCTCTCCCCCGCGGCAGGGATTGAAGCGGAAATGGCCCCCGGCTTCCGGCGGCGCGGAGCAAGCCGGAATAGAAGCCGGGCCAGCAATTCGAAGGGCTTGTCCAAAATCACTTTTTAGACAGCCCCATTGCTCAGGCCGGGCCAGGCCATTGCAGCGGAAAGCCCGGTCCCGCCGGAGGCGGAGCCTGCGGCGGGAGCCGCCCAACTTTTTTTATTTTTCCGTATCGCCGCCAAGGGTGAGATAATGGGTCAGGTCTTCCCGCAGCTCTTCGGTAATATTCCGGGGCTGTTTGATCGAGGTGTAGAAAACGGTGAAATAGATAACCTTGATCGATTCAACGAGTTTGCCCGCGATTCCAAATACCAGAACGACGAAAAAGAGCGTGATGTAGGTGGGAATCCAGCTGATGGTAAAGGCACCGGAAAAGAGGCTGACGGCCCCGGCGCCGGTCACGAAGCTGAGGAGCCAACCGGCGGCTATCGACAGGAGAACAAGGAGGAAGGAGAGCCCCGCCAGAAGCTGTTTTACCGCGTCCCCCGCGAAATCGAGACCGAAGACCCCCGCAAGGGTGGCGGGAACATTTTCCCTGAGGCTTTTCAGATCGGGGGCGATCTCTTTCAGCTTCTTTTCCTCAATCACGACAGAGGGGAGCATAAAATGGCAGACTTCGGTCAGAAAACCGAGAAAGAGGTTGATGAGAAGACCCGAGTCTTTTTTGAAAGTCCTGGAATAAACGAGAACCAGTTCGCCGAGGCCGAGGGCCTTGAGCCTGCCCTTCTGCGATTTGGTGTGCCCCACCGCGTCCCGATAGCTGATGTCTTTGCCGCAGAGGGTGTTGTATACCACCCAGCAGAGGTTTCCCTTCTGACGGACATCGTAAAAAAAGCGCATGGGTATCAGTATTGCCACCATGATGAGCCATAGGAGGACAGTCAGGGCGATGAGGCCGACGTTCTCATGACTCTCTATGGTGAGAATAGTCAGAAGGGAGAGGAAAAAAATGATCCTGAGAATAGTTGTGAAGATCCCCATTTTTATCATGGGTGTCTTTATGTCTTCATCCCTTCCGATGATGGTGAAGGAGTGGCGGATCAGGTAGCCTGTGTCCTTTATCCGATCCTTGAAGGGTTTTTTTGTAAAAGTCCGGGCATATGCGCCTGCATTCATTTGATGCTCCTTTTGGTTTTTGAGAAAAGGTAATAATCGGCGATATCGCCTTCTATGAGTAGTGTGATCTCTCCCTATATGCAAAATCTTTCGTCACAGATTGCAGTGCCTAAAGTAATGGTGCATACTATGCCGGTATGGAAAGCTATTACACCTGGGAGAATTATTTCGGTATACTGACCGCCGTTGTGATGCTGCTCTTTCTGGTCCCCGCGATCTTTGTCGGCTTAAGCGCGGGCTGGAAACGCATGCTCTCGATCCCGGCAATCCTTCTGATAGTGAGTACGGCCCTCATTCCCGTGACCCCCTTCCCCGTGCTTCGACATGTACTGGTGAGCCTGAGGCCCTTCCTCATTCCCCCTGCCCTTCTCTGGCCTGCCCTTCTCATATGGAAACTGCGCAGGCCCGATATGCGGAACTACCAGGACTGGATCATCGATACCCTGCGAGAATCGGTGCTGGTCTTCGACTCGCGGCTCTGTCTTCAGGGAAGCAGAGGGCCCGTCGCGGGGCTTTCGGAGAATCTTTTTACAGCCCTGCTTGAGGAACTGCGCGGTATGCTCCGGTCCGACGCTTCCGGTGAGGGAATGTTGCGCTTTCAGGAGCGGATATACCGCTGCCGCTACCGGGAGGTGGAGGGGGGACGGATCCTGACCCTTCACGATCTGACGGAGGAACAGAAGCTTCTCGATGAGCTGGTGGAAAAAAACAGGCTCCTGGTGCGGCGGAGGGCTCTTCTCAACACCACCGAAGGAATCGACCTTTCGGTTCGGCAGGAACGGTACCGAAGGGATATCTCCACCCGGATTCAGGATCTGGTGCGGGAAAAACTGAAAAATCTTCTGGATCTTAT
>LQBI01000027.1:0-2769 GCA_002030045.1 Candidatus Aegiribacteria sp. MLS_C | reverse complement strand
CGGGGCCCGGCGGAGACCGACGCCGTTCTTGACCGCGCCGAAGAGGCGATGGCGGATATACGGGCTGCCGTGGGTCAGCTTGTCGCGAAAGGAGAAAAAACGTGAGTTATTCAATTGTGCTTGCCGAGGACCAGAGTCTTATCCGGGACTCTCTGAAGTCGCTTCTCTCCAGCCAGGGTGATCTGGAGATTTGCGCCACCGCCGGAGACGGCATAGAGGCTCTGGAGCTGTGCCGCAGCCTCCGGCCGGATATTGCCCTCCTGGATATCAGGATGCCCGGGATGAACGGCCTGGAAGTAGCCGCGGCTATCCGTGGGGAGGATCTTCCGTGCCGCATCGTTCTGCTTACCACCTTCGAGGAGGGGACGGTTTTTTCCGATGCCCTCGCCCTCGGGGTGGAGGGGATTTTTCTCAAGGACATCGATCCGGACATCTTCGCACAGTCCCTGCGTATTATCGCCCGGGGGCTGCTCGTGTATCACCCGGTATTGAAAAAACAGCTTTCCGGCGATGGTCCGGGAAAAAAACGGAACAGCCTGGCCGAGGGCTACGGCCTGACCGAACGGGACCTGAGCCTTATCCGGCTTATTGCCGAGGGGCTCGGAAACAAGGGAATCGCCGACCGCCTGGGAAGCTCCGAGGGAACGGTCAAAAACAGGGTCAGTTCGGTTCTCGGCAAGATGGGCCTGGAAGACCGGACCCAGATAGCGGTGTACGCGATCCGGAACGGACTGATCGAAGATCTCGACTGATCCTGGCCGGGGCTGGCTGGGTCTGGCTGGGTCTGGACCTGGCTGGACCGTCGGACTGATCCTGGCTGGGCCTGGCTGATCCCGGATGATCCGCCGGAGGCCGGAGGACAGGCAGGTGGTAAGGTAGATTAGGTAAGGTAGCACAGTGGAAATGTCGGCCGCCCTGGGGCGGGAAATTTTTTATATAGAAATATGGCACTTCGCGGCCCTCCTGGTGATCCTGGGGGTGAACAGCTGGTTTTATCGGAATGCCGAAAAGAACGGACTGTTCTACCGCTACCTGATGCTTCAGGGAGCCCTTCTGCTCTGGGTGATAAGCAAGATGCTCAAGAGCGTTGCCCCCACGGAGACCCTGCGCTGGCTTGCCATCGTCAGCCAGTACCTGGGGGTCTCCTTCCTGGGTCCGCTTTTTTTTCTCTTCGCCTGGCGCTATGTATACGGCCGGGATCTGGCTGTCGGCCGAAGGTTGATCCTCTACGGGCTGTCGCTTTTTTTCTTCATAGTGATGGCGACAAACCCGTACCACCACCTCTTCTATGCCACCTACACCTTCTACCGTGATACCTTCGGTCCGGTCTTCTACGGATTGTCGGCCTACACCTACCTTCTCATTCTCGTAAGCACCCTGCTGTTTCTCCATGGAATGCGCCGTCGTCATGGGGCCGGCGGTGTCGGTGGGGCGGGCACATCCGGCGATCTCTTTGTCGCTCTGTCGGCGGTGCTTCCCCTTCTGATCAATGCCGCCTACACCTATAACCTGTTCAAACAGCGCTTCGACTACACCCCGCTGTTTATGACCCTCTCCCTCGCCTTTTTCGGATTGGCCGCCTTCCGTTCCCGCTTCCTCGGAGTCCTTCCCGCCGCCTGGAAGACCCTTCTCCTGGAGCTGGAGGACCCTCTTATTCTCACCGGCCGCAGCGGGAAAGTTCGCCGGGTGATAAAACTTGCGCCGGGTACCAGGCCCCGGGTGGAGATAGTACAGGGTGGGCGCATATACCGGCTTCACCGGGAAAAAAGGGGTCGTCAGGGGACGCTTTATCACTATGTGGATGTGACGAAAATCGAAGAGCTGAAGCAAGCCCTCGTGGAGAAGAACAGACAGCTGGAATCGGCAATCGAAGAGATCAGGAGACGGAACCGGAAGACCCTTGAACTGATGAAGGCGGACCTGCTGAACCGCTCACGGAGAGAACTTCATGATATTCTCGGCCACAGTCTCACCCAGGTGATCTACCTGCTCCGCCTGGAAAAACTGGAAAACCCTCTCCCGGCACCCGAGGATGAGGCCGGGGGGGACAGCTACAAGAGGGTCGGGGACGGGGACAGTGGCCGGGACGGGGGCAGCCACGGAGATCGCAGCCTCATACGAACAATAATCGCCGACGGCCTCAAACGGCTGGAGGGAAGCCTCCGGGGCGAGGGACGGGAGGGAAACAGCCTCTCGATCGCCCTGGGGGGCCTGCTCAACTCTTTTTACCTGCCCGAAGTCTCCGTCGAATTCCTGCTTCGTGGAAACGAACGACCTCTCCCCGAAGCGCTTGTCGTTGAGCTCATCGGATGCTGCCGGGAAGGGATAACAAACGCGGTCAAACATGGGAAGGCCGAAAGAATCGACCTTGTCCTGCTCTACGGGGCAAAAAAACTCGCCCTCCTCATTCACGACAACGGCTCCGGCTGCACTGACTGCCGCCGGGGAAACGGCCTCTCCCTTATGGAGGAGGGTCTTGCCCGCTTCGGCGGCAGCCTTGCAATACGGAGCGAAGCGGATGAGGGCTATCAGCTCACCATCCGGCTTCCCTATCCCGGGACCCCGGAGGTGTCAGAACACAATACCGAAGTTCACCCCTCCGCTGACCCCGTTTCGGTCAAAACCATCATCGAATCCTGAAGGCTTATCGATGGTATTCCCGTCATCATCCTTATAACCGTAGCCTCCCGTATAGTAGCGCAGCAGCACATAGGGTTCGGCGAAAAAGCTTAGCTTTCTCTCTCCGAAGATGTATTTGCATCCCGCTTC
>LQBI01000026.1:7278-8741 GCA_002030045.1 Candidatus Aegiribacteria sp. MLS_C | reverse complement strand
CGGAAGCTCGACCGGGGCCACCTTGGCCTCCTGGTACTGGGCCAGTCCTTCGTGGAGCCAGCGGGGGCAGTTATTTCCGCTCAGATCATTGATCACGGCGTGGGTGTATTCGTGCCAGAGAATCTTCTTGATGTCGCGGGGGGAGAGATCGTCCCCGCTGACCGGGAGCCGGACCTTGCCGTCATAGAGGGCCCCGACCCAGGCCGGGGTTGACCGGACCCGGGCGAACTCCTCCGGGGTATAGAGCAGGACCACGACCGGGCGGTTGGGGTAATAATTGAAGTCGTAACCGATCTCCCGGTAAGCCTCCATCAGCCAGTTCTCAATCTCCCCGATCCGGTAGGAATCGGAGCGGGAGGTGTAACGGATGTCAAAATTGGCCAGCGACGAAGCGTCCAGCCCCGATTCCACCGCTGACTCTTTCTGCAACTGCTCCAAAAGCCGGGCCAGCTCGCGGTCGCCGGGCTTCAGGGAGAGGGCTTCGTTCCAGTAGTCGGCCGCGGCTTCCAGGTGCTGGGAAAAATAAGCGATCTCCCCCAGCATTCTCAGAGCGCCAAAATTGGCGGGTTCCAGGTCCAGCGCCTGAAGATAGGTCTCCCGGGCCCGGCGGAAGTCACGATCCCGGTAATACCGGCTGCCGAGGGCTTTCAAGAGCTGAATCCGGGCCCGGCGGAGGGAGGGGTTGTCCGGCTCCCGGATTTCCAGCCGGCCCAGGTAGTCGAGCGCGAGACCGTATTCGCCCCGCGCGGCCGCCCGCTCGGCCAGTCCGGTCCATTTTGACCCGGCAGACGCCGAATCCGAAAAGACCTCCGTCGTCAGGCCGAAAAATAAAATGATCAGGGTGAAGATTGTTCTGCTCATAAATCAATTCGCTCCCCGCTATCTTACAGAGTGTGCCGGGCGTCGTGGAGAAAATCCTTTTCTTCCTCGCTCAAACCTTCCCATCCTTCCCGGGCCAGCTTCTCCAGGATGGCGTCCAGTTCCTCGCGGTAAGAAACCCGCGGTTCGGCCGGGGCCGTCCGCCCAGATAATTTTCGCCGCCAGCGGGGCCATTTCAAGTAGAGGAAGCCGACCAGGGCGCCGCCCAGATGGGCGAAGTGGGCGATCCCCCCTCCCCCTTCCCGGCCGAGGAGAAAGAGCAGTTCCAGGCCGATAAAGATCACCACCATCTGCCGGGCCCGCATCCGGATCGGAATGAAGAAAAAGAGCAGAAAGGTAACCACCCGCTCCGGGAAGAGGATCCCGAAAGCGATCAGGAGGGCGAAGAGCGCCCCCGAGGCTCCGACCAGGGGCACGCCCTCCCCCCACATAAAGGGGATCGAACAGATCCCGGCCCCGACCCCGGAGATGAAGTAGTAGCGGAGGAATTCCCTGGTTCCCCAGTAGATTTCCAGTGCTTGCCCGAAAAAATAGAGGATCAGCATATTGAAGAGCAGATGGAGGGTACTGCCGTGAACAAAGAG
>LQBI01000026.1:3536-7255 GCA_002030045.1 Candidatus Aegiribacteria sp. MLS_C | reverse complement strand
CAAACTGGTAGAGGCGGAAGCGACTGAAGACATCGGGGACCGTGAGCCCGAAGAGGTGAAAAAACGCCATCTCTCCTCCCAGCTTCCCGACCAGGAAAAAGCCGATGTTAATCGTCAGCAGGGTCCGGACGGCCGGGGTCGCGGGGCCCGGGCGGCGGAAGCCGGAATAAACCGGGGCCGGGTTCATAAGGGTGAGAAGGGATACGACGGGTTAAAAATCGGTAATATTATCGAGATGTTCCTGGGCCGGCTGATGATTGGGGTCGATGGAGAGAATCTCCAGGAACATCTCCTTGGCGCCTTCGAGATCCTGCTGGGCTTCCCGGGTAACCGCGTAATTAAAGAGAAGCGATATATCACGGGGGGCGACCTTTAAGCCCCGCTCATAAACTTCCGTCGCCTTCGAGTAATCGGAATTGAGGAAGTAGAGTTTCCCCAGGCGGATATAGTTTTCCGGGTCCTGGGGATTCCGGTCGAGCCCCTCCAGGAGTTTCTTTTCCTTCCGGTGAAAAAAATGGATCTTGTTCATCGCGTTCCGGCGGTGCAAGCGGTTGGGAACCGCTCGAGGTTGTCGGCGATCATCAAGTCTTTAGCTATAATCGCGGCGGATAAAGCAAGCTGACAATAAAATTTTCCCAAGGAAAATTTTAAAGCGATTTGAATTTTTCGATCTTGCTTTCTTCCCCGATGATGACCAGGTTGTCGTTCTCGCCCAGGACCTCGGAGGCTTCGGGGGCGACCAGCAGGGTGGATTTCAACTCCGACTGGCCGTTCTTGTCCAGCTGAGGCGCCCGCCGGTTGATGGCGACGATATCGACCCCGAATCGGGAGCGGATATTGGCTTGGGCCAGGGTCTGGCCTTGGATGGCTTCGGGGACCTTCGTCTCCACGATCCCGAACCCGGGCGAAACCTGAATATAGTCAAAGATGGTGGGCGAGATCAGGGAATTGGCGACCCGGATCCCCATATCCCGCTCCGGGAAGACGATCCGGTCGGCCCCGATCCGGCTGAGGATCTTCTTGTCAGCGTTGGTCTTGGCCTTGGCCACCACCATCTTCACCCCCATCTCCTTGAGCTGGAGCGTGGTCAGGATGGAGGCCTCCAGGTTGCCGCCGATGCCGACCACGGCCACGTCCATCTCGCCCAAATCGAGACCTTCCAGGGAACTGGGATCGGTGACATCAATCTGCATCGCCTCGGTGACGATCTCGCTCATTCTCTGGACGGTCTGCTCGTCCTGGTCGAGGACCAGAACCTGTTTGCCCTTCTTGGCCAGGGTGACGGCCACGGCGGAGCCGAAGCGGCCGGCCCCGATAACGACGTATTGCTTCATTTTAAAATTTTCCTCCGGAAAATTTTATTGTGATAATACCATATTCACGCCGCATATTCAGGAAAATCGGCGTCAGGATAAGCAATTTCCCGCGGAGAACCCGGTTTGTTCTCTCCGGAGAAGGTAAAAACCTCAGCCGACCATCACCGCTTCCTGGGGGTAACGGAGAGAAATCGGGGACTGCCGCCGGCGGCCGATCAGGATGGCCAGGGTCAGCGGCCCGATCCGGCCGAGGAACATCGTGACGATAACCACCAGTTTCCCCGGATAGGAGAGTTCGGGGGTGACCCCGGTGGAAAGCCCCACCGTCCCGAAGGCGGAGACGGTTTCAAAGAAGATCTCCCCGAGGTAGCCGGCCCGGCAGGGCCCGCCGCCGGCGGGGGTTTCCAGGAGGAGGAGGACCCCGGTCGAGGTCAAAATCAGGGCCAGGGAGAGGACGGCGATGCTGATCGCCTTGACCGCGGTCATTTCCGCGATGCTCTTCTTCCCGACCAAGACCTGGCCCCGGTCGGTAATCATCCGGTAAACCGAGGCCAGGATAACGGCGAAGGTGACGGTCTTGATCCCCCCGCCGGTGCTGCCCGGAGAGGCCCCGATGAACATCATAATAATCGTGATCCAGAGAGTGGCCGGGAGCATCCCGGATATGGGAACGGTATTGAACCCGGCCGTCCGGGGGGTAACCGAGTGAAAGAATCCGGATAGCAGCTTTTCCGGCAGGGTATGGTCCCGGAGGGTATTGTTCCATTCCGCCCCGATAAAGAAGAGAAACATCACCAGCAGAAGAATCCCGCTGATCGCCAGCACGATCCGGGTCTGGAGGCGGAGTCGTCCCCGCCGGATCCGGTCCCGGCGCCAGAAGTAGATATGGGTCAGGTTGAACCAGACCACGAACCCGATCCCCCCGAGCAGGATCAGTACCCCCATAATCCCGATCACGATCCCGTCGCCGGCGAAACCGGTCAGGCTGTCGGCGTAGAGGGAAAATCCGGCGTTACAGAAGGCGGAGACGGAATGGAAGAAACCGTGGCTGACCGCCCGGATGAGCGGGTAGCCGTAAAAACGGTGGAACCTCCAGGCGAGGAAGAACCCTCCCACTGTCTCCAGGAAGACGGTCATCCCCACGATCAGGAGGATCAGCCCGGGGAGGCCGGAAATCTTCTTCTCCCCCAGAGTGTCTTTAAGGACCAGCCGGTCTTTCAGGGTCAGCCGCCGGCGAAGCATAATCAGGAAGAAGGTGGAGAGGGTCATAATTCCCAGGCCGCCGAGCTGGATCAGGACCAGGATCACCGACTGGCCGAAGGGGGTGAAAAAAGTCCCGGTATCGACCACGATCAGCCCGGTCACGCAGACCGCGGAAGCGGACGTGAAGAGGGCATCGACCGGATGCATCGGCCCGGGATCCCGGCTGGCGAAGGGCAGGATTAATAGAATCGTCCCGACCAGGATCGCCCCGCCAAAGGAAAGCATAATCACCCGGGGGGCGTTGATCTGCTTGTGGGGAAATTTGGTCTTCATAAAAGCCATTGCCGGGGAAGACCCCGGGCCGGCCGGTCAGGCAAAGTACACAAGGTTAGCACAATTCGGCCCCGATTCAATTCAAATTAATCTTTCCTCCGCGGCCCGGGCGTGGTAGTATGCCCCTGGCATATCCGGCCTGAACCAGCTGACCAGGCAGACTATTACCATAAATTCGGCGGAGCCGCCGCTGATTTTACCAAGGAGGGCGAGATGGACGCGATCAAGCTTTCGCTGGGGAAGATCAAGACCTTTCTCCAGTGTCCCCTGAAATACAAGCTGGCCAACATCGACCAGGTATCGGCCAAACCCCGCCCCGGAGCCGGACTCTGTTTCTACAAGTCCCTCCACGACGCCCTGGAGTATTTTCACAAGGAGGGGAACACCCCCCTCCCCTCCCGGGATTTTCTCCTCAACCTCCTCGACCGGAACTGGGATTCTTCCGGCTACCAGGACGCCGGGGAGGAGAAGCAGTACCGAGCCCTGGGGGAGACCATCCTGCAGGACTTCTATGAATCATTCTCGGCCGAGAAGCACGACGTGAAGTACCTGAGCCTGATGGTCAAGGCCAAGACCAAAAAGTGTTTCATCACCACCCGGGTCGACCGGGTCGACCTCCTTCCGGATGGCACTTACGAGGTGATCAATTACAAGACCGGCAAGAACATTATGGAACCGGCCGAACTGGCCCGCGATCCCCAGGCGGTTATTATCTACCTGGGGGCGAACGCCCACAAGCGCCTGGAAGGCAAGGTCTCGAAAGTAAGTTTTTATTTTCTCCGGGCCAACCGGAAGATCACGGTTACCCCCTCCCCCGAGGATATCCGGCACGTCAGCAACCTGATCGACGAGACCGCCGGCAACATC
>LQBI01000026.1:0-3521 GCA_002030045.1 Candidatus Aegiribacteria sp. MLS_C | reverse complement strand
CCGGCGGCCCTGGCCGAGAAGGGGGCGCTCTGCAATTCCTGCGAGTACCTGGAGGTCTGCCCGGCCTGGCCGGTCACCCCCCGCGAAGTGGCCGGCGAGACGATGGAGGTCTTTCGGCAACGGATCCGGCTCAGCTATTCCAAGCTCAGTTCCTACAAGCGCTGCCCCCGGGCCTGGAAGAGCTCCTACCTCGACGGCCGCTTCAGCCGGGAACCAAAGCCCTTCTTCTCCTTCGGGACCGCGATCCACGAAGCCTTCGAGAACTTCTACGACCCTCACGGCGACCGCAAGGGTTCGCTCAGGCATCTCCTTATGCTCTGGGAGGAGGCCTTCAACAACCACCTCGAAGGTTACCGGGACGAGGCGGAGAAGGAGAAGTACTACAAGCAGGGGGTCGAGCAGCTCACCCGCTACCACCAGCATTACTGTGCCGACGGGAAATACCATCCGGCCTGGGCGATCGAGGCCTATTTCGAGGTCCCCCTGGGGCGCAACGCCGTGATGACCGGGTTCGTCGACCGGATCGACGAACTGGACGACGGAACCTTCGAGATCCTCGACTACAAAACCGAGCCGACCCGGAGGAGCCAGGAGGCGGTCGACGAGGACGACCAGCTGACCATCTACTTCTGGGCCTGCCAGACGCTCTTCAACCTGAAGATCAAGCAGCTCTCCCTGCTGATGACCAACTTCGACGAGCAAATGGTCACCACCCGGAAGGAGGAGGACATCCCCGAGGTGGTGGCCGCGATCGACTCGGTGGCGGCGGAGATGAAGGAGAAGGTCAGGCTCTACCAGGAGACCCATACCCCGGACGAGGTGGAAAGTCCTTACTTCCCGCCGAAGAAGAACAAGTTCTGCAAGAACTGCGATATCCTGGAGACCTGCCCCCTGAAGCCGGAGATTATGGGTGACTCCTCGATCCGTACGATGGAATATACCGACGCCGAAAGGGACGGACTGCTGACCGCCGAGTACGAGTGATTTTTTCTTTCCCCCGGATCTTCGATCCGGGGGAAAGAAAAATGTGTAGGGTATCAGCCCGATGCCGGTAATAACTCGCGCCTGGATCAGGGTGTAGCACAGACATTCCTGTCTGTGCGAACGGCGGCACAGGTTCGAGTAGGCTGGGGCCTCCCCTGGCCTTCAGGATGAAGTTTGTTTTTCTCTGTTTGCCGCCTGGTTTCCCGGCGGTGCCACAATATCTCATCCGTACCAGAGTTGTTCCCCAGCCCCTCACAGAACCGGACAAGCGGCTTTCCCACATCCGGCTCCTCGGTCTGCCATTCAGTAAGCCTCCGCTCTACGACACGGGTTCAGGTCTTTGCGGATATTCGGTTCAGGCCAGTCCAACCATCGTGTAACCTGGTTGAACCCGGCCCAGTTGTCGGGTAGAATTACGGCGCGCTTATCCTTAGGTGGAGGGTTTCCATCCCCGCTCTTTCGATTGCGAGGTGGGTTCTCATTTCCACCATAGATCACGTTTCCGCAAGCCCCCCTCTCATCCCGGACGGTCGGATTTCCCGAGTCCGGTTGGCGGCAGCAACTTTCCCTGGAGAACCTTCCCCTGCGACCCGAAGCTTAAGCCCCAGTTGGCATACGCCCCTTGGTCCCAGGGTTATATCCCCAGCTCGACATCCATTGAGGTGATAACCGTTTACCCGGTTCTGTGCCCGGACGGTATCCTTTTCGATGCCCGCTGCTTACCGAGAGTCTCTTTGCCCGGCAGAGGTGTTACCTCTACCGGAATGGTGTCTCGCACCATTTCAGAAAGAATTACCCTCCTTTCATCGCTCGTATTGACTCATGCGCCAGACCAAAACCCTCCCGTCAATTTAGTGTTAGCGTATATGACGGGTCTTTGCAGGTTGTCACGAGTCCCTGCTGGGAGTTGGCCCTTCCCGACGTTATCTCTGCAATCCTTATCTGGGCGCTTGGACCCATACCCCGCGGTTCCTCCCCGGTGCTTTTACCCGTTTCTTCCCGGAGAGCTCCGGCCTCACGTCAGGATACACACGTTCGGCTCACCGAAAATATCCCTGCTAAGCAACTTCGACAGGGAAGCGTTCTCGAGGCTGCAGTCATTCCTTTATGTTCAGGCTCCCAGATTTGCTAGGCCTCCAGATTGCTCCTACCACTGGGACTCTGCGTCCCCAGGGCAGCCAGGCCGTTTACACCACGCAGAAGTTATGCTGTTACCAGACACAACCTGTGGCATCGCTACATACCCGAATCGGGCAATTGGTATGACGGGACTCGGTTCCTTACAAACCTCACCCGCTGGATTGCAGCCTTGTCGGCCGCTCCATATCCCTTACGCTGGCTCTTGCGGTTGAGCCACTTGAACGTTATTCTGGTCGCGTAAAGGACAAATTTGCCACAGCACCTTGAGTTATCCGTGATGGCGTAATAGTTCAGGTGCCCGTTGATCCGGACTTTGGCCTGTCTCAGCATCTCCACCTTATCCAGCCTGCACCGGGCCACTCTGGCCCAATTCTTGAACTTCCGCAGGCTCTCCCCAAACTTCTTGCGGTTCGTGCGCCGTTTCACCTTGAAGTATCCATTTCTGGTTTTCCCGCAATAGTGGGTAAAGCCCAGAAAGGTAAACTCCTCCGGCTTCCGGCCTCGCTTGTACGCGGCTTCCCGAGCGAACCTTCCAAACTCGATGCTCCGGGTCTTTTCTTCCGCCAGCTTTAACCCGAACTTGTTCAGCCTGTCCGGCAGCTGGCTTCGGAATGCCTCGGCATCGTCCCGGTACTGAAAACACGCAAGAAAGTCATCGGCAAAGCGAAAGAAATACGCCTCGCCCCGGAAATGCTTTCCGGCCTTGTACCTGAACCACAGATCCAGCACATAGTGCAGGTAAATGTTGGACAGCAGCGGCGATAATATCGACCCTTGCGACGTCCCGGTCTCCGTGGCTTTGACCAGTCCGTCTTCCATGATCCCACCCTTGAGCAGCCGAATGATCAGCCGAATGATCCGGGGATCTCCGATCCGATGTTTCAGGAACTTAATCATCCATTGGTGGTTGACCTCATCGAAAAAACTTGTGATGTCGGCCTCAACCACGTAGTTGACCTTCTTCTGCTGGATCGTTCTCCCCAAATCATCCAGACATTTATGCTGGCTGCTTTCCAGACGGTAACCATAACTGCTGCCCAGGAACTCAACCTCATAGATGGGCTCTAACACCCTCTTGACCGCCAGCTCCACTATCTTATCTTCAAAACAGCTTATGCCCAGCGGCCTCCCCTTTTCGCTGCCGGCTTTCGGTATGTAAGACCTACGCTTCGGTTGGGGACGGTACCCCATCCGCTTCAGCCTTCCCGACAGGTCCAGGAGATTCTCTTCAAGGTTCTTTCCATAGTCCTCCTTCGTTACGCCATCTACCCCCACCGCCCGGTTTGCGGGCAGTGCGTCGTAGCAGTCTCGCAGGTTATCCACGTCGGTGACGTGGTGATACAAGCTGGTGAAAACCAACTTCGGTTCCTTGCGAGCCTTTTCACCTATCCGTCTCA
>LQBI01000025.1 GCA_002030045.1 Candidatus Aegiribacteria sp. MLS_C | reverse complement strand
ATCCCAGAGCCTCGATCCCGGAGGGATCGCCCACCTGGAAGACCACGTCCACAGGCCTGAACAGACTCGGGTCCACCTCCAGCTCGAGATGTACCCGGGCGATATCCATCAGGGAGCGGAGCATTCCCTCCATACTGACGCCCCTGCCTGTACAGACGTTGTATACTCCTCCAGAGAGCCCGTCCGCCAGTATGCGGCGGTAGGCTCCGGCCACGTCGGTCACGAAGAGATAGTCCCGCACGGGGCTCAGGTTTCCGACCCTCATGCTCCCCGCGCCTGTCCTGGAGGCTTCCAGTATCCTCCTGCAGAAGGCGGGCAGGGCGAAGACCGGCTCCTGACCCGGACCGAAATGCGGGAAGGGCCTGGCGACCACGAGGTCGATGTCGAGGCTGCCCGCCATCTGGAAGGCCGCCAGCTCCGACGCCGCCTTGGTCGCACCGTAGGGATTCACGGGCCCCAGGGGCGAACTCTCCTTCAGGATCCCTTCCGACGGCCTGTACACCTCGGCTGAACTCACCAGGAGGAACCTGGCTCCGGGTGAGCGCTCGGCGGTCCATTCCAGCAGGGAGAGGGTGCCCATCAGGTTGACCTCGTAAGCTCTCCTCATCCCGTCCAGGGAAAGGGCCACGGAACTCAAGGCGGCAAGATGTACGACGGCTCCCACCGGGCCCAGTTCATCCGGCGGCGGTGAGGGCAGCTCCCAGGCCAGCTTCCTTACTCCGGGCGGGGCCTGGAATGAATCATGGACGTCCGCGGCGTAGTCCCCGGGCCCCATGTCAAGCTCCCGCATGAGATATGGACCCACGAAACCCCCGGCGCCGGTCACAAGCAGCGGCCCCCGGGGGACACCGACCTTCGAAGATCTGCCGTCAATCATCGACGCTCCATCCGAGATACCTTATCTCCTCCTCCAGCATGACCCCGCTGTTCCGGTAGACCGTGTCCCTGACCAGGTCGATCAGCCTGCGGATGTCGGCGGAGGTGGCGTTCCCGGTGTTCACTATGAAATTCGCATGCAGCGGGGATACCATGGCGCCGCCCTCCCTCCTGCCCTTCAGACCTGTATCCTCTATCAGCCTGCCCGGGGGAATGTCCCCGGAGGGTTTCCTGAACACGCTTCCGGCGTTGGGAAGATCCAGCGGGAAGCTGCTTCTTCTCAGTGCCAGTATCCGCCTCGCCTCCGACCTCAGTTCCTCGGGATTCCCGGGCTCCAGCCTGAGTTCAGCCGACGCGATGACCGACTCTTCCTCCTGGAACCTGCTGCGCCTGTACTCGAAGCCGCACTCCCCGACGGGAATAATACGCTTCCGTCCATCGCTGTCCAGGACCGTGACGGAAGAGACGAGCGCGGACATCGAGCCTCCGTAGGCCCCCGCGTTCATGAACACCGCTCCGCCGACGGTTCCCGGAATGCCCACGGCGAACTCCAGTCCGGCGGCACCCCTGGTGCATGCTGAACCGGAGAGGGACGGCAGGTGGGCCCCGGCCCCGCAGCGGAGCACCGGGGCGTCATCCGCACCCGACCATGAATGGGACCTCATCCCCCCGGTCAGCCTTACCACCAGCCGCCTGCAGCCGGAGTCCGACGCCAGGATGTTCGATCCGAGCCCGAGGACGAACCAGGGGGCCTCCACCTCGGTGCAGGTCCTCAGGACAAGGGACAGTTCTTCAGCGGATGAGACTTCCGCCGCCAGGGCCGGGCCCCCGGTCCTCCAGGTGGTGAGCCGCCGGAGTTCCACCATTCCCACGGTTCCGCGCAGTCCCCGCCGCAGCATTCGGGTCAGCCGTTCCTCAGATATCAGCTTCCACCCCCTTTAGGCCCATGAGACAGGCTCCCACCGAGAGATATGTAAAAAGGAAACCCGGTCTGCCGAACCTCTCCGCCCACCTCAGCGCAAGCCTGTATACGGGAGGAGTGAGCGCGGCCAGGCACACGACACGCATGGCGACGGTGGCTGGAGACAGGGGCACCGCCAGGAGGGGTTTCACCCAATGGCTGCCGAGAAGTCCGCCTGCTCCTCCGTGTTTCTCCAGGGTGTAGCGGAGTCCCGAACTGCCGTACTCCAGCATCTTCCTGGAATGCTGGCGCACCGTCACCGCGTCGAGATGGAGAACTTCCATGGAGGGTTCCCAGTGCATGGCGCATCCCCTCTCCTCGAGCCTGAGGCCTAACTCCGTGTCCTCGCCGCCGTAGCGGTCGATGGCCGTGTCGAACCCTCCGGTGCTCCTCAGCAGTTCCGTGCGCATGCTCAGGTTCCCGGTGATGAAGTACCTGCCGGGAAATGCCCCTGCAGGCCTTCCTCCCATGGCCCTGGAATCGAACCACCTCTGCCATGGGGTCGCATCCTGCCTCCAGGCGTTGACCCTGGCACCCATGACCACGTCCCGACTGCCTGCCTCATGGGCTTCCAGGTGCCGCAGGAGAATGCCCTCCGGAAAGAGGATATCGCCGTCGGATAGAAGTGACAGAGGCGCACGGGTAGCCTTCCATGCGGCGTTGCGGGCCGCCGGCCTGTTGCCCGGGCCCTCGAGACGGATGACCCTGACTTCCGCCGGACCGGTGAAACAACCGCCGAAATCCTCCTCCACAGGGGTCTCGCTGCCGTCATCGACTATGACCAGCTCCCAGGGGGAACCGCCGGTATCCTGGCCGGAAAGGCTCTCCAGGCAGGTCCTGAAATCGTCGCCGCCGTTCCTTACCGGGATCTGGACGGAGAGAACGGGGTCCGTCATTCCCCCACCTCCCTGAGCCTGGTACCCGCTTCCCTCAGTTTGCCGATCACTGCAGCAGTTATCAGAGTCCCTGCAATTACGGCAATCGTCCTCCAGACCGGCGGAAGGTTCCCCAGGGGTCCGTACGCCACCGGGACCACGGCCGTGAGCAGTACCACAGGGAAACTGATGGGGAATACTCTCCTGCCCAGCCAGAAAAGGCTCAGCGACATGAAAAGGTTGGTGCACAGCGTCGCGAAGGCGGCCCCGAGAGCCCCGGCGATCGGTATGAGCCGGAAGTTGAACCCTATGTTGAGAAGAGCGCCGAACAGCGTCATCCAGGCGATGAACCTGGTCTGGCCCGTTAGCATGCATCCGGTCTGGGATATCAGGAAGAGCCCGTAAAGGGCGCCGGCTCCGGCCAGGGTCGGAAGCACGCCGGCTGCGGGGAGGTAGTCCGGACCTCCAACCAGGGGGACCAGCCAGGCTGCGGACATGGCCAGGACCAGGGAGGACCAGTTGACCATGACCATGAAGAGCAGGCCGGCCCTTCCAAGCTCCCCCAGAGTGCCTCCCGTCTCCTTCTTCCTGAAGATGAACCTCTTCCATGCCATGTTGAAACCCATGACCATGGGCATGAGAGTGAGTCCCGCCCTGCTGGCCCATTCGTAGTAGCCGCTCTGGGCAAGGTCCGGATGAATGCTGCGGAGCATGAACATGTCCGCCGACGACAGGACTATCATGGAGAGGGTGGCAGGTACCAGTGGAATGCTGAAACCCAGTATCTCCCTGGTCAGTGTCGCTCCACCGCCGTCGCCGGATGTGCCGGATGTCCTGCGCCACATCATGAGCGCGGCAAAGACCGCCAGGAGGATCGAAGGTCCCCACCTGGCCGTCAGGAAGGAGGGAACGGGTTCGATGTCCGTCATGTAGAGCAGCAGCGCCAGGGCCCCGAGGGCGGCCAGTCCCCTCGTCAGCTGCATGGCGAGA
This sequence comes from Candidatus Aegiribacteria sp. MLS_C, assembly GCA_002030045.1. Taxonomy (GTDB): domain Bacteria; phylum Fermentibacterota; class Fermentibacteria; order Fermentibacterales; family JCC-6; genus Aegiribacteria. Next base: position 1,652 of record LQBI01000025.1, on the reverse strand, counting down.
TAGCTACCGGCCATCCCTTCCGCACGTGGAAGGGAGAGCGCTATCTGTGAGTAAGCTATGCCGAAACCCAGCAGCACCGCGTGCACGAGATAGCCGGAGTGCTCCAGGCTCAGGAAGGAAACGAGGAATCCCCTGAGGAGGAACACCAGCAGGACCATGGCGAGAGTCGGCACCAGGGGGAAGACCAGGGACCTGACAAGTATTGCCCTGTGCGCAGTGCTGTGCTGCCAGGCCCTTATCAGGGCGGTGGGGAGACCAAGTACCACTATGCCGGCGATGGCCTCCGCCATTATCCGCAGGGTACCCAGCTCTCCCGCCTCCGCGGCGGAGAGGAAGACCGACATGAACGGCAGGAATGCCACCTGGACCAGCCCGCTGAACACCATGGCAAGTGAGTACATCACGGTCTCCCGGGAGAGGTCCCTGCTGTGGGCGTGTGCGGTCATTCCGTCTCCCATCCCAGTCTCCTGTAGATGGAGTGGAGTTCCCTGGCCACTGAAAGCCAGTCATGGTGCCTGCGGATCCAGGCCGGTCCCGCATCGGCGTGGGCCCTCCTCAGGTCTGCGTCGATGACCAGTTCCCTGAGGTCCCGCCTCAGGGTGTCCGGCGTGGTCAGGAAGAAGGGGTGGTCTGGAATGAACTCCCTGTATGCCCCGGACAGGTTGGTGACGGTGGCTATACCCATGGAGAGGCTCTCCAGGGAGTTGACCCCGTAACCCATGTCGCCGTCGGCCACCTGATCAACGGCTATGTGGCATGTGGCCTTCAGTTCAAGGGCTTCCGCGTTCGGCATTTTCTCTATCAGCACCATCTCCACCGGAAGGTCCCTGGAAAGGTCCTCCACGGCGGCCAGTATTTTCTCCGTCCCCTTGACGGACCTTATCCTGGGAGCGTGGCATATCCTTATCCTGCCCTCGCCGGGTGGATTCGCCGGCGGCATCATCAGGGGGTCGAATGGAAGGAAGAGGTAGTCCACTTCGGGATATCTCATGTAGAGGTCGAACTCGCATGTCAGGTTCAGGTCGGTGGCTTCCCAGACCGGGGTGATCGCCCCCCTCATCCTGAGGCCCAGCCCGTGGTAGTACGAGACTATCCTCCTTCCGGCCTCCTTGAGCATTTTCACATCCCTGCCGTCCCTGTAGAAGCTCATCCCCCCCTCGAGGTGGTAGATATCGAAGTCCCACAGTCCGTACTCACGGGCAGCCCTGTCCACCCTGGGTCTCCATACTCTGTCCCTGAATGCCAGGAGCAGCTTCTCGACGGGACTCGGCTTCCAGAATATCCTCTCCCTGGTGCCTGTATAGGGGACCCTGAGGCTACCCGCCCGCACCATCCTCTTGAGCCAGAGCAGCCATCTCTGTGCGCCTACGAAGGGGAGGTCCAGGCAGATGTCCTCGGGATAGCGGTTGGGAGCAGGGTAGAAGGTGACCATCCGGCTCTCGTGGCCCAGCGCCCTGTGACCCCTGACGAAGAGGCCGATGGTGCCGGTGTAGTCCTGGGGGGAAAGGTGCAGCACCTTCATGATCCTCCTCCGGCCGGTGATCCCCTCCGCCTCAGGCTCCATATCCCGGCGGCAGCCAGCGAGAGTCCCGCCGTTAACTGGAGGGCCGCCCCCGCCCACCGGGGGATCCCGGCAGGACCGGCCGCATATG
>LQBI01000024.1 GCA_002030045.1 Candidatus Aegiribacteria sp. MLS_C | reverse complement strand
CCCTGAAACCGGCTCATTATCAGTGCTGTATTCCCGAATTACCTAATGAGCAGTCGCATGAAGCAAGACTTCTCATAGCAGGGCGCCCGAAAGAAAGGTCAATCAGCACTGCGAAGATGCTGCTCCCGTTCCTTTCCCCCATATGCGGTTGCGCACCATCCTGAAGACTATGTGGCACAGGATGAGGTGAACGTCCTCGATCTGCTGCATGTCCTCGCTGGGTACCACGATGGATTCTCTGGCAACCTCCACCGCCGCTCCGCCCTCGAAGCCCGAGAAAAGGACTGAAACGGCTCCGGCCTCGTTGGCTACCCTGAAAGCGTTTATCACATTGGGGCTCATTCCGCTACCGGAAAGACCTATGACCACGTCATCCTTCTCCACCAGGTTCTTCAGCTGTTCTCCGAAGGTGTTGGTGTAATCCGTGTCGTTCGCCCAGGCTGTGATCATCGGTACGTTGTCGGCGAGGCTGATAGCCTTCAGACGGGGTTTGCCCGGAACGGCGGTCCCCTTCGCCAGGTCGCATGCGAAATGGCTGGAGGTCGCGGAGCCTCCCCCGTTACCGAAAATGAAGATCCTGCTCCCTCTTGCATAGGCATCCAGTATTATCATGGCCAGTTTCTCAACATTTCGTGAAGGGATCTTCAGGACCAGAGCGCTTATCTGATCAAGATAATTGCTGATTTCCTGCAGCATGGCCGCTCCATTCAGAAGGTTTTCAGGTACTTGTCATCGGCGACGGTTCCGTCAGGGACGCTTGACCCCGGCATGACCAGAGCGTTCGCAAGCCTGCACTCCCTGCCCACAACGGCTCCTTCAAGCACCACACAGTTATTCAGTACGCATCCCTCGCCCACTCTGGAACCCGCCTCGGTCCAGATGGTTCCGTTCAGTGAGATGCCGGACCAGTCCTGGTCGTTCTCCAGAAGAACCCCGTTCACCGGTTCGGCTTCACGGGAATAGGGCAGTACCCTCCCGGAAAGCACATCGTGACAGGCCAGGTGATAATCCCTCCATGTACCTGTGTCCCTCGTGTAACCTCCAGTGGTGTCCGCCGCGATCAGTCTGTTCTCGCTCAGCATCCTGGGAAGGAGGTCGAGTCCGAAATCGCATCTCTCCCCGTCCTCAAGGCTTTCCATAGCCGAACCGAGACAGAAGTAGAGCCCCGAGCTGGCCATGTTGGACTCCGCGATATCATCCGGGGGTTTCTCCCTGAACGCCTCAACCGAACGGTCGGGTCCGGTCAGCACTATGCCCTTGCTCGACGGCTGCCCCGTGGGAGAGAGTGCCATCACCAGCTCCGCGCCTGTTTCCTCCTGTATTCTGACCAGCGGAGCAAAGGGCTGTCTGCTCAGATTGTCACCGTATACCACCAGGAACGCGTCACCCAGATGCGGAAGCGCCCTTCTCACTGCTCCGGCAGTTCCGAGGGGTTCCTCCTCGGGCTGGAACACGGTCTCCAGCGGCAGGGGAGTGGCATGCAGCCATTCCTCCATTCGGCGGCCCTGCCAGGAAGCGTTTATCACGGCCTTCCTCACGCCCTGACGGGACAGGTGGTGAAGAGTGTCCAGGAGCAGTGTGAAACCGGCTATCCTTACAAGAGGCTTGGGTATCGATTCGGTGAGAGGTCGCAGGCGGGTGCCCGGACCGGCACAGAGTACCATGGCGTTCATCGGTCGGTCTCCCGCAGGGGTTTCGCGTAGCGAATGAGACCGTTGCCCAGATGGAGCAGCCTGGCGACAGCGTACAGAACCCTTTGCAGCCCGAGGCGGAAGTAGAGGAATCTGAGCGAGGCAGTCAGAGGATTGCCGGTCCATATGGCTGGAGGGTCTATCCTCCTCCTGATCTCGCCGTAGTTGCCCGACTGCCTCGCCACCGTCCTGAAACCGCCCTTGAGCAGGACCTTGTCCAGTGTGGACGGGTTGAAGAAGTAGAGATGCGCCGGCACGGCATCGGGTCTTATGGTTCCCGGTCTCATGCCTTTCAGTATCGCTTCGGCCGCCTCCTCCCAGTGGAACAGTTCCCAGGGGCACTGCACGACAAGGATGCCCCCGGGAGACAGCAGCCGCCCTATCCTCTTCAGGACGTCGAAGGGTCTATGAAGATGTTCCAGGACGTCCAGCAGAAGCACCACGTCAAAGGAGCCGAGTGGGAGGTCGACCCCCTCGACGGTCCCGGTCAGGACGTTCAGTCCGAGGATGTCCCTGGCGTACGCCGAGGAAAGGGGGCTCACCTCGACACCGGTCACGTTCCATCCCCTGTCCCTGAGGTGATCCAGAAGGAAGCCGTAGGCGCAGCCAACCTCGAGAAGTCGGTTGCCTTCCGTATGCCTTCGCAGGTCCCTGTTGCGCCTCTCGAAGATCCCTTGAAAGATGCGGCGGTACTTCTCGAACGTCTTAACGTACCCCTGGTAGCCGACATCGCCGTCCTCGTAGTAGGCTTTGCCGTACATCTCCTCGACGGCGCGTTCAGACGGTCTCTCCCTTAGGTATACCAGCCCGCATCGGTTGCACCTGACCACGGGCCACCCGTCCTGAACGCTGAGCAGTCTGCTGGAACCGGAACCGCAGAGGATGCAGTCCGTACTCTCCCTGGGAAGACCTTTCCAGTCCATCGCCCCCCTTGACAAGTCAACCCCTCACTCATGCCGTTCCCGGTTCCGCACCGGGAACCAGATACTGAAAAACAAGTTAATGATGGCAGAAGACTGCCGGGCACGTACCTGTACGGAAGGGGTTGACAATTGTCAAGACCTTGACAGATTTCGATGCCGAGCAATAATCTGGTTGCCGGTTGGAACCTTCTGCAACTACAGTGGATTATAACAAAGGATATGGGCCCATGCACGGGAAAGGTAGAAATATTGGCAACAAAACGTACTGAAGGTCGGTCGCTTGAACTCTACCTCAGGGAGATAGGAAGCAAGGAGACCCTTTCCTCGGAGGAGGAGGCCTCTCTGGCCAAACGCATACGTTCGGGGGACCAGGATGCGCTCAACGAACTGACCGAGGCCAATCTGAGGTTCGTGGTCAGCATAGCAAAGCAGTATGCGAACCAGGGTGTAGCTCTCGAGGACCTCATAAACGAGGGTAACGTAGGACTGATAAGGGCCGCGAAGGGCTTCGACGAAAGCAAGGGGTGCCGGTTCATCACCTATGCCGTATGGTGGATAAGGCAGGCCATCCTGCAGGCGCTCGCCGAGCAGTCAAGGATAGTCAGGCTTCCGCTGAACAGGGTTGGCGAACTCTACAAGATGGGCCGTGCCGCAAGGGAACTCGGCCATTCCCTGGGCAGGAACCCTTCCACGAACGAGATCGCCGACGAACTGGACGTATCAAGAGGCGACGTGGAGGGGATGATGTCCATACACAGCACCCACCTCTCGCTGGACAGCCCTGTCTACGAGGGAAGCGACAAGACATTCCAGGAGATGATCTCCGATGACGAGGACGTCCCTCCGGATGAGGCAGTGGTTCAGACGGCCATGAAGCGCAGCGTATCCGGCATGCTGGAGATACTGGACCAGAGGGAGAGGACCATTATTCAGCTCTTCTTCGGTATCAATACTGACAGGAGGCACACTCTGGCGGAAATAGGACGGACCATGGGCATCAGCCGCGAGAGGGTGAGGCAGCTCAAGAACAGGGCCATCTCCAAGCTCAACGACAAGTCCGACAGCAAGAACCTGCTGCTCTACCTGAAGTAGGAACCTGCAGATGCCGATAGGCACCATCCAGTGGATACCTCACAGTTCCAGCAGGACGGGCCGCAGGTACGTTCTCACCGCAGCCAGGCTCAGGGTCGCCATCCTTTTGACCGCGCTGGTCATAACAGGGCTTGCGGGTTTCTTCTTCCATCTCGGAGGCAGGAACTCCAGCACCGCGGTCAGAAGCAGGCGGAACGAAGAGATGAGCATCATCAGGGGCGAACTGTACCAGCTCTCCGAGAGGGTCAGCGAACTCAGCTCGAGACTGGCCGAGATATCAGTGCGCGAGGAGCAGATCCTCGTAGCCGGGGCGGGTCTCAACATGGATTTCTCAAGCCTTGTACCTGCCGCGACCGCTGCATGCGATCCGCCGGGAGACGACATGTTTCGCTACATAGACGACGTTGAGATAGAACTCGTGCTCATGGAGCGACTTGCGGAGGCCGAACTCATGGCCTACGATTCCCTTGCAGCTTTCCTCATGGAGAAGAAGAGCCAGCTGGCCAGGATACCGTCCATCTGGCCGGTTGACGGCATTTTCGTCAGCGACTTCGGTCCCAGGATCGATCCCTTCACGGGTGCCGTCAGGATACACAAGGGCATCGACCTGGCCTGTGTAAAGGGTACGCCCATCTATGCGCCGGCGGACGGAGAGGTGGGCTTCGTCGGCTGGACCGGAGGCTGGGGACTGAACATCGTCATAAGGCATACCGACAGGATATCCACCAGGTACGCCCACTGCTCCGCGGCGTGTACCGTCGTCGGAAGGGAGGTAAGGAGGGGAGATCTGATAGGCAGGGTGGGGTCCACGGGCAGGTCAGTAGCTCCGCACCTTCACTACGAGGTCCTGATAGACGGAGTCCAGGTGGATCCCGAGGATTACATTATCAGGGAGGGCTCGGATTCAGCTGTCTTCTGACGGAGGCCTCGGCCGGCTGGTCCTTCCGGTTCTACTTCTTCTATGCTATACAGCGTTCGTGCTACTGACGGGCCTCGAGTACCCCCTGAGGGGGGATGAGGGGCATTTCATTGAAACGGCGAGGTTCTTCGGGACCGGAAGTATCCCTTCCGCCCTGAAGGACTACGGCGAGATCACCGCACCGCTTTCCCACATCCTGTTCGGCCTGTGGGGCAGGGTTTTCGGTTTCGAACCGGGAACCCTGAGGATTCTCAGCGTGCTCCTGGGCTTCGTCACTCTCGTCCTTCTGTACCTGCTGTACCTCAGTGTTTCCCGAGGACTCAAGTACGCGGTCACGGGCATGCTTGTGCTGTTCCTGAACCCATATCTGACAGGTCTCAGCGTACATGTGTTCACGGACATTCCGCAGCTGCTCACCGTCACCCTGGCGGTGACGGCCCTGCTCGACCGCAGACCCCTGTTACTGTTCCTATCGTTTTCGCTGGCTCTGCTGGCAAGGCAGTACACGCTGTGCTTCGCCGCCGCCTTCATTCTTTGGCTCACAATGAAAGGCGGTCTGAGGGAACGCCAGGGAGGCAGGCTGCTTGCAGCCGTTGTCCTGGCGACCCTTCCGCTGATCGCCCTTCTCCTGGTCTGGAGAGGCCCCGCACCACCTTCCGGGCTTCGGCTGTGGGTGGTGGACGACGGCCGTATCTACAGGATCGGTTTCTTATACACCTACATCATGTTCCTGGCGTTCTACGCCTTGCCCCTCCTTCCTATGGCACGCAGGATGCTCGCCGAGAAATGGAACGCTATACCTGCGGCGTTCCTCTCCCTGGGCTGCTTCCTGTTTCCGGTGGAACCCTCCGCGGCAACTGTCCTTCAGACGGATTTCTCCACAGTAGGCCTGGCCCACCGGCTCCTCACGACGGTACTGGGATCCGGAGCACTGTTCTCCGTCATTCAGTTCTTACTTTCATGGGCGGGGTTCTCGGCCGTCATAGGTTTCCTCCGCAGGGACATGGAACCGGGTAATGGCAGCAAGGACCCGGCACTGCTCCTGACTCTCATGACAGCCTCCTTCCTTCTCCTCATGCCGGTATCCTTCCAGGTCTGGGAGAAATACCTGATGATGGTGCAGCCCTTCTTCGTCCTGAGGCTGCTCTTGGAATGGCGGGAGGAATCCGCGAACTCCGCTTGACCGTTTTGTGCATATATTCTCCGTCGTACCGATACGGATCGACGAGGCCGTTCATGCGATAATATCCTTCTGGAGGCGGATTGAAGAAGGAACTGGAACTCTGGGAGAATTACGGACCGCTTTTCAGCTTCGAGGAAAGGAACGTCTTCTTCGAGGATACCGCCGAGCTGGAGTTCTACCGGCACCTGCGCGGCCGGCACCCCGGCAGGTGCCTCGAGCTGGGCGCCGGTGACGGAAGACTGGCAGCCGTCCTTTCGGGCCGGGATATCACCGTGGCCCTGGAGCCCTCAGCGGCCATGCTTGACTGCTGGTCGGAAGAGGACGGGGAAAGGGTGGCCAGGCTCAGGGCCACCGCTCAGTCAATACCTCTTAAGATGGGGTCCATCGACCTGGCGCTCTTTCCGTACAACGGTCTGCACTGCATCCTCGATCGCGTGGAGAGACTGGAGGTTCTGAGGGGGGTATCGGAACTGCTGGCTGAAGGAGGTGTTTTCGTCTCCGAAACGTGTCCCCAGTTCAGCGACAGGGAAGACGAGACCGATACGCTCAGGTACAGCTTCAGCAAGGGGGATGAATGCCTCAGGCTCGTGGAATCGGTGAGCCACAGGTTCGACGACGGTTTCATGGGCACAGGCAGAATATACTTCGACATGACCTATACGGGGACTATCGCCCCCGGAGGAAGGACCCGGCTCATGCTCGAGATGGCGCTCATATCCGCAGGCGAGTACCTGGAAGACCTGCGGGGTTCCGGAATGAGCATAATGAGCGTCTGGGGTGATTACGACATGTCCCCCTGGGACGGCGAATCCTCACCCAGATTACTGGTCAGGGCCGTAAGGAGCACTCGATGACTATTCCCCTCGCGCTTGCGCTGGCCTTAGTGTTTTCGGCCGGTCATTCCGATATTCGTGACCCTTCCGTATCTCCAGACGGTACTGAAGTGGTCTTCTGCTTCAGGGGTGATCTCTGGACCGTTCCGGTAACCGGCGGGATTATGCGGTGCATAGTGCCCGGGGAAAGCATCGAGCATTCTCCCTGCCATTCTCCCGACGGCCGTTACATAGCTTTCACCAGCGACCGTACCGGCGGGGGCGATGTGTATTTCACCGAAACGGGTGGAGGCCTGTCCACCAGGCTTACCTTTCACGCGGGGACCGATCTGGCGCTCTGCTGGAACGCCTCCTCGGACAGCGTATACTTCCTCACTTCCAGGGAGGGGGGTGATTCCTGGGTTTACTCCGTTCCTGTTACGGGAGGGACTCCCTGCCCCGTGGCAAGGGTCACGGCGGAAAACCTCTGCCTTCTTCCGGACGGCATGGCCGTGGAAAGGGGTTTCACCGAATGGTGGCGCAAGCACTACAGAGGTTCAGCCGCCAGGAGGATATGGGTCGGCGGATACGGCGAATGGAGCCTGCTTGACGGTTCAGACCTGGATTCCCGGTGGCCGATGTACTCCTCCCTGACCGGTGAGGTGCTCTTCGTCCGTGAGGACGGTTCGGGACACGGGGCCCTGTGGAGCGTCGGCCCTTCCGGCGAATCCGTCCAGAGGACCTTCCTGACCGATGGCGATATTACGTTCCCCTCCATCAGCGCCGACGGTTCGGTGGTGGTGTTCGAGTTCGGCGGCGTTCTCAGGGGAATTGAGATCCCTTCATACAAGCTGTTCGATGTACCCCTGACACCCGGCTCGGATGTGCCGTTCCCCCTGGAGTACGGGGAGAGTACGGGTTTCACGACGGACTGTTTCCACATAGACTCTTCCTCCGTGCAGATTTCCGTGGTGGGTACCGGTGACATCTTCGCCGGAAGACTTTCCGACGGTGAGATAGAAGACCTGGTGGAGATCTACTCGGGTCCCTTCAGGGCCAGGGACCCGGTATGGAGCCCGGACTGCAGGACCCTGGCCTTCACACTCGAGCACGACGGCAGGATCGAGCTGGCCTTCAGCCGAACCTCCCCGGAGGACTCCATCCTGGCGGACCGCGTGCTGCCGGGGTACTCGGTCCTCAGGACCGCCTCCGATGTGGCCAGGGAACCGAAATGGTCTCCCGACGGCAGCCGGATCTCCTATCTGGACCGTGACAGCAGGCTTCACGTGGTGGATGTCGGTTCCGGTCGGGACATCACCGTCTGTGATACTCCTTACATACTGCACCATTCCTGGTCGCCGGACGGAAGGTGGCTGGCCTTCAGCGTCCCGGTGCTGGCACACAGGGAGGACGTGTTCGTGGTTCCCTCCGGCGGAGGGGATCCCGTGAACATCAGCCGGCATCCCAACGACGACTTCCAGCCCTTCTGGCCCTCGGACGGCCGGAGGCTCATCTACGCCAGCAGGACCGACGACGGGGACTACTCCATAAAGCAGGTCTGGTTCAGCAGGGAGACCTGGGACCTGGAGAACGACGACCGCGAGGAACTGCTGGACCAGCCGGTCCCCAGTGTGGATATTCAGTGGGAGGAACTCTCCCGGAGGACCGAGACCCTGTGCACCGTGGAAGGGTACTACGATTTCTTCGGAGCTTCCCCCGACGGACGGCTGATAGCCTTCCCCGGCTGGGACGACAAGGGGCGGATGGATCTCTGGACCGTTGACTGGAGGGGCGAATCGCTCAACAGGGTCACTCACTCCGGTGAGACTCCTCATGAGATCCAGGTGATGGATTCGGGGGACATCTACTTCATCTCCGTCAGCGGTTCAGTGAGAAAGGCGACTTCCGAGGGAGGAGTCAGCGGTTCCCTGGGCTGGCACATGCCGGTCTGGAGATCCATCCCCGGTATCCAGGCCCAGAAGTTCGACGAGGCCTGGAGACTGCTCAGAGATGAATTCTACGACCCGGAGATGCATCGGGTGGACTGGGACTCCGTCAGGGCCCTCTACCGCGACAGGGCCCTGGCATGCATCATCAACGAGGATTTCAACGATGTCGTCAGGAGGATGCTGGGTGAGCTGTCCGCCTCCCATCTGGGCATCTACGGGCCCCGGTCCTGGAACGGTTCACCCTCCTCCGGAGAGCTGGGGATCATGCCGGACCATTCCTGGAGCGGTCCGGGCATAATGGTGGACAGCGTCATCCCGTATTCTCCGGCTGACCTTGAGGATTCAAGACTGCAGCCGGGGGACGTCATCCTGTCCGTACAAGGGATGCAGGTGGGGCCCGAGAACAATCTCTACAGGGCACTGCTCCAGCGAGGGAACCGTGAGACGGACCTCCGAATAGTCAGGGACGGGTCCACGATCGAGCTGAAGATCGAACCGGTCTCCATATGGGAGATGCAGGGTCTTCTCTACGACGAATGGGTCCATGCCAACAGGAGGGAGGTCAGCAGACTGACCGACGACAGGGTCGGCTACCTTCATATTCCTTCCATGAGCAACAGGAGCGTTCAGGACTTCCTGGTGGATCTCTTCGCCGAGGGCATGGAAAGAGAGGGACTGATAATAGACATAAGGGGCAACGGCGGAGGAAGCACCCACGATGACATCATCAGACAGCTGGCCAGGCCGATGTACGCATTCTCCACCGACAGGTACGGTAACATTACATTCGAACCCCTGGGAGTCTGGCAGAAGCCGATGGTCCTCCTGGTAAACGAGCGCTGCTACTCCGACGCCGAGATCTTCCCGGCGGGATGGAAACAGCTGGCGATGGGGCCGGTAGTCGGCGAGACCACGTTCGGGGCCGTCATCGGGACCTCCGATGTCACACTGGTGGACGGTACCGGTTTCAGGGTCCCCTCCACGGGATGGTTCACGCTGACGGGCCGGAACCTGGAGAACACCGGGGTAGAACCGGACATCAGAGTGGTGGAAGGTCCTGAAGATGCGGGTCTCGGCATTGACAGACAGCTGGAGACCGCTGCGGAGGTGATACTGGAGATGATCTGAGGCACGGGGTTTCCTGTCCCATGACCGGGGATTATCTTCCCCGGACCGGAAGAGGGTGCCTCCGCCCGAAGGCCGAATCCTTCGAAGGACGGGACCTTTCGAAGAACAACCGAAGGGAGCATTAATGGCAAGGACTGTAGTTACCATGCCTGGTGACGGCATCGGAGGCGCAGTACTCGAACAGGCCCTCAGAGTTCTGGAGGCGGCCGGGTTCAAGGCCGATTATGTTCATGCCGACATAGGATGGGAGTACTGGAAGAGGGAGGGGAACCCGCTACCCGACAGGACGCTGGACCTGCTCGAGAAACACAGGATCGCTCTCTTCGGCGCGATCACATCCAAGCCCAAGGACAAGGCACTTGCGGAACTGGACCCGTCCCTGAGGGACAGGGGACTGGTCTACTACAGTCCCATAGTCGCCATGAGGCAGCACTTCGACCTGGACATATGCATACGTCCCTGCAAGGCATTCAGGGGCAATCCCCTGAACTTCATACGAAGAGGGCCGGGCGACACAGTGGAAGAGCCGCCGGTGGACGTGGTGGTCTTCAGGCAGAACACGGAAGGTCTCTACGGCGGAGTGGAGTGGACCGCCCCCCCGGACAGCGTTTACGACGCGCTGATGAGCCATCCAAAGTTCAGGGCCAACTTCTCCCGTGTTCCCAGGCAGGACCTGGCGGTTTCCACAAGGATCTTCTCCAGGAATGCGTGCAGGAGGATACTCACCGCCGCCTTCGAGTATGCCAGGGAGTACGGCTATCGCAGCGTCACCATCTGCGAGAAGCCCAACGTCATCCGCGAGACCAGCGGAATGATGACCGAAGAGGGCAGGAATATCTCCGGGAAGTACCCGGAAGTGGAACTCTGGGAGACGAACATAGATGCCCAGATGATGTGGCTCACCAAGAACCCCGAGGACTACGGAGTGGTGGTGTCCGGCAACATGTTCGGCGACATAGTCTCCGACGGCTTCGCGGGGCTGGTGGGAGGACTGGGCTTCGCCTGCAGCGCCAATATCGGCGAGGAGGTGGCGGTGTTCGAACCCACGCACGGATCGGCCCCCAAGTACGCCGAGTACGATGTATCCATCGTCAATCCCATGGCCATGATCCTTTCGGCCTGCATGATGCTGGACCACATAGGCGAGAGGGACAGGGCAGCCGGGATCAGGAAGGCCGTAGCCCGTGTGATAGAGGAAGGCAGGGTCCGCAGCTACGACATGCTGAAGCTGAAGGGATCCCCCGAAGTGCTGCGGCAGGGGGCTTCCAGCACGGAGCAGATAACCGACGCGATAATCGCGGCGATGTAGCGGGTGCTTCTCCTCCCGGCCCGTGCCCTGCCGCACGGGCCGGGAACATAACCTGCGGCAGGAGTTATAGGGGTCGTTGGACAGTTCCTGAACCCCGGCGAAAGGAATCCCAGTGAAGATCCTCGTTTCAGCTTCTCTCCTCGTCCTGACGGGACTGCCTATGGCGGAATCGCCTGACGAGGCTTTCGAGGCCCTCATAAACGCTTTCTACGACGGCGATGCCATTGTGGTTGAATCCCACCTCTCCTCCGGTTCCCTGGAGATGATCGACATGATGCTGGTGATGGTCAGAATGGGGCCGGATCAGGCCGCCGCAGAACTCTCCGAGGGACTCCAGATACCTCTCACCGGCCAGGAACTCATGAACTGGACAGCGACTGATTTCATTGATGCCATGATCAACTCTCCCGGAATCAGGGACGAGCTGCCCCCGAGGGAGGACATCGTAGTATCGGGATGCGACGTGCAGGGAGGCACCGGTGTAGTTTATCTGGAAGTTCAGGACTATTCCGAAGCCTTCCCGGTCTCCATGGTCCTGGAGGGGGACGGATGGAAACTCAGCCAGGAGCTGATCCAGTCCGAGTTGTAGTTGCAGGAAGAAGGAAGGGTTGATGATGAGAAGCAGGATCGAGGCTCTCTTCAGGGACCAGCTGGCCAGAATCGGCGATCCCTGGCTCAGGAAGAAGACCGTGGACGTATGGGTCGCCGCCGCCGAGGAGGGGGGCTGGCAACCGGAGGAACTGGACAGGATACCCTTCACGCTGCTGACGGAGACCCGGGGTATCGATCTGATACAGCATACGAAGGCCGTCACCGAGGGAGCCCTGGGTCTTGCCGAGGCGCTGGAGAGGAACGAGGAACTCCCGTTCAGCATCGATCACGACCTGCTGGTGGTGGGAGGCCTCCTCCACGATGTCGGGAAGCTACTGGAGATAGAGAAAACCGATTCCGGGTACAGGAAGAGCTCGCACGGGATGCACGCCAGGCACCCCATCTCCGGTGCCATCCTGGCGGCCAAGTTCGATCTCCCCCTGGCGGTAATCAACATGATCGGCTGCCACGCAAAGGAGGGGGAGGGGAGACCCCAGAGGGTGGAGACGGTTCTGATCCACCAGGCGGACTTCGCAACCTTCAACCCCATGGTGATGCTGGAGAAGGGTCAGCTGATAATCTGATCCCTTCCGCACTGGAGAAGCCGGGCTCGAGGACATGCGATGATCCTCGGGCCCCTTCATCAGATTGTCAACTTGACTTGGTCTCCTCGGAGGACTATTAACCAATATTCCTACAAGGACCTGTTTGCAGTAACTGACTCGAATCATGCTTTTCTCTTCCGATATTCGGGAAACACGAGCCCCTGGAGGTTGAAATGTATCGTCTCTTTCTGTTGTCGCTCCTTCTCATGACGGCCGCGGCCGGCGCCGAGGTGCTGTACCGCGCCGAGGACCAGGTGGTTCCCGCCGAGTATCTCGGGACCGACGGCGAAGGAATACTCGTCAGGTTCGCCCTTCCGGCGCTGACGGCCGAGACCGTGACGGTGGGTCAGTTCGGCGAGGGTACGCTGATGAGGATACCCGGCGAGGGAATGGGCATGCCCATGGGGTCGCCCGATCTCCCGGTCATAAGGAGAATGGTCCTGATACCCAACACCGGTGACGTGACGATAGAGATGGTTTCCACCGAAGCCACTCCGCTGGGCATCTTTGACATTCCGCCCTTCCAGGAGTACCCGACCAGGAGCGGTGGAGCCGCCCCCTACAGGATCGACCGGGACATCTACTCGACCTCGGAGCTGTATCCTTCACAGCCGGTCATTCTGGACAGGATCAGCATCCTCCGGGACATCAGGGTGGCCTGGGTGTACTTCTCACCGGTACAGTACAATCCCGTGACCGGCGAGACGGTGCTGAACACCGAGGTCACCGTGAGGCTGGCGGTCTCCGGGACAGGTGAGAATGAGATACCGAGACCTTTCCAGGGCCACACCCGCAGCTTCATCCCAATCTACGAGCAGGTCCTGGGTTTTGAGGTCGCGGGTTCGAACGTCATCGACGGGTCCTACCTGGTGATCGGCATTCAGGACGCCATCGACTGCGTACAGGACCTCATCGACTGGAAGAAGCAGACCGGTACGGAGGTCTTCTACGGCGTCATCCCCTCCATCGGGAGCACCGCGGCGGAGATAGACGACTACATAGAGGACGCCTACAACACATGGCCGAATCCTCCCGAGTGGGTGCTGCTGGTGGGCGATGAGGATGTCATGCCCGTGTACTACTCCAGCGGCACCGCCGCCGACAACCAGTATGGCGTCATAGGTACCGGATACGATCCCAGCATTCATGTCGGCAGGATCTGCGGGGATACCGCGGACCTCACCTACCAGGCCTGGAAGATCGAGAGCCACGAGAGCGATCCATACGAACCCTCCCCCAGCTGGTTCCAGCACGCCATAAGCATCGGCTCCACGGACTTCCAGGATCCCTGGATGTCCTACAGGTACTCGGAGATATTCCAGGCGAACGGAATGCCGACAACCCTGTACTGCAGCAATACGACCTACGGCGGCATTCCGCCCACGGTGGCCCTGATCTCCGACGAGATCAACGACGGGACATCCCTGGTGAGCTACATCGGCCACGGAAGCACCCAGTCCTGGGGCACCACAGGATTCGACAACGGCGACGTGGCGGCGCTCTCCAACGGGCGCAGGCTTTCCTGGATAAGCTCCATAGCCTGCTATAACGGCGAGTTCCAGGGAAGCACCACCTGCTTCGGCGAGGCGTGGATGAACGAGGGCACCGAGGCTTCACCGAAGGGTGCCATCGGTTTCATGGGTGCCACCACCAGCAGCCCGGTGGGACCGACGGACTCCCTGGCCCTCTACCAGTTCCGCGGGTACTTCGAAGCCTTCGACTACGGCAAGATCATGGCCTACTACTACACCGGCAACTCAAGCAACAGCGACATGCACATGATCTTCGGCTGCCCGGAGATGGACATCTACTGCACAACCGGTCCCCTGGTGCATCTCTCCGGAAGCCATCCCTCCACCATAGCCCCCGGCAGCTGGTCGGTGACCGTCACCGCCGGCGGTTCCCCGGTGGAAGGCGCCCTGGTGGGAATAGTCCAGGACACAACCTTCCTCGAGAGCGGATACACCAACGGTTCAGGCGTGGCAAACCTCACCATCCCCACCATCCCCGGTACCGAGCTGGTGACCGTCACAGCCACTGCCCACAACTGCTACCCCTACGTGGCCAACGTCAGCGTATCGGGCACCGGTGTCGCAGAGGGCGGGGTACTGCTGCCCTCGCTGATCCTTGCGGCCCCCGTACCCAACCCGTTCTCGGCGACCACCACGGTTTCCTACGCCCTGCCCGTTGCCGGTGAGATGTCCCTGGACGTCTACGACCTGTCCGGCAGGCGGGTAACGACCATAGTCTCCGGCAGCCAGGCAGCCGGGGCCCATTCCATCGAGTGGGCGGGCACCGACGGCAACGGTACACCGGTACCGGGAGGCGTATACCTGATGCGGCTAACTGCTGACGGAAATTCCTTCACCCGTTCATGCGTGGTAGTGAGGTAGACCGATACAGGCAGAGGACTGGAGGGGCGCCGATCCCGGCGCCCCTCACAGTCGCCGCAGGTTGTCGTTGACAATTCAAGGCAGACCGCAGTAGATTTGAGCCCTGTAACAAATTGCGCCGAAGCATGCAGGCGGCCGTCGAAGAGCGGTTCACCGGAGGGTCCGGTGTTGCCTCCATGCCACGAATTCAAGTGAGGCGCATAGCATCGGAGGTACCGAATGGCGAGATATCGCGGTCCCAAGCTCAGGAAGATCAGGTCCCTGGGATCACTTCCCGGACTGACCAGAAAGGACCCGGCAACCCAGAACCCGCCGGGAGAGCACGGCGGAAGGTGGCACAGGAGAAGAGCCTCCACCTACCGTCTACAGCTTGTTGAGAAGCAGAAGATAAGATTCAACTACGGTCTTTCGGAGAAGCAGCTCAGAAGGTACTACAGCAGGGCGACCTCCATGAAGGGCGAGACAGGCCACAACCTCCTGCAGCAGATCGAGAGAAGGCTTGACAACATAGTGGCAAGGGGAGGCTTCGCGAAGTCCATTCCCGCTGCCAGGCAGCTTGTCACCCACGGTCATGTGACCGTGAACGGCAGGAGGGTGGACATTCCCTCCTATTCCGTCCAGACGGGCGATGTCGTCTCGCTCAGGGAGAAGAGCAGGAACCTGAAGGTGATCGAGGACAACATCACCGAGGGTTCGGGCATCGGAGTGCCTTCATTTCTTGATGTCGACCCTTCCGCGAGGCGAATAATCATGAAGACCCTCCCTTCCAGGGAGGACGTTGCCCTGGACGTGGACGAACGAATGGTGGTGGAGTTCTACTCCAAGTAGGACCCGTCTAACTGTACGGAAGCCCCCGGACGTCCGTCCGGGGGCTTTGCAGTTTTCCGCGACATGAACTGATCTGGAGTATCACTGGAATAAGCATCCTACATGAAGAAACCCTCGATTCGCAAGGATCACGGGTTTCTTTCAAGCCGATCACGTGTGATCGGCCCTGATCCAGAACAGCATGGCCGGTCACGGAACAACCCTCGACCCCCCGCGCTTCATGGAGCGGTTGCAGGAAAGCGTGCGTCATGAAGAAATCCCCCGGGCTTTCCGGCCCGGGGGTTTCTTCCAAACTGATACAAGCAGGATCGATCAGCGTCAGCTGATCGGTTGAATAGCTGGATCAGTCCATGTCAGCCAGCGTTACGTTCCATGTGTAGCCTGCCTCGCCGACCTCGACGCCCCAGAGGGTGTAGGTGTCGCCGTCCTCGTCCTCCACTTTCATGTCGTAGGTGCCGGGATCGACCCATACGGTGATCTGGCTCTCGGTGGAGAGAATGTCGGCACCGAGCCTGTCGTCACCCCATGGGGAATCGGAAGGATCGACGTACACATAGTAGATGTCCCATGAGCCCAGGTCGTTCACGATGGTAACGGGGGCGCTGCCCTCTCCGCTTTCCAGGACGACGGCGCCCATTGACTCGTCGGTGTTCATGTCGAGATCGTCGAGGGTGACGACCCACTGGTATCCGGTATCGTTGACGTCGAGTTCCCACATGGTGTAGGTGTCCCCGTCCACGTCCTCGATCTGTATGTCGTACGTGCCGGGATCAAGGTGGACAATGAGTTCGTCTCCCTGAAGAAGGACCTCGGAACCGAGCCAGTCCTCGCCCCAGTCCTCGGAATCAGTTGGGGA
The DNA here is from genome assembly GCA_002030045.1 of Candidatus Aegiribacteria sp. MLS_C. GTDB lineage: Bacteria > Fermentibacterota > Fermentibacteria > Fermentibacterales > JCC-6 > Aegiribacteria. The sequence goes on along the minus strand of LQBI01000024.1, from coordinate 319,187 downwards.
GATGTAGACGTAGAATATGTCGTAACCGCCCAGATCGTTGACTATCGAGATCCAGGCTTCTCCATCGCCGACCTCGATGATCCTGGGCTCCAATACCTCGTCGGTGCCCCAGTCGCTGTCGATGTCGTCAAGGGTCACGTTCCACTCGTGGCCGTCGGGACCGACCTCGACCTGCCAGAGGGTGTATGTGTCTTCGTCCTCGTCGATTATCTGTATGTCCCAGGTGCCCTGTTCGATCTCGACGGTGAAGGATCCACCGGGTTCAAGGATCTCCTCCGCACCCAGGCGGTCTTCGCCCCATGGCTCGTCCGAGGGGTCGATATAGATGTCATGGATGTCGAAGGCCTCGAGGCCGTTGATTATGGTGACCTCAGCAAGCTCGGTTTCATCGGTACCCTGGTCGGTGGTGGTGTCACCCTCCTGGGCCTGATCACCGCATGCGGTGAACAGGGCGATGGCCAGCATACCGAAGAGTATTGCCAGTCTTTTCATCAAATTCCCTCTCTTCTTGTTCTCCGGTTTCCCGAACCGGTACGGCAAAGTGACGGCATTCAGTGCAGAAAATCCCCGGCTAGCGGATGTAAGAACCCCGAAGGTCGGCTTCCATGCCTGCCCTGAAAACTTCGGACAGGTCCATCATCCACTCGCCCTCCTCGAGGACCATTGTGTACTGACTGGGGGCGGCTGCAGAATAAGAACCGTCATCAATCGGTGTGACGGTGATCTCCGCAGCGCTGCCATCAATGAAAATCATAGTAACTTCCCCGTCGAAGTCAACGTATTCCCGGTAAAAGACCTGAAGGACCTCGGAGGCCGATCCGTAACCCTCCAGTCCTCGCCCTGAGAGGTCCTCGGAGAGGGAATCAAGGAACCTGCCGGTACCGGCGTCCAGTCCTTCCTCGATGGCGGTCTCCCATTCACCCGCCTCAAGGATGCCCGATACCCTTTGAAAAGCATTCAGGACATCCCTCTGATCTCCTGACCAGGAACACGCGCACAGAATTACAGTAAAGGTCGCGGCTAGCAACCCGAAACCGATGCCGGACATCTTTGATCCTCCATTAGAATACACAATGAATAGTCTGCACTGATACAGGTCCCGCGTCAATGCGAGCGCTTCCATTTCGTCGATTTCATGTTATTATTGACCAAACCGGGAGGTCTGGGAATGTCGTTAGCTGGGTTCTTCGATCCAGAGACAGCGTTTCCATGGAGGGGCGAACTCGATGCCGTCACCGGCATACCCCCAAGGAAGGCGCTCGACCGGTCGCTTCCGCTCCTTCTCAGGAGGATGGGGGGTGAGGCGCTTCCCATGGCAGCCCTTATGCTGGACATAGACCATTTCAAGAAGTTCAACGACAAGTGGGGACACAGCACCGGTGACCGGGTTCTCAGACACGTGTCCGGCCTGATACGACAGGCTGTGATGTACAGGGGCGAAGCGTACAGGTACGGCGGGGAGGAGATAACCGTGCTCCTTCCCAACGCCACGCCCGACGAGGCATCCATGACCGCTGAGAGGATAAGGTTACTGGTATACAACTCGCCGGTGGAGGGCAGTCACCAGGAGCAGCCGGAAGCGGCGCCGGTGCCATTGATAATATCCGTCTCCGTAGGTGTGAGCAGCTTTCCCTCCGTGGAGGGAAGCGAGCTGCTGGTGGCGGCGGACCAGGCTCTCTACCAGGCCAAGAACGAGGGCAGGAACCGGGTCTGCATCTACAGCCCTGACGGCAGTGGAAATGACGGCAAGGTTACCCTGGAGGTGACATTTCCGGCACCGTCGTCCATCAGCGAGGGCAGCTACATAATCCTCACCAGGTGGTTCCGGCACAGGCAGGAGATGACCGAGATAGAGGCGAGGGAGATTTCGGATCCCTCCAGGGGTGTTCGTGAGATAGCGGAGGGAAGGGCTCCGGACGGGGGTTACGTCACCGCAGAGATAACTGGCAGAGTGACCAGCGTTGAGCGAAGGGTGGACAAGACTTTCTTCAGCTTTGAGGTGAGGCCTGAAACACTTGAACTCATGTTCAATCACCTGAAGGACAAGGGTAAATGAGAATAATCGAATGCGGCGGAGTCTGGGTCGGACCGGGAAGACCTCCTCTGGGTCCTACCCGCATCTATATCGCGGAAGGCAGTATAGAAGAGATCGAGGATGCCCCCGAGATCAGGTCCGATCTTTTCGTCGTCCCGGCATTCGTCGACGCTCACTGTCACTTCGTCTGGAGTGGCCTGGAGACCATTCTGGTCGATCTTGGCGGCGCGGCATCCCCCCGCGGTCTGCTGGACATCGTCGCCAGGGAGAAGGATTCGGAAAGGACCGGAGAGGTCCTTAGAGGTTTCGGATTCGACGAGAGCACCTGGGAAGACCGGAGGCTCCCGTCACTCGAAGAACTGGACGGGGTCTCCGCCGGCCGACCTGTCATACTGAAACGCGTCTGCGGTCATGCCGCCCTGGTTAACTCCAGGATACTTGAACAGCTTCCCGGGGACGCTCCCGGCCTGGACCGCTCTACAGGCCTGATTCACGAAGGCGTGATATTCGACCTCGAGAAGCTCTTCCCTCCGGAGCCCAGGCTCCTCAGGCAGGCCTGCCGGAACGCTGTCAGGATGGCGCAGGAGGCTGGAGTGACTTCCGTGTTCACCTACGAGAGCTACATGACAGCCAAGGTCCTCAGGGACAGCAAGCCCGGCCTGAGGACATCAGTGTGCCTCTACGGAAGGGAGGTCCTCGAAGACCCCCGCGGCTCGGCCCTGAAGGAGGCTTCGGGACTGAAGTTCTTCCTTGACGGCTCCATAGGTGCGGCCACCGCTGCGATGAAGGTTCCGTATTCCGACGGTACCGAAGTCGAACCCATTATGTCCGAAGACGAGGTCATGGAAGCGCTGGAACTCTCCGAGAGCCTCAAGCTGGTCCCCAATTTCCATGCCATCGGAGGCAGGGCGCTGGAACTGCTTGACCGCGTCAGCGGGCGTTTCCTGGCCTCAAGAGGCGGCAGGTTGACCACCGGCATCAGGGTCGAGCATGCTGAGGAACTCAAGGCATGCTGGCCCGGCAGCTGGGATTCCGAGGTCCATCTCTTCGTCATGCAGCCGAATTTCGTTTCCAGGTGGCAGATGGAGGGAGGATTGTACCAGCAGAAGCTGGGCAGGGAGGCCGGCAGGGGGCTCAGTCCATTCAGGACGTTGGTGGACGCTGACTTCAGAATAGCCTTCGGCAGCGACGGCATGCCCTTCGGTCCGCTGGCCGGTCTTTCGGGGGCCACGGAGCATCCGGACCCGGAACAGCGGTTGACGGTTGACGAGGCATTGTACGCGTATACACTGGAAGCCGCTTCAGTATGCGGTTTCCGCGAGGTAGCCGGAAGCCTCAGGCCCGAAAGGACTGCGGACCTGGCCGTTCTTTCAGGTAACCCTTACACCACGCCATGGAGCGAGCTGGAAGTAGTGGGAACGATTTACAAGGGAAAAGTCGTCCACGAGAAGGTTCAGGTGCTTCAGGAGCTATGATGTCCGCCATTGACTGGTCCGATCCGGAGTCAGCCGGCGAACTCGTGGTCAGGCAGGCCCTGGAGGAGGACAGGGCGTTCGACGATCCGGCAACGTCAGCTCTGGGTCCCGCAGCCTTCCGGACCAGCGTATGCAGTGTATCCGCCAGGGAACCCACGGTCGTGGCGGGCTGGTTCCTGCTTGAAAAGGCCTTCGAGTTTCTGTCACGGGGACCGGGCGACGACGAGGTGGCATTCCGGCAGTTGATCCCCGAAGGTAAGAGGGTCGAAGGAGGCAGGGCCATCGGTACGGTGACGGGTCCCGCCCACATCTTGCTGCGGGGGGAGAGGGTGGGCCTGAACCTGCTGTGCAGGCTGAGTGGAATAGCCTCACTGACGCGCATGTACGTAGATGCGGTGACGGGTACCGGAGTGGAGGTCCTGGACACCAGGAAGACCACTCCCTGTCTCAGGGCTCTGGAGAAGTATGCCGTCAGGATGGGGGGCGGGGTCAACCACAGGATGGACCTTTCCGGAATGGCCATGATCAAGGACAACCATCTGGCGGTCCTTGGAGGAGCCGACCATCTGGGAACTGTCATGGAAAGGCTCAGGCGGAAACAGCTGCCTGTGGAGATCGAGGTGGACAGCATTCCTCAGCTGAGGCGAGTTCTCGATGAGAAGCCCGATCGTATCCTTCTTGACAACATGGACGTTTCGGAACTCAGGGAGGCGGTCGGTATCTGTGCGGGAACCGGAGTATACCTGGAGGCTTCCGGAGGAATAACCCTGGACAACATTCGGCAGTATGCGGAAACAGGAGTGGACGGCATATCCTGCGGAGCGCTGACCCACTCGGCCCGCTCCGCAGACATCGGTCTTGACTGGGAGCGAGCATGAAAAGGCTGGTACTTGACATAGGGAACACGAAGACGGCGGTGGGCGTCTTCCAGAATGGAGAACTCCGGGACCAGTGGAGGATAACCACGCTTCACTGGACCACCGACGATCTGTGGGTGATACTCAGGACACTTCTGGATCCCTTCCGCGACTGTACACCCGGATCAGTAGCCTTCGCCACTGTCGTACCCCAGGTGAGGCATTCTGTGGTCGATCTCTCAAGGAGGTACATGGGCGTAGATCCTGTGGAGGTGACGACGATGACCGCCGGCATCAGGATAGAGTACGACTACCCGCACGAACTGGGAGCCGACAGGCTCGCCAACGCGGCAGGCGCCTCCAAGATGGGTCCACTGCCGGCGATAGTAGTGGACTTCGGCACAGCCACGACCTTCGACGTGATAGGTGCCGACGGCGCCTATGTGGGAGGCGCCATAGCCCCCGGAGTGGGCACGGCCGCCGCCGAACTCTTCAAGAAGGCGGAGAAGCTGAACCCCGTCGATCTGGAGTTCCCTCTTAAAGCCACGGGCAGGAGCACCGCCGGGGCCATACGTTCGGGAGTACTTCTCGGAGCCGTGGGTGCTGCGGACTACACCATCCGAAGGCTCCGGCTGGAGATGGAGGCCGAACCGGTCCTGTGGGCCACGGGCGGCTGGGCCAGGGGTATCGCCGACGAATGCGAGAGCGATCTCAAGGTATGCCCGGAACTGACACTGATAGGAATTGACGAAATAGGTGAAAGGTACGGAGATGGCAAGTGAAAGGATACTGCTGGGAATAACCGGCAGTGCGGCGGCCTTCAAGGGTGTAGCACTGGCTTCACTGCTCAGGAAGCGGGGACTGCATGTCGACGGCGTCCTCACAGAGGCCGGTACCAGATTCGTAACTGCCACCCAGCTTGCCTGTGTCACCGGCAGACCGGTCTATACTTCCCTTTTTACCAGCCAGCCGGACGATCCGGTCCCTCACATAGCCCTTACCGAAGACCTGGCGCTCATGATAGTCGCCCCGGCCACCGCGGACTTCATGGCCAGGGCAGCCTGGGGGCTTGCCGACGACCTGCTGTCGGCGGCCTACCTTGCCTGTGAGGCCCCTGTGGTCATGGCTCCATCCATGAACAGCAGGATGTGGAGGAATCCCGCCACGGTCGACAACGTGCTGAGACTGAAGGACAGGGGGGTAACAATGGCCGGACCTGTGACCGGGGGCCTGGCCTGTGGTACCGAGGGGCCGGGAAGGCTCATGGAACCGGAAGGTATAATGGACATCTGTCTCGAGGTGCTGGGCGGGGGGGCCTGAACCTGGAACCCCTGCCTACGCTTGAATGGACGGGCGGATCGCTGAGGCTGCTTGACCAGAGGCGTCTGCCGGCATCGGAGGACTATATCGACTGCACCGATGTGGAGACCCTGGCCGATGCCATAAGGACCCTGGCCGTAAGGGGCGCTCCAGCCATAGGCATAGCGGCCGCTTACGGGTGCGTGCTCGCGGCGATGAACGCACCCCGCGGGGCGGGATTCGAGGAAGGTTTCCGACGCAGGCTGGACATCCTGGCCGCCACCAGGCCTACGGCGGTGAACCTCTTCCATTCCATAGACGCTCAGCGGAGGGTGTTCGAGGAGTGGAAGTCCGTAGAGGGTCTCGAGAATGCCCTTCTTCGGTCCGCCGACGCCATGAGGGAGGACGACCTGGCTGCAAGCAGGGCCATGGGCAGGTTCGGCGCGGACCTCCTGAAGCCGGGATCGACTGTCCTCACCCACTGCAACGCCGGAGGACTGGCGACCGCCGGACTGGGCACGGCCCTGGCCGTCATCTACGAAGCCCGGGATAGGGGTATCCTCGACAGGGTCTACGCTGACGAGACGAGACCCCTGCTGCAGGGGGCGCGGCTCACTTCATGGGAACTGGACAGGGCCGGCATTCCGGTCGTCGTAATGCCCGACTCCGCTGCGGCATCCCTCCTGAGAACGGGTTCTGTGGACGCCGTAATCGTTGGAAGTGACAGGGTAGCCGCCAGCGGCGACGCGGCCAACAAGATCGGTACGTATTCCCTCGCCCTTGCCGCGAAGGCTCACGGAGTACCCTTCTACGTTGTTGCTCCCGTATCGACCTTCGATATGTCGACTGCTTCCGGAGAGGAAATAGTGATCGAGCAGAGGGGAAGGGAGGAACTGGCCGTGACGGGCAACATGCGAATCCTGCCCGCCGGAGTTGGAGTGTACAATCCGGCCTTCGACGTCACCCCCGCTGCTCTCATCACCGCCCTGGTCTGTGAGAAGGGCATCATCCATTCGCCTGACAGGGATTCCGTAGGGGCGGTCGTGACGGGCATGGATCGGACGTGAAGTTTTTTATTCACCTATTGGTCCCAAGAGTTGACAATAGCATGTCATTGGGGTACAGTAACCCCTGTTCGACGGCCTGTTGGATTTACCGCTTCCATGGATTATCAATACTCCGTCTGCAGGGAAAGGGAACGGAGTCCTCCATGGGAAGACGATACCCTGATCATTTGTAAGGAGGGACCTTGGGCTGCACGATAGGCATCGACCTTGGAACGACTAATTCATGCATGGCGATATCCGAGGGTGGAAATGCAGTGGTCATACAGACCGGCGAGGGACCCAGGGTAATGCCTTCAGTCGTGGCCTTCACCCCCGCCGGTGACAGGCTCGTCGGAATCGTGGCCAAACGGCAGGCCATAACAAATCCGAAGGACACCGTCACCAGCATCAAGAGGCTCATGGGAAGGAAGTACGAGGAGCTGGAGAAGGAGACCTTCAATGTATCCTACGACATAATCCCCAACGACAAGGGCGATGCGGTGGTCAGGATCAGCGACGGGAGGACCTTCACCCCCCAGGAGATATCCTCGATGATCCTGCAGAAGATGAAGTATCGCGCAGAGGAGTTCCTGGGCGAGGAGGTGACAGACGTAGTCGTGACCGTTCCGGCCCATTTCAACGAGATACAGCGCAAGGCGACCAAGGCCGCATGCACCATCGCCGGTCTCAACGTCAAGAGGGTGCTCAACGAGCCCACCGCAGCCGCGCTGGCATTCACCGACGCCGTGGAGCGCCGGAAGATAGCCGTATTCGATTTCGGCGGAGGGACTTTCGACATAAGCATCCTCCAGGTGGTGAACGGAATATTCGAGGTGAAGGCCACCACCGGAAACACCCAGCTGGGCGGGGACGATTTCGATGCGCGTCTCGTGGATTGGATAATGAACGAATTCAAACGTTCCAAAGGTATAGACCTCTCCGATGACCCTGTTGCCCCTCAGCGCGTCAGGGAGGCTGCCGAGAGAGCCAAGTGTGAGCTTTCCACGGCCCTGGAGACCTCCATAAACCTGCCCTTCATAGCCTCCAGCGACATCGGTCCGGTACACCTGGAGATGTCTATAACCAGGGGTCTCTTCGAAGGACTCGTAAGGGACCTGGTAGAGAGCACGAAACCTCTCTGCGAACAGGTCATGGAGGATGCCGGTCTTACTCACGACGACCTGGAGACCGTAGTCCTGGTGGGAGGCTCCACCAGGATACCGCTTGTCAGGAAGCTGGTCGAGGAGACCTTCCACCAGGAACCTGTCCACAGCGTCAATCCCGACGAGGTTGTGGCAATGGGCGCTGCGATAGCAGGATCCGTGGTGTCCGGACAGAGGAAGGACCTGGTCCTTCTCGACGTGACTTCCCTCACGCTGGGAGTGGAGACACTGGGGGGGATCATGGCTCCCATCATAGAGAAGAACAGTCCCCTTCCAATCAAGCGCAGCAAGATGTTCACCACCGCGGTGGACAACCAGCAGGTGGTAGGCATCCATGTCCTCCAGGGAGAGCGTACGCTGGCCGAGGAGAACAGGAGCCTGGCCCGTTTCGAACTTGTGGGTATCAGTCCCGCGCCGAGGGGCGTGCCAAGGATAGAGGTCTCGTTTTCAATAGACGCAAACGGCATTCTGTTCGTGAACGCGAAAGATGCTGTGACGGGCAAGCATCAGGAGATGAAGGTGAACCCCAGCGGAGGCCTCAGCGACGAGGACATCAGAAGACTCATTCAGGATGCGAGACAGAACAGGGAGACCGATCGTGACAGGATCAAGCTCATAGAGGTCCGCAACATAGCCGACCAGTCCATCTATGAAGCGTCAAAGCTCCTCAATTCGAGCCGGGACCGTCTGGATGCCGATTCCACCGGAGAGCTGGAGGCCGCCCTCCAGGAACTCAGGACGGCCAGGGACGGAAGCAGCATAGACGCCGTCGAAGGGGCCATGAAGGAAATATCGATGGTGATGCACACCGTGAGGAACATCCTCAACATGGTGGACTCCATGGAAGAGGAGGACAGCAGCGGTGGCATTGCCACCCTGGATGTCTCCGAGGAATAGGCTCCAGCCCGGACGCGATCCCCGTCGATGCCCACTCAATATCCGCGTGTGCTATATTCCTGCTTCGGAACGGCGGTGAGGCCGAAAAAGGTACGCCGCAGACGTAGTACCGTATACATCGTTCGATGATGGATAGGTATCCTGATTGGAGAAGATGAACCACGATCCCTACCAGGTCCTCGGCGTTAGCAGGGACGATGACCATGCGGCGATAAAGAGCGCCTACAGGCGGCTTGCGCTGCAGTACCACCCGGACCGCAATCCCGGCGACAGGGACGCGGAAGAGAAGTTCAAGGAGATCACCCAGGCTTACGAGATTCTCAGCGATCCGGACAAGAGAAGACGTTACGACATGACCGGATCAGCCGACGGCATGCCCGACATGTCCGATTTCTTCGGCGGGTTCGGAATGGATGATGCTCTGAGGGCTTTCCAGGAGATATTCGGTTTTCGCAGGTCGGAGAACTTCTCTTCGGTGGGAGAGGACATAGTCATCGACGTGGAACTCGAACTGCGGGAGATCGTCGCAGGAAGCACACGGGAGATCAAGGTCAGGAGGCTCGAGCACTGCAGCACCTGCGGAGGTTCCGGAGCCCATCCCGACCACGGCCTCACCACCTGCGCGAGATGCGGCGGGCAGGGCAGGATCAGAACTGTCAGGAGGACGCTGCTGGGAACCATGCAGACGGTGACGGTATGTCCCGATTGCGGCGGCAGGGGCAGCATTCCGGAGAAGCCATGCCCTGTCTGTGGAGGATCGAGACTGGAACCGAGGGAGAGAAGGATATCCGTTGACCTCCCCGCTGGGATATCCGAAGGACACTACATAAGGCTCAGGGGTCAGGGAAACCTGCCTCCGGACGACGGTCCCGCAGGCGACCTGCTGATAAGGGTCGCCAGGGTCGACTACGGAGGTTTCCAGAGGGACGGGTACGATCTCGTCTACAGGACGAGGATCTCTTTTCCCGAGGCCGCTCTCGGGACCAGCATCACTGTTCCCGCGGTAGAGGACGAAGCCATAGGCGTTGACCTGCCATCGGGTGTGCAGCCCGGAGAGAGACTGGTCATGAAGAGGAAGGGGATCCGGAAGCTAAAGGGGCTGGGCAGGGGTGACATAGTCGTCATAGCCGACGTGTACGTTCCGAAGAAGCTGAGCAGGAAGGAGAAGGCCATCCTGAAGGAACTTGCAGACTCGGACAGTTTCAAACCCGTCTAGCGTTCCAAAGGATCGGAATCAATGGACTCGTCCACAGGCAGACTGGAATTCGGGAAGGTTCTGGAGAGCGTGGCTGCCGGAACCCATAGCCACGCTGGAAGGTCAAGGGTCATGGCCCTGGAACCGGGATGGACCCGTGAGCGCTCCTCTGAACTGGCCCGGGAGACCCTGGATGCCGTTTCACTGATATCCCTCGGCATGGGTGTCCCCGCAGCGGGTCTGGACGAATTGATCGGAATATGTGACCAGCTGGAGGACGGAGCGCTGGTCCTGGAACCCCGTCAGCTGCGTGACGCCGGCGAAGCTCTCTCACTGCAGCGTTCCTTCGCTGACCTGCTGGCGGCCAGATCAGAGGAGACGGGAGACCTTTCAGGTCTGGCCGGATACCTGGAGCGGGTTTCCGTGGTTCCCGGCATCGGAACGCACCTGGTATCCCTGACGACGCCCGACGGGGAACTCTCACCCGCGGCCACCAGGGAGTACGAACGTCTCACGCGGCGGGTGGAGGACCTGAAGAGGAAGCTGTCCAGCAGGATAGGCAGAATATCCTCATCGCTCTCCGGGGGCGGTGTCCTTCGTGACATGCCGCCTACCATAAGGGACGGAAGGTACGTCCTCCCGGTGGTCTCCTCCAGGAAGGGCGACGTACGGGGGATCGTCCATGACAGGTCCGAGAGCGGTGAGACGGTATTCATCGAACCGGCGGAGCTTGTCGAGGACGGTAATGCGCTCAGGGAAGCCTCCCTCGATCTGGACTACGAGAGACGGAGGATACTGAGGGAAGCCACGATGGACCTCAGGCGGGTCCTGCCCTTGGTTCTGGGATCCGTCGACGCGGTTGCCGGGCTCGATGCCGTATACGCCCGCGCCGTCTACCATCAGCGGACCGGTTCGGTGTTCCCCGAGGAGGGCAGACTCTGCCTGAGGGACCTTGGGCATCCGCTGATACGGAGCGACGAGATGGTGAGGAATACAATAGAACTCCCCGAGGATTGGAGAGTGCTTATCGTCAGCGGACCCAATGCCGGCGGGAAGAGCGTTCTGCTGAAGTCCGTCGGGCTCTCCGTCGCATGCGCCCATTCGGGATTGGGATGCCTGGCCGGTCCCGGCTCCTCGATGCCGTTCTTCGGGAGGCTACACGTCTCGATAGGCGATCAGCAGTCCATCTTCCAGCACCAGAGCACCTATTCCGCCAGGCTCCAGGAACAGCTGGAGATGATGAGGGCTCCTGGCGACGGTTCCCTGGCCCTGATAGACGAGCCTTCTGCTGGAACTGACCCGCTTACAGGAGCTGCGCTGGCCGCATCAGTGCTGGAGAGATTGGCAGGTTCGGGGTGCAGGGTGATCGTGACCACGCACCAGGGACAGCTGAAGAGCCTGGCCCAGGGCAGGGAAGGGTTCTACAGCGGCAGCATGAACTTCCGGAAGGAGACGCTGGAGCCGGACTACACCTTCGTTGCAGGGATGCCCGGTTCATCCTTCACTCTTGAGATAGCGAGAAGGATGGAATTCCCGGTGGAGGTCCTCTCCAGAGCCCAGGAACTCGCCGGTGACTCCTTCAGGCTCGACAGGTTGCTGGAGGAGGTCACATCCGCCAGGAAGGAACTCTGCGAAGGGATTGAGCTGCTTCAGGAGGAGACCGAGAGGAGCAGGGAACAGGTAGCGAGAAGGGTAAGGGAACTGGAGGAGGAGAAGAGGGAGTTCCAGAAGAACCGGGACAGGATGATCGAAGAACTGGCCGGTCTGGGAAGGGACATCAACTCCAGGGCGGATTCACTCCTCGGCCGGCTTGCCAGGACGGAATCCCGCGAGGAGAGGAAGCAGCTGAGGGAGAAGATAAGGGAGATATCCGCAAGGATGGAAACCCCCGGCTGGAACGGGTGCCGCGGCGAGGAGTCAGCTGAAGGCCTTAGAGAGGGTGACTGGGTGGGCGTGATCGGATGGAGCGGCCCGGGGAGGATTGAAGAGGTGGGCGAGGATCATGTGACCGTAACCATGGGCAATCTCAGGTTGAGGAAATCCACCGACCAGGTGACCCGGGTCGAGCCTCCTGATGAGAAGCCCCCTTCGGCGGGATGGAGCTGCCCCGTGGACGCCGAGACTGAACTGGACCTGAGGGGGCTTTCGGCAGACGAGGCACTGGTGGAGCTGGACAGGGCCGTCGAGGAAGGTCTGGCAGCGGGAATACCCTTCATCAGGGTGATACACGGGAAGGGCAAGGGCATCCTGATGAAAGCCGTCATAGACAGCGTCCGCAGTGACAGAAGGATAGGGAGCTTCAGACCGGGGCTCCCGTCGGAGGGCGGGATCGGCGTGACAATAATCTATCCGGGACGGGGGGGCGGCAAGGTCTGATGGCCGGCGGCTGCTATTCGGAGAGGTCCATAGAAAGGGTGCGAGCCGCCACCGATATTGTCTCCGTCATCGGGAGGTACGTGATTCTCAGAAGGGCAGGCCGCAGCATCAAGGGTCTATGTCCTTTCCACAAAGAGAAGACCCCTTCCTTTTTCGTATCTCCCGACCGGCAGATGTACCACTGCTTCGGTTGCGGCGCAGGAGGAGACGTTTTCTCGTTCCTTATGAACTACCTGAACTTCTCCTTCACCGAGGCGGTGGAGGAGCTGGCGGCGGAGGCCGGTGTCCCTCTCGAGAAGACGGGCAGGGACGGCTCGAGGACCGATGTGTTCAGGGAGATCCTTGCCGAATCCCACGGCTTCTACAGGGGAAGGCTCGCTGCCGGCGAGGGCCGGCGGGCGCTGGACTACCTGGCCTCCAGGTCCATCTCCGAGGGGACCATCAGAAAGCTGGGCGTAGGATGGGCCCCTGAGGGAAGCGAACTCAGTCCGTATCTTCAGGGCAGGGGCTATTCGGACAGCCAGCTCATAGAGGCCGGCGTGTCCCTGAGGTCCACCCGGGGAAGCGGGGTCTACGACAGGTTCAGGAACAGGATACTGTTCCCCATATGCGACAGGCGCGGCAGGGTGATAAGCTTCGGCGGAAGGCTGCTGGGAAGCGCTGACAGCCGGAAACCGAAGTACCTCAACGGGCCGGATTCCCCGATATACAGCAAGGGCAACCACCTCTACGGCTACAGGGAGGCTGCTTCCGCCTCTCGTGACCTGGACATGGTCATACTCGTGGAGGGTTACTTTGATCACGCCAGGTTCGTCGAGAAGGGATTCGATTGCGCAGTAGCCACCTGCGGTACCGCTCTTACGCCTTCCCAGGCAAGGCAGATAGGGGGTATGGCCTCCTCGATCTACATCTGCTACGACGGGGACCCGGCGGGACAGAGAGCGGCGGTCAGGGCGGCGGAAGTACTGCTGGAAGAGGGTTACCTTCCCAGGATCATGGCCCTCCCGGACCGTCAGGACCCTGACGACTACCTCAGGGACAGACCGGATGAGGCGGTCCTCGAACTCGTCTCTGCAGCCGGGGACCCCATAAGGTACGCTCTGGGTCTGCTCGGTGGATGGTCATCGGTGCAGGGTACGCAGCGAAAGGTGCGGGTAGTCCAGAGGCTTGCCTCCGTGGCTTCGAAGGCTACCGAGCCTGTCATCAGAGAGACACTCATGAAGGTCGTTTCGGAGGAGACGGGGTACTCGATCGAGACGATCCGCAGCGAGATGGAAGAGGAGAACACGGGGGAGAGGCGCCGAGCGGTACAGGGTGACGGAGGAACGCTGATAAGTCCCTGGGACCGCAGCTTACTGGCCGGACTGCTCATGTCTCCCGACGGTCTTGCCGATCCTCTGATAGATTACGTCCAGGCCGATGACCTGCGAAGCGATGTCGCGGCGTCCATCCTCGAGCAGATGAAACGGCAGTCGAAGGAGGGTCTTTCCGAGTTCAGCATATCTTCGCTCGAGGACGAGGAGAAAAAGGTCTGCGCGATGATCATGTCCGTGCATTTCCAGCGGACCGAGTCGGAGGACAGGGACCGCATCATGAAAGCCCTGGATAAGTTCAGGTTGCAGAGGGAGAGGAAGCATCTCAGGTCACTGCTGAGGTCCGGCGAGGACGAAAACCCGGAGGATATCAGGAGAAGGATAGCTGAGATCGAAGGCCGTCTGCTGAACATGTAGGGAGGTCGACATACCGGGACAGGGATCCGGAAGGGACTGCTCCTCCAGCACTATCTTCTACCGCCAGCTGAATGTGGTGCAACCCATGGAGCCGGCGGAGGAGGAGGAACTGCTTCAGGAGTACGGGAGGCTCAGGACAGTGATGCTGGAGTCCATCATGTCGGTCCCGCAGGGTCGCAGGATGATCATGGGACCGCTGGAGGAGATGGCCGATGGCGGCATACCGGAAAGGACGATGCTGGACGGTGGCTTCTGGAACCTTGACCGGGGCATGATGCCGGAGTCCAGGAGATCCGAACTCGCGGGACTCCTCCGCTCTCTCGACGGCCCTTACCTGAACAGGGAAGCCGTCAGGGGACTGCACCTTCTGTGGCACATGGTGGAGGAGATGGGAAGGGACCTCTTCTCCTGTCTCGACCGCTGCAGGGAGCTTATCGCCGTCAGGAACCGGATGCTCTCCGAGTCCGGCATCGATTCGGAGGTCCTCGATCTCCTGGCCACTGAACTGGATGACATAGGCGCGAAAGTGGCTGAACGAAACTACAGGGCATTCATGCTGCAGCCCTGGGTGAGCTCGGTGAGCAATATGCTGGACCTGATCGAGGTCACCGCCGGTACCGGTCTCCTGAAGCTCTCGGACGCCGCGAAGAGGTTCGATGAGGCCCTGTTCAGTATGAGGGACCTGGTGGAGAGGTTCGTGGAGGCCAATCTGGCGCTTGTGCTGACGATAGTGAAGAGGTTCAACCCCTTCGACGTGATGGAGGAGATGGACCTGGTGCAGGAGGGATGCCAGGGTCTCATGGAGGCGGTGAGGCGTTTCGATCCCGAAAGGGGATGCAAGCTATCCACCTTCTCAGTATGGTGGATCCGGCAGCACATAATGAAATCGATAATCCGCCACGGAAGGCTGGTGAGGCTTCCGGTACGAATGCAGAGCGAAAACTCAGCAATCAGAAGGTTCGTTAGAGACTACGCCACCGAATTCGGGAGGGAACCCACTATAGAGGAACTGGCATCATACATGGGGATGGGAAGGGAGGAGATTGAGGAGATATACCTCTCCACGGCGCCTCCCCTCTCGCTTGACCGCACGGGGACCGACAGCGACGCGACGATAGCGGATTACCTGGAGGGCAGGCTCAAGCCTCCCGACAGTCTGGCTGCGGACCTTGACCTCAGGACCAGGATAGAGACGGCACTGGAGTCATTGTCCGACAGGGAGAAAACAATAATAACCCTCCGTTTCGGTCTGCTTGACAACGAGCCCTGTACCCTTGCACAGCTGGGAAGGGCCATGGGAATAAGCAGGGAGAGGGTCAGGCAGATAGAGGCGAGGGCGCTTATCAAGCTCAGGAACCATGGTCTGCTGTCGGAGATGGGGGAATGGGAGTGAGGCTGGCGAAGGCCGCACCGCCGCTGCTGGTAATGGGCATCATGATTCTGTGCTGCTGCGGAGGAGGAGATGCCTCCACCTTCGACAGCAGGTTCGTGGTCCTGGGTCCCTCGCTGGTAGAGATAATGTTCCGGTGCGGACTGGGCGAGAGGATCGCAGGTGTTGACAGGTACTCCGACTGGCCTCCCGAGGTGGCCGGGATCCCGAATGTCGGAGGGTATCTCGATCCCTCGCTGGAGAGCATTGCGGCACTTTCGCCCACATCCATACACATGTCCGGAGACAGCCCCGTACTGAGGGAGCTGGCGGAGGACCTGGGGATCCCGTGCTACAGCTACGGTTTCGATTCCCTCGAAGGGGTTTTTGCCGCGCTTGATTCCCTGGACGCGAGGTACGGCGCGCGAGCGGCCGAGTTCAGGAGCGATCTGGAAACAACCCTTGATTCACTGAGACTGGAACTGTCCGAAGTGGTTCCTCTTGATGTCCTGGTCGTGATCTACCACGAGTATGGATCATCCAGCATGACGGTGGCCGGGGGAGGGACCTATTTCGCCGACATACTGGAGAGACTGGGGTGCAGGATATCGGCTCCGGGATCCGGAGCATGGCCGATGGTCTCGGCGGAGGGGGCGGTCAGCCTCGGTCCGGACCATGTCATACTCCTCTTCCCCGGCGGACGGGACCCGGAGGGTACCAGGCACCGCGAGAGGGCATTCTGGGAGGGTCTCGGTTTCCATGAGAGCAGGATACACTGCATATTCGAACCTTACATGATGGTTCCCGGAGGAAGGCTGGAGAGCATAGCGGAGGATATCTGTTCATGTCTGCTCTGAGCATGACCGGCGTCAGGGCAGGATACAATGACCTCAACGTGCTGAGGGGGATCGATATTTCCGTTATGCCCGGAGAGATATGCGGCCTGATAGGTCCAAACGGCGCAGGCAAGAGCACGCTGCTCAGGAGCGTCATCGGACTGGGAGTGAGGATGGAGGGAGCTATAACCCTCTGCGGAGAGGACATCGCTTCCATTCCCAGGAGCAGGATGGCCCGGCTGGTCTCCTACCTTCCCCAGAATTTCAATCCATCCTCTCGGCTCTCCGTATTCGAGACGGTTCTCCTTGGACGGCACCCCTACAGGAGGGGATGGTCCATGGACTCGCGGGAGGACCTGGAAACCGCCAGGCTCTGCATGGAGGAGACCGATACGTGGCATCTTAGGGAAAGGTCATTCTCGAACCTGTCGGGAGGAGAGAAGCGGCTGGTGATGCTGGCTTCGGCTCTCGCGCAGGAACCGAGGCTCCTGCTGCTGGACGAACCCGGGTCCTCCCTGGACTTCAGGCATCAACTGAGCATGTGGAAGCTTCTCAGGAAATTATCGGGCAACGGTATAGCGGTGGTCGTGAGTACGCATGAAGTAGCACTGGCCGGAAGGTACATGGATTCAGTGCTGCTTCTCTCCGGAGGCAGGTCCGCGGCCTTCGGATCCCCGAAGGAGGTTTTCACCGCCGGGATACTGTCGGAAGTGTTCCAGGTTGACCTGACCGTGCTTCACGACGGAATGACCGATTCATGGGTCGTGGTGCCGGGACCGTGAGGATGAGACGGAGGGCGGGGCGCGGTCCTTCCGCCGGGTTCTGGGCTCTTCTTGCGGCGATGATCGCTGTCGCATCCTTCATATCGCTGCTGTCGGGACCGATGTCCGACCCTCCCGGCTGGGTGGTCACCGGGCTGCGACTGCCGAGACTGGTACTCGCACTGCTGACCGGGGCCGCTCTCTCTGTCTCGGGTTGCGTTCTGCAGTCCATCCTGAGGAACGATCTCGCTACGCCGTATACCCTGGGCATATCCGCCGGGGCCGGAGTAGTTGCCGGGTCGGTCATAGTCTCAGGTCTGGTCCTGCCGGTGCTTGGCATGGTCGCCTTGGGGACACTGGGGGCTCTTCTCGCGGTGACGCTCGTCTACACTCTGGCCAGCAGGGCGGGGCGGAATGACCGGGGTTCAAGCCTGATACTAGCCGGAGTGACGATGAACCTGGTGGGTGCCTCGGTACTCCTCCTTTTCGAGTATTTCAGCGATGCGTCCAGAGTACTGGAGATCGTGCGTTGGATGATGGGGGATCTTTCCGTGATAGGATGGAGCAAACCCCTGTTCCTGCTTCCGGTGGTCCTTGCCGGAGTGGCTGCGGTAGAACTGAGGACGGGAGTCATGAACCAGATATCCCAGGGCGACGACATAGCCCACTCCAGGGGCGTCCATGTCTACAGGGAGCGGAACCTGCTGCTGGCTTCGGCCGCCGTCCTGGCCGGTTCGACCGTAGGCGCGGCCGGTCCCATAGGCTTCGTCGGACTGATGGTACCCCATATCATGAGGAGGTTCGCCGGTTCGGACTACAGGTACCTGGTTCCTGCCTCTGCACTCGGGGGTATGCTGCTGGTGGTGCTGGCCGATTCGATGTCAAGGGTCGTGGCGAGTCCCGCAGAGCTTCCGATCGGTATAGTGATGTCCCTCACGGGAGGCCCCTTCTTCCTGGTCCTGCTCCTCAGATCAGGACGACACGTGGAGGATGGCTGAGCCTACTCCTCCAGCTGCTCCTGCTCCGTCCTGATGGAGTCTTCCATGGACTCAAGGTACTCGGTCCACTCATCCCTCAGATCCCGGACCTCGTAATCCTTCCTCAGTCTCTCGAGTATCTGCTCCGAAGCCAGCTGCTGGTGGCCGTACTGGGTGGAGATGTAGACTATGGACTGCATGTCCGGGTTCTCGGAGGACAGCTGCTTGGACAGTACTTCGGCCAGAATGCAGTCGGGTCCGGTGAAGAAGGGACCGATCACCCGGAACTCGGGCGCTGTCATGGCGGCCATTGCGAATTCTTCGCAGTGCATGATGCCGCCTGAGGCCCGAGGATCAGTCCTTGCGTTGGTCCTGATCTCCGAGGCGGTGAAGGGTGAAGTGGTATAGACCTCTATGGATTCAGCCTCCGCGAATGCAGCAAGGTTCATGCCTGTATCCCTGATCCTGGCCAGCATCGCTTCGGCCCTTTCAAGCGCGGCTTCGCGCATGAGGTGGTGGTAGGCGGTCTCCATGAGCTGGCCCGAGGCCAGTGCCTCTTCGTAGTCCAGCGTATCGGCCTCGAAGAACTCCAGTCGTCTCACTATTGTGAATGCGGGATACCCTCCCCGGAAGGAGGGCCGGTAGAAGACGGGTCCGAACTGATCGTTCCACATGGTATCCGAGGCGAAGACCACCATCTCCTCAGGTATCTCCTCTCCCGTCGGAGTGTCCTCGCCAACCAGCATATCCCCGAAATCCAGGATAACCATGGTATCGGGTATCTCCGGGATCGATTCTGAGAGCATTGCCTCCATGCCGGACTCAAGGTCCCATTTCATGTTCCTTATTGTGGAGTAGCCGGGGAAGACCGGTACCTCCCAGTCGCGAAGGAATAGCGTATCCAGCATATAGGAACCTTCCGCGCCTGTGAGAGTGTCCCTGTAATGATGAACGGAGTCAAGCATCATGACATGGTATCCGCTTATGGATGGATTGCCGGAGTACATGCCCATGAATGGATCGGTCCTCTGCCCCGGCTGGAGGTCCATTGTGTCGCCGAAGGCCTGCGCCAGCTGGGTCCTGGTGGAAGTGAAGGAGATCCCGGAAGAGGCGAATGCAAGTGAATCGAGACGTTCGAGGGCCGTCTGCATGTCCTCCTGCCTGGGCGGTACCTGAACGGTTACGTAACGCAGAATGGATCCGGCCGTATTGCTGAATTCCTCCGGATGCTCCCGGAAGAACTCCCTGAGGTAGTTCTCATCGGGTTCCGGCGGGATGGAGTCGATGATCATGTACCTTGCGGTGATGAGGGCCTGCGTCTCCATCTCCATGTACCTGACCTCGTTGAGACTGGCCATGCTGACCATTCCCACGGCCATTGGGAAGAGCATTGAATTGCCGCTGACGTAGGATTGGTAGAGGTACTGCTGGAAGACTCCCGGCTGTTCGTCGCGTATCATGTCGAGGTAGTCCGCAGGATCGATGTCGTCCAGGTCCTGCATGCCGATCTGTGCCACCAGGAGTTCCTCGGCCTGCTCCAGCGTGAACTGATCCCAATTGTGCTTCCTCAGGTATATGCTCTGGAGCTCAGCATCGATGAGCTCCTGGAACGCCTCCTCGGAGAGCCGTTGACCCATGAGCATCATCATTGCTTCCGGGTCGGGGTTGTTGCTGCTCTCAAGGACCCTGCGATACCGGTCCCCCATTGACTGGAGAGCCTCCTGGTACTGGTCGGGCATGATCTTCTTGCCGTCCACAGTGGCCACGGGTCTCTGGTAGGGGTTCCGGGGCAGCCCCCCTTCCTCGCCCATTCCCCACTGCAGGAAGATCAGGGCGACGAATATGACAATGGTCGCGATAAGGAATATCTTTGCGTTGTCTCTTAGCCAGGTTAGCATGTTTCTCCCTCAGAACTGGATTGGAATTTTGAGAGGCAAAAATACTCACCTCCAAGGTATTATGCAAGGTCTGAAGGCACAGGTGTGAGCCGGCCATGAAGGTGCGCAGCTATCGCGAGATGGAACATCTGATATCTTCCTCCGGAGCCGGCACGGTACTGGTTGCCGCAGGACCGGATCTCTACCAGTCAGGCCGTCTTCAGGAAGCTGCAGTGGGAAGGTACAGGAGCGGCCTTGGCTTTGACGTTCTGAGACGGGACGCAGGCGAGCTGGAAACGGGAGACCTCAAGAGGATGCTGCAGGAGGGGTCGCTCTTCTTCAGCGGACATCTCCTGATGATATCCCAGGCGCAGAAGCTTGGGAAAGCCTCCATGGAGGAACTGATGGAGTCCATCAGGAAGGGGATACAGGATTCCGCCGTTCTTCTGACCTCCGGAGCCGTTCCCAGGGAATCCTCCGTTCTGAGGAAACTGGAGAGTCTGGTACCGTTCTACATATGCTACGAGCCATTCGAGAAGGAGATCCCGGGCTGGATCTCCAGGATCTCCTCGGAGGAGGGAATAAGGCTGGACAGGGAGGCCTCCGGTCTTCTGGCACAGTACTCCGGAAGAAGCCTTCAGAGGCTGGCAGATGCATTGACCAGGCTTGCCATCTACCACGGCGGAGGCAGTATGGTCAACGGAAGGGGAGTCAGAGAGGTCCTCTCCGGCAGGGGTGGGGCGGACATCTTCCAGCTGGGAGACCTGGTCTTCGGAGGAATAAGGAACGGCGCACTTGACTGCGCCGCCAGACTGATATCACAGGGAGAGGAACCCATAGCCGTCGTCGGATACCTCCACAGCACCTGGCAGAAGGTAGTAGCGGCTGCCGATGTACTTGACAGAGGGGGCGGCAAGAGGGAAGTGACCGCCGCAACAGGAGCGAGATTCCCTCTGCTGGACAGACTGATCGGTTATGCAGACAGCCTGCGTCGAAACAGTATCGCGGAAGCTGCGGAGGCCTTTGCCCGGGCGGACTACGAGCTGAAAACCGGCGGCGATGTGACAGTGGTCATGGCTGGACTCATCTTCGCCTTGACAAGTGCTTCTCGATAAATGACAATTGAGGTTGTATCAGAGAACCGAATGCGACCTACCCGCAATCAAAGCCTAGGAGGAGAGCATGGCAGAGGTACTCGAGAAGAAGATTCTTGATCTGCTTGACCGCAGGGAAGAACTGGTGGGCCGGTTGAACAACCTCGAGAACATGAAACCAGATACCAACACCAGGGTGTACAAGAAGATCCGCGAGGACTACAGCACCAAGCTTCAGTCGGTACTCGAGAAGATCAACGAGCAGCGGGGTTCTCTGGAGACAAAGGCGAAGGAACTGGCTCAGCAGATCAGCCAGAAGGAGAAAACTTTCACCCAGCAGTCGGACCAGGTGGACGAACTCCAGATAAGGGCAAAGCTCGGAGAGTTCAATCACGACAATGACGAGTTCAAGAGAGAACTGAACACTGCCGAGACCGAGCGGGACAAGACCTCCAGCGAGCTGGACAAGCTTCGGAAGGAGCTGAACGACCTGAACGGAGTCCTGAGCGACGTAGACCATGCAACTTCAGCCGGAGTGCCGGGCATGGACGAATCGATCGGGTCCATGGCCGATACCGAACCCGCCGAGGTCCTGGACATAGACGAGACCGAACTGATCGAGGAGGAACCCGCCGCCCAGGCCGAGAGCCTTGATATGGAACTCGAGGACGTCGGGGAGGACACAGAGGTGAACAGGTGCCCCAAGTGCGGACACATCAATCCGCCTCATCTCGTGGTCTGTGAGGAATGCAACGCAGAGCTGGAGGACCTGAGCCAGGACCTCGACGACGAGTTCGATTTCGACGATATGGACGTGGATATCTAGTACAGGAGGGCCATGCTTCTCGAAGGCGGCTGACGGATTACCGGCGGCCGCCTTTTTCCGCCGCCGCCAGCCATACCTCCGCTATCTGGACAGCGTTGAGTGCCGCCCCCTTCCTGAGATTGTCAGCTATGACCCAGAACTGGAGAGCCCGGCTGTCAGCCGGATTGACCCTCAGCCTGTCCACTATGACGGAGTCTGTTCCCTCGGAATCCAGGGGGGCCGCCCCGTGTTCGGAAAGCGTCAGACCGGGAGCGCTCCTCAGAATATCCGCCGCCTTCCGTGCATCCACAGGTTCATCGAACCTGACGGTCACCGCCTCGGTGTGTCCGGTCCTGACGGGGACCCTGGCCGTGGAGGCGTAGATCGGGATCTCAATACCCATGATCTTGCATGTCTCCTTCATCAGCTTCACCTCTTCTTCGCAGTACCCGTCAGAAGCCGGATCGCCGATGCTGGTGACCACGTTTTCATGGAGCCTTACACTTCCCTCGGGGGCAACGTGTCCTCTCTGCTGCATTGAAAGCTCGTCAAGGGCTTCCCTTCCCGCACCTGATACCGCCTGGTAGGTCGCAACGCTCACCCACTGCATCCTTCCCATTTCCGAAAGGGGTCCGAGGGTCACGACCAGCTGTATCGTCGAACAGTTGGGATTTGCGATCAGGTCTTCCGTACCGTCGAGATGGTGGCCGTTGACCTCCGGCACCACCAGGGGGACCGAGGGGTCCATTCGGAACGCCGAGGAATTGTCGATGATAATCGCACCCGACCGTCTGCATGCCGGGACCCACATCCTCGCCACATCTGCCGAGGTGGCTCCGAAGAGCAGCATTCCCTTGCACAAAGTCTCGGGTGTTATTATTTCAACCGGGTACTCCGCGCCCAGGAAGCGTACCTTCTGCCCTTCCGACCTTTCTGAGGCGAACGCGCGGAAACTGCTCACGGGAAAGGAGCGATCCTGAATAATCTCTATCATTGTCTCGCCGACGAGACCGGTGGCACCAACTACACCTGCGGTAACCAAGCGGACACCTCCGTTCGTATAACCCGATACATATTTACAGCCGTGCTCTGGTCAAGTCTGACCCTGTCGGCCTGTTCGGGAGCGAGGATGACGAGCCTCGACCACCGCCAGGCCGGAGAGGACACGCCTGAGTCCGTGGACCTGATGGTATTGCCCGTCATACAGGGAAGCGTCCCCGAAACCTTCGAGGCTCCATCCACTGACATTCCGGCATCGCTGGCGCAGATCAGTGATATCAGTTACCGGCCTGAACAGTTCCCCGGAAGCGGGGAGATAAAGGACCTGGTCGAGCAGATACTCAGCAGCGAGGGCGTACCCATGGAAATCGCCGCCCTTGTCTGGATCGAGAGCAACTTCAGCGTAGGATGCTATTCCCGAATGGGAGCCGCTGGACCCTGGCAGTTCATGCCGACCACCGGAAGGGAGCTGGGGCTGGAGATCAACGACACGGTGGACGAGAGGTACTCATGGGTCGCTTCCACCAGGGCAGCGGCACGCTATCTCAGACATCTGTACAGTATCTTCGACGACTGGTCGCTTGCAATAGCCGCCTACAACTGCGGTCCGGGCAGGGTCCAGGCCGGTCTCAGGCAGGGGGGCAACACTTTCGGCGAGATCGAGCTTCCCGGGGAGACCGATGCCTTCGTTCCCAGGTTCGCTTCCGCCGCCGAGGCCTACGTTCAGGTTGAACTGGATGCCGGGAGACTTGCAGTGATCTGGGTCCCCGGGGATTTCGATCTCAGGCTGCTTGCGGTTGAGACGGGAATGAACATCGATCACCTCATGGAACTGAACAGGTCCTACCTGCTGGAGAGGACGCCTTCCGAGAAGGACGCCTGGGAGGTCGTGGTCCCGATAGAGTACGCGGGGGAGGCATTCAACGCCGCATGGTCAATGGACCCCCGCAGATACCTGGTCAGGGAAGGCGACAGCTGGGAGGGCATAGCCGCCGCGCTCGGTGTCTCTGCCCAGGTTCTGATGGGCATGAATCCTGCGGGATCCCTCCAGCCGGGCACCTATATCGCTATTCCTGAGAGCCAGAGGGAACCGGTGAACGCGGGTTACGCGGAGAACCCCCAGTTCGTGAGGTACACGGTAAGGATGGGGGATACACTGAGCGAGATCGCTGCCACCGTCGGGGCCAGTTCCCGCGAGGTGGCCCAGTGGAACGAGATGTCACCTGATGAACCTATCTTCCCCGGTGATGTCCTGCTCCTCAGGCGGACCGGGGTGAGCGGTGGGACGATCGAACCCGAGGCTCCGGCCCTTCCCACGGAAAATGAAATAAATATAGTATCCGGAGGTGGAAGGATAACGCATACCGTTGTCGAGGGTGATACGTTATGGGACCTGGCTATGAGGTACGGGGTCTCGATAGAGCAGATCATGTACCTGAATTCCCTCGAGAACAGCTTCCTGTCCCTCGGTGAAGTCCTGGTAATCATTCCTGAGTAGGTGAGTGACCACAATGGCGCTTTTTGAATCCGGCCCGCGAAAGACACTGAAGAAGATCCGGAAGTTCGCCGAAGAGGGTAGTGTCAACAAGGTTTCCTCCACCGTCAAGGAGGAGAAGGACATCCTCCTGGAAGAGAGCGATGTCGCCGTCGAGCTGGTGGAGATGCTCCTCGAGATAGGGCATCCAAACCTTGCCTCGAGCATAGCCGAGGAGGTCATGAGGCGGTATCGTCCTGTAGCTGTGGACATCAGGGACATCCTCATCGGGAGGCTCGGCGAATTCTCCAGGTCAACGGACCTTCTCAGGGTCATATGGCGAAGTTACATGGACATGCACGATTTCAGGGGAGCTCTCGATGTCCTTCGCAAGGCCGATGAGCTGACGGTCAACAGCCTCTTCGACATCATCAGGGAGAAGATGGAGAGTTCCATGCGGTTCGACGGAACGGTCCACCCGGAGGCCGACCAGTCGTCCCTGGTGGAATGGGCCCTCAATCTCCACAGGGAAAGAAGGACAGGAGAAGCGATAGAATTCCTCTGGAAGGTATGCAAAGAGGTCGAGTACCCCCACAGGGATATACCTCTTCTGGCCTTCTGGATCAGCAACCAGATGAAGGACCTTGACAGTCTGTACTATACACCCCTTATGGGCATAGCGGCGGTGACGGGGAAGATGGACCAGGCGCTCCAGTTCGCCGCCAGGCTTTCCGAATCCGAACCCTCGGCCGACGAGGCAACGGACGCAGCCGGTGTAATAGAGAAGTACATGGTACCGGTTGACAGGTCGGGCAGGTCATCGGCCCTTCTGGCGGAGATGTACACCGCTGCTGGCAAGACCGACGCCGCATCGAAGACCCTGGAGAGCATCTACAGCAAGAGCCTGGACAGGGAGGAGCTGGAATCCGCCATCGAGGATCTGGTGGCTCATCCGGACAGCGGTGCGGCGCCTCAGCTCCTGGCGGCGCAGATGAACCTGGAGAAGGGCAGACTGGAAGATGCCATAGAAGCAGTGGAGAAGGCTTTCGAAGCCGGTGATGCGGAGCCTTCCAGGCTCCTCGAGGTATGCGGTCGAATCATCGAGAAGACCGGAGACTCGGCCGGCAGCATAGCCATGAAGCTTGCGCATTTCCTTTCCGAGAACGGCGAGATCGATGACGCCGTCTTCTCTCTGGTGCCGGTGATAGACGCGGACCCTTCCTGGGTGTTCGAGCATGTTCAGACGCTGATTTCCAGGGACAGGAACAACGCGCAGGTGCTGACCCTGCTGGCGGCGGTCCTCCTGGAGACCGGCAAGCAGGCAAAGGCCATAGCTACACTGGAGCTGCTTTCCAGGAAGAGGGACAGGAAGTTCTGCGCCGATGCCTCCGCCGTACTGGACGCTATGGACAAGCAGGTGGAGAAGTATCCGGACCTCAGGGAGGCCAGGGCTATCTTCAGGCTCAGGTCGGAGAGGGAGATGGAGGCGGCTGACGACTGGTTCAGGCTGCTTCTCAGGGGCAGGACCCCTGTTCCGGAGGGACAGCAGCTGCTGTCGAGGGAGGACGTGCAGATCGGCACGGTGGCTGACATAGTTGGCTCGGGTTTCTCGCCATCCTCACCCTGGCAGGCATTCATTGTGGCCATGGTCTGCCTCAGGGAGGACAACGCGGAGCAGGCGAACTCCTACATGGCTCTCGCGATGGAGGATCCGGAGCTCCAGGCCGACATTGTACGCAGGATAGATACCATGCCCGTCGAACAAAGGGCCCAGCTGGACCTCAAGGCAATCCTTTCAAGGGTTTCCGAGGGACCCGCGGCCGAGACCGTCTCTTCCATATTGCAGAAGATCGGCGGTGACGAGGAATGGAAGGTTGCTCTGGCCACTTCACTGAAATGGGACAAGCCGGCTGAGGTTGCCCAGTTCAGGTTCCGTTACCTCATTTCAAGGAAAAGGGTCGTGCTGGCGGGATCCTCGTTCGAAAGCGGCAGCATAGGAGAACCGCTCATCGAGAGCGTTGCGGAAGCCTGTGCCGAAACCGTCAGGGACAACTACAGCATGGCTTTGGAACTGCTGGAGAAGCCGGTGGTCCGGCCCTGGTCCTCTGCAATGGCCAGGAACGTTCTCGAGTTCATACTGCCCAAGTCACCGGCCAACGGGACGAAGATAAGGAAGCTCATAGCCCGTTCCCACAGGACAGAGAAGAACTTCGAGGAAGTGTCGGCGGTGCTGGATCCCGTTCTCGAGGAGGATGGAGTGCTGGAACTCCTGGAGGAGATGGTGGAAGAAAACCCGGGAGAGTACCATCTGGTCCATTCCCTGACCAGGACCGCGGGTCTCAGGGGGGATTTCGACAGATTCCAGAGGTACTCGGCGGTGATGCTTGAGATAAACGCCGAGGCTGCGGAGGAAGTGGTAGGAATGGCCTCCGCCATGGCTGCCGAGAAATCCTCCGGACAGGCCTACATCTACGCCGCCCGGATCGCTTCCCGTCACCGTGTACAGGCTGATACGGACGGCCTCGTTACCAGTGCTGTCCTGCTGGAACCTGAACTGGTTCAGGAGGGACTCCTCCAGGAATTCCACAGGATGGGTCCGGCTTCGCGGGCGGTCTGCGCACTGGCAGCTGGTGACGGGGAAGAGTTCGCCAGGATACTCCAGGATAACGTCGACCTCACCCTGCCGCTGAACGAGGCCCTGCTGGAGTCGGGGATCGAGGCCTGGTCGCCCGGGTCTGACGGCGAACCGCTTCTACTGCTTTCCGAGAAAGTCCTCGAGACCCCGTTCGCCGGGAGGGGAGAGGACCTTCTATGCCTGCTGGCTTCCGGGGGTGAGGAGCCCTGGAGGACAAGGGCATCCATGAAGCTCCTCGATTCGGTGGAGAAGGGTTCTGCCGACAGGATAAGGTTCTGGAACTCCGTGAGGGTCGAAAAGGTCATCTCCGAGGCCATGGAACGGCTGCTTCCCGACGACTACTCCAATATCGACAGGGATGAATTGAGGGCAATGGCACCCGCTGTCCTCCATTCAGGCCAGGGTATACGCAGACTGTTCCAGCTGGCGGAGGATGGTCAGCTGTTCCCCAGGGACGAGATGGATCTTCGCAGGGAGCTTGCGGTGAAGCTCCTCGAGAACTATCGCGGGATGAAGGAGGAGGACCAGCTGTCGACGGACGAGATGAAGAGCATGGTGGATGTCCTGCTGTCGGCGGGAATGCTGGTGGAAGCTTCCGAGATAGCCAGGGTTTCCGGCAGCGATGAAGCTCTGTCCATGGTGAGGGAGGAACTGCATCGTACCAGGTCGGCCGCCTTTGACAGGGATGAAGTATCGGGAGATCCGTCAACAGCCTTCGACCTGATAATCACAGGCAGACCGGGGCAGGCGCTGGAGATCCTGAATGACGGGAAGGACAGGTCGCATGCCGTTTCCGATACCAGGGCGCTGGCGCTCTGGAACATGGGCTACAGGCAGCAGGCGATCCACACCTGGATGGCCGATTTCAGGGAGAATTCCAGCGGGGAATCCCTGAAGCGGCTGTACTGGGCACTGGAACAGTCAGGGGCCTCGCTA
Source organism: Candidatus Aegiribacteria sp. MLS_C (assembly GCA_002030045.1). Classification (GTDB taxonomy): domain Bacteria; phylum Fermentibacterota; class Fermentibacteria; order Fermentibacterales; family JCC-6; genus Aegiribacteria. Next base: position 291,351 of record LQBI01000024.1, on the reverse strand, counting down.
GAGAGGTCGGCTCTGAAACGATTCCTGGCCGGAAGGTACCCGGAAACAGCCGGAATTCTTTCCAGGGACACCAGGGAATATGACCCCGACAGGCTGGACACGATATCAGGGCTCAGCGTCGACATGGGAATAGAAGGTGAGAAATGAGCGACAAGCCGGAGAATGGCACTAGTGATATCTCTATGCAGGAGCTTGTACAGGGAATAGGCCGGTTGGTCATCAAGCTCAACGAATCGGTGCTCAAGGTCGACAAGCGCTTGGAGAGCCTGGAGAAAGGTCTGTCGGAGCTTCTTGAAGGTAACTTCAAGGCCGTAACCTCCGAGCTGGCCAGGTCGAACGAGCTTCTTTCGAGTATCTCCGGAGCTCCCTTGCCCCAGGCCGCCGCCGAGGCTGGTCCCGAATCTCCCGTGTCCCCGCGGGTTTCGGATCAGACAGAGGGGATGATCGTCAAACTGGACGAACTCAGGGAGGAACTCGCGGGTCTTCGGAAGGACCTGGGCGAATCAGAGGTCAAATTGCTGAAAGCTCTGGCGGACGGTCCCGAGGACTCGGTGGGCAGAGAACTCTTCAGTTCCTCTCTCAGCGACATCTCGGTCATGGTATCCGAGTCCTCCAAGTCACTGGAGGAGACCATCTCCCGCATCGTGGTCGAAACCGAGGGAAACCGAAGCAAGGCCATATCCGACAGCATCGGAACGCTCTCCGGCGATCTCAGGGATATTTCGGGAAAGATGGACAAGGCCAGAGAAGCCATCGAATCCACTCTTGAGGAGATAAAGACCGAGACCGCCAGGGAAGTCTCGGCCATTCATGAGAAGGTGGCCGAAACGGCCAGTTCCCAGACGGGAGAACTGGAGAAGATGAAGGAACTCCTGGCACTGCATTCGGTGGAGGTACAGGACAACAGGGTCCGTGATCTTAACCGCAGGGCCATCGTTCACTTCAACAACGCGGAGTACGGTCAGGCCATGTCAGACCTCCGGGAAGCCCTGGAACTGAGTCCCGAAAGTCCGGAACTGCTGGCCAACATGGCACATATAGAGGCCTCCAGGGGCAACCTGAAGGAGGCGGAGGAACACTTCAGGAAAGCCCTGGAGTTGGATCCGAAACTGGAACCGGCGATCTCGGGTCTCGGAACCCTGATGGTCATCACCGGCCGGCCCGAGGACGGTATCGACTTCCTGCAGAATTATCTCGAGGAGGGTTCGGGGTCTTCCACGGGAGTGATGATCGCCCTCAGCCGGGCATACGCAGCACAGGAAAACCATGCAAAGGCCCTGGAGCTGCTGGAGAGGGCACAGCAGACCGCACCGGGCCATCCCGAACTGGAACAGGAACTTGCCAAGTACAGGAAGTAGGCTGCTCAAGCCCCTTTTCCTTCTGCTGGCCCTTGCGGGCTGCAGGACGGTGCAGCCCGACGAAACGCTTTCCTCCACCGAGAGGAGCCTTCTGGCGGAGGCCAGGGGCGATTCTCTCCTGGCCTGCGGTCTAGGGAATGAAGCCCGGGAAGAATACGTCAGAGCCGCTCTCCTCAGACCCCTGCAGGACGGTATCAGATGCGAGCTGGCCCGAAAAGCCGCTGACGCTTCCCGAGAGATGAACCTTGTCACAGCCCAGCTCCTGCTCGAGACCCCCGACTCACTGGCTCCGTACAGGGCCCTGGAGATCGGAGGATATCGGATCGTACCTGCTCTCAGGTCGTACCTGTCCAGGAACGGTTGCGTTCTGCCGGAATACCTCCATCTGGTCCTGGCTGACACCCTGCTTGCCGCCGGCGATACACGGGGAGCGCTTGAGGCCCTGGAACCGGTGCCTTCCGTTCTATCCGGCAAAGCGGCCGACAGAAGAACGATCCTCCTGTACAGGTCACTTCTGGGTGAGGGCATGGCTGACGCCGCCGATTCGGTGTTCAGGAATGCGGAGGGATCCGGGAACGACGAAATGTTGTCGCTCCTCTGCCATTACCGTGCATCATGGATGATGCAGCATGGCCTCGCCGGATACAGAGACCAGTTCCTCAGGTCATTCGGCCTGTGGCCTGCAGCCCCGGTCCATGCCGCAGCCTACGACATTCTGAGGGAAGAGATACTCGAGACCGCATGGCTGGGAGCTTCCCTCGCCGACGACTTCTATTCCGGAGGTCTCTGGAACGAGCTTTACGATGTCGCTGTCAATTCCGAGAACCCCGACCCGCATCTGTGGTATCTTGCCGCCAGGACCAGGGACAGGCTCGGTTTCTATGATACGGCGGTTGACATGCTGAGAGAGTATCTCGCGAGGTGGCCGGAGGGCGAGGACTGCCCGGATGCACTGATAAATCTCGGCAGGAACCTGGGGCGCATCGGAAGACCGGAGGAGGGACTGGGGACTCTGCTCGAGTACGGGGAGCGGTTCCCGGAACATGCACGGATCGGTAATCTACCCTGGTACATAGGAAACATGCTGGCCGAGAACAGGCTATGGGAAAGGGCTGTCCCATGGTTCAGGATGACCCTGGAGAAGTATCCGGGGAACGTCACCGCCGACGATTCCCATTTCTACCTCTGTTTCTCGCTCATGAAATCGGGTGACATCTCCGCGGCGGTCTCCGAACTCGAGGCTTTCATCTCAAGATGGACCGCAAGCGTCTACCTTTCCTCCGCAAGGTACTGGATGGGAAGGCTTCTCTACTCTGAGGGCAACCCGGATGGCAGAAGGATTCTCGAGGATCTCACGGTGTCAGCTCCCTTCAGTCTTCCCGCCCGTTTCGCAAGGGAGTTCCTTGGGATTCCCCCATGGGAACCTGTTTTTACCGAGGAACCTCTCGAGGACTGGATGATGAGACACGGTCTTTCTCCCGTGGAACCTCCGGAAGAGACCCTGAGGGGTCTATTCCTGCAGGAGGCAGGTCTGAGGAGCTATGCCGACGCTGAGTTCAGGGCCGGTGAGGAAAAGGTGGGAGGACCGCAGTACCTTGCTCCCTTCTACCTTGACAACAGCGTCTGGGAACGGAGACCTATCTCGGGCTACAACATGTGGGACCTCTCGGATGACGAGAACGACAGGCCCAGGGAGCTCTGGATGCTGCGATACCAGATGGCATGGCCGGAGTTCGTTGTTCCGGCTGGCGAGACCTGCGGTCTGGACCCTCTTTTCGCATGGGCGGTCATAAGGAACGAGAGCATGTTCCAGCCGTGGACCTACTCGGTGGCTGGTGCAAGGGGTCTTATTCAGATGATCCCCAGCACCTCGGAGTATGTGGCGCTAGAGAACGGATGGGACGACTACTCACCGGACAGGCTGTACGATCCCGAGATGTCCATACATTACGGAATAACCTACATATCCGGCATAAGCAGGGGTTTCGGAGGCGATCCTGTGTTCACCGCCGCAGCTTACAACGGAGGACCTCACAACGCTCTGCACTGGGGCGCCGGGGACATGGGGACCGAAGAGTTCTTCTCACTGATAACCTTCAATGAAACAAGGGCCTACACCCAGAACGTCAACCACGCGTACGTTATCTACATGTCTCTTTATGGTGCCGGGCCTGGAAAATGAGACATCATCAAGGAATCTCAATCCGGGAATGTCCCTTTTTCCAGGCCCGGCACCAGGATGGGACACGGCATGACTTCCATCCGGATAGAAGGCGGGAGAGGAGGTCTTCCCCCTGGCCAGGTTGATGCTGCCCCCCGTGCTCACGCCACAAAACAAGGCTGTCTTCCAGGGAGACCGGCAGGACCTGCTCCACCGGGGACCACGCTATCCTGGGAGGATACTCCCCGTATCAGTTCCCCATGACGGTCACTGTCATGAGAATGGCAGGGATGAATGACAGATCGGCTCAGCAAACCATGTCTCTCATGAGTGAATACCTTCTGTTCCATTAAGCTCGTTACCGGTCCCGGTCCGAATACGTGCGGCCTCGGGATTCACTAAAAAAGACCGGGACCAGGTCATCTCGAATTTGACAGACGGCACCATTCCAGTGCAGCAAGCCCGGATTTTTCCCGAAACGCCTGGAAATAATACTGAAGGGGCCGGACGCGACATTCCGGAACATGTTATCAGGTTGGCTCCCAGGGTCATGAAAAACGACGTGAATACCCATCAAATGACGTCTGGAAGGCCCCTTGACAAAGGTCTTCACGCGGTCTATTTCATTGCCATGATTTTTCTAAAACGAATCGATCTCGATCGTCTTCTGGAATCCCTCAGGGCGGATTATCGCGTATACGTTCCCAGGGTCATGGGGAAGGGAACGGGGTATTCCCTGCTCCGGGAGGGCGATACCGATTACGTCATCGGTGAGATAAGGTCCTTCGATCCTCTGAAGTCGTTCTTCTTCCTGGGGAGGGAGAAGGTGGCCGAGGGTTTCAGCCCCCGTGTACCGCATGAGGACAAGCCGCCCTGCATAGTCGGGGCGAAAGCCTGCGACCTTAAGGGTTTCAGGATCCTGGATTTCGTCTTCATGGACGAGGAGTACGGAGACCCCACCTACATGAGGCACAGGAAAGAAGGGCTCATCATATCCGCCGACTGCACAGGAGTCGGCGATACCTGTTTCTGTACCGCGCTTGACCTGAACCCGTGGCCCGAGGCCGAGTTTGACCTCAACCTTTCCCCCGTGGAAGGCGGCTTCATCGTGGCCGTTGGAAGCGAGAAGGGGAGGAAACTGGTCGAGAGCCATTCGGACATGTTCGGTGAGACAGAGGACAAGGCACTGGCCGATTCAGCGAAGAAGAACAGGAACGATATAAGGAAGCGGGTAGCGAAGAACGCCAAGGAGAAGCAGATACCCTCGGTCGACAGGCTCAAGAGAGTGATGCAGAAGAATTACGAGGAGGCCGATCTCTGGAAGGATTCTTCCAGGGACTGCGTCGAGTGTGGCGCATGCAATACCATATGTCCCACCTGCCACTGCTTCCTGCTCTACGATCAGAAGGCTGACGGAAGGCTTGCTCGGTACAGGGTATGGGATTCATGCATGATAAATGACTTCGCCAGGGTTGCGGGCGGCGAGAATCCCAGGGACAGGCTTTGGATGAGGCTGCGAAACAGGTTCGACAAGAAGTTCAACTACTTCCCTGAAGTGGCCAGCGAGATAGCCTGCACCGGTTGCGGGAGATGCATTGCCGCCTGTCCCGGGAAGATCGACATCAGGGAAGTCCTGGCAAGACTGGAAGTATAGATGAAGAATCCGTACAGTTCCATCGAAACCGAGGTCCTTAAAGTTACCACAGAGACGCCCACCATCAAAACTTTCCTTCTCAAGCCCAAAGAAAAGATAGCATTCAAACCCGGACAGTTCATGGAGTTCTCGGTCCCGGGAGTAGGTGAGGCCCCGTTCACTCCCTCTTCGGATTCACAGAACACCGAGACCATGGAGATAACCATAGTCAGGGTGGGCAGAGTGACCGATGCGATACACGAACTGGAACCCGGTGACACAGTGGGTCTCAGGGGTCCCCTCGGCAAGGGCTACCCTCTTACGAAGTTCATCGGTCAGGATATCGTGGTCGTAGGCGGAGGCGTCGGCCTGGCGCCGATAAGAACGCTCATGTACGGTCTTTTCAATATGAGGGACCAGATATCGAAGCTGGTCTACAGGGGAGGCTGCAGGAATCCCGAAGAGATGCTCTACAGAAAGGAACTGGAGAGCTGGATGGACCGTAAGGACCTCGACATGAAACTCACCGTCGACCAGTGCGACGATACCTGGAACGGCCCGGTGGGAGTCGTGACGACCATAATGAACGACATCGACGTGGATTTCTCGAGAGCCAGGGCTATCGTCTGCGGCCCACCCATAATGATGAAGTTCGCCACTTTCAAGCTTCAGGAACTCGGGATCAAGGACAGGAACATTTATCTCTCGATGGAGAAGAACATGTCCTGCGGTTTCGGCAAGTGCGGACACTGCAGGATTGGCCCCTACTACTGCTGCAAGGACGGACCGGTCTTCACGTACGACATGATCCGGGATTATCCCGGCATCTGGGAATAGGGCTGCCATGGAAATGAACAGGACCACCATCGACCAGCTTCACGGCGACATCGACGCAGTGGGGAAGAAGGAGAGCGGAAAGAAGCTGTTCATTGATCTGGACATATGCAGTTCAGAGGTGTGCGAGGAATGCGTTATCAAGTGCAGCTACTTCTACCATCCCTGGAACAACGGGGTCATCTCTCTCATCGAGCTGGCCACCTACGCCCTCGTATGCAGACAGTGCGAGGAACCTCATTGCGTCAACGCCTGTCCGAAGGATGCCCTGGAGAAGAAGGAGGACGGAACCCTGGTGAGGCACACGGTCAGATGCGTGGCGTGCAGGTCCTGTTCCCACGCCTGCCCCTACGGTACGATATACCCCGAGATACTTCCCAGGATGTCCAACATATGCGACTACTGCCAGGACCGCGGAGACTACACCTGCATCCCCACCTGTCCCTACGGAGCCCTGGCGCTCGCCGACGAGGACATGGAGGGAGAGAACATCTTCCATCTGGGCAACCGGCTCGTGGTCCACTCGACCCACTGGGACAGGAGCAGGGCATGACTTTCGTATACCTCATCGTGTTCGGTTTCGCAGCCACCGCGGCCCTGGGCCTGGTCACCAGCTGGATCGACAGGAAGGTTACCGCCAGAGTGCAGTACAGGGTCGGCCCCCCGTTCCTTCAGCCCTTCATTGATATCGTCAAGCTGCTTGGAAAGGAGACGGTAATCCCCGCGGGGGCATCCAGGGGGACCTTCCTGATGGCACCGGTCATAGGTCTCGCCGGAGTCGTGGCGGCGGCAACTCTTTTCTGGGTCAACCAGTTCTTCGAAGGCGGCTTCATGGGTGACTGGATCGTTGCCATCTACCTGCTCACTGTACCTTCCCTGAGCATCATACTGGGGGGCTTCGCCTCGAGGAACCCGCTGGCGAGCCTGGGCGCCTCCAGGGAGATGAAGCTGGTGATGGCCTACGAGCTTCCGTTCATCCTTGCTACTCTGGTACCTGTGATATGGGCGGGAGACCTGAGCATCAGTGGAATAATAGAGAATCAGTCAGACGGCATAACTGCCGGCCACCTGTCAGGTATAATCGCACTGATAGTCGCGCTGCTGTGCGTCCAGGCCAAACTGGCCCTGGTCCCCTTCGACATACCGGAGGCCGAGACCGAGATAGTGGAAGGGCCGCTGGTGGAATACTCCGGACCGGGCCTGGCAGTCTTCAGGCTGATGAAGAACATGCTCCTGTTCACGCTTCCTTTCTTCCTGATCATCCTGTTCTTCGGTGGAATGCGTCTGAACGGGATCAACATCCTCTGGACCTTATTGGAATACGTCGGGATCGTAGCCCTGATAACGGTTATACGCAACACGAATCCCAGGGTCCGTATCGACCAGGCCGTCAGGTTCTTCTGGGGACCGATGACGGTCCTGGCAACAGCCGCCGTCGTGCTGGCGTTGAATGGCATATAGAAGGGTAAGGCTGCACCGTCATGAGCCTGAAGCTTAAAGCGCTCCTGAAATCCCCCTGGGTCTTCCACCTCTCGACGGGAAGCTGCAACAACTGCGATATCGAGACGCTGGACTGTCTTACCCCCAGGTTCGACATAGAAAGGTTCGGCATGCTGCTTGCGGGGAGCATCAAGCATGCGGACGTACTGCTGGTAACCGGTTCCGGCAACAGGATGTCGGTGGAGAGATTGAAGGCCCTGTGGGAACAGGTTCCAAAACCCTGTCTCGTGGTCGCCATAGGCACCTGCGCGGCGTCCAGGGGGATCTTCAAGGACAGTTACAATTGCCCGCAGCCCCTTGACCAGATAATTCCGGTGGATGTCTACATTCCCGGCTGTCCTCCAAAGCCCGAAGCGATAATTGCCGGCGTCGTGAAACTTATCGAAAGGGTGGGCGGCTCCCAATGACAAGAGAAGAAGTACTTCTGGATTTCACAAGCCGTTTCCACGAGGATATACTGGACCTCTACGACAAGTCGCATTCCAGGGTCTACATCACCGTAAGGCCGGAATCGATGGTAAGGATCGGAACGTACCTGTTCAGGAACCTGGGCGCAAGGTTCAACATAGCGTCCGGGACCGACATGCCGCCCAACATCGAGATCCTCTACCATTTCATCGTCGAGGACATAAACCTCCTCATCTCTCTGAGGGTGCTGATCGACAGGGAGCATCCGGTAATGGATTCGCTGGGAAAGGACATCGAGGCCCTCAACTGGATCGAGAGGGAGATGAGCGAACTTCTCGGGATCACCTTCACCGGTCATCCCGACCCCAGGAGACTGCTCCTGGCGGACAACTGGCCGGAAGGTGTCTATCCGCTCCGTCAGGACTATGAGGAGTGGGACGAGAAGGCCGACAGGACAAGGGGAGTCTGACATGGGCAGGACGATAATTCCCATCGGCCCGTACCATCCTCTTCAGGAGGAACCCGAGCTCTTCACCCTGACGGTCGAGGGTGAGACCGTCGTCGACATAGACGTCCGAATAGGATACAACCACAGGGGCATCGAGAAGCTCTCCGAGATGAAGACATTCGAGAACAGCACGTTCGTCGTCGAGAGGATATGCGGCATCTGTTCCACAAGCCATCCCTTCGCGTATACCAGGGCGGTCGAGGACGTCTTCCCCATGGAAGTGCCCATTCGCGCCAAGTACATCAGAACCATCATCGCCGAGGGCGAGCGGATCCATTCCCATCTGCTCTGGCTGGGTCTGGCCGGGCATTTCCTGGGCTACAACACGGTTTACATGTGGGCCTGGAAGCTGAGGGAGGAGATCCTCGACGTGATGGAGATCCTGTCCGGCAACAGGAACAACTACGCCATGTTCAAGCCCGGGGGGGTCAGAAGGGATATCAAGCCGGAGGACATCCCCATATGTATCAGGAAGATCGAATCCATCCTGCCCACGCTGGACATGCTGAAGAAAGCTGTCCTTGACGATCCGGTGCTGCACGCCAGGCTCAAGGGGGTGGGCGTGATGACCTACCAGGAAGCCATAGATTTCAGCGCCCTTGGTCCCACCTCCCGGGCTTCCGGTGTCGCCCGTGACGTGAGGAAGGATTCGCCCTACGGTGCCTACCAGGAGATGGAGTGGGACATGATCGTCACCAGCAACGGTGACGTTTTCGACAAGGCAGTGGTGAGGATCCTGGAGATGTTCGAGTCCGCGAAGATCATGAGGTTCTGCCTCGAGCATCTTCCCGGAGGAGAGATAGACGCCAACATCAAGGACGTCCCTCCGGGCGAAGGCATAGGCCATATAGAGGCCCCCAGGGGCGAGACCTTCCACTACGTCAAGAGCGACGGGACCAACAGGCCGGTCAGGCACAAGGTGAGGGCTCCGACCTTCATGAACCTCCCCACTTACAAGGCTACGGTACAGGGTGAGACCATATCCGATGCCACGATAATCCTGGCCGCCATTGATCCATGCTACTGCTGCACCGAGAGGATAGCGGTCAAGGACACGGGGGGCAGGATTCTCTACGGCGGCAAGGACCTCATCCAGCTCAGCAGGGAGAAGACCGATAGGATAAAACGGAGGATGGGGGTCAGATGAAGTACCTGATCGATGCTCTGAAGAACCCCGGCGGCTACTTCGCAAGCACCCCTCTGTCAGTTGTCTGCGCCGTTTTCGCCGCAATGTTCTTCGTATTCACGGTTGTGTACTCCTTCAGGCACATGAGCGGGAGGAAGGGTCTCTGGAGGTATTACATCTACATCCTGGCCACCTTCCTGGCCACCCTCGGGATCCTGTTCTCGGCCAACTTCCTTCTGCTCCTTGTACTGTGGGGATTCCTGGGTCTCATGCTCTATCTCCTCATCGGATTCGGCAGGGAGGAGGGCACTCCCGAGTCAGCCAGGAAGTCGCTTGCCATCATAGGTGGAACAGACGTGCTTCTGCTTCTGGGGATAGTACTTATCTGGAGCATCAGGTACGGTTCCACCGGACTGCCCGGCTTCCTCAGGCTTCCCTTCGCCGGAATGGGCATCCAGCTCGACACCACCGGTTCGGTAATAGCCTATCTGTGCCTGGCGTCCGCGGCCTTCGCGAAGGCAGGGGCGATGCCGTTCCATACATGGCTTCCGGATACCGCAAGGGATGCACCTGTTCCGGTAACCGCATTCCTTCCGGCATCCCTCGACAAGCTGCTGGGGATCTACTTCCTGGCCAGGGTGACCCTCGAGGTTTTCGTGATGACGCCTGCCATGAACACCGTACTCATGGCGCTGGGAAGCGTAACGATCATGGCGGCGGTGATGATGGCGCTGGTCCAGCACGATCTCAAGCGCCTCCTCGGTTACCACGCCGTGAGCCAGGTCGGTTACATGGTACTGGGCATCGGGACCGGGAACCCGGTGGGCATCGCGGGTGCGCTGTTCCACATGTTCAACAACACCATATACAAGTCCAGCCTGTTCCTGGCCGGCGGGGAGGTTGAGAGAAGGACGGGTACCTCCGACCTTGCCAGGCTTGGCGGTCTCGTGAAGGCCATGCCCATGGTGTTCGCCGCGTTCCTGATAGCCTCGCTCTCCATATCCGGAGTACCGCCCTTCAACGGTTTCGCATCAAAATGGATGCTGTACCAGGGAGTGATATCCGGAGGAGGTACTCTGTGGGTGGTGTGGCTGGTAGCCGCCATGCTGGGTAGCGCCCTCACACTGGCGAGTTTCATGAAACTCGTGCACAGCGTCTTCCTCGGGCAGCCCTCGCAGATATCAAGGGAGGTGATCGAAAGCAGGGAGAAGACCGGCTTCTTCACGATCCTTCCACTGGCCGTCCTTTCACTTCTCTGCATCGGCCTCGGCGTGATCGCATGGAAGATCCCCTTCGCCGATTACTTCAGACCCGGCGTCGGAGGAGAGCTCCACATGCCGGGCATATGGCAGTCGGGACCGGCGACACTGGTGCTGCTGGCAGGTCTGGTGATAGGATACCTCATATACCTCTCGGGCTCCATCAGAAAAGCCAGGATCGTGGCACCTTTCATCGGAGGGGAAACCCTGGAGAAGAACCCGGACATGAGGGTCTCGGGAGTGGACTTCTACAGGACGATAAGGGAAATCGGCATCCTGAAGGTCATATACCGGCTGGCGGAGAAGAAGCTGTTCGACCTCTACGAGGTCCTGCAGAAGATAGCGGCCGGTTTCGGGATCGTTTTCTCCTTCATGCACAACGGTATACTGTCCAGGTACCTCCTTTGGTTCGTGATAGGCCTGGCGGTGCTGTGCATCGTTCTGATCTGATTGGGTTAGGAATATGATAGAACTATACGTGCTTCTGGGGCTGATGATCGCCGGAGCGATAATTGCGATAGAGGTCAGGAATCTTCTTTCCGCCGTCGTGGCGGTGGGCATAGTCGGCCTTGGGCTTTCCATCATCTTCCTACTCCTGAAGGCCCCGGACGTGGCGATAACGCAGATAGTGGTCGAAATAGCCGCGGTCATCCTGCTTATCAGGGCGACCCTTCACAGGGACATCGCGACGAAACCCTGCAGCAGCAGGCCCTTCGGAGGTTTCATGGCAGTGCTGTTCCTCGGTTTGGCCGTTGTCGCGGGCATACTGACCTTCGACGGAGGGCTCAATCCCTTCGGTGAGCCTCTCATGACGGTTTCCGAGTTCTATCCCCTGAACGCAGTTGCCGGCACGGGAGCCACGAACGTGGTGACATCCGTCATACTCGACTACAGGGCTTACGACACACTCGGAGAGGCCACGGTGCTCTTCACCGCGGTCGTAGGAGTGCTAACGGTCATGAGAAGCAGGGGCAGGACAAAAGAGGAAGATCTACAGGAGAACCATGAGTAAAGAACACGAGCACGGAATGTCCCTGATCGTCAAGACGGTCACCAGACTGACCGTCGGCCTGATATTCCTATACGGAATATACATCATACTGCATGGACACCTCACTCCCGGCGGAGGGTTCGCCGGAGGGGTCATAATCGCCCTTTCGTTCATCAACCTTGACCTTGCATTCGGCGGAAAGGTTTCCGCAGGGATATTCTCGAAGGAGAGCACAGGGGTAGTGGAAGCGCTGGGCGCCTTGATGTTCCTGGCCCTCGCCCTTATCGGTCTGCAGTACGGAGGGTTCTTCGACAACTTCCTTCATCCCGACGGTGAGCCCGGTGGGCTGGTCAGTGCTGGCATCATCCCGCTGGAGAACATCGCCATCAGCCTGAAGGTGGGCGCCGGCCTCTTCGGTATCTTCCTCACTCTCATAGTGCTGCAGAAGTTCGAATCGGAGAGTAAGCAATGAACGCGCACATGCCGTACATACTCTGCCTGATACTGTTCTGCATCGGTATCTATGCGGTCCTCTCCAAGAGGAACATCATCAAGATAATACTGGGTGTCGTGATAGCCGAGTACGCGGTCAACCTGTTCCTCATCCTGGTGGCCTACAAGGCCGGAGGGAGGGCGGCCATCTTCTCGACCACCGAGCATATAGCTCCCCAGTCCATGGTGGACCCGCTCCCCCATGCCCTGGTGCTGACGTCGATAGTCATCGGACTGGCAACCACCGCATTCATGATAGCTCTGGCCATCAGGCTCTACGGGAAGTACGGGACCTTCGACATAACCAGGATGCGGGAATTAAGAGGATGACGGGGTTTATAGCATTATGATCAGTGAAAGCATAGTACCTCTCTTTGTTGCCGTCCCACTGGCCGGCGCATTCCTTACCGCCCTTCTGAAGAGGGTCAGGGGTATTCCCGACATCCTTGGAGTGATGTCATCCTTTTCCGGTTTCGTCCTCTCCGTCTTCTTTCTCGTAAGGATGCAGGCGGAAAGGACCGTGCTGGTGCTCAACGTGGGCAACTGGGGCGGATTCCAGGAGGTGATGGGAAGGATCGTCGGCATACAGATGGTGGTGGACGGTTTCACCATCTTCATGCTGCTCATAGTCAACTTCGTAGCCTTCCTGGTGGCGGTCTACTCCGTAAGTTACATGACCCGCTACACGGACAAGTGGCAGTTCCACACCCTGTTCCTGCTTATGCTGGCCGGAATGAACGGCGTACTGGTGACGGGAGACATGTTCAACCTCTTCGTCTTCGTGGAGGTCGCCTCCATAGCTAGCTATGCCCTGGTAGGCTTCGGTACGGGCAAGAGGGAGCTGGAGGCGTCATTCAAGTACGCCGTGATGGGAGGGGTCGCCTCCCTGCTGATCCTCCTCGGTATCATCTTCCTCTACAGCGCCACGGGTACGCTCAACATGGGGGACATGAAAACCGTCCTGTCTGAATGGTCCGTCCAGCCGGCGCTGATATACCTCGTCTTCGGTCTGTTCCTGGCCGGATTCGGGCTCAAGGCGGCGATTGTGCCGTTCCATGCCTGGCTGCCTGATGCCCACCCATCAGCCCCCGCACCGATCTCCGCCATGCTCTCGGGAGTCCTTATCAAGGCACTCGGGGTTTACGCCATAGCACGGGTTTTCATCACCGTATTCGGGTTTCCCCGCCAGGTTTCGATCATCCTGCTGGTCCTGGCGGCGATATCCATGGGAGTGGGAGCGCTGGTCGCCCTTCGGCAGTGGGATATGAAGCGTCTTCTCGCGTACAGTTCCATAAGCCAGGTTGGATACATCATGCTGGGCTTCGGAATAGGGACCCCTCTCGGTATCATGGGAGCCCTTTTCCACCTGTTCAACCATTCGATGTTCAAGTCGCTGCTGTTCCTGGATTCGGGAGCGGTCGAATACGCCACCGGGACCAGGAACATGAAGGAGATGGGCGGTCTCGCCAGGAAGATGCCCGTGACCAGCGGATCCACGCTTGCCGGGGCCATGTCCCTTGCCGGAATACCCCCCTTCGCCGGTTTCTGGAGCAAGCTCGTCATTATAGTGGCCGCTGTACAGGCCCATCACATGAAGCTGGCGGCATGGGCAGTCCTGATGAGCATCGTGACCATCGCCTACGTCCTGAAGGTAACCCGTTTCGCGTTCCTCGGGGAGTTGAGGGAGAAGTTCAGGGACATCAGGGAAGTGCCCGCCCTGATGCGGATACCGCTGATAATCCTGGCCCTCATGTGCATATTCGGCGGCCTGCTGCTGGTACCCCAGGTCAGGGACGTGCTGTTATCGCCTGCGGTGAGGGTGCTTGCCGAAAATGGAGGGATGTGACATGAAGAGCAGAGGACTGATGTTCATCTTCTCCTTCGTTGTCTGGTGCATACTGACATGGGTACCGGACATACAGCATCTCATAGCGGGAGCTGCGGTGTCGATGGTGGTGGCGCTGGTGATGGGATCCATGTTCCTGACCAGGCCGCACATGCTCTTCAATCCGATACGGATATTCTACTTCGTGTTCTGGTACGTGCCGGTCTTTGCATGGGAGCTCATCAAGGCCAACTTCGACGTTGCCTACAGGGTCATACATCCGGAAATGCCTATCAGACCGGGCATAGTCAGGCTCAGGACCAGGCTCAGGTCTGATACCGGCCTGACCTTCCTGGCCAACTCGATAACCCTCACTCCTGGAACCCTTACCGTTGACATCAACAGGGACGACGGAGTTCTCTACATCCACTGGATCAACGTTGTCGGGACCGATCCGGAGACCACCTACAGGGAGATAGGGAGCAGGTTCGAACCGATGCTCAGGAAGATATTCGAAGAAGACGCGGTAGAACAATGAAACGACTCAGATGGATCGCCGGCGCAGTGGTGCTTCTGGGACTGATAATCCTCATAATCGTACTTCCCTTCAGGAGTATCTTCTTCCGGCAGAACCCGGAGCACATAGGATTCGTGGGAAGGGTCGTCTACATCCTGATACTCTCCTCGCTCCTGGTCCTCTTCCGTGTGCTGAGGGGCCCCACTGCAGCGGACAGGATAGTTGCGATAGACATCTTCGGAATACTGATAGTCGGTCTGTGTGCGGTGCTGAGCATCGCCACCGGACGTTCCTGGTATATAGACATAGGTATAGCCTGGGGACTTCAGAGCTTCATCGGAACGCTGGCGCTTTCCAAGTACCTGGAAGGAAGAAGCTTTGATGATTGATACAATAGGTATGATCTTCATTGGACTGGGGCTCGGTTTCGACGTTCTCGGCTGCCTTGGACTGGTCAGGCTGCCCGATGTCTACAACCGTCTTCAGGCGGCAACAAAATGCGTTACCCTGGGTACCTGCGGTATTCTATTCGGTACCTTCCTGGTTTCCGGAGGTTTCACTGAAACGGGTTTCAAGGCTCTGATAGCCATCGTTTTCCTCGTCCTGGCCTCTCCGGTTGCTGCCCATGCCGTTTCCCGCGGAGCCCACAGAGCGGGTATAAAGCTGTGGGACAGGAGCGTCGTGGACAGCTACGCTGAGGACAAAGAGGGCGAAGCCTAGGCGGATGGGAATATGAAGTATCCAAAGGTAAGAGAACTTGCAGAAGCGATAAAGGCCCTCGTAAAAGGGCCGTACACATCTAGTTTCCCCGCCGAACCCCACGTTCCTCACCCCAACTTCCGGGGCCAGCCGGAGTTCGACCAGGACAAATGCCTGGGCTGTCTCGCATGCGAGGAGGCATGTCCTTCTGGCGCCATCGCGCACGAGGACAGGCTGGATGGTGATGTCCCCATGAGGGTCATGATCCACTACACGGACGACTGCATTTTCTGCGGAGTCTGCCAGGATTCCTGCATAAGGGACCCGGGGGACAAGGCCATAGTCCTCGGCAACAAGTGGGAACTCTCCTACTTCGACAGGAGCAAGGCCTTCGAAACCATAGAGAAGGAGCTTCAGCTCTGTGAGGTATGCGGCGATGTCATCGCCACCAGGGATCATCTTATCTGGATCGCCGAGAAGCTTGGCGAGCTTTCCTTCTCGAATCCCACGCTCTACTTGACCAGGCTCAGGGAACTGGGACTGGCGGACGACAACATCCAGGCTGTCCTCGCCGACAAAGGCCGGTCGGACAGGGTCAAGATCCTCTGCGCAGAATGCCGCCGCAAGACCGCCACCTACGAGGAATAGGCCGGATACAGCCATCTTCACCTTTTAAGATGAAGCAGGGTCCGGGTCACAGTGATTCAGTGCCCCGCAGGCGGAATTGTCTGAAGCGGTTACATTGGACCAGATAACCGAAAGCGGTCCCCCCGGGGAATTTGAGGAACTGCTGACCGATGCCCTGCGCGGCAGGATCGTTTTCATGGGGGTAGGCAACGTTCTCCGGGGTGATGACGGTATCGGACCCTGTCTGGCGGAAAGGCTCGCGGGCTTCGGACTTGATGCCGTGGATGCCGGTACGGTCCCGGAGAACTACATAGGAAAGGTATCGAGGTTGCAGCCGGACACGGTGGTCATCATCGACGCGGTGCACCTCGACAGGGATATCGGAACCCTGGAACTCCTTCGCAGGCAGGACCTCCTGGAAAGCACGGGTTTTACTACGCACACGCTCTCACCCGCTCTAGTCATGGACAGGATACGACAGGAGACAGGAGCGGAGGTCTTCCTGCTGGCCGTCCAACCCGCCTGCCTCGATCTGGGAGCGCCGCTGTCACCGAAGCTCGAGGGACTGCTGGATACAGTTTCCGAAAGGCTCGCCTCGCTCTGTCGCATGGAGAGGACCAGGCCCGGGAAGAGTTCCGAATAGTATTCCCTCTAAATCTTCGTTCAGGAGGATCATTTGAGGAAATCTACCGGCTCGATGAAAGCTAGAGTCTTCCAGTTCAAGAGGTACTCCGTACACGACGGTCCCGGGATCAGGACCACGGTCTTCCTCAAGGGCTGCCCGCTTTCGTGCCACTGGTGTCACAACCCTGAGGGTATTCTCTCAGTTCCCCAGATGGTGTTCATGGCTTCCAGGTGCATAGGGTGCGGGAACTGCGCTTCCGTCTGTCCATCCGGAGCCATAGATCCGAAGGATCCGTCCAGGATATGCATGGAAAGGTGTGATCTCTGCGGCATCTGCGTGGAAGGCTGCCCGGCTGCCGCAAGGGAGATCGCAGGCATGGACGCCACTCCGACCGAAGTGATGGACCTGGTCGAAAGGGATATTCCGTTCTACGGAACCTCAGGAGGGGGCGTGACCTTCTCGGGAGGGGAGCCTCTACTGCAGGCCGACTTCCTGGAGGAAATACTGGTCGAATGCAGGGACAGGGGCATACACACGGCGGTGGATACGTCCTGCTGCGCGCCCGAGGAAGTGTTCATGAGGGTGTCACGCCTGGCGGACCTGATGCTCTGTGACATCAAGCTGGTCGACGACGGGGAGATGCTGCACTATACCGGCGGGGATGCGTCGAGGGTGCTCGACAACATCCGCCTGCTGGCCGGAAGCGGCTCGGCATTCATACTGAGAATGCCCGTGATTCCAGGAATTACCGATACCGAAAGGAACCTGCAGCTGGTTGCGGAATTCCTTCTTGGACTTCCGCTGATGCCGGACCTGCAGCTTCTGCCCTACCATTCGTCATGGAGGGACAAGTATTCCCGTCTGGGCCTCCCACCTCCGGAAGGACCTGATCCGGATGAGGGACTTGGCATCATTCGTGCCCTGGATTTCCTGAGGGAAGCCGGAGTCCTCACGGCCAGGGGGAACTGAATGCCGATGTCGGATCGAGTGAAGAGGCTCAGGGATGAGAGTATAGAGACATCAGCCTTCATATCTCCGGAGAGGGCGGTGCTGGTCACCGACTTCTACCGCAAGCCGTGCGCCCGTGATCTCCCTCCTCCGCTGGCCAGGGCGAAGGTCTTCCACCACCTCCTGGACAGCAGGTTTCTCTACATCGGGGACCATGAACTGATCGTGGGGGAGAAGGGCATATGTCCCAAGTCCGTGCCAACTTATCCGGAACTCTGCTGTCACTCCATGGCCGACCTGGAACTCCTGGACACGAGGAAGAAGATACCGTACCGGGTAAGCCGGGAGACGATGGAAGTATTCAGGGACAGGATCATTCCCTTCTGGAAGGGAATCTCCATGCGGGACAGGATCTTCGAAGGCATGAGCAGCGAATGGCTCGAATGCTACGGAGCCGGTGTCTTCACGGAGTTCATGGAGCAGAGGTCCCCCGGTCATACCGTCCTCGGCGGCAGCATATACAGCATGGGCATGGAGGATATCAGGAGGAGCATAGCCCGAGCCATGGAGGAGGCAGGCGGCGACAGGAAGAGAAGGCTTCAGCTGACGGCCATGGACATGTGCGCCGAGAGCCTGATGCTGTTCGCCGAAAGGTACTCCCTGAAAGCCCTCCAGCTCTCCCACTCGGAACCCGATCCCGCACGGAGGCTGGAACTCCTGCAGATCTCCTCGGTCTGCTCCAGGGTGCCCAGGAACGCACCATCCACCTTCCGGGAAGCCGTACAGTACTACTGGTTCGTCCACCTGGGAGTGACCACCGAGCTGAATCCCTGGGATTCCTTCAGTCCGGGAAAGCTGGACCAGCATCTCCTGCCCTTTTACCTCAGGGACCTGCAGAAGGGCATCCTTACTCCGGAAACGGCAAGGGAACTCCTGCAGTGCCTCTGGATCAAGTTCAACAACCAGCCGGCCCCGCCCAAGGTCGGTGTCACGGCAATGGAAAGCAGCACCTACACGGATTTCGCCCAGATAAACACCGGAGGCCTGGCGCCCGACGGTTCCAGCGGAGTCAGCGAGCTGTCCTACCTGATAGTGGACGTGGCACAGGAGATGCGCCTTCTGCAGCCCAGCCTCTCGGTGCAGATAGGGGAGGCTACGGAACCGGCCTTCCTGGACAGGGCCCTGGAGATGGTGAAGGCGGGTTTCGGACAGCCCTCCATATTCAACGCGGACATGATACTGAAGGAACTCCTGAACCAGGGCAAGAGCCTCTCCGACGCTCTCCTGGGGGGATCCAGCGGATGCGTGGAGGTGGGGGTCTTCGGCATGGAGAACTACAACCTGTCGGGCTATTTCAACCTCGTGAAGATACTGGAGATCACACTTGATTCCGGAAGGGACCCTTCCACTGGAAGAATGCTGGGGAAACCCACTGCCGATCCCGTTGGATTTGCGAGCGTTGATGGTCTCCTGAAGGCTTTCGAGGAACAGGTCAGGCATTTTGCGGACATAAAGATGAAGGGGAACGACTACATCGAGAACCTCTACGCTGCGGAGATGCCGGCTCCATTCCTGTCGCTGCTGATAGAAGACTGCATCGACAGGGGGCTGGACTATCACCAGGGAGGGGCCAGGTACAACACCACATATATACAGTTCGTAGGTCTGGGAACTCTTCTGGACAGCATATCGGCAGTGGAGCATCATGTGTTCGCCCCGGGCGGCACAATGACCATGAAGCAGCTCCTGGAAAGCATCTCATGTGATTTCCGGGGAAGGGAGGCCACCAGGCAGATGCTCTGGAACAGGACTCCGAGGTACGGTAACGACGATCCCGGGGTGGACCGTTTCATCCGCCCCGTACAGGACATCTGTCTGGCCGCCGTCGACGGAAGACCCAACGGAAGGGGAGGGGAATACCATATCAACTTCCTTCCGACTACCGTCCATGTGTACTTCGGAAGCGTGACCGGAGCCACTCCCGATGGAAGGAGGGCGGGAAGACCGCTCTCTGAAGGCATATCCCCCGTGCAGGGAACCGACAGGAACGGTCCTACGGCGGTCCTGCTCTCCGCCTCCAGGCTTGACCATTCCAGGACCGGCGGGACCCTTCTCAATCAGAAGTTCCTTCCGGGAATGCTGGAGACCGATGAGGAGCGATCGAAGCTGGCGGCCCTGATCAGGACCTACTTCAGGCTGGGCGGTCACCATGTCCAGCTCAACGTCGTGGACAGGGAGACCCTCCTCGCAGCACAGAACGCCCCGGAGGATTACGGCAGCCTGATAGTGAGAGTCGCCGGTTACAGCGACTACTTCTGCGATCTCACCAGGGAGCTTCAGGACGAGATAATGAGGAGGACCGCCCACGGCGGCTGACCACGCACAGGGTCGATCGGTTCGCGGGAAGGGTCCTCAGGAAATGTTCGACTCCACGAAGCCGCAGAACTCCTCCATTCCCTCTCCGGTCCTTGCGGAGACCGTGAACACGGTCACGTCCGGATTGAGGCTCCTGCACTCCTCCACGACCCTGTCCACGTCGAAGTCGAGATGAGGTACGAGGTCCATCTTGTTGATCAGCAGGACGTCCACCGTGCTGAAGAGGCTAGGGTACTTGAGCACCTTGTCGTCACCCTCGGGAATGGAGAGGAGACCTATCCTCATGTCCTCTCCCAGGAAGTAGCCGGAGGGGCATATGAGGTTGCCCACGTTCTCGATGGCCAGCAGCCTGACGGTCCCGTCTTCCATTTCCATGTGTTCAAGGGCATTTCCGACCGCCTGTGCGTCAAGGTGGCATGCGCCTCCCGTCTCTATCTGCCAGGCCCTGCATCCCGCCCTTTCGATCCTCTCGGCATCACGCCTGGTCTGCACGTCACCCTCTATCACCGCCATTCCGGGGCCGAAGAAACGTGCCATTACCTCCAGCACCGTCGTCTTTCCCGCTCCGGGTGAACTTATCAGGTTCAGTGTGTATATGTTCCTGTCCGTGAGGAACTTCCTGTTTTCTGCCGCGAATCGATCGTTCCTGCTCATCACCGGTTCGGAGATGTCTATCCTCCTGTCGGCATCATTATCGTACATATTCGCCGTCCAATCGGTTATTCCGCGGAATCCTCTATCTCCACGCTGTCGACCGTTAACTCCCTGCCCGACAGTATCCGCCTGCTGATGGAACCGCACACGGGACAGCACTGGTAGAAGTCCGACGCGCTGTACTCGTGGCCGCATTCGAGACATACCATTCTGGCCTCCGTGGTGGTTATCACCAGTTCCGGTTCTCCGAACCCCTCCATGCGGGCTATCTCCGTGAAGCAGAAGCGCAGAGATTCGGGGCTGATGCCGGACAGCGGTCCGACGGTTACGTTGACCCTCTCCAGGTTCACCTTCCTGCCCAGGGTCCTGCCTATTATTCTGGTCATGTCCTTTGCCATCGACATCTCGTGCACTGGGAGCCGTCCTTTCACCGGCGGGAACGAATGTGGTCCCGTGGAGTTCAGAGTGGTAGAATATAACCTTCGAAAACTATGTCAATAACGGTACTTCCGGTTCCGGAGAGACGAAGATGCGCAGAGTAAGGCTGGAGATAGTCGGAGCTGTCCAGGGTGTGGGCTTCCGTCCCTTTGTGTACCGTCTCGCGACGGGACTGGGCCTCGCCGGCTGGGTCTCTAACACCTCCGGCGGTGTGGAGGTCGAGGTAGAAGGTTCCGACAGCTTCCTGGAGAGGTTCCTTCTGGGCCTTAGGACCGGAAAGCCTCCAATGTCCATCATCCACGGGATCGAAGAACGTGAGCTGCCGCTGGAAGGAGGCTCGGGGTTCGAGATAAGGACCAGCTCCCGGGGCAAGGTCGAGACCCTGGTCCTGCCTGACATCGCCACATGCGACGAATGCATGAGGGAAGTGCTGGACCCCGATGACAGGAGATTCAGATATCCCTTCACCAACTGCACCAACTGCGGCCCGAGGTATTCCATCATCCGCTCCGTACCCTACGACAGACCCTCCACCACAATGGCCCGTTTCAGAATGTGCCCGGAATGCAGAAGGGAATACGAGGACCCGATGGACAGGCGTTTCCACGCCCAGCCCAACGCGTGCCCTGAGTGCGGGCCTCAGCTGGAGTTATGGGACGCTGACGGAGAGATCCTGGCAGAGAGGGACGATGCCCTCCTGTGCGCGGCCCACGCAATCCTTGAAGGCAGCATAGTGGCCGTGAAGGGTCTCGGGGGCTTTCACCTGATGGCCAGGTCCGACATGGAACCTCCCCTTCTTCGGCTCAGGAAGCGCAAGGGAAGGATGAAGAAACCCTTCGCGATGATGTTCCCGGACCTTCCTTCGGTCAGATCGGCATGCAGGCTGTCCTCCGGGGAGGAAGCCCTCCTGCGGTCCCCCCAGGCGCCCATAGTGCTGCTTGAAAGGAGGGAGACCGAATCCGGCATATCGGAACTGGTGGCACCGGGGAATCCGGAGTTCGGAGTCATGCTGCCCTACACGCCCCTGCATTTCCTCCTCATGAGTGAGATAGGCCTTCCGGTCGTCGCCACCAGCGGCAACATCTCCGATGAGCCCATTTGCACAGACGAAAGGGAGGCGCTGGTAAGGCTTCGCGGCATCGCCGACCTCTTCCTGGTGCACGACCGGCCCATCCTTCGCCATGTGGACGATTCCATAGTGAGGCTGTTCAGGGGAGAGCCGATGATGCTCAGGAGGGCAAGAGGGTACGCACCCCTCCCTCTTCGGACCAGGGGAGGCGCATCAGTGCTGGCCACGGGTGCGCACCTGAAGAACACGCTGGCCCTTTCCGTGGGGGACAACGTATTTGTAAGTCAGCATATAGGGGATCTGGAGACCCCTCAGGCCATGGCGGCCTTCGACGATGTCAGGAGCGGTATCGAGGACCTTTACAGGGCAGCCCCCCGGGCGGTCGCATGCGATATGCACCCCGACTACCTCTCCACCGGGAGGGCCGTGGAATCCGGTTTGAAGATCGTAAGGGTACAGCACCACATCGCGCATGTCTACTCGTGCATGCTAGACAGGGAAGTGGAGCCTCCACTCACAGGGGTGGCCTGGGATGGCACAGGTTACGGCGGCGACGGAACGGTATGGGGAGGGGAATTCTTCATCTTCAACGGGCAGCAGCCCTCCAGGTTCGCCCGTTTCAGGCATTTCCCGCTTCCGGGAGGGGATGCGGCGGCAAGGGAGCCGAGGAGGTCCGCCCTGGGCCTGCTGTCGGTGCTACTCCGTGACCCGGCCGGTTCCATGCCCGAGGGAGCGTTCACCCCCGAGGAGGTCGGGATCCTGGAAACAATGCTGGAGAAAGGTCTGAACTCCCCGCTGACCTCCAGTGCCGGCCGGCTTTTCGACGCGGTGGCTTCCCTTCTCGACCTTCACCAGAAGACGGAGTTCGAGGCCCAGGCGGCCATGGCGCTCCAGCACTGCGCGGAGAAAGACTGTCCGGAGGAAGCCTACCCCTTCCGCCTGGCCGAGGACGGCGAACTCCTTGTGGTGGACTGGGAACCTGCGGTCCTGGGAATTCTGGACGATATACACGGGGGCTTGAGACCGGGCACGATATCGGCTAAGTTTCACAGTGCCCTTGCTGCGGTGGTGGTGGCAGTGGCCCAGCGGGCCGGGGAGGAGAAGGTCGCCCTGACTGGAGGATGCTTCCAGAACGACCTGCTGCTGGAGAACTGCTGCAGCGCGCTGGAGAGGAAGGGCTTCGTTCCGGTTTTCCATTCGAGGCTCCCCGCAAACGACGGGGGAGTGGCCCCCGGCCAGGTCATGGCCGCCCTTCGCTCTTCGAGCGATAACTGAACGGAGTGGACCCATGTGTCTTGGTGTTCCGGGAAGGATCGAGGAGATAACGGCCGACGAGGACCCCCTTTTCACGACGGGAAAGGTCAGCTTCGGCGGAGTTGTGAGAGAGGTGAACCTGGCTGGAATAAGGGATCCGGCGGTTGGCGACTGGGTGATAGTCCATGCCGGTTTTGCCCTCAGCAGGCTTAACGAGGAGGAGGCCTTCGAGGTTTTCGATTACCTCGAGACCATATCCCGAATGGGAATGGAGGAACTGGGGGAAGGACCGGAGGGGGTTTGAAGTTCGTATCCGAGTACCGCGACGGCAGTGCCGCGGAGCGGTTCTCCCGTCTGATCAGGGAAAAGGTGACCCGTGACTGGAACATCATGGAGGTATGCGGCGGGCAGACACATACCATAGTCAGGTACGGTATCGACCGGCTGCTGCCCGACGGCCTGAACCTCATACACGGACCCGGATGCCCGGTCTGCGTGACTCCCGTCGAACTGGTCGATCAGGCCATCGCCATCGCCGGAACAGAAGGAGTGACCCTCTGCTCTTTCGGGGATATGCTGAGGGTCCCGGGGAGCGAGGTCGACCTGCTCAGCGTGAAAGCAGGCGGAGGGGACGTACGCATGGTCTATTCCCCCATGGACGCCGTCACACTGGCCGCTTCCGATCCCGGGAAACAGGTGGTTTTCTTCGCCGTGGGTTTTGAGACGACGGCTCCGGTTACGGCCGCCGCCGTCCTGCAGGCCAGGAGCCTGGGCCTGCGGAATTTCACGCTTCTCGTGTCACATGTTCTGGTTCCGCCGGCGATGGAGGCCATCCTTGCGAGCCCTGAGTGCAATGTCGACGGTTTTCTGGCGGCGGGCCACGTCTGTGCCGTGATGGGTTACAGGGAGTACGAACCCATAACGGAAAGGTACGGAGTGCCCATTGTCGTGACAGGTTTTGAACCGCTGGACCTGCTGGAGGGGATACACATGTGCGTGGCGCAGCTGGAGAAGGGGACGAACAGGGTGGAGAACCAGTACCTCAGGGTCGTCACCAGGCCGGGCAACATCTCGGCCATGGGCTTGATGGAAAAGGTTTTTCAGGTGACTGACAGGCGCTGGCGAGGGCTGGGCGAGATACCTTCCAGCGGTCTCGAACTGCGGCCGGAGTACAGCGAGTTCGACGCGGGACGGCGGTTCAGTGTCGACCACATGAGGGTCGAGGAATCCGGCAGGTGTCTTTCCGGCAAGGTCCTGAGAGGTGTAATAAAACCCGATCAGTGTCCCGCTTTCGGTACGGAGTGTACACCGGAGCATCCGCTCGGAGCGCCGATGGTCTCCTCGGAGGGGGCCTGTGCAGCCTACTACCGGTACAGACCTGGAGGTTGGAAAGATGACTGAATTGAACGATATGGCATGTCCGATACCGATCTCCGATTATCCGAAGGTAACCATGGCGCACGGAGGCGGCGGAAGGCTCATGAACCAGCTGATCGACCGCATGATCATCGGTACGTTTTCCAACAGCTTTCTGGACCGGAGGCACGACGGAGCGGTCATGGAGCTTGACGGAGGCACCCTGGCCTTCGCCACTGATTCCCATGTGGTCACGCCCCTGTTCTTTCCCGGCGGCGACATCGGTTCCCTTTCCGTGTACGGCACCGTGAACGACCTCGCAATGTGCGGGGCCAGACCCCTCTGGCTTTCCGCAGGTCTGATAATAGAGGAAGGTTTCTCAATGGAGGACCTCTGGCGTGTGATCCGCTCCATGGCCGAAGCTGCCGCACGCGCGGGCGTTCAGATCGTGACCGGCGATACGAAGGTCGTGGACAGAGGAAAGGGCGACGGAATCTTCATCAACACCTCTGGCGTGGGGATAGTGCCGGAAGGGCTCAGCATCCATCCATCCTCCTTGAGGGACGGGGATGCGGTGATACTCAGCGGGGACATCGGAAGGCACGGCATGGCCATAATGGCCGCCAGGGAAGGGATAGGTCTGGAAATACCGGTGAACAGCGACCTTGCTCCCCTTTCGGGCATGGTGTCGGGACTCCTTCGGGAAGGCCTGGATATCCACTGCATGAGGGACCTGACCAGGGGCGGACTTGCCAGCGGACTGAACGAGATCGCCGATCAGGCGGGCCTGACCGTGTTCATTGACGAGGCCTCCATTCCGGTCACCGAACAGGTTGCGGGGGCCTGCGAGCTGCTGGGGTTCGATCCACTCTACGTGCCCAACGAGGGCCGATTCGTGACCTTCCTTCCGCAGGAGCATGCTGACAGGGCCGTCGAGATCCTGAAGAACCACGATGACGGGAAGGGGGCCTGCAGGATAGGCAGCGTCGGACCCCGGACCGGCTCCGGAGTCATCATGAGGAGCCTCATAGGATCGGACAGGATCGTGGACATGATAAGCGGGGAGCAGCTTCCGAGGATCTGCTGACAAGGAGATTGAATGAGACTCATCGATCGAACCGGCGTTACCCGGCAGGTGGCCGGATTCCTGTTCGCCGCCGTTTTCCTGCTGCTGTCCTACGGTTCCATACTCTCCCATTCCTTCTGGGACGAGGACGACTTCACCTACGTTTCGGTCGCGGTCGATCACGATGCCCCTACATATATATTCGACCGGAGTTACTATGTGCAGATGTTCCCGAGACCTGTAACCCATCTGTACTTCTGGGTCCTCTCCGTCTTCTCGGGTCCGACCCCCTGGCCGTATTTCCTTGCGAACCTGCTCCTCTATGCTGGATCCGCGGTGCTGGTCCTGAGGCTTGTGGAAAACCTGACGGGAAGGATGACAGTCGGTGCTGCGGCCGCTCTCTTCTACCTGCTTTCTCCCTGCGCCACCGACAACCTGTACTGGGTGGCCGCCGGGGCGACCGGTTTCCTCTCCGGGTTCCTCGTGCTCCTCACCGCAGACCTCTACACGCGACATGAATACGCTTCCAGCCTTCGCGTCAGAATACTAGCGCTGGTTGCCGCACTTCTGGCGATGGGTTCCAAGGAGTCGGCGCTGTCCCTTCCGATCCTGCTGACGGTACTGGACTTCACCGTCGACAGGGGAAGAGAGGGCAGGCTCAAAAGGCTCCTGCCGTTCTATATCCTGACCGGATTCTTCGTACTGAATGTCGTGATGGTGCAGCTTTCCTATCCGGACGACGCCAATTTCACCAGGTACGGTCTCAGCTGGATGATACCCAGGAACCTTCTGCACTTCGTGGTCTACCCCCTCGTCGCTTCCATGCCCCCGGACACCGGTGAGTACACCGTACTGAAGATGGTCCTCTACCCTCTTCTCTGGCTGTCGACGCTGTTCCTGGGGTCCAGGGACGCAAGGAGGCTGGTGCTGCAGGGGTTCCTCTGGATCGCAACGGTTTCTCTCCCCTTCCTTCCATGGACCATGGGTTTCCAGGGATTCTTTCCCGGGCTTTGCGACATACCCTCGAGGTATTTCAACCTGCCGTCGATAGGCGCGGCATTCGTCATGGCCGGGTTCGTGATGATGATGCGTGACAGGATCGGCAGGACCGCTTCGTGGGCAGCTGCCTGTATCCTGTTCGCGGCTCTGGGGACAGGAGGTGTCATCTGGACAAGGGAGGCCGTGAAGCCTATGCAGGAGGGCGCATCGACGGACAGGTGCCTCGTTGATGCGGCCCTGGAATGCTGGGACGGCAGCGGTACGCTGTACATCGGAGCCTTTGGTTTCAGACCCCAGAGAATAGAGAGCTACAACAGGATGTACTTCGACGGGAACCTGGTACAGTGCCAGCCTTTCCCCGGAATGGTCCGTACAGGTGACAGGATGCTCGTCGGGCCGAAGACATCGCCCGCTCTCTACGTGTACGACGGAAGGACATGGAGAGTGCAGAGGACTTTCCAGAACTGCGACATGACAACGCAGAGGTCCGGACCGTAAGGATTGTGTCGGGGGTATTACCGGCAGCCTGCCTCTTACTCCGGGACGTAGCCTTCCCTCGGGACCTGCTCCGGAGAGACTCTCCTGGCCGGTCTTATTAGCGGGTCCTCATCCGGGGGGAGCACTCTGAGGTCGAAACCGAAGATGCTGCCCCTGCCGGGTGCGCTTATCACGTATACCCTTCCTCCGTGCATGTCAATTATCCGCTTGACTATGGAGAGACCGAGACCTATACCGCCGACCTTCTGACCGTTGACATCGTTGTCCTTTATCCTTACGAACTCCCTGAAGAGCTTCTTCTGGTTCTTCGGGGATATGCCTATTCCGTTGTCCTCCACCTCGACGGTAACGACCGATTTCCCCTTGGTCATGCTCCTGACCGTCACGTGGCCTCCCTCGGGAGTGTACTTGATGGCGTTGGTGATCAGGTTGCCTATCACCTCCCGGATGAGTCTCTCCACTCCGGCGACGATCGGCAGGTCGGGGTCAAGGTCCGTGTCCATGAGCTGCTTCTTCTCGCCCGCAAGGTCCATGTTCGCCGAGACCGCATCACTTATTACTCTGTTCAGGTCAAGCTCGGAGGCCTGTTTGCGTATCTGCGAGGTATCCTCCAGCTGGGCGAAGAGCTGGAAGTCCCTGAGGAAGGATACCGCTTCCTCGAGTCTTGCGTGCATCCTCTCGATGATGTGCTCCTGCTGTTCGTTAATGCTGTCGCCCAGGAGGGTCTGAAGGCTGTGAAGGAGCATTGTGGTGGCGGACACCGGAGATTTCATGTCATGTATGGCTATGTGAAGGAAGGCCTTCCTCAGTTTCGAGAACTTCCTCAGGGCGGCGTTGGTCTTCCTGAGCCTTTCCTCCCTCTCGCGGAGCGCCCTGTGGGTATTGGTCAGCTCCGTGCTCAGCTCACCTATGACGAATGCGACTATGAGGAACGCGACCACCCTTATGATGTCTGCCCAGACAGGCCCGCCCACGCTGCTGAATATGCTGAAGGCAAGCACGTCAGCACCGAGAACCAGTGCCACGAGTATGGCTTTCCTGCCCCACCAGAAGCCGGCGAATATTATCGGTATGTATGCGAAATGGGCGTAGCTTATCGACTGCCTGCGGTCGAGATTGAAATAGGCCGAAAGGAGCACGAACACGGCAACGAGAACACAGATGATGACGAACCTGTTAGCCGCGCTGGGAATGCTGTCCTGGATCATTCCGGGATTATGGGACCTGTTATCCTGCTCCGTCATAGCCTCGCCTTCCGATGCCGCCGACCCGCGGAATTTTATACAATATCGGCACGAAGCGTCCGCGTCCAGCTATTCTATGCGCCAGAGAGCCACCGAGTCCTCTCCGCAGATCACGCTGGACTGAGTGCCGAACCCCCTCAGGAAGCTTATGTCGTCCCCTGCCTCCTGAATGAGTCCCGAGTACTGGCGGGGGAACGCCAGAAGATAGTCCGCACTGTTACCGATCCATTCCCAGCCCTGCCGGCCAGGACCCGGAAGCCTTTCAGGAGTGACCAGTCCGTCGAGGTCGACGATCTCCAGGCCGGATATCCACCCGACCGCTCCAATGTCCGCCGCCGCCACCTTCTCACCCGCCAGGGCTATCTCCTCCAGGTACCTCGCAGGGGCGACGTCGATGCACATGACGTCCCGGGACGCCCCTGTCCTCCTTTCCCCGTAGACGATCAGGCCCGGCAGCATCGAAAGCACCAGCAGAGCGGTATTGAGCCGCTTCCGTCCTCCAAGTCCGGAGAGCCAGACGGATGATGACATGACCGAGGCCGTCAGTGCCGGAAGGTAGTATCTCATCTGGAAATAACTGTTCGGTTGCAGGGCGAAGGTCACCAGGAACAGGAGGACCACCGTCAGTCCCAGGGCCAGGGACCTCCTGTCCGTCCTCCTCCTGGAGAACAGCATGAGAACGCCGGAGACGGTGGAAAAGAGCAGAAGGGGGGATGTGATCAGGAGGGAGTAGGCCAGCCCGGGAAGCCCGTTCCTCAGCGAAGTGAACCAGGATACCGACAGCTTTGCGTAGAAGGTCGATGGAAGCGGAAGGCCCGTGGACCACATGTTCCATGCTGCCCAGATCAGACCGGCTGCAATCGAGGGAGCAGCCAGGGCCGCGATGCTTCCGGGCGTGCGCCGGTCCATCGAGAGTGTCATGGGAATGACCAGAAGGATCAGTTCGGGTCTGGTGAGGAATGCCGCGGCCAGCAGCAGACCTCCGGGGCCCGTTCTGCCTCTGCCTTCATCTATCCACTTCCAGACGAGGAAGACAAGCAGGCAGGAAAGGGATGTCTCCATACCGCTTCCGGAATGGAACAGGAAAGGACCTGCAAGGACCATCACCATTGCGGAAAGCGTTCCCATTGAGTACAGGAGCAGCAGGGAGAGGACCAGTGAACAGCCCATGAGGATCAGGGGCCCCGCTGACCTGCCTGCAAGAGCGGAGAGGGCCGAGGGGAGCAGCCATAGCGGGCTGGTCAGGCCTGAGGATGGTTCGCTTCCGCTGTATACCATGGGTTCTCCGGAAATCAGGCTTTCTCCGTACACGAGATGGATGTATGTATCATCCATGGGCGGAACGGTCATGACGCTGCCGCCTGCTGCAGCGAGGACCGTCGTGGCGGCCAGGAGCATGGCCGGTGCCGCGATCCGCCTTCGGATACGGGAGAATGAGTCTCTTGTCATGGGGATTCTATTCTCCTCCGGTGTCTTCCCGTCAAGTGACCGGTCAGCAGCGGGGATGCTCCGGGAGTGGATGTGGACATGGACCCTGCATGGTATTAAGGTTAAGCCGTGTATTTGACCCTATATCGTTCATCCCGGGAGACTGCCTGTTTGAGACTCATCGGTGTCGGGGTCGATATCGTCGATCTGAAGACTTTCAGAAAACGGCTTGACGCCGCTATGATCGACGAGCTGTTCCTGCCGGGGGAGATCGAGTACTGCGACTCCAGAGCAAGGCCCTGGGAGAGCTATGCAGCCCGGTTCGCGGCCAAGGAAGCCGTCTTCAAGGCCCTGGGAGCGGGTTTGTCCCAGGGCATGGGCTGGAAATGCGTGGAGATACTGAGAGAGGTTTCCGGACGGGTAACGGTGGAACTCAGTGGGGCCGTTCTGGACAGGGCCCGCACGATGGGAGTCGGACGAATGGAGATATCCATCAGCCATACAAGGGATAATGCAATAGCCATCGCAACAGCATCCGGCTGAGCGCCGGCTCTGCCGGGGAACGGAGGAGAACCTTTGAGCAACATCGGATCCTACGAGAAGCGGGTGGAGGATTTCAGCTGGGACACTGCCAGGGAGATCCTGAACTGGAAGGAAGGCGAGCTGCTTAACATCGGGGCTATCTGTTCCGACAGGATATGCAGGATGGGCAGGGGCGACAAACCAGCACTCATATGGGAAGGTTTCGGTGACCGCAGGTCCGTTTACACTTTCGAGGATCTCAGGGCATACTCCAACGGTTTCGCCAGATTCCTGAAGGATCTGGGCATTCAGCCCGGGGACAGGGTATGCATCTTCATGGACAAGATCCCCAGCCTGTACTTCTCATTCCTCGGAATACTCAAGATGGGCGCCATCGCCCAGCCTCTCTTCTCCGCGTTCGGTGACGAGTCGCTGGAAGTGAGGCTTGCCAGCGCGGGAACGAAGGCCATACTCACCACCTCAAAGCACGTGAAGAAGGTGCGCAAGGTCAGGGAGCGCCTTCCCGAACTGAAGACCGTGGTGGTCGTGGAGGGGAATCCGGACAGGGTCAGGGAGGACGAGGTTTTCTTCGATGTTGAGGCCGGTCCCAGGGTGGACACCTTCGAGGTCTATCCGTCCGGTCCGGAAACCCCGTCCGTACTGCACTACACTTCCGGGACCACGGGCCAGCCCAAGGGCGCCCTTCACGTACACAACTCGGTCTGGGGACAGGCCCTGACCGCCAGCTGGGTCCTGGACCTGCGCGACGATGACGTCTACTGGTGCACAGCAGACCCGGGATGGGTTACCGGCACCAGCTACGGAATAATAGGACCATGGTCCCTGGGCATCACCCAGTGCGTGCTGGATTCAGGTTTCACCACCAGCAGGTGGTACCGGTTCATACAGGACAACAGGGTCACGGTGTGGTACTCGGCTCCTACCGCAATAAGGGCCCTCATGAAGGACGGGGACGAGGTGGTCAGGAACTACGACCTCTCCTCCCTCAGGCACCTGGCATCGGTGGGTGAGCCCCTCAACCCGGAAGCGGTTATCTGGAGCGGCGAGGTCTTCGGGCTCAAGTTCCACGATACCTTCTGGCAGACCGAGACCGGTGCCATGATGATCTGCAACTACCCGGGCATGGAGATAAAGCCTGGTTCCATGGGGAAACCCTTCCCCGGCATTGAGGCCACCGTCCTGGACCTGGCCACCCATGAGCCCCTGCAGGATCCCGGCAAGGTGGGTCTGATAGCGTTCCGTCCCGGCTGGCCGTCCATGTTCAGGGAGTACTGGAAGAAGCCGGATGTCTACAGGAGCAAGTTCGTCGGAGCCCCCGATGACGCCATGCCCGAGGAACTCAGGACCGGCGGCGACCTCTGGTACGTATCGGGGGACAGGGCCAGCATAGACGCCGACGGTTACTTCTGGTTCGTGGGAAGGGATGATGATGTGATCAACACCGGCGGACACCTGGTGGGTCCCTTCGAGATCGAATCGGCACTGGTAGAACACGAGGCCATCGCGGAAGCTGCCGCAGTGGGCAAGCCCGACGAGGTGAACATGGAGGTCGTCAAGGCCTTCGTCACTTTAAAGCCGGGCTACGAACCCTCCGATGAGCTTGAGCTGGACATCATGAACTTCATACGCAAGAGACTGTCTCCGCTGGCCATGCCGCAGGAGATAGAGTACCGTGACAGGCTTCCAAAGACCCGTTCGGGAAAGATCGTCCGCAGGTACCTGAAGGCTCTCGAATGGGGCGAGGAGGTCGGCGACCTGTCGACCCTTTCGGATGAATGAGCACTGGAGCTGTTGGACCAGAGAACACCGACGAGTATCGGGAAATGGATACTCTTCCACAGGCAGAGGATGAAAGGAGCCGGAATGGACGAGATGAAGGAGATCGTGCTGGAGTACATAGTCGACGAGTACCTCGACGAGGACGAGGGGGATGAGGTCTCCTACGACTCCCCGCTGATATCATCGGGTATAGTGGACAGTTTCTCCATGGTATCCCTGAAGAGATTCCTGGAGAGCAAGTACAGGATCACCCTTCCCGACGAGGAAGCCACGCCTGAGGCCTTTGATACCGTGAACTCCATCTGCAGGCTCGTTCAGAAGCACCTGGGCTGAAGGAAGGAGGATCCATGGCGTTCACCGAAAAGACGAGGTCCATTTTCACCGATGAGATTCAGCGTATTCGGGACGACGGTCTCTATAAGGAGAAGAGGTTCATCTGCTCCCAGCAGGACGCCGAGATCGAGGTGGAATACCCCGAGGGCGCTCCGCACAAGCGGGTGCTCAACTTCTGCGCCAACAACTACCTCGGGCTCTCCAGCCATCCCGAGGTGATAAAGGCGGCTCACGAGGGGCTGGACACCAGGGGTTACGGCATGAGTTCGGTGAGGTTCATCTGCGGTACGCAGGATATTCACAGGGAACTCCAGAACAGGGTTTCCGAGTTCCTTGGAATGGAGGACACCCTGCTGTTCCCATCCTGCATGGACGCCAACTCCGGCGTCTTCGAGGCGGTACTGGGGCAGGAGGACGTGATCATCGCCGACAGGCTCATACACGCATCCCTCGTGGACGGAATAAGGCTCTGTTCCGCTGAGTACGACACCTTCAAGCACATGAACACGGACCACCTCAGAAAGAAGCTGGAGCACCACCAGGACAAGCGGACCAGAATGGTGGTCACGGACGGTGTCTTCTCCATGGACGGCGATCTGGCACCCCTCGACGAGATGGTGGCCCTATGCAACGAGTACGACGCCATGCTCCTGGTGGACGATTCGCATGCCTCGGGCTTCATAGGGAAAACCGGAAGGGGAACCCATGAGCACTTCGGCGTGATGGACGGAGTCGACCTGATCACCACCACCTTCGGCAAGGGTCTCGGCGGAGCCTCAGGTGGCTGCGTCTCCGGAAGAAGCGAGCTGGTGGAGCTGTGCAGGCAGAAAGCCAGGCCCTATCTCTTCAGCAATTCCCTGGCGCCCCCCATCGTGAGCGCCTCCATAAAGGTCATCGACCTTATCTCTAAGAGTACCGAGCGCAGGGACAAGCTGGAATGGAACACAGGGTACTTCAGGAAGAGGATGGGGGAGGCGGGACTGGACATGAGGCCGGGCGAGACTCCCATTGTACCCGTGATGCTCTACAACGCCAGACTGGCCAATGACATGGCCAGGGACATGTACGCCGAGGGAATCTACGTCATAGGCTTCTTCTTCCCTGTGGTGCCCGCCGGGAAGGCCCGCATCAGGGTACAGCTCTCCGCGGCCCACGAGAAGGAACACATAGACAAGTGCGTGGACGCCTTCCGCAAGGTAGGGGAGAAGTACGGCATACTCGGACTGGGCAAGGACGAGATAATAGCCAGGTACGGCACCTAGCGGATACGATCAGGAAAGCCCGGCGCAGTACCTGGCGTGCCGCGCCGGGCACTCCTGTGACAGGTCGAATGGAGGTAATATGAGCGAAAGACTGGCCAATCCGGCCCCCCTGGGCCTCATGGGATTCGGTATGACCACCGTGCTGCTCAACATCCACAATGCCGGCTTCTTCGGCAACGACATCATGATACTCGCCATGGGGATCTTCTACGGCGGACTGGCGCAGGTCTTCGCGGGGATCATGGAGTTCAGGAGGGGCAATACCTTCGGTACCACAGCCTTCACCAGCTATGGCCTCTTCTGGCTGTCCCTGGTGTTCATATTCCTGGGCGCCCGCTTTGGCTGGTTCGACTACGATCCCGTCTTTCTGGGATGGTACCTGTTCATGTGGGGTGTATTCACATTCTACATGTGGTTCGCATCGTGGAAGACCAATGTGGCCCTTCAGTTCGTCTTCCTGAGTCTCACGGTCCTGTTCTGGCTGCTCGCGCTGGGGCACTGGTTCCCCATGCCCGGGTGGTTCACCGTAATGACGGGCCTGGAGGGTATCATCTGCGGAACGTCGGCCATATACCTGGCGGCAGCAGAGGTCATCAACGGCTCCAGGGGCAGGACTGTGCTTCCCGTCTGCCCCAGGGGCTGAGAGCCCGTGGGAATCCCGCGGGCTCAGGCGCCCCCGGGATTCCCATCCATCTGAAAGGCGAATCATGAGGTATTTCGCCGAAAACGGCGGACAATATGTCTACAGACCGGCCTCTGCCTCCAGGACTGGCAGGATCGTAACCTTCGCACTGGTGTTCTCCGCCTTCATCACCATCGCCATAGCGGCGGTGATCTATCTTCTGATGAGAAGGTCCGGGAACACCGAACAGATATACATCGTACCCGTGATCCTCTTCATGGTCCTGCCGATGGACGTTCTTCTGATAGTCCTGCTCAGGAAGAGGTTCTCCGGGTCAGGCACCGTGAGCGTTGATTACATGGGGGGGACCCTGAGATCGAGTGAAGGCGAACTCAGCACCGCCGATGTTGAGCGGCTGGAACTGCACGGTCCCGGCTCCCCTGCCGCATCGGGCTCGTTCGCCGGGATAGTCTACCGGATCCTGGCGGTTTCTCCCGCCTCCACCCTCAGCGTCGCCCGTCTTGGAAGCAGGGAGGAGGCACTTCGGGTGGCGGAGGAACTGGCCTCGATTCTGAGCGTGGGTCTCAGGGACCTAACCTGACCGCATCGGCCAGCCGGTCTCAGAAGACGTACCTGATCCCTATGCCGCCGTTAACGTCGAAATCCATGTCGGGTACCAGATCGATGACCCCGGCTATCTCCACGAAGAAGTCCAGCGGCGCTCCTCCCAGAAGCCAGGAGAACCCCACCGGGAAACGGGCTCCCAGCCTGGTATCGTCCTCATCGAGTATTACCCTTCCGCCGATCCCGTAGAAGAGAGGCACGTCGCCGCTCTCGTCCTCGATGATACCGAAATCGTGCCACAGGAAGTCACCGTGCAGATATAAGTCGTCGCCGCGGTCATCCCTGAGGGACCAGGAAACGGCGCCGTCGAATGCGGTGTGGCTTCCCAGCCAGTACTTCAGCGAGATGCCGGAGGGTTCACCCAGTATTCCGCCGAGTTCAAAGGTTCCCTCACCGGGAGAGGAGACCAGTAACGCGAGTATAATGGTAAGAGCCATGCTGCAACCTCCATATTCAGCTGGTGTACCGGGAACGGTCCTGCGCAGGCGCTTGCCTGCTCTTCAAACAACATGAATCGATTATTCCGGCGCAAACTCCCTGAAAAGCGCATCATACTGCTGTTCGGGAATTTGTACGTAAATAAGCCTCCTGTCGTTTCAGCGCTGCTTCGAGATTCATTCTCAGCTTTCATTACTATACTCAGGAAAAGGGAGAAGGCTAGACCCCGAATTGGGTACACCGACTGCCCGGGCGCTTCAATCGGGCTGCTGGAGGCACTGGACATTCAACCCCCGGCTGTGAAGAATATGTACACTGAATTGTGGAATGTACGAAAGGTTCTCTTACAGAGCAGGCTTGCTCGGTACAACTACGGAAAGGAAGCAAAATGGAAGAACTCCACAAGATCCTTGAAGGACTCGTCGAGGTGAGCGGCATAGATGTGGCCGTATGCGTCGGCCGTGATGGATTTGTCATCGATGCGGCCTCCGCGGGATCCTCCGACACCGAGGCTATCGGCGCTATGGTGTCCACCGGCATGGGTTCCGCCGAGAGCGTGGGACGTGAACTGGGTCTGGAGGAGATGGACCAGGCCATGATGGAGTACAAGGGTGGAATAGTCATGATGACGGCACTCGGCCGGGACGCACTGCTGGCCATCGTGGCCGTCAAGGACGCGAACCTCGGCGGTATCCGTCTTCAGGTCAGGAGAAGCGTACCCAAGCTCGAAGCCGCCCTCTGATCGAAAGAACGAGAGAGGATCGAATGCAGTTACCCGGAAGCGGTAATGCACAGGCTCTCACGACACTGCTGTCCAGTCTGGTGGAGCGGTCCGAGGCAGTCACGGCGCTTCTCATCAGCAGGGAAGGCATGTGCGTTGGCAAGGCCGGAAGCACCGAGAGCCTCAACTCCACCGCCCTGGCCGCCCTGGTGGCTGGGATGTTCGCTGCAACCCGGGAAGTGGCTAACATAGTAGGCGAGGAGCAGTTCTCGATACTTCTTCAGCAGGGCGAGAAGAGGCACATTCACATCTCCCTCATCGGCCAGAGGTACATGATGGTGGTGGTCTTCGAGGACTACACAAGGATCGGCAGGGTGAGACACGAGGCCAGGTCCATAGTACCGGACCTGTTGAGGATACTGGAGAACAGGGAAAGGACCAGGAAGGAGGACGCGGAGGATCTTTCGGTGCCCGAGTTCCGGGAGTACGCTCTCAACCTGATCGACAGGATCTTCGTGGTTGGTGAAGAGGACGATGCCTCATCTGGATCCGGCTGAGAAGCAGATCGTCTTCAAGATAGTGTACTTCGGTCCGGGCATGAGCGGCAAGACGACGAACCTTCTGTTCATACACAGGACGCTGACGGACAGGTACAAGGGTGATATGCTGGTGCTGGACACAGAGAAGGAAAGGACGCTCT
Source organism: Candidatus Aegiribacteria sp. MLS_C (assembly GCA_002030045.1). Taxonomy (GTDB): domain Bacteria; phylum Fermentibacterota; class Fermentibacteria; order Fermentibacterales; family JCC-6; genus Aegiribacteria. Next base: position 254,436 of record LQBI01000024.1, on the reverse strand, counting down.
TCTTTGATTTCTTTCCGGTATCCCTCGGGACGGTTCAGGGCTACTCCCTCAAGTTCCACCTGTACACCATACCCGGGCAGATATACTACGAGGCCAGCAGGAGGATCATCCTCGAGGGAGCCGATGGCATCGTCTTCGTGGCCGATTCCAGGGTCGAGTGCCTCGAGGATAACATCCAGATGTACAGGCTGATGAACGAGAACCTGGTAAGCCACGGAATCGACCCCGACGGTTTCCCGGTAGTGCTGCAGTACAACAAGAGGGACTGCAATCCCAGGCTTAGACTGGGGATCCTCGAGAAGGAACTCGGCATCGAGGGCATACCGGTCACTGAGTCCATAGCCACCGAGGGCAGAGGCGTAATGAGGACCCTTCAGCTGATAAGCAAGGAGATAATCAACCGTTTTCGAATACTTTGAGAGGAACTGAATGCCCATTAACGGGACACTGAGCGACATCGGCTTCGTCTCCCTCCTGCAGTTCCCCAATTCCAGCCGCAAGACGGGGTTGCTCACGGTCATATCCATCGATGGCAAGGCCGAGTTCTTCTACCGAAAGGGCGAACTCATCCATGCCCGTTACGGCAAGAAGAAGGGCCGTGACGTGCTGGTGGACATAGTCGACTGGAGCGAGGGCCAGTTCAGTTTCGAATCCGGTATAGAACCCGATGAGACAAGTATTCAGGAGGACCTCCACCATATACTGATGTGGGCCCTGAAGGAACGCGACGAGAGGAAGAAGGATGGCGTTGCAAGCTCTGCCGGTCTCTCCGTCGAGATCGACAGGGTGCTGTCCTCGAAACTGGACCAGCTCCTGGGAACCATTCCCGGCATAGGTTACATATGCATGATGACCCCTGAAGGACAGCTCCTTGCCAGGTCCGGGGTCGATGAGAGATTCATGCAGATGCTGGAGCCTTTCATGGGCTCCGTAAAGGGATTCGTGGCGGAGTATCCGGGAGGTCTTACGGGCAAGGCTTTCATCGAGGGTGACAGCGTCTCCCTCGCCATAGCCGGGATCGATACGGAGAAGACCGTGGTGATCGCCACCGGACCCGAGATCAAGCTGGGAAGACTTTCCATGGTGCTGGGCAGGATAACACGTGAACTTGGCGGAGAGTAACGGATGTAGAGGCTATGAAGGAACTGGACCACCTCAGTGAATTGCACTTCGAGGAATTCCTGGAGATCTGTTCGGATTCGGGACTCGTAGGGGAGGAGGTGGCCAGGGAGATCATAAACTTCGCCAAGGCAATAGGCGGTGTGGGGGCGGTACCAAGGCTGACCGGAAAGCAGCTCCACAGCACCGACGACTTCGCGGCCACCCTGGTCAGCACCTACCCCGAGGACATGACCTTCAACAACTACGTGACCACCGAAGAGAACTACTACGCCACCGAGATAGCACGCACCATCGCACTTATTCCCAGGGTCTGGAAGAGTATTACTCCGGTCATGCTGCACGCGAATACCGGGCAGGGGAAGACGCATCTCCTGGCCGCTATCTCCAGGGCTACGCACAAACGTACCCTCATCCTCAACACCGTCGACCTGCACATCGAGTACCAGCAGTGCCTGAAAGCCGGCATAGAAAGGGAACTCCGGGACTGGATAACCACCTTCGACCTGCTTCTTCTCGATGACATCCAGTTCTCCCAGGGAGACATGATGTTCCAGAAGTTCATCATTTCCGTGATCAACAGGATGCCCAGGGGGAAACACGGCATCATCACCTCGTCCGACGTCCATCCCGGCGAACTGCTGGACATAGACGCCTCTTTCTACTCGAGGCTCACTTCGGGTCTGGTGATCAAGCTGGAGACAGTGAACCTGGAGGGCAGGAAGGAGATACTGAGCAATCTTTTCAGTCAGACGGGGATAAAGACTGACGATGAGATAATCGAATACATCGCGACCAACGTGAAGCTGAACGTCAGGCAGCTGAAGGCTGCGGGAAGGATGGTCCTGGCCCAGATGCTGGGACCCGGCCACGAAGTAACTCTCGAGATAGTGAAGGATATACTTAACTTCATGCAGGTGAGCAGGAGGGACCAGCCGCGGCCCAAAGCCTCGGAGCTTAACGTGCACGAGGCTCCCGAGATCGAGCACGCCTCCGTCACACACACGCCTTACATCGTTGTCGACATAGACGAGGAGAACCGCGGGGGAGCATCCGGGGGTTATGAGGAGGATGCCGCGGTTATACCCGAGGAGCCGGTCGTAACCGTTCTGCCGGATGCTTCGCCGCAGGAACCCGAGGAAACCGTAACTGCGGAACCGGGAACCGAGGACGTCGCTGAGACGCAGCGGGACCGGACAGATGCTCGCATGCCGGCCATGGACCTCGAGGACCGCCGGGAACCTCCGGAGATACCGGACGAACACATCTTCGAGGAGGAGACAGGACAGACAGGGGGGGGAGGGGCGGCGGCCGGTACCCAGAAGTACCGTTCCATGGTGGAGTCCGCCCAGTCGGTGGAGAACCAGATAGAGACCCTGAAGCTGGCAGTCGCCGACCGGATAGAGCAGCTGCAGCAGAAGAGGACCGATTCGAAGGAGATAGAAAAACTGAGGAACGCCCTGGATTTCCTGAACCAGGGAAAGCTCGAATCGGCCATGAAGGCTCTTCGGCCTTGACGGGCGTCCTTTCAGGGACAACAGATTAGGAGGGCGACATGGCAGAAATGCTGGATCGGCTTCACGGAGTGGCATATCTGCTGGGTGCGCTGGCGCACGCTTCGGAGAAGAACCTGGGCCAGAGCAGCCATTCAATATGCATGCTGGCCGGCAAGAAGTTCGGCCGGGAGGCGGTGCAGGACGTTCAGCATACCGACGATCCGGTCAAGGCGGTCGAGCTGCTGAGGCAGGCGCTGGAGAAGCGGGGCATAGTCTGGGACTTCCGGCCGTTCAAGGGCGAGCGGGACCAGCTGATCGAGAACAGGGACGGGACAGAGGTGATGCGCCTCACATTCAATACCTGCATGGTCAGGAACGCTCTGTTCCGCTACGCCCACGAACAGAAGGAATCACTCTGCTACATGGCCCACGGCGTCTTCGCGGGCGCCATGGAGAAGGTCATGCCCGACAAGAAAGTCCATCTGGAGATCCTTCATGCCGGACCCAACGCATGCCTGAAGGAAATGATACTGGAGGACAAAGGATGAAAACCAGGATATCGACCGAGTGGCTGTCGGGGTGCTCGGGCTGCCATGTTGCCATGGTGGACCTGCATGAGAAACTCCTCAATCTCGTGGAGGATGTCGAGTTCGTCAGAATACCCGTCCTGATGGACGAGAAGGGTTATCCCGAAGCCGACGTGGGAATAGTCGAGGGCGCCGTAAGGAGCGAACACGACAGGCACTGTCTGATGAAGATGAGGGAGAGCTGCAAGAAGCTGGTGGCCTTCGGAACCTGTGCGGTCTATGGAGGCCCGTCGGGGATCGGCTGGCTCTACCGCAAGGGTGTGATTCTGGACAAGATCTACAAGGGCACCGTCACAGCCTCCAGGGACGGCGCCATGCCCGAGGGAGCCCCGGAACTCGAGCAGAGCGTCATCCCCATCGACGAGGCGGTGGACGTCGATTTCTACGTACCCGGCTGTCCCCCTCATCCCTACTATATAGCGCTTGCTCTCAAGACGCTGATCGGAGCCAAGGCACCGGAGTTGAAGGCCAGGACCGTCTGCTCCGCGTGCAGGCGGAGAATGGAGAAGAGGGAGGGTGTCAAACTCCAGAGAGGCGTCTCCGTGGCGCTCGAAGAGGATGTATGCCTTCTGAGCCAGGGTGTGGTCTGCCTGGGTTCCGTGACACTCGACCGCTGCCAGGCCCAGTGTCCCAACAAGGGAGTGGCCTGCGCCGGCTGTGCGGGCCCATCGGTCGACCTGATAACCGAACCCCATCTGGATATAAGGACGATGATCGCCAGGAGGATGAACCTGCTCACCGGAATAGACCAGCAGGAGATCATCGACTACATGGAGAGCGAAGCAAAGACTTTCTACGCCTATGCTCTATCGTCTCCCGTCATCTACAAGAAGCCTACCGTGGAGATGAGGGAATGGGCCGGGAAGTGAACCGTCTGACAACGGGGTTTGGATTAAGAGGTTGATGATGAAAGAGAAGATCTACGTGGATCCGGTGACCAGGATAGAGGGTCACGCGAAGATAGTGCTGGACGTGAACGATTCCGGCGGTATCACGAGCGGCCACCTGCAGGTGCTTGAGATCCGCGGGTTCGAGAAGCTCCTGGAGGGTATGGAACTGTTCAAACTCCCCCTGATAACCGGCCGAATCTGCGGAGTCTGTCCCGCCGCCCACCACCTTGTCTCGGTGACCTCCATCGAGAACGGTCTGGGAGTGAAGGTCCCCGCCGATGCAAAACTTCTGCGGGAGCTTATGTACATGGGTCACATACTCCATTCCCACTCGCTGAGCACCTTCGTTCTGACTGGACCCGACGTGCTGGTGGGCATCGGGGCGAAACCCCAGGACCGCAACGTTCTTGCCCTTCTGAAAATGGCACCGGAGATAGTCAAGAAGATCCTGCGCCTCAGGAGCATCGGCCAGAAGACCGTTGAGATAGTTGGCGGCAGGGGTGTGCACCCGGTCACCTCGGTCCCTGGGGGACAGGCTTCCAGACCGGAGTCGGAAGAGGTTGTGAAGATGGGCCAGTGGGGCGTAGAGGCTGCCGGTCTGATCAAGGAGCTGTCCGACGTCCTGCTGAAGAAACTGGAGAACATCGCTGAAATAAACGAGGTCGCCGAGGTACCCTTCCATTCCATGGCCCTCACCGACGGAGGCAGGGTGACCTTCATGGAGAACGTCTGCAGGGTGGTGGATCCCTCCGGGAAAGAGGAGAGGACCTTCACCGCAGTGGAGTACGCGGACAACCTGGTCGAGCACCCCATGCAGGGCTCCTACATGCGCTCCGTCAGGCTGAAGGCGGGGAGCGAGGAGAAGAAGTACTTCGTTGGTCCGCTGGCCAGGCTCAACGTCAACGAACACTTCTCGACGCCCGAAGCGGACAGGCTCCTGGAGGAGTTCAAGGCCGGCGGAAGCCCGAGGCTCTCGGCGATAGACTACCTCAGGGCGAGGCTGATAGAGATGATGTACTGTGCAGAGAGAATCGCCGATATCTGCGGAAGCGAACTCGGCGACGGCCCCATAAGGGTGGAAGCCGGGCCCGGAGGAGGCCGTTTCACCGGAATGATCGAAGCGCCCAGGGGAGTCCTGATACACGACTACGAGGCTGACGACAATGGAAAGATACTGTCTGCCAACCTCATCGTCGCCACTCAGAACAACTACGACGCAATCGATCATGCCATCACGGCGCTTGCGAAGCACTACAAACCGACCGGGGACGAGAACCTCATCATGAACAGTGCGGAGTTCGCCCTCAGGTGTTTCGATCCCTGTCTTGCCTGCGCCACCCACGCCGCCGGCTGCATGCCGATGGAGCTGGAGTTCAGAAAGGACGGGAAGGTCTTCAGTACCGTGAGAAGGGGGGCAGAGGGATGATCAGGATAGCGATCGACGAGGAAGCTTGCGTCGGATGCTCTCTCTGCGTCGACGAATGTCCCACCGACGTCTTCGAGTTCGACGAGGAGAAACGTATCCCCAGGGTCGTGAGGGAGAAGGAGTGCTTCGGATGTCTGAGCTGCAGCCAGATCTGCCCGGCATCGGCCATAACCCACGAGGACATCGTCCACTCCGAGGACCACTACCATGACGAGGAGAACATACGCCTGGCCTCCAGGCTGGGGATTGATATCCCGCTGCTTCACGCTCCATCGGACGACGAGCACAGGAAAGCCGCACTGGAGGACCTGGGAATTAGGCTCCTTTCCGTGGCGTCCGTCTTCAGGCAGACACTGGGTGGCAGTCTTCCGGCTGTGGGCACCATGGCCGGAATGACACTGGCGACGCAGCTTCCGAGGTACAGGGTCCCCGAGGATTTCCAGGAAGCCCTGGACATGGCGGTGAAGCAGTTCGCTCCCGCATGGGACCTGAAACCGGACTATGACGGTTCATCGGGACTGGACATCAAGGTCGGGACGTGTTTCATAAGGGAACTCTGCAAGGAGGAGGGCATAGAGCTGGGCGGAGACCTGTGCGTACTCTTCTACAACTACCTGGCCGGATACCTGGGAAAGATGGGCAGCGCTCGTCTGAAGCTCAAGGAGTCGATTCCGGGCGACAGCCAGTGTACCTACAAGGTCGAGGTGTACACGAAATAATGGGTCCGCGTGCCCGGGAGGGGAGGTACGACCTCTGCATCGTTGGAGTAGGCAATACACTTGCCGGTGACGACGGCGCGGGGAACGTTGCTGCGGCACGGTTGAGGGAGATGCACGGTGACAGGGGAGATGTGTTCATCCACAGCCTGGAGACCGATCCCCTGGAACTCTGGGAACTCCTCCCCCTGAGCGGCAGGTTCATCTTCCTGGACGCCGTGGCCGGCAGACCCTCGGGGATGCTGGTCGAACTGGGCAGGAACAGCGCCCTCAGGGCGTACCCGGCCTCGCTTCATCACATGGACCTGCCCACGGTAGTAGGACACCTCTCGGAACTCCGGGGCCTGAATGACCTGGAGTGGAGCATCTGGGGAGTGACCATAGAAATGCCTGAAATTCTCGGGGAAGGTCTCTCACCGGAAGTCTCCCGCGCCGTGGAGGAGATGGTTGGGATACTGTCCCGAAGAATAGATGCCCGTGACCATTCGGTGAAGGCTCCACCCGTTTTCGCCAGGATGGACAGGATAGAATAGCTGAAAGGACTGCTGCATGGACCGCGAAGACAATCTGTTCAAGCCGGTGGACTTCCTGAAGGAGAAGAACTTCGTAGATGCCTGTGAATTCCGTACGACGGAAGAGCAGGAGGTGATAATCGACCAGGGTTCGTTCAGCAACGACCTCTACGTGATCAGGAGCGGCCGTTTCGTGGTCAGCGACTCGAAGGGGGAGGAATTCGTCCTGGCGGCCCTGGGATCAGGCGACGTCTTCGGTGAGATGGCTTTCTTCAAGAGCGGCATAAGGTCGGCCACGGTCACCTGCGTGGCTCCGGGAGAGCTGTACGTGATGAGCAGGGAGTCCTTCAGGGAGCTTCACAGGAGTGATCCGGATCTGGCTATACACGTGGGCTGCACTCTGGCAGGGATGCTCTCGGACAGGCTCAAGCATGCCGATTCTACCCTGAGCCTCCTTGCCGACGACAGCGACCTGCGGCAGAGGTACGAGATACGGAGGCTCATGAGAGAGCTGAAAAGGTCGATCCACGAACTCAGGGACGTCGGTAGACCCGAGGAATGACCTGCTGAGACCCTTCGCCCTCCATTCAGGGCGTGAATCGAATGAATGAACAGTGCCGGTCCATCCTCAGTACGGCGCACGGGAAAGGACCGTCGGCACGGAAGCATGGAAGCTGCCCGATACGGGACGGCTCGATGCAGAAGGAAGATATCGGAGACATCAGCCAGGCCATGGGGCAGCGGTCGGCAGTTCTTCCCGCAGTTCGCCGGCTGGACGCTGTTCAGGACCCAGGCCCCCCTGCTGCCGGGAATTCCCGGTTCCAGCTTGACTTGCGGTACCGGCTTCTCCTATCATCCACCATCGCTGGCTGCGGGATCCTCGAGCCATCTAAGGAGAGTCACCCTGATGAGCAGAGCAATGGAGAGAATCCTCTTTGTTTTCCCGGAGACACGGTACCCGTCCGGACAGCCGCCCATAGGGCTGGGCATGCTGGCGGCGGTGTCCCGTCAGAGGGGCAGGGATGTCAGGGTATTCGACATGTCCTTCATGAAGGATCCCTTCAGGGAGATGAGACGGGAGCTCGCGAACTACAGACCGGATACCGTGGGCATTTCCCTCATGACCCCTCAGCTGGCGGATGCGTCCGCGGCGGCTTCGATATGCAGGGATGTGCTCCCTGAAGTCCTGCTGATCGCCGGAGGACCCCACGCCACTGTCCTGCCGGAGGACACGCTGGCCAGGACCGGGGCCGACCTGGTCTATTCCGGGGAGGCCGAGATGGCATGGGCCAGGCTCCTTGACGGGGAGGATCCCTCGAGGATACCCGGATTCAGCATGATTCGCGACGGGAAGCTGCACAGGGCTCCGGGTCTCCTGCTTACCGAGGACCTTGACACGCTTCCCCTCCCGGACCGTTCGGTATTCGACATGGAGAAGTACTTCTCCACCTGGTACTCCATGGACAGGGTTGACCCCGATCTCAGGGGCACGTCGGTCATGGCCACCAGGGGGTGTCCGTTCACCTGCACCTTCTGCCAGCCCACCCTGAGCGAGATCTTCGGCAAGAGGATGCGGAAGAGGACGGCTTCCTCCATCATCTCCGAACTCGAAGCCCTGGTGGCGGATTATTCAATAGATGCGTTCATGTTCGAGGACTCCACCTTCATAGTGGACGCCGAATGGGTGCACACGGTATGTGACGGACTCACGGGAAGCGGCCTGGGACTCAGGTGGTGCTGCAACGTGAGAGCCGACCTGCTGAAGGAGGACCTGCTGGACCACATGGTGGAGGCCGGACTGGCAAAGATCAACATGGGAGTGGAATCCGCCTCACAGAGAGTTCTGGACGACATTTACGACAAGGGAATAACGGTCGAGGGGGTCAGGCGAGCCCTGGCAATGGCCAGGGAAAGGGGTATCAGGGTGCAGGGCTACTTCATGCTCGGGGCTCCGGGAGAGACCAGGGAGGAGATGGAGGAGACTATCAGGTTCGCCACCAGGGAACCCTTCGACGATGCCGTATTCGACATAACGACCCCTTTTCCTCACACCGAGCTGTGGGAGAGGACGAAGCATCTTGTCAGGGAGGACTACACCGAGTTCGACTGCTTCCAGAGGTCGGTCTACCAGCTGGAGGGCTTCCGGCCCTCGGAGATAGAGAGGCTGAAAAAGCGGGCTTTCTGGAGGTTCTACCTTCACCCGTCGAGGGTTTTCCGGACCCTCAGGACCGCACTGGGACCCAGGAACATCAGGAGAACACTGATCAAGGCCAGGAGGGTCTGATGCGCATCATCGTCATGGAGGCCAGTTGAGCCGCGTACTTCTCGTCAACCCTCCGTCGGCCGTCGAGGTCTACTACAGCAGCAAGATAAGGGTGGCTATCACGAGCGCTCCCTTCATCACCCTTGCCACTCTGGCCGGCGAGCTGCTGAGGGACGGGCACGAGGCCAGGATAGCGGACCTGATGGTGGAGATGGATCCCTTCGGCGCCTACCGCGCGCTGCTTCGTGAGTTCCGTCCCGACATCGTGGGGATCACCTTCACCACTCCACTTTTCCACGAGGCGGCGGAACTGGCGGGGATCGCCCACTCGGAACTTCCGGATTGTATTACGGTGGCGGGTGGCATTCATGCCACCAGCCTTCCCAGGGAATCCCTGGAAGAGGGCGGTTTCGACCTGGTCGTCATGGGGGAGGGGGAGAGGACACTGGGGGAGATAGCCGCCGGGAAGGATCCCGGAAGCATAATGGGCATCGCCTTCGGAAGGGGGAGCGACTACACCGAGACTCCTCCCAGGGAACTCATAGAGGACCTCGATTCGCTTCCGCTGCCGGCCTGGCAGCTGCACGACCTGAGCCGCTACAGATCGCCCCACATAGCCAGCAGGAAGAATCCGGTAGGGTACATGGAGACCAACAGGGGGTGCAATCATTTCTGCACATTCTGCAGTCAGAGGATCTTCGGGCATAACGTGAGGTCCAAGACCTCGCGCAGGGTGGTGGACGAGATGTTCCGCATGCTGGAACTGGGCTTCAATGACATCCACATCAAGGACGACAATTTCACCGCCGATATCGAAAGGGCCAAGGAGACCTGCAGGCTCCTTATCGAGGAGGAGTTCCCCGCGCCCTGGGCCCTTCCCACGGGAGTCAACGTGGCGGACGTGGACCTGGAGTTCTTCAAGCTCGCTAGGGAGGCGGGCTGCTACCAGATCTCCTTCGGAATAGAGAGCGGTGTGCCGGAGATACTTGCCGGGGTGAACAAGAGGCAGTCGCCGGAGCGCATTCGACAGGCTGTAGAGATGGCGCACGCCTCGGGACTCGAGACCGTGGGTTTCTTCATGATGGGACTTCCGGGAGATACGGTGGAGACCATGAACAGGAGCATATCCTTCGCCCGGAGCCTTCCCCTGACCTACGCCAAGGCTTCCATGACCCTGCCGTTCCCCTCTTCGGCCCTCTACAGACAGGTGAAGATGGATGGAAGGATCCTCTCCGAGGACTGGAGGAAGTACAATTTCCATTCCACCTCGGAGGTCTGGAAGCACGAGAACCTGGACTGGGATACGATACAGAGGTACTATTCCCTTTTCCACAGGAAGTTCTACTTCAGACCCTCCTACATCTGGAAGCGGTTCTGGAGGGACATCAGAATGGGCCAGCTCTGGGACGACATAAAAGCCGTTTTATCCAACGACTGGAAATAATCGGGGACGGAGGCATTTTAATTCTTGAGCAAGTATAAAATGACCATGATGCTTGCGATGCTTTCCGTTGGTGCGGCGGCGCTGCCTTCCTGCGGGGATCGTCAGCAGCCGGCGGACGCTGCCGAGGGCTGGCGTACGGACATGGCTTGGATCAGGGATTCACTTCCCCTTCTTCACTACGACCTTTTCATGTACCAGCCACGGGAGAGCCTGTTGGTCAGGCTCGAACGGCTCGAAGCCCGTATCGACAGCATCGGGGACATGGAGGCGGCCCTCGGGCTGACCGGTGTGCTTGCGTCCATGGAGTGCAGTCATACGGGCATAGCTTTCTGGGACCAGTGCGAGATACGGGCATTTCCCCTGTCGGTAATATGGCTGGAAGAGGGCATCTTCGTTACCGCAGCGGACACTTCCTTTGCGGAACTGATCGGTTCGAGGCTCACGGGCTACGACGGCCGGCAGGCGGAGGAGGCTGCAGCCGCCATGGCCGGACTGTTTTCCTCAACGAACGAGACTGCGACGAGGACCAGCGCGGAGCGGTTCATGATGCTATCCACCTGTATGTCGGCACTGGGATACGGGAACCCGGAGGGAACCACGGATTTTGTTTTCATAAGAGACTCAGGGGACACCACCAAGCTTTCCCTTGCACCTATGGATTTTACCTATTCGAACATGCTCTACTTCAACACTGCTCCGGGAGTGGAGCTTCCCATTTGGCTATCCTCGGACGACTGCTACTGGTTCCGTTACCTTCCTGATCGCAGAATGCTCTACTGCGCCTATAATTCATGCGGTCTTATGCAGGGGTATCCCATGGAACGATTCGTGGAACAGCTGGATTCAACGCTTCGGGTCAACCGTGTCGCCGACCTGGTGGTGGACCTCCGAAGGAACGGCGGGGGCAACTCCCTCGTGGCGACGCCCCTAATACAGTGGCTGAGAGGACTCCCGGTATCCGGAGGACCGAGAACAAGCCTCATCGTGGGAAGATGGACATATTCCTCCGGAATACTGAATGCCCAGGAGATAGCCGCCATACCCGGCGTGACGGTGTACGGCGAGAGGACCGGAGGTTCCCCCAATCACCTTGGTGAGGTCAGGACTGCTGTACTGCCCTACTCGGGTCTGACCGTATCATATCCCACCAAGTACTTCGAGACGGTTGACAGTCCGGGAAGGACCATGACCCCGGACTTCGAGGTGCCACTAACGCCGGATATGCTCTTTCACGGTTCCAACCGCATACTTGACCTGATCGGCAGCCATACGCGCTCCGGCGTCACAGACCCGGAGAATGAGTAGGTCCCGTTCAGGTCCCTTCGTGCATGCTTTCGGGACGGCCTTCGGCGAGGTTGCACTGGTCTGGTCCGAAGAGAGCGGATCGACGAAGGTGAGGAGGGTCTTCCTCAGTTCCCCGGGGCTATCCGCCGGTGTGGCGGCAGCTGCCTGTCGCGGCTGTCCGGTGCCCGGTTCCGATCCAGTGACGACTGGGCTGGCGGGAAGGATTTGCCACACCCTGGAAGGAGGGGCCGCGGAATTCAACCTTTCAATTGCCGATCTCTCGGTATGCAGCGACTTCCAGAGGAGCGTGCTCCTCACCGAGAGCCGCATTCCGAGGGGAGAAGTGTGGAGCTATTCCAGACTGGCGGAGGAATCCGGCCATTCAGGCATGTACAGGGCCGTAGGCAGGGTTCTATCGGCGAATCCTTTCCCCGTCATCATCCCATGCCACAGGACCGTGAAGTCCGACGGAAGTCCGGGAGGCTACCAGGGAGGCACGCGGATGAAGCTGGCCCTGCTTCGCATGGAAGGAGCGGTCTTCACCTCGTCGGACCGTCTGATGCTCACCGTTAGCCGGTGATCCCCTTTCCATGCCAACTACCTTTTCAGGTAGTATGTTTGCATCCCGTCTGACCATTGGAACCAGCCTGTGAAGGGCGGCAGCATGTATACGGACGAACTGAGATCGCTTCTTCTGGAGAACCTGGAGAGGGCCAGGGAATCCGGCACGTTCAAGAAGGAAAGGATCATCACCACAAGGCAGGGCACAAGGGTGGGGGTGATGACCACCGGGGAGGTCCTGAACTTCTGCGCCAACAATTACCTGGGACTCTCGGGGGACCAGCGTCTAGTGGACAGAGCCTGCAGTATCCTCCAGGAACGGGGATTCGGGCTTTCCTCGGTGAGGTTCATCTGCGGGACGCAGGACCTGCACAGGGAGCTTGAAGGAAGGGTATCGGGATTTCTGTCCAAGGAAGACACCATCCTCTATTCCAGCTGTTTCGACGCCAACGGGGGTCTCTTCGAGCCACTGCTAACAGATAATGACGCCATCATCTCTGACCAGCTCAACCACGCCTCGATCATCGACGGAATAAGGCTCTGCAAAGCCAAGAGGTTCAGGTACGCTCACGCGGACATGGAGGACCTGGAGGAGGCACTAATTACCGCCAGGGGTTGCAGGACGAAGGCTGTGGTGACCGACGGGGTCTTCTCCATGGACGGTGACATAGCGCCGCTTCCCGCCATATGCGACCTCGCAGAGAAGTACGGCGCGCTCGTGATAGTGGACGATTCCCATGCCACGGGCTTCATCGGGGATACCGGGAGAGGGACCCTGGAGTACCATGGGGTCACCGACAGGGTCGACATAGTCACGTCGACCTTCGGCAAGGCACTCGGAGGAGCGTCGGGAGGATTCACATCCGGGCCGTCGGAAATCATAGAGATGCTTCGACAGAGGTCAAGGCCCTACCTCTTCTCGAACACCCTGGCTCCAGTGATCACCGGGACGACCCTGGCGGTTCTGGACATCATAGAGGGCTCCAGCAGCGAGAGGGACAGGCTCCGAGAGAACCAGAGAAGGTTCAGGAGAGGCATGAAAGAGGCGGGGTTCCGCATACGGGAAGGAGACCACCCTATCGTGCCCGTTCTCTTCGGACACCTTCGGGACGACGCCGCCCTCGCGCAGGAGTTTGCGGACAGGCTGCTTGCAAAGGGTATCTACGCCATCGGGTTCTTCTACCCGGTGGTTCCAAGAGGTGAGTCCAGGATTCGAGTGCAGCTCTCGGCGGCCCATACCACCGAACAAGTGGACAGGTGCATCGGGGCATTCAGGGAGACGGGGGAAGAACTGGGTGTAGTATGACGGAACGGGCCTATTGACAAGCCACTGACCTCTATACAGATACCCTATATGAGTAAAGACCGCAGACCGGTGGACGAGGCCCTCTTCGGCAGGATCAGGAGGGAGTTGCTTTCCGTCTTCCTCTTCAATCCCTCCACGTCTTTCTACCTGCTCGAACTTGTATCTCTGCTCCGTACGGGCAGGGGAGGCGTTCAGCGCGAACTCGGCAACCTCGTTTCCGCAGGGCTCGTGAGCAGAAGACGGGAAGGTGTCAGGGTCCTGTTCAGTCTGGCGGAGGACTGCCCGGCGGCAGGGGAACTCGAAGCTCTGCTCAGAGCTGTAACGGACACAGGTGCTGCCCTCGAGGTTGTTCTGAGGGATCACCGTCGCAGTATTCAAGTCGCCGTGGTGGATGGATCCGCGGCGGAAACACGCCACGGGAAGACACGGTTGATGATCGTCGCCGAAGATGTTCCCGATTCGCTCCAGGAAGATCTTGAGAGGTTGGAGATCATGACCGGCACCTCTCTGGAGACCGTCCTGATGAAGCCGGAGAGCGTCAAAGGCATAACGGGGTCCATACCGGAGACCGACTGGGTGTTAGCCCCTGCTGCGGTCTACATCCTGGGTAGTCCCGAGGACATGATGCCGACAGAACCCGCGGGCAAGGAGCTGGATGGCGAACCTGACCTCTTCTCCGGCCTGGGCCTCGACTGGTAGGGAAAGCGGGGGTTGAGCTTTCTCAGGGACCGGCAGTTCTACCGGTTCTCCATGTACGGATTCCTGAAGAACCTCAGGTTCTTCGAACCGTTCATAATACTCTATTTCAGGGAGATCGGCCTGACCTTCCTGCAGATAGGCGTGCTGTTCTCCATCAGGGAGCTTTCCACGGTCCTCCTCGAGGTCCCGACGGGGTTCGTAGCCGATATCGGTGGAAGGAAGACCTCCATGGTCTTCTCCATGCTGGCGTACATTGTCAGTTTCGTGGTCTTCTTCCTTTTCAGATCTTACGCTGCGGCCGCCGGGGCAATGGTGCTCTTCGCCTGCGGCGAGGCCTTCAGGACAGGCACCCACAAGGCGATGATCCTAGAGTACCTGAGAATAACAGGCCAGGAGGAGTGGAAACCGGATTACTACGGAGCAACCAGGTCCGCTTCTCTGCTTGGCTCCTCGCTCAACGCCCTGATCGCAGCCGCACTGGTCTTCTTCACGGGCGGTTACAGGTACGTTTTCATCGCCGCAGCGCTTCCCTGCCTTCTGAACATGCTGAACCTGGCGTCGTATCCATCCAGGCTGAACTGGGCAGGTCTGGACAGGGGGGAGAAAAGACCCGGAATAAGGGAGAGCATTGGGCATTCCATCAGAATGCTCCGCGATCCCGCTGCAAGGAGGAGCATACTGAACTCCGCAGCCTTCGATTCATTCTTCAAGGTTCTCAAGGAGTATCTCCAGCCGGTCTTGAGGGCTGCAGCTCTGGGATTGCCGTTCCTCACGGCCCTCGCCGTGGACAGGCGGACCGCGCTACTTGCGGGTGCGGTCTATTCGGTGCTCTTCCTGCTCGCAAGCTCGGTATCCAGAGGATCCGGAGGCTTCGGCAGGCGGTTCAGGGGGCCGCGGAGAGCACTGGATATAACATGGGCCGCCGGCGCACTGCTTGTTGCAGCAGCCGGGCTGTTCCAGGGACTGGGCCTTTTCGCGGTCACGATAATCGCATACGTTGCGCTCTACGCCGTGCAGAACCTCAGGAGGCCGCTGTGCGTAAGCCTCATAAGCGACATGGTCCACAACAGGGTGATGTCGGTAGGTCTGTCAGTGGAGTCACTGGCAAAGACACTTATGATGGCCGTTCTGGCCCCTCTGTTCGGTTACGTCGCCGACAGGACAGGCATAGGACCTATGATAGCCGCAGCCGGAGTTATGATGCTCATTCTCATGGTACCTTTGAGGATATCGAGGGAAAGGTCAGATTAGGACTCCCGGTCTTTCTCCGCTGTATCCACGACCCTCTTCAGGATCATGAGGGTGCTTCCCAGACATGCTCCAACAGTGGCGACCTTCCATCCCTCCTCCTGCTTCTCGGCGATGATGTCCTGGACCCTGCTCCTGAGGCTCCAGAATATCTGAATAACCTGGTGTTCGTACCTGTGGCCGTCGTCGGCGAGAATAAGCGTGTTGGCACCGGATATGTCGCCCAGGGCAACGACGCTCCAGTTCTCCTTTTCCTTATCCTCGATGGTCTTCCGCATGGCCGCAGCGCTCTTCCAGGAAGCGGGTATCATAAGGTGCTTCAACCGTACCTCCACTCCATTCCAGGGATAATAGCACCACGGAGACGCGCAATCAAGCAGGCCTCAATTGATATAGCCCAGGTCCCTCAGCATTCCCGGTGAACCGCCCTCGGGTCCTGCAGGCAGTGGATCGCCCCTGGGAGGTATTGACCAGTGATAGTAGAGCTGGTCCCTGCTATCCCTTGAGGGAGTGATCGGAGAGGTCTCCGTGGGGTCCGTCTCCAGGTCGTACAGTGATGCCTCCATGGTAACGGGATTGCCTATTATCACTCTCTCCTCGTACCTGAGGGCTAGAAGGTCCCTGTCCGACCAGAGCAGACCGCCGGCAGGAACGTACCTGGAGTCGGAACTGGAGGAATCGGAAAGAAGGTCGCGGCCCTCCGCCCACATGGGTTCTTCCAGGCCGGCCAGCCCGAGGACCGTTGGGAGCAGGTCCATATGGGCCGCCACCTGCCACTGCACTTCCGAGGGTATTCCCGGTCCGCACATCACCAGCGGGACGCTGAGAAGCTCCTGGAAAAGAGTATGACCATGACCGAGACACCCGTGGTCCATGAACTCCTCGCCGTGGGACCCTACCACCAGGAAGACCGTGTTCTCCGCGGCGTTGCGTTCCCTCAGAGCCCGGACCAGGGTCCCAATGCAGGAGTCCACGTACTCGAGCTCACCGTCGTAGAGACCGATGAGTATTCCCAGCTGCTCGGCAGTAGGTGCCACCCTTCCCGAGTTCACGTCATCCACCTGGCTCCGGCGTCCCCATCTGCAGTTGAAGAGCGGGTCGAACTTGGGGTCGGCGTAGAGTTCATCGTAGCCCGCCGGCGGGGAGTAGGGAAGATGCAGGTCCTGGAAGTGGATGACAGCGAACAGCGGTCTTTCATCATCGCGGGCACTTTCGTACCATTCCAGGAAATCCGAGACGGTCTGACCGGCATCCCTGAGCTGGTCCTTGCCCAGGACGCCCCTGCTGTCGAAGTGGTCGAATCCGATATGGAACCCGTATTCCTCACCGAAGACGCCTGAATTGAAGAACCCGGCGGTCTGGTACCGGGCACTGCGTTTCAGGATGTTCGGAATGGTCATCAGCGACTGGTCGATGCCGTAAAGCCTGTCTTCTGAATACCCGACGGCAATCGACCTCTGGGGCAGGCCGGTAAGCACTGATGCCACTCCGGGCATGTTCCAGCAGCTCTGGGCCTGCATCCTGCCCCACACGCTCCCTTCTCCGGCAAGACTGTCCATGACCGGAGTGGTGGGACGATGGTATCCATTCAGTGAAAGATGATCGGTCCTTACGGCATCAACGATTACCATCACCACGTCCGGCGGACCGGTTCTCTCATCGCTACCGCCGCACCCGGATACTATTACCAGCAGTGAAGCTATCGCGGCTGCGGCGACAAAGGTTACAGGCTTCCTCATAAGCTCATTCCCCCCGATCATCCTCGAAAGCCCTCTTGGAAGTCTTCAGAGCACACAGATGTCCGCACATGGAGCAGACATCGCCGTCCGACGGAAGGGCCTCGTCCCTTTCCCGACGGGCGGTGACCGGATCCATTGCAAGTCCGTACTGGGCCTCCCAGTCGAAGTTCTCCCTGGCCTCGGCCATCATGTCGTCGGAGTTCCTGGCGCCGGGAATACCCCTGGCTATATCCGCGGCATGCGCCGCTATCCTGGCGGAGATAACACCTACCCGGACGTCGTCCGCATCGGGAAGCCTCAGATGCTCAGCGGGAGTCACGTAGCACAGGAAGTCCGCGCCGAACCATGCCGCCATGGCCCCACCGATTGCGGAGGTTATATGGTCGTACCCGGGAGCTATGTCAGTTACTATGGGGCCGAGAACGTAGAAGGGTGCTCCGTTGCAGAGGCTCTTCTGCATCCTGACGTTTTCCTCGATCCTGTCCATGGGAACGTGTCCGGGACCCTCTATCATCACCTGGACCCCGGCACTGTGGGAACGGCGCTGGAGTTCCCCCAGGGATATCAGCTCCTCTATCTGAGCATGGTCGGACGCATCCGCCAGGCATCCCGGCCGAAGCCCGTCCCCCAGAGAGAATGTTGCATCGTATCCGTGCAGTATCTCGATAAGCCTGTCGAAGTGCTCGTAGAAAGGGTTCTCCCTGCGGTTCTTGCTCATCCACTCGGCCAGGAGAGAACCGCCCCTGGAGACGATACCCAGTTTCCTTCCCTGCGCCTTGAGCAGTTCTAGCGCCCTCCTGGTCACTCCGCAGTGCAGGGTGAGGTAATCGACGCCCATACGGCAGTGGTCCTCCACCGCCGAGAACATCTCCTCCTCGGTGACATCCGCCACGTCCCTGCCGCTTCTCATGGCTTCACCGAAGATCTGGTAAAGCGGTACCGTTCCCAGGGGAACGGGGCTCCTCTTGAGTATCCTGGTGAGTATCGACCGCCATCGGGGTCCGGTGGAAAGGTCCATCACGGTATGAGCTCCGTGGGAGACGGCTACCATGAGCTTCTCGATCTCGTTGTCGATCGACTCGAGGTCCTCGGAACTGCCTATGTTGGCGTTTATCTTGACCGTGACACCTCGTCCAATGGCCACCGGTCTCCTGATCTCCCTGGTGGTGTTTGCCGGTATTACCAGTGTACCATCCGCAAGCCCACGTACCAGCAGGTCCTCCGGAACCCCTTCCAGCTCGGCTACTCTTCTGACCAGATCCGTCGACTGCCCTTTAGTCGCTGCTTCTATGAGTGTGTACATCGTCCTTTTTCCGTTCTCCCTCCGCTGGTGCTAACCAGATCAGGTTCCTAGGGTCTGTTCTCAGCCCTCCTTCGGGGCACCCCTTCGCATACGCTTCCCACAGTCTATTCTTAACCGTTTGGCTGTGAAGTCAAGTGCACTCCCTCCCCATTTTCATTATTTTCCTGCCGGAGGTGACGCATGACAGAGAACGGTAGCGAAGGGAGCAGACTGGTCTCGGTCCTGGAGGCCAGGAACGAGCTTGAGGCAATCACCATTCAGGCTTTCCTCGAGAGCCAGGGCATAGATGCCGCGATACGGAGCAGGCAGATACCCATGTACGACGGCATAGCGAAAGTCTGGAACCCTGTCTGGGGATACGTGATGGTCATGGAGGAGGATCGTGAGAAGGCCGAACAGCTGATAGTCGAGTATCTGGATTCATGCGACAGGAGCCAGGAGCTCGACTGCGAAGAATACGCTGACGAGGACATGGACCTGTGACCGGCCCATGCATCGCCCTGGCGCTTCTGGCTTCCGCAGGCGGCTGGTACACGGAGGCCCGGCCTCCTGATTCGGTCTCCTTCTCGGCCGCTCTCGAGGAGAATCCCGTGGACGTACTCGTCTTCATGGCAAGGAGCGGCCACCTGCCCGAATGGATGGACGGCGGTGAGTTCGTACAGTCCCTCATATGGCGGCAGCCCTCCGATTCGGTCACCATAGTATGGGCTGCATCGATGATTGGTACACCGTTTTCTTCGGGAATGACACCGCTGCTGATCGAGTACGGCGATCAGTGGACCCAGCCGGACCCTGTGGCCGTCTCCGCCGACCACGGACTTCTGGACGCCTTCATGCGCCGAATTCTACACACATTGTCCGAGGAGGAAGAGGTCCCGGACCTGGAAGCTGTACTGCAACTTGCGGTTTCCGTATGGGACGAGGTACCGCGGGAATCAAGGTCCCTCATCCTCCAGGTCCTTGGCAGACTGGGCATAGACGCCACTGGCGAACTCACTGCAGACCGTCTGGCCGGGGCGGGCCGGACCGCCGTGGCCAGGTACTTCGTCGAGATAGGCAGGGAGGAGGTCTTCTATACGGAGATCATCGACCCGCCGCTCCTGCGTATATATGCCGCATCCTGCTCCCCTGCTGAGGAGGCAGCTGAACTCATGCAGGACCCGCTTTGGGCGGTTCGGTACGCAGCCGCCGGACGGGTCGATCCTGAGGCACTGGAACAGCTCCTCTGGGACCCCGTTCCTTTCGTGAGGCTCAGGGCTGCCATCGGCCTCGAAGAGACCGGCAACCCGGCGGGTAATGCGACGCTGCGGGAGCTCGCCCTTATAGATGGCCCCGTGGGCCATATGGCGGCGGAGAACCTGGGAGCAGAGGACAGTCTTCTGCTGAGGGAGCTCATGGAGCACGCGGAACCGGGCAGAAGGGCCGCGGCCCAGACCGCATGGCTGTCCGATTCCCTTCCTGTAACGGCGGAGATGGAGGAGGAGTGGATGTCCGATACCTACTGGCTGGTCCCTGTCTCGTGGGCCTGGCATCTCACCGATACAGCTGACACCACGGGGGCCCTGGCCGCCGTCGCGAGGATAGAGGAACAGAGAGACACCTACTCGGACACGCTCGCCGTAGACGAGTACACCGGATTCCTCCGCAACAGCCTTACGGGGGCAGCGGATGCTCCCGAGGACGGGGACGTATGGGTGAGGTACCGGCTTCCCTTCGATCTAGAAAGCCCCATTCCCGAGAAGGTGATGCTCAGTACCTCCGACGGCGACTACCTCATCAAGCTGTGGCCCGCAACGGCCCCGCTGGCATGCAGGAACTTCGTCCATCTGGCGGAGACGGGTTTCTACGATGGAGTGGCTTTTCACAGGGTAATCCCCGGTTTTGTCGCGCAGGCCGGCTGCCCCGAGGGCAACGGTGCCGGAGGCCCCGGCTACTGCCTTCCCAACGAGAGAAGTCCCAGCCACTACGCCAGGGGAACGATTGGCATGGCCGATGCGGGGCTCAATACCGCCGGAAGCCAGTTCTTCATAATGCTGGACTCTCACGGGAGGCTGGACGGGAGGTACACGGCCTTCGGGAGGGTCATGAACACCGAGTACCTGGACAGGATAACCGTGGGCACGGTCATCAAAGGCGTGGTGCCGATACACCGCTGACACCTTGCAGCGGGCTTTCCGATTTGGTAATTTCCAGGCTGATGGAAAACTGACAATAGCTTCCCCGAAAGGCCAGCCATGACCAAGGACTTCAAGAGGATACTGGTTACCGGCGCCCTGGGCCAGATAGGCTCGGAACTGAC
Source organism: Candidatus Aegiribacteria sp. MLS_C (assembly GCA_002030045.1). Lineage (GTDB taxonomy): Bacteria > Fermentibacterota > Fermentibacteria > Fermentibacterales > JCC-6 > Aegiribacteria. The sequence goes on along the minus strand of LQBI01000024.1, from coordinate 233,544 downwards.
TGCTGAACTCCGAGACCGCTACGGCAGGGACAACGTTATAGCTTCCGACATCAAGACGGTTAAGGACAGCACTGTGATGGAGGGGGGGCCCTGGACACTGCTGGATGTCACGGACGCCGATGCGGTGGAGAAAACCGTCATCGAACTGGACATCGACGCCGTATTCCACATGGCCGCGATACTCTCCGCCACCGGTGAGCAGAACCCCCAGCTCTGCTGGAAGGTCAACATGGACGGTACCATCAACGTTCTGGAAGCCGCCCGGAAGCACGAAATAAGCAGGGTCATAATACCCAGTTCGATAGCAGCCTTCGGACCGGAGACACCCAGGAAGGATACTCCGCAGGAGACCGTGCTCCGCCCCAAGACCATGTACGGGGTAACCAAGGTATCCGGGGAGCTGGTCTGCGACTACTACGTCAGGAAGTACGGCCTCGACGTCAGAGGGCTCCGGTACCCCGGCATCATCTCCTCGGAGACGCTTCCCGGCGGAGGCACCACTGACTACGCGGTGGACATCTACTACAAGGCGGTCCAGGAGGGACGCTACACCTGTTTCGTCAGGGAAGACACCATGCTCCCCATGATGTACATGCCCGACTGCATCAAGGCCACCCTGGACCTTGCAGAGGCGGATTTCGGCTCACTGGTTCACCACAGCGACTTCAACGTTGGAGCCCTGTCGGTAACCGCAGGCGACATAGCCGGCAGCATAAGGAAGCACATACCCGGTTTCAGCGTGGATTACGAGCCGGACTACCGCCAGGCCATCGCCGACACCTGGCCCATGAGCGTGGACGACAGCGCCGCACGCGAAGAGTGGGGCTGGAAGCCTGAATGGGACCTGGACTCGATGACAGCCGACATGCTGGAGAAGCTCAGGGACAAGTTCCTCTGACAGGTCTTTCCCGATTGAATAGTTGTTCGGTTTCCCGGCACTTGAAGCTGCGTATCATGAGTACGTGCGATAACGCATAACGCTATATGCTAGTATTCCTTTCTGAAGACAACGCTTCGCATAACCGTCTGGAAATGGAGCGCAGCGGAATTGCCTGTCCGAGTCGATGCGGTTGTCAGACCCCTTCATTGTTTTGAGAACAATGCATTGAAAATCATGAAGAATGATGCCGCCAAGGTTGTATCCGATATGGTGTGCACTTTCCCCGGGGTTGCCCAGGAAGGAGGAATGGGTCACCCTAATCCCTTATTGCTCCTACTTTGTTCTACCAACTAGGAAGGGATGTCCGATGACCCAATACAACATTACACTTGATTCGGAAGATGTGCAAGGCCTGTTCAGTTCCGACGAAGGAGTCGGCCGGCTGATGGAGAAGGTGGCCAATCAGGTCCTTGACCAGCAGGCGGCTTAACAGGTCGGGGCTGTGAAGCACAAGCGTTCTGAGAGCCTAACGGCCTACAGGAGTGGTTACCGGTCGAGGTTTATCAAGACCGGGTTCGGCAGGCTGGAGCTGCAGGTGCCACGGCTTCGTGACGGCCAGTTCGATACGGAGACGTTCTGCAGGCTTCAGCGCAGCGAGCAGGCCTTCCTGCTGGCCATTATCGAGATGGTGATCAACGGGGTAAGCACCCTCAGGGTGAGGAGGTCGTTGAGGAGATGCGGGGGATGGAGTTCCCGAAGAGCGAGGTATCCTGGGAGGAGTTCCTGAGGTGGCTTGTCGGCAGAAGTCTCAGCGGAGCGGACCCTGTTGTGTCAGACAACCACGCAGGCCTTGTAAAAGCCATAAGGAGTCAGCTGCCCGGAAGCAGCTGGCGGCTTGTCAGACACACCTGATGAAGAACATTCTGGACAGCGCGCCCAAGCGTCGTAAGAAGGAGCTCAAGAACAGGATACGCCCTGTCTTCGATGCTCCGGACGAGGAGACGGCCAGGGAGCTTGCCGGTGATGTTTTCGACAGGTTTGGAATAACAGCGCCGAAGGCTGTATCGAAACTCGAAGAGCGCCTTGATGATGCTCCTGCGGTCATGGCTCTTCCGGAGAAGTACCGCAAGAGACTCAGAACGACTAATTCAATTGAGAGATTGAACCAGGAGATCCGCAGGAGGGAGAGAGCAATCAGGATTTTTCCCAATCAGGCATCGGCGTTCGGGTTTATCGGAGCGCTGCTGGTCGAACAGGACGTTGCTTGGACGGAAGGCAGAGAATACTTCGATATGGAGGAGTACTGGGACTGGATGGAATCGAAGACATCATCCGAGGATGTCCCCGATCCCGTTCCGGAAAAGGCTCATGAATCTCACACTGATTCGGACCTGACCCGCCGTTTCCATCTCGTCAACGCTCAGCATCAGCGGCGGCGCCTGGCGCCGTCCGCTTCATGCTGCTATCGGGCGGTCCTTCTGAATCATTGTTCAACAGACACACGGCTATAAGGGCCAGAACAGAAGAATCGTCGGGACACCCACGACCACCACCAGAACGGAGACGGGCAGACCCATTCGCCAGTAGTCGCTGAACCTGTACCCGCCCGGCGCCATGACCATCGCGTTGGACTGGTGGCCGATGGGCGTCAGAAACGCACAGGAAGCGCCGACCGCCACACACATCAAAAACGGGTCTGCATTGGCGCCGATGGCGTGGGACAGGCCGGCGGCAATCGGTGCCATCAGAATAGCCGCCGCTGCATTGTTGACAATATTGCTCAACAGCATCGTTCCTACCATCAGGATCGCCAGCATCGCCGCCGGCGTGGCGGCCTGTGCGATGCCGTGCAGCTGACTGGCGATCAAGTCCGCGCTGCCGGTGGTTTCAAAGGCGTTACCGATGGGAATCATCGCCCCCAGCAGCACCACCACCGGCCAGTCAATACTTTTGTACGCGTCGGTCGGCGACAGCAGCCCGGCAACGATCATCACCACCGCCGCACAGGTCAGGGAGATCTGGGCGGGCAGCACATTTATCGCCACCAGCGTCATCGCAACCGCGAAAATGCCGACCGGCAGCAGCACCTTGCGCGGCTTTCCGATGCGCAGTCCGCGCTCGGCCAGGGGCAAACAGCCCAACTCCGATAACGTGGACGGCAGCGAATTGGCCCCGCCCTGAAGCAGCAGTATGTCTGCGACCTGGAATCGAATGCGCCCCAGTCGTTCCTGAAGACGCTTTCCGCGACGGGCGACGGCGATGACGTTGACCCCGTAACGTTCACGCAGTAACAGACTGGAGGCGGTCTTCCCGATCAGCAGCGATTCGGGTGCGACAATGGCCTCGAGAACACTGACGTCGTCGGATTCAATCGACTTGTCGGGTTTTTCTTTTTCGTCCTCTTCTTCTTCTTCCCCTTCTTCGTCTTTTTCATCGTTCTTGTCGCCCTCGATGAACTCCAGCCCGCCGTCGTCGATCAAATTCTTGAGGCTGTCCGAATCAGTCTCGACCATCAGGATGTCGTCGGCTCTGAGGACGCGATACATCGACGGCGCCAAAAAACGCTTGTCGTTACGCACCAGACCGACAATCGTAATATCCTCCTTGTTCGGCATCACCGAGAGCAGATCGTGCAGCGGAAACCCGACAAACTTGGATTCTTCGGGAACGCGCAACTCGCTGATATATTCGCTGACCTCAAACAGCTCCCCGGATGCGACACTATCCTGTTTTTTGGGAATCAGCCGCCAGCCGACCAGCGCGATGAAGACCACCCCGACAAAGGCGACGCTGACGCCAACCGGCAAAAAATCGAACATCCCGAACTGCGTCTCGGCAACATTGGCTCGATACGCAGCGATAATCATATTGGGCGGTGTCCCGATCAGTGTCAGCATCCCGCCCAAGAGCGACCCGAAGGCCAGCGGCATCAGCAGCAGCGACGGTGAGCGACCGCTATTGCGCGACATCCAGGTCGCCACCGGCATCAGCAGCGCAAGCGCCCCGACATTGTTCATAAACCCCGAAAACACCGTCACCAGTCCCGTCAGGGCCGCCACCTGAACCGTCGGCCGGTCGCCGACCCGTCCCAGTTGACGCGCGATCAGATCAATCACGCCGGCATTGAACAGCGCCTTGCTCACCACAAGCACCGCCACAACGGTGATAACCGCCGGATGGCCAAACCCCGAAAAAACCTCATCGGGCGGAACGATTCCAGTAACAGTGACCACCAGCAGTGCCATCAGCGACACTACATCGTACCGCCAGCGATTCCAGATGAACAAGGCCATCGTTACGGTAAGGATTCCCAGTATGATCCATTGCTGTGCAGTCATTCTTCTTCTCAATCCGCCTGACGCTCCGAATAACCTGCACAGGCATTACCGAGACCCGTCCCGGAGCGGCTGTATCAGGTTAGTCCAGTCGTTAGCGCTACCTGGTCCTTAACACCTTCTTCCAGATATATGCTGGCCCTTTGCTGGATGACAAGTGATCAGCGACACTTAATACTCCCGCTTGGCGACAATTAGAATTCCCGGAATCCAACCCCTTGATTAGGCTATCCAGATTACTTCGAACAGGAAGGAGCCTGGAAGGTCACGGCTCAACAGGTCAGGTCGCCGCTGGTCTTGACGCCGCTACCCTGTTAGTATGCACTGGTCCTCAGGACCAGCGTCGCTTCCGAAGGCATTTCTCTTCAGTGCGGCCGAGGTGGTGATGCCATCAGCCGGTCATTGCCGGATCGCGTATGGAACGGCGTCCTGGAGGAGGGCAATGTCGGATCCACCGGTATCCCGGCGAGAAACCCGGAGTTCCTTACAGGGAGAGTTCAGGCCAAATGAACAAAGCTGAACGGGTGTAAGATGTCGGAATCATTCCTTCAGGGTCTGTACACATCAATCGACGTGATAGGGCAGATGGCGCTCCTGGTGCTGCTGGGGTTCCTGATGGTCCGGCGGAAATGGATCCGTGAAGACACCCTCTCGGATCTGGTGAGGTTCCTGATCGACGTGGTGATCCCCTGCACCTTCGTGCTGGCCATGGCCCGATCCTTCTCACTGGAGATACTGGAGGAGGGGCTCGTGCTCGTTCTCTTCTCCACCGCCTGGATAGTCCTCTCCTGGGCGGCGGGGACGATGCTCTACAGGATCCTGCCCGGAGGAGACCCGCAGGCCGACCGGTCGGTGGTGGCCATGATGATGATATCCAACAGTCTCTATCTACCGCTGCCCGTCATCCTGGCCGTGACTCCAGGGCACATGCACGATCAGGCCGTCATGTACATCTCAATGGTCTCACTACCGTCCATCGCGATAATGTGGACCGCGGGTGTGAAGCTGCTCGGAAGGTCAGCCGACCTGACCGCGGCAGAGAGGCTGAAACGGATATTCAATCCCCCCATAGTCTCGTTCTTCGCTGGTATCCTCATCAGTTTCATACCGGGGGTGCGTGAATCGGCGAGGGGGATCCAGGGAGGCATGGCTCCCGTTGAGACGATCATGTCCGTACTGGAGTTCGTGAGCCGAATGCTCTCGCCCATGGCAATGATCATACTGGGCGGCATGATCGCTGGAGCCGGGAGCATTCGCGGGATACCCTCCAGGTACACGGTACCACTTGTCCTGATAAGGCTCATCGCGGTCCCCCTGGCGGTGTATGCGGTGCTGAGGAACCTTCCGGTAGAACCGCTTGCTGCCACGATCCTGGTACTGGTCGCCGCGGCTCCTCCCGCCACGAACCACGCGCTTGTCGCGAGAAGGTACGGAGGCAGGTGGAAACTGGTCTCAGGGCTGCAGCTGGCGGTCCACCTCGCAGCCCTCCTGACGCTGCCCCTCTGGCTCAGCATAGCCCTGAGCAGTTTCTAACGGGTATTTCCCGGAATCCGTCCTGCGGGTGCATCCGGTCGGGGCGGTGGCAGAAGCCCCGGACAATACGATAACCGCACATACCTCACCGGCCTCCGGCGCGATGCGGCAGGATCACTGTGTGCGCCTTGACGGTCCACTTCTCTCTGACCGGTCGAAACCGCTCGGTTATCATTCGGCAAAGGAGCTGAGTCGCCGGGAAAGATGGCAATCCCGCGGGTGCTCAATAAATTCCGGATTGCGGATCGGGGAAGCCTGAACGGGCCATTCCCAAAGGGGAGGTCAGCATCTGTCAGCATGACGGTCGACCGTCGAGGAGTCCTCAATGGAAATGAAGCGACCGGTTGTTGTTCTTCTTCTATCATCTGCGATAGTCCTGTCTTCAGCAGGTGAGGTGGAGACCGGAGGCGCCCAAGCACCTCCGGACAGTTCCCATACTCCACCACTGGGGCGAAGACTTCGTCGTGTTAGCAGAGGGTGCACTGGGTTTCGGCAGGATAAGCCACGATTCCAACGATGATGCTCTGGAACAGTTCGAATACGAATTCCGCGAGGACTGTGAGCAGAACGGAGCCTGCTGTCAGGGCCGAGACCGTGCTCGGTCTGACTTTGAAGAAGGTCCGCCGGGGAAGCATTGTATACAACGATCGCTTCCAGATATATGACAGCCTGATGTTCTGCGGTTACAGGCATCTCAAGGTTGACCACGGAAAGGAGTTCTCCCGGGGGCGTGTCTACATCAACGGTCTCGAAGGGTTCTGGAGTTTTGCCAAGGAGCGTCTTATAAAGCATCATGGTGTCTCACACAAAAATTTCCCGCTCTACCTGAAGGAACAGGAGTTCAGGTATAATCATCGTCATGAAGACCTCTTCCCGATTCTGGTCACATATCTCTGTGACTTTGTGCCAAACCTTGAGTAATCACTCTGTATTTTGTTCCTTCATCCATATTCTTCTACTTAATGTTGCCTTCACCGGCGGGAAAGGAGCGCAGCGGAGTTCCCGACCGAGTGTAAGGCAGGGTTGTCCCTGGTTATGGCAACCTACTATCTGACCATAATCAGGTACAATTTCTTTCCGTACGCTGATCCATCTTGTGTGAGGCAATTGGATGTCGTCAACTTGATTCCGTGTTGTGTCTTCAAACTGATTGCTGCATAGACAAAAGGCTCCTCTGGCCAATTTGCAACATCATGCTTGTGTATTCTCAGGCCAGGTATCCTAAGAAATTCAGGGTGTAGTGCTTGAATAATCTCATTAACAAGTCTCTGATCTCCACCACCTTCAATGAACAGATGCACCTCTTGTATCGATTCCATTTGTTACCCTCCTACGATATAGTTTAGTAATACGATAATAAAACCAATCAGGAACAAAATAGCCCCTACAATGATTGGCAAATTACTTGGCTTTTTAACACTCAAAATCAGTAGACTGCAAAAGCATAACCTTCAGGCACCGCTGCGCAGTTCTACTGCATTTTGTTGTTGTGTTCGGGATCTGGTTATACTCCCAGCCAGTTGGATTGATGATAATCAGCCCGATTTCAATACACAATATCTCTGGATGAACACTTTCGCGGGCGGATATGCTTGGATTGGTTCGGTATGTTCGGTTCTGTTCGGTATACTCGTTTATGCCTGTAATCTTCGCAGGGGTTGTATTGCCAAAGGATCTGATGATTGCTGAATACAGCTCTGTCTTAGGCTGATCCATTGACATTTGTAGTATCATTGTAGTACTATATAGATATGCCGAGGAAAGTAAGAGAGTTGATTCGCGACCTGAAGAATGCGGGTTTTATAAACCGCGGCGGAAAAGGTAGCCATCGAAACTTCACTCACCCCAAGGGAGCGAAGATAACAATAAGCGGTTACCTTTCGCAGGACGCAAAGAAGTATCAGGAGCGCGAGGTAGAGAAAGCAATCCGCGAGGTGATGGAATGAAAACGAGTGACCGATATCTCAAGATTGTCGAGTGGTCGGAAGAAGATCATTGCTACATCGGCACATGTCCCGGGCTTATGCTTGGAGGTGTTCATGGAGACGATGAAGCTAAGGTATATCGCGAACTCTGCCAGGTAGTAGAAGAGTGGATCGAGATATACGGGCAAGACGGTGCAACCCTTCCTGCTGAAACCGCTGGCAAAGATTACTCGGGCAAGTTTGTTCTTCGAGTCGGCAAGGATCTACACAAAGAACTTACCATAGACGCCCTGCGCCATGGAGAAAGCCTTAATACCCATTGTGTACATCTTCTGCGAGACGCACGGGTTCACTACGAAAAGAACGAGAAAGCCTAGATCATTCAACGACTAGAAAAACATGGATCCACAAGCAAAAGATCAGCAATTGAGCCGGGATGAGTTTCCCGGCGGCGGAGGTATAAGCCTTGCTTTCATTTTGTTCGGATTCAATGACTGCTGCATACGCTTGTTCAGACGCCGCAGGCGGATGAACTAGCGTGTGGTAATACGCGGCCCATTCAGTCGACCGCTTTCCGCATACTTGTTTATCTTTTCCTGCAGCGTTTTCATATTCATTTTCCGTTTATTTCTTTTCCGACTGCGGTCGACTGAACGCTTAAATCAGCAGACTGCAAAAACCTGAGTTTCAATAGTTCTGACGCAGTTCTGCTGCATTTGCTTGTTCAATTTTATCCGCAAAGTAATACTCCAGATGTGCATACTGCAAATGTTCTATAGCTTCACTTCATTGCGTTTAAAATGCTAACAAGCTTTCCCAGTTGGCAGTTGAGGCCAGAAGAGTGTGAAGCTCGTTGAACTCTACGGGATCGCCGGTGCTAATCGATCACAACGAATTGGAGCGTTGCCACAAATTCTTCCGAGGTCATAAGGGCCATGTACACACCACTTGCAAGACCTTCGAGTATCACCTCGTGCACGCCTGTACTGTACACACCATTAATGGAGTAAACCACTCGCCCGGTCAGGTCGTATACTGTCAGTTCAGCTTTTGAATCAACAGGCAGCGAAAAGACCAGCGTTGCATGACCCAGTGCCGGATTTGGCTGCGCGCCGTATAGAGAGTATGTGGAAACCTCTACCCGGGATCCTTCATGCGTTCCGGTGAACGGCTCCCAGCCTACAGCTACATCGTGAAGCACGGGAGAAAGAAACGAATCGGTGGTGCTCAGTATGAGTCTGTACTGGAAATAGTTGTCTTCGTCGGACAGGATTCCTTCCAGGGTACAGGGAGCTGTAAGTGTATCCGACCAGGCTCCCATGCTGGAAGAATTGTTCGAAGCCCTCACCTGCACAGCAACACTTGTCCCGGCAGGCTCGGTACAGGTCCAGTCAATTGTCTGCCAGTCTGGGCTTTCCTGTACATTTAGCACGCTGGATTCAAGCGAACCATCAGGGAGATATTCGGTCAGATCCCACCAGGTTATGTCGTTATCAAGATATGCAGCTCCGAGGACATCCAGCCAGCCGTCTCCGTTGATATCAGCGGAAAACACTGAGAAAGGACCACCGAAGTCACCATCTACGGTATGTTCCGTCCAGCTAGTGCCCGAGCCGTCAGTGTTCTCCCACCAGGTGATGTCGTTGGCATATTGAGCTGAGCCCAGGACATCCATGTAGCCGTCTCTGTTGACATCCACGGAGTATACTGATGAGGCATAATCAAAATTATCATCTACGATATGTTCCATCCAGCTTGTGCCCGAGCCGTCAACGTTCTCCCACCAGGTGATTTCGTCATCATCAGCGGCAGCTCCCAGAACATCCATGTAACTGTCCCCGTTGACATCCGCGAAGGATACCCAATAGGCACCCCCGAAAGACGCGTCAACTGTATGTTCAGCCCAGCTTGTGCCCGAGCCGTCCACATTCTCCCACCAGGCAACATAGGATGAATTTTGAGAAACTCCGAGAACATCCATGTAGCCGTCTCCGTTGACATCTGCAGCACATACTGAAATAGCACTGTTGATAGCCCCATCAACAATATGTTCCGTCCAACTGGTACCCGAACCGTCCAGATTCTCCCACCAAGAGATCAAAGAGCCATTGTAAGATGCTCCAAGGACATCCATGTAACCGTCTCCGTTGACATCAGCGGAATACACTGAGGCGGCGGTATGGAATTCCCCATCTACGATGTGTTCCGTCCAGCTTGTTCCCGAGCCGTCAATACTCTCCCACCAGGTGATGTCGTTGGCTGTCCAGCCTGCTCCGAGGACGTCCATATAGCCGTCTCCGTTGACATCAGCGGAATACACTGATCGGGCACCATCGAAATCTCCATCAACAATGTGTTCAGCCCAGCTTGTGCCCGAGCTATCCAGATTCTCCCACCAGGTAATATTACTAGCAGCAACGGATACTCCGAGAACATCCATATAGCCGTCTCCGTTGACATCAGCAGAGTACACTCCCGCAGGCATAACGAAATCCCCGCAAACGGTATGTTCCAGAGGAGTCAGAGCCATTGTTTTCTGGAGAACAATATTGAAAGGACTGTTGTAGCATTCAATGTCTGTATCAGAATAGAACTCATTGCCCCAGTCTATAACCGGTCCGAAGATTCCGTCACCGCCGGACCAGTCAGTCTGGGTTGCGGTACCTGCGTAAACTTCAAAGGGCGCGAACATAACCAGATAAGTAGCAAGGAAAATAACCCGTGAACACATGACTTTCTCCTTCCGAATATCATAAGCTCGAAAGAAGTAAACTTATTGACAGGATGTAACACGATGTTAGTTAGACTTGTTTCATAGCCCAGATTGATTTCACAGTGAAAGAATTAACTCTTCACACATACTACAATGATAACCTTTTAAAAATTTAATAACAAGTTACATGAGTGTGTGAATTATTTTATTATTTCTATATTCGGACAATGTACCCAATTAGTCGGAATTGGTTAGTCTGCTTTTGATGCATCAGCAAAGCATTAGAATACCTGATTTTCGGAGATTCGCTTAAGGATTGCAAATTGTCGAAAAGACCGACTGTAATATCATCATTAAAATGATGATTATCTACCTTGATAATCTCTGTCCGGTTTGATATGACTTCTATCTTTTCTATTGAACGCTCTGAATCAGCAGACTGCAAAAACCCAGGTTAAACTCCCAAACGCTGTTCTGCTGCATTCTGTTGCCGTGCGGTTTATATCGCTAGATAGCCTCCATCAATTGGAAGCACTGTGCCTGTAATCAATGATGACTTGTCTGAACACAGCCAGACAACTGCCTGAGCTACTTCCTCAGGTTTACCGAATCTTCCAATTGGCTGGTGAAGAAGCATACCATTCCCTGCTTCGGGATTATGCTCTAGTATCTTCTCAACTGGAGGGGTTATTATCCATCCAGGGCAGATTGCGTTAATACGGATTCCTTGCTGGGCATACTGCAATGCAGATGATTTTGTTAACCCAATCACTCCATGCTTCGCAGCTGAGTAAACGGGGTCCCAACGGAAACCTCGTTTACCGTCTACAGATGAATTATTCACTATCGAACCTTGTCCGTTATCAAGCATTGCTGGTAGTTCGTGTTTCATGCACAGCCATACACTCTTCAGAAAGCCTGATATTGTCTTATCCCAGTCCTCTTCCTCTATCTCAGTAGTCCAACCGCCTTTTCCACCTGATCCTGCGTTATTGAAGGCATAATCAAGCCTGCCATACTCCTCTAATATCAGTGTTACCAATGTCTTAACTTGGTCTTCCTGCGTTACGTCTGCCCTAATCCATTTCGCATTTCCACCGGATTGTCTTATATCGCTGGCAGCTTTCTCTCCAGTATCCTCTGATCTGCTGGCGATTACTACCTGTGCTCCCTCGTTGGCAAACGCAAAGGCAGCTGCTTTACCGATTCCAGAACTACCACCGGTAATCAGCGCCACTTTCCCCTTCATTTCATCTGACATTCTTCCTCCACTAGCGTTAAGTGTCTATAGCATTTATACGCACAACAATCAGCGTAACCAGAGCCGTTAACCTTACCCATTTCCTTGCAGGCTTCTGGTTCATGCTGTGGTTATCTATACTTTGTTTTCCTCTTCAGATATTCTTTTAACTGAGAATCCCTCTCTTCTAATCTGTTCAGAATTTCTTCCCAGGATACCTGAGCAAACTGGCGCCTCTTATTACAGTTTAGTGATTCCTTAAACAGCTGTAGCTTTGATGCATTTCGGTCTGTAAACAATGATTCTTTGCCTAAATTGATAAGTGTGAAGTTGCAACCCTCGGATAAGGCGTTACCAATTGACCAGTTTCTAACTAGCTCATAATGCTGAGAGGACTTTGCCTTTGCTACATTAGTATAGAAGCTGCGATCCAGATAATTGCTTAACTTTTCAGTTGCTTTAACTTCGTTAGAACTGTGCAACTTCACTTCAATAATGACAATACCGTAGCCCTCAACGCTCAGAATAATGTCTGGCTCTGTGAGAGAATTTGCCCTCTCCGCAAACTCATTACTTAGCAAAGAATTCATCCTATTAATCAATGTAATGTCCGTGCCTTTTGAAATAGGACATCCCCATAGAAACAAATCAACATGGTTGCTGTTCATCTCAAGTCCGAGTACTTTCATCATTCGCTCGATTGAATCAGCTTGAGAAAAGGATTTAACGAAGGTATAAGTAACTGCGTCCTCTGATGTTGAGAATCCCGCTTTGCACTTCTTGTTACTGATATTCCTTCGGTTATTGGATTTCTCCAGGATTTTGAGAAAATCTGAGCTGTCCACAAAACCAGGAATGTTCTTTCTAGGATCTTCGAAAATCAGTGAAGGTTTTGCTACTGAATTCGAGTAACCAATACCACAGGCTTGACACTTTCGAATACAGTCTTTGTACTTTGCTGTTGGTTTTACTGTACTTCCGTTATTCTCCATGGGTCTTAAGCACTCGGGACAAAGCATCTGTGGCAGTTGATTCATGGTCTTCTTTCTAGATAACAATCAGCGTAACCAGCGCCGTTAGCATTTACCCCGAACTCTTACAGGCGTCTGGTTCACGCTGTGGTTATGATTCCTATAGCAACTTCATCTGCCCACTCGGATCTTCAAATTTCTGAGCCTTAATGTATGGGAGCAATGTTGGAGGCATATGTGGTCTTTTGCCATCTAGTAACTCTTCTATTGTTATGACTTGAGCCTTTGGATAACGCTCTCTTGTTAAGGGCCATTCGTAGACCCCAGCTCTTGCCGCAGCATCAAGCATACCTTTTGTGGGATTTTCTAAGCAGATTAGAATACCTATCTCTGCTTGTTGTGTTGCATCTACTGTACCCATTAGATCTCTAACCATTCCTGGGTTGAGTGACTTTCCGCCTTTGACAGAGACAATTGCTTTCGCGCTCTTTCGTCCAGCAACATCAAGTGGGAATCTCACGATCCCATCTATACCTCTATCACCGACTTGCTTTTCATTAGGCTGGCCATTTACAATAGAAACTGCCCATCTCTCAAAGTCAAATGGATTTGAGTTGAAGAGAGTCATTGCTCCATCCATGTCTCTCGGAATACCAAAGATCTCGTATTCATCGGATATGTTATCACCGTACTGGGCAACGAGTCTTTTCTCGATTAAATCAATAGCTAGGTAGGTGATATCAATCCCAATCCAATTCCGACCAAGCCTTTGTGCGGAAGCAATTGTGGTTCCACAACCACAGAATGGATCAAGCACAATCCCTTCAGGCGGGCATGTTGAGCTAATAATCCTATCCAAGAGACCTTCCGGTTTCTGAGTCTGATATCCAAGATCTTCTGGATCTGTTGGACCGATCCATTGCACATCTGCGTCAATTCCTTGGTCTGTACCGTATAGTACGCCTTCTGTACCTGGTTGGTATGCCCAGATATCTGATAGAAATTTACCATCATCATCCGCAAGGTATTTAACCGGATGCGGCCATTCAGCTCCTTTCTTTATTTCAATTAGATCGGCATCATAGAGAGCATCCAGTCTTTCTCTTACCGACAATTCAGAGAATCCCTCTGGCATCTGCTCTGCAAGATAACCTGGTACTGCCCAGTGCCGACCCTTGCTTGATGGATCAAAACCTTTCCATGGTTGGCCCGAGTCGCCGTTTGTAGCACCAGGTCCTGAAAGGATGTTCCCGCCTGTAACGAATTTCAGCCTACCTTTTTCGTCTTCGGTATATCTTGAATCAACATGATCCTTAGTGTAAGGTGTTTTAATTGGATTAAAGTATGCATTATCGCCCTTTGCATAAAACAACAATATATCATGTATTGTTTCGAACCTTCTTGGGGTTGTATGGGCACCAGTTCTTTTCCACACGATTTCATTTCGGAATCGCCGCCCTCCAAATACTGCATCCAGTAGCACTTTTAAATAGTGGCTTGCTGCAGGATCACAATGTAGAAAGAGGGATCCTTCTGATTTTAGTACTCTATGCAGCTCAACTAATCTTGGAGCCATTGTTATTAAGTATGCGAGAACATCATTTTCACCAAGTAATGAGCGAAATGCTTGAGCCGCATCTGCAACCCTTGCTGGTACGCTTCCGTTTTGCATGTCTATGTAGATACTCTCGGTCTCTGGCGTCCATTTCCAAGTATCGTCGAACGCCTGTATTTGTGCTCTTGCTTCACCGGTAGGTCCAGAGAATAACACATTGTAGGATTTTTTAGAGTTGAAAGGTGGATCTAAGTATATAAGATCAATAGAATTGCTAGCTATCTCTCTTCGGAGAACATCCAGATTGTCTCCATAGTAGAGTTTTTTCATAATGGTCCTTTCCGGTAGAATCAAACTGGTTCTTCATAACAATGATTATGCGGCAGCGTGTTAAGTTAACACCGTTGCCCGGTTATGCTGACAGAGAATAAAAGCATTGATATATGCGAGTCAATATCGATAACACGTTCAAGGGCAATACACTTGTGCTTGTTAACACCGGAATTCTCGATGTTATGCCGCAGCAGCATAACAAGGGGTTCAGGTTATCATTGATGCCCATGGGAGCCTTTTCGATTGGGGAGTTTCGTTCCGGTATTCGGGAATCCTTTGATGGATTTCACAGGCGCCTGGCCAGGACCACAACTCCGCAGTCCTCGCGGTATTCTCTGGTGTCTTCAGCTCTCGATGAGAGGTAGATGATGTACCTTCCTACGGGCAGTCTGGAGCCGCCCTCTCCCGTGCCGTCCCAGAAAACGGTCCTGGAGGGGCCGCAGGTTTCACGGTCGAGGAGCCTGAGAATGAGCCTGCCCTGCACGTTGTATACCTCCAGGGTCACCTCGTTCTCGGAATGGCCGAAGTGCATCTCTATTGTCAGAACGTCGTCCATGCCGTCGCCGTCGGGGGAGAAGGGGTCGGGGAAGTAGTGGAGATACCTCCCCGGCCCTTCCCCTCCTCCAGAGCAGCTGTTTGTCTCTCCAGGGGTGGCCGTCGTCGAACACCCCGTCCAGTTGGTTTCCGGGAACCCCGGCTGGTCAGGGTCGATCCTCTCCAGGCTTGCGCCCTGGGAGGCGCCCCAGTCGTCGTCGTAGGGGACGTAGTCTATTGACTGCGTCTGGCTGTCACGAATGATGATGATGTCGGCCCATTCCTCTCCGGACTGCGTGGTGTTGTTGAGCACAGGCCAGGATGACGGCTGGAGCAGGGGGCAGGTTACCTGGGGCCAGAACTGCAGGAACTCGTCCGGGTCCGGCACTATAAGGGCGAAGGAATCCGGCTGCAGGACCATGCTGTCCTGGCAGAAGACAACCCGGTCCTTTGAGTCCTCGGTGGTCCATCCCGTTATCTCCACCGGTACCTCCGACCTGTTCAATATTTCTATCCACTCCGGCTCCCCCGGAGCGGGAGCGTACATTATCTCGTTCACCACGACAGGCCCTGCCAGGTTCCATGTGCAGCGGAGGGTGTCGTCCTGGGGGAAGGAATCGCCGGGGCAGGCGGAGACCGAAATAAGTTCCACCGTGCCTTCCGGAGCGGTCCATCCGCAGTCGGCGACGAGGCTGTCGCCGGGTGCCAGAGCACCGCACAGGAAGCTGTCTATCAGCTCCCCCTGGGCAGGCGTGCCGCTCTGGTCGATGTCCGCGAAGAAGAGTACCTGCATCGTTCCCGAAGGAATGGTGTCGGTGCCTGTGTTGACGAATTCTGCCATCAGATCCGTTTCCTTTCCGCCATGGCCCATTGGCGGGAAGCAGTCCAGGAGAAGCCCGCATGCGTTCATTCCCTCCTGGAAGAAGGGGGGAGGCCCCCCGGGAGTTGGCCCAGTCGGGGGGGCGAACCAGTTCTCCTCCGCGTCCGGAAGGGCGGGGTCGATCCGGTGGACGCTGAGGCCCTCTCCCGGGTCGAAGGGTATTCCGTCCAGACCGTCGTCGTCGCAGAGCAGAGGATCGTCGTTCAGAAGGGGAGTGCCGTAGGTTGACATGATGCTGGATATTGATGTTCCCTCATGGCCGTACAGGGTTACCGGGTCGGTGCCCGTGAGTCCGTCTCCCAGGGTTGTGTTCCCGGTGGTGAGGACGCGGGTACCGGAAGGGAGGTCGTAGGGCTGAGTCCCCTGGGGGTACTCGCTGTCGAGGATGACCGCGTATGTGCCGGCGGGCAGGTAGGGGGATATTACCGCTTCGGGGTCGTTTATGGTCCCGAGTCCCTGGTCCCATGTCTGGAGCCAGTCCAGTGCGTCGCCGTCGGTGAAGGAGCATCCGGTGACATCGAACACCCCGGGACCGGGATAGTGGACCTCCACGAATTCGTCGGTATCCTCGTTCTCCGGGTTGCAGAGCACCTCGGTGATTATCACCGGGACCCCGTCCCCTGTCCTGAAGCTCCTGTTCGCGAAGTCGTTGTCCGGATCCGAGTCTCCGGGAAGATAGACCCTTGCAGCCGCCAGGTAGTATCCCTCTTCCGGTCCCGTTACCGTGACGGATATCGTGTCCTCGAGACCGGGAAGAAGTGAATCCATGACCGGGGACAGGAGTATCTCGTTCGGCTGCGGGAGGGAATCCGCGTCGGAATCGAGAAAGACGGTCAGCTCGATCCCGGCGGCCGTCGCCGTGCCCGTGTTCCTCACTACCGTCGAGATCTGCACCGGCTGCCCGGGCTGGAGCGTGTCGGGTTCTATCAGGATGGCATCGACGGAAACATCCAGAGTATCGAAGAATACTGCCGGGCCCCCCGGTGTTCCCCCCTCCGGTGAAACAGCCCAGCAGTACTCCTCATCCGGCAGCTCGTGCGATTTCCTCTCCACGCTGTGGAATTCCCCGGGATCGAAGGGAATGCCGTCGAGGCCGTCGTCGTCGCACATGAGAGGATCGTCGTTCAGGAGAGGTGTGCCGTAGGTGGACATGACGTTGGCCTGTGCGGTCCCCTCGAAGTCGTAGAGCGTTATCGGGTCGTTTCCCGTGAGCCCGTTGCCGATGGTGGTGTTGCCCACGGTGAATACGTAGGTTGAATCGGCCAGATCGTATTCCTGCATGCCCGAGACGTACTCTGGATCGAGGACGACGCCGTAGAAGCCACCGGGGAGGTATTCCGAGTAGACCGCGTCGGGGTCCGTCAGCGGTAACTGGTCCCAGGGAACGATGATGTCCACGGCGTCGCCGTCCGTGAACCGGCACCCGCACAGCGGGAAGATGCCGGGTCCGGGGAAGTGTATCTCGATGTATTCGCCCCTGTCCTCGTCCAGGGGATTGCACATCACTTCTGTGACCACGGGGTCTATTCCGCCTCCAACCGCCACCGGGACGGACCGGAAATCGTCCTGCGGGTATTCGTCCTCCGGGACTTCCGACAGGGCGGAGGGAAGGTACCACCCCTGCTCAAGGGATGTGAAGGCGCTGAAAGTCATGGAGGCACCGGGTTGAAGGGAGGTGGCCGGGTACTGGGCCAGGGTCTCCCCGGCGTCGGGTATCGAGTCGCCTTCGGCATCCAGGAAGATGGTGATGGTTCCAGATGACGGAGAAACATTGCCCCAGCAGGTGAATCGGGCGAGGATCTCGAAGGGTTGGCCCGGCAGCGGGTCCACGGGGACGGTCCACAGGGAGTCGCAGGAGATGTTCAGGGTATCGGGAGGGGCCTGGGCATGGGCGCCGGGAGTGCCCCCCTCGGGCCCGGCGAACCAGGCCCCCTCCGTGTCGGGGGAACTCCAGGGGTACCTCTCCACGGTAATGTTCTCTCCGGGATCGAAGGGTATTCCGTCGAGACCGTCGTCGTCCCTCTCTTCCCAGATGTCCGAAGGGACGGGCGTTCCGTATGTGCTGACCGCATTGCTGTCAGCGGTGCCGCCGGCATCGAACAGAGTGACCGGGTCCGACGAGGCCGAGAGACCGTTGCAAAGGGCATGGTCGCCGGTGGTCAGTATGACTGTGCCAGGCGGGATGTCGTAACAGCCGTCACCTGCGTAGTCCAGTTCGAAGAGCAGGGCGAAGCCCTCGGCGGGAATGGTGTCGGTACCCAGGACCATGCCGGCGTGAGGGAACGTACCGTGAAGGCTCTCGTCCCATGGAATGAGGAAGTCCAGCGCGTCGCCGTCGGTCACCGAGTATCCTTCTATGATCACGGGATTGATGTCGGGGTTGAATATCTCGATGAATTCGCCGGAGGTCTCGATGAGCGGGTTAGATGCGACTTCAGTTATCACCGGGGCGCGGACCAGCAGAACGTTCAGAATCAACAGTATCGTTTCCATAACACGTACAGTTTACTCGAAGACGGCGCGGCGTTCAACGGCGCTGCAGAGTGCGCGCCGGAGTGGATCACCTGGAAGACGGTCCTTCAGGGGTTCCGCGGAATGGAAGAAGTTCGGTCATCCCGGCAGTATGAAGGGTTTTCCAGCGAGAGAAGGGGGGAGGGATGCCCTTTTAGTCCGTTAGTTCGCTAATGCTTCTATAATGCACTTAACGGATACCGAACCAGAAGTACGCCATGGTCATAAGGTCGGCGTCGCGGAGTTTTTCCGGCAGCATGCCGATGAAACGGTTCATGTTGGAGTACCTGTGAAGCAGCAGCATTCTCATGACGGTGGAGGGGGAATGGTCGTAATTGGGTTCCAGCGAATCGATGAGGGAACCGTAGAGGTCGGGGTCGCCACCGGACAGAAAGAGGCCCACCGCGCACAGTTCGTACTGGGGGACGGCCAGCATTGAGGGCTCGAAATCTATCAGACCGGTCAGGCGGGGAGAACCCTTGTCCGAGGAGATGAACATGTGATCCGGCATGATCTCGGTATGGCAGACAACCAATTCCTGGTACTCCTCAACCGGCTCCATGTCATCCACGAACTCCAGGACCTCGGCGATCCTGGAATGCTCAAGTCCATATCCGGCATGGTTATCCGCCAGGTCGTCCTTCTGCGATCCAATGAATGTACTCCATTCGGGTACACAGCCTTCAAGAGTGCTCACCGGCAGCGAGTGCATTTCCTTCAGCAGTCCGCCCGCGGCTTCGGCCACAAGGGTCCGTTCAGCGATGCCCATACTGTCGTATACTGTATCCAGGGGGATCCCCAGCATCCTGCGCATGATCAGGTAGGGGTAGCCATCGTGCTCGCCGGTGGCCTGAAGTTCCGGGACATCAACTCGCAGCCTTCCGGAAAGCCTTTCCAGGCACAGGGCCTCGTTGTCCCTGAAATCCCGCTCCTCCCTGCGGAATACCTTCAGGATGCTGCCGCTCCCGAGCCCGTACAGGATATTGGAACCCTTTGGGATCCTCTTGCCGGCATGTCCGAAACAGTGACCGCCGGCTATGTCGGAGGCGAGTGCGTGGGAGGATACTTCGTCCTTGAGCAGTAAGTCGAAATCGTCTTCCATGAGGTCACTTTCCACCGGTTCATTGTAACTCGGGATTCAGAGGTCCATTCTCCAGTAGACCACTCCATCCAGGGGGTTGATGTAGTAGGGTCCTGTGCGCCTGAATCCCATGGATTCGTACAGATTCATGGCACCATGGAGCCTGTCCAGTGTATCCAGGACCATTGTTGCGTATCCCGCAGCTCTCGCCTCGTTCACGATGGCTTCCGCCAGGGCGCGGCCGATACCGTGTCCCCTGAAGGCCGGTCTTACGAAAAGCCGCTTCATCTCGCAGGTTTTCCCGTCCACCCTTCTCATGGCCACGCAGCCGGCTGTCCGGCCTCCATGTCCGGCTACAAGGAGGGCTCCTACTGGAGGTGCGTATTCCCCGGGAAGGGAGTCAAGCTCCTCCTGGAAGTGCTGGAAGCCCAGGTCTTCTTCGAGGAATTCCCGGTACTCCATGAAGAGACTCCGTACCCCTGGAATGTCCTCGGGCTCGGCGTGCCGCAGGATAATGTCCCCTGTCCCGGTCCCTGCGGTGTTCAGTCCCATTTTTCCGGGCTGTCATTCCTGTCCAGCATGAATTCCACCCACTGTTCCAGCGAAAGGCGCTTCAGACCATTCGGTTCATGACCGACGGTGGCGGCAACATCCATGGAGATCATGCCATCGTAGAGGCTGTCCGGATCCTCCTCGCCGAGCCGGAAAAGCCGCTCATGGAAGGCAAGCATGCGCCATTCCAGCGAGATATGGCTCCACAGAGCGCCGCAGTTGCGGCAGAACCAGGAACCTTCGTATCCCCATTTCCCGCTCTGGCAATCGGTCTTCTCGAAGCAGTCGAGTTCCAGTGTCGCTTTGACCAGGAAGTTCTGAACGGTGTCATGCCACCCGGGCCCCTGGTTCTTTCCCGCCCAGTAGACGAACTGCCTGTAATCGCAGGGACAGCCGCGTTCGGCTGTATACCTGCCAAGGACCAGGTCCACGCTTTTCCTGACAAGTTCGAGACGTCTCATGGCGGCATCGATGCCCATTTCGATCCTCCCGCATGGTACCGTAGGCCGATCGTTAAGCTTTCCGGCCGAATATAAGGGGTCGAATGAATGGAGACCCGGGAACGGCCGTTGGTGGGTTTTCAGCCGGACGGGGAGAACCAGCTTCGAATACGTTTCCAGCGGAAGAGGAGCAGGAAGGGGAGAGGGAGCCGTGTGAGCAGCTTCCTGGAACACCTCGCCGGAATGCTCCGTGACGGGAAACGGATGCTGTGGTAGAGCACGGAACCCCTTCCGGATGAGGACGCCCTGAGCCTCCCCCAGGGGTCGGATATGGCTGCGTGGCCGTCCCAGAAGCGGTCGTCCTCCAGGCCGAACCTGTTGGCGGACACTATCCATGCATCGTAGAGGCGTGCGTTGAATCCTGCCATCAGCATGTCGGGGTCGGAGTCGTCGGCAAGGGCCAGGATGATCAGTTCCGGCCGTTTCAGAGCCAGTTTCCTCACCGTCGAGAACCTGGCCAGGTCCGAACCGATGACCATGGCCGTCTTCCTGCCCATGATCCCTGTCATGGTGAACGGTTCGTCGCCTGCATGGTAGCCGCAGGCGAATTCCGCATCACTGAGGATGCTCTTGCGGTGCAGCGTCCTGGGGTTGCCCTTACGGTCGAACAGCACCTGGGAATCGTAGAGGTAACCCCCGTCGTTCTCGGAAAAACCGAGGGAGATGTAAACACCGTAGGCCGATGCCAGGTCGGATATCATCCCCAGGCTTTCGTGGGAGACATGAATGGAGATCTCCCTGTGATACTCGGCCATCTCGGCGGGATCGTACCATCCGAGTATCATCTCGCCGAAAACCATCAGCTGCGTGTGGGGATGCTCCGCCATTACGGTCCGTACCGTTGCGGATATCTTCTCGAGATTGGATGCCGGGTCCTGGTGACAGGACATCGTCACCGATGCCACATTGAGAGTCCTGGCACTCCCGGTCGCCCGTTCCCCGTGCATGATGCCTCCTTCTTCGGGAACCTGCGGGTTTCTCGCTGTCCCGGGGGCATTCTCCTTCATAGATATAAGAACAGGCGGCATGTCTGTCATCACCCTGGAATCAGCGATGATGAATGAACTGCAGAAGACCTATTCGGCCAGCACGGCCTCCAGTATTTCTCCCATCAGGGGCTCCAGTCCGCCTGTGCGCCAGCCGAGAGGGGATAGGGCGGTATGGAATACCACCGGTTCCCGGCTGCCGTCCGGCAGCACCACCGTTACGTGTACCACTGCCATGCTGTCAATGGTCCTCACGCTGTCCACCAGTACATCCGTATCGTTGACCAGGGCATGGTGCCCGGGGGAGGACATGATCATCTCCAGGACGGCCAGTGAGTCCCAGCGAAGCACTTCGTCCGGGGCGGCCTCGATGCGGAGCGAGGCGAAGATCTCACCCAGCCGTTCACGGCTGTACGACCTGAGCAAGTCCAGATAGACACTGCAGCTGTCAAGGATGGAGCTGGAGGTCTCAGGAGTCAGAGAACCGAGGAAGATGCGCGGGGAACCCTCCTGTACGGCAGCCCAGGTATTCTCGAGAGCCTCCCGGGGAGTACCGCCGGAGAGCAGGGCCAGCAGAAGGAGGGTTCCCCGCACCATGCTACTGGACTATTTCGTAGGTGGCGGATACCTCGACGGTTATGGAGTAGGCGCCGGGAGTGACGGGAGGGGATTCGGTGTAGCCTGCCCCTCCGCCGTAGTTGTAGTAGGCGCTGTCGTAACCGTAACCGTAGTTGCTGTTGGTCCATTCGCTGATGGACTGGAGCTCTCCCAGCTCGACACCGAAGGCTTCCGCGAGCTGTTCCGCCTTCTCCACGGCGTTGCGGGCCGCAAGTACCCGGGCCTCCTCGTAGAGAGCCGCGGTGTCTTCCACATGGAAGTAGACTCCGGTTATGGAGTTGGCCCCGGCCTCCACCACTGCCGCCAGTACGTCGCCCACTGAATTGATGTCAGTGACCTCTGCCTGGACGTAGTGCGTGACGACGTATTCCATCTCGCCGGTGTAAGCGTAATCGTAGTCGTCCCAGACCTCCTGCACCCAGAGGTTGTAGCTGGTGGTCTGCATGTCCTGTCCCCTGACCCCCTCACTGCGGGCGGCTGCCATGGCGGATTCCATCAGCCTTCCGGCCTCGTCCACCGCACCGTCCGGGGTCGACCGGGTGATGCTCACACCGAATGTCACGGAAGCCACGTCAGGCTCCGCAGATGCCGTGCCCAATCCGGTCGAACTGATGGTTGCGGGATACTCCCAGTATTCCTGCCCGGCTACGGGAGCCGCGGTGATCAGTGCTATGGCCGCCAGCAATGCTGTTGGAACTCTCATGCCGCTGTCCTTTCATGAAAACGCTACATACGGAACAGAGCCGCACAGTGCGGCTCATTCCCCGATTATCTTGACCATCACCCGCTTGCGCCTTCGCCCGTCGAATTCGCCGTAGAAGATCTGTTCCCATGGTCCAAGGTCCAGCTTTCCGTCGGTGACCGCAACCACCACCTCCCTGCCCATGATCTGCCTCTTCAGGTGAGCGTCACCGTTGTCCTCCCCCGTATTGTTGTGCCTGTACCTGGACAGAGGCTCGTGCGGCGCAAGTTCCTCCAGCCAGCGGTCGTAGTCCGCAAGGAGCCCGGGTTCGTCGTCGTTTATGTAGACGCTGGCCGTTATGTGCATGGCGTTGACCAGACAGAGCCCCTCCCTTATTCCGCTGTCCCTGAGTTCCCTTTCCACGTCGGGAGTGATGTTGATATAGTCCCTCCGCGAAGGGGTGTCGAACCACAGATATTTCCTGTGAGATCTCATGATGTCTCCCATTCTGGAAGTGTCTCTCCGTCTCCCATGATATCCAGGCTCAGGAACACCAGTTCCCAGACCGGCTGGTCAAGCAGCTCCCGCGCCCTGTCCAGGTTCCTGCCTACCATTGACCTGGATCCCGATGCGGTCACAGCCACCAGCCAGGTCCTTGATACAATGTCGGGAGGACCGGTCTGTGCCACTGAGAAACCCATGTTCTCGAGCCTGTCCCTGAGGGAGCGGAGGTGGGACCTCCTGTCCTTCAGGGTCCTGGCTCCCCTGAAATAGAGTTCCGCTCTGACAAGTCCGATGGAGTAGTCCAGTCTCATTCAGCCTCCCGCAGAGGCGGGATGGCCCCGGTAGGAATCCCTGAACCCGGCGGCGTCCGCCTTCCTGAGAGGGAATCCCTTCCAGCCGGGTCCGCTGTCCCGGAGGCTTGTGTAGATGCCTCCTGAAAGGAGGGAGGTCCTCACTTTGAAGCGGCGGACCACGGATAGGTCTACCAGTACCGCTCCCTCGACGGCGGAGGCCAGTTCCCGCATGAGCCCGTCCAGACCCGTAGCATCTATGGCCGGGTCCTCCAGTCGCGACCTGACGTACTCGACCACGGGTCTGCCCTCGATGAACCAGTCCCTGGTGCCCATGGTCCTTTCGCTTCCCGTGAAGGTCCGGACGGGAAGCTGGAGGATGAGGTCCCGGCTTCCAAGCAGACAGCCTCTGCCAGTACCCGCTGCGCCGGTATAGGTCATTTCCGCGGTGAAAACGAAGTCCTCTCCTTCGGAAACCGGCATTCGGCTACCTCCTTTCCGGTCTGAGAACCAGGGCAGCCAGCGGGGGAAGGGTAAGGCTGACCGAGCAGGGGAGACCGTGCATTCCCTGTTCCCTGCTGTCCACCCGGCCCAGGTTCCCGGAGCCCGATCCCCCGTAGGACTCGGAGTCGGTGTTCAGCACCTCCGAATAGCTTCCCGGGCCGGGCACGCCCAGGGTGTAACCCTCCCTGACGACAGGTGTCATGTTGAACACACACACAGCATGATCGCCGCCGGATGAGAACCTGAGGAAGGAGACCACCGTGGAAAGGGTGTCGCTGAAGTCTATCCAGCGGAAGCCCGACGGGTCGCAGTCGCTGCCGCTGAAGACCGGGTCCGACGCGAGCAGACGGTTGAGGTCCCCCACCAGGAGTCTGAGTCCCGAGTGCTCACCGTACCGGAGCAGCTCCCAGTCCAGTTCCGAGTCGTGGTCCCATTCCCTCCACTGTCCGAACTCTGAGCCCATGAATAACAGCTGCTTGCCGGGATGGCACCACTGGTAAGCGAGAAGCAGCCTGAGATTGGCGAACTTCTGCCACCGGTCGCCGGGACACTTGCCGATGAGGGATGCCTTGCCGTGCACCACCTCGTCGTGGGAGAAGGGAAGTATGAACCTCTCGCTGAAAGCGTAGAGAAGCGAGAAGGTCAGGTCGTCCAGGTGGTGCTTCCTGTGCACCGGTTCCCTGGAGAAGAAACTCAGAGTATCGTGCATCCAGCCCATGTTCCACTTGAAGGTGAAGCCCAGCCCGCCCTTGTCGAGGGGTGCCGTTACTCCCGGCCATGAGGTGCTCTCCTCGGCAATGGTCATAGCTCCCGGGAAATCCCTGGAAGCGATGGAATTCAGAGTCTTCAGGAACTCGATGGCTCCAAGGTTCTCCCTGCCGCCGTGGACGTTGGGGACCCACTCACCCTCGTTCCTCGAGTAGTCGAGGTAAAGCATGGATGCCACCGCGTCCACCCGCAGGCCGTCGATGTGGTACCTGTCCAGCCAGAAGAGGCCGCTGGCGACAAGGAAGTTCCTGACCTCCCTGCGGTCGTAGTTGAAGACCAGGGTATCCCAGTCGGGATGCCGGCCCATCCTGGGGTCCTGGTGCTCGTACAGGCAGGTGCCGTCGAAATACGCCAGACCGGACGGGTCGGATGGAAAATGCGCCGGAGCCCAGTCCAGTATCACACCGATGGATGCCCCGTGCAGCCTGTCCACGAACCCCTGGAAGTCCCGGGGGGACCCGAGGCGGCTGGTGGGCGCGAAGTAACCCAGCGTCTGGTAGCCCCATGAACCGTCGAAGGGATGCTCCATGACGGGCATGAGTTCCACGTGAGTGAAACCGGATTCCGTGAGGTAGGGAATGAGCTGGTCCGCCAGTTCCTCCCAGGATGTGAAATCCCTCCAGTCCGAAGTGCCCCTCCAGGAGCCGGCGTGCATCTCGTATATGGAGAGGGGCGAGGTGCGGTGGTCCCTTCCTCGCCTCGCCTCCATCCATTCCTGGTCTGTCCACTGGAAGGAGTCGATGTCAGCGACCACGGAGGCGGTCCTGGGCCTGAACTCCATGGCGAGGCCCAGCGGGTCGGACTTCTCCAGCAGTGAGCCCCCGGTGGAGAGGATCGAATACTTGTAGAGGTCTCCGGGTGCCGCTCCGGGGACGAAGAGTTCCCATACGCCGGAGCTGCCCCTGGTCCTCATCGGGTGTCGCCGCCTGTCCCAGTCGTTGAAGCTGGAGATCACGCTCACTGCGGCTGCGTTGGGGGCCCATACCGAGAAGAGCACGCCCCGTGTTTTCCCCGCTGTCCACAACCTTGCCCCGAGTCTCTCGTAGAGCCTGTAGTGGTTCCCCTCTGCAAGGAGGTGGAGGTCCAGCTCGCCGAGCTGTGGCAGGAAGCTGTAGGGATCCGGCATCTCCCAGCCTCCATCCGCTGTTCTTATTACCAGTGTATAGGGGAAGGGGTCCGCCGCATTTCTTGAAGCCCAGACGAAGAGACCGGAATCGGTCACCCTCTTCATGGCCAGCAGCGATCCCTCCTCCGCTCTTATCCCTATGCCCGCCGCGGGAGGACAGAAGACCCTGATCTCCAGCCGGTTTCCGTGTTCCGGTCCGAGGGGGTGCATTCCGAGTAACATGAAGGGGTCGGGAAGGGTAGCTTCCTCGATTCTCCTGATCTCGTCACCGGTAAGGATCGTTGCGGGGATCACTACAGTATCACGAGCATTCCCAGGCCGAGGAGCAGAAGGTAGCCCAGGGAATCCGTGAATGCGGTCAGAAGGATGTTGCTGCCCAGCGCAGGATCCCTGCCCAGGGACCTCAGCACCAGCGGTATGGCGGCGCCCAGGAGCCCGGCGAGACCCATGTTGCCGACTATGGCCATGAAAATCACCAGGCCCAGGAGCAGGGGATCGGTGTTCCCCGGGAAGACAAGGGCAACGCCCGCGGCAATCGTTCCCGCCACCAGGCCCAGCAGGACACCGACCCTGGCCTCCTTGAAGATGGCCCTGAGGCTGGAGGAGAATTCCATCTCTCCAAGGGCTATGCCCCTGGTGATGACGATCAGGGACTGGTTCCCGGTGTTGCCGCTCATTCCGGCGACTATGGGCATGAAGGCCACAAGGGTGGCCACTGACTCTATGGTGCCCTGGAAGGCCCTGACCACAGTCGAGGCCACGAAGGCGGTCAACAGGTTGACCCATATCCAGGGGAATCGCTGGCGGAATGCGGTGGAGACCGGGCTGAATATCCTGTCGTCCTCCGAGAGGCCGGCCATCCTGTACATGTCCTCGGTGGCTTCCTCCTCCATTACATCGAACAGGCTGTCGCCGGGTATGACCCCCAGCAGCCGGTGGTTGTCGTCCACCACCGGAATGGCCATGATGTCGTACTTCCTGGCCAGAATGGCGGCTTCCTCGCGGTCGGAATTCACGTTGACCGTGAATGGGTCCGCCATCATCAGGCTCCTGACGGGGGTGTCAGGCGGGCAGGTGACCAGCCTGCGTAGGGGGACGACCCCGGTGAGCCTGCCCGTCTCGCCGGTAACGTAGACGTAGAAGGGTACGTCCACGTCCTCGCTCTGCTCCCTGATTACCTCCACCGCCTGCTGGGCCGTGAGTTCGGTGCTGATGGACATGAAACTGTCGCTCATCACGTATCCGGCGGAATCCTCGGGATAGATGAGCAGCTGCTCTATTCGGTGCTTCCGGACAGGGGGCAGGAGCTGGAGTATCTCGTCCCTGCGATCCTCCGGAAGGGCCTGAAGGAAGAGCAGAGCGTCGTTGGATTCAAGGAGGGAGAGCATTTCCGCCGCCCTGGAATCCTCCATGCGGCCGAGAACCTCGAGGAGTATGCCTTCCGGCAGTTCAAGAAGGACCTTGTCCGCCATTTTCTGCGTGAAGAGGAGTTCCACCAGGATGGTTGCTTCGGGTGGGGTCAGCGTACCGAAAAGGTCGGCGATGTCCGCCGGGTGCATCTTCTTGAGCACAAGCACCGCCCTGCTCCGCGCGCCGCTGGCGATGAGCTTCCTGATGTAGTCGCCCTGCTGCTGCGTTATCGGCATTCTCCACCCCCTTCATTGCTCTTGACGGTGATCAGACTGAAGCTACTCGATGGCCGCCGTCTGTCAATACACTCCCTGCAGCCGCTGCACGAGAAGGCCCGAAAAAGAACGGGAGCGGTCGTTGACCGCTCCCGGCTGTGTCATGTCCCTGAGAACTAGAGAGCGAGGTCCAGAAGACGGTAGACTATGATCCAGAGACCGATGATGATACCCAGGAGCCCGAGGGTTCCCTGCTTCGGAGCGAGCTTGGCTATCATCTCGTCCATCTTGGCCTTGGCTTCGTCGGAACTCACGAAGGACTTGATCACGCCTATGCCGAGAAGAAGACCCAGGGCAAGTGTGACCACGGCGCCCGCGATGAAGGTTATCATTCCGACGGGAATGTACTCGAACCAGTCGAGCCGGCCGATGAACCTGATTATGTCGATGACCCCATAGACTGCGGATATAGCACCGAACCAGCCCTGGTAGGGGACCATCTTTGCGATGATCTCCTTCGCCTCGGGCTTCCTGGATATGATGAGGTTCGGCGCCGCAAGGATACCCAGTACGACCAGCCAAATACCGCTGAGGTAGCTCATTTTCACCTCCTGTTTGAGAACTACTATTTACTGCGCTCCAGGACATGAACAAGAACCGAGGGTTGGACGGTAGAACCGTACCCTGTTACAGACAACCTTCCTGAAGGTCCTGAAGCACCCCGTGAACAGAACAATACCTGAAATATCGAAAAATATCCGCCGGCCGCAAGTGCCGCTGTCCTGCCGCCGCAGAATCGGAAGTATGCTCACTGGCCTGGAACCAATGGGAGCGGACCGGAATAGAGCCGTTCAGTAAAGCACTGCCGGAAGAAGGCGCGGAGTGCCTTCAGACTGGGGTGAACATTGACACGCCGGAACTTCAGGGGTAGCATTGGCATTATCCTGATCGAAGGTTAATGCGGCATCGAAAGGCAGATCGACAGTGCACGAAAACCCCCTCTCCGAGAAGAGACTGTTCTCCAGGGCCAGTGTCGACTGCGAGCTGAGCGTCAGCCCGAAGGACATGCCGATGCTTCCGGCGACCGCCATAAACATCAGCGCTTCGGGGATCTACTGCGTGAGTTCAAGGAGCCTCGGCGAACTGACCAGGGTCAACCTTGTCCTGAGGATAGACGGAAGCCCCGAGATACCTGCCCGGGCAGTGGTCATAAGGGAGGAGGAACTCTCCGACGGATCCTACGGAATAGGTCTATTCTTCACCAGGATCACGGAGGATGGTCGCAGGACAATCGTAAAGTACACCTCCGACATGGAATCCACCGGGTAATACCATGAACGGGCTGGTAACATGAAGATCATATACTTGCTGGCGCTGCTGCTTGCTGTATCAGTGTCAGGCGCGGCCAAGTACGCGGGAGAGTTCCTCTCCGTAGGCGCCGGAGCCAGGGGACTGGGCATGGGCGGAGCCTTCTGCGCAGTGGTGGACGACGTTTCTTCGGGATACTGGAATCCCGCCGGCCTGCATCTCCTGCGGGGGCAGCAGGCGCAGTTCATGCATTCTGAACGTTTCGGCGGTCTGGTCAAGTACGATTATCTGGGTTACGGGAGGTCCGACGGCGAGACCGGGCTGGGTGCCAGCCTCTTCAGGACCGGCATAAGCGACATCCCCAACACCAACAGCCTTCCATGGTACGACACGGGCTCCGACGGGGTCTTCGGGGAGGACGGCACCGGCGTTCCGGGGGACGCAGGCGACGATGACTGGGATCCCGTCTCCAATCCCGACGGGACCGAGGGCAACGGCGAGTGGGATCCCGGCGAGGAGATAGTCTACGACGAGAGCCTGATAACCTACGACAGCGCAGTGGACTGGGCCCTCTACCTCTCCTGGTCACGTATGCTGAGCGGGGAGTTCTCAGTAGGCGCATCCGCCAAGGTCATAAGAAGAGGGCTGATGGGGTACAGCGCCTTCGGTCTGGGTCTCGACATCGGAGCAAGGTACCAGCCTTCGGACGCGTTCTCCGTCGGGGTGAACCTTCAGGACATATCCGGTACCCATCTCTTCTGGAACAACGGCGTCAGCGAGAGCGTACTGCCCACCGTCAAGCTGGGCCTTGCCCTGAAGTGGCCTATCAGCAAGTTCGCCACTGTAGCAACCATCGCCGCCGATGGAGACTTCCGTTTCGAAGGCCGGGAGTATTCCGCCCAGTACAATTTCAGCGGCGTCAGCCTGGACACACATTTAGGTGCGGAATTCCTGGTGAAGGACCTCGTAGCTCTAAGGATAGGCTCCTCCGAGGGCAACATGACGGCCGGCCTCGGTCTCAGTTTCCGCCTCATGGACCATCCGGTCGGACTGGACTATGCGTATCTGGGCCACCAGGACCTCGATGCCACTCACAGAGTTTCCCTCGGAGCCGGTTTCTGATCTCCTCGCAGGACGCGTGAGGCGCTCCCATGCCGCATTTTGAGGAATCGATAAGGAAAACCATACACATCGGGTCCGCGGTTTTTCCGATGGCCGTCATAGTCGTTCACAACGCATATCCAGTCAGCGGCAGGCTCTATCTATCGGGATCGCTTGCCCTCCTGGCGGTGGTGCTTCTAGCCCTGGATTTCCTGAAGGCCCGTTACAGGCCATTCAAGAGCTTCATGATGCGTTTCTTCGGCAAGGTGCTCCGAAAGAACGAGCTGCAGGGCGGCATGACCGCATCCACCATCCTGGTGGCCTCGGCCGCCTTCACCATCCTGGTGTTCCGCGAGGAGATAGCGGTGGTGTCGCTGATGTACCTCAGCCTGGGGGACAGTGCGGCCGCTCTGGTGGGCAAGCACTTCGGAAGAATCAGGCTGGTGGGCCAGAGGACGCTGGAAGGCAGCCTTGCCGCGTTCAACACCTGCCTGCTAATAAGTCTTTTTGCTCTCTGGGCGTCGCCGGAGTTCGGATGGAGGTTCACTCCCGTCACTCTCATCGTGGGGTCGCTGGTGGCAACGCTTTCAGAACTCTTCTACCTCCCTCTGGATGACAACTTCAGAATACCGGTCTTCGCCGGCCTGGCGATGGAACTGGTACTTCCGGGCTGACACAATGCGCTACTACATAGATACATACGGATGCCAGATGAACGTCCACGATTCCGAGATAATCGCCGGCATCCTGGAAGCCGACGGCTTCCTTCCCGCAGAAGCACCGGAGGGATCGGACGTTGTCCTTCTAGTGTCCTGTGCCGTTCGCGAGCATGCGGAGACACGGGTGCTGGGACGCACCGCGCAGCTCGGCGGTATCTCGAGGAAAGGAAGCCGACACAGGCCGGTGCTGGTTCTCTGCGGATGCGTTGCCCAGGAGCACGGTGGCGGACTCCTGGACAGGTTTCCGGACCTGGACCTCGTGGTCGGCCCGGACTGCTACCTCCAGCTTCCCGGGTTGATAAGGGGTTCCGCCAGGACCAGCATGGTTGAATTCCGCAGGGAGGACTACGAGGGTGTCATGCCCGTTAGAAGGGACTTCCCCAGAGCCTTCGTCACTATCATGAGGGGATGCGACAACTTCTGCACCTACTGCATCGTCCCCTATGTCAGGGGAAGGGAGCGGAGCAGGAGAGCCGACTCCGTTGTGTCCGAGGTGAGGGACCTTTCGGAAAGAGGATACAGAGAGATAACGCTGCTGGGACAGAACGTGAATTCCTACAAAGACGGGGAGACCAGTTTCCCCGTGCTTCTGGAAAGGGTTTCCGAAGCGGCGGGAGATACCTGGATAAGGTTCGTCACAAGCCATCCCAAGGATCTCGTGGACGATACGGTTTCGGTCATGGCGGCACACGGGAATATCTGCCGCCAGCTGCACCTTCCTCTGCAGTCGGGCAGCGACGCCGTCCTGGGAAGAATGAGGCGGGGCTACACCGCCGCTCAGTACCTGGAGAAGATAGAGGCCCTGAGGGAAGCGATGCCGGGGATAGTCCTCTCCACGGATATGATCGCAGGCTTCCCGGGCGAGACCGAGGAGGATTTCTCCATGACGGTGGATATGATGGAGAGGATCAGGTACGATTACGCCTTTCTCTTCAGGTACAGCGAGAGGTCCGGGACCGCCGCCTGCGGAATGGACGGAAGTGTCCCTGGGGAGGAGAGGCTGAGGAGGCTGGGGGTGCTCCAGGACATCCAGCGCAGGATAACCCTGGAGAGGTCCCGCGATCTGATCGGCCGGACCGTCCGGGTCCTCGTCACTGGGCCCGCCAGGAGGGAGGGCCAGCAGGCAGCCAGGACCGGCGGCAACAGGATGGTGGTACTCCAGGATACCGAATTCCCGCCGGGTTCCGTCGTCGAGGTCAGAATAGCCCGAGCCGACGGCTGGACCCATTTCGGAGAACCCGTGGAGGATCGATGACCACCGGCGTCGTGAAGGGACTTGAACGCTGGGGAAGGAGGGCGGCTTCCCTCCTGGGACCCCTGGTGTCCGCGGGGGATGGGATAATTCCTCCCGAACCCCGTCGAATACTGGTTATCAGGACGGACAGCAGGCTGGGCAACCTCGTGCTCATGGAACCCCTGCTCCGAAGTCTGCGCGTGAGGTTTCCCGAGGCGGACATCGAAGTCCTGGCAAGCGACAGGTTCTCGAGTATCCTGGAACTGCAGGGATACCGCGTCATCGGAGTGGACAAGAGGGGCCAGATCCTTGATCCATCGAGGTTCATAAGACTGATCGGGCATCTGAGGGGACGGGACTACGATGTCGCCATTGATGCCGCACACCCCCATTCCTTTTCACTCTCCGGGGCGGTTTCCGCTGTGCTGGCGGGAGCATCGTGCACCATCAGCACCGATGCGGGTGACTCACCCGCCTGGTATACCGAGACCGTATCCGAACCTTCTCTGCGATGGCACGAGAGCAGGGCCCTGCACCACCTGGGAAGCCTCTGGGACCGCTGGCCCGAATGGTCCCCTCCGGTACTGAGGCCGCCCGGCAGTTTCCGGAAGAGGGACGCGGTGGGAATGCATGTGGGAGCCAGCGGAGAAAAGGCTTATCCTGAGGACAGAATGGAGGAACTCGTCTCCCTGCTTTCCGGAAGGACGATGCTGGAGATGTACTGGGGGACCGATGATGAACGGCGGAAGGCTTCGAGGCTGAGCCAGCGGTTCCCTGTCGCGATCATGCCCCGGCTGACCATGGAGGGGCTTCTTGAAAGGCTTGCAGGTCTCAGGGTGTTCATCAGTGCTGACGGCGGGCCGATGCACGTGGCTTCCGCCCTGTCCGTACCTGTGAAGGCGCTGTTCAGGGAAGCCAACATGGACAGGTTCGCGCCACTGTCGGAAGGATCTGAGGTGTTCTTCGACCCGGAGGGTCCGGACCCTTCGATAGTTGCTGAGAAGGTACTGATCTCTCTTGGACTCTACTGATCCCGTTCTTCGTGATCCTCCAGTCCCCCAAGGACTTCCCTCACCGTGGTCTCCGTTGCGGAGAGCCTCTCCCTGAGGCTCCTGATGAGATCGGCGGCGCGGCGGACCCTTTCCTCGAGCTGGTCTACAGGGCAATCCTCTTCGCCTATCCTGTCAACCAGTCTTGTAAGTTCTTCCAGATCCTCCTCATAAGTGGTCTTCTTCTCACTGCTTACATTTATCATCCCTGCTTCCTTCCGGAATGATCCTATCGGTCCGGGCCCGAAGGGACCCGTCCCTGAGGGTCACTTCTATCCTGTTTCCCAATTCGATACTCCCTATGGACCTCAGGAGTTCCCCGTTCTCCTTCCTGACCGTTGCCCAACCCCTTCTGTAGAGGTTCGCCGGGTCACCAGCCTCCAGGGCGGCATTGAGCCCGTCCAGCCTGGCAGAGGCCATGGCCAGCCTGTGCCTGACCGAAGAGAGCAGGTGCGCGAGCAGAGCATGCAGTTCCCTCCGACGCCTGCCGAAACCTCCGGCATCCTGCCGCCGGGAGAGCCTGTGAACCAGTTCCTCGAGGACGGAACCGCACCTAAGGAGTTTTTCCAGAGTATTCCTCGCCAGGATATCGTACAGGCCGGAGATCCTCCTTCTCTCGAGCCTGAACACCATCACCCCGGTGCGGAGAAGGGCCGCGGCGTTCACGGAAAGGACCTCCCTTGCTCCGGAGAGCTGCCTTGTCACGCTCCTTTGGAGGATGACGACCAGCGACTCGATGCTGTCCGCGAAGTCGGAAACCCGGTTCACGAGGAACTCGGCGCACTGGGTCGGTGTCTTCACGCTTGTATGGGACACGAAGTCCGGCAGTGTGGTATCAGTCTCGTGGCCGATACCGGCTATCACCGGCCAGGGGACCTGCGAGATCACGCCGGCTATCCGCTCGTTGTTGAACCATGCCAGGTCCGTGGCAGAACCGCCGCCTCTCGTCAGGACGACGGTATCGAGTCCGCCGATCTCAAGGAGCCGGTTGAAGGCCCTGATGACGCTGGGGGCGGTGTCCTGCCCCTGCATCGAGGCGTAGGACACGAATACCTCGAAGGGAAAACGGCTGTCGCGCAGACCTTCCAGGAAATCGTGGGCTGCTGCTGAATCTCTGGAAGTGATGAGACCCACGCGTAGCGGGGCCGGGGAGAGGGGAAGCTGTGAATTGGCCTCCAGCACTCCCTCTTCCCTGAGCCGGTCGACCAGCCTGCGCAGCTTTCTGGCCTGTTCTCCCATGGACCAGGCTGGATCCACGTCCTCTACTATGAGCTGGTATCGGCCTCCCCTGTCCCAGATGGATACCCTGCCCTGGACCCTTACGGTCATGCCCTCCTGCAGCTGGAAGACCTGTCCCTCCCTGGCGAATTCCCTAACGATATCCGGTCTGTTTCCCGCGAACAGGGCGCAGTCTATCACTGCAAGCGGCTGACCCATACCGTCAGGAGAGGGTTCGCAGAGCCTGAAATAGGTGTGTCCGCGATCGTTGGTCCTGGAAACCTCGGCTATCTCCCCCCGGACCCATACCGGTACAGGGAAGAGGGCGGATAGGAACTCTCCCGCCCTTCGGTTCAGGGAGAGTACGGTATAATCCCCGGACTGCTCAGTATACTCTGAGATCGTATTCCCCGCCGGTCTCTCCGATGTCGTGGACGATAATGTAGGCCGTACCGGTATATGGTGCAGTGATCACGAAATCCTCCCCGCCGTCGGTTGCGCCCTCGGAGATCGCGAATTCCCTGGCGTAGACGTAATCCTCGAAGTAAGGGAGCTGGATGAACCGGTCGTATTCCATTTCGTCCGATGCGACTATGACGTCCAGGTCCATTCCCTCGGCGCAGGAGAGCAGGACCCAGTAATCGAGACCTTCTTCCAGGGTTATGGTGTACATGGCCGTGGCTCCCCTGGCCAGCACGTCCTCGGCCTCCAGCAGCGGAGGCGGGGTCGCAGTGAGCGCCATCAGGAATGAGAATATCGCAGTTGTCATGTCCTGCCTCTCCGATCTCTCTAACGGATCTCTTCCATTTCAATCGATCATTCTGTTCATTTGTCGACCGTAAGATTCTTCAGTGCCCCGTTCGGGTCAAGTAAGGCGCGGTGTGCGTCCTGCACCCTGATACGCCCAGCTTCTTTCATTTGTTCCCCGCCATTCTCTGCTTTTTCACTTCGTTCCCCTCGGTCGCCGATCCCGGCATACCAGCCTCCCATCTTCGGCAGGGGGGAGGCAGAAAGGTTACTGGCCGAAAAAAAGCGACATGATTCCTCCGAAGCTTCTCCGGCCTCCATCGATGGTAAGGGATACAGGAGTGGTACAGGACATAACTCGCCATCGCAAGAAATGATGATCCTGATAATACGTTACGGGGGGCATGACGGTGGGAAGATTCAGCGGGTTCTTCCCACCATCATATAGAATCATTTTATTATAGTATTAAAACTAATTTCGAGTCTCAGGTTCGAGTGTAGAAGCCCGGGAGTCCCTCATGTACCTTGCTTAAGTCCGCGATGTTTAACGCGGCGCCTGGAGTTAGTTGAATAATACGACAATTCATTCCGGGGACGACCCCTGCCCGGTGTGGCGGAGCCTGCATCGAGGCGACCGGCATGCAAGGCGTAACCCGCCATATCATGGTGCATTGTGCGAGGATGCGCATTCTCATTCCTGCTCCTGAGGGAAACGGCGGTGCGCTTTGCTTTACTAGCGGGGCGGCGGGGTTTATCTTTGTCCAGCTGCTGGTGCGGATACGGCAAACCCTGGAGGTCAAGTGAAACAGGATTCTGATACCATCATAGGCAGGACAATAGCCTACAGGCTCTCCAACGGCAGGATCATATCCCTTTCCGACGGGATTCCCGCGGGAACCTCCGTGAGTACTGTGGAGTCTGCTTCCGGAGAGGGCAGGGAGATATACAGGAGGGGACTGATACTGGCTCTGGACCTGGCGGTGAAGAGGCAGTTCCCGGAATCCACACTGTGGGTGGAGCACTCCATCTCGCTGGGATACAGGTGCAGACTCTTGAACAGGCCTCAGATGACCTCTGAGGAAGTCGTGGGAAGGTTGACACGGGAACTTGAGAGGATCGTGGAGGAGTCGCTGGAGATAGCAACGGTCAAGTACGATCCGAATGACTGCGGCCACCTTCCGGAAGAATTCCTCGATCTTGTGAAGTGGAGCTCGGGGGGAAGGGCCATAAGGGGCAACAGGCTGCTCGACAGTTGCGCCTTCGCCATGGGTCCCTCGGTCCCGGACACATCCTGGCTCACGAAGTGGGAGTTGAAACCGCTGGATAGGGACTTCGTACTTAGATTTCCGGGTTCGGCGTCATGGCCGGAGATAGAACCCTGGGTTCCGAGGAGGAAGCTGAACAGGGAGTTCGACATGGAGGAGAAGCATATCGCCAGGATGGGGGTCCCGGACATAGATCATCTGAACATGAGGATCGAGGAGGACGGCGGGAAGCAGCTGGTGATAATGAGCCACTTCTACCAGACCTACAGGATGGTCCAGATAGTACAGCACCTGAAGGAGGATTTCCCTGAGAGAAGGATCGTCACCATTGCGGGACCATCATCCAGCGGGAAGACGACATTCGCCAGGCTGCTGAGGACATACCTCGTGGCACGGGGGTTCGGCGCCAGGCTGCTGAATGTCGACAACTACTTCAGGCACAGGTCGGACACTCCCAGGGACAGGGACGGCAAACCGGATTTCGAGTGCCTGGAGGCAATTGACACAGTGCTTTTCGGCAGCCACCTGGAAAGGCTTCTGGAAGGCGAGGAGGTGCTTACTCCGGTGTTCGACTTCCGTGATGGAATAAGGCGGGACGACGTCGTACCAGTATTGCTGGGCCCGATGGACTTCCTGATAGTGGAGGGAATACACGGGCTGAACGATGCACTGACCCCCGGAATAGGTCCTGACAGGAAATTCCGTATCTACGCATCCGCCCTGACACAGCTCAACATTGACAGACTGACCAGAATGTCCACATCGGACAGCCGATTGATCAGGAGAATGGTAAGGGACAGTACACAGAGAGGGTACAGCGCAGAGGAGACCATTCTGGTATGGGCTTCGGTCAAGAGAGGGGAGAGGAGAAACATCTTCCCATTCCAGGAGGACGCGGACGCCATGTTCAACTCTTCCCTGCCCTACGAGCTGCCTGTTCTAAAGAAGTACGCAGAACCGCTGCTGGAAAAGGTTCCCGAGCAATCACCGGCGTACCATAAGGCGGTAAAGCTGCTGGACATCCTTGACTGCGTGAGGACGATAGATGAGAGCATCGTGCCTATAACAAGCCTGCTGAGGGAGTTCATAGGAAACTCGATCTTCTCGGAAAAGAACTGGTAATAACCATGCCGGACGGGTTTTCCCGAAAAGACGGATCGTAAGGAGACACCATGTTCCCTCTACTGATGATAATGCTGGCGGCGCCTCTGCCCGGGCCTGACATGAGAGCGATGGACAGACCCCTCGATCCATACGGGACAGGAATCCTCCGATACTCTGATGCTGCACACGATTTCGACGTAATGCACTACGATGTCAGGGTCCAGGTGTTCCCGCAGACGGAGATACTGGAATGCACCACATTCGTGACGTTCACTCCGGAAATGGCCGGACTGGATCGAATAAGGCTCGACCTGCTGCAGCTGGCCGTCACAGGAGTGACCTGGGACGGCACGGGGCCGATCTCATGGACTCAGTACGATGATTCACTCGAGGTCGAGTTCGCTACGCCCATGGACCCCGGCGACACCGCCACCGTGAGGGTCGAGTACTCCGGCACACCCTGGAACGAGGGACCGGGGGGGTTCGGCGGGTTCTATTTCCAGTCCTATGTCTTCTACCACATGGGTGTCGGCATATCCACGCTTCCCCCTTCGCTGGGAAGGGTTATCTTCCCGTGCTGGGACCATCCTTCGGACAAGGCCTCGGTCGAATTTACCGTGACGGTGCCGGACACCCTGTACGCAGTTGCCAACGGAGACCTTGTCTCGAAGACGGTAAACTCCACGGATGCCACCGCATCCTACCACTGGCTGCAGCCTCAGCCGATGTCTACATACCTTGCCGCCTTTGCGGTCTCGGAATACACGGTGCTCCAGGATTCAACCTACGACTGGATCTACTACTTCGTATACCCGTGGGAGATAGACGACGCCCTGGGAAGCTTCCAGAACGTGGATCTCATGATGGACCGGTTCCAGTCCCTGTACGCCCCCTATCCATGGCAGACAAAGTTCAGCTATGTGGAGACCCCGGGAGGTGACATGGAACACCTCACACAGGTCTACCACATAGCTTTCGCCATAAACGGCTCCACCACATACGACTGGCTCCTGGCACACGAAATGAGCCACCACTGGTGGGGGAACTGCGTCACGGAGGAGGAATGGTCGGACGTGTGGCTCTCGGAGGGATTCGCCACGTACAGCGAGGCCGTATGGATGGAGTATTACGGGCAGTCCAGCTACGACCAGTACATCCTGAACAACATAATGAAACCCTACCTGTACAGCGGGGAGACCTTTCCGCTCAGCGCACCCTCCACGCCGGGAGAACTCTGGAGCTACACGACCTACGAGAAGGGCGCCAGCGTGCTTCACATGCTGAGGCATGTCATCGGCGACGATGATTTCTTTGCGGCACTGGCGGAATACTTCG
The DNA here is from genome assembly GCA_002030045.1 of Candidatus Aegiribacteria sp. MLS_C. GTDB lineage: Bacteria > Fermentibacterota > Fermentibacteria > Fermentibacterales > JCC-6 > Aegiribacteria. The sequence continues at coordinate 194,818 of LQBI01000024.1, read as the reverse complement.
ATCATCACGCCTACCATACCGCCACCACGAACGATCTCAGGGACCATGTCGAGAACATTACCGGGGAGGACATAGACTGGTTCTTCGACACATGGGTCCACGGGTGGGGCTACCCGGTCTACGACCTCGATTACGAATGGGAGCAGTCGGGTTCCGGGTGGGACGTCACGGTCGATCTGCAGCAGGTCCAGACCACTCCGACGATATTCACCATGCCCCTGGAGTTCAGTATTCACGGGTCGTCGCAGGACTCCCTGGTGGTCATGTGGAACGACCAGGCGGTGCAGAGCCAGGTATTCAGCGTACCCTTCCAGCCGCAGTCCGTTGTTTTCGATCCCGGCAACAAGGTGCTCTCCACCCATCTGCTGGGCACGGGTGACGGGCCGCAGCTCCCGCCTGGAGGCGTGGGAACCCTGAGGCTGGCGCCGAATCCGGCGCACTTCTCGACGGAGGTGATCTGGAGCGGCATGGACGGCTCAATGGAAGCATCCCTGTTCGACCTTGCCGGACGCATGCTCTCCAGCTGGGAACTGACCGGTTCCGAAAGGGTCCTCGATCTTTCCGGCGTACCTTCCGGCCTGTACCTGGTAACCGTTCGAGGAGAGGGAGGCCTGAGACAGACGGCCAAGCTGCTGGTCCGGTGACGCGGTCCCTGAAGGAATATCCTGAGGGCAGGCGGCATAATTGAAGGTGCTCTTCCTGGTCCACGACCTGATCACCGTGCCTCTCGGCGTATCCTACGTATCGTCCATGGCGAGACAGGCGGGGCACAGTGTAATGGCGGCGGTCCTGAACGAACGTGACCTGCTGGAGGTCGCCCGCGGCTTCGCTCCTGACCTCGTAGCCTTCGGATGCACAACGGGATTCCACAGGAAGTACCTGGAGGCCGTCAGGGAGATAGGGCGGTCCGTGGACGCCCTGACCGTCATGGGAGGCGCGCATCCCACCTTCTTCCCCGAGGTCCTGGAGGAATCCGCGGAACTGGACTTCATCATCAGGGGAGAGGCAGAGGACTCCTTCATACAGCTCCTGGAGGCCCTTGAAGGAGGACGCGGCCTGGACAGCGTCGGAAACCTGGTCTTCAGAAGGGACGGCGTCATCGTCCACAACCCGCTGCTTCCCCTCAGGGAAGACCTGGATTCGATCCCATTTCCCGACAGGGAGCTTCTGGACCGCTATTCGGAAAGGCTGAACCGCAAAGCTGTCTTCGCGATCACGGGCAGGGGATGCCCGTACGACTGCAGCTACTGCTTCAACCACGCCTACAAGGAACTCTACTCGGGCCTGGGGCGAATGTGCAGAAGGCGCAGCGTCGAGAACGTCCTTCAGGAGTTGGAGGACCTTAGGATCAACAACCCGAAGCTGCAGATGATAGTCTTCCAGGACGACATATTCGTACTGGACAGGGACTGGGTGCTGGATTTCTGCCGGGAGTACCGGAGAAGGGTCGGCCTGCCCTTCCACTGCCATCTGAGAGCCAACCTGGTGGACCGCGAGATAGCCGCCAGGCTCAGGGAAGCCGGCTGCGTGAGCGTCAAGATGGCCATCGAATTCGCCTCGGACAGGCTGCGGAACGGCATCCTCAACCGAAATATGAGCAGGGAGACCATCCTGGAGGCATGCAGCGCGGTCAAGGAGGCGGGCATAGTGCTGGTGACGCAAAACATACTGGGCATACCCACCGGCACCATGGAAGACGACCTGGAGACCCTGGACCTCAACTGCGTGATCCACCCGGATTTCGCTTTCGCAACGCTGCTCCAGCCGTATCCGAGGACCGCCATCGGCAGGTTCTGCGTGGAGGAGGGGTTCATGAGAGCCGAGGATGCGGACTCAGCCCCCGATTCATTCTTCAACTGCAGCATACTCGACATTCCGGACAGGCCCGAGAGGGAGAGACTTAGGAAGCTGTTCGCCCTGGACATAGAGTTCCCGATGCTGCGGGACGCTGTCGATGAACTGGTAACACTGCCCCTGGACCGTCTCTACGACCTGATGGACAAGCTTTGGAAGGGCTACTGCATAAAGCAGAGGGAGTTCCCCTACAGGCTCACTGCAGGTGAGTACCTCCGAAGCGTGGTCACCTATTTCAGAAGCAGGTATTACTGAGACCATCCTGGCTTCAGATGAGGACTCGAAAGCCGGGCCGGTTTCAGGCCAGGCAGGTGTGGGCCGTCCTGAGGAGTTCTACGATGTCCAGGTGCTGAGGGCATTTCTCCATGCACTGTCCGCATTCGGTGCAGGCGCCGGGGCGGTTCTCCTCACCGACGAAGCTGTAGTGCCACCTGGCGGTATCTTCCGCCTCGTACATCCTGCCCAGATTGTAGATGCTCAGTATGTGCGGTATTGCGACACCCTCCGGGCACGGCATGCAGTACCTGCAGCCGGTGCAGTCGACGGGTTTCTTCGACGAATATTCTTCCCTTACCGCAGCCAGGAGGTCGCGTTCCTGGTCGGAGAGTGTTCCCACGCCGGACCTCTCCGCACTGGCGATGTTCTGCCTCAGCTGTTCCATGCTGCTCATACCGCTGAGAACGCAGGAAACCTCCGGCTGGTCCCAGAGCCACTGGAGGGCCCAGTCCGCCGGGGTCCTGGAAATGCCTGAACGATCGAAGACTCGTTTCACGGAAGCCGGGGGCTTCCCGGCGAGGAGACCTCCCCTCAGGGGTTCCATCGCCACAACGGCCAGTCCGCGGTCGAATGCGTACTTCACCCCCTCGGCCCCGGCCTGGTACTGGACATCCATGTAGTTGTACATCACGAGGGCCATGGACCACAGGTCCCATTCGTCGACTATGCGTTTGAACAGGGGCAGCCTGTCGTGGAAGGAGAAGGCCGCGTGCCCTATCCTGCCGTCCGCGATACGCCTTTCCGCCCATTCCCTGTAACCGTAGTCCTTTAGCTGGTCCCACCAGTCCCTCTGCAGCCCGTGGAGCAGGTAGTAGTCGATGCGATCCGTCTTCAGCCTCTCCAGCTGTTCGTCGAAGATCCTGTCGAAGTCGGCCCCGCTCTCTATCATCCAGCAGGGGAGCTTGGTGGCCAGGCGGACCCTGTCCCTGTAGCCGCCGTCCAGGGCCCTTCCCAGGAACTGTTCGCTTCCGCCCCCGTGATAGTTGTAGGCGGTGTCGATGTAGTTCACGCCACTGTCTATTGCGTGGCGGACCATGGACCTGCATTCCTCTTCGAGCAGCCTGGACTCGTCACCCTCATGGTGGGGCATCCTCATGATGCCGAATCCCAGGGCAGAGACCTTCCAGTCCGAAGTTCCGAATTTCCTGTACTTCATGCTTCGAGACCACCGCATTCCGGTTTTGCTGTCATTCCAGGGCCTTAAGGACAGCCCCGAACACTGCATCCGGCCTTTCCACCACGCGTATTCCGGCGTCGGTGAGGGCCCTGTGCTTGGCCTCCCAGGTCTCGCTGTCGTTCCTTATCATTGCTCCGGCATGGCTCTGCGCCACTCCCGCCTTCGTGTACTTGCCTCCGAGGAAGACCACCACCGGTTTGGTTATTTCACCGCCGGCAACCGCTTTCGCCAGGTCGTTCTCCTGGGTGGTACCGGTCTCGCCGTAGACCGCCATAACCCCTGTCCTGGGGTCCTTCTGGAAGGCCAGCGCCGCATCCAGCATGGTGATACCCGGAACCGGGTCGCCTCCGACACAGACCACCGCGCTCACACCGGGATAATCGTCGCCCCAGAGGGGCCCGTAGGTCCCGTCCTCCCTGGGACCCGGGAGGTTCGGCCTGCAGTGGAAGGCTCCGAGGAGCTGGGAGAGGCCTCCTGACCTGGATATGACCCCCACGCATCCGGGGAGGTAGTTCTTCTTCGCCCAGTCGGCGCTTCCGCCAATGAGGCCGAAGAGATACCCCTCCGTATCCAGGAGACCGACCGTATTGGGGCCGAGACAGACGGAACCGGATCCAGAGGAGTATTCCCTGATGGCTATCTCGTCATGCAGGGGAACGCCGTCAGCCGTGAGAACGAGGAACCTGAGGCCGGCATCGATCGCTTCCATGGCTGCAGACCTGACCGCTCCGGCCGGGACGAAGAACACCGCGGAGTTCAGTTCCGGGAACGCCTCCACCGCCTCGGCTGCGGAGTCGAACACCGGTATTCCGTCCACTTCCTGGCCTCCCTTGCCGGGAGTGCAACCGGCAAGGACCTCCGTCCCGTACCTGACCATCATCCTTGTCCTGCTCTGTCCCTGCCTGCCCGTTATTCCGAACACCATCGTCCTGGGCCACTCGACTCCCGCCAAGTGTTCGAGTATTCCCGGCATCAGTCAACCTCCCCCGGCATTGCAAGGTGTACCAGTATCTCCCCGTTTCCTTCCAGCAGCGCTGCGGTCTCACACATGAGACAGCCGATGCACCGGGCATCGGGATCGGCCTCGATCCCTTCCCCGTTCCAGCGCAGGAAACCGGTGGGACAGGCCCTTACCGATGGCGGCGCATCTTTCGATACCCACCTTTCCGAATAGAAGCGTATTTCTCCCGGAGGGTTTTCCACAACGATCGAAGTCCCGTAAGATCCGGGGGGCTCACTGGACACCCGTTCACGGATCCCGGTGGAAGCGAGCCCGTCGATCATCTCTACCATGGCGTTGGGGAACACCTCGGGGGGAAAGGTCAGCACCGGCACCGGGAGCGAGTCACGGACCCGTTCGAACAGCTCCCGTGCCCTGTCCTCGTCGGTGCCTCCGAACCTGACCAGTGATGGAAGGGGTGTCCGGCTCTCGCGAAGGGCCTTCCATACCGCCGCCGCCAGATGGTGCTGGTTCTGGAAGGCCATTCCGGAGCCGGTCAGAAGCAGTACTCGAGCGCCATCCTGAGCCAGTATGACTCTGAGGATCCTGTAGCTCTTGAAGGCGGAGAGCCCGCCGGAAGTATCGGATTCGTTCATGGTGAAGATGTCTGTCCTTGCTCCGGTGGTCATCTCCCATAGCATCTTTCCTCCGCCTCCGCAGAGGTTGGTGGCCACCCTGATGGACCCTTCAGGAGGTGTTTCGCGGTTCTGACGGAAGAAGCCGGTGCCGGAGGGATCGTCCCTGTTTATCAGTTCCACGATCTTCTCGAGGCGAGTGGAGTCATCGTAACGGGGAAGGTCCCCGGGAAAGAAGATTTCCCTGTCCTCCTCGGCTACGGCGCTCTTCTCGAACTCGGCCCGACAGTCGACCACCACCGGGGAACCGTCATCGAGCAGGCCGAGGGGGTTTATCTCGAGGACCGTCAGCCTGTACCCTATGAAGGTATCGATCATTCCGGACAGTACACCGGCCAGGGTCCGCCTGTCGACGACCGGGCCTGTTCCCGGAAGCACTTCACCTATATCCTCGGAAGAAGGAGGGTCCAGAAGGGAGAATGGCATCCTCAGGAGTCCGGAGGACCTGTCCTCGACACCCGAGCCGCCGGAAGCGCTGAAAAGAAGCATTCCTCCCGGAGGCCTGTCCCTGGACCCGAGGTCCAGGGTGCATCCCGCGTAGTACTCGGCCTTCAGGTCAAGCCCTTCGGTTATAAGTGTCCCCTCGTACCGGCCGGCTGATCCGCTCTCGAGGACGTCCGCCAGTACGGAGGGGAGATGCTCCATGGAGTCGGCCCTTCTGACCAGTCCGCTGCTCTTCCTGCCGGTGGCGCCGGGGACCTGGGCCTTGACGTAGACGGGCATTCCGGGAAGGGCCGCGGGGACGTCCTGCCCGGGGGCGATGAATACACCGCGGACCAGCGGTATACCGTACCGCTCGAGAAGCTTTCTTGTTCTGTATTCGGGTAAAGCTGGCATAACTCGCTCCCGTTTCAGTTTGGTTCGTCCAGTTCCCTTTCGATACGTTTCTCCATCATTATCCTGTCGGTCCTCGACACGGATCTGTGCCACTGAAGGGCGACAGAGGGACTGAGCCCGTACAGGTAGTTGTACTCGGTGTAGCAGCTGGCGGTGCAGGCCTGGCAAGGAAGGGAGGAGGCAGCCCTGAAGGCTTTCTCGAACCCCACTTCAAGAGCGTTCAGGGAGGGAGGGTAGAGGCCTATCAGGAGAGAACAGGGGTAGACCCTTCCGTCCGCGTCCACGTTGCAGTACATGCGTCCCGCACTGCAGCGGACGCCGTGGAACGGCTCCTTCATCCTGGTTACGGAGAAATCGGGCCACTGAGCGAGGCTTCTGAGATATCTGCTGGAGTTGGCAATGGGGGCGCCCGCCTCCTTCATGGAGAGGAGCCTGCGGTAGGCGTCGGAGTATTCCTCCCTGGACGGCATCATGCCCGAGGTGTCGCCGCCGAGCTTCTCGTTGTGGTGGAGTGTCTGGAAGGTTGTGAGGAAACCGTACTCCAGTGCGGTATCCATGATATGGTCAAGATAGGATATATTGTTGCGGGTCAATACGGTGATGGTCCAGAGCCTTATCCTTCCCGAGGCCGTCTCGAGAGCCTTGATGGCCTTGTCGTGGCTTCCGGGTTCCCTGTTGGCATCGTGAGCTTCCCGGGGTCCGTCGTAGGCAAGGACCAGGTGGTCTATCTCCCGGAGTATCTCCGGTCTGGAAGGGATGAGGTAGCCGTTGGAATCGAGACTGACGTAGATCCCCAGCGACCTTGCATGCGAGCACAGCTCGCAGATGTCCTTCCTCATGAGAGGTTCTCCGCCCCATACGCCGATCCTGCGTGTTCCGGCGGCGGCCATCTGTTCGAACAGGTCTTTCCACTGTTCCGTGGTGAGGTCCGGTCTTCCCTGTTCCGGTATCTGACAGTACCTGCACCGGCTGCAGCATCTGTCGGTTATGGAGACCATAACGTTCACCGGTCTCCTGCGTCCGAGGATCCCAAGCGCGGCGTCGATCCCCATTCCTATCTGCCCTCTCAGGTCCATCTCACTCCGGTTCCCGCAGGCCCCTCCACTGGGGGCCGTAGTAGCTTTCCTGAATGATACCTCGAGCCTGCCTGCCCTGCCCCAGCAGGTGGTAGGCAAGGTTGTACCATCTCCTGGCGCCGTACTTCATGATCCCTATCAGCGGCCCGTCGGTTCCCGGTTCCCGTTTCCGCCTGCCCCTGAGGATACCTTCGATCTTCGCGACGAAATTGGGCGCCGCCTTCACGAAACTGAAGGAGGGGGGGGTTTCAAGGGGGGGCAGGCAGACGTCGATGACGTTCTCGATGCTTCCCGCGGTCCCGTAAGCCTTCAGCGTGGTCTCCACCGATAGAGGGTCCAGGCCCATGACCCGGGACACGGAATAATCCAGAGCCACCCTGTCCTCGGATGCGGCGATGAAGTCGGTCTGTTTCGGAATTCCGGGCTTGGGTCCGTTACCCTCCAGAGAGAATGTGCCGTCTGCGATCGTGAAGAGCACCGGTATCGCGGCGTTCACCGCCGTCACGTAGTCGGCCAGCCTGTAGTGGTAGTTGTGCCTGTTGTCGTCGAGGCAGCCGTACAGGTGTTTAAGGGCCACGGAGATGACGGACCTGTAATGGGTCTTGACCACAGGTATCGAGACGACCGGCATCCTGGTGCAGATCTCGGGTATGGAGAAGCTCAGACCGTTAATCTCCCTGCTGACCCACTCCTCCCTGGAGAAGTCGTGCCATACGAGGTTCCTCCGCCTGGCCGCCGCCTTCATACCCGTCACCTCGAATGCCCTGGTCGCATCGACGAGGATCTGGCTGGATTCGCCAAGGTGTATTCTGCCCACATGGTCTCCGACGGCCTCGGCGAAGGCCTCCACAACCCATGGGGAGGTGTCGACGCCGGGCATCAGATAGTCCCATGTGAGGTTGACCTTGACAAGGATATCCTCTCCCCGCGGAAGGAGGCTCATGAAACCTGCCGCCTCGATCATATCCCTCACGGCGGACCTGACTCCGTTCTTCGTTGAGGCGTAGAAAACTTTCATTTCCATCCCTTCGGTTCAGGAGTGAATATACTGACAGCGGGCTTCCGTCCGGTAACCTCGTCAATGATGCAACGGATCCATCGTTGCCAGCCGCCGCAAACGGACCTATCTTCGATACCGGGAAGGAGGGAGAGCCATGAAGTACGTGTACCCGCAGCTGATAATGGCGGCATGTTCGATGAGTCTGCCCCTGGAGTTCACCTACTTCGGGGAGCTGACCAGCTCGGGGGACCGGATAGATGTGGGCGGCTACGCAGCGCCCCTCCTGGTGGACTGGGACGGTGACGGTCTCAGGGACCTGATCTGCGGTCAGTTCGATTACGGCAGGATAAGGTTCTACGCCAATACCGGAACGCCCGGTTCTCCTGAGTTCCAGGGGTTCCAGTACCTGCTTGACGGGGCCGACTACCTCTCCGTTCCCTACGGTTGATGCACCGGAGCCACCAGTCCGCAGGCTGTGGACTGGGACGGCGATGGACGCCTGGACATCGTGGTCGGTGACAGGCTCGGCAACGTCTATTACTTCAGGCGGCTGTCCTTCGGGGACATATACCTCGAGCAGGGTCCTATGGTCCCGGTTGCCGGAAGACCGATACACGTGGGCCTGAATTCCGCACCCAGCGCAACGGACTGGAACGGTGACGGTCTGACCGACCTGGTGGTGGGAAGAATGGAGGGTGTTCCGACGGGCCTCTTCCTGTATGTGAACGAGGGAAGCGCCGGACAGCCCCTCTTCAGCGGTACCGATACCGTGACCTGCGGAGGCGAGCCGATCCAGCTGTACGCATCCTACCCGGACTTCGGAGATCTCGACGGGGACGGACTGGAGGACCTAATAGTCGGGAACACGACGGGCAGGATCCCGTGCTACATGAACTCCGGTACACCGGAGGACCCTCTTTTCCTCGAGTACAGCCACCTGGTCGCCGACGGCCAGGAGATCAACTTCACAACTTGCGTCAGACCATCGATCTGCGACTGGAACGGGGATGCACTGCCCGATCTCCTGGCTTCCACCTGGGAGGGAACCATACATCTCTTCCTTGGACTTGAGAGCACCGGTACCGGACCGCACCAGTGGGAAGAGGGAGTTCCCTGCATCCGCCTCCGGAACGGGAATCCGGCGGTCGCAGCGGTCACGCTGACCATTTCGGTCCGGAAACCGACACCTGCACTGGTCCGAATACTGTCCATCGACGGCAGGACGGTGGAGGAGAACGATATGGGAACGCTGGCGCATGGAGAACACCGGCTGGTCATCGACATGACGCGTCAACCCTCAGGCACCTACTTCATACTCCTTGATACCGGAGGAGCCGGTTTCTCGTCCGCATTCGTGCTGCTGGACTGATCATCTCAGTATCACGAGCCTTCCCCTGGCCTCCGCCTCACCTGAAAGTCTCAGGAGGTAGATCCCGGATGAGAGTCCCGAGCAGTCGACTTCAAGCAGCCCGGTGAAGGGAGCGTCCCCCGAGTCCTGCAGGACGAGTCGTCCGGATATATCGTATACGGAGAATTCCCATCTGCCCCCAGAGGTAAGGTTGATGGGGACGGAGAAACAGTTCCCGGCCGGGTTGGGCGAAGGATCCCCCATGACGGGAAGCGGGGGGGAAGACCCGCCGCTTCCAGTGGAACCGACGTAGGCTCCCTCGATGGTCATGTCGTCTATGTAGAAGCCCATTCCGGTGTCCGAATCCGTATCGGAGACGAACCTGAATTCCAGCTGCACTGTCTGGCCGGCGTTCCAGTCGTCCAGTCCGTAGCTCCACATGGCCCAGCCGGTGCCGATCCCTCTTCCCGGACCCAGAGCTCCTCCGGAACCGATGTAGTCCAGCGTGTCCCTCAGTGTCTGCTCGGTGCCCTCGACTATTATGTACAGTCCGTCGCTGCCGTAGATGGCGGTATCGAAGGATGCCCAGAAGCTCAGTTCCGCTCCGGGTGAGAGGGTGATCACAGGCGAATAGAGGGCGCAGTTCATTCCGGGATCGTATCCCTCTGCGTCCCCGCAGTGCCAGGAATGGGAAGCCGAATGGCTCTGGGAACTGGTGATGTTCCAGAGGTCGCCGCTCCCGTCGTGTGTCCATCCCGCGGTACCGGACTCCACGTCGTTGGAAATACCCGTAACCCCGACGTTGAGCTGAAGGGAGTCCAGTGAGAAGTAGGCGGCGGTCTCCGAGGAGATGTCCATGAGCAGCCAGGGGAAGGAAGGTTCTGGAGTGGAACCGTCCAGCTGGCAGGTGAGGAGGAAGCTGGCGGTGCCGTCGGCCGGGATCGATCCAACCGATGCCGAGTCCGTTATCCAGTTGATGTAGGGGGGACACGGGTGCATGACCACGGTCACCGTTTCCGCTGCCTGAAGGCCGAAGTTGGCGATGGAGGCAGTAAGGTCCACCGTTTCTCCGGGCTCGGCCACACCGTTGTCGTTGCCGCCATAGCTGTCGTCTATTTCGTATGTGGCGAAGTACAGACCGGGCGCGCAGACCGGCAGGGATAGCTCCAGTCCCCATGATCCCTCGGCTGCGGATACCTGCATCAGCATGTTCATCACCTGGCCGTTGCAGGCGGAACTGTCCACCTGTACGACCACGGGTCCGGAACCTGCGGAGGATTCCCCAGGCGGGAGGTCGCCGAAATCCACGGATGACTGGACCATGGACCCTGGACCTGATTCCAGGACCGCCTCGAGGCTTACGTCCGTCAGTCCCTGGTCGCCCTGGTTGAGGATGGTCAGTTCCAGAGAGGCCCCGTCGCCGGGGGTAAGCATGCCGTCCCCTCCGGGGTCGTCGATTACGACACCGGCAATGACCGGCTGAGGCCCGCCGTTAACCGGAACTGCGGTGGAAGTCCTTCTGACGCCGGGACCGGTGACGGTGATCCTCAGTGAATCGGATGGAGGATAGTCCAGCTGGAAGCTGTGGTAGCCCGTGGCGTCCAGCTCGGTCACCAGCCAGTTGCTGCCGCGGTCGGTGAGGCAGAGGGTAAGACCTTCGGTGGAGGCTCCCGTGACCTGTACCGGGAAGAACTGTGTGCCCGGTGCGGCGTGTTCCGGGCATTCGATCAGGACGCTGCCGGGGAAGGCCCTGTAGGGCCTTACGGAAGGGTCTCCCAGGAGATTGACGTCGTACTGGTGCCACCTGTAGACGTTCTCCCACTGGCTGAAGGGAATGAAGTACTCCTTGGTCAGTGCAAGGAGCTGTCCGGTGGACAGCGACCAGTCGCTGTAGAGCAGATCGTGGAACAGGTGGTCGAGGGCGTCGGAATAGCCGTAGCAGGGGTTTCCCGGCGATCCCCAGCCGTAGCTGGAGTTCCCGAGGTATCCCACTGTTCCGGCATCGGGATTGGTAAGGAAGTGTTCGGCTATGGCGTCGAAGTCGAAAGCGGCGCTCCAGCAGCCGATGGAGTACATCGTGGCGCCGAACCTCCGGTCAGAGTCAAGGGCGTCCACATCGGAGATTGACATGTAGTCGTCCCCAACGCCCAGTGTGCTGTACCATGCGTGGCCGTTGTGGTTGATGTAGTTCTGACCCTCGTTCATTGCGGCCATGGTGGTGGCAAGGTTCTCGTTGCCCAGAGCCTCGTAGAGCTTGGTTATTTCCAGGAAGCCGGGCAGGTACTCCTCGTCTATCAGTTCCTTGCTCTCGGCCGAATTGGTGTACGGGGACCACCAGAGCACCGCTGCCAGGAACAGGACATTCTGGTAGAAATCGTCGTGCAGGCAGTCCTCGTATGCGGCGATGTTGGATACGAAGGTTTCGGCTTCGGCCAGGTTCTCAACCGGAGCCCTTCCCACCCAGATGTCCGGATGCAGGTCCACACCGTCATCCACCTCTCCGAAGACATCGTTCCCGTTGGCGTCCCAGTCGCCGTCCAGGTCGGAGAAATAGAGATCGCAGGGAAGGCTGTCCTCCCTTGCGTGCATGAACGCCTCGCAGGTCATTGCATAGGCCTTCCTGTAGGGGACAAGGTCCACGTCCCCCCCGAGAAGCAGATAGTCCAGACCGTAGGACGCCCGATAGTCCTTGACGAAGTTCCGAAGCATCTCGGCCTGGTCCCTTCCAGAGGAAACGGAGTAGACGTAATCGGTGGTCACGACCTGCGTCAGTATGCCCTGGTCGGTCCTGCGCAGGGCCAGCAACTCGAATGACTCCATCAGCGACTGGTCCGTGACTATGAGCATTCTCTTGGAAGCCGTATCCCTTTCCGGGACAGGAGACGAGGACGAAGGCGCGGTGGTGACGGTGACCGAAAGCCCCGTCATCCTCTGGAGCTCACCTGTTTCCGGGTCCCATCTGACGGGACTGACGAGTAGTTCCGCCACGGGCGAGCCCTCCCTGAACCCCGTTCCGGAAAGCGATACCGGCTGCCGCGGCCAGAAACCCTCCGATCCGTAGACCTCAGGGTCCTCCACCGCAGCGGTATGCAGGGAGGCCAAGGAAAGCGGTGCTGGATCCGGAAGAGGGGGAAGATGCACATCGGCGGCCAGTGTCTCCCAGTAAGCGGTGGATTCCACGGACAGCGCCTCGGTACCCGGAGGCAGGTCCAGTGTGACCGGGATGGACGGAAGCATGGGAAGCCCCGCCCTGGCGCCTGCGTAGCCGCCAGTGACCATGGGCAGAGTACTTTCCGCACTTCCCAGGATCTCCACCGGAAGCGCCGCGAGGTCCGTGAGGTCCGCAGTTACCTGACCTGCCAGTGCGCTGAAGACCATCGATAACGCCGCCGCAAGAGACCTGTACATTTCCTGACCGCCCGTCCAAATGCGTTTTCATTTAAGCCTTATGATCTAGAATAATACCTGATGCCAATAGTGTCACTTGCGGCCGGGATTGACAAGATATCTCCCTATGGAGTAGCTTCAATTCCGTGTTTCCAGACCACAAACAAGGAGGTTGAGATGAAGAGAACGATCCTCTTGCTGGCCGCATTAGGACTTCTCGCGACCGTATCCGGGGGTACCATCGAGATCGTTAACGATACCGGTGGATACGACATCTACTGGATCTACATCAGTCCCGTCAGCAGCGATTCCTGGGGTGACGACTGGCTGGACGAGACCGAGATAGTGCCTTCCGGTTCCTCGGTGTCCTTCACCGTCAGCGACGGAGTCTACGACATCCGACTCGTGGACGAGGACGAGGATGAATACATAAGGTGGAACGTCGATATCGACGGTTACTACGCATGGTACGTTACCCTTGACGACCTCGGCGAGGCTGACATGGGATACGGCGGCAGCAGCGGCGGCGACACCGTTTACGGAGACGCTCCCATAACCATCTACAACGACACCGGCGGATACGACATCTACTGGATCTACGCGAATCCCTCCTCCTACACCGAGTGGGGCGACGACAGGCTGGGAAGCGAGATCCTGTACTCGGGTGACGAGTTCACCTTCTGGGTCGAGGGAGGGGATTACTACGACATCCAGTGCGAGGACGAGGACGGCGACACCTACACCTTCTGGGAGGTCTGGGTGGGAGAGGAAGGCCTCTACCTTCCCGTGGACCTGGGCGACATCGACAACTGAGTTACACGAGTGCGATCAAGGGCCCGCCTTTGTGCGGGCCCTTTTCTTTGGTGTCTTGTTGGGCCTGACCCCGAGTGCTTATATACTCAACCGAGCATTCATACTTTTCGTCGGTGGCATATGACAGGGATCCTTGGAAGGGGAACCGAGCTTGAGCAGGGAGACCGGAAGCAGCCTTCAGGAAATGGAAGAACGTCTGGCCGCGGCTTCCGGAGACAGGGAGAGGGTTGCCGCACTTGCGGAACTCTCATGGGCGGTCAAGTATTCCGATCCTTCCAGGGCCGTCTCTCTGGCTGACGAGGCCATCGAGATATCAGGCAGGGTCGGTTTCGAGGATGAACTGCCGAAATGCTACATGTCCAGGGCCATCGGTCTCATGCACATGTCCAGGTTCAAGGCGGCGGAGACCGCTGCCAGGAACGGCATGGAACTCTACCGCAGGACCGGGAACGAGGCGGGGGTCAGGCATGCCCTCAACGTGACCGGATCCGTTTTCTTCAGATGGGGCCGGTACGCAAGCGCCCTTGAGAACTACCTTGAGGCTCACAGTTTGCACATGAAGCTCAGCGGATCGCCGGATCCCGGCATCCTGAGCAACCTCGGAGCTGTCTACCTCCAGCTCGGTGATACCGAAAGGGCCCTTGAGAAATACGTCCAGGTATACGAGATGGCGGAGGGTCTGGAGGGGCCGGCTGACCTCAAGACCGCAGCTCTGATCAACATGGGTGAGATATACGGCAGGATGGGGATGTACGAAGCGGCCCTCGATTACCTGAACATGGCTTCGGAGATGGCGGAGGCCGGCAGCATGAAGCAGGCCATGGCGGTGGTGGCGGACAACACCGGGACGGTCATGACCGTCCTCGAACGTTACGAAGAGGCCATGGAGAACTACGGCAGGTCCATTCGAATGTTCCGGGAACTGGAGGACGAGAAGGGAGAGGCCCTTGTCCTGGCCAACATGGGCAGGTGCGTCCTTGAAGCCGGACATGAAGGGGCAATGGAGTACTTCCGTGAAGCCAATGTCATCTTCAGGCGGATGAACGACAGCCAGGGAGCATCCGACACACTGGTCGGGATCGCCCGGGTCCTGGCGGGGGCCGGAAGAAGGAGGGAGGCCCTGGACAGACTTGCGGAGGCACTCGAGATCGCGGGCAACAAGGACCTGAAACCGCAGCTGTCCGATATACACAGGTACCTTTCCTCGATATTCGAGGAGGAGGGATCGTACGAGAAGGCCCTGATGCATCTGCAGCTCCACCACGATATCGAGGAACGACTCAAGTCCGAAAGGGCGGCTAACCGCCTTCGGAACCTCAGGGTGGTCCACGAGGTTGAACAGGCCAGGAAGGAAGCCTCTCTCTACAGGCTCAGGAACATCGAACTGGAGAGGGAGAAGCAGGCGCTGGAGCAGGCGGCCGGCAGGCCCGGGGAGGTACAGGGACCGGACGCCCGGGGGGAAACTGAGTTCGGCCGCATGAGGGATTTCGGTGTGGAGATGGAGCTGGAACTGATTCTTCAGAGGGTCCATGCCGCAGGGATGGAACTGAGGGAGATGCTGACACTGGCCATAGAGAGTTCCGAGAACCTTCTCGATGCGGGAACGCTGCCGGAGGAGGCCGGGGAGAGGCTGGAGAAGAGCGTCGAGGCGGTCAGGAAGGCCTTCCCGCTGGTCAACTACCTGGAGAACCTCAGGGACTCGAACGATGAAACTTCGGAGGAACAGACGGCAGACCGGGAATCCCTGCAGGAATACATGACCGACGGAGGATCATATTCCGAGCATTACATCCTTGTGGTGGAGGACGATCCAGAGGTGGCCGAGCTGCTGATAACATTCTTCGAGGCGAACGAATACCCGGTAGCGGTGGCATCTTCCCTGAAGAGGACACTTGAAATGCTGGAGAGCGACAAGGGGGAAATTGGGTGCGTTTTCGTGGACCTCCTCCTTCCCGACGGATCGGGTATCGATCTGCTCAGGAGCATAAGGGAGAGGAGCAGGAGCCTGCCCATCCTTGCGGGTAGCGGCTATCCGGTGAGTCCGCGGGACATGGAGTACCTCAGGGAGAACAGGATCGTATTCATGCAGAAACCCTACAACCTGGACACCCTCATGCTCAACATATCCATAATGATGCCTACCTGATCCTTCAGCCGGGCACACCTCTCCTTGGACAGACATCGTTGAGGCCGCACGAGGTGCAGTCGGGAGCCCTGGATGTGCACACTCTCCTTCCATGGAACCCAAGCTGATGGCTGAAGGAGGTCCAGGCTTCCATAGGGACCACGGAACGCAGCTTGGCCTCTATCCTGTCAGGGTCCCGGACCCTGGCGAGGTCCAGCCTTCCTGCGAGTCTCCCCACGTGAGTGTCGACTATGATCGCAGGTACACCGAATACCTCTCCCAGAACAACGCCGGCGGTCTTCCTTCCGACACCCGGGATCCTGACCAGCTCCTCCATGCTGCCGGGAACGGAACCTCTGTCCAGGACCCACGCGGCGGCCTCCTGAACGGCCTTTGCCTTGGACCTGAAGAAGCCCAGCGGATGCACTATATCCTCCACCAGGTCGCGGCTGGCACCGGCCAGCCCCCGGAGATCGCCGACCCTGCTCCAGAGCAGAGGGGCGACCCTGTTGACCGCATCATCGGTTGTTCTGGCGGAGAGTATCGTCGATATCAGGAGCCTCTCCGCGCTGCCGTCGTACTCCAGCAGGCACCGGGCGTCCGGATACATCTTCGGGAGTCTCTCGAGCAGTATAACTGTGCGCTCTTCCCTGTTCATGCGGACTCCTTCCGGCATTCCTGTAGAGATGGCAATCTAGTATCTTCAATGGTCTGAATGCAACCGGAAGGAGATTGGCTTTGAATGAGACCCGGTGCGGTATCGATGGCGTGAGACTGCTGGAGCTCGTCCGTGTTCCGGACTCGAGGGGTAGTTTCCTCGAGCTCTTCAGAATGAAATGGCTGGAAGACCTGTTCACCGACCAGGTACAGGTCAATTGCTCCATTTCCCGGGCCGGCGTCCTGAGAGGGATGCACTACCATGAAAGGCAGTGGGACCTCTGGGTGCCTGTCAGGGGCAACATGAACGTCGGCCTGGCGGATCTCAGACGCGATTCCGCAACACATGGGACGGCGGTCACGCTCCGCATGGGCGGGGATGATCCCCGAGGCCTTCTCATACCCCCCGGTGTCGCCCACGGTTACGCTGCATTGAGCGATATCATTCTGATCTATGTGGTCAACCGCTATTACGACGGCACCGACGAGTTCGGAACAGCCTGGGACGACCCGGCCCTCGGAATAGAATGGGGGCTGAAAGACCCTCTCCTGTCGGAGAGGGACAGGGACAACCCGGGAACCGGATGGTGAACGGATGGTGCATGAAGAGAGGCCCGGACATCCAGGGATACCCGGGCCACTGGTACCGAAGGGGGGACTTGAACCCCCACGAGGAACAATCCTCACTAGGTCCTGAACCTAGCGCGTCTGCCTATTCCGCCACTTCGGCTCGTCCGTCCGGCGATTCTAGGAAGAAACCGTCGCCAAGTCAATGCTCGGATCACATCGCGAATGGTCCCTGGTTATATTCACAGCTTCTGGGAATGGAGGCCGGATGGACCAGGGCAGGGTGATCGCCAGGAACCGCAGGGCCAGGCACGAATATGAGATACTGGATTCCCTGGAGGTAGGACTTGTCCTGGTCGGGTCCGAGATAAAGTCGATACGCGAGGGCAGGGTCAGCCTGAGCGGATCCTACGCCGCCTTCGACGAACACGGCCAGCTCTGGGTGAACCAGATGCATGTGGCGGAGTATCCGCAGGCCAGGGACAACCACGATCCGTACAGGCCCCGCAAGCTCCTGGCCCACAGGAGACAGCTTCGAAAGCTGGCCAGGTCGGTGACGGAGAAGGGGAATACTCTGATACCGCTGGACGTCCACCTGGCGGGAGGAAGGGCGAAACTTCTCCTAGGCCTGTGCAGGGGAAAGAAGAAGTACGACAGGAGGCAGGACATAGCTGAGAGGGACAGCGAGAGAAGGATCAGGACCGAGATGAAGAGGGCGTCCAGAAGCGATGAATAGCCTTATCCTGCTGGTCGGGCTCCTGGCTCCCTGCAACGCCGAAACCAGGGTCATACCCAGGTTCGACGGCGTGATCTTCGAGCTTACCTCCAGCCTGCCGATGAAGGACAGTGTCACCGTTGAAGGGTATTCAGTGGACGTCAGACCCGGCATGCAGGTCCTTCTTCCCGACGCCTACCTCCCCTTCTGGGTCCTCGGATGGGAACTGCATCCCGATTCCTGCGGCTTTCGGATCGAGGGCACAGAAGCGGTGGACTCGCTTGATTACTCGCTTTCCGAGGACGGAACGACCCTGCTCCTGTTCCTCAGGGCGTCGGAACCGCTGCCCTTCCCGGAACTGGGCTGGAATGGACCACCCGAGGAGCCTCGATACACGGAGCCTCCGGTCATGGAGGATTCGGCCCTGATGGCGGTCCTTGGAAGCGGAATGGAATCGCCCTGGCTGGATGATTTCGACTGCGTGGTCATAGATCCCGGGCACGGCGGCAGGGATCCCGGGGCCATCGGGCCATCGGGGACCTACGAGAAGGACAGGACCCTGGAGATTGCTTTGCTGGTAAGGGACATACTCAATGTGAGGCATCCGGAACTCGAGGTGGTGATGACCAGGTACACCGATGAATACGTGTCGCTTGGGGACAGGACCAGAATGGCCAACGCCAACAGGGCGGACCTCTTCGTAAGCATTCACTGCAATGCCGCCACCAGGTCATCCGCCAACGGTTTCGAGACATTCTTCCTGTCCAGGGCCAGGACCGACGACGGCAGAGCGGTGGAGATGCTGGAGAACAGTGCCATACAGTACGACGAGGACCAGGGGTCGATACCGGGCATGCAGGATGACCCGCTTGCCTTCCTGCTTGCGGACATGGCCCAGAGCATCTACCTGGAACGAAGCAGCAACATGGCCGTGGAGGTTCAGAGGAGACTGGAGGAGAGGTTCCCGTCGAACATCAGCAGGGGAGTGAAGCAGGCGGGTTTCTACGTTCTCCGTGGGGCTCTGATGCCTTCCATCCTCGTTGAACTGGCCTTCATCTCCAACCCGGAGGAGGAGAGACTGCTCCAGAGCCTGGACTTCCGTCTCGCCGCTGCAGAAGCTATTGTTGACGCTGTACTCGGTCTGATGGAGGATCAGTGATGGATGCAGGACCCCTTAGGAGACCGGAACGGGAAGATGTCCGATGGCTGCTGGCAAGACTGGGCATCATAGTCGGCATCATAGCCATCTGCTACCTCGTGGTATCCGCCGGTCTGAACATGTTCAACAGGACCCTGGGGCTGGACCGGCCCGCGGAGAGCACCGGGGAGGGTACCGCCCAGGACTACCAGCCTGAGACCTTCTACTCGCCGGAGTCAAGGATAAGCCTGCCGGAGGTCGAGGAACTCCCCGAGGGTCCGGAAGCTTCCTGGGAACTGACTCCCTGTTCCCTGTGGGTCTCGAGTTCCTCCGAACCCGTGGTGGATTCGCTTCCCGAAGCTCCGGCCGTGCCCCAGAAACCCCTTGAGGCCCTCTTCCTGGTGAAGAGGTGGGCTATGGAAACCGGCATGGGAGTGGAGGACCTGGACATGGTCTACGTCTTCACAAGGCTTGATACGATATACGTCGACCTCCCCGAGGAGAGGGACGTAGCCGGACTCAGGATGACCATCGAGAGCAGGTTCATCTGTTTTACAAGGCTCTTTCCCCTTGTGGCGGGTAACCTCATGGCCCAGTATTCCGAGGGTGTCCCGCTCAGGGGCATCGAGGGAGTCTTCAGGCAGTGAGTTCGCGCAGGATAGGCATCTTCGACTCAGGTGTGGGCGGGCTCACCGTGGTGAGAGCGGTAAACACGCTTCTCCCGGGGGAATCCGTGGTCTATTTCGGGGACACTGCACGTGTTCCCTACGGTTCCAAGTCACCGGAGACCGTCGTCAGATTCTCCATCGAGGACGCCGAATTTCTCCTCGGCAAGGGTATCAAGCTCCTCGTGGTGGCCTGCAACACGGCATCGTCCGTAAGTCTCCCCGCTCTCAGGGAGTTCGCGGACGTGCCTGTTATAGGTGTCATCGAGCCCGGTGCGAAGACCGCGGCCGCCTCCACCCAGAACGGCATAGTAGGTGTCATCGGTACGCTGGGGACCATATCCAGCGGAGCCTACCAGAAGGCCCTCAGGTCCTTCGGCACAGTCCTGCGGGTGGTCGCACAGCCCTCGCCGCTGCTGGTCCCCCTGGTGGAGGAGGGGTGGCTGGAACACAGGATAACGGAACTGGTACTCAGGGAGTATACCTCGCCACTGGTAAGCGAGGGCATCGATACCCTGGTGCTGGGCTGCACCCATTATCCTCTTCTCAAGGAGGCCCTGGCCGGTGTGCTCGGACCCGGGATCAGTCTGGTGGATTCAGCCGGGGCCACGGCGGCGGAGGTTTCCACAATACTGGACAGCGAAGGGCTTCGCAACGAGGGAGGATCCGGTGAGAACAGCTTCTACGTGAGCGACATTCCACTGAAGTTCCAGGAGATAGCACAGAGGTTCCTGGGCAGGTCGGTCCCACTCGTGACCCACGTCGAGGTGGGCGACCTGCACCGATGAGGGGGAACAGGATCCGGATGGGAGACCGATGAGAGCCGACGGACGCGACAGGGACGAATTGAGGGAAATAGAGATAGAGACGGGTTACCAGCCACTGCCCGAGGGCAGCGCGCTTATAACCTGGGGTGAGACACGGGTCCTCTGCTCGGCCACTGTGGAGTACAAGGTTCCATTCTTCCTGACGGGACAGGGAAGCGGATGGGTCACCGCCGAGTATTCCATGCTTCCCGGCAGCGGGAACAGGAGGGTGAAGAGGGAGCGGACAGGTGCCAGAGGCAGGACCCAGGAGATACAGAGACTCATCGGAAGGAGCCTCAGGCAGGCCGTGGACCTGAAAGCCATGGGTGAGAGGACCATCACCGTGGACTGCGACGTGCTGGTAGCCGACGGGGGCACCAGGGCGGCCTCCATCGTCGGAGGCGCCGTAGCCCTCAGACTGGCAATCAGGAGACAGCTGGTCGAGGGTCGGATGAAGGAGGACCCCTTCAGGGGCTACGTCGGCGCCGTAAGTCTCGGAGTGGTGGACGGGGAGGTACTGCTTGACCTGTGTTACGAGGAGGATTCCAGGGCTTCGCTGGACATGAACCTCGTGGCCTTCCAGTCGGGTGGAATAGTAGAGATGCAGGCAACTGCCGAGAAGGGCACGGTACCTCTCACCGTGCTGGAGGAGATGGGCGGAATGGCCCTGGAGGCCGTGACCGGCCTGATCCTCCCCGTTCAGATGGAGGCCAGCGGAGAATGAGAATCGTGCTGGCATCCGGCAATCCGGACAAACTCAGGGAGCTCAGGAATCTTCTCATGGACCTGGACATGGAAGTGATCCCCGCAGGTGACATGATTCCGAGCTGGTCGGTCGAGGAAACGGGTTCCACTCTTGAGGAGAATGCCTTCCTGAAGGCCAGGCATGCTGCGGTGAGGACCGGACTGCCGGCAGTTGCGGAGGATACGGGGCTGTTCGTCGATATCCTGGGTGGCGCTCCCGGGATCTACGCAGCAAGATTCGCCGGTTTCGACTGCACCTACGAGAACAACATCAACAAGCTCCTCAGAACCATGCTTTGCGAGACGAACAGACGGGCCTGCTTCAGGACGGCGGCTGTTTTCGTTTCACCGGATATGGAATTCTCGGTGCAGGGGGAGATCATTGGCAGGATACTGGAGAGCCCGGACGGAGAAGGCGGTTTCGGTTACGATCCCGTATTCCTTCCGGACGGGCTGGACCACACCTTCGCCAGGTGCACACAGGAGGAGAAGAACCGGATCAGTCACAGGGCCCGTGCGCTGATGGAACTGCGGGAGAGGCTCCTGTCCTCCGGGCTGCGGCTCTAACCCCTCCTGAGTTCTTCCAGGACCTTCTCGGCTATGGAGTAGGGTACGGCCTCATAGTGATCGAAGTGGATCGAGAAGGAAGCCCTTCCCTGGCTCATGTTTCTCAGTTCAGTGGCGTATCCGAACAGTCCTGAGAGGGGTATGAGCGCCCTGATGACCTGTGCGCTGCCCTGTCTCCCCATGGAGGTTATGCCGCCGCGCTTCTCGTAGATGCTTCCGGTCACATTGCCAGCGTATTCCTCCGGCGTTGTGACGCTGACGGTCATCAGGGGCTCGAGGAGCTGCGGCTTGCCCTTCATGAAACCTTTCCTGAATGCGGATTCCGCGCATCGCCTGAAGGCCATCTCCGATGAGTCGACCTCATGGAAGGAGCCGTCGTTCAGGGTCACCCTCACGTCGACCACGGGGAACCCCGCCAGAACGCCTGCGGCCATGGCCCTGACGACACCCTTCTCCACTGCAGGGATGAACTCCCTGGGTATGTTCCCGCCCCTCACCCTGTTCCTGAACTCGAAACCGTGTCCCGGTGACATCGGTTCCAGGGTCATCATGACGTGGGCGTACTGGCCCTTGCCACCGGTCTGCTTCGCCAGTCTCTCATCCACGTCCACGCTTGAGGTCATGGTCTCCCTGTAGGCCACTCGCGGCGGCGAGGTAGTCACCTGGACGTCGAACTCCCTCCTGAGCCTCTCAAGGATTATCTCCAGGTGCAGCTCACCCATGCCTGATATGATGGTCTCGGAGGTCTCGCTGTCGGTGGAGACGGTAAAGGTAGGATCCTCCTGGGAGAGTTTCACCAGGGCTCTGGGAAGCCTGTCCCTGTCGCCCTTCCTGTCCTGTCTGACAGCAACGCTCAGAACCGGTGCCGGGAACTCTATCGCCTCGAGGATTATGGGATGCTCCCGGCAGCAGATGGTGTCGCCGGTGGAAGTCCCGGACAATCCTGTAACGGCTCCTATCTCGCCGGTATACATGGCGTCGATGGCTTCACGCTTGTCGGCATGCATCCTCAGCAGACGACCTGCGCGCTGCATGGTGTTCTCGGACGAGTTGTAGACGTAGGAGCCCTCCTCGAGGGTACCCGAGTAGACCCTTACATAGACCAGCTTCCCCACGTGCCTGTCCGTGACTACCTTGAAGGCCAGGGCCGCGAGCCGTCCGTCGTCCCTGGGGACACGCTCGATGGGATTACCTTCGGGACAGCTGCCGATTATCGGAGGAAGGTCCAGGGGGCTGGGCAGGTAGTTTATCACTGCGTCAAGGAGTCTCTGTACGCCCATGTTCCTGTATGCGCTCCCGCAGAGCACGGGACAGACCCTGTGCGAATGGGTGGCCTTCCTGAGAGCGGCGATAAGCTCTTCCTTCTCTATTTCCTCGCCTTCGCAGTATTTCGCGAAGAGCCTTTCGTCAACCTCGCTCACCTTCTCCACGAGGTTCCTTCGCCATCTCTCCGCTTCCTCTTCCATCTCTTCGGGCACCGGCTCCTCGTACCAGGTCATTCCGCTGTCCGACCTGTCGTAGTACACGGCGCAACCCTGGACCAGGTCGACGATTCCCCTGAAACCGTCCTCCGAACCTATAGGAATCACTACAGGGACTGCATTCGCGCCCAGCTGCTCCTGGATTGAGCCAACCACGCCGAAGTAGTCGGCCCCCAGCCTGTCCATCTTGTTCACGAAGGCTATTCTGGGCACGGAGTACTTCACAGCCTGGCGCCATACGTTCTCGGACTGGGGTTCTACTCCTCCCACAGCGCAGAACAGCGCTATTGCACCGTCCAGGACCCTGAGGCTCCTCTCCACCTCCACTGTGAAATCCACGTGACCCGGAGTGTCGATGAGGTTTATCATATGGTCCCGCCAAACGGTAGCCGTGGCTGCGCTGGTGATCGTGATGCCCCGTTCCTGCTCCTGGTCCATCCAGTCCATGACAGCCCGTCCGTCATGAACCTCGCCCATCCTGTGGAGCCTGCCGGTGTAATAAAGGATCCTTTCGGACACCGTCGTCTTTCCGGCGTCTATATGGGCCATGATCCCTATGTTACGCAGCCTATCTATCGGGAATTTCCTTGACAATGGAGCACTTCCGTTCAATCTATTCCTGTCCGGAGAAATGGGACCAGCGATGCCTTCTTAAGGCGTCTAATATAAGGCCGCCGGCCGCTGCACGTTCACTGGAGTTGATCTGATGGATGGAATATCGGTAAGAAAAGCCGGGGTTGACGACCTGGAAGCCATAGCCGAGATCTCCAGGCTCACCTGGGAGGGGGATGACTACCTGGAGGGTGCGGCGGCGGAGTGGATAGAGGACGGGACCCTCTACGCAGGACTGTGGGAAGGCAGGGTGGCGGGTACCTTCAGAATATCACCGATGCCCTGCGGAGTTCTGTGGATGGAGGCACTCAGAATCCATGCAGACCTCAGGGGAAGGGGACTGGGGAAGCAGCTGGCCGGGTCCGCATTCCTCATCGGCACCGGCATGATCCAGAGCGGAAAAGGATCCTGCCTCGAGTTCTCCACGTACTTCGGCAACCGCGAGAGCATACACATCTCCATGGCCCAGGGGTTCGAGGTGGTCAACAGGTTCCTCCTGATTTACAGTGAGGGCATCGACGCCGGTACAGGAACGGCCGCTCCCCTGTCCCCGGGTGAAGTGGTGTTCAGCGAGGTCACCGGTCACATACCCTGCGGCTGGAAATATCCCAGGGCATGCGGTCCGGGAATGAGCTGGGCCCTGGAGAACTGCGAGGCCTGGGGCTTCCGGGGAGTCGGCTTCCTCAGACGGAAAGGGTCCGACGAGGCCACTCCCGTATTCGGTTCACGGGAGGATCCCGAAGCTTTCCTTGAGGGAGTGGAAGCCGCGGCATCATGCAGGGGAGAGTCTCGCGCATGTATAGTGCTTCACGAGTCCCGGACCGACCTGATGGATGCCGCTCGCGGCAGGGGCTACACCACCTGGGAACCGGCTGATGAGTACAATGTCATGGTTTTCCGCTACTCTCCAGGCGGTGTCTGATACCCTTCGGCAGCCCTCATCGGCACGCATTCGTTGTAGGCAGCCGTTTCCGTGGATATATTTGCGTTAACAGAATGCCGGGGTGGTGGAACTGGCAGACACAACGGACTTAAAATCCGTTGCCCCTGTGGGGCGTGAGGGTTCGAGTCCCTCTCCCGGCACCACCGGATGAAAGGTATGCCTTGGGACAGGTCAGGGTGCTTCCAGACAGCGTCATCAACCTCATTTCAGCCGGAGAGGTGGTGGAACGGCCGGCATCGGTTGTCAAGGAACTTGTCGAGAACGCAATGGACGCCGGAGCTTCCAGTATCTCTGTCGAGCTGGAGCAGGGCGGCCGCAAGTCCATTACCGTGAGGGACGACGGCTGCGGAATGAGCAGGCACGACATGCTCCTCGCGGTACAGCGGCATGCCACCAGCAAGATCGCTTCCGTGGAGGACCTGGCTTCGATAGCCACCATGGGGTTCAGGGGGGAGGCGCTTCCCAGTATAGCGGCGGTGACCCATTTCAGGATGGTGACCAGCGACGGGGGAGATGGCTGGGAACTCAGAATGGACGGCGGAGTGCTCGCCGGTGTCTCGCCCGCTCCGAGGACCAGGGGAACGACCGTGACCGCCGGGGGACTCTTCTACAACCAGCCCGCGAGGCGAAAGTTCCTCCGCACCCAGTCCACAGAACTCTCCTGGGCCGAACGTTTCGTGACCGGCTGCGCTCTCGCCGGCACCGGGACGGGTTTCACGCTCAGCCATAACGGCAGGGTGCTCTTCAACCTGCCCCCCGGGGAATCGGTCAGCCGAAGGCTCATAAACAGGTTCGACCTGCCGGAGGACATCAGATACGCCACCGCGGAAGGCGAGCATGAGGGGACTTCGGTTTCCCTGGTCTGGTTCCCTTCCAGCCTGTGGAACAGGAAGACGCATCAGTACCTGATCGTAAACGGAAGACTGGTTGCCTCCGGTCTGCTCTCCGGAATACTGGAGTCCTCGCTGTCGGGTCCGGCGGGACATCCCCTTCTATGCTGTATCGTCAGGGTACCTCCCGGCCAGGTTGACGTAAACGTGCATCCGGCCAAGAGGGAGGTCAGGTTCAGAGAGGTGTCGAGAATGGTCAGGGCCCTGGAGTCGGCCCTCGGAGGGCTGATGAGAGAGGGTCGAAGCCGAATGGCTTCCGGAATGGGGATGGAGCGGGTGATACAGGGTTACCGGGATTACCGTCCCGAGGCCTCCGGCGGACCGGAACTCTTCAGGGTGGCGATGGAGGCCCAGGCACCTCTGGAGGACATGGACAGGACAGCGGAGCGGGGACAGTTCCCCATCGTCCAGATAGGGAGGGCGTACCTGGTGACATCCACCGACAAGGGGATAGTCCTGGTGGACCAGCATGCTGCACACGAGAGGATCCTTTTCGAGACCGTCCTGAAGACGATGGAGCAGGATTCCTCATCGGGAGGCCAGACCCTGCTGCTGCCCGAGACGATGGACCTGGACCCGGATGAGCTGGAACTCCTGGAGACCTACAGGCAGGTCCTGATGAGATCGGGATTCGATTTCCGTACCGAGGGGAGTACACTGGTGCTTACGTCGGTGCCACAGGGGACTTTCCACGGGATAGATGCACTCAGGGAGATCATCCGGTCGCTGAGGAGCCCGGAGTACCAGGCCATGGCGGTTCATCAGCGAGTGGCCGCCGCCGCGGCCTGCGCGGGAGCAGTGAAGTTCGGGGACCCGCTTTCGCCCTCGGAGGCGCGTCACCTGGTGGACAGGCTGTTCTCCACCTCGGACCCTTTCCACTGTCCCCACGGCAGACCCACGGTCCTGGAGATCACCTTCGACGAACTCGACCAGCGGTTCGGCAGATAGCATGGCCGGCGGTTCGAAGAATGGCCCGCCAACTCCAGTGCTGGTGGGAGTCACAGCCTCGGGCAAGACAGATCTCCTCATGAGACTGAGGGAAAGACATGATTTCCAGGTCATAAGTGCTGATTCCCGGCAGGTGTACAGGGGCATGGACATAGGGACCGCAAAGCCCTCTGCAGGGGAGATGGAGCACCTGCCTCACCATATGGTGGACATAGTTGATCCGGATTCTGATTTCTCGGCCGGCGACTTCGCAAGGAGGGCGGAGCAGCTGATGGCCGTCATGCTCGGGGAGGGTTCCATTCCCGTGGTCTGCGGTGGTACGGCACTCTACATCATGGCCCTCACAGGCGCTCTCGACCCGATGCCCGGAAGATGTCCCGGTGTCAGGGAGGGACTGGGAACACTGGAGGCCGAAAACCCGGGTTTCATGATGGCACTGCTCCGCATGGCCGATCCCGCTTCCGCGGACAGCATAGGCGAAAGGGACGCGCGCAGGCAGGTGAGGGCCCTCGAACTGCTCTTCCTTGCGGGTGAACCGGCTTCGACCCTGAGGAGAGGCGGCGACCCTGCGGTCAGGAAGCTGTACTCGATAACGGGAATAGAGGTCCCGGACGGTGAACTGAGGATGAGAATATTCGAGAGGACATCCCGAATGATCCGGAACGGGCTGGTCGATGAGGTGCGCGGCCTCCTGGAAAAAGGCTACGGCAGGGAGAGCGCCCTTGGAAGGACTATCGGCTACAGAGAGGTCCTGGACTACCTCGATGGAGATATAGAGGGGCTGGACCGGCTGATCAGGGCTATCGAGACCAGCACCTGGCATCTGGTCAGAAGACAGAGGAACATGTTCAGGAGGATCCCTGGAATTACCTGGATCAGCGGGGAAAACGCCGTAGAGGCTGAATCCCTGCTCTTCCGCAAAGGGGGATGATGATGGATAAGAAGAGGGATTCGGGAGACATACTGGAACACATGCTCCTGGAGGAGGTGAAGACCGACGATATCGACTACATAGAACCTCCCGAGGAATGGAACCCCGAAAGCCATCAGAAGGAGCCCTTCGTCCCTCCGGTGCTGATTAGGGAGAAGGAGGCGCCGGAGGCGGAAGTGAAGGAGTTCACCCTCCTCGCTCATCACAGGAGTTTCTGGAGGATTCAGGCGCGCGGGCAGTACACTGTCAGGGCCATAGTCATCAGGAGCGGAGTGCATATCTCCCTTGCCCACGAGTCGGTCAGGAACTGCATGGAGGAAGCCATGCTATTCGACGCTCTCCTGAGGAACGAGCTTTGCGAGAACAGAAGCAGGCTCTCCGAGATGCTGGGGTATTCCAGGGCCAGGATAACACAGATACTGAACCTTCTGAAGCTCCCGGAGGAGATGAGGCGAAAGCTGCTGCTTACTGACGAGATAAGCGAGTTCCAGCTCAGGCCCATAGTCAGGGTCTCAAGCGTCAAGGATCAGAAGGAGATGTTCGAACACCTTGTGAGGGGCAAGCTGACCGGCAGGCAGATGGCGCTCTTCGCCGACGGGAAGGAGAACGGGGAGAAGGAGGAGGGATCCGTGTTGCCGGACCTTGAGGATCTCATGAGCGAAGAGGAGGACAGGATGCAGGAACCGGTGGAAAGGGCCGGCCGTGAGCCTCCCGGACGCGGGGTCGTGCGGCATTCGCATGTACGTCCGCTGCTGAGGATAATAACGCTCTGGAGGGGTAACTGGCGCGAAGAAGCCGCCAGGAATCGGCTGGACTCAGTGGACATGGCGTTCCTCGATGGAGTGGCGAAACTCCGGAACGGACTCTACCGCGAGGCAACCAGGATACTGGAGGATCTGGTAGAGGATCATCCGGACTACGCTCCGGCGTGGTTCTTCATAGGGAAGTGCGAGAACCTGACAGGCGACCTTGAAGCCGCCGAAAGCGCACTCAGGACTGCGCTGGAGCTGGTTCCCGATGAGCCCGACTATCTGGTGGAACTTGCCATAGTGCTCGAGAAGATGAAGAGGGATACCGAGGCTGCCGCGTTCTACAGGAAGGCCAGTTCCCTGAGAAGGAGTTCTTTCGGCGAAGGCGACTTTGCCCGATGAGGAGGACCGCTCTGTATACCGCCCTTCTCGGAGCGCTGTCCTGCGCGAGGATGATGGCGCCGGGAGGAGGTCCGGAGGACGAGACGCCGCCTTCCATACTGTCGGTGGAACCCGAACCTGGAACAGGCCACGGAGACCTGCGCACGGTGACGGTCATGTGGAGCGAGCGCCTGGACCCGTCCTCGGCGTCCGTTTTCCTTTATCCGCCTGTGGATCATGAACTGCACACCGGAGGGGACCGTATGAGGATAGAGCTGGCCGCTTCCCCGGGAGAGGAGCCTCTGATCATCCATCTTCCCGCTGGAATAAGTGATATGAGGGGGAACGAGGCAGGCTTTCCAGTCGACCTGGTCTACACCGCTTCAGATTCGCTTCCTTCCGGTGCCGTCATCACCAGGCTGACCAGACAGGGCGGCGGGAGCCTGACCTCGGTGACCCTCATCGAGCTGTACCGGGACACGGCCCTTGTGAGGCGGACATCAGCGGACTCCTCCTCTGAGGCTGTACTGGGATGGCTGCAGGAAGGGGAGTACAGGCTCCTCTGCTACGAGGATCCTGACAGGTCCTTCCAATGGGACCCTGAAGAGGAGGCGGGATTCGACACGACACTGGAGCTGTCGGCCGGGGATACCCTCTTCCTGGACCCGGTCCTCACCGTGGTGGATACCGTAGGGCCGATACTGGTGGAAGTCCTGGCCAGTGATTCCTACCATGTCACCTTCCAGTTCAGCGAGGAGGTCTCCTACCCTTCCTTCGGCAGGGGAGAGGTGGTCATCGAAGACAGCACCGGAT
Organism: Candidatus Aegiribacteria sp. MLS_C; assembly: GCA_002030045.1. GTDB lineage: Bacteria > Fermentibacterota > Fermentibacteria > Fermentibacterales > JCC-6 > Aegiribacteria. The sequence continues at coordinate 165,683 of LQBI01000024.1, read as the reverse complement.
CTGGAGTCACATTGAACGGCTACTGGCTGTCGAGAGGGGCGTCATCCCCTTCGGTCATCGTCGAGACCGGGAAACTCCCGGATTCGAGGCTGACTGCCTTCGCGGGTTATGTGGAGGACCTCATGGGCAATCCTTCGAGACCGGATTCCATGGATTTCTACGGAGTGGACACGATCCCGTCCGATTCACTGAGGGTGAGGTCCTTCTTTCCTCCTCCGGGATCCGACAACGCGCCTCCGGGCGGACCGTTCCTGATCTCGTTCAACTACTGGGTCCATCCGGACACACTGGCGGAGAAACTGCAGCTGCACAGGGTAGTTGACAGCACGGAGGTCAGCGGTTCCCTGGCGGTGGTGGACGGGAGGTCCTTCGAGTTCCATCCCCGGCATCAGCTGATCGGAGAACAGCAGTACCGGTTCCTGCTCCGGCCTGGTATCGGAACGCTATGGGGAGATACGCTCACGGAACCCTTTTCATGGAGTTTCTCCACCCTCTGGGGCGACGAACCGGGGGCCCTTTCCGGAAGAGTGACCGGCGTGCAGGGAAGCCGCATCCTACTGCAGATAAGGCGGACAGGAGGGGATTCAGACTCCAGGGTTACATACATCGACGTGGGAACCGGGGATTACACCGTGGATGAGGTGCCTGCCGGAAGGTACACAGTGGCGGCCTTCGTAGACCTCGACGATGACGGTACCTGGACCGGCACCGAGCCGTACGGTACGTACCCCGGCGTCGTGCTGGTCCAGCCCGGCCTGATGACCAGGGACGTGGACATTGAGATTCTGCCCTGAGGAGTCCTTCATTCCGGAGAAGTGCACCGGGTGCGGCACGTGCTTTCATGTATGTCCGACCGGTGCCGTGACCATCAGCGGCGGGAGTCTTCCCGACTTTGAGGACTCCGTATGCATCGGATGCGGACACTGCGGCGTCTACTGCCCGGAGAACGCATTCGGTCTGAAGCCGCTGGAACATGAGGGTATTCCCGGTCCGGAGGGGTTCAGAAGGCTGCTGGAGAACAGGAGATCGGTAAGGTGTTTCAGTGACAGAATACCTTCCGAAGAGGAGATAAGGGAACTTCTCTCGATACTGGATCAGTGCCCGACCGGTCGCAACGCACAGGGTCTGCTGGTGGTGACAGCAAGAGGCGAGGGTGCTTCGAACAGGTTCTCCGGACCCGTGGTACGTCTGGCAAGAATGCTCCGCCGTACGGGACTGCTGCAGCTTGCAGGAGCGCTCACCGGAATGCGGAGGGTATTCGCACGGCTGGCGGGAGGTGAGGACCTGGTGTTCAGGGATGCTCCTGTGGTCATCTTCTTCTTCGTTCCCGGGAGGAACCCCACCGGACGCACCGACGGCGTCATCGCCGCCACCACGGTCATGTACCATGCCGTTTCAATGGGTCTGGGCACATTCTGGAACGGCGTCGCCGAGAGGCTCTATCCGCTCTTCCCTTCCTGGCACCTGGCCGGGACGTCAGGAATGAGGCTTACGGCAGTGCTCTGCGCTGGATATCCCGGCAGGGAACCATTCGGCATGTTTCCGGGAAGGGATTACCGAATCAGGTTCGAAGGGACGGAGAAGAGAGGCGGAGGATCCTCCTGCTGAGTGGATCGTGCAGGTCCTCCCTGATTTCGGGCTGCATCAGATTGCTCCACCGGAGGAGTTCGGCCACGGAATACTGGCTCATGTCCAGCCTGCCGAGGCGGAACCACCCGTTTTCGGAGGATAGAAGCGAAGCCATCGACGATACGCTGCCGTTGGCGAGGAAGCCCATGGTCACCGCATTTCTGCCGTCGAACTGCATCTCCGCAAGGATCTCCTCCGCATCGCATCCCCTGGGCAGCATGCCCCCGGGATATGCAAGGGTGTCAACAGTCCAGGTCCTGATACCCAGGTTGCTCCGGAACCTCTGCAGCGCCCTGACCACGGCTTCCTCCCATTTGGCCGCAGGCAGCCTCATGAAACTCGCGTGACGAAAGGTATGATTCCCCACCGTGTAGCCCATGTCCAGGAGGAGATTCATCTTTTCCGCCACGAACTCCTCCTGGCCGAAGGGGACTTTGTCCCAGGAGATGAAGAAGACCGCTCCGTGGCCGAAGTCCGGATTATCCTCGCAGTATTCCTCCAGGATCGCCAGAGCGCAGGACGGATCCGTTCCCCATGAACCGTCGGGAAGACGGGTGAAGCTGAAGTTGTCCTGCCAGCCGTCGTCGAAGGTGAGCATTACGGGTCTTCTGTCCGGAGGTACCGTCATGAGGCCGTTACCGATGTCATCAGGACCTATGAGGCAGAATCCGGCCCGGTCCAGCTGGGCCAGGTCGGTCCGGAAGCGGTGGGTTGATACTCCGTAGTATCCATTCACGGGATCGCTCACATGATGGTACATGAGGACAGGGATGCCGCTGGGTCCCGGCGAATCCAGCTCATCAGGATCGCAGTACTCCAGTGGCGTGGCCCTGCCTACAGCGGGAGACCATCCGATGAGGGACGCCAGGAGGAGGAGGCAGTTCATTCCGAGGGCACCACCGTGAGCCTGTCCAGGTTGACGTTCGCGTAGCCGTCGACGAAGACTCCCACCTGGCCGGTGGCGGGAAGATCGGTCCTGACCACCTGTATCAGCTGGCCGTTGATCCTCAGGTCTACGTAGCTGCCATGGACGAGGGCCGACACCTCAACACCCGGCTGCCCGTAGGGAAGGAGCCTGCTGGATTCGAAGGGATCCATGCCCATCACAGGAAGCCAGAGACCCCTCAGGGACCTCTGGACGGTATACTGCCCCCTGGAGTTCGCCCCCGCAAGAAGGAAGTCCTGGGTCGACTCCGCCCTGAGGACCAGTCCAACGACGCAGTGCGAGGGAGCATCCACGATGTCGAACTGAGCTTCCACGAGACCGTCGCCGACGAGTCCCGCCGTGGAGAGCAGGATCACCGGATCGTCGAATACGGAGTTGTCTATGTGCATCGAGCCGTTGTATATCGGGTAGTGGCAGGAGGGACCGAATGGTTCAGCCATAATGCCGTCGAAGGTCTCGTTGAGAAGGGTGTCCTCCCGGTCCGGTGCTGCGGCGAACGTCGATGCTGTATATATAGTGGATGTGGTGTCACGGGAGGTCCGTGTGGTGGTGGCCCCCGCATAGAAGCCTGAAGTGCGGGTCTCTCCGCATCCCATGGCTAAAAGGGCTGCCAGGCACGACAACCTGGCTGTACTTGAGGATAACATTCCACTGCTTTCATCAAGGGGGTGTTACGGGTGAATTCTACACGGCCTGTGAATAGTACTACCGGTGCAGCGGCTTGTCCAGTCCGAAAGCACTGGAGAACTGTTCTGAGGCCATTGCCGGCGATCATCACATCCATGGCCCTCCTCGGCTGCGGAGGGGGGGAGCCGGAGGTCGCGCAGGAGAGCAGTCCCCGGGACCCTGTCCTGGTGGAACACGGTCCTACGGGGAATTTCGCGGTGGAACCGGTCCCTTCCCGAACGCTGGTCCTGAGGTGGGAGGGGGAGGGCGCCGGCAGCGTTGATTCCGTTGCCGCCTTGTCCGGCGACCGCCTGATGGCCGGGGATACCCTCTGCACGGTGGTGATGGACATCGGTGCAGTCCTGTTGGAAAGGCTGGAGATGGAGCTGGACATGGCCACCGCAAGGCTTTCTGCCTCCCCGTCTGACAGTCTGCTCCTGCTGAGGGTGGACAGTCTCGCCGGGCTCGTCGACTCACTGGAGAGAGCCGGCGCTGAGCCCTTTCTCTCTCCGCTGGAGGGAACCCTGGTCGAAATGCATGCCGGTCGTGGAGACCGCGTTACCCCGGGCATGGTACTGGCAACCGTCTCGATCGCGGGCCGGGAACTGTTCACGGTGCATCCGCCGGAAGGTGCCATGATAGATCACTGGCCCCCCGGAGATGATTCCGCGGCTTTCGTTGAGGAGCTTGCGGGTTACGCTGTATATTCAGGAGACGAGGAGTACATTCGCAGGCTCTTCGCGGGGATCGTCGCCGTGGACAGGATAGGGGTGTTCGAAAGCGGGATGTCCAGCTATCTCATCACTGAGGCGGGGGATACGGTAGCGGTCGTAAGGATGGGAGTAAACAGCGGGGGAAGTATGCTGGTACTTCCGGAATCTGCCATTGAAGGGTGCCTCAGGACCTGGACGGGTGAATGAAGGAGGTTGCTGCAGGGAGCAGTGGCCGGGACGGACCGGGACGGGACGGAGATCCGATTTGAGCAGTAACGTGGGTTTCATCGATTTCAACACCGGTTTCGGGCACGAGCCGATCTCCGGCAGTGTCCTGGAGGCTTTTCTAGAATGGGAGCGGATCGGCAGGCTGGGCTTCATGGACCTGCCCGGCGACGCCGGTCTCCTGGAGGATTCACTTGAGATGGCGGATGCCATGAGAAGGATATCCTCGTCGATGGTCGTTGCGGGGATCGGTGGTTCGTCGCTGGGTCTGCAGGCCCTTCTGGAAGCATTCGATGAAGGCGATTCGGTAACCGTAGCCGATACGCCCGATTCCGCACGCATTGAGGGACTCGTAAGGAACCTTCCGCCGCATGATACTTCACTGGCAGTAATAACGAAGTCGGGCGGGACGGCGGAGACACTGGCCGTATTCCTCCTGCTTCACGAGTGGATATCCGGGACTCCCGACCACGCAGACCGAATAGTGGCGGTAACCGATCCCGTAAAGGGGGATCTGAGGAGGCTGGCCTCCGACAGGGGCTGGCGGACCCTTCCCGTGCCGCCTTCAGTTGGTGGCAGGTTCAGCGTCATGAGCCCGGTGGGGGTCTTTCCGGCGGCATATGCCGGGATCGACGTAGGTGAGCTGCTCAGAGGTGCCGGGGAGGTTGTTGAGGATTTCAGGTCGCTGGGTTCCGAAAGCCTGGCCGGCCGTATCGCCTCGGCGTTCCTGCATAACTTCGAGGAACGTCCTGTGCATCCCTTTTTCGTGTACGACGACCGTCTGTTCGGCACGGCCCTATGGTTCGCCCAGCTATGGGCGGAGAGCCTTGGCAAGAGATTCGGACTGGACGGGTCCCGGCTGAACACCGGTCAGACACCGCTTGCCTGCCGGGGCCCTGCGGACCAGCATTCCCTGGTACAGCTCTTCATGGAGGGTCCTCCCGACAAGACCGTCACCATATTGACCACTCCGGAGTCGGATGATTCCGGTCGCGTACCCGGGGGATTTGAAGGGTACCCATCCATGGCCTACCTGGAGGGACTGAGACTCGACAGGCTGCGGACCGCCGAGGCCGAGGCAACCGGAAAGGCCCTGGAGGAGAGAGGTCTGCCGGTGAGCTACATACACCTCAATGAATTCGGACCTCTCGCAATTGGAGGGCTGATGATGGCACTGGAGATATCCACCGTTCTGTGCGGGCTGGCCATCGGGATCGATCCTCTCGACCAGCCGGGAGTGGAACGGGGAAAGGTCCTGACCTACCGTGCCCTGGGAAGACCCGGATACGAGGATCGATGAGCTGGATCATGATCCCCGCACTGATCGCATGGACAGTCATACCGGAGCCCTGGGACGCCCTGGAGAAACACCTGGGATACGGATGGGGAGCCCCCTTCCTTCCCGGATGGCCGTCAGCGGTTGCTGTTGACGGGATGCCGCTCACTGCAGCCGGGAACGAACCACTTCCGGGATGGGGATCATATGACACGCTCAGGGTCCTCACGCCGCTGGAAGCAGGCGTATGGGGCGCAGGGAGGTGGGAGATGGATTTCTCTTCCCATACGTTACCGGAGAGTTCCTTCGCAAGCTCCATCGGACTAATCGAGAACACCGGGGGTGCTAACAGGTATTCGGCGGGACTGAGAAGGCCGCTGTTCTCCATGCTGTCAATCGACCTGCACATGGCGAGGGACGATACCCTGAGCGACCAGAGATTGGTCATTGGCAGCGGAGCCTTCGAGACGGGGGGCAGGGGCTGGCAGGGAGAGGAGGACGGATACGCTCTCTGGAGCGGACTGGGATCCGCATCCTGGACGGCGAAGGTGACATTCGCCCATTTCCGCTCCGGAAGCGGCTACTGGGAACTTGCGGGAACCATGGATCTCCCGTGGGACGAGATGGATATCATGACAGCGGCCGCGGTTTCCATGGAGGGTGATTCAGCGTACTCGGCCGAGGGGCACCTGAGGGCGGGAATGCCACTCGGAGCGCTGTCCGTGATACTCAGGGGGGATCTCGAGGACGATGACGGGGAACTTGCGGCCGGCGGTACGGCGGGGCTGTCGGCACGGCCGGGTCCCATTCGCCTTCAGGCAGGAGTTGCGTTGCCTCCCGGCGATGAGGCGGTACTGATAGGTGCTGCGGGAACGGGTCCGCTGGAAGCCTTCGTGCAGGTCGAGGAAGGCTCCTTCGAGGGCGGGCTGCAGGCGGGCATGTCCGGCAGGAGTGGGCTGCTCAATTCAGGTGTATTCCTGCTCGGCGACACCGTACGGTTCTCCGGTACCTTCATGCCCGCTTTGCGGTGGGGCCGTTCGGGAAGGATATACGGGGGGCTGTCATGGGAAGTTGCGGACAGTGACACCGTTACCTCCGGAACCATCGACCTGAGGACGATGTTTACATTGGGCAGGTTTGCTTTCATCTTTGCCGCAGAGGACGTCCTGGACAGTTGGAGGAGTTATTCCTTCGGAGTGACCTGGAGTTTCAGCGACAGGCGACGGAGTCTCGAGGAGGGGAACGGCATATGACAATCGCCTCGGGCAGCGCGGAAGGAACCGTCAGAATAGCGGTGCTGGCCTCCGGAAGGGGTTCGAACTTCGAAGCCCTGTGCAGCGGGGACACCGGCAGGGGAAGGGTGGCACTGCTGATAACCGACAATCCCGGGGCACAGGTTCTGAAGAAGGCTGAAAGACTTGGCGTGGAGGCGGTCTATATGACCCCGGGAAGGTATCGGACCAGGTTCGGTATCGAGGAGGAGGGTGAATGGGTCTCCTTCATGCGAAGCCGTGGAGTAGGCCTCGTATGCCTGGCCGGTCTGATGAGGATACTGAAGGGTCCCATACTGGAGGAATACGGTGGCCGTGTCATGAACATCCACCCTTCGCTTCTGCCGTCATTCCCGGGTCTGGATGCCCAGGATCAGGCACTGCGCTACGGTGTGAAGGTGAGCGGCTGCACCGTCCATTACGCCGACGATGGTGTGGACACCGGGCCGGTCATCGTTCAGAGGGTCGTGCCGGTTATGGACTACGACGATGTGGAGAGTCTCTCCGCGAGGATCCTGGAGCAGGAACACCTGGCCTACCCGGAGGCGGTCAGACTGCACTGCTCCGGCAGACTGGCGGTCAGGGGAAGGAGAGTGGAAACATGCACTGGCTCCTGACATGGATGATGCTCTTCTCCACAGCCGACGACCCCGCCTCAGCGGACCCGGGTCTTCGGCTGAGGGTGGATGGAGAACTGCTTCCGGAATACAGGACGGCTTTCGTGGTCATACCCGGGGATACCGTGACTCTGACCCTCGATCAGGGTGCTCAGGCGGGCTGGAGCTTCACCGCCGGAACCCCGGGGAGCGGCTCGGGTTCCTCGTTCGGGTGGAGGGCACCCAGGGGACACGGAATCTACCACATGGACGTCAGCACTTCCGAAGGAACATACAAGTACTCCGTGATCGTACCGGTGGAGACGTGCAGGTGGAGGACCACAACCCTGAACTCGTTCCCCATCGGGAGCTACGGGGACGGCAACGGCATGGAGGACAGGCCGGACTGGTTCATCGAGATGGACGCGGCCGGGTCCGGCACAAGGATCACTACCCATCTTACCCTCGGGGATTTCCTGGGGCACGTCGAGGGAAGCTACCCTCAGTACCTTGCACTGGACCTGCGACTGGCTGACAAGATGGAGGAACTCTTCTCTGCGGTGTCAGAGGTGTACCCCCAGGCATCCTCCATCTACTGCCTGAGCGGTTTCCGGACTCCCGCATACAACGCGGCCATAGGGAACGAGACCAGCGAGAGCCTGCACCTGTACGGAATGGCGGCGGACATCTGGATAGAGAGCTGGCCGGCCAACGGCCTCATGGACGACATCGACCGCAACAAGAGGGTGGATGTCTACGACGGCGAATATCTCGTGGAACTGGTACGCACGCTGGAGGTCCAGGGCAGGGTCGTCACCGGAGGGGCCTCCGCCTACAGGTGGATACCGACCCACGGTCCCTTCGTCCACATCGACACCAGGGGAAGCAGGGCCGTATGGCCCACATGCAGGAACCTGGTGGAGAACCCGGTCATCTGAAAGGCGATGAATGGACAGTCTGAAATTACCACTGATAGTCCTTATATGCGTACTGGCGGCCGCCCTCTCGGTGACTCTCGTGACGGCGGACACCCTGTCGAGGAGACTGGGGACCCTGCATATGCAGTACGGCTACGCCGATTCCCGTATTCGGGAGATCACGTCCCAGAGGGATACGCTGGCGGGCATTCACAGGTTCTGCACCATGCGGGCCGATTCGCTGGAAATGATGTGCAGGAGGGCGGACTCACTGGAGGCCCGTCTGCAAATGCTGGAGCTGCGGAACGATTACGTGGGATACTACCTCCTGATAGACACATACCAGAACAGGTTCCATCTCAGGAGGAACCTGGAAGACGGGACCGATATAATGGTCAGGTCCGGATACTGCGGCACGGGCAAGGGCTGGACCAGCAACGAGAATGGGAGGGTCTGGGACTTCTCGACTCCCAGGGGGCTGAGGTACGTGGTCAGGAAGGGAGAGAACCCCTACTGGTACAGACCCGACTGGTACTGGGAGGAGATGGACATGACCCCTCCGGAACCGGAGGAGTACATCGTCATTCCCGATACGATACCCTGGGAGGACCAGATAGCCTATTACAACGATTCACTCTCAGCTGGAGAGAGGCTGTTCGTGCAGAGGGTCCCGGGCGCCCTCGGCTCCTACAAGCTGGACCTGGGAGGCGGCATCCTGATCCATTACGGAGTAGGCAGGGGAATGAACGTCAGCCACGGATGCATAAGGATAGGCAGTGCGGACCTGGAGGCTCTCTACCGGACGCTTCCTGTCGGTGCTCCGGTGGTGATATACTGAGTGTACTCAATGTGCCGGGTCACTCTGTTCCCGGGAAGGAATGACAGTTGAGCAGAACACGGCTGCATGCAGAAGAACACGTCGAGAACACGGGTGGCAGCGATTCCAGGGCGTCGACACTGATCGGGGGCAGCCTCATGGGGGCACTTGTATTGCTGTTCCTGTTCTCCACGGTATTCAGGTCAGGAGGGGACGGAGGCGAACGCAACGCAGCCCTGCAGGCCCTTCAGGAGGATGGTCCTCCAAGCGATGTCCCGGCCATTCCTCCGGACACGGCCTTCGAGACGAGACCCGGCCAGTGGCTGCAGGCCAGGGCCGGATCCATGGGCGATGCCGGATGGGGACCCGGGGTCCGGGCGCCTTTCCAGCTCCTGTGGCAGCTGGAATCCAGCGGAGGCAGGGAATTCTTCTCCTCACCGGCCATGGTGGGAGGAGTCCTCTACATGGGCTGCAACGACGGGTACCTCCGGGCGGTGGATGCATCATCGGGAGCTGTCAGGTGGTCCTTCGCAACCTCCTGCGGTATCTGCGGGGAACCTGCAGTTGATTCTTCAATGGTGTTCATCGGAGGTCAGGACGGTTATGTGTACGCTCTGGACAGGTCAAGCGGCTCGAAGCAGTGGTCCTCGGGGCTGGGATACCATGTCTTCTGCGACGTTGCCGTCATGTGCGACACCCTGGTGCTCGCCGGCAACTCCATGGGAAGGATCTGTGCTCTCGACAGGTCCACCGGCTCCCCGGTATGGGACGCCTATATAGGCGGTATCGTACTGGGTCCCGCCGTCGTGGATACCCTGGCGGTATTCACCTCCGAATCGGGGATCACCGCCGTGGTGGATGCTCACGGTGGAGTAAAGTGGTCGAGGGACAATTCAACGCAGGCCTCTCCGCCATCGGCGGACAGCACTTCGGTATACGTGGCATTCTCCGGGGGGATGGTCAGGAGGTTCGACCTGGGCACCGGTGACCTGCTGTGGGAGACGGACGTGATCGACGCTTCCGGGAGGTGTGTACTGGCAAGGCCCGTCGTAACCGGCGGTAGAGTACTGGTGGGAACCAACGCAGGCACACTGGTGTGTCTCGGAAGGGACGGGGGAGAGGTTCTCTGGGAGCAGGAATTCGACAACTGGCTGCAGCTGCCTCCCGCGGTGGCTGACGGTACGGTGTACCTCGCCTGTGACGACCAGAGGCTGCACCTTCTGGACCTGCAGAGCGGCGCCAAGATCGATTCTCTGGAGATGGACGGTTATTCGGGCACCGCACCCCTCATCTGCGACGGGATGCTCTATTTCGGCAATACTTCCGGTGATTTCAGGGCCCTTCGAGGAACACTTCCGGAGATGAAAGCCGCTTATGAACCCGGGGACGGGGAGACGGTCGACCCCGAAACACATTCAGCGCAGGAGGATTCGGTACCCGCGGTCCACCGGGACAGCCTCCCGGCGGAAACGGAAACCCCTCATCAGGGGACCGTCATGCCCCTGGAGGACGAAAGCGAGCCGGTTGTCCAAGAGGAAGCCGGAGGGTCGCCGGCTGCCGGGAGTCCATGATGCAGGCGGATGGAATAAGGTCCGGTTACGTCGCAGTGGTCGGGCTTGCCAATTCCGGCAAGTCGGCACTGGTCAACGCCCTGACCGGAAGGAGGATCTGCCCTTCACACGAGCATCCGGGCATGACCAGGATACCCGTGACCAGCATACTCATGACAGATGATGTCCAGATCTGCTTCATAGATACTCCACCCCTGGATTCAGGGTCCGGATGTCTTCCCGTTTCCGGTGCGGACCTCTACTGCCTGGTCCTCAATTCCAACCAGCTCTCGGCTCAGCTCGATTCCTCCCACGTCCTGGATTTCCTGGCGAAGATAAGGGACGTACCCCTTATCGTTGCACCGTCCTTCATCGACCATTTTCCGGCCTCACTGCACGGAGCCCTGGTCAACCAGGTCTCCATGGCCGTGAACTCGACCGACATCGTTCCGGTCTGCTCCCTTTCCGGGCAGGGTGTACAGTCGCTTGTGAACTCAGTGTCCGCAAAGATCCCGGGAAGGGTCGAACTCTTCCCTGATGACTGCATATCTCTTCACTCCGAGAGGTTCCTGGTGAGCGAGCAGATCAGGTACAGCCTCTTCTGCGCGCTGCCCCCGGAAATAGCATCCACCACGGCGGTACAGATCGAGGAGTTCTCCATCAGGGACGAGAAGAGGTATGTCAGGACGAACCTCTACGTTGCCAGACACTCAAGCAAAGGCGTGGTGATAGGAAAAAAGGGGTCCATGCTGCAGCATATAGCCCGAATAGCTTCCGAAAGCGCTTCCAGGATCATAGAGAGACCGCTGAACCTTGACCTGTGGGTCAAAGTGAGGGAGTCCTGGCCGGAAAACCGGGAAGACCTCGTGGAATTCGGGTACGTCTGTTGACCAAGGGTGTTCAGGTCCGGGTCAGCTGCAGGATAGAGCTGGATTCATTCGAAGGCCCGCTGGACCTCCTCCTCTACCTCATCAGGCGCGACGAGATAGACATATACGACATTCCTGTCGCCCATGTGGCAGACCAGTACTGCACCTACATAAGGATGGCGCAGGAACTGGATCTGGATGTTGCCAGCGAGTACCTGGTAATGGCCGCCACCCTTACCAGGATGAAGAGCCGTGCACTGCTCCCCAGACACGAAGGCGGCGATGACGAACCCGATCCCGGGGCCGAACTCCGCAGGCAGCTGATACTGTACAGGACCTTCAGGGAGATCGCGGAGGAGCTTCAGAGGAGCGAGGAGACCTGGACCGACATATACACATCTCCCGGGGAGAGGGAGAGGTGGTCAGAGGATACGGCGCCGGCGGAACCGGGCCAGGCTTCTCTGATGGACCTGCTGAAAGCCCTGAGCAGCCTGTCCGAGGAGGACACCGAGATACCGTCCCAGAGGATAAGAAGGACACTCCTGACCATAAGCGAATGCATAGAGCACCTGGGTCGGAGGATACCTCCCGGGGACACGGTAAGTTTCTGGACGATAGTTGGGCCGGACCCCACTCCGACCAGGATCGTATCCTTTTTCATAACCGTGCTGGAGCTTGTAAGGCGCGGCTGGATCGGATTCCAGCAGGCGTATCCCTTTTCCGAGATCAGGCTTCGGCGCACCGAGAGGTGGAACGTTGATCCTTGACAGACTGGCCAGAGAGGTTGAAGCCCTGATATTCGCTTCGGACGAACCCCTGAGCATAAGACAGCTCTGCGAATACACCGGAAGCGGGGAGGATTCTATTCACCAGGCTCTGGACCGCATTAACGGGGCCTTCCGCGAACAGCATCACGCCGTAGGCATCATTGAAGTGGCGGGTGGTTTCAGGATCGCGACCGAAAGCGAGTTCGGAGACGTTGTATCCCAGCTTTTCGAGGGAAGGAAGCCTGGAAAACTCTCGAGGGCGGCGCTGGAGACGCTGGCGGTCGTAGCCTACAGCCAGCCGTGCACCAGGATGGCGGTGGAGTCCATAAGGGGAGTGAACTGCGACAGCGCGATCAGGACTCTTCTCGAAAGGGAGATGATAAGGATATCAGGAAGAATGGAGACTCCCGGAAGGCCGCTTCTCTACTCAACTACCAGGACCTTCCTGGAGTACTTCGGTCTCACCGACCTGGACCACCTTCCAAGGTACGAGGAGATCGAGGAACTGCTTTCCATGAGCCCCTCGGAGATGGAGGAAAGGGATCTATTCGAGAGGCGGGAAGATGACTGAGGGCATCCGTCTTAATCGCTACCTGGCGAGGGCGGGCATAGCCTCGAGAAGGAAAAGCGATCTGCTCATACAGCAGGGGAACGTCCGCGTCAACGGAGTAACAGTAACGGTACCCGGGTACAGGGTCATGGAAGGGGACCGTGTCTCCTTCCAGAGCGAGCCTGTCCAGGAACAGCCCCTGAAGACCGCGATACTCAACAAGCCTCTCGGATACGAGACGACCCTGGCCGAAGGAGTTGGAAGGTCCATTACCGAACTGATGGAAGGACTGCCGCCCGGCACGGTGCCCGCCGGAAGGCTGGACGTCAATACCGGAGGACTGCTCCTGCTCAGCAATGACGGAGAGCTGGTGAACAGGCTGACGCATCCGTCCTGGGAGGTGGAGAGGGAGTATTCGGTGGTCCTTCCGGCCCCTCTGTCCACCGGAAAGCTGAACTGCCTGAGGAAGGGTGCCGGAATCGGTCCGGGTGAATACTCCAGGCCTGATTCCGTGACCATGACGGGAAGCACGTCGGTGAGGATAATCCTCCACACGGGCATGAACAGGGAGGTTCGCAGGCTCTTCGAAGTATGCGGCGTCGAGGTCAGAGGTCTGGAGAGAGTGAGGTACGGACCCCTCAGGGTGGACGGTGTCAGGAGAGGCAGTTACCGCGTGCTGACGCGTGATGAGCTCAGGATACTGGGTGAGGCTGTCGGGCTCGTCCGCTGATCCGGCCTTGACGCAAAATCCACTTATTCAGATATTTGCAGCCACTTTGAACGAAAGGGTGTGACCTTGCCTGACTAGAGTCATAGCGATAGACGGACCCGCCGCTTCCGGGAAGAGCACTACGGCCAGACTGGTTGCGGACAGGCTGGGCTTCTCATATCTCGATACCGGGGCCATGTACAGGGCCTCGGCACTTCTCGCAGTCAGGAATTCAATACAGCTGGAGGACCACGAGAGAATCGCCTCCGTGATCCGGAGCCATTCCATAGACATCATCGACGGACGGGTCCTCATCGACCGGGAGGACGTATCAGGCCTGATCCGGACGACTTCCATAGGCGATGCAGCCAGCGTCATATCTTCGGGCACTCCCGTGAGACGGGAGATGGTGGCGCTCCAGAGGACCTTCGCCGACAAGCACGATACTGTGGCGGAGGGCAGGGACATGGGTACCGTTGTCTTCCCCCTGGCGGATCTGAAGGTATACGTGATCGCGGATGTAGCCGTAAGGGTCACCAGGAGGTGGAGGGAGCTGATGAGCAGGGGGGAAGAGGCCGACTTCGACGCGATCCTGAGGTCACAGCTGACGAGGGACAGGCGGGACAGGACCCGTTCGGACAGTCCCCTGAGGCTCGCCCCCGGGGCGGTCATCATGGATTCCACTCTCATGAGCGTAGTCAGGCAGACAGAAGAGGTTCTGAGACTCTTCAGGGAGAGGGTTGGATGAACCCTATGAGAGGCTCCCTCAGGAGCAGGATCCAGTTCTACGGAGGCAAGCTCGGAAGGGTCCTCTTCGGCCTCAGGGTAACCGGCCGCGATATGGTGCCGAGACGGGGAGGGCTTATCATAGCCTGCAACCACATATCCGAGCTTGACCCGCCCGTGCTCGGGTGTGCAATTCCGAGACCCGTAGCCTTCATGGCCAAGGTGGAGCTGTTCAGGAGCAGGTTCACCGGTTTCTGGCTCAGGAAGCTCAACGCCTTCCCGGTGAACAGGTCCGGAGTTGACACAAGGGCTTTGAGAGAGGCGATAGACATACTAAGGTGCGGAGATGCGGTGGTGATATTCCCCGAGGGAACGAGGAGCCATGACGGAAAGCTGCTTCCGGTCAAGGCCGGAATAGGGCTCGTCGCGGTATCCTCCGGCGCTCCGGTGGTCCCCGCCTTCGTATGGGGGACCGACAGGGCCCGAAGGGCCTTCTTGCGTACCGGTGACGGGTTCTCGGTGAATTTCGGAAGGCCGATACCGATCGGCAGGATACTGGATATCAAACGGAGGGCCGGAAGCATGGCGGTTGCGGACGAGATAATGTCCGCCATCGAGGCGACCGGCCGGAATGCCGGGCTCTACCGTGGGTGAACGCCCGGGAACGGAGGAAAGGAAGAAAGTGTCAGAGAAGGAAGAACTCGTAGTAGGTCTCACTCCCGAGGAGATAGAGGCAATAGAGGGCCAGGACTACTCCCGCAAGCAGCGGGAGGAGCTGGAGGCCCAGTACATGGATAACATAGGATCAGACCAGATCAGACCCGGTACCATAGTGACGGGCAGAATACTGCGCAGGGTCGGCAACGAGGTGATAGTCGACATCAGCTACAAGAGCGAGGGCATTATTCCCATCAGCGAGTTCGGCAAGGACGAGGAGATAGTGCCGGGAGATTCCGTCGATGTTCTGATCGAGACCCTGGAGGACCAGGACGGAAGGGTTTCCGTCTCCAAGGAGAAGGCTCACTTCCACAAGGTTTGGAAGGACATCAAGGACGCCTACGACACCGGTTCCGAGATAAAGGGAACCATAGTCCGCAGGATCAAGGGCGGTCTCAAGGTGAGGATCATGGGCGTCGAGGCCTTCCTTCCAGGTTCCCAGGTCGCCCTGAGGCAGGTGCCCAACCTCGAGCAGTTCATCAGCAAGGAGTTCGACTTCAGGGTGATAAAGCTTAACAAGAGGCGGCGCAACATAGTCGTCAGCAGGAGACAGGTGCTCGAGGAGGCCAGGGCGGAACAGAAGGAAGCCCTGATCAAGGAGCTGGAGGAGGGACAGGTCCGTGAAGGTATCGTCAAGAACATCACTGACTTCGGCGTATTCGTCGACCTGGGAGGTATCGACGGTCTCCTTCACATAACCGACATGAGCTGGGGCAGGGTGAGGCATCCTTCCCACATGTTCTCCATAGGTGACGAGATACAGGTGAAGATCCTCAAGTTCGACAGGGACCGTGAGCGCATATCACTGGGTTACAAGCAGCTGCAGCCATTCCCCTGGGACGGCGTAGCCGAGCGTTATCCTGTGGACTCCATAGCCACGGGGAAAGTGGCCAGCATCACCGACTACGGAGCCTTCGTCGAGCTCGAGCCGGGCGTCGAGGGTCTCATTCACATTTCCGAGATGTCCTGGACGAAGCACATCCGCCATCCTTCCAGGGTCCTTACAGTGGGTGACGGGATCGAGGTCATGGTCCTCAACGTGGACGAGGAGGAGAAGAAGATCTCCCTGGGCCTCAAGCAGACACTGGACAACCCCTGGGATTCCATCGAGGAGAGATTTCCCGTGGGAACCGAAATCGAGGGCAAGATAAGGAACCTCACCGCATTTGGAGCCTTCGTGGAGATCGAGGAGGGCATAGACGGCCTGGTCCACATCAGCGATATGAGCTGGATCAGACGCATAAATCATCCATCGGACATCCTCAAGAAGGGTGACACCCTGAGGGTGGTAGTGCTGAACATCGACGTGGAGAACAACCGTATCTCACTGGGACTGAAGCAGACACAGGAGAATCCGTGGGACACCATGGACCAGCGCTATCCGGTCGGGAAGGACGCCAAGGGCGAAGTGGTCCAGCTGCTGGACCGCGGAGTGGTCGTCCGCCTGGACGACTACATAGAGGGATTCGTACCCCAGAGCCAGCTGGGCTGGGAAGAGCTGGAGGACCCCTCCGAGGTCATCAGGGTCGGCGACGAGCTGCCACTGAGGGTGATCGAGCTGGAACCGTCCAGCCGCCGGATCGTACTCAGCGTGAGGAGCTACTTCAACGGAAGGCCCATGGAGGAACTCCAGGCCTTCAGGGAGAACCTCGAGAACCGCGAGAGGGAACCTGAGGCTGAAACCACCGAAAAAGCCAGCCAGGACGGGAGCTACTCCGACTACGAGACCGGGGACGAAGAGCCTGAAGTCGAGGAGGAATCCGGGCGGATGGTACCCGATCAGATACCCGGTGACGAGGACGGGGAGGATCCTGAAGCCGAAGAGGAAGAACCCGTTGAGTCACAGGAGGAGGCAGAAACCTCCGGCGGCGAATCGGAAGATGAGGACGAGAAGACGGAATAGCCTGAATACCGTGTTCCAAAAAGAGGGCGGGAGGGAGGACGACTCCCTCCCGCTTCGAAACTCGATACCCGGGAGTATATGGGGATATACCCTGGGCTGCAGGCTGAACGCCTACGAGACCGAAGCCCTGCTTGAGGAGTTCAGGACCGGGTGCGGACTCCACAGGGCACCGGACGCCGGTTCGGCTGACATAATCCTGGTAAACACCTGTGCGGTCACCGGAAGGAGCACCGCCAGGTCGAGGAAGGCTGTAAGGAGCTTCTGCAGGAGGACGGATGCACTTGTAGTGGTAACCGGCTGCGTTGCACAGGTAGCTCCGGAGGAGTTCAGGGGAGAGCGCGTGCTTCTGCTGCCCAACACCGCCAAGAAAGAACTCGTGGAGAAAGTGGCGGAGTACGCGGGGCTCAAGTTCAGCGTCGGGCACGGAACGCATCCGGAGCTGTCGATCTTTCCCGCCGGCGCACCGCAGGTGATGTCCCGAACACGGGCCTTTCTGAAGGTCCAGGACGGGTGCGACCACAGATGCACCTACTGCATCGTACCATTCGCAAGAGGGCCTTCCAGGAGCCAGCCAAGGGAAGTGGTCATGGAACATGCCTCGGTGCTGGTACGGTCCGGGTTCAGGGAGATACTCCTGACCGGCGTGGACCTGGTCGAGTACGGCAGGGACCTCTACGGGAAGTCCTACGGTCTCGTGCATCTCGTAAGGGACCTTCTGGGTATCGGCGGCTTCAGGCTGAGACTCAGTTCGATGGAGCCCATGGGACTTCGAAGGGACATCCTGGAGGGGCTTGCGTTCCCCGGGGTCTGCAGGCATCTGCACATACCTGTACAGAGCGGCTCCGACAGGATACTGGAGAGAATGGGGCGAAGGTACGGTTCCAGTGATGTAAGGGAACTCTTCGATGCCGCGGCGGGACTCTTTCCGGGAATCGGAATAGGTTCAGACGTGATTGTGGGTTTCCCGGGGGAGACCGACGAGGATTTTCGAAGTACGGTCGACCTGGTCTCCCATCCGGCCGTGGCCTATCTGCATGTGTTCCCCTTTTCTCCCAGGCCGGGCACACCGGCGGCCGGGATGTCAGGGGAAATGGTGCATACAGAAACGGTGACCCATCGGGCGGAGCAGCTGAGAGACCTTTCAAAGGCCAAGAGGAGGGCTTTCAGGGAATCTCAGGTAGGATCCGCGGTTACCCTGCTGGTTGAATCCAGGGTCCATGAGCCTTCCGGGAACCTCATAGGTATGACGGACAACTACATACCTGTAATTGCACCGGAAGGCAGTACGGAGGGGGACCTGGTCACGCTTACACTGGAGAGCGGATCTGTATGCTGGGACAGGAGATGAAGCCGGAACCGGGGGTATCCGTTCTCATCGGGGTGACCGGCAACAGCGGATGCGGTCAGAGTACGGCGGCGGCGGCACTGGAAGGGCTCGCTGACGGGGTATGCTCGCTTGACATCCTCGGGCACAGGATGCTGGAGAAGGGTTTCGTGACGAAGGAGCTGTCCCGAAGTTTCGGAATGCCGGAGATGGCGGGAATGGTCGCTCCGGAACTCAGGCGGACGCTCTCGGGAATGGTATTCGATGGCTCGAATAGACTGCAGGCACTCAATTCGGTCGTTCACCCGAGGATGGTGCGCTGGGCGAGGATGACAGCCCGAAGGGCGAGGGTGCAGGGGGGAGTATGGGTCCTCGAGGGCGCCCTTCTCTTCGAACTCGGGCTTGCGGAGCTCTTCGACAGTACCGTGGTGGTGAAGGATACCTTCGAGAGGTGTTCCCGCAGGATCTACGAGATGGACGGTATACCGCCGGAGGTCACGCGCAGACGCTGGGAGAGCCAGATGGACCTTGACGGGAAGGCGGCGATGGCGGATCATGTGATCGAGAACAGCGGCGGTCCGCAATACCTTCAGGAGCGGATGATCACTATATTCCACCTTATTCTGAAAACGCTTAACAGAATCTGATACGAATCGGGAGATGCGATGGCCCACAGGACAAGGAAAAGACTGACCAAGACCGAACTCAAGAAGGACCCGGTCAACGATGCGCTTCTGAAGGGAATGAGTTACCTTCAGGAACACGTGAAGCAGTTCGTGATCGGTGCCGCTGTCATCATCGTCGGAGTTCTGGTTATACAGTCCATCAACAGCAACTCTGCGAGACAGGCCAACGAATGCAGGGCGCAGTACTTTCTCGCCCATCAGCTCTACAACATGGCGATGGATAACCTTATACACTACGGAGACATGCAGACCTCGGTGAGCCAGCTACAGACAGCGAGGCAGATAGCCAGGAACAACTACAGGTCGTATCCGGGAAGGCTTCCGGGGAAGAGGTCAATGATACTGGCGGCAAAGATAGGGATACTCTTCGGAATGGAGAGCGAGGTCATTCCCGAACTGCAGGATTTCCTGGCATCGGATCCGGCAGATGATCTGAAGAACTCGGCCAGCCTCCATCTTGCAATGGCACTGGAGAACAGGGGCGGCGGAGCCGACCTGGCAGTTGCCAGGGAGCATTACAACGAGATACTGCAGAACGTGCCGGAGAACTCGCAGCTCGCCTGGGAGGCCTATTCAGGACTTTCAAGGATAGACTACGCCATGCAGGACTACACAGGCTCTCTGGAGAACCTCCAGACAGCCCTCGGAATAAACCCCGACACCACGGATTTCGTAAGGTATCAGATGGCCCGCCTCCAGGTGGCCATGGACTGAGTCGAAAGCACGCAGGAGCGAGATGAGCCGGGCGCGAGCCCGGCTCTTTTTGCTGGAAGTGTTAGAAACACGGGCGAAGAACGAACTCATTCTGATCTAGAAACAAGAGCGAAGAACCGATTGATACTGATCCAGAAGCACGGGCGAAGAACCGACTGATATTGATCCCGAAGAAAGAGCGAAGAACGAACCCAAAAACTACTAGTATCATATGGACCGATATTATGTACAGTCATAGGAAACGTGGACTATTCATGGTTATGACTTTACATAATATCTCTTATCGGACATTGTTGGTATAGCCCCGAACCTCCACCCTGACCAGCATCACCTCATCCCATGAACAGTTATGACACCTTCTCTTTTTTTCTTCCGAACGGCAGGAAGAACACGGGAACCACCAGCGAGACGATCATTCCCGTGGATGCGGACTGAGGTATCCTGGACGCCTCCTGCGTGAAGAAGAGGAACAGACAGGTACCGAGGCCTGCAAGGGATGCCGTTATCGCTCCGGTTCTGCTCATCCTTTTCGATAGGATCCCCCATATGAAGGGTCCGAGGAAGACTGAAGCTATGGCTCCCCAGGATATGGAGAGTATCGTCACGATGACGTCGGGCTTCGTCCAAGCAAGTATGATGGAGAGCACTATGAAGAATCCGCTGCTGAGCCTGCCCAGAGATGTAAGGGACCTGTCCGAGGCGTTCTTCCTTATGAAACCGTTGTAGAAATCCTTCGTCACAGTGGAACTTGATACCAGGACCAGTGCGGCCAGTGTAGACATGGAAGCGGAGAGAACCAGCAGAAGTATGACCGCCGTGAGACCCTCCGGTATCACGTTGACCAGAAGCTCCGGGATGAGGTTGTCGAACAGGGGTGCGCCGTTATCGAAGGCACCGGGAGCATTGGACGGGGAAAGGAATATCCTGGTCAGGGCGCCGGTGAAGTAGGCTATGCCGGTTACCAGGAGAGCGAAAACTGCGGAAGCCACGGTACCGATTCTGACTGCCCTGCGGTCCCTTATGGCGTAGAACTTCTGAAGGAGCTGGGGCATGGCGAAAGGGGCCACGCTCGTAAGGAAGACCAGTGAGAGAAGGGGAACGAGGCCGGGAGGACCTACAGGGGAAACCAGTTTCGGTTCGATGGCCCTCAGGGAATCGGTGATGTTCGGCAGACCTCCCCCCTTCTGAAGGTTGAACCAGAGGAGAATGAGGACACCGATGGTCATAACGATGCCGAAGATGACGTCTATCATGGCGATGGACCTGTAACCGCCCATTATAAGATATATCCCTGTGAAAAGTCCCATGAAAAGCAGTACCAGGTCGTAGTTGATACCGAAGGTCGATTCGAAGAGGTAGCTGAGTCCCATGAACACGGCGGCGGTGTAGGGTATGAAGAATACGAAGATGGCCAGGGCCGAATAACCCTTGAAGAACGGACTCGAATACCTTGCCTCGAGATACTCCGGCATGGTATGGACGCCGTAACGCTGGGCGGCTTCCCTTATCCTGTGCCCCAGGAGCAGCCATACGCCAAGTGTACCTATGAGAGTGTTCCCCACGGCCACCCACATGGCGGAGAGGCCGAACCCCCATCCAAGCTTGCCTGCGAAGCCGATGAGAAGCACGGCGGAGAAGTAGGCCGTACCGTAGGAGAAGGCCGTCATCCAGGGACCGATCTTCCCTCCTCCGAGGAGGAAATCGGAGTAGGTACTGGTCCTCCTGAGACCCTTGAGACCTATCAGAACTATGAGAACGGCGTAGAGAGACAGCGCTACGATGTTGGCCACCATGTGGAAACCCCAATCCTGCATCGAACAATCGAGGTCGATTCTACCGTATCATTAAATCGTCGCAGGAATATAGGGAGGCCGTAAGGGCTCGTCAGTCCTTTTCGGTACGGTACATCTCGGTCTCGATCTCGGCAATCAGCTCGCGGCTCTTTTCCTTGAGCCTTTTCAGCTGTTCCGCGGAGACCTTACTGCCGGAAAGCAGCAGCTCAAGGTCCTTCCAGTGCCGGAGAAGCCTCCTTGCGACCATGGAATCCAGTGAACAGCCGTCCAGGATCTCGCCTAGCACCTCGGAACCAATGTAGCTTCTCGTGCCTGTAAGCACTATGGAAAGCCTGTCGCCGAGTGCGGTCAGGAGTTCCTCCACATCCTCGGCCGCCATCACGTCGGCTGGTCCGGAGACACGGCTGCGATAGCGGACTATGAGGAACAGGGAGGCAAGGAGCATGAGCGCAACTGTAATGATCCAGAAAAGAGTGGAACCGCCGTTCTCCTCGTCCAGGAAAGAGAGATCCGCTGCGCTTCCCCTTATGGGGTACACTGACAGGGTACACGGAGGAATGACAGCCTGCCTGTATTCTTCCGCGGCGGTGTCGAACCAGGCGATGCTGTCCGGACCTATTACCACCCTGCCGCTGTCCGAGGGCTGGACAAGGATGTCCCATGCCCTCTCTCCTCTGACAGTGTTGAAACACCTTCCCTGCATAATAACGGCGGGACCGTCCACCGTGAGTTCAGGAAGTTCATCGAGGTTCTTCGAACCGGGACCGGTAGCGGTGATCCTCACGCATCTCTCTCCGCCGGGGCTGTAACCTCTGCTTATCCTTTCGCAGGTGAAGACCACGTCTCCCGTCATGCCGTCGAAGTTCTCCGGCATTCCCTCTGATGGGAAAGCATAGACCGGAATGGTGACGCCTTCCGAAGAGATCATGTAATCCCTGGACGGACGCAGCATGCCTCCGGGCAGACCGATCCGTCCTCTGAGTACCGGAAGTGAGAGGGTGCAGGCGAAAGCTGGCGTTATTTCCATGGTGGCCAGCCAGGTACGGTACGTCCCGTCCTTTTCCCGTATCCATTGTAGTTCTTCGATCTGTCTGGAGAGACTGGACGTGGCGTAGTCGGAAGGATCGAGGTAGAGGTCAACGACCTGTACAGTGGGAACGGTCTTGCAGATGTAGTAGTCAGCCATGAAGGTCTGGCCCGGGTAGACCCTCCCGGTGGTATCGATCTCCACTTCCATCCAGGCGATGGCATCCTCCGGTCCTCCTCCCCCCTGCCGGCCCGTCGGAACAGCCGGGAGGGCAGGTCCGCTGCCTGAAGAGGTCACGCGGTATTCGGTACTCGTGAACAGTGTCCTGCCGGAGGAGGTCAGCGTCAGGGGTCCGATGGTGTGTATACCCTCGGTATTTGCAGAGAAATTCATGGTCAGGGTCACGCTCGATGATACCCGGGTGCCCGACGGTGTGCTTACGGAAGAGAAGGAACTCATGGTGCTCAGACCCAGGTACTCCAGACTGTCGGAGTACACCGGCGTGCAGTCGATATCCTGGAGGTCCCGGCCCTCGACGTTCACCAGGCACTGGAACACCTCTCCGGTACTGACCGAATCCGGAACGGTGATGCTAACCTCAGGAGGCTGCATGACCAGCGCTGACAGCAGGAGGAATCCTACCATTCGGGTCCCGCCGGGGTACCGGCCTTGCCGGTACCCAACGAGTCCTCGGGCTGCTGGTTCTCCTCCACCAGGTCGAGGATCGCCCTGGCCTGCTCGGGGGTCATTTCTTCGACAGACGGCGGTGGCTGAACCTGCTGCCGGTCCCGGTCGTCCTGCTGATCCTGGTCGTCCTGCTGATCCTGGTCGTCCTGCCGGTCCTGGTCGTCCTGCCGGTCCTGGTCGTCCTGCCGGTCCTGGTCGTCCTGCCGGTCCTGGTCGTCCTGCCGGTCCTGGTTCTCCTGCTGGTCCTGGCTGTCCTGCTGTTCCTCGGGGGGGTCGTGGTGCTCCAGCCAGTTGAGACCGGCTTCAAGTCCGGTGATCTCGCAACTGGGCGAATTGCCGTCGGAAACGCTTGCCCTGAGCCTCTCTACTGCGGACTCAACGCCGGCGTAATCATTGTTGCTTATGGCAAGCGCAAGTGCCGTGAGGTCTTGGGCGGTGGACAGCGTGTCCTCGTCCAGACCGTCTGGAGACAGTTCCGAGAGGACCGAATCGGCAACCTGGTACGAACCGGTCATGAAGGCGGAAGCCGCCAGGTTGTACCCTATCCTTCCGTTGCGGGGCATTCGGGAATAGAGTTCCTGGAGGATCGGGCCTGCCGCCCCGGCATCCCCCGAAAGAAGAAGCTGAATGGCGCTGCCTCCGAGTTCTGCCGGGGAGGGTCCTGTCTGCATGATTAGAGCAAGGCACAGAAGGAGGATCATATTCCCCTCCTCTCGAGGATCAGGGATACGCCAGTCAGGAGAAGCGCAGCCCCGAGGAAGTACTGGTAGCGCCTCTTTCCTGTTGAGCCGCCGGTTGCCAGTTCGCTGTTCCGGCTGGAGATGCTCTCCAGGAAACTCCTGGTGACGGATACCAGGTCGTCGGGACCGGAAAGCCGGAGGTATATCCCTCCGGTCCTCTCCGCCAGTTCCCTGAGCGATCCCTCCTCCAGCCTGGTCATCACCGTATCCCCGGGCGCGGCCACCAGCACTCCTCCCTCCCGGGTGGGCACGGGTACTTCCACCGGTCCTCCGACCCCCACCGTGATCAGCCTCATGCTGTTACCGGCGGCGGCCTCTATGGCGCTCTCGACTGCGTAATCGTGGAAACCGCCGTCGCTGAAGATGATGCCGAGGCTGGCTTCCAGGTCCATGTCCGGAAGGGAGTTGCCCATAAGCTGGACCATGTCTCCCAGTCTTGTTCCCGGCATTATGTCCGGATTGCTCCAGGGATCCTCGGGAAGCCTGCCTGCGAGGAACTCCCTGTCCAGGGTAAGGGGTACCGTCAGCCTCGATGAACCGGAGAAGAGTACCAGCGCTATCCTGACATCGCGGAGTTCTTCCGCCAGCCGCTCAATCTCCCCTGACGCCCGGGCCAGCCTGGAGGGTATCTCGTCCAGAGAGGCCATGGACTGTGAGACGTCCAGCGCCACAACCAGATTCTTGCCTCCGGTGGATACCACCGCCTCTGTCCGGCCCCATGTGGGACCGCTGAGGCTTAACACAAGAAGCGCGATAACCAGTGCCCAGAGAGTCCTGGAGACCAGTCTGGGAGGCGGAGGGTTGATCACTACCCGGTCCCACAGAACGGGCCTGACGAAGACCCTGAGAGCCTTCATCTCCCTGCTGTGCCACCTGGCCCTGAGCCAGAGATAGAGCGGCACAAGAAGGAGAAGGAGCAGAAGGAACGGATAGTTGAAGCTCAATCCCCCACCACCTTCAGATATCCCTGTCTCATCACCGTGGAAACCACCAGAAGGAGCGCTCCGATCACAAGGAAGGACATATAGGAATCCCTGTAGACGAAAAGGCCCTCTGCGGGCAGTGTGGACGCCTCGAGGCTGTCTATCGCCGCGTAGACCTGGTCCAGGTCCTCGGGGGACTCGGCGTCGAAGAGACGCCCCCCGTTCATTGATGCGATCCGGGAAAGGGTCTCCCTGTCCACGCCCAGCCCCTCCTCGGAGGATGGTGTACCGATGGCGACGGTATACACCTTGAGGCTGTCACCGTGAAGGGTACGGACCGCCCGGGCGACCGTTATCGGATCGATCTGGCTGGAAGTGTCCTCACCGTCGGAGATGAGGACCACCACACGCCTCGAGGTGGTGGAGTAGTTGAAACCCCTTGCCGCAACCGCAAGACCGGCCCCGATGGCTGTCCCGTCTGGAAGGATACCCAGGTCCGCCTCCTGTATGAACCGTTCCAGGGTTGAATGGTCGAAGGTCGGGGGACACAGCGTCCTTGGTTGCTCTGCGTATATAACCAGACCTATCCTGTCGTTGGGACGACCGTCGATGAATGTCAGGGCGGCCTTCTTGGCAGCCGCCAGCCTGCTGGGATAGTAGTCGGTCTGGGTCATGCTTCCGGATACATCGAGGGTTATTATTATGTCCACTCCTTCCCCGGCTTCAGGAAGCCTCTCGAAGCCCTTCTGCGGTCTCGCCAGAGCAACGCAGAGCAGCGCGATACCCAGCCACTGGAGCAGCAGGGCCGCGTTCTCGCCGGCCGAACCCGCTGTGAAACTGAACCTGAAGGGGCCGCTGTAGGTCTGGGAATGCGAAGGCCTGGTCCTGGAAAGCAGGGGTACCAGGATCAGGAGCAGGGGGAATAGGAGCAGCGCAAACGGGAACTGCAGGGTCATCTTGCGTGCCACTCCTTCCTCAGGTCCGCCAGATTCTGCGTGAACCGCCTGGCCCTGTCCCTGGAACCGCCCCAGGATGCGTATCTCTGCAGGACGATCTCACTCACCAGGTCACTGGATGCCTCTATGAACCGGCGTCCCTCACGGTCCCCCGAGAGCTGACTCGATATCTGCATCCAGGTGAGGGCACGGTTCGTCACTCCGAACCTGAAGGCTGCGGTATCCCTCAGCAGCTCCTCAACGTCACGATAGTATTCGGTCCATCTGCCCTCCGCGAATGCCTTCGAGTCAAGCAGTGCCAGGGCCTCGTCCACCGGTGACAGGTGCCGGGACCTAACTGCGGGGACTTCCTCCACGTCCCTCTTCCTTCTCCTCAGGAGCCAGAAGGGGGTTGCCACGAGAAGGAGGACAATCGCGGCAAAAAGGAGAAGTATCCAGGTCTTGGAGGGGGCCCTGCCCCATTTCGTCCAGAAGACATGCCTTAGAAGGTAGTCCGTCGGGAAGCCGGCGGGTATGTGCATATCGATGGGAGAGGTGAACACGGGGACCGTCCAGGTCGTGTCCGGCATGGTACGGGTCACCGTCACGACAGGAGGTCGGAAGAGCATCTCCCTGCTTCCGTAGAGTGCCCTCATCTCCGGCAGTTCCAGCGTATCAAGCGCGAGGGGGACGATGAGCACGCTGTCCCTGCGCTGTTCCAGTACGCTGTAGCCTTCGCCTGGTTCCAGGGGAAGAGGCTCCATTTCCGGGGGAACGCCGTAGTCCAGCAGGAAGGGCTCTCCAAGAGGGACCTCCAGCGTCTGGCCAAGAAGGATGAGCACGAGGAAAGGACCGGTCACGGTCATCGCCTCCGTCTCTTCTTCCTGAGCTCGAAGAAACGCCTAAGAGGTAGTATCAGGTTGTCCGAGGTGGAGATGCTGACCAGGTCGAGCCTGTTCTCACGGCAGAGTTCCTCCCTGGACCTCTGCACCTCCCCTACCCTGTCGGCGAACTTTTTCCTCCACGATGGTGAACTGGTGTTCACAACCTGTTCGATACCGGTCTCCGGGTCCCTGAACCTGACCCTGCCCATCATGGGAAGGTGTATCTCCCGTGGATCGAAGACGTGTATGCCCACCACGTCGTGCTTCTGGACGGCGGCTTTCAGCAGCCTGCTGCCGGATGGGAAGGCGAAATCGCTGATGATGAATATCAGCGCCCTTCGCTTCAGCACCCTTCCCATATACGAGAGCGCGTTGTCCAGGTCGGCGTGGGCTTGCCTGTCAGGGACCTCCAGGATCCGCCTGACGATGCTTAGGGCGTGTTTCCTTCCCTTATCGGGAGGAACGTAGTCGTGCACGGTGTCCGAGAAGGTCAGCATCCCTACCCTGTCGCCGCTTTCGGCCGCTGATAGGGCCAGTACGGCGGCCACCTCCGCCACCCTCTCGGCCTTGGTGAGGTTGAGCGATCCGAACCTCAGGCTGCCGGAGAGGTCGACCAGCATCTGGACCATCAGTTCCCTCTCCTCCGTGAACACCTTGACGAACGGGGACCTGGTCCTGGCGTAAACGTTCCAGTCTATGGTCTTGGGATCGTCGCCCTCGGTATAGGGCCTGAGGTCGGAGAACTCCATTCCGTGTCCCCTGAAGACCGAACTGTAATCCCCTCCCACAAGCTGCGCGACCAGTTTCCTGGTCTGAAGCTCGATCCTCCGGACCCTCTTGAAGAGCGAGTGTACAGTCTCCATGGGCACAGCGGGCTACTTGACCGGTATCCTGTCAAGGATCCTGTCTATGATCTGTTCCACACCTATCTCCTCGGCCTCCGCCTCGAAGGAGAGTATTATCCTGTGGCGCAGTACATCATGGGCTACTTCCTTGACAAGCTCCGGGTATACGAAGGCCCTCCCCTGCAGAAGAGCTCTCGCTCTGGATGCCGCCAGGAGAGCAAGGGTTCCCCTCGGACTGGCGCCCACCGAGACGAGGTCCTCGAGGTCCTTGAGACCTGCCTGTCTGGGATGGCGCGTTGCCGCAACAAGGCGCACCATGTAGTCCATCACCGGATCCTCCACGACGATGTCGGAGGCGAGTCTCTGCAGCTCCAGTATCTTCTCGGGAGTCATCACCGCTTCTATGGCTGGAACAGGCTTTCCACCGATCCTCTTCAGTATCTCGATCTCCTCGCTCGAGGTCGGGTAGTCTACCTTCAGTTTCATGATGAACCTGTCGACCTGGGCTTCCGGGAGCGGGTATGTACCCTCCTGCTCTATGGGGTTCTGTGTTGCCATGACGAAGAAAGGAGCTGGAAGCGTGTGGGTATGGCCTCCGAATGTGACCTGTCTCTCCTGCATCGCCTCGAGGAGAGCGCTCTGCACCTTGGCGGGCGCCCTGTTTATCTCGTCGGCCAGGATGAACTGGGCGAATACCGGTCCCTTCCTGGCCGCGAAGGTGCTGGTCTCCGGCATGAAGATCATCGTTCCAGTCAGATCGGTGGGGAGCAGGTCGGGCGTGAACTGGATCCTCGAGAAGCTTGCCATTATGCACCTGGCGAGTGTCCGTGCCGCAAGGGTCTTGGCAAGACCCGGAACTCCCTCGATCAGTACATGCCCGTCGCATAGAAGGGCCGTGATCAGACCGGTCCTGAGTTCCTCCTGTCCCACGATGACCCTTGAGAACCCCGACTGCAGTTCGTCGAGAAGGGGGATCTCCGTGGAAATCCTTTTCTCAAGTTCTTCAATGAGTTCTCTAGACATGCAAGTCCCTCCTGGCTCTGGAAATGTAGTCTCTGGTCGTTCTCTCATAGTCAGCGAGGGCTTCGGGAGTTCCAGCCTCGAACCTCAGGACCAGGACCGGTTGCGTGTTGGAGGCCCTTACAAGTCCCCAGCCGTCCTTAAAGTCGATTCTGGCACCGTCGGTAGTGTTCACTCCATACCCGTCATCCTGCAGCAGTTCCACCACCCTGTCCACGATGGCGAATTTCGAACTGTCAGAGCAGTCCTCCCGGATCTCGGGGGTCGAGAAGACCTCCGGCAGGTCCTTGAAGTGACTATGAAGCGGCCTGTCATCAGAGCCGAGTATCTCAAGTACCCTTAGAGCTGCGTACAGTGCGTCGTCATAGCCGTAGTACCTGTCCCTGAAGAAGATATGGCCGCTCATCTCGCCTGCAAGGAGAGCATTCTGTTCAACCATCGCCTTCTTAATGAGAGAATGCCCGGTGGGGGACATGAAGGGTCTGCCTCCGGCCGTCTTCACCTGTTCGAAGAGCAGTCTTGAGGCTTTGACCTCCGAGATGACAGTGGCTCCGGGGTTGGTTCTCAGGAGATGTCCCGCAAGGAGCATGAGTATCCTGTCGCCCCAGACGGTTTCTCCCCTGTCGTCCACCACGCCCAGACGGTCTGCGTCGCCGTCGAAGGCTATTCCGATGTCCGCCTTCTCCCGGACAACGCTGCTCTTGAGGTCCCGTAGGTTCTCCTCCACCGTAGGATCGGGATGGTGATTGGGAAAGCTGCCGTCCATTGAGCAGTAGAGAGGGACGACCCTGCATCCCAGTCTTTCCAGTACTTCCACCGCCGGATCGCATCCGGTTCCGTTTCCGGCGTCAACTACCACCTTGAGGGACCGGCCCAGTGAGAATTCGCCAAGGAGCCTGTCCATGTAGGACTGTCTTACAGATAACTGTTCCAGCCGAGGTGGACCGACCGGGGTGCCGGAGGTTAAAACACCCTCCATCCTGTTGCCTATCTCCGTGATGGATTGCCCGTAGATTGTCTCCAGGCCCTTCATTATCTTGAAACCGTTGTACTCCGGCGGATTGTGGCTGCCGGTTATCATCACTGTGAGACCCGGTTTGAGGGAATGGGCCGCGTAATAGGTCATGGGTGTGGTCTGAACTCCCAGATCGCCTACCCGGCACCCCGACTCGGTCATGCCGGCGGCCAGCCATTCCATCAGCATCCTGCCGGATTCCCTGCAGTCCCTTCCGATGAGGGCATGTTCGCCCGCCATTTCTCCCAGTACGCGGCCCAGCGCTATAGTGACCTCAGCGGACAGATCCTCCGGATAGACTCCCCTGATGTCGTACTTTCTGAATATCTCTCGATTGATAGGCGGTCCTCCTTTCACTTCCTTGCCCTGCCGCCGGAAGGCAGTTCGATAGCATAACTACCGGTCTGGTCGTCACCGGTCAGCCAGCCGTCGTGGGCACTCACTATCTGTCTGGCCAGCTCAGCTCCGAATGCCGACTTCTCGGACCCGGGCGCCCTGTCTCCCTTGGAAATGATGCTCAACCTGGCCCTGTCGCCCACCTTCTGAAGGACTATGTGGATCAGGGTGCCAGGTGCCATCATTCGAGTTATCTCGGAGAGGATGTTGTCGAGAGCGTGCCTGAGATAGTAGCGACTTCCGGCCACTCTTACGTCCTCGTCCACCGAGAGGGCCAGGGACATGCTCTTTTCGGACAGCTGGTCGTTCCATTCCTTCAGCGTGTCGAAGAGAAGGGTGTCCAGTGATATCCAGGGTTCGCCGCCACCCCCCTCCTCCTCACGGGCCTCGCTTGCAAGGTCCATATGCTCGAGTGCTGCCAGCTCGTGCATCACGTTGAGGAAGTTCTCTATCTCCTCTATCTCCACAACAAGCCTGGAGAGCTGGTCCTTGACCTCGGGGTAGCGGTCCAGCGGTCTGGAAAGGCCTATCACGGTCTCCCTGACCGATTCCAGAGGCTTTCTCAGGGAGACGCCTATCCTGGAGAGCATTTCCGACTTGAGGTTCTCGAGTTCGATCAGTTCCTCCCTGAGGAGTTCCATTCTGCTCTCCAGCTCGATGATCCGCTTCTGGAACTCGATCCGTTTCCTCCTGTTCATCTCCATTCCCATGAGGATGCCCAGGAAACACAGGAAGATCACGTATATGGGCAGCGTTATCATGTCACTCCAGCTCCTCAAGGCTTTCCGCAATGACCACTTCCATGCCTGCAGGGACACCTATTCCCGCCGATGTAAGACCGTCCAGTGTCTGCATATCATGATTGAACATCACAGACGGGAGTATCATCCTATTATACGAACAGCGATGCTCCAGGGCAGTTCTGACAGCGTCCCGGCCTGCTATCAGACCCGCCGCTCCCACGCTGCTTCCCAGGAAATCGTTACGGACCGAAGCCACTCCGTAACCGCTTCCCTCGAACAGTTGGCTCAGGAAGGGCGCCGCCAGCTCACCTGTCAGCACGAGACCCTCCCCCTTCCATTTCCTGCCCTTGAGTTCCCGGAGTTCAGCCAGCATCCCTATGCCGTTCTCCCTCAGGGTGCACCCCTCGTAGTATCCGGGTCCAGGTATACCCCTGTCCGCGATGATGAAGAATTCGTCGGAGGGGAATGCCCACCCGCCTCTCCCGTTCACTGCGGCGGTCTTTCGCCAGTGCCCGCAGAGATCTATCACGCAGGCTGATTCATCCCTGTCAGGTCTTCGGAGCTCAGTGAGTCCTTTCCTGAAAGCTGTAAGGCCAACGGGCACAAGTCCCACGGAAGAAACGCCATTGATCGAGAAGAGGTCCTTCATCGTACTCTCGAGGACAGCCCCGTCGTTGTAACCGGGTACCACCACTATCTGAGTCTCCATCTGAATGCCACCCGCCGACAGTTTCATGAGACTCTCCATGACAGGTTCTTCCCTGCCGGTGCCCAGAAGACGGCCTCTCACCGACGGATCGGTCGCGTGGACGGATATGTGGATGGGCGAGAGCCTGCGGCTCAGCGCGAATTCAGCATCGCCTTCGTGCAGAGTAGTGTAGGTGCCGCTGATGAATGAGTAACGGACGTCGTCATCCTTGACCTTGAGCGAGGGTCTTACTCCCTCCGGGAGCTGGTCTACGAAGCAGAAGACACACTTCCTGCGGCAGCGCCTGGGCTCCTGTCCCTGGAAGGTGATGCCCCAATCGTTTCCCGGACTTCGCCTGAGAACTGTACTTCGCTGGATACCAGCTCTTCTGAAGAGGAGTTGTATCTTCAGACCGCTGCCATGGAAGTAGAAGTCGATCCAGTCCTCCAGCTCATGACCGTCACATGATACCAGCAGGTCCGAACGTCTGATCCCCGCGGACGACGCCGGGGACGGAACCTTGATGCTTCGAATACGGAGCAAGTACTACTCCAGAGAGTGCTGCACCTTGACCATCTCAGGGTCCAGCTTGGCCGCCGCTGCCAGCTCCCTGTCAGCCTGTGAGGTCCTGCCTGTGGCCCTGTACACGTCGGCGATGGCCAGATGGAACCCGACCGAGGACTTAAGATCCCCGGCGGCGGTGGAAAGACCCTTGCGGAAATGGTCCTCAGCCTCGTCGTACCTCTCGAGATGCAGACAGCACCTGCCCAGCATCTCACGGGCCTTCATCCTGAAATCGGGGCTCTTGAGGACCTGATCGAACTCGGACAGGGCTTCGCGGAAAAGACCCATCTCCATGTATGCTATGCCGAGATCGTAGTGGGTGTTGTAGTCGTCAATGGGTACGGCGGTGTCTATACCCTCCTGGAACTCCTTTATGATGGAGGCCAGGGCTTTGGCCGAGTTCTTGTCGAACTTACGGTCGATGTCCGCCAGGATCATGGCTATGTCCGTATAATCCTCGCTGTCGGCCAGTCCGGGCCTGATACCTTCCATAAGGGTCCTTGCCATCTCGAAGCTGGGATCGACCGAGACGGCCTTCTCCAGAGCTGCGAGGGCCTCATGCGGACTGTCGTTGAGAAGGTAGGCAACTGCAAGCCGGTAGAAGGCCCTGGCCTGTCCCTCGGTGTCCATCGCCTTCCTTATCCTGACTATCTCCTTGGCGGCGCTCAGGGATTCAGGGCATATGTCCAGGACTCCCTCGAGGAGTTCGAAAACCATGTATTCCCGCTCGTTTGCCCTGTATATGGTGCATGCCCTCAGGTAGGAATCTATGGCTCCGTAGAAGTCACCGACCTCCAGCAGGAGGTTACCGAGTTCGACGTAACCGAGACCGTCCCCTCTGGACCTGTCCAGGTTCCTTCTCATGTCCTCCACCTGGAGTGACAAGGCTTCCTGAAGCTGCCTGGCGGATACGAGGTTCATGCCGACCAGTATGTCACCCAGTTTGTGGTCGGGCTGGTTCTCCTTCTGCACTTCCAGGGCCTTGAGCACGTCAGAAGCTTCCAGAAGGCCTTCCGCGATGAAGTATTCACCTATCCTCTTCCGCTCGAGGGGAGTGAAGGTGTCCTGCATGTCGTCGTATGTATCGCCCTCAAATTCCTCCAGGAAATCGGTCTCCTCGAACTCGACCTCGTCGAGCATGGTTGTCGGAGCCATGTTATCGAACTCGGCTGGCTCCAGCTCCTCCTCCGCAATCTCGGGCTCCGGTTCGGGCTCGGGTTCTGGCTTCTTCTCGACCACTGGAGCCGGTTCCGGCTGCGGCCTGGGCTCCGGTTCGGGCTCGGGCGCAGGTTTCTTCTCGACCACTGGAGCCGGTTCCGGCTGCGGCCTGGGCTCCGGTTCGGGCTCGGGTTCTGGCTTCTTCTCGACCACTGGAGCCGGTTTCGGTTCAGGCTTGGGCGCCTGTTTTGTCTCGGGCTTTTCGACCCTCTTCGGAGCGGGTTTCTGTTTAGCGGTCTCGGGACGGAGTTTGACCATGAGCTTGGACAGCATCGATTCAAGCTGCGCCTGCTCCTTCATTCCCCTCTCTCTGGACATGTTTATTGCGTATTTGAGAGAAACCTCGTCCTCAATGGCGGCAGCCACCTTGGCGAAGCGGATGACCCACATGTTGTCCTCGGTTTCGAGCCGCATCATGGCATGGCACGATTTGAGGACAGGCAGTTCCTTCAGGGAAGGCTTGGACTTCAGGTACATGAGATACTCCTGCTTTGCGTCCTCGAACTTCTCCTGCATCTCGAAACTCACGGCCTTGATGAAGTGGGCAAGGGCGTAGGTCGTGTCTACTCTCAGTGCCTTTCTGGCCACGGAGAGGGCGGCTGAGTGCAGACCGCTGTTGCAGTAGAACTGTCCGGCCTTTCCGAAATGGTCCAGGGCCTCTTCCTTGCGGTCCAGCTTCATGAGTACGTCACCCAGGGTGTTATGTATGGATGCCTCTTCGGGATCATCGTCCATCATCTTGTTCAGGACCTTCTCGGCACTGTCGTACTTGCCTTCCTGGATCAGCTCCTGGACTCTTCGCCGCTGCTCAATGTCAATCATCTTTCATCCCCTGGCTGAGCTGCAGTTTCAGCTTTCCTCAAAGACGGTTGATACCGGTTGTCCGGAGACAACCACGTCCGCAATATCGGGTATCGCCATGTGATACGCAATACCGCGGTAATCATCAAGGTCCCAGATAATCATATCAGCATCGGAGCCCCGTGCAAGGGTACCTTTTCTGGTTCCCATGCCGAGCGAGGCAGCTGCGTTCACAGTGGCCGCGGTGATTGCTTCCTCCACCGTGAAGCCGCACTGGCAGACGGCAAGGTTCACCATGAATGGCATGGATTCGCAGAAACAGCTTCCCGGGTTGAAGTCCGTGGCTATGGCGACTGCGGCTCCGGCGTCAAGGAGCCTGCGCCCCGGAGGGAAAGGTTTCCCGAGGAAGAGGGCGGTTCCCGGAAGAAGTGTCGCCACAGTGCTGCTTCCGGCTATCCTGGCTATGTTATCCTCCGATATTGAGAGCAGGTGGTCGGCGCTGAACGCTCCTACCTCCACGGCAACGGCGGCTCCGCCCGTGTCATGGAACTCGTCGGCGTGGATCCTGGCGCCGAACCCCATCTCGACCGCTTTTTTCAGGTATCTGAGCGACTGCTCGGGAGTAAAGACACCTTTTTCGCAGAAGATGTCGACGAAGTCGGCGAGACCTTCCTCCCTTACTGCCGGAAGGACCTCTTCAAGAATGTATTCGATGTAGTCGTCGGCTCTGCCCATGAACTCCCGGGGCACCTCGTGGGCGCCCAGGAAGGTTCTGAGGATCGTCTGAGGCCACTCATTCGAGAGTTCGGCCGCCACTCTCAGGCATCGCAGCTCTGTTTCCAGGTCGAGGCCGTAACCGCTTTTCACTTCGACGGTGGTGGTCCCGTGGGTAAGCATTGTGTACAGGTGACGTTCAAGTGTATCCCTGAGCTGTTCCGAGGTCGCTTCCCTTGTTCGTCTGACGCTGTTGAGGATGCCTCCTCCCGAAGCCGCTATCTCCTCGTAGTCCGCGCCTGCCGCCCTCATGGCGAACTCGTCCTGCCTGTCGCCGTAATAAAGGGGATGCGTGTGGGAATCCACGAAACCCGGAGTGACAAGCCGGCCGGAGACATCCAGTTCCACTGTGTCCTGGTCGACTGATACCGTGAGCAGAATATCGTCCAGAGGTCCGGTACCCAGTACCTTGCCTCCGCCACAGGCCAGGGCGCAATCTCTGGACAGGGGAATCGAACGAGCGTCCTCTCCCCTTCTTGGTATCGGCGTACCGGCCATGGTGACCAGTTCGCCGATGTTGGTGATGAGCAGATCCGCCCTGTCGGTCATTCGGTTCTTCAGGCCTGTTCTGGAATAACCGAAGCGACCTTTCTGCCCCTCATGCTGTGGAATTCTATCCTGCCGTCAGCCTTGGCGAACAGTGTGTCGTCGTTTCCCCTGCCGACGTTGACACCTGGGTGTATCCGGGTGCCTCTCTGTCGAAGGATGATGGTTCCTGCGGAGACCCATTCACCAGCTGCAGCCTTGAGGCCAAGTCTCCTCCCGGCGCTGTCTCTGCCGTTCCTGGAGCTGCTGGATGATTTCTTGTGTGCCATCTTTCGTAGTACCTTTCAGAGTTCTTCTTCTACCTTTCGACCACCAGTCTTGCGGTCCATTCCCCGTTCGAACTGCTGTACCTTGCAAGGTACATTCCTGCCGGGACCGGAACGCCTCCGGAGTCCCTGAGGTTCCAATCGAAACCGGCCTCCTCCGGGAATACCGTCTGGACCACTACTGAACGGCCGGTAATATCATAGATCTCAACCGTACCTCCAACCCCCGTGACAGGTATGGAGAAGCTGCACCATGCGGCCGCGGGATTGGGATGAACAGAGAAGTCGGCAAGGGTGGTTCCGGTGCCTGATCCCTCGACACCTGTCTGATAGAGCACGAAGCTGACCTCGACCCTCTCCTCGGGACCTACGGCCACGTCCTGCACGGTCTGGGACTCGTATCCCTCGGCTGAAACGGTTACATCGTAGGTTCCGGGTACCAGGGCCTTGTTGTAGTCTCCGAGCGTAACGTCGGTGCGGCAGAACCGGAGTGCCTGTGAATCCACCCCATCCTGGACGCCGATCTCGAGAAGGGCGTCGACAGGGTTCCCGCCGGAGTCCTTGACTGTGCCCCAGATGCCGTGAGTGCTGTTGATGAAGAGGTCGAGCATGGCCATGTAATGAGCGTTGGCCACTCCTGGCCAGTCGGAGGCCTGTTTGTCGTCGTGTACCTCTATCGTGTGGTCCACGGTGCCGCATTCGCCGTAGCTCCAGTCGTTGACGTCACCAGTGATGACGTACCAGCTTGCACCGGGGAAAGCCACCCAGAAGTCTCCCCCGAAGTAACTGAGTATTCCCGGGCTGTTCTCGTAGTCGATGGCCTGGCCATGGATAAGAGCCGAGTCCTCGGGCAGCGGGACTTCGGTATAGTTCCATACGGTGTTTATGCAGTCCTCTCCGCCGTGGAGAGAGAGTCCGGCGGTGAAGGGATTGATGAAGTTCTCCACGTCCGGCCAGTTCTGCATCGTCATGTCCCTCAGTGCCCGGGTCTCAGGCTCGGAGAACGGGTAGGCACCTCCGCCTCCGCCGGAGGACCACATGTAGCTGAGATTCCTGTTGAGGTCCACACCGCTGGCGTTGTAACGCTGGTTTGCGACGTATCCGTCGGGATTGACCACGGGGATCACCCAGAGTTCGCATGTATCCACCATGTACTGGCAGAGGGGACTGGTGCCGTAGTTGTCCGTCAGTACTTCCAGGAAGGTGAGGGCGGTCATTGCCGATGTCTTCTCGTCGCCGTGGATGGCTCCGTGGAGCCTCATCTCGGGCTCGATCTCCTCCTGGTCCACGTTGTCCGAGACCACGACGGCCTCCAGGGGGCGGCCCTGCACACTGGTGCCGATCGTCACCTTCCTGCAGATGTCCGGATGCGAGGATACAACGGCGTCTATGGAATCGTATATATCATCTATCGTGGGATACGGTACAAGAGGTTCCGGGGTCCGCACTCTGGAGGGATCGAAGCCGATCCTCCTCAGCATCTCCTCCTGCTCTGCATCCACATATACCATCGCCCTGCCCTCGCGGGCCCATTCCACGTGGAATCCCTGGTCCTGCAGGTAGTGTGCGTCCCCGGGAGAGAACAGGGTTACCATCACCGAGTACCTGGGGACGGAGTAGCTGAACTCCACTTCGTTCGCTTCCCGGTCACCCGCGAACAGGGCTCCAGAGAGCACGAGTACGGCCGCAACGGTGAAACTGCTCATAGATATAGATCCCTTCCGGGTTTTTTTCAGGATGCTCACAACAGGGAACGCGGAAAGATATAATATGGTTCCTGAAGCGGATGTAAGTCAAGCCAGAAGCGATTCTTAGGACTTGTGCGGAAGAGGTCTGGTTTTGTAGAATAGAGCCTTCGAGGATCCATGGTCCGGGGCGTGGCGCAGCCCGGTAGCGCACCTGCTTTGGGAGCAGGGGGTCGCCGGTTCAAATCCGGCCGCCCCGACCACGGCTCTACGTCGCATGTTCATTGCCCATTCTGACTAGGAGCTTGGGAGTTTTGCCAGCGGCAAAACTCCATTATCCAACCCATGTTTTCGCCCTGTGTGGCCAGGAGCGGCTCTACGCTTCATGTTCTTCGCCCATGAATCTCCGTCAGTCCGATACCGGTGTGATGCTCCAGAGGTCTTCAAAGGCTCTTTCCCATGTCCTGGATACTGCAAGGTTCCTTGCCTTCTCCCCCATCCTGCGCAGGGTTTCCCGATCGGTGGCGAGACTGACTATGGTACCGGCAAGGGAATCGGGATCGTGGCTGGGGAATACCAGGCCTGTCTCGCCGGGGATTATTATCTCCTGCGGTCCTCCGCTGTCGCTGACGATTGCGGGAAGGCCCGAAGCCTGAGCCTCGAGGACTGAGTTGCCGAAGGTGTCGGTGGAGCTGGGGAATACGAAGATATCTCCGGAGGCATAGGCCATGGAGAGCTGTTCTCCCCCGAGTTCCCCGAGGAAATGGCATCCCTTCCCGCTGAGTAGGTTCACGAGGTCCCCGAGATAAGGTCCGTCTCCGGCCATGTACAGTTCAAGGTCAGGCAGCGATTGCCTGGCTTTGAGGTAAGCCTTGGCAAGGACATCGAGGTCCTTCTCACGGGATATCCTGCCTGCGTAGAGGAGTCTGGTGGCATTCTCCTTGCCCCCGAAACGCCTGACGAAATCTGCCGACCTCCATTCCGGAGAGAACGTGCTGCAGTCGGTACCTCTGGGGAAAAGCCTCATCCTCGCTCTAGGAATGCCCATCTGCTCCAGGTCGTCCATGTAGAACCTGCTCGGAACGAGGACAATGTCGAGGTTGCTGTAGAACCAGGCTGCGGCGGTTCCGGCGAATTCCCCCATCTTGCCGTCCTGGATTATGTGGTTAACGTGTCTCGGATAGTCGGTGTGGTATATCCCGGCAGCGGGTATGCCCAGAATCCTGGAGATACCAAGCGCAGTAAAGCCTACCGGTCCCGGAGTGGAGATGTACATCATTCCGAAGCCCTGCTCCTCTACGAACCTGAGTACCTCGAGGAAAGGGGGTATGGAGAGGAGTTTCGAATGATAGTCGGGTACGGGGAATTCCCTTATTGGCGGGAAATTCACTACCCATCCCGGGAATGAGAGGGGCCTGCTCTGTGATGCTATGACCGCCATCTCCCTGCCGCTGTCCATGGCCAGTCTGCTGAATCGTTGGATAGTCCTCGATACTCCGTTGAGGTCATCTATGGTATCTGTGAACCAGACCCTCCTGTCGGGATCGACAAGGGAATCGCAGAGTTCGGGCATGACCCGTGAGGCGACTTCCGCCACTGCTTCACGGCCTTTTTTACTGTTGAGATAGGAGACGGGATAGGGCACGTTGAGGAGTATAACCGGTATCAGCGCCGTGAATGCCTCCAGGGCATCCAGTATCCTGCCGTCCGCAAGTCTCTTCACGAGCAGAGACGAATAATGCTGGAAGAGTCTGTTCGAGAGCATGTTGAGAATCTCGAACGTCCTCTCGTCGATACCTTCTGCCTCAAGCTCGGGACTGCCCGATCTAAGGTTCAGGTCCTTTCCTATCTCGATCAGCTGGTCGGCGAAAATGGTCTCGAAATCGGATTCACCGGACTTCTTCGCTTTCTTCATCAACTGATGGAACAGCAGGTCCGCCTTGTGCCATACCGTGGGTTCACCGCTTGACAGGGACGGTCTGAAGAAACGGTCCGCTGCCATTGTGGCGATGGCCGGGACCTTCTTTGCCGTCAGTCTGTCCCGGTAGAAGGAGTAGGCTATAGAATACACGGAATAGGCCGACCTTACGGCGTTGCCGTGCTCTCCCCTGGGTATTCCCTCTCCAGCCCGGACTCCCTCGAGGTAATCATTCAGGTTACCGGCATCCTCGACCGAGGTATAGGTGAGCCCCATGAACCTGCCGCAGTGGTCATCGGAGCCTCCGGTGAAGCCGCTGAAGGAGGGATCCTTTCTTATGGCCCTGGCAATGGGTACCACCGATCTGTTTTCCAGCGACGACCTGGTGCCGTTCAGGGATTCGAGCAACCCCACCCTGCCGGCCACCGTGATGAATTCATCGCTCCTGAGGTCGGTGCCGGGATAGTAGAAGGGATGGGCCAGTGAGTTGATGATACCCTGTTCATCGACGTATTCCATCAGATCGAAGAAGGAGTCCCTGGTCCTGGATATCTCGTCATGCTGCACGGGAGAGATGTTGAAGAGGAGTATATGCACCGATGTCCTGGACCCAGGCAGGAAGGTCATGACCTCCTCGCTTACGAAGGTTCCTGGCAGGTGAGCGATGGACATTGCTCCCTCTATTGTGTTTATGTCGGTTATCGTGACGAAGTCCATGCCTCTTTTTCGGGTGAGCTCGTAGATCAGTTCAGGCGGAGTGAAGCTCTCCGGAGTCTTCAGCGATCTGAGGACCCATCTCCCGGATTCGCTTGAGAACCTGGAGTGAACATGAAGGTCACATGAAAGGAACGACATTTCACCTCCCGGATGGACAAGCCGTAATATGCAGCCTGTTCAATCGCGGAACCACATCAGTCATTCACAGGATGTCTCGTTTTCCGGGCCCGGAACATGCTTCCGAAGCCCGGAATCGTATACAGGATGTCTCATTTTCCGGGCCCGGAACATGCTTCCGAAGCCCGGAATCGTATACAGGATGTCTCATTTTCCGGGCCCGGCACCAGAACGGGACACTCGGGGTCAGGGAGAGACGGAGGTGATGCCCTGCGGACCTGAGGCGCCGGCAGTAAGGGTGTCCAGGAGCGATCTCCCTTCGCAGTCGGCGACGAAAACCACGTTTTTCGTCGGATCGGTCACGTAGGCGGTGTCCCCGAGGCAGACAACTCCCGCCGCCGAAAGGTGCCCGGTGTCCCATTCATCCTCCAGTACACCTGATTCGCCGTAGAAGTAAAGGCTTCCGGACGCCCAGCCGCCGCCGGCCACGAATCCCCCGCCGCATTCGACGGGCTGTCCGGGAGAGCCTCCCGTAGGTACCTGGGCCGTTATCTCCATGGAGACCGGGTCCAGTATGCTGATCAGACCGTCCCCCGTGTAGGTGGTGGTCACGGCGTGGACCATTCCGGTGCTCTCGAAGTATTTCAGGAAGATCACGTTGTCGGGTGTCTGCACGGAGCCCAGGCTGTCCCCCGTGGAAGCGTCAAGGACGGTTATGCCTCCGGTGACGCTGGGGTCGGGCCATGATGCGTTACCTACGAACACCCTCTGACCGGTGGAAGCGATGGATGTCGGGTTCCCGCGAAGGTCGAATAGTTCCACGCCGCCACCGGGGACCAGGTCGACCCGTGCGACCTGCGAGGTGAGCAGGAGGGTGACCCAGAGGTGCTCGCCGTCCCAGGACATCAGGTAGGGGTTGCTTCCGGAGGGGAGCTGTACTGAGAAGTACTCCGAGCCGGTGGAGTCGGTCTCGAACACCTGTATCCGTGCGTCGAGCGAGCTGAGGACTACCATCAGCCCCTGTTCCGGGGAGAGGATGTCGTTCGGGACTTCCCCCGTGATGTACGCTCCCTGGACAAGGGAATCGGACGCGGGGAAATACAGGTCGACGTTGTTGCCCAGACCGTTGAACCATGCTATGATGTTTCCGGGCGGGTTCGGGGATGATCCCGGATCCGCGGGGGAGTTGCATGCGGTCGATGAGAGGATGAGAAGCAGGACCGCCGTCAGTATTCCTGTGATGATATTCATGTCCAGTATTTTTCCCTTCAAGTGTTCATGATCCGGACCCGGTCCATCTCAGCCCGGCCCGGAAGGTCCTTCCCCTTCCGGGGAACCCGCTGGTCTCAAGGTATTCCTCGTCCAGCAGGTTGTCCACCGACAGTTCCATTGTGATCCCGGCATGCAACGACGGCCTGAAATCGATGCCAGCCTGCAGCAGGGCGTACGCTGCCTGCCAGGAAGTCTCGCTGTAGTTGGTGAAGCGTATGCCCATGCCCCTCGCTCCAGCATTCACACGCCACTTGCGGTCCAGTGCAATGGAGGCTTTCAGCGACCATGTGTGGTCCGGGACGTAGGGAAGGGTCCTGCCGAATTCCGGGGAGCATGGATCGTCGTCCCTCACCTCCAGGACAGTGAGGGTCCCCAGGAGTTCCATGCTCCCTATGCTGGCCCATCCTTCGGCTTCCACCCCCCTTCTGGCAACCCTTGCCCTGTTCACCGGACTCCATATGCCCTCGGCCCCCGGCTCCCACCGTATGAGGTCCCTGGACCTTCCGAAGAAAGCTGTGACCGATATACTGGCCCGGCGGGCCGGATGGAGGGATACTCCCGCCTCGGTATCCAGAGAAGTTTCCGCTTCCAGATCGGGATTCCCCACCGCATAGCTGTCCAGGGGCCAGTAGAGGTCGTTGAGTGTCGGCCTTCGAAAACCGAGTGCGGCTCCGGCATGTGCGATGACCATGGAATCCAGGAGCGGTGCTCCCAGCATGATGCCTGCTCCCGGTAGCGTGGTTTCACCCGGTACATGGTTCACAGCGGCCGAGGCGTTCACTGATACCGCCTCGAGAAAACCGGCCTCGATGGAGCCTTCCAGGGCTGTCCTTCCGCGATCTCCAAGCGAGGTGCTCCATACACGGTCGGCCTCGATCCCTGCCGAGATGATGGCGTGTATCCCCGCGGGACGGATCCTCAGTTCCGCTCCGAAACCAGCTCCAGCCTCGTCGTGTGTATCATCGATGGACTCCGGTACGGTACTGCAGAAGACGTGCCTTCCGGTCCTCAGGTCGGCTATTAACGAGAGATCGCTGCCCAGTTCCGCCCTTCCCCAGCAGTCCAGGCTTCCCCGTTCTCTGGTGCCGTCGGTGGGAATGCTCCAGTCGGGGTTCTCAGTGCCTCCCCCGGCGACCGAGGCGAGAGCCCCTCCAGTGAGAGGGCCCGTTTTCCCGGTGTAGATCAGGGAGGCTCCGTACCCGGTCGTTTCCCTGACGCCTACGGATCTCCTCAGACTGAACCCCAGCCTTCCCTCCCCGGCCCGAACACTGCCGGATACTCCGCCGGAACCATCGTCGGAGATATCAACGGAGACTTTCGGAGGCCTCGAAGCGGCAGCGCTGATGAAGTTCAGTGTTCCGGCCATTCCTCCGGACATGAAACGCGAGCCTGACCCTCTCGAGACCTCCATGCCTCCGAAGACTGCGGGGTCCAGGACCAGGCCTGGGGAGCCGTCCATGCAACTGGCAAGGTCATGCCCGTCGACCGAATAGCTGGTGTGAGCGGGGTCGCTTCCGCGGATGGATATCGAGACCACCGGTATCGACCCTCCGTACTCGCGCACGAAGACACCT
The DNA here is from genome assembly GCA_002030045.1 of Candidatus Aegiribacteria sp. MLS_C. Classification (GTDB taxonomy): domain Bacteria; phylum Fermentibacterota; class Fermentibacteria; order Fermentibacterales; family JCC-6; genus Aegiribacteria. The sequence goes on along the minus strand of LQBI01000024.1, from coordinate 122,964 downwards.
CCGGAGAGACTCATGAGCCCTTCGAGTCCGCTTCTGGAGAGTGTCTCCATGTCTTCGCCGTCCAGCATGGTGGTGGCGGGGAATCTCCTGCGCAGGGTGCTCCTGTCGCCTGTTACCGTCACCACGATTCCAGATGGGACAGGGACCTGTTCCAGCACCACCCGGCCGGAGGGAGGAACAGTCCCCCTCCATTCAACGAAACCGAGGGCGAAAACCGTTAAGGTGCCTGCGGTATCGGGAAGGTTCACGGACCCCAGGGAATCAGTGATGCCGACAAGATTATGGCCCTGTAAGACTGAAGCGCCTGGAACGGGCTCCCCCGAAGGCCCCGTTACGATTATCCCGATGATCCTCAGGACCAGGAGTGCCAGAAGAGATGCCGGATACAAGAACGACCTCCGTCGGAAGAGGCCGCGGAGGCCGGGACCGGAACCTCGTCCCTTGAGCGGGGACTCCGTTCCAGGCCGCGGTGCAGTATCCTGACTTCCGGATCGACCCCCCACCCCGCCTTCCCGCCATTCCGGCAGTGGCACAATGGGGCTGGGTACCCGGTTACAGTGGCGCTACCGTGGCGGATTCGCACCGCCTTCCTGCACCCCGCGACCAGTTATTTCAGGGGGTTACATAACCAATGGCGTTCCTTCAGGCAAGAGCCGGGATCACAGGGTGAACGGAATGCAGCAGCAGGAAATGTCCGCCTCGGCCTTTGCCAGCTCGGTCATGTCCACCGCCACCACTTCCAGGCCCATGTCCTCCAGCTTCTTCCTGGTGCCTGGGTAGGAGATGGAGTAGAGCAGCCCCCCGTCCACCAGCAGCGAGTTGGCGCCGTAGGGTTCTGAAGCGTCGACGGGAATAAGCTTCATTCCGCTGAACAGGGAGGGATCCACCCAGGACGGGTTGATCAGCAGGGTTCCTTCGCCGACCAGTGTTACTGCGGATTTTAGATGAAGACATCCGTTAACGGGCACGGAAACCACATCGTACCCGTACTGCCCTACGATGTCCCTCAGGTTGATTATTCCCACCGCGCTGCTCCTGCATGACTTCCCGACGTACAGCGTGCGGCCGACCCTGAGCACGTCGCCGCCGTCAAGTGTTCCCGACTCTCCGATGAAGGCAAGGTCGCGGTATATGCTCAGCGCCTCGGCCACTGCCTTGGTCTCACCTCTCCTGGAAGATGCTCCGGGATGTGTAATGACGGCTATTTCCTCCAGGACCACGGCGGTGTCCTCTATGAAAGCCGAATCAGGGAGCGACCTGTCCTCCTGGATCATGTGTATCTTGTAGCCCAGCTCCCTCAGGGCCTGAGCCAGGCCCTCATGCTGTCTGCGGGCCTCGTCGGGATCGATGGGCTTCCTGGAGATGTTGGTTATCTCGCACTCGGAAATGCTCAGGCTGACCTCGCGCATCAGTGCTATGTTCATTCCACCGGCACTCCCGTCCCGATCCAGAACCTGGCCTGATCCGAAACCGCGGCACCAGAGACGGAGTCCACGCTCAAATCAGGTCTTCCAGAAGTCCTTCTCGAACGCACCACCTTCGGCAAGGGCGAGAGCCTGGCCTATGGAATGATCCATGTTGTTGTACCAGAAGGAACCGCACCTGCCGATGAGTTCAAGGCCCGAAGGGAGTTCTAGCCCCTCTATCCTGTTCCTGTAGTCAAGGTCGTAAATGGGGTAGGTTTCCGGAATGACCCTCCATTCGTCGAAGATGACCTTGGAGGGATCGATGGCGTCCACCCTGGCCAGGTCATCGAACAGTCTGTTCCGAAGGCTCTCCGGGTTCCTCCTCATCTCCATGTCGCTCACCGTTATCTCGGCCACCAGGCTGTCCCTGCCCTCGGGCACCATGTCCTCCCTGAAGTGTCTCGGTACGGTCAGTCTGCTGAAGACCAGGTCCTTTTCACCGAAGTAGCACCACTGGTATCCGTTGGATCTAGCGCTTTCCAGCGCGATGTTGCAGACGATCGTATCCATGAACCTGAAACCCGCATCCGGATAGAGTATGGAGACCGGGGCTGACCAGTAGATCATGTTCGAATCGAATGTGCCCATGTTCTCTGTCCTTACGCCTGTGGCCCTTCCCAGCTGGACTTCGATACCGGTGGCCCGGCAGTCGCAGATCACCCTCCCCCCCCTGCTGCGGATGCGTTCCGCCTGACGGTCGCAGAAGGTCTGGATACCCCCCTCGGAGGGGTAGTAGAACCTGGTGGATACAGGTTTCGGGATCAGGATGCCCTTCAGGAGCGAGAAAAGGTCGCCGGCCCTTACGTTCCTGTCGATCACCGCACGGTTGACCCCCGCCTCTGCCCAGTCGTAGTGGAGTTCCCCGGCGCTGCAGCCTGTGAACTTCTCGGTGTAGTCCCTGAAGAAGTACTCGTAGATGTTCCTGCCGTAACGTGAGATGACGTGGTCGGCGAAGGTCCTTATCTCATCCTCCTCACCCTGCCTGAAGAGGTCGAGGAAACTCCTGAACAGGACCGGCAGCGGAAGGCCGGCAACGGACCTCAGGGTGAGGGGCCAGCTCCGGTATTTCCCTGCCATGTATACGTTGCTGCAGCGGCTGATGCTGACGTGGTCCGCGCCCATTACGTCAAGAAGGTAAAGGTTGACCGAGGGGTCGGCCGTATGGAACCTGTGGGGTCCTATGTCGAAGAGGAACCCGTCCCTGCTGAAGGTCCTTGCCAGGCCTCCGGGTTTTCTCTCCCTCTCAAGCACTGTGACATCGAGGTCCTTCCCGGATGCGGTCAGCCTCTCGGCAAGGGTGAGACCTGCAATGCCGCCGCCCACGATGACGACGGGTCCGCCGGGGGTCATGTCCTCAGGTTCGGTCAAGTGTTCCTTCTCCTGTCAATGGCCAGCAGAGGCAGTGCCATGATCATAAGCACCAACGCCATGAGCAGCCATAGTATATGGACACTGAAACCGGCTTCCACAACGTCGAAGCTGGAGATCATGCTCCCCTCGACTCCGACCATGGCGAACGCGGCGGTCCATCCGGCCTCGGTCGTGCCTATGCTGAGCAGGCCGTGGACCGGGATCGCCATGATCATGTTCGTTATTCCGCTCGCCAGGAATATCTTCCACTGGGGTATTCCGGTCACCCCCAGGGATTCGAGGAGTACCGAGAACATGTAGAGCTTGGCGGCCCAGACGAGTATGGATACCGCAAAGGCGGCGGCCAGCCTGCCTTTCCGTCCCCTGACCGATGAGGCCTCGATGAGGTCGTCGTACCAGTGGGTCCTGCCTCCGGGAAGGAATCTGGACAGGGTCCACCTGGCGGGTTTGGCCATGAACCTCAGGACCGGCGAAAGGAAGACCATTCCTGTAAGGCCGGTGACCACCAGAACGGCAGCGGCCAGTACCATCTCCCCCACACCTGCAGCGACCGCCGAACCTATGACCACGCCCATGGCCATGAGATCCAGCAGCTTCGCGAGGACGACACTGGCTGTGCCGTGTCCTACCGGGACCTCGCCGTAATGGCGGAAGAGACCTACGAATGCCAGGTCGGCAAGCCTGAATGGAAGCAGGTGGCCCAGTCCCACGTGAATGGAGGTGACAGCCATGGAGAGTCCGAAGCGGTAGTTCCTCCTGAAGCCCAGCAGCATCCATCTCAATGCCCTGAGCACCTGGCTCAGCACGAAGAGGGCGAAGGCCCACGCCAGCAGCATTGGGTCCGCGCCGGTGGTCCTGCTCGCTATGCCGTCCAGCGCTGCTCCAGTACCGCCCTCGCCTGCCGCGCTGCGCAGCAGCAGCCAGGCAAGGATGACCCCGATCACTGTTCCGAAGATTGCTCCAGCGGCTTTTTTGCTATATTTCAAGAAATTCCCTGTTCCGGTCGGGTGAACGGGTCAACGAGGATATATACTAAAGGAACGGCAAGTTGGAAAAAAACGGGATACTGTGGGTTCGTGAAGTCTCGAAATCCTATCGCAGGGTCAGGGCACTGGACTCGCTTACCCTGTCGGTCGAGAGGGGAAGTGCCTTCTCTCTCCTGGGCCCCAACGGCGCCGGCAAGACCACGCTCATGAAGATACTCCTCGGACTTGTGAGTTCGGATTCCGGAGAGGTGCTGATGCAGGGGATACCTGTATCATCCCCGGCTTCCAGGACCGGTGTCAGGTACCTTCCTGAGAACATCACCTTTCCTCAATGGGCCTCCCCCCTGGTCCTGTTCAGGCAGATGGAGAGGGTCAGGAGGGAAGTATCCATGGACCAGTTCCTGGTCAGATGCGCGGAACTGGAATGCTCGGAACTCCTGAGGAGGCCGGTGGGCAGGATGTCACGCGGCCAGAGGCAGAGGGTGGCCCTTTCACTGGTCACCTGCGGGGATCCGGTCCTGGTGCTGCTGGATGAGCCCTCATCCGGCCTGGACCCGGGTGGCCGGATCCTGGTGAGGAACCTTATCGGAAACCTCTCCCGCATGGGTTCCACAGTCCTTCTGAACTCCCATCTCCTTGGAGATGTGGAGAGGGTATGCCACACCGCGGCATTCATAAGCCGCGGAAGGCTTGTGGCCATGGGCGACCTGGACTCCCTCTCAAGGCACACCGGACTCGTGATGGTGGAGACGGGGGAGCCTGAAAGGATGTCGGCCGCTCTCTTCGAGTCCGGGTATTCGTGCCGTCAGGATCAGCGCGGGCTGGCAGTGGAGCTTGATGAGAGCGCGGATTTCGGGACCATGGTCAGGGCAGTGCTTGATACAGGAATAGGGTTCACAGGCGTGAACAGGAAGAGGGAAAGCCTTGAGGACGTGTTCCTGAGGATCATGGGCGACGAGGCGATGGAGAAGGACGGCGGAAAGGGGAAGCGGGAATGTTCCTGAACGGCCTGGAGCAGCTCCTTCGAAGGAAGATAGTGCTGACCGCCGTTGCGGCGACGCTGGTATTCCTGGGCCTGTTCTGGTGGGGCGTATCCGCCGCCGCCGGAGCGGAGATCCCGGGAAACGGCGGTGAAGAGGAATTCCAGGCCGCGAAAATGCTGAAACCTGCTGATGCGGCCCTGGCTGCCGTTATAACATCCGCTCCGCTTGCGGCTACCCTGATCACGGCCCTCATGATAGTCATCGGCTCCACCATGCTTCCCGAGGAGATAGACGAGGGAAGGATGCCGTTCTGGCTGTCACTGCCGCAGAGCAGGCTGAAGGTATACTCGCTCACCAGCCTGGCGCCCCTGGCCCTCTCATTCGTCCTGGCGCTGCTCATATTCGGTGGCATACTGGCGATAACCCGTTCCTACTTCATGTTCACTCCCAGGAACCTTCTCCTGGTGCCGGTATCGATGCTCTCATGGCTGGCCGTGGTATGGTCGGCGGTGATACTCCTTTCACTCCTGGTAAGGAAGGTGGCCGCAATGCTCATCGCCTTCTTCCTGACGGCTGTCTCCTCCCTTTTCGGAGGTCTTCACGAGATCATGAGAATGTTCCCGGGCGAGGCACCTCCACTGCTCGAGAGCATCACCAGGGCAGTCATACTCCTGTTCCCCGCCGACAGGGGCTACAGGGGCGTCCTCTACGGCATCATACCTTCCGATGCAGCCATAACCGAGAACCTGGCATTCTTCGGCGTGACTGCCGGTGTTCCTGCGCTGCAGCTGGCATATGCGCTGTTCTGGAGCCTTGTCCTGCTGGCGCTGGGCTACTGGAGGTTCAGGCGGATGGACTTCTAGGATCCGGCGAGAGGGGGTCTACCGATGAACAGGATCATACACGTGAAGATGACTTCGGATGAACCGGACAGGATAACCGAGTTCTACAGGAGGACCTTCGACTGGAAGGTGACCAAGTTCCCGGACCCGCCTGACGGATGGCGCCTCGACTCCGGTCAGGGTCCCGGGATCAACTGTTCGGTATACAGAAGCTCCGATTCGCCCATGGACCGGCACATATCGCTGGCCATATCCGTCGATTCCATAGAGGAGGTCGCGGCAAGGGTTCAGGAAGCCGGGGGAAGGATCATACACGACAGGATAAGAGCCTTCGGCAACACCTACCTCTACTGCAGGGACCCCGACGGTAACATCATCTGCCTGGTACAGTTCGGCTGAGAGCGATACCGGGCTAGTCGTCTATTTCCATCTCCCCGCCGAGATGCCTGGCGAGGACGGCCGTCATGTCGCTGTGGTCGGAAAGACCGGACATCTCCCTGACGGAATGCATCGAGAGCATCGGATTACCCGCGTCGACGCTCCTCATGCCGGTCCTCGTGGATGTGAGAGGACCTATTGTGCTGCCGCAGGGCATGTCGTTCCTGCTCACGAAGTACTGGACCCCGACACCGCAGTCGGCGGCGCAGGATGCGAAATATGCCGAAGTGACGTCGCTGGATGTGTACCTCTCCATGGCGTTGACCTTGATGACCGGTCCGCCGTTCACCAGGGGTCTGCACGTGGGATCGTGCTTTCCGGCGTAATTGGGATGCAGACCGTGCGCCCCGTCCACGGAGACCTGCACGCTCAGGGGAATGCTCCTGAAATAGCTCTCCCTGTCGCCCGCAAGGCGTTCCGTCACCGTTTCCAGGAAATTGGAGCCTGCGCCGTTCAGGGTCGCAGACCCCACCTCCTCGCTGTTGAAAAGCGCAACAAGACTGGTGGTCCTGCCCGGTCCCGCCTTGATAAGGGCCCTGACCGCCGCATGGCACATGGCCAGGTTGTCCAGCCTTCCCGAGAATATCATGTCGCCGTCCAGGCCGCCCCTCGTGGCGGGTTGCGGGTCCCAGAGCTCCAGGGACCAGCCCGCCACCTTCTCCCTGTCGACCGAGGCCATGGCGCACACTCTTGAGAGGACGTCGTCGAAGGTGGCGCCGGAAGCGGAGTATATCACCGGCGTACCGCTCTCCCTGTCCACCCTGAAGCCTTCCTTGTTGATCTCCCTGTCTATGTGGACAGCGGGGGACGCCATCCTGAACAGGGGATCCCTGGTCATGAAGGGTCGCCTTGTTATTGCGTTCCCTTCGCGCAAGGCAAGGGAACCGGCAAGGGACAGATCCCTGTCGAACCACGTGGCTATGATGGGACTTCCGTATATCTCCACGGAAAGCGTACCGATGTTCTCCGTCTTCCTCTCGGGGCACGGTTTGACCCTGAAACCGGGTGAGTCGGTATGGGCTCCCGCAATGCGGAAACCTGAGAGCCGGGGCGGTTCCCGGCCGGTTATTCCCGCTATCACCGAGGATGAGGATCGTACCACGAAGAACCTGGTGCCAGGCTTCAGGTCCCAGCCGTCCTTCTCATCCAACCTGGTGAAACCGGCTGCTTCGAGACGTCCTGCGGCGGCGTAGACCGCGAAGGAGGAAGTCGGGGAGGAGTCGAGGAAGTCGAACAGGTCGTCCGTCAGCTCATTTCCTTCTGCAGGCGTTCCCGATGAGTTCATGTCGAATTGCTCCGTTCAGTGTGATGACCGTCAATTCCATCCCCTGCCTCCCTGCGTACCCTCTCCCCCTCTTCTTGCTTCTCCCCGAGAGCCATGAAGCTCTGGCGGACCTGGTACATGAAAGCCTGGAGCCTGGCCTCGTTGTCAGTATCCTCCTGGCCGTCGAAGGCCAGGTTGAGCCACGGAAGGTCCCTGTTCTCCTTGCGTATCTTCTTGCTGATGGCCGTGACCACGGTCCCCGGCAGGCAGGTGAACGGGAAGATATTGACCGCCCCGTGTATGCCGCCCTTCCTGTGAAGCGCCAGGGGGGCTCCGACGGACAGGATAGCCTCGCCGCCGATGTTCTCCTTCATGTATTCCGTTGCCGCGTCCATTATCTCCTCAGGCCCGGCATGCGGCCTGTCGGAGAGCAGTCCCGAGAAGGGCGCTTCGAGCTTCCTCCGGAGTCTGTCCATGATCCTCATCCTGGCTGAGCCTTTTATTACGTCCAGTATCCTCAGTCTCTCCCTCGAACGGGATATGTAGGACCAGTTAACGTACTCGAACCACTCCATCAGGGGTGTATGAAGGACTTCCCCGCCGAGTTCCTCTATTCTCCTGTCCGTGAATGAGTGGGCGAAGGGATCGTTCCTTACGTAGATCTCACCGAACATCAGCACCAGGGGCCTGGGCCGGCCCCCGGTGGGAATGGATGCGAACCTCTCCGCCGCCCTCTCCAGTACTGCCGGCAGGGACTCTCCCGACCTCATTGCGCTCGAAAGCTCCTCAAGGCTCCTGAGCATGATGCCGTCGGTCTCCCCCCGAGTGACTTCGTAGGGTCTTATCCTGTAGGTAGCGGCCCTGAGGACGTCCCCGGCAACGGCGGCCCTGAGCATGTCCATCTGGAAGCCCATTGAGGACAGTTCCCTGACGGTGGTGTAGGAATCGCTCGAAGTAGCGGTGATGATGGGGACCCCCCTGTATCCCAGCCTGTCCAGCAGTATCCTGTGGTAGCTGCAGTACTGGCCGAAACGGCATGGCCCCGAGGCTGTTCCCATGAAGAAGGCGATGGAATCGGGATCCTTTTCCTGCAGTACCGAGAGCATGTTCCCCGCGGTTATTATGGCCGGGTAGCACTCCTTGCCCGTGGTTACGGCCCTTCCCAGGGTGACCGAATGACGTGTGGTGGGCGGCATCACCTCGGCCCTCACGCCGTGCTTCTCGGCTGCCGCCACGGCCATGTGCGTGGCGTCGCCCAGCCAGGGAACCCAGACGGTCCTTCCTTCGATCCCCATGTCCCTGTTGCCGAGGACGCTGTTGAATGCCGAGGTACCGTGGTCCCTCCTGCCTTTTATGGAGTCCATGAAGGCCTCGCATCTGGTTATGACCCCGGCATCGGCGGCATGCTCGTCTATTTCGATGGTGAGCATGGGCTTTTCACCCATTATTCTCGCCACCTCGTGCTGGATGAAGGAATCCGGACCGCACCCGAAGTTGGTGATGTAGACTCCGTTGAGCCTCGGGTCCTCCCTGATCGCAAGGGCAGCGGCCAGTATCCTCTGGCCGTACTGCCAGTACATGTTGCCGTGTATGGCTGCAACCCTGTCCATGGGCAGATCCAGCAGATCCGTGGGAATGACCGATGCTCCGAGACGGGCCAGCTTCTCCGGAAGCTCTGCATTGACGGCAGGGTCGGACCCGTTGTAGGGACGGCTGATAATGACGAAGGCCGGCTGGTCTGGATCCAGTTCCGACAGTGCCTTCCGTCCGAGGGATAGCAGTTCCTCTCTGAAGTTCTCGTGAGCCTCCCTGGCCTTCAGGGCCGCTTTCCTGGCGGTGGACGGGTCCACTCCCATACCGGCAGCCATTCCGACGAGAGCCCTGGTCCATTCCCTGCCGGGAAGGGAGAAATCCAGGACCGGAGTCAGGGTTTCCACCCGCTCCTCGGATGAAAGGCCGAGACCGGCGTCTATCACGTAGGGGGATGCCTGGATGTAGGGACAGTTGTAGGATTCGGAGAAATCGCCCTGAGGGAATGACCTTATCATCGAAGGGAGGAATATGTAGTCCACTCCCCTCTCCAGCAGGTCGATCACATGTCCGTGGGCCAGTTTCACGGGGAAGCATGTCTCGGCGGCGACGCTCTCCACCCCCGAGTGGATGAGGTCGCTGGTGGAAGCCCCGGAGATCTCGACGCCGAAACCGCACTGCGTGAAGAAAGTCCTGAAGAGCGGGAAGAACTCCCAGAACCAGAGCGCCCTGGGTATGCCTACCACCGGGGAGCCGCCACGGTCTTCCGGCTCGTAACCTGCAAGCAGGGCGCTTTCTCGCTGAACGAACCAGTTCCTTCCGTTGCCGGCGTTCCTTCGACGGCCGGTGCCGGTCTCGTATTTTTCGCACCTGCCGCCGTAGAAGAGATTCCTGCCGTCCTGGAGGATGACCCTGTGTATCTCGCACCTGTTCGGGCAGGCGGAGCAGACGAAGGTCTCCTGCGTGTAGTTCTCATCGGCCAGGCTGAATCCCTTGAAGCCGGAGGGACCGGGAAGCTTCTCCTCCCTGGCCAGGAGCGCGGCCCCGATGGCTCCGGTGACGTGGTGCTCGGGGGGAATATGCACCTCCCGGTCAGAGAGGACGGAATTGAAGGCGGCTGCCACTCCGGAGTTGAACGCGGTGCCTCCCTGGAAGAAGATCCGCCTGCCGATCTTCTTCTCCCCCACCACCCTGTGCAGGTAGTTCTTAACAATGGAATAGGAAAGGCCGGCTACGATGTTGTCAACGGATGCACCTCCGGCCTGATGCGAGAACACATCGCTCTCCATGAAGACCGTACAGCGTTCTCCGAGTCCGCAGGGCCTGGGGGCCTCCAGGGCCATTGGGCCGAATTCCCTTATGTCCAGGCCCAGTTTCTCCGCCTGCTCCTCAAGGAAGGAACCGGTCCCCGCAGCGCAGACCTTGTTCATCTCGAAGTCCACGACCCTTCCCCCGCTCAGGGAGATATACTTGGAGTCCTGGCCGCCTATCTCGAAGATGGTGTCCACCTCCGGGTCGATCTCCACAGCCGCCCTGGCCTGTGCCGTTATCTCGTTCCTGATCACATCGGCCCCCGTGAAATCCCCGATCATGTAGCGGCCGGAGCCGGTGGTGCCTAGACCCAGCACTTCCCTTCCGGCGCCCAGTTTGGCAGCCAGTCTGGCGAGTCCCTGTTTCACGGCCTCCAGGGGTCTCCCGGCGGTCATGAGGTACTCGGATGCATGAAGCCGTCCGGAACGGGTTCCGAGAGCGACGAGATTGGTGCTTATGGAACCGACGTCTATGCCGAGGTAGACCGGTTCCTCAGGATCTTCCGGCGCCATGCTTTTACCGGGGTGCTCCACAGCGTGCCCGGCAAGTGGTTCGGGTCCCTCCTGTCCGGGATCGCATGATTCGGAGTCCATGAGAAGCCTGAGAAAATCACCGTCCAATACGGCGCGTTCCCCGTGGGAAGCCGTGAAGACCGCTCCCGCGGCTGTCATGAACCTGTAATGCTCAGGTATCACCAGATCGTAGAACTCGCTTCCGAGCACCTCCCTGAAGGCCCTTGTCATGCCGCTGTTTGCGGCCACCCCTCCTACGAAGGCCACAGGCGGTCGAAAATCCCTGCCGGAAGCTATTGAACTCTTGAAGTTCCTTGCTACGGCGAAGCAGAGCCCGGCAACTATGTGGGAGACCGGAGTGCCGATCTGCTGGAGGTGGATCATGTCGGACTTTGCGAAGACGCTGCAGCGCCCGGCTATTCGCGGCGGTCTGGGGCACTGGAGGGCAAGCTCCCCCAGTTCCTCTATTTCGAGACCGAGCCTGGATGCCTGCTGATCAAGGAATGAACCGGTTCCCGCCGCACATACGGAGTTCATCGAGAAATCGTCGAACACGGGACCGTTCCTTCCGGAACGGAACAGAAGGAGCTTGGAATCCTGTCCGCCCATCTCGATCACCGAACTCACGGATGGACAGTAGACCGGCACCGCCCCCGCCAGCGCCACTACTTCGTTCACCGGGGAGCATCCGGCATGGGAGGCCGCAGACCTCGAAGCGCTGCCGGTGAAGGATGCCCGGCAACCGCGCCATCCTTCCATGTCCGACAGTATCCCCATAAGGGCCTCAACCGGTCTTCCGTGGTGCCTTCGGTACATGGCCGACTGGATCCTGTCACCATCCAGCAGCACTACCTTTGTACTTACGGAACCCATGTCTATTCCGAGACTTCTACTCATTGACGGGCGCTCCTTTGATGTCCTCCGGTGGACGGTCTGAGTTCAGTGTACGGGAACCCGAAGATAAACAAATCGGTTATATTACGGTAGTTTCCGTCCGTTCCGGACATTGGTCTGATTCTCATAGGCAAACGGAGGACAGTAATTTCCAAGGTACAAAAGGGTAACGGTATTCAACGGTTTCCCGTTCTTCTGACGCTGCTCCTCCTTCTGGCGGGGCAAGCATCCGCCTATGTCGGACCGGGAGCTGGGTTCGGTATAGTCACCTCCTTCCTGGTATTCCTCAACGCCATTCTGGTATCCCTGCTCTCGGCCTTCCTGTGGCCCGTGAGCATGATCTTCAGGTTCGTGCGCAAAGGCCGGCGGGAAAGGAAGGCCGTCGCCCGCAGGGTGGTTATCCTCGGCCTGGACGGGCTTTCTCCCGAGATAGCTTCGGAACTGATGGCCGGAGGAATGATGCCCAACCTGGCCGGCCTGGCCGAAAAGGGGACCTTCACGGAGCTGGGGACCACCTGTCCCGGTATTTCACCGGTTGCATGGTCGTCTTTCCAGACCGGTGTCAATCCGGGCAAGCACGGCATATTCGATTTTCTGGCACCCGACAGGCGCCGTTACCTGCCCAGGCTCTCATCGGTGGAGACGCTGTCCGCCGAACACAGGAACAGGTTCCTCCCCTTCCTTCGACCCTCGATGAAGCAGGTGGTAAGACTTCTCAGGAAAAGCAGGCCCTTCTGGAGTCTTCTGGGACGCTACGGTCTGCGGTCCACAGTTCTCAGGGTGCCGATAACCTATCCCCCGGAGCCGCTGGACGGCCATCTACTGAGCGGAATGTGCGTGCCCGACCTCAGAGGAACACAGGGGAGCTACACGATCTTTTCGGAGAATGAGCCCGGGGCACCCTTCACCGGAGGACTCTGGGGCCGCCTCCGGAGAAGGGGCGACTGCGCATGGGAAGCCTCCCTTCCCGGTCCGTATGAGCCAGGAGGGGACCCCGCGTGCGTGGACATACTCCTGCAGAAGGGCAGGAAGGGCTTCATGCTGAGAGCCGGCGGGGCGACCATACCTGTCGAACCCGGCCGGCTTACGGAATGGGTCGAACTCGTGTTCAGGACTGGAGGCGCGAAGGTCCGGGGTATAGCGAAGTTCTGTCTTTCACTGAGGGAAGGGAACAGCCCGGAACTCTACGCTACCGCCATCAACGTAAGTCCCATGTCGCCTTCTGTCCCGGTGTCCCATCCGGTCCACTACTCCAGGTATCTTGCCGGCATCAACGGGAACTTCGCCACACTGGGTCTCGCGGAGGACACGTGGGCGTTGAGCAACGGTGCCCTGTCCGAGGAAGCCTTTCTGGACCAGGCGTGGTCCATCTTCGAGGAGAGAAGGAAGATGTTCCTTGATGCCCTGCAAAGGAATCCCTCCGGACTGGTCGCATGCGTGTTCGACACTTCGGACAGGATCCAGCACATGTTCTGGTCCGCCGGTCACGCCCAGGGCAGCCCGGTCTTCGACATGTACCTGAGGATGGATCGGCTGATAGGCGAGACTGTTCGGGAACTGGGCGGCAGGGACATGCTCATTGTCATGTCCGACCATGGCTTCACTTCATTCCATACCTGTGTGGATTTCAACCGCTGGCTCCTGGAGAACGGCTATATGGTACTCGAGGAAGGAGTCGAGAGCGTGGAGACATCCTTCAGGGGAGTGGACTGGTCCGGGACCAGGGCATGGTCCATGGGTCTTGCGGGAATAATGCTAAATATCAGGGGCAGGGAAGCCGGCGGCATCGTGGAACCCGGAAGCGAGGCGCAGGAACTGGCTGCGGAGATATGCGAAGGACTGCTCCGGCTTACCGACGCCGACGGGAATAGTGTCATCAGCTCCGCAGTGCCGGCTGCGGAGGTGTACAGCGGCCCCTACGCCGCGGAAGGGCCCGACATAATCGTCGGGACCTCGAGGGGTTACAGGGCAGGCTGGGGATGCGTCACCGGAGGAGTTGGAGAGAGAGTGCTCTATCCTAACGAGAGACACTGGGACGGCGACCACTGCCATGACCACCGCCTGGTCCCCGGAGTACTCGCCTGCAGCAGGGAGCTGTCGGCAGAGGACGCGGAGATAGTCGATATCGCGCCCACCGTACTCTCAGCACTGGGTGTGCGCCCCCCCTCCTACATGGAAGGAAGGTCCCTGCTCCCCAGGGACGATGGAGGTGAGGAATAGATGAACAGACGGGACTTCCTCAGGATGGCCGCGGTAACCCCCGCAGCCCTGCTGGCGCTGAATACAGGCTGCGCCAGCAGGACCCGCCCGGTCAGGAGGGTCATAGTCCTCGGCATAGACGGCATGGACCACTTCCTCCTCAGGAGCTTCATGAACGAGGGCGTCATGCCGAACACATACAGACTTGTCTCCCGCGGAGGCCTCAGCAGGATGCGTACCAGCAATCCTCCACAGAGCCCCGTAGCGTGGTCCAGTTTCATCACCGGCAGCGGTCCCGAGGTCCACGGAATATTCGATTTCGTTCACAGGGACCCTGAGACCCGTGTCCCCTACCTCTCCACATCCCGTGTCGTGGAACCCGAAAAGGTACTGAGCATAGGTGACCTGAGACTTCCCCTTACGGGAGCGAAGGTGGAACTCCTCAGGAAAGGCGTGCCCTTCTGGAAGAAACTCACGGACCAGGGCGTACCGGTCTCGATGATAAAGCTCCCCGTCGACTTCCCTCCAGACCCGTGCGGTGCCCGGGTTCTTTCGGGTCTCGGCACTCCCGACCTCAGGGGCAGCCAGGGCAGCTTCACGCTATTCACCGACGACGCGAGGTCGATAACCGACGATACCTCCGGCGGTGTCGTCGTTCCGGTGAGGGATTACGGTGACGGCCGCTACAACTGCACGATACGGGGACCCAGGAATACAATGAGGGCCGAATCCCCCTACATGGAGATACCGGCGGAAGTCTGGGTGGACAGGGTCGCCGATGCCGCAAGAATCGATATCCAGGGAAGCTCCACCATGCTTTCGGCGGGAGAATGGAGTCGCTGGGTGGAACTGAGGTTCGAAGCCATACCACACCTGTCGTCGGTCAGCGGTATCGTAAGGTTCTATGTGAAGGAGATATCTCCCAGGCTGAAGCTCTACATGACGCCCATAAACATCGATCCCATGGACCCGGCGCTGCCCATCTGCAGTCCCTCCGGGCTCAGCAGCGACCTGGCCAGGGAGGTGGGCCGATACTTCACCCAGGGTTTCCCCGAGGACACGAAAGCCCTCTCCCGCGGTATCCTTGACGACGAGGAATACCTGCAGCAGGCGTGGATAGTCCTTCAGGAGAGACTGGCCCTCTTCGAACACGAGTTAGGACGTTTCAGGGAAGGTCTTCTGTTCTTCTACTTCAGCTCCCTGGACCTCAACATCCACATGTTCTACAGGTCCATCGATCCGGCATCGCCTCTCCATGACAGCACCGACCCCAGGTTCAAGGGCTCCGTAAGGGAGCTATACGCCACGATAGACGGCGTGATCGGCCGGGCCATGGAGGCCATGGACGGGAATACCGAACTCCTTGTCATGTCCGATCACGGTTTCGCTCCCTTCAACAGGTCCTTCAATCTCAACACCTGGCTGGCCGAGGAGGGTTATGCCTCCGTATCCTCTCCCCAGTCCAGGGGCAGGGACATGTTCGAAGCCCTTGACTGGAGCGGCACTGCCGCCTACGGCCTGGGCCTCAACTCCCTCTACCTGAACCTCAGCGGAAGGGAACAGGGCGGGGCGGTTCCGCCCGACCAGGCTCCTGCACTGCTGGAGAGGCTGAAGGCGGACCTGGAGTCCGTCACCGATCCCGCCAGCGGAAGGCGAGTTATAGCCAACGCCTACATTACTTCCGAGGTATTCCCGGGACCTCTTCCTCCCTATGCGCCTGACATGATAGTCGGCTACGACAGGGGATTCAGGGCGTCCTGGGAGACGACACTGGGCAGTTTCCCCGATGAGGTGGTCACCGACAACCTGGATCCCTGGAGCGGGACCCACTGCATCGACCCTTCCGTGGTTCCCTGCGTCCTTCTCTCCTCGAGGAAGCCGGTCATCGATGATCCTGACATAAGGGACATGGGAAGGAGCATAGCAGGGCTCTTTGACCTGCGGGAAACGCCGGAGGCGGGCATTGACATGTTCGCCGAGGGCGAGGCCTAGGGATGCGGCATATCTCCTTCCTCCTCAACGGGTTCTTCGACATGATTCTGTACCCCTTCGGATGGCTCCCCCCCATTTGGGGACTCCTGTTCATCTCCGTGGCTTCGGGGCTGGGGATGATATTCGTGTTCAGGGCCGTATCGGACCAGGAGGGAATAGCCCGGCTGAGGAGGAGGATGGGAGGAGAGATCCTCGGAATACTCCTCCACGTCAGCAGCCCGATAACAGTCCTCAGGTTCGCCGGAAGGCTTATCAGGAGCAATACCTCGTACCTTGTACTCCTGTTGAAGCCGCTGCTGGTAATGGCCGTTCCGTTCATGATCCTGTGGGGTCAGCTCGATGCGAGGTTCTCCTCATCCGGGGCTCAGGAAGGATTCCAGGTGACGGTCACCGTCCAGTATGCGGAAGAGGTCCCCCCAGCGGACAGCATCGAGATAACGGCCGAGGGGGTCCTGGTCGTCCCTCCCCTGATGGTGGTGGACACCCTGGAACAGGCATCATTCAGGCTCGAGGAACGGAACGGTCCACCTGCCTGCATAACGGTAGACGGCGTTCGGGCGGGTTTCGCGGGGACCGATACCAGAAGCGGCAGCATAGTTCTGAGGGGCTTTGATGCGGATCCCTCGCCCCTGGTCCTCTTAACCCCGATGGTACATGTGGTCGAAGGCTCCGGGGAAGGGCCAGTATCCGGCTGGTACTCGCTACCGGGAAAGGATTTCGGCATATTCGGCATGCACTGGTCCTGGGAGGCCGTGTTCCTGGTTTTCTCCATGGTGGCGGCCCTCGCCGGTGCGAGGATAATGAAGATAAGGGTCTAGGGAGGGCCTGCAAATGCCAAGAATGAAGCTCAAACTCGACGACGTCACTATGGACAGGGTAAGGATGGTTGCCGGCGCCGGTGGTTATTCCTCTCCCGAGGAGTTCGTGATGCACGTGCTTCAGCGCGAACTTGACAGCCTGGCTCCGCAGGACGCCGAGTCGGAGGAGGAGATCCGCCGGAAGATGGAGGGTCTCGGCTACATGGAGTAGCAGAAAGACCGGAAACCCTTTTAACTGCATTTGTCGGTACCATCTGCATACTCTTCACGAAACAGCTGCTGGAACGCATAAGGTCGCTGGAGGGTCTGCTCCCGGAATGCGCATCGGAGCTGTACCCGGAATCGGCGGCGGAAAAAGGGCTCAGCGGATCAGTGGAGGCTCAGTCCTCATCAAGGTAGCCCATCTCCCTGAGCCGTTTCAGTATCTCCTTCTCCTCGTCCGGGTGAACGTCCAGTGCCGGCGGCGGGATCAGTCCGGAGAGTTCGAGGTCCCTTATGAAACTGTTCCTGTAGGTGATATCAAGTAGCTGCTGCTCTGATACTTCCCGTAGGGCGAACCTCTCCCCTGTCTCAAGTCCCGACGGATCGACCCCTGATGCAATTACCACGACTCCGTGACTGGCCAGCATGGCGCATGCCACGGCCTTCGCCCTGCTGTTCTCCTCCATTCCGAGGTTCTCCACCGCATGACCGTGGAACACCTCCACCCTTCCGCCGCGGCCGGAGATCTCGGCTCCCAGCTCGTCCAGGACGGCCTCGCCGGAGTCCCCGGCCGTCCTTATCCATATTACCAGCCCTTTCATCGACCCTCTCCCTCCCCGGTCCCGGCATTCGAGTTCCCGGCCGGCTGAGCTGCGGCTTCCATGAGTATCCTTGCTATCTCGGGACGGGTGAACTCCGGCGGCGGCATCACTCCTTCTCTTAGCATCGCCCTGACCTTCTTTCCGGCCAGAAAAACGTGGTGTTCGGAATCGTGGGCACATGTCTTGGAAGTGGCCATACCGTCACATTTGCGGCAGTAGAAGGCGTGCTCGAACTTAAGGGGCACGATACCCAGCTGATCGGGGTCGAAACTGTCGAAGATCATCTGTGCATCGTACGTGCCGTAGTAGCTGCCTACACCGGCATGGTCCCTTCCGACTATGAAGTGGCTGCACCCGTAGTTCTTCCTCAGGAGCGCATGGAAGACGGCCTCCCGCGGTCCCGCGTATCTCATTGCCGCGGGGAAAACGCTCATTGCAACCCTGGTGGAAGGGTAGTAGTCCTTCAGTATCTCCTCGTAGCACCTCATCCTGACCTCCGCCGGAATATCCCCTTCCTGGGTCTCGCCTACCAGTGGATGCAGCAGGAGGCCGTCCACGATCTCCATGGCGCATTTCTGGATGTATTCGTGGGCGCGGTGTATGGGGTTCCTGGTCTGGAAGGCCACGACGCTGTTCCACCCCCTGGCCCTGAAGAGCACCCTTGTCTCCTTAGGGTCCAGCCTGTAGTTGGGGAAGCTCTCCGTCCGCCTGCGCCTCACGGAACGTACGGGACCGCCGATGTAATGCCCGCTCAGGCTGCGGAGGTACGCGACTCCCGGATGGGCTGGATCCTGCGTGCCCAGGGTTTTCTCCGCCTCCATGTCCAGGTCCGCGTGGAAGACCTCCTCAACTACCATGTCTCCCCAGATATCTCCCGAGGTGTCCACCAGAGCCACCTTCTCCCCCGGCGAGACCTCGGGGTCCCCGTCCTTGGCGGAGAGGACCACCGGCAATGACCATAACGGACCCGATGCAAGGTGCATGAGGTCAACCACCGAGTGGTAGTCGGGACTGCACATGAACCCCTCCATGGGGCTCATGGCGCCGTTGCCGATCATCTCCAGGTCGTTCCTCTCCCTTGCGTTGAGAGTAAGGGACCTGCATCCTCGAAGTCCCCCGATGAGTTCCTCGGCCTCGAGGCCCTCGAACTGACGGTCCACAAGTCGGCCGCCATGCGGAGCTACTAGCATCTGCACTGCCTTTCATGTCTTTCAGGACAGGGTATTACCGGAATTCGAATCGATGGCAACGATTAGTATAATCCGAAGTGGGATTCCCAACCAGACAGCGTCTGGTCCCGATGGACGCCATTTCGTATCTTATTTCCTGTTGAAAGGCGGCAGGAATGGAAGACAGTCCGTTAAGCGTCAGAAAACTGGGGAAGACCTTTCCCAGGCGTCTGGGTCTCTCCAGCTTCAGGGCCGTGGATTCGGTGGACATACAGATGTCGTCCGGGGAGATACTGGGTTTCCTGGGACCCAACGGAGCCGGCAAGACCACTACCATCAAATGCGTACTGGGGCTTCTGAGACCATCCTCTGGCAGCATATCGCTCTGGGGGGAACCACCCGGTTCCCGCGGCGCGAGGAGACGAATAGGGTTTGTTCCGGAGAACCCTGATTACGAGGACATATTCACTCCGCTGGAACTCCTCTCGATGTTCGCATCCATGAGGGGACTGGACCAGGACGACCGGAAGGAACGT
Organism: Candidatus Aegiribacteria sp. MLS_C; assembly: GCA_002030045.1. Classification (GTDB taxonomy): domain Bacteria; phylum Fermentibacterota; class Fermentibacteria; order Fermentibacterales; family JCC-6; genus Aegiribacteria. Next base: position 103,850 of record LQBI01000024.1, on the reverse strand, counting down.
GTCCTGCTTTCCAGGGTGGGACTTTCCGGATGGGAGAGGACCAGGCTGAGGAGCTTCTCGAAGGGTATGAGACAGAGGGTCAGCCTTGCCCTGGCGCTTCAGTCCGGACCGGACCTCCTTGTGCTGGACGAACCCACCGGAGGTCTGGATCCCGCCGCCAGGAAGGAATTCAGGGACATCATACTGGAGGAGAACCGGAGGGGAGCTTCAGTATTCCTGTCCTCCCATCTTCTCTCCGAAGTGGAGACCGTATGCCACAGGGCGGTCATACTGGCAAAGGGCCGCAAGGTGTCGGAGGGCACTATGGAGGAACTCCTTAGGACCGAGGACACATATTCGGTCAGGTATGCGGCCGCTGAGGAGGGACCGGAGGATGTCACGGAGGTCCGAGTGCCCGGGGACTTACTGCAGAGCACTATAGATGAGATAAGGGGCAGAGGTCTTCCTATAGTTTCCGTCGCACCGGTATACAGGAGCCTGGAAGAGGTATTCCTCACCGCCACCGGAGAGGAGGGACCCGAATGAGACCGGTCCTGACCTTCGCTCAGATGACCGTGAGGAGCCTTCTCAGGAGGAGGACCGTCTGGGGAATCAGTATTGTCATCCTGCTCGCCCTCACAGGCATAGGACAGGTCCCGGGATACGGTGTGACCACTCAGGGCCGATTCATACTCGACTTCGGGCTCTTCGGGCTGGAGATAGGCGCTCTGCTGCTGGCCATCGGGCTCGCCTCCAACATCTATCCCAGGGACAGGGAGACCAGGACGATAACGCCATTGCTTGCGGTTCCCCTGTCCAGGGGCCAGTACCTCATGGGAAGGTTCACCGGTGCCGCCATGATACAGGCGGTCTCCATGATCGTCGGCTGCCTGGGACTCATGGTGGTCCTCATCGTGAAGCAACACGCGGTGCCGGCGGATCTCTTTCCGGCCACCGGTCTCCTGGTGGTGGAAGGATGGTTCCTGCTGGCGGTGGTGTTCTTCTTCAGCTTCTGGACATCCCCTCCGCTGAACGCCCCCCTTACGGCCCTCCTTTTCATAGTCTCCCAGCTGTCGGTGTCGGGTTTCGTCGGCCTCTTCCCCAGAGCTCCGGGTCTCATGAGGACCCTGAGGCTCCTCCTGCCTCACATGGACGTGTTCCACATCAAGGACCCCATAGCCCACGGTATGGAGATCCCCGGCGTCTACTTCCTGCTGGCTATCGTGTACGGCCTTTCCTACATGGCCTTCATGCTGGCACTGGCCCTGGCTGTGTTCAGGAGAAGGGACATGAAGTGAGACGCCTTCTCTTGGTGATCTCCCTCCTGTCCCTGATGTCATCCTGCAGGACCGATTACGATATAGGGGAGGTGGCTCCGGAATCCTTCGAGGGAGAGGCCTGCGATCACTCGCACACCGGACAGGCAGGCCCGGAGGACGAGCATTCCGAACACCGGCACTCCGAAGAACATGAGCAGGGATCGGACACGGAAGGCCTCAGCGGTTCGGAGATGCACTTTCACGAGCCGGGACAGAGGAACCACGGCACCGCGTGGTTCTTCAACCAGCCCTGGGCCGCCAGCTTCGTATGGGGGAAGATGCTCAGGGACTCTGTGGTACTGGTCGTACTGGCCCTGACGGTCTACCTGGGCTCCGGGTACAGGAGGCGGCGGAGGTGATCAGGGACCTGAGGCAGTACCTCGTCGCCGTTCTCTTCCTCGTGATGGCGGTCGTCACGGGCAGGGCGGCCACAGGAGGGTCCTCCGCAGAGAACCAGGCAGCCCGGGAGACGGTGGAGGCGGGGGCGGGAGAACTCGGCGACATACTGGCGGACCTCCTCTGGCTGCAGACGGACCGTTACCATCACATCTGGATGTACCAGGGAGAGGACTGGGTCACGAACACCGAGTACCTTCCCCAGCTCTGGATGGTCATACAGCTGAACCCCGACTTCCCCGACGCCTACGTGGACGGAGGGAACCACCTGGCCATCAACCTGGGAATGCCGGAGGAGGGACTCAGGCTCCTCGAAAGGGGTACAGCCAACTGCCCCGACAACGAGAAGGTATTCTGGGAGAGGCTTATCGTCCTGTGGCAGACCGGCTTCGAAGGGCCCAGGGGCACCAGGCTGGCGGCCTGGGACTACCTGGAGCTGGTACGGAAGAAGAGGGGCATGATAGTCTACCCCTGGAACGAGGCAAACGCATCCATGATAATAGGTTTCACGTTCCGGGACGATACCCTCAGACGGAATTCGGAGAGGCTGGCCCTCCGGTACGATGAAAGAAGGGATGCAACCAGCCTTCTGAGGCACCTTGCGGACCTTTGAGATCAGTATCCACTCTCCTCCGCCCTTCGAAAATGGTTGTGTATTCCAATGGCGCGTGTTCTGCCAACCCCCGGTACCTCCATCATCTCCTCCACAGTGGCAGCCGCTATCCTCTCGGCGCTGCCGAAGTGAGTGAGAAGCCTTATCCGGGTGGCGGAACCTATTCCCGGGACATCGTCAAGGACCGACCTGAGGCTGCCCCTGGAACGTTTCTGCTGATGGTAGTGGAGAACGAAACGGTGCGCCTCGTCTCTGACGGTCCTTACGAACGAAAGCGGGATGGAATCCATGGGAAGCTGTATCCGCCTCTCCGAGACCCCTTCGATGATCAGTTCCTCCCTCTTGGCGATGGCCAGGAACCTCATCCGTCCCGACCATTCGGCACCGGCAGCCCCAACGGCGGCCCTGAGCTGCGTCAGTCCCCCGTCTATTACGAACAGATCCGGATAGGCGCCATCCTCCAGGGTCGAAAGGTATCTGCTGACTGCGGAAGCTATCATCGCCGGGTCGTTCCTGCTTATTTCGTCGGGCATGGAGAACTTCCTGTAGCCGTTCCTGTCCGGATATCCTCCCCTGAAGCTCACTATGGCCGCCACCGGCCAGGAGCCCTGGATGGTAGAGGCGTCCAGGCACACGACCCAGTCAGGGGGAGATCCCAGACCGAAGATGTCCGCCAGACCCTCCAGGGCAGCCTCCACCCTCTCCCTGCCCACCGCCGGGTGCTTCCAGCTGAGCCTCACCAGGAACTGGTCCAGGTTCTGCTCCGCCAGTTCGAGCACCCGCCTGTTACCTCCCCTTCTGGGAACGGTGACGGATACTGAACCTCCCCTCCTGCTCCCGAGCCAGTCCTCCAGCTGTGAGGAATCCTCGGGGATCTCCTGCACCAGGACCTCCCTCGGTATCTCCCGGGTCCGGGCGTAGTAGCTTCGGAGCAGGATCGACAGGCGTTCGGTGAGCGGTGTGAGCTTCCAGCGCCCGTCGAAGGGCATCCTCACTATGCAGGTGCACCTTCCTCCCCTGATCCTCATTATCAGGCCCCAGTTCTCCCTTACCACGGCAACGTCACGGTTGATCCTGTCCCGAACTCCCTCCGGGACCGGCCATCCGAAGCTGTTCAGCCTCGCGGACAGGTCTCTCAGCCTGGCGGCCTCCTCGTAGTCCATCCGCTTCGCTGCCTCCTCCATTAGGCGCTTCAGTCTCTCCCTGGCATGGTCCCAGTCCCCGCGAAGCGTTGATTCGATCTCACGCACTCTTCGATCGTAATCATCCCTGTCCGCTCCTCCGGTGCAGGGAGCTGGACAGCGCCCCATCTGTCCCATGATGCAGGGTCTTCCGGAGGAGGGGGGATCCTCGCCCGAGCAGCGCCTCAGGGGGTTGGTCTCGAGAAGGAATTCCACGAGCCTGCGCAGGTTCCTGGAGTCCGGATACGGACCGAAACGGGGCCTCTCCCGGGGGTTGCTCCTCTCCCTGGTGACTATCAGCCTCGGCCATTTCTCGTCGGTGCTGATCTCGAGATAGGGATAACGTCCGGATGTCCTGAGCCTGACGTTGAGGGGCGGTTTCCTGAGACGGATAAGTTCCGCCTCCAGTACCAGGGCTTCCACTTCATCCCCGGTGATCGTCCACTCGACGGAGACGGACCTGTGAAGAAGAAGGTCGTGACGGGGGTCCCCCTCGGTGGCGAGATGTCCCTTCAGCCTCTTTCTCAGGCTCTTGGCCTTACCGATGTAGAGGACCTGGCCGGACAAGTCGAGGAAGCTGTAGACACCCGGGAGGTCTGGAGCTCGGTCAACAGCTTCCCTGAGGCTTTCGGAAGGATTCCCGGGCGATCCTCTCAAACCCCGCCGTCCGTCACCGTTTACCGCACTGCGCGGTCAGTGCGTTCATTCTATTCAGGACCCCGCCTTCTTCTACGCAAGGCCAGGGAGAAGACCGACCTGGCCATAGGTCCGCCTGTCGCCGCGAAGACCGCCAGGAAGACCCCCATGGAGCCTGCAGATGCCGAGAGTATCGCGGCAATGCCCGACAGCGTGGAGCTTCCCGCTGCGCTTCGAACCCATGGACCAAGCAGAAGGAGTACGGCCAGTGACAGGGCTCCAGCCGGCAGCATGGACAGCCATGCCCTTCCGGAGGACTGTACCACGACCCCTGTCTTCCTTCGAAGCGCCATTCTCAGAAGGGTGAAGTTGACGACGGAGGCTACGCTTGTGGCCAGTGCAAGGCCCGCGAGAGGCCTCGAGAGCCCTGTCCGAAGGAAGATGAGCGTGAACACCACGTTGAGGACAATGTTCAGACCCATGCAGGCTATGGCTATCTTTACCGGTGTCCTGGTGTCCTTGAGTGAGTAGAAGACCGGCACCGTTATCTTCACCGCCCCGTAGAAAAGCAGTCCAGCGGAGTAGTAGACCAGCGCGGCAGTGGTGAGAGCGGTCGACTCGGCTGTGAAGGCCCCCCGAGCCAGGAGCACTCGAACGACCGGACCGGCGAGGAGAAGCATGCATAAAGTGGCCGGCACCATGACGGCGGCAAGGGCCAGAGTGGCCTTGCCCAGGGTCTTACCGGCATCCGAGAGCTTGCCTCCGGAGGTCTGTCTGCTAAGGGTTGGAAGAAGGGCGGTGGCAAGAGAAATGGAGAAGACCCCCTGCGGGAACTGCATTATCCTGTTGCCGTAGGCCAGTGCGGCGACGCTCCCGGGCTCCAGCATCGATGCTATCATCTTGTCCACGATTATGTTCACTTCTGCCACCAGGAGCCCGACCAGGGCGGGGAACGCCAGCCTTCCTATTCTCCGTACCTTCGGGCTCGTCCAGTTGAAGTCCGGCCTGAAGCTGAAGCCCTTCCTGCACAGGACCGGTATCTGGACCGCAAGCTGCAGGAACCCGCCGAGGAGGATCCCTATGGAATAACCCCACACCGGTTCATTCGGCATTAACCATCTGGAAAGGAGCAGGATTCCCAAAAGGGCGGATACGTTGAAGAGAATGGGGGCGCTGGCGGGGGCCGTGAAGTGTCTGTGAGCGTTCAGTATGCCACCCACCACGGCCGCAAGGCCGACGACCAGGATATAGGGGAACATGAGCCTGAGGAGTCCGGTGGCCAGCTGGGTCTTGCCGGGGATCCCGGCGAAACCGGGAGCGAAGAGATATACCAGTGCGGGGGCGAACAGCATACCGGCGACGACAAGGACAAGGAGGATCGTGCCCACCAGAGTGAGCACCCTGCTGGCAAGGCGGAAGGCATCCCTCCTGCTGTCCCTTCCGAGGGTCTCCACGTATGTGGGGACGAAGGCTGCACTGGTTGTTGATTCCCCGAACAGCCTCCTGAGGGTGTTCGGAATTATGAAACCCAGTGTGAAAGCGTCCGCCGCCAGGCCCGTTCCGAGGACGGCCGCCTGGGCCACGTCCCTGAGAAGTCCCAGTATCCTGCTCGTCACCGTGAGCCCGCCCATGAGACCAGTTGCCCTTGCTATTCGCGTGGCTTCCTGCCCGGGAGTACCCAGGTCGTCCAGGGCGGTATCCAGATGCTGTTCTTCGAAGGGTGTCGCTTCGGTATGTCCGTTCATCGCAGGTCCTCCTCACGCACAAGTATTGGCGCAAGCTCCTCGCGAAGCAACGGGTTCAGATGGACCGCATTCCGCGCCGCCTCCACCGATTCCCGGTACAGGCCGTTGGACCAGAGTGATACGGCCAAGTTCTTCCATATGGTGGGCGACTCCGGGGCTGATTCCAGGGCTCTTCGGAACTCCCCTAGACCTTCGACTCGTCTTCCGGAGAGCGAGAGAAGCGCGCCCCTGATGTTGTGCAGGTCTGCTCCCCTGAACCCCCGGGAAACCGCGTCATCCAGGTATTCGAAGGAAGCTCCCAGGTTCCCGGTGCTCAGTTCGTGCTGCGCTGCAAGCACAGCTGTGAGGCCTGGCCTCTCCATTCCGGGGTATGTATGAAAAAGAGAGAGCAGGACGATCAGGGCTGCAGGCGCTGCACCGCCGAGGAGCCTCCTTCTCGTGCTGCCCGTACAACCGGAAGCCAGGAACCAGAAGGCAGGTATCACAGCGGTCCTGAACCTCGCCGAAGGAAAGAAGACGAAGGCGGCCAGGACGCCGGTCATCACCACGGAAACAGATATGCGCTTCCAGTATTCTTCCTCTCCGCCTCCAAAGGAGCAGCCTGTGCCGAGTGACATGGCAGCGAGGGTGAGAGGAAGGAGAGCGAACAGGAAGGTGCTTTTCATTATCCATCCGGTCTCGAAGTTCCTTCCAGGGCCGGGCAGGCTGAGGAATGCGGCCACCTTGGAAATCCCCATTCCCGTCCAGCGCAGTGGATCCGAGGACACGGCGTCCAGTGCCCTTCCAAGGAAGACCCTGTCACCGGTGCCAGGGCTGTCACCTGTGGATACCAGTTCCTCGAATTCGGTACCGGGAGGAGTGGAAATCAATCCCCAGTCGGTCCCCAGCCATAGGTTCTCACCTCCGTTGGCGGCTATGACCGGTCCCGCCCCTGCCAGCAGGTTGAGGACGACTACGGGTAGAACCGCCGCGGCCGAACCTCCGGCGAATCTGCCCCACAGACGGAAACGTTCTCCTGTAGAGAGAGGGAGAAGGACCAGCGGGACCATGGCCAGTTCGGCCCTGAACAGCATGGCTGCACCGGCGGCGAAGCCCGACAGGAGGTATTCATTCCTCAATGCGGCATAGAGTGACAGTGATACCAGCACTGCCGCGGGAACCGCGGGCATGAGCTGAGTACCGAAGAGAAGGAGAAAGGGTGAGAATGCCATGGCCACTGAGAAGGTCCTGCCCCACCTGTTCCTGCAGCCGAATGCGAGGAACAGGACCAGGGCCGGGACAAGCGAGAGCACCGACATCAGGACCCTTGCCGCCGTGACGCTGCCGGCGGCACCGAGAAGAGTGGCTGCCACGAACATGCCGGGGGGTCTCGAGAAACCCTCGATACCCTCCACGAAGGGGGTGCCGAAGAAGGTCACCTCGTCCACGTACAGTCCTTCCAGCGGAAGGAGCACGTCCATTTCCAGCAGGAACTGGAACCTCACGAGCAGTGCAGCCGCGAGGAAGGGCAGCAGCGGCAGGATCCGGTGTTTCATTCCAGTGTTCCCATGACCACCGCTGCAATGCCGGCCGAGGATGTGTTACGCACTTCAATGCAACCTTCGCCCATGGTCATTGCCATACCCTCCTCCAGCGCGACGGGGACGCAGGTTCCCTCGATGGTCCAGCTGCGGTCCAGGCTGCTGTAGAGGCTGTCCGGAACTGACCATGCCAGAGCCGGAAGCACCGCTATCGTGCCTGCTTCGAGTCCGCCACCCCCCAGGCGTCCGGCCACAGTTATCGTCATCCTGCTGTCAAGCACATAGGGGTCTGACAATTCCAGGGTTTCCGGAACGGTGGTCCTGCCAGCCAGCCAGCAGAGTTCGGAGAACTCAAGTATGAGCTGTTCCACGGGAAGTCCTGCAGTCATGCGCCTGAGCAGCACGTCGAACCAGCCAGTTGCCCTGAGGCTGAGAACGAATGTCCCTTCCGAAGTATCCAGCTTCCATGATTCGATGCAGCAGCTCTCGCCGGCGTTGTTGGAGGGAAGCGTGAACAGACGGCCTGCACGTATGCAGTTGAGAGGTCCGTTCCTTGTTATCCAGCTGGCCGGGGTCAGGTACGCGGATGGTTCCACAAGCCATTCGCCACCGCCGTCCGAGCGCAGGCCCACAAGGAACCTGTCCCAGCCCGAGGGGACCGGAATACCCTCGGCACTTCCCCCTGCCGGTACGATTTCCGCGTTCATGCCCAGTTCACGGCAGACGGCGGTGAAGACCACCGCCATTTCGAGCGGAGTGGCAGTACGTGAGTCGAGTATTTCCTGAAGTGAACTGCATTCCCGGCTGCTCCCCCCCTCTGATCCTGCGGCGGGAGCTATGCTGTTGCAGAGCAGGGTCCTGGCCCTCATGCTCTGGGACCAGTGATCCGCGCCTGCGGAGGTTGCCTGCAGCGCGGCTTCCCTCAGGTCCGGGGGAAACGGCCCGGAAAGAGCGTTATCAGCCTTCTGAAGGATGAATTCATAGAGTTCACGGTGGTCTTGGAAGGGAGAGAATGTCAGGGGTCCCGCCGAGGCTCCCCCGGAGAGGACGAGCATACCGTTCCTTCTCTCCTCGAGGTAGTCATCCCCGGACCACGCGATACCTTCGATCATGCCCTGTTCGAAACAGAAGATGCATGAGTCCGCCTTCATGCCGTTGAATACCGGCTGCAGCACTCCCCACGCCCCATGGGACCAGCTGTCGCTCCAGTCCCTGAGGACCAGTCCGACATGCACCTCCATACCTTCCGCCAGAGCAGGGAACGCTGCCACGAGGGACCTTCCCCGGCCTCCAGACCCGGTCAACGTGTCCACAGCCCAGGAGGGTATGTCCCGGGGGTCCGCTCCGGCAGGACCCATTTCGGCATCACAGAGCAAGATCGACTGGTATTCCGGGTCGAAGGGAATGACAACCCGGCTCAGCAGCCTGTCGCTTCCCTGCACGCCGCGTAAATCCACGGTCCTCACGAGGGTGTCGCCCTCCATGCCATGAATGACCCGGTACGTGGAGATCCTGGAGCAGATGCCGGACGGATCCGGCGGAATGGCGATAAGAACGGCAAGAAGCAGTGTCATTCCAGCACCAGCGTCCTGGGACCGCAGTCAAGTGAGGCCGTGGCAGCCTCCCTCAGGACCGAGGTCTCGGCCCCGGGATCGGGATAGGTCGGAGAAAGGGACAGGACCTCTCTCATTCGCAGCGTGTCCCCGGCCAGGGTGACGCCTGCTCGGTAACCCTCAATCTCGACGGGTTCGGGAAGCGGTGTACGGACACCGGCCATGCCGGCCAGCTCGATCTCCAGCACCGCGGTATAGGGGGTCTCCACCATCAACTCCCTGCCGAGTTCAGGCAGCAGGTAAGCCACTGCCCTGGAACCGGCAAGGTCGATTTGCTGAAGACCCGGAAGAAGGAGGTACAACCCTCTGTCGGTATCAACGCTTCGGCAGTCCCAGGTACCGGTGCCCCGAACAGAAATATCGGAGAGCAGGTCCGACGGGTCTCCCTCAAGGGAAAGACCGGATCCGCCCGCCTCGCCGAAGAGCCTGGAAAGGAGTTCTACCCTTGCGGAACCATCGACCGATGAGAGCATAGACCTGAAAAGCTCTTCCGCCGCTCCTGCGAATCGGACCTCCAAGTTACCCGATATGACGCTCCTGGAAGTATCCAGGGTACCTTTTATGAATACGAGGAGAGTATCACCCGTGATGGTTTCCGGAAACCTCCTGACGGCGGCTCCACCGGGCACCAGGGGAAGGTACTCCCTTCCCCTGAGCGTGTACGTGAACCCGGGATCGGGAACAGGACGAGTGGGATCCAGGAAGAGGGTATCGCCCGGGGAGCCGGCCAGTGCTACAAGCATGTGGTCGAAACTCCTCGAACCCGGCAGGGGGCCGAGGGGTGAAGCTGAGGAGGTCAGGACCGCGAAGGGATCGTGACCCGAAACCCTGAGCATCCAGAGCAGGAGCAGCGCTTTCTCCCTGCAGACCCCGGCCCTCTCGGCAAGCGTGGCGGCCGGGTCCCTGGGAGAATATCCCGGGTCCGCACCCCACCGTCCGCCCAGGTATTCGATGGAACGGTAGACCCAGAGGCATACCTCCGACGGCTCCGATCCGGCATCGGCGGGAAGGGTATCGGGCAGCTCGCAGGACCCCAGGGGAGCTTCCACAAGGGAACGGTACAGCATGCTGCTCACTTCCTCCGGAGTACGGTTGGACACCGTGACCCTCGGACTTGTAAAGACCGGATCAACGGAGAAGGGGAGTATCGCTGAACCTGATGATGGTCCCGCCTCCCACACCGTCCGAACCAGACCGTCGGTACCGGTCCTCTCATCTCGGATGAATGGTCCGCCGGTCTCCGTTTCGTGGAAGGGGTATCCGGAACGGTGGACGACGGAGAAGGATGCGCAGTGGACACTGTCCCTGGAGGCGGAGTAGAAGCTATAGGAGTAACAGTCGTCCATGGGAAGGTTCAGGATGGTCCTCCGCACGATCATTCTAAGTGTGTCGCCCGCCTCGATCCCGGGGAAGTCCACGCGGACCTCCCTAAGGGAACTCTCCAGCCTGTTTCCCGGCAGGAGTGAACTGTGGGCCTCCTCGTGGAGGGAAGCCGCTTCCTCCCCCCTTCCGGACCTCCAGTGCGCGATGGTGGCCTCCACCTCCAGGTCCTCCCATGTTCTCCAGTAGGGGACCGAGATGCTCCTGTAACGCCTGACCCCCCTGGCCGTAAGGGGTATCACCACTTCGACGGTGGTCTCCACGTAGGAGGAGTCGGCGCGGGACATGTCGACGTATGCGCTGTGCTGGAGGAAAACAGCGTCAGGGACGCCTGTGGAGATTGCCAGGAACAGCAGTGGAAGCAACTTCAGAAGCTCCCGTCGAACAGCTCCAGGTCCGGAGGGACTGCACCGGAGGTCCTGTCGGAATCCAGCAGGGTGAGGCTTACCATGTGTTCGTCCACCGCCTGTACGTCCGTATTGGAGGATTCGACCACTGGAAGCGAGCGGTACCTGTCGTAGGCGAATACCCTGCCCGGTTCCAGCTGCCTGAAGGTGATGTCCCTGGCGAACCTCCCCACCCTGGTCCACCTGATACCCCTTATTCCCTCGGGGCCGGACTCAGGGACGTTCACGTTGAGGACGGTCCCGATGGGTATGATGGACGCGACACCCCTTTCCAGGAGATGTCCGGTAACCCTGGCCGCCGTATCGAACCTTGGCTTCCTTTCCGGAGAAGTGACCTGCACGCTGACCGCCATAGACGGTATGCCCCACAGAGAGGCTTCCGTGGCGGCGGCCACCGTTCCCGAATAGAAGATGTTGTTGGCCATGTTGGCCCCGGGGTTTATTCCCGATATCACCAGCTGCGGGGGTTGTTTACCCATGATCTCCATGAGGGCTATCTTCACGCAGTCCGTGGGGGTGCCCTCCAGTGCCCACCTGCGCCGGCCTGTCCCCCTTAGTTCCATCGAGGAGTAAAGACCTAGGGAGTGGCTTGCTCCGCTGCAGTGGTGAAGTGGAGCCACCACCCATACCTCATTATCATGATCCAGGAGTTCCGTCAGCTTCAGAAGGCCCGGCTGGTCATAGCCGTCATCGTTGGTCAGGAGTATTCTCATGCCCTAGAGAGATCTGCCCAGCGTGAACCTGTGCACCGTTCCCAGTGCGTGGTCAGAGGGGACGAACGCATAGTCCAGTCCCCAGCCCCCCGCGGTGAGACCTGTTCCGAAGGTGAGATCGCCGGTCTCGTTGCCGAACCTGGAACCGAAGCGGAGGGCAAGCCATTCCGATGGCTCGTACTCTATGCCGGTCCCCGCGAAAGGCCTGTTGTCCAGGGGCTTGCCTGCCTCGGCGGATATGGAGACCCTTCCCAGAGACGTGGGGAACCCGTACCTTGCCCCCGCCCTCCATGTGGCAGGCAGGCGGTAGTCCTCGACGGCCATGGTGACCGGGGGACCCATGTGCTGAAGTGCGGCAGCGATGCAGAGGTCTTCCGCCGGACGGACCGCGACTCCCAGGTCCGCCGCAAAACCGGTAGCGCTCTCCGTCCATACCTTCTCGCGGAGGTACTTCAGCCCGACCCCCAGGTCGAACATCCCCAGCCGCACACCGGCAGCGCCATGTATTGAGAGGTCCCAGGCGGAAAAGGTGGTCAGAGGATCGGACGTGGCTCCCTCCCTCATCTCCAGGTCTCCCACATGGACGTACCTGGCGCCCAGGGAGCAGTCGAAGCTTCCCAGCGGGAAATTCCACGCCAGGAAGTTCTGCACGGCGTCGCCGTACCACTGATTGTGACCCGCCGTCATGCTTGCTCCATCCAGGTCCGGCAGGAGGGCCGGATTGGTGAAAACACCTGTCTCCCCGGAGTTGAGGAGAGCCGTGCCGCCAAGCGCGGCGGCCCGGGCACCGGGGTCTATCTTCAGGAAACTGAACGCCCCCGCTCCGGCGTCGCGGTAGACGTCACCGTACAGAGAAGGCACCGAAAAGAGCAGAATCGAAGCCAGAGCCAGTATCTTCATTTGAAGCCATTCCGGTTTATCGGTCCAGTGTATTATCATTATCTATTCTGTAACCGAGAGAATGACAATAGTTCCAGTCCGGTTCCCATGCCTGGGCCGGCGGCCCACGCATCTACATGCGCTTCCGGGAGGCCAACTTGAGTGCTGTGCACATCCATACGGCAGACCACGACGGTGTCTGGAACATGGCCTTCGACAGGCTCCTGATGGAGCTGGTGGGCGGCGGCAGATGGGATTTCGTCCTGAGGACATACGGCTGGACGCCGCCCTGCGTCTCCATAGGAAAGCTGCAGAAGGTACACAGGGAAGTGGACGCTGAAAGACTGACGAACGACGGCTACGGTCTCGTCAGGCGTCCCACAGGTGGAAGGGCCGTATGGCACGAGACCGAGGTAACTTACAGCATAGTCGCTCCGGAAAGGCACCCGGCGGTCTCGGGACCGATGCGCGAAGCCCTCAGGAAGACCTCGACCCCCATGCTCGAGGCCATAAGGTCGCTGGGTGTGCCGGCGGTCGCAAATCCTTCGGAGAATCACCGTGCCGGAGGACCGCGAATGTCTGCCAATCCATGCTTCACATCCCACGGGCTCTGGGAGATAGGCACCGGTGACGGCAGGAAGCTGGTGGGAAGCGCACAGGCAAGGAGCAGGGGAGTCTTTCTGGAACACGGTTCGATCCTGCTGGGGAACGACCAGTGGAAGATACTCGACTACATGCCGGAAGGCACACCTCCCGCCCTGCTTGAGATGCTGGGGGGGCATCTAACGCATGGCATCGCCTGCCTCGAGGAATTCCTCCCCGGAGTATCCTCCTCATCGGTGGTCCCGGCACTCGTGCAGTCATTCTCCCGCTCCCTGAAGGAACCTGTGCTTCAAGAGGAATGGCGGTCACTGCAGGGCCCCCGCCTGAACCTTTTGCTGAAGGAGTGCGCCGATGACCTATAGGAGGAAACCCTCGTGGCTCAGAATGCCGGAGAGGGGCTCCGGGGAGGCTGCCAGGGTAAGGGGCATACTGAGGAAGTACAGCCTCGAGACCGTCTGCCGAAAAGCCATGTGTCCGAACATCGGTCACTGTTTCCAGAGGGGCACCGCCACATTCCTCATAATGGGGGACAGCTGCACAAGGAACTGCAGGTACTGCGCCATAGAGCACTCGGCGGGTGATCCCCCCCCGCTCGATCCCCGGGAACCGGCAAGGGTAGCGGAGGCCTCGGCAGAAATGGGCCTCTCATATGTGGTCGTGACTTCGGTCACGAGGGACGACCTGACTGATGGCGGCGCCGGTCACTTCGCAGCCGTAGTGAGGGAACTCAGGCTGGCGATCCCGGGGGTCACAGTGGAGGTACTGACCCCCGATTTCTGCGGCGAAACAGAGTCCATAAGGACCCTTGCGGTATCGGGACCCGACGTGTTCAACCACAACCTGGAGACCGTAGAGAGGCTCTTCCCCGAAGTGAGGCCCGAGGCCGATTACGCCAGGTCCCTGGGAGTCCTGAGGACCTTCGGGACTCTCTCGCCGGGAACACCTCTGAAGAGCGGACTGATGCTGGGTCTTGGAGAAACCCCCCTGGAGGTGCTGGGTGCTCTCGAGGACCTGCGGGAATCAGGCGTCACGATGCTCACCCTCGGACAGTACCTTCAGCCTTCCAGGAGGCACTGGCCGGTTCACAGGTACCTTCCTCCGGAGGAGTTCGATGATATGGCTCTGGCGGCCAGGGAGATGGGCTTCTCAACTGTGGCATCAGGTCCCCTGGTCAGGAGTTCCTTCCATGCAGACGAGAGTTTCAGAGGAGAAGGTCAGTCTTCGGCTTCCTCCAGCCTGTAGCTCCTTACCGAATGAACGGAATCCTCCTCGAAGGTCAGCAGTCCTATCTCACTTATCCATCCTCTGATGGGAAGTTCGACCAACTCCAGGCATGCCAGGATGGCGTCGGGCATGGATTCCGGCGGAAGACCGATCGTAAGGGAGCAGTGCGGAACCCATGACCCCGGTCGGTAGAGTCCCGCGGACAGGTCCTTAACGGCACCGAAGATGCGGTAAAGCTGCTCGTGGACTATGAGAAGGGACGGAGTGAAGACCGGCCCCAGGAATACTGTCCCGCTCTCCCTTCCGAACGTCGCCACCGTCGAGAAGGTGACTGGAAACGCCCTGTGGGTCTTGGCGAAGTCCCTGAGATCGTCGAGGATCAGGTCAGGGTCGAGGTCCTCCCATATGGCAAGTGTGAGGTGGGGTTTTCCTCCGGAACGGAGGAGCGGCGACGAGAACCCCCTGGTCCTGAGCACGCTCCAGACCTTTCTGACCGTGCTCTCGGTCTCCCCGTCCAGGAAGAGACATATGTCGCAGGCCAGGTATGCCTCCTTCGTTTATCGTTGCACGTTTGGTCGTCATGACCACGTGGAATATGTTTGGACACATGGACGAAGTCAGCTTCTTGGCGTACACCGGCGGAACGGTCCTGGCCCCGATGGCGGGTTCGACGGATTCCGCGTTCCGGCGGATCTGCCGTCGCATGGGCGCCACGGCGGTGGTCACCGAGATGGTCGCTGCCGCCGGGCTTTCCAGGCGTTCGGTCAGGAGCCACAGGTTGCTTCGATTCCACCCCGGGGAGAAGCCTATAGGCGTGCAGCTCTTCGGACGCAGACCGGGTGATTTCGCCAGGGCATCGGACATAGTCTCGGGTCTGGGCTTCGATTTCATAGACATCAACGCCGGGTGCCCGGTAAAGAAGGTCGTGAGGAGCGGTTCCGGATCGGCTCTCCTCAGGGACATCCCGGCACTGACTGAGATAGTCAGGGCAACTGTATCGGGCACGGACCTGCCGGTCACCGTAAAGGTCAGGGTCGGATGGTCTCCGGAGGAGCCTGTGCCAGATTCCCTTCCCTCCCTACTGGCCGATGCCGGGGCCTCGGCCATAGCTGTACACGGAAGGTACAGGACGGACATGTTCGGGGGGAGTGTCAGGACGGACCGGATCGCCAGGCTTGCGGGTCTCTCCCCGATACCGGTGGTGGCCAACGGTGACGTCACATGTCCTGACGACGCCCGGGCGCTGCTGTCCGCCACCGGCGCCACCGGCCTGATGGTGGGCAGGGGCGCAATGGGGAACCCGTGGATATTCCGAAGCCTGAGCGAGGGACGGGAATACATGCCATCTCCGGAGGAAGTTACGGAGGTGATCCGGGACCAGTTCCGAATGATGTCCGAGTACGTTCCGGAGCAACACCTCTATCACGTTCTCAGAGGGAGCCTTCTCCAGTACATAAAGGGATTCAGGGGTGCCTCCGACCTGAGGGTGAGGGCCACAGGAGTGGCGGACCGGGAGGATCTTGAGGATATTATCCGTAATCTGCGTGAACACCTGCAACGGAAGGAGTCGGAAGCGCAGTGAGATCCTGCAGGAACCTCATCGTTGCCGGACTGCTGCCGCTTCTCCTTTCCTGCGGAAGTGAGAGGACGGTGGTGATCACTGCGGGAACCGTCTATTCCGGTCCCGAGAGGTGCACCTACACATGGCGCGAGGGTGACGGATGGGCGTTCCTCGCCTGGGCGCTGGACATAGATGGAGGCGCCCAGGTCCTGGCCCTGCAGTCAGGCCGCGCTCCGGACCAGGTACCCTTGCCGGGGGACGAGATAGTCCTTCCCATCCACCAGGACCTCTCGGAAGCTCTCGAGAGACGCCTGGATGCCGCCAGGCTGGTGCGGGAGGCCACCGAAGCCCTGGCTGAGGAGGATACATCGGCTGTAAGGACCCTCCTACGGCAGGCCATGGAAACCGACTCCACATGGTCGATACCCGCATACGACCTGGCCCTGATAATGCTCAGCCAGGACGGCCCCGGGGAAGTCATCGAGATGCTGCGCCCGGTGGCCCACAAGTACGAAGCAGCGCTCATCCAGTCGGAGATAGCCTGGAACAATGGCGACACCGACGCTGCGCTCAGGCAGCTGGAGATATGCCTCATGGACGAGGATCCGCCTTTCGAAGCGCTTGCGGCGGCGGCGCTCATATACACCGTGACGGGACACTACTACCAGGCTTCCGGCATCTGGCGCGAGATCCTGGCCAGCCCCGAGGCCGACGCCGCAATCCGGCTGATGGCCGCCGAGTACGCCATCCTGCAGGAGCAGCGCTCCTCCAGGCGCTGAAAGGTAAGGTGCTCAGGATAAACTATTTCAACTGTTTTCAACAGGCTATCATGAATTATATGAATAAACAGGAGTATCGGGTCTGAAGACCTGTCAATTCAGGCATATCAGCGGGTCACAGTCTCAGAAGCGATCCCGGGACCGTACCTTCTTGACCTGTCGATCACTATCGGATATTTAAACTAAGCCCTGAGAAAGTGATGTGTAAACGGACTTCGTGTCATGTAGGATTCACCGGAGCCATGGAATCCATGCGATCCAGTCTCCTTCTGCTGACACAGTGATGATGGAGGTCGTCCATGGGTCGATCAGCGATCGCAGTGCTGCAGCTGCTGCTCCTGGTACAGCCCGTCGCTGCAGAATGGGTGAACACGGGCCCCGCTGGAGGACCGGTGCTGGACCTTGCCCAGTCGCCGTCATCCCCCATGGTGCTCTACCTGATCAGCAGCAACGACCCCGTGGACGTGATGAAGACCACCGACGGAGGTCTCAACTGGAACCGGGCCTCGACAATAAACGGCATCGTGAACTGTATTGATGTCTCTTCTAACGGCAATGTCTTCGCAGCAGGGGCAGCGAACATCTGGAGGTCCACCGACGGAGGTGCGTCCTGGACGACCACCGCCTGTCCCTCCTGCGTGATCCGTGACATCGCCAGCAACGTCCTGATGCCATCCCGTGTGATCGCCATCGGAGACACCCTCACAGGCAACTGGCATGACGTCATGTTCTACTGGTCCGAGGACGGAGGGGCTACCTGGACGGACCAGCCGTTCCTGGCTTCCATGTCCCAGTTCTACGGGTACGGGGTCGCTTTCTCCAGGACAGATCCCGGTTTCAACTACCAGTGCATGTACGCTCCCGACCTGACGGACAAGTGCACCGTATTCGCCGGCTCCTGGCTGACGGGTTACAACATCTCCCCCAGCTCCGCCTGGAGCCCCACCTCCATAGACGGAATGCCGGGGGATACCGAGACCATTCTGGTCGGCACCTACAACGGATTGCTCCGTACAGACGATCTCGGTGCTAACTGGAGCATCCCCGGCGGCAGCAGCGGCCACATCTACTACGACGTGAGCTTCTCGCCTGCCGGCAGCAGCTACGCCTTCGCGTCCAGTGACCTGTCGGTCCATCGCAGCACAGACTCAGGGCAGACATGGACCTCCAGCTCCAGCGGCCTCTCCGGGTGGACGTTCCTCAATGCAGTGCCGAGCTGCAGCGACCAGAACACGGTCTACACCACGAGCAGCGCCGGTTTCTTCCGAAGCACCGACGCGGGTGTGAACTGGACTCCCTCAAACAACGGCCTCCTCATAGGCCATTCCCGGGCCATGGCCCTCTCCCCCTCGCATCCCCAGACCGTCTACCAGGCGCTGAACGGCATGGGCGTCTGGAAATCCACTGACGGCGGGGCAAACTGGACCGCCACCACCTCACCGTTCTTTGCGGGAGAGGTCTGCGCCCTGGCAGTGGATTCCGACACGGACGTGTTGGTTTTCGCTCTGACGTCAGCTCTCTACTCCTCTCCCAGGCTCTACCGCTCGACCGACGGTGGAGTATCCTGGACCAGCGTCGATCAGCACTACGCCTCGGCGGGTGCGGTGTGCGCCGATCCTTCCAGCTCGGGTACCTGCTGGACCGCAGGCTCGGTATCCTCAGGTCCCGTCCAGCTGGCATGCGTTTCCAGGACCACGACCTCGGGGCCACCGTGGGAGCGAGACACCCTCGCAACGAGCGACAGCCGGCTGTTCGCCCTTTCAGTAGCCCCCTCGGCCACATCCACGGTCTATGCCGGGGGACGGGAACTCAGTTCCCCCGCACTCTACAGGACGACCGATGGCGGCACGACCTGGACGAAGATGTCCGCCAGCGGCATCTCCGGCTACATCTACGCACTGGCGGTAAGGGCCGATGCCTCGGGTACGGTCTACGCCGGTACCCCTCAGGGCATCTACAGGTCCACCAACGGTGGAGACAGTTTCACGAAGGTGTCAGCCTCCATTGCAGGGGTCCACTGCATCGTCGCGGATCCCCTCGCCTCCTCGCTGCTCTACCTGGGGACCGAATCCATGGGGGTCTACACATCCACCGACGGCGGCACCAACTGGATCCCTCTCAACGACGGTCTTGAAAACACCTGCGTGGAATGCCTCGCGCTGGCCTCCAGCCAGTACCTGCACGCTGGCACCCGGGGAAGCGCCGGCTACCGTCTGAGCCTCTCCGTGGGTATCCCCGGGGGCGGGGTCGCTCCGATGCCCGTGTTCGACCTCAGCCTGACGCCAAATCCCGCCAGGGAGAGCACGACAGCATTCTTCGAGCTTCCCGAGGCCGTCACCGCACGCCTGGAGGTCTTCGACATGGCAGGAAGGCTGGTGGCTGTACCGGCCTCGGGATGGCTGGGAGCAGGGGTTCACCATGTCCATTGGGACGGGCGGACCGCATCAGGTCCATCGGCTCCCAGCGGGGTGTACCTGATCAGGCTTACGGCCGGTCAGCTGCAGGCCTCCGCCAGGCTGGTGCTTGCCAGGTAGAGTATCCCGGGCCACGTTCCCCCGCGAAGTCGTGCAGCGACACTTCGAGGAAACCGTGGCATGTTGCCCTTGATTTATGCAGCATATCGTCAGACATGCGAGGCGGAAGCGAAAGAGGCAGCTTTCACGACGGTCCGAGTGAACGGTTCATGCGTTCTCTCAGGGCCCTGTCCAGATGTCCCTCCATCCAGCTGTCATAGGCGACGAGAACAATCCTCTCCGGCGACATTCTACGCTCCTGCAGCATCATGCACGTCCCCACGGCTATTTCCGCGGCCCTGTCGGCCGGGAAGCCGTACGCGCCGCAGCTTATGGCCGGGAAGGCGATGGAGGTGACTCCTTTCTCCACGGCAAGGGCGAGACTGCTGGAATAGCATCTGGCAAGAAGCTCCTCTTCACTGCTGTAACCGCCCCGCCATATCGGACCTACCGTGTGTATTACAAATTCACAGGGGAGACTGAAAGCCGGCGTTATAACAGCGTCGCCGGTCCTGCACCTTACGCCGGGCTCGATCTCCGGAAGTCTCCTGCAGTACTCCAGCAGTCCCGGTCCAGAAGTCCTGTGTATGGCACCGTCCACGCCTCCGCCTCCGAGAAGGGTCCTGTTGGCGGCGTTCACGATTGCCCCGCATTCCAGGCGTGTGATGTCGCATTCGATGATATCTATGCCGCTGGACATGAATGGATTCAGATGTCCACGAAGCCCTGGGCGGTGCTGTAGAAGTAGTGGGTCTCCCCTGCGGTGCTCACTATACGGAAATCGGGCCTGGAATCATCGTTGTAATCGCTGATCTCGTAATGGTCCGGCATCCAGTTCACCCTGAAGACCCTCTCCCTTATGGGGCCTCCGGTCTCCTGCATGGTGATCACGAGCTCCATCATCTCGCCGGTTTTCAGCACTACCACCCTGGCCAGGAGTCCCTCTTCCGTTGTGGACTCGTTGTATATCACCCTGTTGACCGCGCAGGAGGATCCCATTACAGCAACTGCGACGACGGCCAACAGTAAAGGTACGGAATGTGCTCTCATGAGGCGTGTCATCTCCTTCGAACAAGTGTGAGCCCGTCCCCCAAGGGGATCATCGAAAGGTCCACCCTCTCATCAGCAGCGATACGAGCATTGAGTTCCCTCATCGCAACCGTGCCGGGGTCGTGGGCGTCCATGTCGATAACCTTTCCGTGACGGAAAACGTTGTCCAGGGCCATCAGCCCTCCCTGCCTGAGCAGCAGCAGGCATTTCTCGTAGTAGTCGCCGTAGTTCTCCTTGTCTGCGTCGATGAACGCGAAATCGAAGCTTCCGGTCTCTCCAGACTCCAGAAGGGCTGAAAGCGTGTTCGAAGCCGGACCCAGTATGAGCCTCATCCTGTCGTTCACCCCTGCCTTACGCCAGTACCTCTCCGCGACCCCGGTCCACTCGCTGCTCACGTCGCAGGCGGTCAGGCTGCCGTCCTCCGGAAGGGCGAGCGCTGTCCAGAGTGCGCTGTATCCCGTAAAGGTGCCTACCTCAAGTGTTCTCCTGCCTCCGATGAGCCTGACCAGGAAATGAAGCAGCTGCCCCTGTTCCGGGGATACCTGCATGTTGGACCCTATAATGCCGGAAGTCTCCTCGCGCAGTTCCCTCAGTACAGGGACCTCCCGAAGGGAGACCGAGAGCATGTACTCCCTGAGTTCCGGCCACAGGGTCACTGTCTCCCTGGACATCGGACATCACTTCCGTTGAGAGCCATGACCACAAGCCTGGAGGAATCGGGACCGTATGGAGAACCGTCAAGGTCGCCGAAGAGCCTTACTTCCGAGAACCCGGCATCGAGCATCATGTCCCTCAGTTCAGCTCCGCTGTAGATCCAGTGGGAGAAGCTCCATCTTCCCAGTAGCCTGTCGCCGTGAATGAGTATCCAGTCGTTCTCTATCCTGGTCCAGTCATCGGAGATGCCGTGCCTCTGCACAAGGAGATGTCCCTCCTCGGTCTGGTCGCAGGTGGCCGGAAGGAAGATGGAGGCCAGGGTCTCCTTGCCCATGGTCTCAAGGAGCATCCTCCCTCCCGGTCTCAGCGATTCCCTGGCGTTCACCAGTACCTTCATGTTCTCGTCACAGTCCTCGAAGTACCCGAAGGAGGTGAACATGTTCACGACAAGGTCGAAACCTCCGGGCCGGACCTTTTCCCTCATGTCCAGGTTGAGCAGTTCAACGTCCAGGTCCTCCGCCCTGACCCTGTTCCTCGCGATATCCAGAAGAAAACCGCTAGTATCGATCCCTGTCACCATGAGACCCCTCCTGGCCAGGGGTACGGAGAACCTCCCGGGACCGCAGCAGAGGTCGAGGACACTGCTGCCGCTTTCCGTACTCGTGAGACGGAGCAGTGCATCTGAGTCGGCTTCGGCTTTCTCCACTCTTGAGGAAGGGAACATGAAAGGATAGGTCAGCTCCCAGAAATCGTCCCTGAGGAACCAGTCCATCATCCTGTCATTGCCCGTCACGGATTGCACCTCCTGCAGAAGTTGCAGATCCCGGTCATCCTCGACTCCGGGTCGCCCCAGTTGAACCAGGCATCCTGTATCTCGGCCGAAAGCATCGAAGTATCCAGCTGAATGTAACCGCAGTGCCCCACGAGCACCATGACCGAGGGTAATTCCGGGTAATCTGTGCACAGAGCCTCGATATCAGGATAGCCGCCCATACCGGGTGAGATGGCGAAGAGGTCTGTGACCGCATTTTCGGGAAGCTCTTCAAGGGCCTCCAGTATTTCTTCGGCAACGGCTGCGCATGATACCGAATCCTCCCCGGTGACCAGCAGCAGCCCGAACCTTGCAGGCGTCGCGGCAGCCTCCAGTTCCTCGAAGCCGGAAACGGGAACGAAACCCTGCGGCAAAAGGGAACGTAACAGTACGAGCATGATCGCCAGGGTCATTCGAGGTACCTCCCCACCGATACTATTCTGCTGGCGTAGTACTCCTTTGAGAGGGACTCCCTTACCACGCCCCTGCTGGAGGATGCATGGGCGAAGAAGCCGTTGCCTATGTAGATCCCCACGTGGGAAATACCCGAACCTTCCGTGTTGAAGAAGACCAGGTCGCCGAACCTGATACCTCCTGTGTCAACCTCCCTTGCATATTCCGCCTGCTGGCTGGCTGTCCTCGGTATCTCAATGCTGACCGACCGGTATACGGCCTGGGTAAAGCCGGAACAGTCCACCCCGGACCGGCTCTCCCCGCCGTACTGGTAAGGTGTGCCCATCCATGATTCTATCTCGTCCATCATCCTGTTGTCCGTGGATGTCCTGGGGCCGCCTCCGGAGGACATGGTACCGGACCATCTACCCCCTGCGCAGCTTATTCCGCTGCCGCGGTATACGGGCGACGGGCCGCACGAGGCGGCGAGCATCAGCGCCAATACAGTGAGGATTGTCCTTCCTGCGGATCTCATAACGTAAGCTTTATCACCGTGTCCCTTGGAGGCTGATGCGTTTCCGGGCAGTCGAGGCTGTAGTGGAGGCCCCTGCTCTCCCGTCTTCTCAGGGCCGACATCACTATGGCCCGGCTTACGGTGCAGATATTGCGCAGCTCGAGGAGCCCTATGACTGGCAGCAGCGACCAGTAGTCCTCCTCCACCTCGTCAGAGAGAACGTCGATTATCCTCAGGGCCCTGTGCAGCCTCCTGTCCGATCTGACAATGCCTACGTAGTCCCACATCACGCTTCGAATCGCAGCCCATGCGTGGTCGACCAGGACGTTCTCCATTATGGGTTCCGCCCTTCCGAAAGACCAGTCCCTGGCACGGAACTGGCAGGGATCCATCACCGTTCCGGGGATCGAATCGGCGCACTTCAGTCCCATGACTCCCGCTTCCAGAAGACTGTTGCTGCCGAGTCGGTTAGCTCCGTGGAAACCTGTGCAGGAAGCCTCGCCTATGGCCCTGAGACCGTGCATCGCGGTTCTCCCGTCCACGGCGGCCTCTATTCCCCCCACGGAGTAATGCGCTGCGGGTACCACGGGTATCGGCACCTCCCATGGGACTATGCCGACGGAGAGGACACCTTCCGTCACCTCCGGGAAGGAATCCTCCAGTCTCCGTCTGCCCAGATGGGTCGCATCAAGGAGGACGTGGTCGTCGCCAAGCCTCTTCATCTCAGAGTCTATCGCCCTGGCAACGATGTCTCTCGGCGCCAGCTCCATTCTCTCCGGATCGTACCTTTCCATGAACCTCTCGCCCCTTATGTTCAGCAGACGCGCTCCCTCTCCCCTCAGGGCCTCGGTTATCAGGAAGTTGCGTTTATCGGGGTGGAAGAGGCAGGTGGGATGGAACTGGTAGAATTCCATGTTGCGGATGGGAAGACCTGCCCTGTAGGCCATGGCCATGCCGTCTCCAGTCGCCGAGTCCTGGTTGGATGTATACCTGTAGACCTTTCCGGCGCCTCCGGTTGCTATTACGGTCTCTCCCGCCAGCACGGTGGCTATCTCGCCCTCATACAGTATGTGAGCTCCTATGCACCTGTCCACAGCCCCTTCCACGAGGTCGGGCATTTCGCGGGATGCGGTGAGCAGATTGACTGCGAAGGCGGGCTGCAGGATTCTGATATTATCCCTCTCCATGCAGCGCTCGGTCAGGACCTCGCTTATAAGCCTGCCGGTGCGGTCCTTGTGGTGCAGGACCCTCCTCACCGAGTGTCCGCCTTCTATTCCGCTCTTCCCTCCTCCGTTGGAACCTTCCAGCTCAACTCCCCAATCCGCGAGCTGCCGGACGAGCCTGGGTCCCGTGCGGATGATACCCATGGCCACTTTCTCGTCCACGAGACCTCCTCCGGCTTCCACGGTATCCCTGAGATGGAGTTCGAAGCTGTCATCATCTGAAACGACAGCAGCAAGTCCTCCCTGAGCGAGATAGGTACTTCCGGTAGGCATGGGGACCTTGCTTACCAGAAGGATTCGAAGTTCCCGGGGAAGCGAGAGTGCACAGGTAAGTCCCGCCATTCCGGCGCCGAGTATGAGTACGTCTGTCTCTGTAGCTTTGTCAGTCAATCCTGTCCCCGTTTTCCCTCTTGTCCTTCCGGTAACTGTCAATGGTCTTCCTTACGTCCTCGAGCAGTTCCGCGACGGCACCCCTGACATCCAGATTCATCGTCTGGACCATAATATCCCCGGTATCCGGAATTCCGTAAAGCTTGACCGCGTCCTTGGCGGTTGTTATCAGCCCGGATGCACCCGTCGCCCCCATCAATTTCCTCAGGTGCACCACGTCATCCTCCGTGTAGACGTGATGGTCGGGGAAGACCTCCATTCCCTCCAGCCTTATGCCCACCTCCTCCAGCGAGTTCCTGAAACTCTCGGGTTTTCCTATTCCGCAGAAGGCGTACAGTGTACGGCTGGGAAGGTGTGCAAGGGAACCGCCTCCCACGAGCCTGACACCGGTGTGCTTGACCCTGCTGAACTGCACCGGGGCTTTCCAGTTGTAGTCCACCAGCCTTCGCTTGATCCATTCGGCGGACATGCCGGAAGGTATCCTGTTGATCCAGATGTGGTCCGCCCTCGATATCACGGAGGGGAACTCCCTGAGAGTACCTGCGGGGAGCATGCCTCCCTGTCCGAAGGGGCTCATGAAATCAAGTACAAGCAGTTCTATGTCCCGGTGCAGTCTC
This sequence comes from Candidatus Aegiribacteria sp. MLS_C, assembly GCA_002030045.1. Taxonomy (GTDB): domain Bacteria; phylum Fermentibacterota; class Fermentibacteria; order Fermentibacterales; family JCC-6; genus Aegiribacteria. Next base: position 79,137 of record LQBI01000024.1, on the reverse strand, counting down.
AGATGCTGGAAACCATCGTCAACGAGGATGATGTCCGGCTTCTCGCCCCTGCAGGCCCTGATAGCGGCCTCGGTCTTGGATCTGCCGGCGTAGACACTGCTCCTTCCCAGGAGACTCTCGGCAAGCAGGAGCACCTCGTCGGTGAAGTTCTTCCTGACATCGTCGCTGTCGAGGCGAACCCTGCAGGAACTGCTCCTCCTGCCGAAGTTCCTGGCTACCACGGCGACGCTGTAGCCCATGCCGGTGATCCTGTTGGCCAGCCAGATGGTGACCGGTGTCTTGCCGGTCCCGCCGACCTCTATGTTCCCGACGCTCATGACGGGCACCGGAAGTCTGACCTGACGTCTTTCGTGCTCGTACCATCTGCGTCTGAGACCGGCCGCAAGACCGTAGAGCCATCCCAGAGGCATGAGGCTCCATCCGATCCAGGCGTAGTGACCTTCCCTGCGGACTATTCGCCAGTAGAGCCTGTCAGGTCTCTCCATGGTCCTCCATTATTCCGGACTCCACCAGAACATCCCTGATCCCGGCATCCGCCCCGGCTCTCAGATCGCTGAAGCATCCCAGGACCATCTCCTTCGTTACACTGCCGGTTGAGACGGCATTCAGAGCCGCCGTCATTTCCTCCCCGCCGCTGCATATGAATGCCGCACCCGCCTCGGAAAGTCTAATGACCTGTTCACCGAAACTGTGGAAATACGGGCCTGTCAGAAGCGGGACTCCCCGCATAACCGGTTCCAGCACGTTGTGGCCTCCGACGGGCACCAGAGTCCCTCCAACGAAAGCCGCATCACCGGCCCCGTAGAGGGAAGCCAGCACACCGCGAACATCTACGGTCACGGAATCGAAATCAAGCTCGCCGGTCCCGCCCCTCGAAAGCACCGACCATCTTACCGGCGAAAGACCCTCGCTGCGCATTATATCTTCCACCTCCTGAAGCCGCTCGATATGCCTGGGCGCCACCACCGGAAGGTATCCCGCAGCCAGGGCCGACCTGACCACGGTCCCCTCCTCTCCGCTCCTGGTGGATCCCGCAACCAGCACGGGTCTTCCCCTGTAGAGGAGCCGCCTCCATCCTAACGGCGGATCCCCGCTGTCCGCCAGGGACTTTGAGTCGCCGCCGGTCAGCAGTACGGAACCGTCCACTCCGAGTTCCCTGAACCTCTCCATGTCCTCCGGTGTTCTCGCTGAGACAGTCCTGAAACATGAGAGGATTTCGCCTGACAACGGAAGGAGCCTCCGGTAGGCCCTGAGGCTTCCTGATGAGAGCCTTCCGTTCACCAGAAGGCACGGTATTCCCCTTAAGACGGTTTCAAGGAGCGTGTTCGGCCATATTTCGGTCTCAGCAAGTACCAGTGCACGGGGTGTCAATCGGTCCAGGAACCTCCGTACGAAGAGCGGCAGGTCAAGGGGCAGGTAGGAACCGCTAAGACCCTGCTCCCTGACGAACTCCCTTCCCGCCGGAGTGAAACATGTCACGAACACGGGAAGCCCGTTCTCCCTGAGCACTTTCATGTATGGCAGCAGCCCGTTCAGCTCGCCCAGGGAAGAGCCGTGGAGCCATACAGGGCGGTCGTTCCTGGGTTCGATCCTCCCGCTCCGTTCCAGTCTTTCCTCGCTGCCGCGCAACCTGAGGACAAGAGCGGCGGCGGGCATGAAAAGGTGGCCGGCCAACCTGCATAGCCCGAAAGACATTCTCGAAGAGGGCAGCGACAGGAGGTCCGCCGTAGCGGTAACGGAGTTCAGCTCCCTTTCCAGACGGCGGATCCACAGATCCTGGTCATTGCCCCTGCTCATCGGATGCAGAGGTCTTCCCTCGACTACGACAACCCTCGAGAAGGGAAGGGGAAGCAGGAAACCGTCCCAGGAACCGAACCGTATCGCCGGCCATGCGGAGGTGCCCATGGGAACCACCGGTCTGGACCCCAGTCTCGAGATAAGGGCAGTGCCCGGCTTGGCCGCACACGCCGGGCCCCTTGGTCCGTCAGGTGTTATCGCGCAGTCAATGCCCTGCCTGAGTACCTTTGACATGCTTCTCACAGCCCGGGTGCCCCCCCTGGAGCTGGAACCACGGACGGTGTCGAAACCCATTGAAAGGATGACGTTGGTCACGTACTGCCCGTCGGTGTTGCTGCTTACGAGGACGGTGACGCCCTCGTCCCTGTGCGTGTGTATAAGCGGGAGCTGTCTTCCGTGCCAGAAAGCGAAGAAGACGGGTCTTCCCCTTGCGCCGCCGGCTCTTCCTCCCGCGGGTCGGAGGTACACCACCCTCCATGACAAGCCGCTGAGGCGCATGAATATCCTGCCGAGTGACCGGGACAGGCTCATAAGGTCCATGGGATGCTATTCTCCGGCTGACCGGATCAGGGCTTCAGCGGCCCTGGCGGAGGATCCCGGCTCTCCCAGGGCCTCCCTCACCCTGGTCGTACCCTCCAGCGCCCTGTTCCTTTCGGGTCCGACCCTGAGCATGGACGAGATGCATTCTGCTATTCCTTCCGGTGTCACACGGTTCTGCAGCAGCTCGGGGAAGTACTCCTCTCCCGCCACCAGGTTGGCCATCCCTATGTTCCTGACCCCTCGGACGAGAAGCCTTGCGATGCTCCATGTAAGCCTGGAGGTCCTGTAGGTGACGATGAAGGGTATACCCCACATGGCCGTCTCAAGAGTGGCCGTTCCGGAACAGACAACAGCAGCTGCAGCTCCGGTGAGAGCCTCCCTGACGGAACCGGCTGCCGACACCCCCTCCATACGGAGGATCGGGTCATAAAGCTCATTCGGTACGCTGCCTGATACCGCCACCGCGGCGGATCCAACCAGACCTCCCTCCCTCAGCAGCCCGTAGGCATCGGCCATCGGTCCGGCAAGCATCGACACCTCCTGGCGCCTGCTTCCCGGAAGCAGAGCTATCCGTCCCGTGAGCCCTGTCTCCATGGGCTCAGGTATCGAATCGGCCAGCGGATGTCCCGCGAAGAAGGCCCTTACACCGTGTTCACGGTAGAAATCCACCTCGAATTCGAACAGCGTTATCATCAGGTCGACGGAACCCCTGATCTTTCTAACCCTGCCTCTCCCCCATGCCCAGAGCTGCGGGGAGATGTAGTAGACTACCCTGAACCCCCTGGAACTGGCCCATCGGGCAAGCGGTATGTTGAAACCCGGATAGTCCACCAGAAGGACAATATCGGGAGCAGCCTCCTCGATGTGCCTCCTGATCATGTTCCTGAGGCGCCGGAACCTTCCCAGCGATGTCAGCACTTCGGCGAATCCCATCACCGAGTATTCCTCCAGGTCGAAGAGGACGGAGACGCCAGATTCCCTGAGATGGGGGCCTCCAAGCCCGGAAACGGAGATATCCACCCTTCTTGAAAGCTCAGTCACAAGTTCCGCAGCCCTTACATCGCCGGAAGGGTCTCCGGCGGATATTACCACCCTCATTCCGTCGGACGGCCCATCAGATTCTCCACGGCCTCGTTTATTCTGCCGGAGATGATCTGCGCCGATATCAGCGCATTGAGACCTTCCCGGCCGCTGACCACCGGAGCGCCGCCTGTGGAGCAGGCGTTCCGGAAATCCCTCAGCTCCTCCGTGAGCGCGTCACTATCCGGCACTTCAACTGTCACAGGCATTATGGAATCCCCCTGCAGCCGGTAAGCCTCCACCTCCCTGGCGGCGAAATCCACCGCCACGTACATCCTGGGCTGGAAGAATCGCAGCTTTCTTATCCGCTCCCTTGATATCCTGCTGGCTGTCATGTTCACCACGCAGCCGTTCTCGAACTGTATCCTTGCGCTTGCTATGTCCACGTTACCGCTCAGGACGGGCATTCCTGAGGCCTGGACCGAAGCTACCTGTGAACGGACGAACGAGAGGACCAGGTCTATGTCGTGTATCATCAGGTCAAGCACGACGGAAACGTCCGTACCCCTCGGGTTGAAGGGCGCCATTCTGTGCCCCTCAATGAACAGCGGGTTCTCGATCAGTTCGGATGCAGCCATTATCGCGGGATTGAACCTCTCTACGTGCCCGACGGCTAGCACCAGGTTCGAATCCTCGGCCTTCAGCACCATCTCCCTGCCTTCGGCGGCGCTGGAGGCGATGGGTTTCTCCACCAGCACGTGGACCCCTGCATCCAGGGCCTTCATGACCACCTGGTGGTGTGTCGAGGTACTGGTTGCAACGACCACGGAATCACACTCCTCCAGCATTGATTCCAGACCCGTGCACGGCCGGACGTCGAGTTCGGAGGCCAGCGTTCTCATCCTTTCCCCGTCAGTGTCGAAGACAGGGACGGTGCCGCCGGTCAGTTCCCCCAGTATCCTGGCGTGATGATAGCCGAGATGCCCCGCGCCTATGACTCCTGTTACCATTTCATCCTCCAAACGCCGACAGGATGTCAGCAGCATACTTGACCCCGCTCACCGACAGTGACAGGTGCGTGACGAACCTCAGTCTGGAGGGGGAAAGGGCCAGACAGCCTATGTCCAGGTCGGCCAGGGCCTCTACTATCGCCTGGGCCTTGCCCTCAGGTGTGTCGGCTATGACTATGTTGCTTTGTGGATCCGGATTCACCGGTTTCAGCAGTCTAGAGCGTGAGATCCCCCTGGCCAGACTCCTGGCGTACCTGTGGGTCCTCTCGAGATGAGGCAGGTTGTGTTCCAGGGCGTAGATACAGGCTGCCGCCAGAATGCCCGCCTGGCGCATCCCACCCCCGTGCTGCTTCCTGAGGAACCTGACCCTCTTCTCGTCCTCGTCCGAACAGAGCAGGATCGAGCCTGCAGGACTTCCCAGGGCCTTTGAGAAACACATGGAAACCATTCTGTAACCGGAAAGCAGTTCTCTCAGGGTTACGTCCAGTGTCACAGCAGCGTGCCACGCCCTTGCGCCGTCGAGGTATAACGGTACTCCCCTTGCCCTGCATACGCCCAGGAGCTGTTCCTTCCTCTCCTGCGGCATGACAAGGCCTCCCATGATGTTATGTGTATCCTCCAGCGTTACCAGGGTCCTGGGAGCGTGATGCTGGTCATCTCCCCTCGAGAGCAGTTCCTCAACCTCCTTCGGAGGCGGACTACCGCTGCCGTCCTCGTCCACCCTGTGCATCTGTATTCCCCCGAGCGCGGCGTACTGGGCGTTCTCGTAGACATAAACATGGCTTCTGCTGCCGCATATCACCTCATCCCCCTGCGCAGCGATGGTCCGTATGGCGACACCGTTGGACATCGTACCGGTGGGCATGAAGACCGCCCTGTCGAATCCGGTCATTTCCGCCACCAATTCCTCGAGATGATTGACCGACGGGTCCTCTCCGAATACGTCGTCACCGACCTCGGCCCTGGCCATTGCGTTCCGCATGGAATGGCACGGAGTGCTGACGGTATCGCTCCTGAGGTCCACCCTTAGATATCTCATGTCATCCGCCACCTCCGGGGCCCCCGAGCCGGGAATGCCTCCTGATGGCTTCCCCGATTATCCTTTCGAGCACTTCCGGGACCGGTACGCCGCTTGCCTCCCAGAGCTTCGGGAACATGCTGATACCTGTGAACCCGGGTATGGTATTGATCTCGTTGAAGTAGAGGTTCCCGCTGCTGTCGAGGAGGAAATCAGCCCTGGCGAAACCGCTCCCTGAGAGCATTGAGAAACTTGTCTCGGCCATGGAACGGACCTTCTCCGCCAGTCCGTCCGGTATAGGGGCCGGTATGAGAAGCCTCGATCCAGGACAATTGTATTTGGCCTCGTAGTCGTACCACTCCAGCCCGGGTACTATCTCCCCGGGTATCGATGATGATACCCTGCCCTCCTCAGCCAGCAGGGCCACCTCTATCTCCCTTGCCCGGACCATGCCCTTCTCGACCAGGACAAGTCCATCATGTCTTCTGGCGAGTTCCACTGCCGCCCGAAGTTCCACCGGGGCATCGACCCGCGAGATGCCCACACTGGAACCCATTCTGGCGGGCTTGACGAAGACAGGGTAGCCAAGGGTGGAGACAGCTTCCATGTCGGGTTCGCACCCCTCCTCGAAGAATGTCCAGGGAAGCACCGGAAGTCCGCATGTGCCGGCCATCAGTTTGGCTGTCACCTTGTTCATGGCCATGGAGGAGGTCATGACACCGGCACCCGCGAAGGGCCAGCCCGCCATCATGCATAGTCCCTGCAGCGTTCCGTCCTCCCCCATCGGTCCGTGCAGTACCGGAAAGACGATGTCGAAGGAAATCCGCTCCGAACCCGATCTCAGCTCCCAGGGCGTACCGTCCGCCGAAACGGTGATAGCGTCTTCCTCGAGCCTCCATCCGCCGTCCCGGCCGATGAGGACCATGATGACCTCGTGACCTGAATTGCAGAGGACTTCACGCACGAACCCGGCTGAGACCAGCGAAACGTCGTGTTCGGCGGACCTGCCTCCGTAGAGCAGCAGAACCTTCATCTTTCCTCCCTGGGAAACCGGCAGACCGAAATACATGCACTGCTCAATACTTGCTGAATGAAAACCCTGCTCTCATCGAGGAGAACACCGCAGGTGATTCTCCCAGGCTGAATAACGGTCAACAACCTCGATTCAGTCGAGGAGAACACCGCAGGTGATTCTCCCAAGCTGAATGAAGAGCCTGCTCTCATCGTGGAGAACACCGCAGGTGATTCTCCCAAGCTGAATGAAGAGCCTGCTCTTCATTCAGCCCTTGACCATGACCTCCACAATGTTATTGTGCCGTGGCACCTGTTCGGAGTTAATATACGTCCGGACTCAGCCGTGCGCAGGTACGGTGCTCCATGCGGCAAGGATCGGAGGATCGATGAGGGTACTGATAACAGGAGGAGCAGGTTTCATAGGCTCCAATATAGCCGATCACCTGCTTGAGCAGGGATTCGAAGTCCATTCACTCGACGACCTCTCCACCGGGTTCATCGAGAACGTGAGCCGCGGGGTGACATTCCACAGGATGGACATCAGGAGCCCCGAAGCACACGATCTCGTCGTCTCGGGAGGATTCCACGCGGTATGCCACCACGCGGCCCAGATGGATGTCAGACGGTCTGTGAGGGAACCCGTCTTCGATGCCGACGTGAACATAATCGGAACCCTCAACCTCCTGGAGGCCTGCAGGAAGGGCGGTGTACAAAGGGTCGTCTATGCATCGACCGGAGGTGCGGTCTACGGCGAGCCCGAGACCATTCCCGTGACCGAGGAGCATCCGGTGAACCCCATATGCCACTACGGGGTCAGCAAACACGCTGTAGAGCACTACCTGTTCCTCTACAGGCACCTCTACGGTCTCGACTACGTCGTACTGAGATATCCCAACGTCTACGGCCCAAGACAGAACCCCTGCGGAGAAGCCGGTGTCACCGCCATTTTCACTCTGGCCTATCTGACCGGCAATCCGCCGAGAATAAACGGCGACGGAATGCAGCTCAGGGATTACGTCCACGTGAAGGACATCGCCAGGGCCAACTTGATGGCACTGGACCTGGACAGGAAAGAGCTGGATGGAAGGATATACAACCTAGGTTTCGGGGTCGGAAGGTCCGTCCTGGAACTGGACGGAATAATCAGGGAAACGGTTGGTACGGGCCTGGAACCTGTCTTCGGGCCTCCTCTCCCGGAGGAGATAAACAGGATAGCCCTGGATGGAACGAGAGCCGGGGAGGAGCTGGGCTGGAAACCCGCCATTACATTCGAGCAGGGTCTGAAGGACCTGGTGGAATACCACAGGAAGAGACTGGAGACCGCTGAATGACCCCCCTGCCCGTCTACCTCGACCGCGACGGAGTCATAAACCGCAACCGTCGGTACTACGTCAGAGGGATCGATGATTTCATCCCGCTTCCCGGCGCCATCCAGTCTATAGTCAGGCTTTACCGTGCCGGACATCCAGTAGTGGTGGTGACCAACCAGTCATGCATCGGTAGGGGACTCTGCGACGAGGATTCCGTGAGGGCTGTCAACTACCATCTGTCGGAGCTTGTCAGCACCGCGGGAGGGGTACTTTCAGGTATCTACTACTGTCCTCATCTGCCGGACGACGGATGCAGCTGCCGAAAACCCGCCACCGGCATGGTCGATTCCGCGGTCAGGGACCTCGATCTTCCCTCAGGAGGATTCATCGTCGGCGATGCCGTATCCGATATGGAACTTGGAAGGAATGCAGGTCTGCGAACCATAATGGTCATGACCGGCCGCGGAAGGGAACAGCTGGAGCTTATAGAGTCCACCGGACTGCCGGGACCCTGGAGGGTGGCCGAGGACATTTCCGAGGCGGTGGACATCATACTTTCCCTCAACGGACTCCGATGAACATATTCCAGCCATGAGAAAATCAAAAAGAAGCAGGATCATCAGGTTCCTGAGCCTGGTGCTGCCATTCGCTCTTCCCACGGGAGTGCTTGTGCTCTGGCTTTCTTCGCAGTGCAGCGGCCAGGAGGAGAACCCGCTTCATATCGTAGCTTCCATGAACCTCGAGGGCGGAAGGACAACCACATTCTCAACCATACTGGAGGACGGTAACCAGGCTGTATGGGAATGCTCGAACGGTGCCTTCATGGAGAGCGGGACCACCGTAGCCTCGGGAAGGACGGTCACATGGCAGCCTTCGCCCGGTCTTGAGGATTCGGTCTCGATAATTATAACCACGCCATCTGTCTCGGATACCGTCAGGTTCCTCCCCGTAATCCCCGAAGTTGTTCCTTCCATCTCGGTATCCGCCGCCTACCATCTGTCCATACTGGAGAGGGCCCGCAGCATGCAGATAGCTCCCGGTGTCTACAGGACCGTTTCAACAGCCGAAGCGCTCTCCGGTTACGACGGGCTGGTGATACTTGTGGTCACAACCCTCGGCGGAGCCAGGGAAGCCTACGGCATCCTTCCCGGCGATACTCTCTTCCTCAGCCTTCCTCTCGGCGGTACGGTTCAGGCGACCGGACTCGATATCATGGAGGAGGCGATGGACAACCAGGGGAGCATACAGGTGGTGTTCGAGATCATGGAGGACTCGTCAGAGGAAGTATCTGCATCCGATGGGTCCTCACCTGAACCTGAGGATGATCCGCCTTCTCCTGGCCAGGAACCATAGCAGGAACAGACCGGGCACCCACAACCAGAACATCCATGCAGAGAAGGCCAGCTCTCGGGTCCTGAGAAGGTCAAGAATCGAGAGCCAGAGCCAGGCGGTCCATTCCGCCGCAAGATGCGCTCCCACAAAGACCGGCAGCAGGGGCGACAGCCCCCCAAGTACCATCAGGGCCAGCATGAATGGTATCGATAATGCCGTTGCCAGGGGTGCTACGGGGTTGAACCCTCCGTATACGTATGAGACCAGAGGTGCAATGGCGACGGTTACCACGATACCCGCCTGCAGGGCTGAGATCCCCCATCCCCCTGCCGATGAGGACGAGGGGGTGCCCACGAGTATCAGCGAGAGAACCGCGGCGAAGGACATCTGGGCTCCTGGATCATCAAGTATGCCGCCGCCGGATAACAGAACCAGAATGATGAGACTAACGGACCATGCCATGAGGATTTGAGGTTTCCTTCCTGATACCCTCCATAGCGTAATTGCGACGGTGAGCATAAGCCATGCCCTCATCGTGGAAGGTCTGGCGCCGGATACCAGTGCATAGGCGCCGCATACCGCGACCGTCATAACGGCGGGAACGATCCCCCGGCCGAGGCACCGCCTCAGGAGAAGCAGGACGGCGGCGGCTACTATCCCTACATGGAGACCGGAGAGGGCAAGCAGGTGGGAAGTGCCTGTTGCCCTGAAAAGCTCCCTGGTCTGCCTGGGAATACTTCCCCTGTCGCCGGTGAGAAGTGCCGAGGCAAGTGAGCCCGCCGTCCTCGATGGAATACTGCCTATTATGGCACCGGACAGATCTCTCCTGATAACGTCCGGGAGATGCACAGATGGCCTGGACTCGATAGCGCAGGCATCGAGGAACCCGTCGTCGGCCCTTCCCATCACCCTCAGGCTGTCCCCCCTGCCGCATGAAGCGGCCAGGTGGTTCCCGGGAAGCCACATGGTCCCGTATGATGCCTCCCTGACCAGGAGTCCGGCGGTTGTGGCCGTCTCTACCCTGACCTCCCAGATACCGGGAGGAAGGGTACCTCCAGGCTGGTTGAGCGATGTTTCCCGGGCGAAACGCGAACCGAGAAGGAAGGCCGATACGCAGATCAGAAGCATTCCGGCGCGCCTCATACCAAAGGCTGCCGCTACCGTTCCAGCCGCCAGTGCAGGTAACAGGACTGGGAATCCTGCCGTATTGCGGGTATAGTAGCCGGTCAGGAAAAGCGCAACGAGAAGGAAAGGATATCTTCTGAGTTCCATGTCGCATACATTCTACTCCGCCTCACTCCATGGTTCAAGTGGCATGCCCATATTCGTGCTTGACAATCTCAGGAGCGCCTTCAACGTCGGTTCAGTCTTCCGGAGCGCTGAAGCGGTCACACCGTGCGCCGTGTTCCTCACAGGTATCTGCGCACGACCCGGAGGCAGGAAGCTTGCCCACACATCCAGGGGCACCCATTCAGAGGTACCCTGGAGGTACTTCAGTGAAGTCCGGGAAGCCCTGGAATGGGCGCGCAGCAGCGGCAGGACTCTGGTTGCGGTCGAGAACGGAAGGGGTTCGGTGCCTATCTGGAATGCGGACTTCCCTCTTTCTGCCGCTTTTCTCCTCGGCAACGAGGCGGAAGGCCTGAGCCCGGGTATCAGGGAAATGGCCGATATCACCGTGATGTTCCCGCAGAGCGGCAGCAGGTGCTGCATCAACGTCTCGAGCACAGCCGCGATAGTGGCGGCCGAACTGCAGAGGCGCAGGGCTTTGCCCTGAAGCTTTTCCCGGCATGCCGGTATCTGCGTTCTATCTGATGTAGCCCAGGTCCCGAAGCTGGTTGTTCTCGGCCTCGTCGAAGCTTACCTCCGGCGGGTCCGCGAGAACGGGGGTGGACCAGTAGTACTCGGCTGCCCTTGTCATCGAGCTGTCTGCGCTTTCGAGATCCATCTGCTCCAGCGGGTCGGAATCAAGCTCGTAGAACTGGTGGACGGTGTCCTGGGGGAACCAGATGAGCTTCAGACCGTCCCTTCTGATCGCTGCCTGCGGAACGTTGGTCCAGAGCAGGTTGCTCGAGGGGAGGTCCCTGCCTTCGGGAACTCCGGAGAGCAGGTCTATTCCGGGAAGCCCCGGCTGCGGCTGCATGCCCAGTATCTCCAGGATGGTGGGCAGCAGGTCCACCTGGGCGCATACCCGATCCACCACGGTCCCGCGCGGGATTCCTGGGCCGCTCATGATGAGCGGCACATGGAGGACTTCCTGGTAGAGGGTCCTGCCGTGCTCGATTCCCGAATGCTCCATGAACTCCTCCCCGTGGTCGCCTACGACTACAATCACGGTCGTCTCACCCCGGCCGGAGGACCTGAGGTGACGGAACAGCCTCTGCAGCTGGGAATCCGTGAAGGCTATCTCGCCGTCGTAGAGATCGATCATGCTCCGCAGGCCTTCAGGGGAGAGTTCGGCATTCCCGCTGTTGACCGCCTGCATCGTATCTATCTGGGAGCCGCCCTGCCTGATGCTTCCCGTTATCGAACCCGCGTACAGAGTATCCCAGGGAGGCGGAGGATCGTAGGGAATGTGCGGGTCATAGAGGTGCAGCACCGCCAGGAAGGGCTGGCCGCGTTCCAGTCCATCCAGCCACTGAATGAGCTCGTCCACGGTCTCATCCGCCCTCCTGGTACCCCTGTTGCCGGTAACGCCCCTGCAGTCGAAATGGTCGAATCCCCTGTGGAAACCGAAATCCTCGCTGAGGAAGACCACGTTGAAAAGACCGCATGTACTCCATCCGCGGGAATGGAGAAGAGATTGCAGGGTAGGGACCGACGGCGGTATTCCGAACATCCTTCCTTCCACTGAACCGGCCCCGTGTTCCCTGGGAGTGCGTCCGGTGAGTATCGAGGACACCGATGGAAGCGTCCAGGAACTGTGCGCCTGGCACTCCGAGAACCTTGTTCCGGCGGATGCGAGGCTGTCAAGCGCCGGCGTGACGTCCCTTTCGTAACCCCAGGAACCAAGGTGATCAGCCCTGATAGTGTCTATTATCACAAGGAGCACGCTCGATCCTTCGTCCTCGTCCGATTCACCGCACGAAAGAAGGAGTACGATAACAAGCAGTGCTGCAGTCTTTATGCGCATCAGTGCTGCGCCTCCAGCCAGTCGGTACCCGTTCCGGTGTCGACCTTCAGAGGCACCTCCAGCTCGAAGGCACCAGACATCTCCTCCCTCAGTACTTTCTCGACCTCTTCGGACACTTCCCCGGGAGCCGTTGCGACCAGTTCGTCATGGACCTGGAGTACCAGTCCTGCTCCCTGGATTCCGTTGAGCCTGCGATCCACAGATATCATGGCCAGCTTTATGATGTCCGCCGCGGAGCCCTGTATGGTAGTGTTTACCGCCATCCTCTCCATTGCGCTCCTTGCTGCTCCTTTCGCGCGTTCCATACCCGGGAATTCCCTCCTCCTTCCTAGTAGTGTCCTTGTCTCGCCATGCTTCTCTGCGTATTCCACGCACTGCCTGAAGAATGTCTCGACTTCCGGATATGTCTCTATGTACCTCTCGATTATTTCCGAAGCCTCCGCCCTGCTGATGTTGATCCTGTTGCTGAGCCCCCAGGGGCTGATACCGTACAATATGGAGAAATTGACCTCCTTGGCCTTTCTCCTGTGTTCGGGTGAGGCATCGCCGAAGACCGCCTCTGCTGTGCTGGAGTGAACGTCCTTATCGGATTCGTAGGCCTTCCTCAGGTTCCCCGGGCCTGCAAGGTGGGCAAGTATCCTGAGTTCTATCTGCGAATAGTCCGCGGTGACGAAGACATGTCCGGGTACTCCCGGCACGAAACACTTCCTCACCTGACGTCCCCTGCTTGTCCTTATGGGTATGTTCTGAAGGTTCGGACCGCTGGAGCTGAGCCTGCCCGTGGCGGTCACGGTCTGGCTGAAGCTGGTATGTATCAGCCCGTCGCCGGGGCTGAGGTATTCGGGAAGACGGCTGACGTAGGTGTTAAGCAGTTTCGACAGTTCCCTGTGCTCTATTACCGCATCTACGAACTCGTGCCGGCCCCGGAGCTTCTCAAGCACTTCCATGCTGGATGAGTTGGCACCTGTCGATGTCTTCGTGACCGGTTCCAGTCCCAGTGTCTCGAAGAGTGCCGTAGAGACCTGGGAGGGACTGTTGAGGTTCACGTCCCATCCCACCATCGCAGCCGCGTTAAGCTCGATGTTCCTTATCGCCTCCAAGAACTCGGTTTCCAGGCTGCCGAGGGATACCACGTCCAGTCCGACACCTCTGCTCTCCATGTCCCTTATCACGGAGACAAGTGGGAGTTCGACGTCCCTGTAGATGGAAAGCAGCCCGGGATCCTCCTTCAGCCTGGTCTCCAGGAGATTCGAGAGCTCCAGCGCCGCTGCTGAATCAGCCCCGCAGTACTCGGCCACGTTCCGGGTATCCACCTGGTCCAGGGTACTCGCGTCCCCGAGGACGTCGGCGTAGTTCCTCACTGAGCGCCCCAGCCATCTGGCCGACAGACTGGAGAGAGAGTGTGACTGTATCTCGGGGCGGAGGAGGTAGTCGGCTATCATGGGATCGCCGGCAAGGGTCGGTATTCTCAGACCAAGTCTCTCCAGCACGTGCATGTCGTACTTGCCGTTCTGAGCGACTATGTCCCTTCCGGACAGCTTGGTCGCGAGTATTCCGACGGCACCTTCAGAGTCCAGAGCGTCGGGGCCCGCCAGCGGTACGTACCACGGTCCTCCTGCCGCCGAGACCAGTGATACCCCCACCGGCTTCGCCTGGAATGGATCCTTCGAGGTAGTCTCCGTGTCGATGGCTACGGGATTCTCATGCATCGGTCCGAGGTCCAGGTCCTTCAGCTCCTCGAGACTGCCTACGATGGTCACCCTGAATTCCTCGTCACCCGCCCCGGGCTTCGATGGGGCGAAGAGGTCGTCTTCCGGGGGTATGCCGAGCCTCTCCATGATGCTGGTCATACCCAGGCTAGAAAGGAGCTTCGAGGCTGTCTTCAGATCAGGCGGTCCCATGGAAAGGTCCTCCGGTCGTATTCCGGCATCCACCGCGGGCTTGAGGGACACCAGTTTTCTGCTGAGGAGGACCATGTCCCTGTCCCTCTCGAGCTTGCCGCGAACCGTGGGTGTCAGGCTCTCCAGCGCCCCGTAGATATCCTCGATGCTGTCGTGGTCGCCGAGCAGCCGGAGGGCCGTTTTCCTGCCGATGCCCCTCGCTCCCGGGATGTTGTCCGATGAATCGCCGCTCAGTGCCAGAAAATCAGCCACCTGGTCCGCCCGTATACCCATGACCTCCTCCACGTCTCCCTCGCCTACTATCACGTCCTGTCCAGACGTCCCTCCCGGCCTTATTACGGTCACGTTCCCGGAGACCAGCTGTAGAAGGTCCTTGTCAGAGGAGAGTATCTCCACGGTATTCCCTACCGAACCTGCCTCCTGGGCCAGCCATGCTATTATATCGTCGGCCTCGAGGCCCCTCCTCTCCAGCAGGGGTACTCCCAGAGCGGGGATCAGACGGCGGGCAATATCCGTCTGTACCTTGAGTTCTTCGGGCATCGGAGGTCTGTTGGCCTTGTACTCCGGGTAGATACCCACCCTGAAGGCAGGACCCGGGTGATCGAAAACCGCCGCGACGACGTCGGGGGACCGGGCTTCCCTCCTGTCCAGTATCTCCCTCACCAGGAAGAAGAGACCGCTCGTGTTGGTGCCGTCCTCAGCTCTCAGCGGATTGCTCATCATCGCGAAGTGACCCCGGTACACCAGGGAACTGCAGTCGACCAGCAGGTATGTGCGTCCCGGCATCATCTCGCCCCCTTCTCCGCGACTTTTCCGTAACCCTCATCGAGAAGCACCATCGCCCTTTCCGCAACCAGTTCCCAGGGTATTCCCGAGAGGCAGACGGCATCTCCCCTCGGACAGGACCTGCGGAAGCATGGAGAGCATTCCACGGAAGACGCAACGATGGCGGTCCTCGGACCAAGCGGAGCAGTCCAGACCGGCGAGGTGGAGCCGAACACGGTAACCGTGGGAACCCCCGCGGCCGCCGACAGGTGAACACCTCCGGAATCGTTCCCCACCGCTAGGACGGCGGACAGGAGCCTCGATACAAGCTCGGCAAGCGGAAGCCCCGCCATGACCTCCGGGTCGCCGCTCCCGCCTGACATCCGCCGCATTTCATCCTCCTCCTCGTGGGAGCCGTAGAGTACCACGGGAAGACCTGTCCTCGAGGCCAGTTCCCCCGCAAGAGGACCGAATCCCGGCCATCTCTTCGCGGGACCGAACCTGGCCCCCGGGAAGAAAGCAACGTGCGGACGACCGGACGGCTCCACCGACGGCGGGGGAACATGAGGTTCACAGTTCAGACCGGCCTCCGAGACCAGCTTCAGGTAGTCCTCCGAGTGGTGGTGGTCCCTTCCCGAAGGGGGGTCAGGAGCCCTTGTAAGGAAAAGGCCCCTCATATCAGTCGAATACCCGATCCTGTCCCTGAAGCCCGAAAGCAGGCCCTGCAGGGCAGAACGGAAGGACCCGGTCATGAGGAGGAGCCTTCCCCCGTTCGATGGGTCCACCCTCCGTCCCGTCACGACAGGGATGCCGGGGAAGAACACTGGAAACAGCCCGGCTACCCTGGGATGCGACCATATCCTCAGGTCCGCCCCTGCGGCGGCGGAAAGCGCCGGCAGCGCCATGACTGCATCTCCGAGCCAGTTCGGGGTCCTTACGGTCAGCCGGATACCAGCACTCCCCTCTTCAGGATTTCCACCCATGCCTGAACGAAACCCTCCCGGCTCTGCGCGGACTCCATGCCATGCCATTTGATGAAGTCGCCGCTGTTGTCGAGGCCCGCCACGGGCACATCGAAGGCGCAGGCATCTCCCCAGAGATCGTCGCTGTCTGTTGCCACGGCACTGGCTCCTGCCACCACCGCCGTCCTTATCTCCCTGTCCAGGTCAGCCAGCTCGCTCTTCTTCCCCGAGAACGAGACCGTGCGCAGCGGAATCTCGGCCCTGCTCCTCTCGAGGATCGCCTGTGCGGAATCCGTCACCACGATATAGGGCATCATCCTTCCAGTAACGGGGGCAAGGCGCTGCTTGGCGGCCTGTTCCGCGTGCTTCCGGACAGATGGTCTCCATTCTTCGTCGTAGTCGATTCCCAGTACATGGAACATCTGTTGAAGTTTTTCCGGGAAATGCGGGCTTTCTGTCCTGACGGTCAGGTTTATCAGCGGGGAAGGATCGTCGAGAGGTGCTATGCGTATACCGCATGGTATCCTCTCCAGGAGCTTGCGGTCTGATTCGATCACCTTCGAGTACGGATAGAAGAACAGGAAGCCTTTGGCGAGCTTCTCCCTGTCCAGATCGCCTGGCAGCTCAGGTCTTTCGGAGTAGCAGTGGACCTTAGGCCTGCGGCCCATCATGTTGTACAGTTTGTCGTCCCGCTTCGGGGCTATGACGATCAGTTCCCTTTCCCTGAAGGCCTTCTGAAGTGAGTTTGCCGTGTAGAGCGCCGGCCATACGTCGGACACCATGGGCCCTGAGTAGACAACGATCCCACCGGGTTCCCTCATATCACCGGGAAGACGCATGAGCCTTCCACCGGCGGGGCCTCCACGGCCGGAACGGCGGAGACCCGCCATTCTCAGGAGCCTTCCGATCCATCCGGTCATTCCATGTCTTCCATCATGGATCTTGCGTAGTGCCTGGTGATGAAGGAGTAGCCGGCAGACGAGTAGAGGTTCTGCAGAACCGACATCGCCCTGCCGTAGTCCCCCTGTGCATGCATGCTGAGGGCAAGGGCCACCAGGGGAAGACCCTCTCCCGGAAAACCGTCCGCAAGCAGGGCCGCGATCTCAGAGGCTTCCTCGAACCGCCCGGCGGACACAAGAGCGAAACTGAGGTCCAGGGCCGAGTAGAACTTCTGCCGCCTCGAGGATGCCAGGTCCATGGAACCGGAAAGCAGAAGGACTGCTTCCTCCGCATCCCCGCGGAACTGGGCCGACAGGCCTGAGGCCCTGGCTTTCAGCCATGGACCGGCATTCAGAGAGGACAATGATTCGATGGCGTACTCCGAGAGCCCGCAGCTCCAGGCGATCCTTGCGTACCAGAAATCGATGCATCCGCGCTCCAGCGGCATGTTTTCCAGCTGGGATACGAGATCGAAGGCGTGGAGCGTGTTCCCCGAATAGAGGGATTCCTCGACGTACCTGCAGAGTATCCTGACCTCGCCGGCTATGTCCCCCTCCCCGTAGTACGCCCTTCCGGCCGCCGTGAAATCCCCTTCCGATTCAAGCCTCGAACCTTCCGAGAGTACGATCACGGCTATCATCATGAAAAAGTGCATCGTCACTCCAGTATTCTAGCCAGTATCCTCCTCAGCAGTCTGAGGTAGCTGAGGAGTCCTGTCAGCGCCGAGAGAAGCGCGATCATCATGAGCGGGGTGTAGAGGGAGTCGAATATCTGCTTGTGAGGGAATGCTATCCTCCCGGTTGCCGTTATGAGGAGCAGGAAGCTGAAGAGGACCGCCAGCCTCTCACCGGTCGTGATGGTGACAACAGGAACATGGACGCTCCAGGAGATGACGGAGAGGGTGAAGAGGAGCAGAAGGTGGTACGCCGTCAGCAGGCTGGCCACCAGTGTATCCAGACCTCCAAGCCTGAAAGCTACCGTTATGAGGGCAACTGAGAGAAAGAGCTTGTCCGCCGTGAAGTCCATCACCTTTCCGGGGTAGGTGTTGCCCCTGATCCTGCGTGCCAGCCATCCGTCGAGGTAGTCGGAGAACGCTCCGGCAAGGATGATCCAGAAAACGGCCTTCGGATCCGCCGAACCGTAGACAATGAATACAAGAAGCCCGGCTGCCAGGAACCTGCTCCAGGTTATGAGGGCCGGCACCGGGGAGAAGCTGCCGGCTATCTGCGCGGCCTTATGCTGTATGTCGTGCCTGATCTGTTTCAGGATATGGCGGACGTCTGACGCTTCGGAACTCACCTCGATACACCCTGCTCTATCCCTGCAGCGAAGAGACTGTCCAGGGATGCCATTCCTATCCATTCACGGTCCCAGGAAACCGGATCGGGAAAGAAGACACCCTGAAGCAGTATCAGGTCCGACGGTCCCGCCAGGAGGTCCGGCATGAACAGGTCTCCGTAGGCGCAGTGCATCCATCCCGCGTCGACGATGGCGGCAAGTGTCCTTCCGTAGTCGTCCTCATCCAGGTCCGAGGGAACCTCCAGCTGCGTACTGAGGACCGAGTGCAGCTCGTACCTCCCGTACCATGAGAGAGCGATACCCAGGTCGCGGCGCGTAACCGGGACGAGCCTGCCCCTGCCCTCCATCCAGGCTTCCGCCTCGTCCATTCGGCCTTCGGTCACCAGGAGCATCACAAGAGGCATGAGAGCATTCCTGTTGCCGTTGCCAAGCTGGCTCTTCAGCGAGCGCTCGTTCAGCGAGGACAAGCTGAAGGGAGCTGTATCGAGCCTGGCGCCTGAAGCTTCCCACCAGAAATCCTGGAGGATGTCCGGCGCCTGTGCGGAAAGAGCAGCGGAGAAGATGGACACGACCATCGAAAGGAGGAGGATGGAGCGGGTAACGGGGATCGAACCCGCGACATTCAGCTTGGGAAGCTGACACTCTGCCAACTGAGTTATACCCGCTCCGTTGACTGGCAATGAATAGGTGCTCATCCCTCCTCCGTCAAGCTCTTCGGTGAAGGATGCTCAAGGATGCCTCTGTACACTTCCCTGGCCTCCCCCTGCAGCCACCATCCGTGATCGTCATTCCCTACGGTAAGGGTGCGACCGCTCTTCACCTCAATACCGACCGGCATGCGAGCCCCCAGGAGCTTCCCGGCACAGAGGGCGCAAGCTACAGCCCCGGTCCCGCAGGCCAGGGTCTCTCCCTCGACGCCCCTCTCCCAGGTCCTCATGGAAAACCCTCCGTCCCCGGTCCAGAGGTAGTCCGCGTTGGCTCCGGACTCGCCGAGGGAGGGATGGTTCCTAAGGGCCGGCGCGACACTAAGGAAAGGCGGTGAATCCGGACCCTCGGTGATTACCACCGCGTGGGGAACGCCGGTATCCACCAGCGAGACCCTTACGGTTGTGTTCCCAACTTCCATCTCCCTGTCGAGGAAGTGGACCACGGGAGGCGTCATCCAGATCCTGGACTCCTCCATTCCTGTGACCATGCCCCTGTGGACGCCCGCGTCGCTCATGAATTCGAAGGCCGCCCCCGGTTCGACGAGACCCTTGGAGCAAGCGTACACAACGATGCACCTGCCTCCGTTCCCGCACATCTCGGCGGCAGATCCGTCACTGTTGTAATACTTCATCCTGAAGGCCGTGGCATGGTCCTCCCTCAGCTCCAGCAGACCGTCGGCCCCGACCGCGATGCCCCTCTTGCAGATTGAGGCTATGAAGGGTGCCGACAGTATCCCTTCCAGGCTGCCGTCCCTGTTGTCCACGACTATGAAATCGTTCCCGGCACCGCTCATCTTAACGAATTCAAGTCTCACTCCGGTGCACCGTCCATTAGACTCCTCAACTCCACCTCGATCATATGGAATTCTTCGGCGGCCTCCATGTTCGAGGGGTCCAGGCGGAGGACCTCGGAGTACTCCTCCATCGCCTCGGGCAGAAGTCCCTCGGAAGCGTAGAACCTCGCGAGTAGAAGACTCAGGCCCGGATCCGGTCCGTTGTACCAGATGAAGCTGTGCACGTCTTCGGCCAGTCCGTCCAGACCGTAGCTGCCATGAATATACAACTGTATGAGGTCGTTCAGTATCGTAAGGGCATCCTCCTCCGGAAGACCGCCCTGCAGCCCCAGTAGAAGCGCGCCTGAAAGCATGTCCAGGTCCCTCATCTCCACAGCCCTGTTGGCCAGGTGTTCCGACCAGTCGAGGGGATATGCAAGCTGCGACCGCGCCTCGTCGTAACCGCTGCAGCAGTGTCGGTACCTCTCCTGGAAGAGGAAGCTGCGCTGAAGCTCCGTCGGTTCGGGGCAGTCAAGGGAGAACACCCTGAGGGACGGACCCTGGAAGACCGGCTCGAGCGAATCCAGGGAATCGGGGCTGTAATGAAGCATCAGGGCGGCCGCATCCCGGGGCACGTCGCGCAGACCCGCCAGGTAGATCAATCCGCTGTGGCTCCGGTCCAGGAGGAAATCCGCCTGGTATACCAGCAGACGGCATTCCTTCTCCCTCATGAAGGTCACAAGGCTGTCCTCGGGAAGGAACAGAGTCCTGGCGAACCGCATTATTGTCCTGCGGTTCTCGCTGTTCTCGAAGAACGTGTGTGTGACGACCGGACGATCGGCGTAGGCGGAGACGAGTCCGGAGATGTGCCAGAAGCTGAGAACGGCATCGTCGCGATCCGTACGGTCCCGGGTCCATGCCAGGAAAACGTCCAGCTCGCTGTCGCCGAGAAGCGAGGAGGAATCCTCGAAATCCAGTCCCGCGGAACTCACCATCGAGGCGAGATCCCCCGGGAACACCGACTGGAGGAGGATCAGGAAGACCGATGTTACCGCGAACCACTTCCTCCTCAGGCTCATCGCTATCGGCGGGATCAGTGCGAGGGCCAGCAGGACCATGAGACGGTCGAAGAAGAGGTAACCTGCCATGGAAAGAGGCAGGAACCAGAGGAGCAGTCTGTTCCTGGAATTCCGCCACATGTCCGCCATCCCCGGCAGGGAAGCCAGGAGAGGTACTCCGAACAGGAACAGGAACTGGGCCGGCGACGGGCTTGTGTACCCTGGTACCCAGAATATCCTGGCATCGTCCGAAAGCAGTCCTGGATCCTCCGGATGACTGAACAGGAATCGGAGCTTGGCAAGGATGACCTCGGATACATGGCTGCCGGAAGTCCCTCCGGCGAAGGCCGCCAGTACCGAGAGAATAGTGGCGGTGACGGGGAACCAGATCGACCTCCCCGAGGGAAGCAGGACGAAGACGGCCGAAACTGTGGCGGGGCTGAAAAACGCCCCGTCGTGCCTCATGTGCGGAAGAAGAAGCGAAGCGGCTATCTGGGCCGCTCCGAGGGAAAGCCTTACATGATAGCCCACATCCCCCCTTCTCCAGTTCCTCCAGAGCAGGTAAAGGAAGAGGAAGAAAGCGATGAAGGCGGTGACCTTCCACGCGGCGAGACATGCGAAGAGAACCACCCCGGCCGCGGCGGCCGATACCCTGCCGCTTCGGTCACCTTCGTCCCTCAGGGACGACTCCGTGAGCCAGCCGAGAGCGGTGAGCATCGGAAGCGCCACGGTCTCCCTGTACAGAGAACCTCCCCTTGCCCTGAGTATCGCCGGAAGAAGGAAGGAATAGAGGGACGCGCCGAATGCGGCGATCCATGTATCGTAACCGGCGGTCCTCATCCAGAGGTACAGGAAGATCACCGAAAACAGCGGGAAGAGGAGGGAAAAGCTGCGCATGAAGCTGTCGAAATCACCTCCGGTGACCCTGTGGATACCTCCCGCAATGTACTCCTCGAAAATGGAGTTCTGGGAAGTCGGCCATCCTTCCGGATGCATTACGAGTGTGTCGAGGGAGGGTATGCTGCCGGTCTCCGAGAAGAGCTTTGCATAGCGGTACGATTGGGTGGTCTCCGCCTGCATCCTGGATGGGGGAGGGAGCACCGATGAGGCGAACCATGACCTGAAGAGGAACCCGGTGGCTAGAGCAGCGGCAAGGAACAGCACCACCGGCAGTCTGCTCTTTATCTCCTTCACGTCTTCTCCGGCTCTATGAAGGACCGGGGACCGGCTCTCAGGACAGAAGTCCCGCGTGCTGCCTGGCTATTATTCCCGACATCGTCTTGAGGGTCTCTATGGGACCTGTCCCGCCTATGGCCACTGACTGTATGGAGGGCCATCCGTACCTGTTCAGGAGTTCCTCCATCTGTTCCGCGGGTGCTATGGAGGGCAGGTCGCGCTTGTTGAACTGCAGGACGGTGGGAATGTCCGACAGCTTGAGACCGTAGGATCCCAGGTTGTTCTCGAGGTCTTCCAGGCTGTCTACGTTGGCGTCTATCCTCTCCGTCTGACTGTCGGCCACGAAGATGATGCCGTCGACCCCGTCAAGAATGACCTTCCTGCTCAGCGAGTAGTAGGCCTGTCCGGGAACGGAGTAGAGGTGCAGCCTCACCCTGTCGTTGCCTATCGAGGCGAAGTTGATCGGCAGGAAATCGAAAAACACGGTGCGTTCACCCCTGGTGCACAGGGTAACCAGCCTTCCCCTGTGCTCCGGTGCGATGATGTCCCTCACCCTTCTGAGATTCGTCGTCTTGCCCGACAGTCCGGGTCCGTAGTATACGATCTTGTATGCCACCTCGTTAACGGATCTGTGCATTTGTCCCCTCTTCAGGCTTTCGGAAACGGTTCCTCTCAGACTTAGAGTATATAATTACCATCTTCTCTTCGGTCAGCAAGGTCAAGAAGAATACCGGACGCGGTCTCGCCGGATATGCTCACCGTGCCGCTGACCAGATCCGGTGCTCCGAATAGCTGGGCGTCCAGGAGATAGCTGAGTACCGGACTCAGCCGTCTCGCACCGATGTCCTCCGTCTCATCGTTCAGGTAGCTGGCCACCCTGGCCACTTCCCGCGCAGCCTTCATGCTCAGTCTCAGTTCCACGCCGTCAGCCCTGAGCAGCTCCCTGTACTGCTTGAGAAGGGAATTCTCGGGCTCTGTGAGAACGCGGAAGAGATCTTCCTCCGAAAGCGGGGAGAGTTCCACTCTCATGGGGAACCTGCCCTGGAGTTCCGGTATCAGGTCGGAGGGACTGGTGCCGTGGAATGCGCCGGCCGCAATGAACAGGATGTGGTCGGTGATCACCGGTCCGTACCTCGTAGGAACGGTACAGCCCTCGACTATGGGCAGGAGATCCCTCTGGACCCCGGACCTGGATACCTCGGGTCCCTTGCTCTCGCTGCCACCTATTATCTTGTCGATCTCGTCTATGAAGATTATTCCCTCCTCCTGGGCAAGCGTCAGCCCCCTGGAAACGTAGTCGCTGCCCTCCAGCAGCCGGCCCATCTCCTCCTCACGGAGCCTGTCCCTCGCCTCGGAGACAGGAAGCCTTTTCCTTTTTCTCCTGCCGCCCATCATCTTCTGCATGAGTTTCTTTATGTTCTCACCGGCCGGATTGTCGAAACCCTGTCCGGGCACCAGAGGCATCACCTCCAGCTGAGGGACCTCCTCCGGAAGCACCATTTCCACCGGAGTGTCCTCCAGAGAGCCGTTCTCCAGCATCCTTCGCAGCTCGCTCTCGGCTATGGAATCGTAACCTGAATTCCTGAGTGCGTCCACGAGGCGGCCGTTCACCATATCGTCAACCTGTGACCCTCTGTCCATCCTCTCCCTTTCGGCCTCCATGTTGACCGCCTGCCGAACCAGCGACCTGACCATCGACTCGACGTCACGGCCGACGTAACCGGTCTCGGTGTACTTCGTGGCTTCCACCTTGACGAAGGGAGAACCGGTGAGGAATGCGAGTCTCTTCGCTATCTCTGTCTTGCCTATTCCCGTGGGCCCCATCATGATCAGATTGCTTGGATATATCTCGGACCTTATGTCGTCCGGTGTTCTCCGTCTCCTGTAACGGTTCCTCAGGGCGATCGCCACGGCTCTCTTGGCGTCGCTCTGGCCCACTACGTGCCTGTCGAGCCAGCTGACTATCTGCGCGGGCGTCATTTCCGTGTCCATCAGTCAAGTTCCTCCAGCTGTATCTCGCCACCAGTGTAGATGCATATGCCGGAAGCTATCCTGATGCTCTCCAGAGCTATTCTCGAAGGTCCCATGCGGGTATGTGCGTCAAGTGCCCTCGCTGCGGCAAGCGCGTAAGGATGCCCGGAGCCCACCGCAACTATGCCGTCCTCGGACTCCACGATCTCTCCGGATCCTCCTATCAGCAGCGCATGTTCCCTGTCCACCGCCGCAAGCAGGGCCTGGAGTTCCCTGAGGTACTTGTCGGTCCTCCATTCCCTGGCCAGGTCCACCGCCGCCCTGGGCAGGTTGCCCCTTGCGGTCTCAAGCTTCTCCTCCAGTCTCTCCACAAGTGCGAAAGCATCCGCTCCGGTCCCGGAGAAGCCCACCAGAACGGTGTCCGAGTACAGCTTCCTGATCTTCCTTGCGGTGCTCTTCAGCACCGTCTCGCCCAGCGTCACCTGTCCGTCGGCGGCCATGGCGGCCTTCCCGTCCCTGACTATTCCTACCACTGTGGTGGAGCGGAGCAGCATGCCGTCCAGGAGGTCCGTCATGTTCCCTCTACTATGGAATTGACCCAGCCGTAGGTCACGGTGCCGCGCCCCGGCTCCGGTACCCGGGCAGCGTAGCCCTCGAGATCGTCCAGGGCTGCACGGAGTTGGGCTTCGGAGGCTTCGGTGCCTTCCTGCAGCGCTGCGTACATCATGCCGCTCCTCCCTCCTCGAGCGCACATCAAGGCCAGTGTCTCCGGACTCACCCTGTTTCGTTCCGTTATGAACCATCGACACCATTCCAGGGTCTCCCCGGCCGGCTCGTCCAGCATTGCCAGTGCCAGCCCCTCCACCGCGGCGGCCTGTCCCGCATCTTCCATGTGCGCGGAGAGTACCAATCCCGCCGACACGGCCGACATGATGTGGTCCCCGGATGCCAGCCTTATCATCTCCCTCATTATCCTGCCTGCTTCAACACCCTCTTCCAGGACGATCCCCCCTGCGCTCGATGGGTCCAGGGACTCAAACAGCAGCGACAGCCCGGTCTCCCGTATATCTATCCTGAAGCCTATCGGAGAGTTATCGAGAGTTCTTCGAAGGGTCTCCCCGCCCAGACCGGCCAGCATGACGTCCACAGTGTCGGAGGCTTCCGCGGCCATCTCGTCGCTGATCCTCCACGCTCCGATGCAGTCGGAGAAAAGGAGGGCCAGCTCGACCCTCAGCCAGTAGAAGGGGACCGATCCGTCATCCAGGGCTTCGAATAGCTGCCTGTATTCAAGCTCCTGTCTGTAGCCCAGCGTGCCGTCGGTACCAGAGGCCATGTTGGAGAGGGTCATGGCCAGACCCGCAAGGTTCTGGTCGCCCAGTCTTCTCGCGGCTTCCAGTGCCTGGTCGGCAAGGGCCTGCAGAGTATCTGCTGCAGCCGCGGGACCCTGGAGCCCGTCCACCAGCTTTCCTACGATCATGGCCCTGGAGGGGAGCACCTCGGCCCACTCGTCCGGAAGGTCAGTGAAGAGTTCCTCCGATCGGTCCAGTGCCATCTGGACGCTGTCCGGAAGACCCCTGTCAAGGTAGTAGTAGGCAAGACGGTGGTATGCCGATACGTAGTTCTTGAGAAGCTGTACAGCCTGGTCGCATTTGTACACCGAGGGGTCCTGGACCCCATGGAACGAGTAGCTCTCCATAAGGCTCCAGCCCCTGCTCCCGTCCACCGCATCCACCACGGGGCTGTCGGTTATTCTGAAGGCTATACCCTCCATCTGATGGTATGCGTCCAGGAACTGCCTGCTCTCGGCTGCAACGGTGCCGGCGAAGTAGATGTCCCTGCCGTGGACCGGCCTGTTCTTTATCATGTTGAGGAGCACCAGGTCCTGCATGCTCAGCACTCCCTGGCCGCTGATACCCTCCATCGGCATGGTGACCGACATCGTGCCGTCAGTTATGGCCCACGGCCAAGGCTGGTCGAAGGTTGTCCTCAGTATCTCTCCGTCCACAGGTGAGGATGCCGGAAGACCTCCCCTCTCCACATGGAACTGATGGGGACCCCATACGTAGATCGGTCGCAGCGAATCCACAAGGCCGTGATCGTCGTAGTCCAGCAGCAGCGGGTCCCTGTTCACCAGCTGTTGTACGTACCAGTTGGTGTTCATCAGACTGAGGTTGCTGACTATCACATCCCTCCTTACACCGAGTACCCCCTGGGCGAACCAGAGCGGGAAGGTGTCGTTGTCGCCATTGGTTATGAGAACCGCGTTCTCCGGACAGCTCTCCAGAAGGTTAACGCCATAATCCCTGGCAAAGTAGGAGTTCGACCTGTCACAACGGTGGTGGTTCACCGTGAACATGACAAGGGGGATGGCCAGGGTCACCCAGGCCAGCTTCGACCTCTCCGAAAGGAAGTCACGGAACACCGAGACCAGCCCGGTTCCTGAGAAGATGGCGAAGAGAGCGAAGGATGCCCCGAAGAAGTAGTCCCTTTCCCTTACCTCGCCCGCGGGGGTCCCCTCCGGTCCGGTCTTGAAGTTGAGTATGAAGAAGATGAAGAGTATGGAGGACATCAGGAAAAGTGCTCCCAGGTAGAGAAGGAGCCTGGGTCTCTTCATTCCCATGACCACTATTCCATATATGGCCCCGAATATGAGCAGTATCCTCATGATCATCGCCGCGGCCGATCCCCCGGTCTCGCCGAGTAAGCGGTCCCAGCCGTCCTCGACCCTGCCGGACTGCCATGAAAGGTACTCGAGGTAGAGCTTCATCTGGTCGAGGAACGGTCCCTTCCGTTCAAGTATCGAGGTCCTTCCGTACTGCTCCCTGGTGAACGCCTTCTCGAAGTCCTCCCAGTGCCTGGAGTCAGTCTCGTTTATCTCCGGTCCCTGGACCGCCCTGATGGGCATGTACAGGTGGATGCTGAAGGCCAGCACCACCAGGCCCAGTATGGTCAGTATGAACCATGATCGCTTCCATATGTCCGTCCTGCCCCTGAAAGCGTAGATGAGGTAGATCATCAGGATCGGCGGTCCGGTCACGAAGGGTACGCTTCCGTGGTTGGCCACGGCAAGGATGATCAGGTAGGAGATCAGCAGGAGGTACCTTGCCTCACCCCATCCGCCGTGGTCCTTCATTCCCTTCCTGTGCTCCTTCTCGGCGTACTTCTCTATCCAGGAATCGAAGGACCAGAGTATCACGAAGGTCAGTAACAGCGCCGTCGCGTATGTCTCGGTAGCGTTGCTGTTCCGCCATATCGAGTAGCTGAAGGCGGCTATCAGTCCAGAAAGAACGGACATGGGCCTGTACCATGACGCTTCGAAGCCCATCCTGCCGCCCCACCTCTGAACGAGCCTCGTCAGGAGGGCCACCGTGAAAGCCCCTGCCAGGGCGCAGAGAAGGTTCACCCGGACGGCTACGGAAGGCAGGAATGAGAACAGTATGGTGCTGAACCTGCCGAGGAGTACGAAGAGGGGGACACCCGGGGGATGCGGAACACCGGCTATCCAGGACGAAGTTATGTACTCCCCGCTGTCCCAGAAACTGACGCTGGGCGCCAGCGTCACCATGTAGGTGACAAGGGCCGCGAGTCCCGTCAAAACGGCGATGGTCCTGTCTGTCCTCGTCCTTCTGGCTTCCATGATCTCCCCTGTCACTCTTTCCCTCTGGGGTGTGCTTTCCTGTACGCCTGTCTGAGTCTCTCCATCGTAAGGTGCGTGTACATCTGAGTAGTGGAGAGGCTCGCATGTCCCAGCATGTCCTGGACCGCCCTCAGGTCGGCGCCGTTGTCCAGCAGATGGGTGGCGAAACTGTGCCTGAAGGTATGGGGAGTCGCCCCCGCTGCCCTTGCGGCCCTTCCCACTCCGAAGGCAACAATACGCCGGATATCCCTCGGGTCAAGCTTCCTTCCCCTCACGCTGACGAAGAGAGTGCCGGGATCCTCGGCTCCGTCGCCCACCAGTTCGCTCCTCCTCGAAAGCCATCTATCGATGTAACGGCAGGTTGGTTCCGGCAGGGGCACGATCCTTTCCCTGTTGCCCTTCCCGGTAACCGTTACCTGTCTTGCTCCGATATCAAGACCGGAGACGCTGAGAGAGGCCGCTTCCGCAGCCCTGAGCCCCGCACCGTACAGGATCTCGACTATCGCTCTGTTCCTCACCCCCAGAATGGTGGAAAGGTCATAGGTCTCGAGTACCTGTTTGACCTCCGCAATGCTGAGGAAGCCAGGGAGTCCGGGGGACGTCCTGGGCATGGCCACCAGCCTGGCCGGGTTGGCGTCATGCCTGCCGGTCTCCATCAGCCAGTTGCCGAAAGTCCTCAGGGTGGAGAGTTCCCTTGAGAGGGACCTGGACTCTACCCCCCTCGCGGTCTCGTGCCTGAGGAAACCCCTTATGCCGCTGACGGTGAATCCCGCGAGCGGGTCTTCCGCGGAATGGTACTCGAAGAACCTCATGAGATCGGCCCTGTACGCCCTGACCGTGTTTTCGGACAGCCCCCGTCCGTATCTCAGGTCCATGCAGAAGTCCCGGATCAGTCCATTATCTTCTTCTTGCAGGACGGACACCATACGCCTTTCTTTCTCTGTTCGAGTATGGGGAAACCGCATCTCGGACATCTCCTGTCCACGGGCCTGTTCCAGATGGCGTACCTGCAGGCGGGATAACGGTTGCAGCCGTAGAAGACCCTGCCCTTCCTTGACCGTTTCTCGACGAGTTCCCCGTCACATCCGGCCTCGGGACAACCTACACCCGTGGGCACCGGTTCCGTGTGCCTGCACCGGGGATGGTTCTCGCACCCCAGATACCTGCCGTACCGACCGGACCTCACCATCAGCCTGCCTCCGCAGAGGGGGCACTCCCTCCCGGAAAAGGCCTCCTCACTCTCCTCCTCGATGGGAGTCGAGTACCTGCATTTCGGGAATGCACTGCACGCCTTGAATTTCCCGTACTTGCCCCATTTTATCACAAGGGGAGACCCGCACTCGGGACAGCTCTCTCCCGTGTCCTCCTCCAGCTCGTCCCTGAAGAGGTCTGTCTTCCTGTCGGCCTCCCTGAGGGAGGATTCAAGGGGCACGCTGAGCTGTGCCATGACCCCCTCGTAGGTCTCCTCCCCCTTCGCCACGGAATCCAGCAGGCCCTCCATCCTTGCAGTGAAATCCACCTGGAAGATGTGGGGAAAGGTCCTGGTCAGTATTCTTACGGTGGTGGTGCCGAGTTCGGTGGGCCTGAGGTTCCTTCCTTCCTTCTCAACGTAGTTCCTCTTCTTGAGGGTTTCTATGGTGTTTACGTAAGTCGAGGGCCTTCCTATGCCAACCTTCTTCATCTCAGCGACGAGTCTTGCCTCGTTGAACCTCGGAGGGGGCGATGTGAACTTCTGCTCGAGCGAAGAGCCATTGAGTTGCACCTGCCCCTCTGAGAGATCCGGAAGGTTCTCGGAGACCTTGAGGAAACTGCCGTCCAGCCTCGAGAAACCGGCCTCCAGTACTCTCTCTCCCGAAGCCTGGAACTCCATCCCATCACCGATCACCGTGACCGTCGTCGTAACTACCCTCGCGTCGATCATCTGGGTGGCCAGGAACCTGTTCCATACCATCCTGTATATGGAGAGCTGCTGGGGAGTCAGGTACGGTTTCATGTCATCCGGCGTCAGTTCCACGCTTACGGGTCTTATGGCCTCGTGGGCATCCTGGGACCCGCTGGAACTCCTGAAGCGCCTTGGCTTCTGCGTGAGCAGAAGGTCTCCGAACCTCCTCCCGATGAAGTCCCTGCATTCCTTGATGCTCTCCGGACTGACCCGGACCGAATCGGTTCTCATGTAGGTTATAAGTCCCTGCGTTTCTCCGTCGATGGAAATGCCCTCGTAAAGCTGCTGTGCTATGGACATGGTCCTGGCGGGAGGCAGGGACAGCCTGCTGGAGGCCGACTGCTGAAGCGTGCTCGTGATGAATGGGGGCGACGGCTTGACAATCCTGCTCTTCTCTACGATCGAGGATATCTTCCACCCCCCTGCGCCCTTCATCCTGGCTTCCACGGCCTCCGCCCCCTCCCTGTCGGAGGGGTCCTTCCCGGGGTTGCAGCAGGGAATGCCGTCCATCTTCTGCAGTACCGCGGTGAAGGTCCTGCCGCCCTGACGGAAATCCGCCTCGAGGACCCAGTACTCCACCGGCACGAAACCGCTGATCAGGTCCTCCCTTTCCTGTATAATCCTGAGGGCCACGGACTGCACCCTTCCGGCGCTCCTTCCCTTTCCCATGAGCCTCTGCAGCCATGAGGACACCTTGTAACCGACAAGTCTGTCCATCACCCTCCTGGCCTGCTGGGCATCAACAAGCTGCATGTCTATGGATACAGGTCTCTTCAGCGAGGCGAGCACGGTGTCCCTGGTTATTGCGTTGAAGCGAAGCCTTTTGAACACCACTCCCCTGCGGTCCAGTATCTGCGAGAGATGCCAGCAGATAGCCTCTCCCTCCCTGTCCGGGTCGGCGGCAAGGAATATCTTTTCGTAACCGGCGGCCCTGCTCTTCAGCTGGGCCACGGTCTTCCTCTTTTCAGGGAGTATCGTGTAGGAAGGTCTGAAACCCTTCTCCTCGTCGACTCCCAGATGGTTCCTGGGAAGGTCCCTCACATGGCCGTTGGAGGCCACGATCTCGTACTCCTCCCCCAGGTAGCCCCTCAGGCTGCGTGCTTTCGCCGGGGATTCGATGATTACCAGGTATTCCTTCTTGCTCATGTCTCTCTCATGCAGGAATGATATGGTGAAACTCCAGCCTCCAGTGCGCTCCCGGACCGCAGCGGACCATTGGTTGCCGGGCTCAGTCCGGCGATGTCATCCATTCGAAGACGGGACCCGTGACAAGATCGGTGGTAGCAGGTATCAGGGCCTGGCGTCTCTGAAGGAAGTAGGGACTGGGTGAAAGCGAGAGCACTTCGAAACTGTCCGCTGTGAAGGAGAACATGTTCGGCTCGTAGTACTGGTTCTCGCGGTAGTATAGGACCATCTGGTCGACCATGGTCGAATCCAGCAGGGAACCTATGTTCCCCAGCAGTGCTGCTCTCCTTTCGGCAGGTTCCGGGTGGAGTATGGACATAACAAGGATGTCGTATCCGTTCTCCGTACGAAGCAGGGCGAAGCCGTCCAGTTCGACTGAATGGAATGCCAGCAATTGTCCGAGGGGGGCTGAAAGCAGCTGCATGGAATCGGCCATTATCTCAAAACCGGCCAGGCCGGTTCTGGTCTTCGCCGGTGGAAGCCGGAAATCCCCGCCTCCGCCCAGGGAATCCGGAACCCTGATACTGCTGAGCGCCAGGACCGGCGCGGTGTAGAGCGTGGAGTCCCGACCCGGGGAATCGGGGCCCGCCGGTGTCGTATCAGGCGGTGCCACGACTGCTGTATCCGCCGCAAGGGTATCCGCGGGTTCGATCGTTGCGGTGTCCGTGAGCGCCGACAAGTTGCCCGGATCCGGTTCATCGCCGCCGGAGAAGATATCCATCGGGTCGATGATGAAGAAAGCAGCCGCCAGGACCGCAAGCGCGGCTGCTGCAATCACCGCAGGTGAGAATGACAGGCGGCGGCCTCCTCCGCCGTAGGATTTCCTGACGGGAGCCGATGCCGTATTCCGTCGCGGTGCTGCGGGAGCCGGGGCCGGTCTGCTCTCGGGTGGAGCATCCAGGGGCCTGTCCACCGTTTTCCCCTCCGAGGCGCACTTCTCGCAGACATGCTCCCTCCTGTTGTAGCAGTCGACGCAGGTCAGCTCACCGCAGGACGAGCAGGGGACGAGCTTCTCTCCATTTGTCGGCGTCCTGCCGCAGATGTGGCACCTCTGGACGGTGATCATTTCCTCCGATGCGGAAGTGACCACCATGGGCTCCTCTTCATGCCCCTGCAGGGTCTTCTCCCCGGGCATGAAATCGTCGTCAATAGTGGCACCGGCACCGAGCACTATGTCTCCGAACCCGTCTTCCTCTGCCTCGGCCTCCTGTACGGATTCCCGTCCTGCATCGTCCCCTGAGGGCGGCTCGGGTTCGGAATAGATGCCGTGCAGTATCGTGTCGTCCTCCCCGGGGGGAGTTGTTGCCTCGCTCTTCTGTTCCGCGCTCTTGTAGTACTTCGGAAGCAGGTCGACGAAGGGGTACATCCTGTCCTGCAGTATCCTTCCCTGCTCCATCTCCACGTCCTCCCTGAGGATGCTGGGAGAATTGGCCACCTTGTCGGCGGCTTCCTCCGGGGTCATACCCAGTTCACTGACCAGCAGGTCGACGACCTTCTGTTTCTCGTCGTCCCTGCTCAGTCTTACCAGAAGGAGGTCAACCAGTCTTCCCTCGTCCAAATCAGCCTCGCTTTTCGTTCAGAGCAAGTGAGAACTGTCTGTGAAGCCTTCTCATCACTATTCTGCTGGCCTTCCTGAGAGTTTCGAAGACACCGGTACCGTCAACGGCCACCGCCTCTATGCAGGGCACTCTTTCCAGTCCCAGCCTCTTCCTTATAGTGTCAGTGGGAAGAATGTCCGGAAGGTCTCTCTTGTTTGCCTGAAGAACCAGGCTCAGCCCCTTGCGCTTGGTATCCCTGAGGTTATCCTTGAGATCCCTGAGACTGGCTATGTTGGCATCCATCCTGGCCCTCTGCGAATCTGCCACGAATATGATCCCGTCCACTCCCTGCAGTATCAGCTGCCTGCTGTCGGTGTACATGGCCTGGCCGGGAACGCTGTAGAGATGCAGCCTGACCTTGAAACCGTAGATCGTACCGGTGTTGATGGGAAGGAAATCGAAAAAGAGGGTACGCTCGTTCCCGGTCGCCAGCGATATCAGCTTGCCTCTGTCGCTGGATGGTATCTGGCTGTGTATGAACTTGACGTTTGTGGTCTTGCCGGACAGTCCCGGTCCCGCGTAGACCAGTTTGCAGTCTATCTCCCTGGAGCTGTAGCTAACTGTGGCCATTCGAATCTTCCCCGTTTCCTTGACCCTCTTCCCCATCTGACGAATCGGGTATTCCCTCCTTCATTCCCTTTCTGAACATATGGAGCGCCTGACCTACGGAACGAGCGAGGTCCGGGATCCTCTTGGCCCCGAAAAGGAGCAGCAGAGCGACTATAATGAGTATTATCTCACCGGTGCCTGGACGAAACATCTTTCTTCCCCCGATTCAGTAGTGTCACTCAGAACCAGCGGTAAAGATAACCTACGAACATGAGTCCTGCAAAGCTCATCAGGTTCAGTCTGAAGGCTATCTCCTCCAGGGCGAACCTGAACACAACAAGGTCGAACCCGAAGGGTCCTACGGAAAACTCAAGGGCGCCGCCGAAGAAAGAGCGCAGCGCTGTGGAGGATTCGGGGAGCACGGCGGCTATCGCCTCGCCCATTACGGTTCCCGTCATCATACCGAAGAACGATATGGCAAGCCAGAAACCGGTAGAGCGATTGTGAAGCAAGTTACCTCCATCGATCGTAATCTATTCCGCCCAACCCTGCGAATCAACCCCTTTCCCGCCCGTCCAGGGAAATCCCCGGACCAGCATGGCAAATGCAATAATACCTGTAAGGACTCCGGACAGGAAACCCCAGAAGGAAACCGGGATCAGAAGGGCCCCGGCGGGTAGTCCCGGAATGAGCATGGAAGCTGCCAGCAGCTGCGTCCAAAGGCTGGAGATGCTGCCGCATACAGACATCCCCGTCACCGATAAGACCCTTCTGAAGGCGCCCATGACAAGGGCGGAGACTATTCCTCCGAAAAGCGACAGCAGATAGGTTGGCGTGGCAAGAGAACCTGTGACGAGAGCGGCACCTGCGGTCCTGAGCAGGTTCACTCTGAGACCGGTCAGCATGCCGAATCTCGCCACGGCTGCCACCGTCACGATGTTGGCAAGGCCCGGTTTCATGAAAGGCACCGGCCTCGGAAAAAGGCTCTCTATGACCCCGGCACCCGTAGCGAGGACCACCATGAGTACTTCCGCCCTGGTCCCGGGTCTATCCCCTTCCGCCCCGGACCTCATCAGCCACCTCAATGAGCAGTTCCTCCACTTCCGCGAACAGGCTTCGTGAGTCGAACGTTCCCCTGGCCCTCTCAAGGGCGCCCGCGGACAGACTGTCGCGGGTCGCGGGGTCCTCCATAGACCGCACGGCGTCCGCAAGCGCCTCGGGATCTCCCGGGGGGACCACAAGTCCACTCACTCCATGCATGTTCACCCACGGCACACCCGTAGGAATGCCTGTGCTTATCACGGGTACGCCGCAGGCCATGGCCTCGACCTGGACCATGCCGAATGCCTCGCTTCGCATCGTCGAGGGAAGTACCAGGAACGAAGCTCCTCTGTACGTTTCCAGGAGCTGGTCATCCTCCAGTTCACCCCTCAGTTCGATCTTCATACCGGAATCCTCGGTGATACTCCTTATCCTGCCTTCCAGCGGACCTCCACCCACCATGACCAGTCTCCGTCCAGGAAGGTTTCTCCAGGCTTCCATCAGGACCTCGATCCCCTTGTATCCCCTGAACCTTCCCACAAAAAGGGCATAGCCCTCGGAAGGACGTCCGGAAGGACGGAAATGCGCGAGATCGACGCCGATGGGGACAACGCTCACATTGTCCAGCCCCGACAGATATATCGAGGTGTCCCGGTAGGCCGGTGAGGTAGCGAGGACCCTCCCCGCTCTCCTCAGGAAACGTCTCAGGAATGGACCGTAGAATGGCATCAGAAAAGCCTGCCTGACTATGTCGCTGTGATAGGTCGCCGCATATGGTTCCCGGTATCCCGACATCGACCAGGCCATGACCGCCGAGGGCAGCGGCAGATGGAAATGGAACACATCGGCCGCCGTCGAACCGAGTACCGCGCCCAGACCGGGGGATACGGGATTCGAAAGGACCCGGCAGAGGCAGGGATACTCGAGGACGGTGAACCCGGACAACTCCCTGCGTCTCCCCCCCCTGCCGGCCACGAGCACGGTGACATCGTGGCCCCTGCCGGCCAGGAAGGCCGAGAGATCGTGTACGTACCTCTCGATGCCGCCCCTTACGAAGGGATGTACATCCTTGTAGACCTGGACTATCCTCACCGCTGGAACTCCCTGTATACATCAAGGACGTCGGAGGCCATCCTCTCCACCGAGAAGCCCGACGCAAAATCCCTGAGCAGGCCGGAATCCCTCTCTTTCTCCAGTGCATCAAGGACCGCCCCTGCAATTGATCCGGCATCGAAACCTGACGCTACGGTAGCCACCTTCCCGTAGACCTCCTTGAGCGCCCCTGCGGGAGATACTACGGAGGGTACCCCTGCCGAAGCCGCCTCGAGCGGAGGCAGTCCGAAGCCCTCGTAGTACGACGGGTATATCATGAGTTCCGCCCCGGACACGCAGGAGGCCAGCATTCCAGAAGACAATCCCCCGGTGAAGAGGACGCCGGGTGTGCCATTGAGCCTTCGAAGCAGCGATCTTTTGCCCCATCCCCATCTTCCCGCCGAGACCAGCGTCATGGATGGATGCCGGCGCCTGACCTCGCGCCAGCTTTCCAGGAGTGCATCCATGTTCTTCCGGGGTTCAACCGTGCAGGCGCACACGCAGTACCTGCCCTCCATTCCGAATGCTTCCCTGAACATCTTCGGGTCCGCTCCCTCGAAACCTTCGGTGGAGAGGTAGACGACCCTGGACCTTTCCTTAGGTATTCGCAGGAGGGAAACGGCCTCGGTGGACGTGAACTCACTGTCCGTTATGACCACCGAAGCGTTGGACGCCGCCTTTCTGAACCTGAGCCTGTAGTAGACGGACCTGACAGGCGGAAACCACTTCGGATTCCTGTAGAAGGCCAGGTCGTGGAGGGTAACCGCCACAGGTGTCCTCCGCGGTCCCCTGCCTGAGAATGCCGGCATGTGAACTATGGAGGGCATGAGGCCCGAGGCTATGCCGGGAAGGATGAGATTCTCCAGTAGTACCTTTCGAAGACCGGTAGCAGGGCTCGATGCCAGGGCGGTCTCCGTATCCATTATTCTGCCCCCCACCGCTGCCAGCACTCGCCGGTCGAGACGGGAAATTCCAAGGAGGAGTCTCCTCGTATAGACGCCGGTGCCGCCCCTGTTGCCCAGGGAGTCGGCGTATATCAGCGGTGATGAACCGCGGACCTCAGATCTCAATTTCGCATGAACTGCCCGCGTTGAGCCGTGCAGGCCTTCCCGTGACGGAGACATCGTCACCGAGTATCGAACCTTCCAGCACGGCCCCGTTCACAGTGGTACCCCGGCCGATTATTGAATCGGATATCACGCTGCCCTCGATCCTGCAGCCGGACGCTATAGAAGTGTGAGGTCCTATCACCGACGATACGATCTCTGCTTCCGGGTGTATGCTCACCGGAGGGATCATTACCGAATCCCTCATTCTGGCGCTGGTTCGGCCGCGTCCCATTTCCAGAAGGATGCGGTTCGTGCTGAGTATGGTCTCAGGCTTCCCGCAGTCGTACCAGCCCTCCACCTGGAAAACGCCGAAATCCTCTCCTTCGTCCAGCATTATCTGCATGGCGTCGGTTAGCTGGAACTCCCCCCGGGTCTTCCTTCCGGTCCCTATGAGCCTGGTGGCTGCACGCATGAGCTTCCTTCCTGACCTGAAGACGTAAATGCCTACTATCGCCAGATCGCTGAGGAACTCCTGGGGTTTCTCGACCAGCCTCGATACCCTGTCCCCGTCCATAAGCACCACCCCGAACCTTCGGGGGTCCTCCACCTTCCTGACAGCTATCATGTTCCTGCCGCTTGATACGGCAGAGGACAGGTCGGCGGAGAAGAGAGTGTCCCCGAGTACGACCAGTGTAGGAGAGTCGTCTGTAACCGGGTCTGCCAGGGATATGGCCGATGCAAGCCCGTCCATCCTCTCCTGCACCATGTGGTCCAGCTTCAGACCCGAATAGTTCTCCCTGGTCCAGCGGACGACCTCCTCACCGAGATAACCGACGATGAGTGTCACGTGATCGACACCGGCCGCGATCAGCTCGTCCAGTATGTGGCCCAGCATAGTGTTCCCCGCCAGTCGAATAAGGACCTTCGGCGTTGACCATGTGAGGGGCCTCATCCTGGTTCCCTTTCCCGCCACCGGTATTATCGCGTGCATTTCAGGCGCCACCGTCCTCCCTGTCCCTGTGGATCTCGTCCAGTATTATGTCGGGGTATCTCGACTGTACGTAATCCAGCACAAGGTTCCTTATCTCGTCACCCGAACCCAGCAGGAGGGATCTCTCTGCGATCCGTCGCGCCTCCGCCAGGTTCACCGATCTTATCATCTCCTTGACATCCGGGATCAGTGTTATGGGCACGCTGAACTCATTCACCCCGAAACCCAGAAGAAGCGGAATGGCAAGTGGTTCGCTGGCCATCTGTCCGCATGTGCCGACCCATTTGCCCGCCTCACGGCATTTCCTTATGACCATTTCTATCTGTCTTATCACCGCGGGATGGAAGGAGTCGAAGAGGTCGGAGACGTAGGGACTTCCGCGGTCCACGGCCAGAGTATACTGAGTAAGGTCGTTGGTGCCTATGGAGACGAAATCCGTATGGGGCAGCAGTATGTCCAGCGCAAGGACCGCAGCCGGAGTCTCGACCATGATCCCCAGGGGAGGCACCTCCCCTCTCTCCACTCCCCTCCTGTCCAGTTCCCCCGCTATCCTTTCCAGCATCTCCCTCACGCGGATAACCTGGTCACGGTCGGTTATCATGGGGATCATGATCCGGGCGTTGCCGAACCTGGACGCTCTCAGAAGAGCCCTCAGCTGTACTGAGAACTTCTCGGGCCTGTCCAGGCAGATCCTGATGGCCCTCCATCCAAGGAAGGGGTTCCTCTCTGTTGGTATCGAATCGTTGAACTTGTCTCCACCCAGGTCCAGCGTCCTTATTATCACCGGCTCGGGATCAAGTGTCTCCAGGACGTGCTTGTAGGCGTTGAAGTGGACCTTCTCGTCATCCTCCATCTCCGGGGCGAGAAGCCGCAGGAATTCCGTTCTGAAGAGCCCGATCCCCCTCCCTCCGAACCTCCTGACCTGGTCGGCCTCCTGGGAGAACTCGA
Organism: Candidatus Aegiribacteria sp. MLS_C; assembly: GCA_002030045.1. GTDB lineage: Bacteria > Fermentibacterota > Fermentibacteria > Fermentibacterales > JCC-6 > Aegiribacteria. The sequence goes on along the minus strand of LQBI01000024.1, from coordinate 41,383 downwards.
TGTTCGCCGACAGCTCCACGGGCGCGCCGTCGGCGGTTACCGCCGGATTCTCAGCGTTCAGTGCCATCTCGGCCTCTGCCGCGTTGTATCTCTTCTTCAGTTCGGAGTAGTACTCAAGCTGGTCCTGGTCTGGATCGAGTATCACATCACCGTGTATGCCGTCGATTATGACCGTCTGTCCGGGGACGGTGGATCCGGCAGCTTCCCCCAGGCCCACAACCGCGGGTATGCCCATGCTCCGGGCCAGAATGGAAGTATGAGAAGTGGAACCGCCCAGGTCCGTGGCTATGCCCAGAAGCTGCCGTCTCGAGAGCCCGGCGGTCTGGGACGGGTCCAGGTCCCGTGAGACCAGTACGACCGGGCTCTGAATGCTCATGAGAGCTTCCCTCTCGGTGCCCAGAAGGTTGGCCATCACCCTTCGGCCCACATCCCTCACGTCAGCCGCCCTGTTCCTGAGATAGGGGTCCCTCATGCCGCCGAACCGCTCCAGCACATCGTGGAGGACCCTGCTTACGGCGTATTCCGCGCTTACCCTCTCGTTCCTTATCCTATTCTCGACATCGGAGATCATCGATGGGTCGTTGAGGAGGAGCATGTGCACCTCTATGAGCTGCTGGCCCTCTATTATGTCGTTGACGCTTTCGGAGATCCTCTCGAGTTCCCCCCTTGTTTCCTCCAGAGCCTCGCGGAACCGGCCGACCTCCCTGTCCACCTCATCATCGCCGGACAGTTCCTTTCTTCTGACCCTAATCTCCTCGACGTTGAGAATAAAGGCGGGCCCGATAGCAACTCCCGGTGACGCCGGAGTACCGTTCAGTCTAATGCACAAGGTTTTCTATTCCTCTCCGAAACCGTTCCTGATCAGTTCTATCAAAGCGCCTACCGCACGTTCCTCGTCCTCCCCCTCGGCATGGACGAGGATGGTGGTGCCCCTGCAGGCAGCCAGCGTCATGACGCCCATGATGCTCTTGGCGTTGACCGTGATCCCCTCCACGGTAAGGTTAACAGTGCTGTCATAGTTCGATGCAGTCTTAACGATCTGAGCCGCAGGCCTGGCATGGATCCCCAGCTTGTTCACCACTTCGGTGCTGTCAGTCTTCAACGGGCCCCTCCGGTCCTGGCTGGTCACTCCTGGATTCGGTCTCTTTCCTTATGATGCGTTCGATCAGGTCCCTTTCAACCTCCTCCGGGACGTTCCTTCCCTTCTGCAGGAGAAGGTAGTTCATCACAGCCACCTCCAGGAGCAGTGTCAGGTTCCTTCCCGGAAGGACCGGGATCACGGTCCTGGGGATGGGTATATCGAGTATCGTGTTGATCTGCTGGACCAGTCCGGTCCTGTCGAAATCCTGGTTCTCCCTGGACCATTCCTCCAGCTTGACCTCAAGGTGAATCTGCTGCCTCTCCTTGACTGACCTTATCCCGTAGAAGGCGGACACGTCCACGAGACCGAGTCCCCTTATCTCCATATGATGGGCCATTCTGGTGTCGCCGTTGCCGAACAGGGCGTTCCCTATTCGGCGAACGTGCACCCTGTCGTCGGCGATCAGGCGGTGCCCCCTCTCGATCAGACCCAGGACCGTCTCGCTCTTTCCGATGGCGCTCCTGCCCGTGCATAGCAGTCCGGCTCCGAATACCTCCACCAGAGTACCGTAGACATCTGTTCGAGGCGCGAAGACCAGATCGAGGAAGCTGGTGAGGTCATGTATGAGGGGAGTGGTGTCCCTCTTGGACCTGAAAAGCGCGGCGGAGTGCGCGGCGGACATCTCAACCAGCTCCGGGGGCGGTTCCATGCCCTTTGTGACTATGCTGCAGTATACGGGGAAATCGAAGATGGACCTGAGCGAGGACCTTCTCTCCTCCTCCGAGAGTGAGTCGAGGAACGACTTCTCGGTCTCGCCGAATATCTGTATCCTCTCGTGCAGGAATTTGTGGAGATATCCCGTGAGTGCCATTCCGGGACGGCTTATGTCCGGGGATGCCACCTGTCTTCCGTATCCGGTGGTTCCGCTGACCGGCTCCAGGTCCAGCTTGTCTCCCAGCAGTTCGAAGAGCCTGCCGACAGTCAGTTCTTTTCTGTCGGGAATGTCTCTCATGGGAATCCGCCGTTACTTCTGTTCCCTGACCAGCTCCACCACCTGGGTCTTGCCCTTGGAGGTCGAGTAGACCACACTGAGCCTTCCGGTCTCGTTGTTCTGGAAGATGAAGCGCTCCCCGGGCTCTATCTCGAAGCTCATGATGGCTTCCTCGGTATCGAGCCTCGGGACCACCTGGGTGTCGTCAATGAGGATCCCGTCCCGGAGTTCGGATTCCTCCGCCGCCACGTAGTAGCTCAGGGTATCTACGTTGGGATCATGGTTCTTTCTGTGGTTGTGCATCCTGTCCTTGAACTTGCGGACCTGATGCTCCAGTGTTTCGAAAGCTTCATCGAAGGCCGAGTATATGTCGTGGGACTTGGCCTTTGAATCGAGCTTGATATGGTTTCCCCGGACCTGCAGGTGAACATGATTGGTGCCCGAGGTTACTTCCAGTATGACATGTATGTTGAGGATACCATCGTAGAACCTGTCTATGGTATCCAGTTTCCTTTCCACGTGCTGCTTCAGGGCATCCGTAAGATCGAAATGCCTGGCGCTGATCTCTATGTTCATCTACTGCTCCTTCCAGGATGATTACCAGGGGGTCCGTTGAAATGAACATCCGTAAAAAAATACTGCCCGGCATATGCCTGTTATGCACATCCTGAGCAGCCTAGCATACACTGATGTATTTATCACGAATGAATAATACAGTTCCCCCCTACTCCGGTCAACAACCTTCATCCTTCGCTTTCCGCGATTTCAGCGGTTGTACCTGCCCAGGAACTCCTCCACTTCGGGAATGCCTCCCTGAAGGATGATATAGCCGTTATAGGGCTCCCTTTCGGTTATCTCACCGGCTATCGGTGTACACATTATCCTCCTGACCTCGTCCCTGTCATGGCTCTGTCCCAGCGCCCAGCAGAGTTTAACGTATGCCACCTCGGGCAGCATGTTGGCGGAAGGAACGACACCAAGTTCCATTATATCCCTGCCCGTATCGTAAACGAACATCTGCACGTACCCCCACAGGGTCTGCACGGTCATGTATACGTGTACCCCCTCCTCGCAGGCCCTCCTGAGGGCCGGATACAGAGGCTTGTTAACGTGGCCCAGCCCTGTACCGGCTATCACAATGCCCTTGTATCCGTTGTCCACCAGGGAGTTGATTATGTCCGGCTGCATGTTCGGGTAGTAGTAGACAATGGAGACCCTCGGGTCGAAGGCTGTGTTAATCCGGACCTTCCTGTCCCCTCTCCGTTTCCGGTGGTCCTCGTTCAGGATCCTGATGCCGTCCCTTGTCACCATGGCCAGGGGGATATCCCCTATGGTCCTGAAGGTTGACCTGTATGAGGAATGCATCTTCCTTACCCTGGTGCCCCTGTGTAGAAGTCCGTACTGGTCGCTTGTGGGACCGAACATGCAGACCATGACCTCGGCTATGTCGCTGCGTGCGGCGGCGTACGTGGCGTTCATGAGATTCAGCGCCGCATCGCTGGACGGTCTGTCGCTTGACCTCTGGGAGCCTACCATTACTATCGGGACGGGAGAATCCTGTACCATGAAGGAGAGTACCGCTGCGGTGTGGTGCATCGTATCGGTGCCGTGCCCTATTACGATCCCGTCGACTCCGTTCTCGATCTCCCTGCCTATCGCCTCGGCGGTCCCCTTCCACTGTTCGGGACCCATGTTCTCGCTGAAGACCCCGTACAGCTTTTCCGTCTTCAGGTTGCAGATGTCCGCGAGTTCGGGCACCGATCCGTACAGTTCCCCCGGCGAGAACGCCGGTATCACGGCTCCCGTCCTGTAGTCCAGTCTCGAGGCTATCGTGCCTCCGGTACCGAACAGTTTCACGTCGGGCTTGTCAGGATCGAAGGGGAATTCCTTCTCCGGTATCTTGTAGTGGGCCTCGATCCTCCCCCTCTCGATCATTGACTCGATGGTGTCCACCTCTATGCCTACATTGTACCCGTTGTGAATCTTCAGTACTATATGAGCATCGTCGGCTGTCTCCGACCTGGGCAGAACCACTCCCCTGAAATCTCCACCGGTGGATCTGACCTCCACATCCGACCAGACGCCGACATCGAACTTCCGCAGGCATTCAAGGCTCCTCCCGCGGTAACCCTTGAACCTATCCTCATACAGGGCGATCACCCACCTTCCGTACTCCTCGGGGCGGCATACTTCAGTTCTTCCCTCACCACGGTGAGCACCTCGGCTCCTCCGGGCAGTCCTTCGAGGTCCCGCCTGACCCTCCCGGTCAGGTATCGTTCCACCCGTTCCTGATCCATGCTCCAGGTACTCAGGGTCTCCATCGCCTTCCGGACCGCGGTCTTCACCGTCTGCCTTCCCGGCACCTCGGTTCGGGCGACTGTTTCACGTATGGTGCCGCCTTCGTTCAACAGCCTGCGCAGGACCGCCTCTGCACCCTCGATGGGAAGTCCCGCCTCTCCGGACAGGGCGAGGACCTGGACAAGGTCCTCATCGGGTATCTCCTCCAGCCCGGCCTCGTCCAGTATGTGGTTCAGTGTGCTCAGGAAGAAGTGCATGAGTTCAGCGGGTCCGTAGCATGACTCCTGCAGCGAGCGGTCGTACTCGTGCCTTAAGGGGGAGAGGCTCATCTGTCGTGCGGATTCCCCGGGAACCCCCGCCGTCACGTACCTTTCCTCTCTCTCCCAGGGTCTCTCCGGCAGGGAAGAGCGCACTCTCTCGATGAGATCGTGACCTATAGCCATGGGAGCCAGGTCGGTGTCGGGGTACATCCTGTTCGGTCCGGGCAGTATCCTCTCAAAACCGTTGGTGCCGTCGGAAAAGGACTGTCTGGTCTCGTTGACGACTCCCTCGAGCGCTTCACCTGCACGTATCGCTATCTCGCTGACTGCGGTCCTCAGGTCATCCTCACCGCCCCATACGACCACCAGCGCGTCCTTCGGACCCGCCCCGGCGTGCCCTCTCAGCCTGTCCCATTCGGATGCCGACAGGCTCTCGCCCTGAAAACCGTCGTGCAGGATGTTCGGAAGACGGTCCAGGCATGCGATGACCCTAACCCTGTCGGATATCTCGTCGGCAAAGGTCCGGCCCGGCTGGGTCGGAGTGGAGAGTATTCCCGCGAAGCCCCTGAGAAGTACCGCCGTAACGCCTAGACCAAGCTGCAACGCTTCGGCTGCCGGACCGTAGGCAGTCCCCCGAAGTACGGAAGAAACGTCATGAACCGCATTGGACAGACCTCCCGCCCGAATGCCCCTGCGCAGCAGCTCCTCGCGTATCTCAAGCAGCGAAACCTGTCTGAATGCTTCGTTGTGGACAAGCAGAGGTATCTCGGGTATCCTTGCGACACCCTTTATCTCCACCCTCATGCCGCCGTTTACGGACACGTTGACATCCTGCCTGGCCGCACCGATCCCCCTTCTGACCTTTCCCGACGACCTGGCAAGTCTGCTGAGGACCCTGGCAACGGCGGCCACCTCCTCCGGGGTCCGCATCTGCGGTGCGGTCACCGTCTCTATGAGGGGTATGCCCAGTCTGTCCGTCAGGTATACCCGCCTGTGGGCCATGTCGCTTACCTCCCTGCAGGCATCCTCCTCCAGTCCCAGCTGGACTATGTCGATCCTCCTGCCGCGGAAGGGGACCCAGCCGTCGACCCCGAGTATCGTGGTCCTCTGGAAACCGGCTGGAATCGATCCATCGAGGTACTGCTTCCTCTGGACATGTATCTCGCTTACCAACTTGCAGTTGAGAAGCATAGTAATCTCGAGGCCGATTTCCAGCGCCTGCCTGTTGAGTTCGAAGGGAGGAGTGTCGTCTATCTCGTAGGTGCATATCGTGTTCTTGTTTATCTGATAGACGATGTCCTTTCTGGTCTTAAACTCCATCAGGGCCGTACCGTCGTACTCGCCCAGCTCAGAAAGGGTCGGCCTCATGTGCCTGAGAACCTGCGCATCGAAGCTGTCCGTGTACGGGAGTACGGGACACCGGCAGAACAGCTTCCTTTCGGTGTCCAGCTGCTGATGGATCTCCAGTCCGCTTTTCAGACCGATATCTCTGTAATCCTCGGGAGAGGTCTCCTCCATGCTCCTGATCACTATGGAACGGGCTCCTTTCGGAATTGGCCGGTACTGGACTAGGGAAATCCCTCGGGCCCAGGATACGGGGGAACGAACCGCGAACGGCGCTCAATTATACGCCAGGCGGATGTGCGAAACAACGGTTCGGGTGACTGCGGTCGAGAGGTTCGACGGTAGTTCAGGAGAGTTCAGATCTCCAGTTCCTTCAGGCGCGAGAGCAGGGTCCTGTAGCTCACCCTCAGCATCTCCGCCGCCTTCTTCCTGTTGCCTCCGGTATCCCTAAGCGCCCTTCGAATAAGCTGGATCTCCCTGTCCCTGGCTGCCCTTGCAGACTCCGCCAGGAGCCCCCTGCTTCCTTCGCCGTCCTCGATCTCAAGGGCGTCGGCATCCAGGACGTCACCTTCCGCCAGGGCGGCGGCCCTGAGCAGTATGCTGCGGAGCTGGCGCACGTTACCGGGCCATCTGTAAGAAAGGAGCTTCTCCATCGCCTTCTCGGTGATCTGCACGCGTTCATGTCCCGAGGTGTCAAGGAAATGCCTGGCAAGTTCCGGTATGTCCTCGGCCCTGTCCCTCAGCGGGGATATGGTTACCGGGAATTCTCCTATCCTGAAATAGAGATCGTCTCTGAACCTGCCCTCCTCTGTCTCGAACCCCAGGTCCCTGTTGCTGGCGGAGATGACCCTGGCGCTGGTGTGAAGGATCTCGCCACCTCCAACCCGCGTGTATTCCCTCTCCTGAAGGACCCTCAGCAGCTTCCCCTGCAGCGACCGCTCGAGGTCACCGACCTCGTCCAGGAAGATCGTTCCTCCCTGGGCGTGCTCGAACCTTCCGGGCCGTGTCTGGTCGGCACCGGTGTATGCACCCTTCTCCGCGCCGAAGAGTTCACTCTCGAGGAGGTTGGGAGGAATGGCGGCGCAGTTCACGGGAACGAAGGGGCCGTCATGTCTCGCGCTCTCCCTGTGTATCAGCCTCGCGAGGAGTTCCTTGCCCGTTCCGCTCTCCCCGAGAAGGAGGATGTTCATCTCCGTTTCAGCCCCCTTGCATGCGCGTCTGATGGTGGCCTTCAGGGATTCGGACGAACCCACCATCTCCGTACCCGATGACTGGGAGTACCTTCTCACCATGGAAAGCAGTTCGTCCAGGTCGAATGGTTTCGTGATGAAGTCCCTGGCCCCATCCTTCATCGCCTCCACAGCCAGGTCCACCGTGCCGAAGGCGGTCATCAGTATGACGGGAACTGCGTAGTCGAGTCTTCTTGATTCCCTCAGGACGTCCATTCCACTCACCTCGCCGGGAAGGCATATGTCGCTCAGCACGACGGATGGCGAAGCATTTTCCAGCTTCCTGAGGGCATCCGTTCCCGTGGATACCGGTATGACCTCCCAGCCGTCCTCCCGAAGGGCGGTGGTAAGCATGTTGCGCATCGCTCTCTTGTCCTCCACCAGCAGTATGCTATCCATCCTCCTCCTCACCGGATGCTCCAAGAGGAAGCACTATCTCGAAGACAGCTCCTCCGCCGGGCATGTTCCTGCCCAGGAGCTCACCCCCCATGGACCTGATTATTCTGCGGCTGACGGTGAGACCCAGCCCCATGTTCCCTCCGCTCCTGTCCTTGGTGGAACGGAAAGGCCTGAAGAGTTCGTTCGCGTCCACGGACAGCCCGGGACCTTCATCGGCCACCTGTATCACCAGTTCACCACCGTTCCTCATCACCGCGATCCCGATGCCGAAGGAAGGACCCGCCTCCACTGCGTTCCGGACCAGGTTCCTTATGCAGGCGGCAAGCAGTTTGGCGTCGGCGCTGAAGACGATCCCCTCCGGGGGCGGTTCGATCCTGCACCTGTCAACGTATGAAGCCGTCGCCTCGCTGATGACCGCGGAGAGGTCGGCGGAGGTGAGGATTGCCGTCTCGGGCTGGGGGGACCGGGCGAAGCTGCCGAAGGAGCTGATCAGCGCCTGGGCCGAATCGACCTCGCGTCTCACCTCGGTGAGAATGTCCCTGGTCCTGCTGTCGGAGTGTCCCCTGGCCAGAAGGTCCACGAATCCCGAGAGCGCGCAGAGGGTATTGCCCATCTCGTGGGATATTCCGGCCGAAGCAGCTCCAAGGTCGGCCATCGCCGTCTGGTCCGCGATACGTCTCTCCAGTTCCCCTATGCGGGTCACGTCTGATACGAGGACGGCTATCTCGGCTCCGCTGGACCTTGATATCTCTACGCTGTAGATCCTTTCGGACCTGGCAGGGCCGGCAGGGAGCTGGAATTCCCCGGAACAGGAGCCTTCATCGCTGCCCTTCACGGTCAATGGACGGAGTTTCCGTCCGGCCTCTGTCCTTTCCCAGGGAAAAGGCTTCCCCACGTCCCCGGTGTCTAGTTCGAATATCTCCTCCGACTGACGGTTGAAGAGGAGCAGCCTTCCCGACGAGTCCAGGGCCGTTACTGCACTTCCGAGGACCGATAGAATGGCCGCCGACCTCATCTCCATCCTGTCCGCCCTCTCCTCTGCCTTCTCCCTCATCTCGTTCAGCTGCATTTCGCGGTCGTGGAGCAGCTCCACCAGCCTGTGGAATGACGCACCCGCAGTTTCCGGGTCCACTCCTCCACCTGTAGTGAATCGGTCCGCCTCCACCAGTATCTCCCTGAGAGGGGTGATCACGGTCCGGGAAAGGTACCTTGGAGTGAAGAACGCCAGTACCGCAAGGGCTGCCGTAAGTGCGGCCAGCCCCGTTATCAGACCCCTGTATACCGGCGAAACGGATGATACGCCGGGCATCACACCTACCATGGCGCCGTCTTCGGGGAGCTGTACGAAATACCATCCCTCCGTCTCTCCCGGCACAGGCAGTGCAGCGCCCTCGAGACCTGATTCCGCCATGAGGACACCGGCTGAATCAACAATCACCGCCGCGTCTATGCTTCCGCTTGCCACCAGGGGTCCCGCCACCGTCTCCAGTGTTCGCCCCGGTGAACCCTCTACGGACCTGGCCAGGGCGAAGGCGGTGGCCGTCGCCATATGTCCCGACTGAGCGTCCAGGTCACGGTTCACCAGGAATGCGGTCATGAAGGCTACTGCGGCGGCGGCCGCCGCCGCCCCGATGGACAGACCGGTGAGAAGCTCCACGCCGATTATGTACCTCCTGGACACCCTCTCCCTTTCCTTCCCGCTCTTTTTCGAGGCCTTCCCAATACTGCAGACGCCGGGGCCGGGAGGCAAGCAGCGCCGACCGTATCAGTGTCCCACCGAAACGTAGTCGAGGTATACGGCGCTTCCCTCCACAGTTCCAACCAGAAGGCTTCCGCAGGCTGCGGGAACTTCGAGTTCCCATGTCATTCCGCTGAGGTTCTCGGGCCTGGGCTCCAGCCTGACTTCCCTTATGAGAGTCGCCCATTTCGGAGGCTCCAGAAGTATCGAGGATCCGTACAGTGTGTCGCTCCAGGGTCCGCAGGCGGCCCTGATGCCTCCCGGATGTGCACCTGGCGGTATCCTGCAGCCTATTCGCACACTGACCGTATCCGCGCCACTGGGAAGCGGAAGCGAGACCAGGTCGCCCTCTTCGTCCATCTCAAGCATCCTCTGCCTGGAAAACATCCAGTACTTCCTGGATTCGGGGTCATCCTCCCCGGGATACGGTCTGCATCCGTGGACCATGGAAGGGGGCAGGTCCTCGGCCTGCCATACCCTCCGCGTCGTCGACCCCAGGAAGCACAGCAGAGCGAGGACAATCGCCGCGAACGTCTCCGAATACCTGCTGTTCCTGTATATGAGCAGGGACATCGACACCGCGACGGCAGTCCAGAGGGAGAATACCGGCACCGATGCCCTGACCGTGGCCGGAAGCCACGGGTGTATACCGGATGATGGCCCCGCGAGGAGGCTCACCATCGCGTCCATGCCGTCAGCATGGTTGAACCTCAGTTCGGGGGAGCAGAAGTGCGCGGCGGCGATACCGGCGGATATCCAGACCAGCAGCCTGGTCCCCCGGTTACTCCAGACCCTTCCCAGCGATGCTATGAGAAGCGGGAGCACGGGCAGGAGCATTCTTCCGGAGGGGGTCGGTGAACCGCTCCAGTTGTAGCCGGCCCAGTATACCAGGAACAGGAGGTAGCAGATCGCCGGGAGCCCGAGCCATCTGAAGAGACTTCGATCCTCCCTTCGCAGCACCGGTATCCCCGCCATCGCCGCCAGGACCCACGGAGCACGCCACAGCAGACCGCTCTCGATGTCGACCAGTGTCCCGATGAGCGAGAGCAGCAGCTCCGGCATCCTGTACAGGGGCTGTACCAGAAGTGTCATCAGGAAGGCCGGGTTGCCGTAGCGGACCCAGAACACCCTGCCTCCGAGGATTATCAGGTCGAAGAGCAGACCGGCCGCCACCGCGGCTGACAACGCCAGCGGCATCAGCCATCTCCTCCTGCCCCTGTATTCAAGCGTCAGGGCCAGGAAAAGCCCTGCAGATATGCCGATGAACCTGATCTTCAGCAGCACGAGCAGCAGGGCCGCGACGGATACCGCCAGCCATCCTCCGTGCCTCCTGTGAAGGAGGACTCCGAGGAGGAGGAGCAGCAGAGCCAGCCATCCCGGATAGACCAGACCGAGAACACCACCGCCGGGCATAAGGAACAATCCCAGGACCGCCAGCCGTTCCCATCGAACGCATCCGGAATCGCGCAGCAGCAGCGATAGTATCCAGGCAGCCGCCACCGCAAAGGCCAGGTTCACGACCCTGAGTCCCTGAATGCCCAGGGGGTATCCCGGGAGCAGGAGCACCGGGTACAGCATCTGATGATGGCTTATGCCCTCCACCGGGTCGCCGCTCTGCGCGGCGAAAGCGGCGAATTCCCCCCCGCTACCGGGGAACAGCGATTCGGTGATCCTCGCGTAGTGGGGCTCGTCTCCGGTGAACGGAACCAGGACCAGTACGAGGGGCAGGAGAGGAAGGACCGCCATGATAATTCCGTAACGCCTCCCTGAGACACTGAGGAGGGATGGCACGAGAGCCGTCAGCGCAATTGCGGCCGCGAGCATCGGAATGACCGGGGACACCGTCCACACAAACGAAAGGAGGAGGAAAAGCCCAAGCAGATACCTGGATGCGGCGGACTCGCGGCTCCCGTCGTGCACCACGGCCGTAACCGCCCATGCCAGTGGGAGCAGGCGTCCCAGTGTGCCAGGGGCGGGCATTCCCGTCAACCTCCATGCGGCGAACACGGTAGCCGCTCCCAGCAGATGGAAGACCTTTCCCCGGCGAATGTCCGGCAATCCGTCAATCATCCGCATTCAGCACCTCCGCACCGAGGAAATGGACCACCGGGTGGTTGAAGGGTCTCCAGTCCCTGACTATCTCTATCCTTACCGGGAATTCCGGAGCAGCCAGCTCCAGGGTGTCCGTCCCCATATCGATGAGGACCTCTTCACCGCCTGAGAGGACAGCGGCTACCGTTCCGGCATCCCTGACCCCTCCCGCAGAGCACCTGATCCTCAGAATGCCGGCGCCGTCCTCGCCCCTTTCCAGCAGCAGCACCGGCGAAGACAGGTCGAGGGGGACTGAATGATACCAGGAGGTTGCCGCAGTACCTGCGTTCTCAACGGCTCTGGCCTCATTCGGAGAGGATGCCCCGGGTATTCCTCCCAGAAGCATCACTGACGCCATTCCGGCCATGATCAGGCCTCCCCTCTGCCATGTGCGCCTCAGAGGGATGGCCAGAGCCGCCGAGGGAAGCAGGGGAACCAGGTTTTCCACGGAACCCTCCGGAAGAGCGGTCATGACGCACGCGGCGAAAGCCGTCCTGCTAACCGGTGAGTCAGATACCCATAGACCGGACAGGGAAGCCGCCGTCACCAATGCCACGGAACCGCCGTTACCGCCGGAGACAAGGGATAACCCTCCCAGTGCCAGCAGCGCCGTCCGGACCTGCGGATCACCCCTGTGGAACGCTGCGCCGGCGGCCAGAAGACAGAGGGACAGGCAGTACCACCCTGCACCGATGAACAGCAGCACGGCAGCGGCCGTGCATACCGGCACCCAAACCTTCGCTGTCCTAGATATGCGCTTCCTCCAGTTCTACCGTCTGCCCTCCATTGTCCGGCACAAGATACGCCCTGCGGCCTCCGGCGGGAAGTTCCCCCCTCAGGACCGCCCTTCTTCCTGCGCCGATATAGGTCCTGTCAAGCACGGCGGAGTCGGACCAGAGGGCAACCGTCCCTCCCGACACGGGAGAGCATACCTTCAGTTCCAGGGTTCCTCCGCATTTGTCAGTGCCGATACACCCGAAGCCCCACGGGCCGGTCCTGCCCCCGTCCCATCCCGGTCCGGCACTTATCGGGCCATTGAAGCCTTCATTGAACGATGGCGCTGGCGGACGGGGGTTCGGCATGCGAAGGGGCCTCGGTTCCAGGACCGAGGATATGACACCCTCCGGCAGTTCTACCGGCAGTCCTCCTGCCTTTCTCGCGGACATGACCTCCCTCAGTCTCCACATCCATGGCCTGCACCTGAGGAAGCGTCCCAGAACGGCGCGGCCCTCGGACCTCCTCCAGTAGGCGGGGAGCTTCCCGGAGCCGAGGTACTTCATCGTAAGGTATGCGGCGGACCGCAGTTCCCACCTCTCCGCCGACGACCTCCCGCTGGAAGCGCCGGATACGTGCTCCGCCTCCACGTCTCCGGCAAGCAGCAGGCTCCTCCCGGTTCCCCTCACCCTCAGGCCGAGGTCCACGTCCTCGAAGTACATGAACATCCTCTCGTCGAACCCGCCGATCTCCCGCAGGACCGATGTCCTCCACAGCGAGAGTGCCGCAGTTATGCAGGGAACCTCATCCACCAGTCGGGACGGCGCCGGGTCGAAGTGCATGAAATCCATGTCGTAGCCGTACCCGTGACCGGTCATCGAGCATCCGGCGCTGAGGGTTATGAGCGGCCATCCCCAGAGCCTTACCAGGGGCTGCACGCCGCCTGCCCCACCGAAACGTCCCAGGTGACCGGCCAGTGAATCGACTCCTGAGGGCGTTATTCGGGCGTCGGCATTGAGAAGAAGAAGGTACTCGGTCCCGCAGGATTCGAGGACCCTGTTGCATCCGTAACCGAACCCGCCGTTTGCGCGGTTGCGCAGTACCTCAAGCCCGGGAAGCCGGTTTCTCAGAATCTCCGGCGTACCGTCCGTCGAGTCGTTGTCCGAGACCACTACACGGCATCGGTCCATGAGCGGTCCCAGGGTCGACACCAGGTCATCTGCGATCCCCGCGGCGTTCCACGTGACAACGGCCGCGGTGATACCCGATCTCACGATTCGGCCTCCCCTGCGTAGCAGCAGGACAGCCTCCTGTAGAAATCATCGGTTATCCTGTCCCATGTCCAGCAGGCTTCGACCTTTCTCCTGCCCCTTTCGCCCATGGAGGACGCCAGTTCCCTGTTCTCCATCAGAATACGGATCCTGTGGGCCAGTGTGACGGGGTCGCCGAAGGGGACCAGGAACCCGTCGGAACCCTCCTCGACCAGGTCGGGCATGGCACCCGACCAGCAGCCTATCACCGGCCTCTCAAGCATCCAGGCCTCGAGCAGGACTATTCCGAAGCAGTCCAGCCTTGAAGGCAGCACCACGAGGTCCGCCGCCTTGATGAGATCTATCCTCCTGTCCTGCCTTACATAACCGGTGACAACCACCCTCCTCTCAAGGACCTCGTCCCCGGGGACCATCTCCTCAAGTATCCTCCTGGCGTCGGGGAGTACCGGACCGGCCAGCACCAGCGTCGCCTGAAGCCCGCCTTCCACCGCTGCCCTGAATGCTTCCAGAATGTGCCTGGTGCCCCTGTCAGAGCAGTGCGCGGTGAGGCTGAGGACAATGGGGCCTTCGAGTCCCATGCCGTTCCTCGCCCTATTCCCGTCCGCTCCGGTGAACTCACTCGGATCGATGCCGCTTCCAGACAGGTGTATCCTCTCCGGCGGCACACCGAGGTCGAGGTAGAGGTCCCTCTCGAAACGGCTCTGTGCCACGGTGAAACAGCTTTCCCTCAGAATCCTGGCCTGGCAGCCGTCGAAGTACCTCAGAGCATCCGTCCTCCTGTATTTCTCCCCGACGTTGGCATGGGGGACGGAGACCAGTCTGCAGCCTCTTTTCACAGCGTGTTCCCACCCCGCGTGGAGAATGAAGGGCATCGCGTTCGTATGAACGGTGTCGAAGCCACTTTCCCCCGCAAGCCATCGGCCCATGGACGGAACGAAGGGGTTGGGATAGAAGAACCGGTCCTCCCCGCATCTGACGGTCCTCCTCAGCAGTCCCCTCAGGATGTCCTGGAAGGGAGGATGGCGAACCGGGAAACGTATTATCCTCACTCCTTCGTGAGTGTCCTCCCTCCTCTCGATATGACCGCCGACCTTTCCGGTGAACCATGACATGTCCCATGCATCCGTGGTGCAGACCACGGAACTGTGCCCCCACCGCTCCCCGGCCAGGGCGTGCTCCATCACGTACCTCTCGGCTCCTCCGTGGTAGGGCCATGCCCTGTGCACCAGATGAAGTATCCTCATGACCGGGATATCCTCCGGTAGAAGTCCAGAACTGTCTTCGCAACGGATTCCCAGCGGACCCTCCTGTGCTTTGCGGCCATGTTCCTGAGCTGTTCCACCTCCGCCGGGTCGCCAAGCGTCAGCATGGCCGATGTCCAGGCTTCCGTATCACCGGCCGGAAGAAGCCGGCCGCATCCGTCCAGAGTTTCCGGAAGCGCGGCGGCGTCGCTGCATATCACCGGAGTCCCGCAGGCAAGCGCCTCGAGGACCGGAAGCCCCAGTCCCTCGCACTCGCTGGGGAGAAGTAATGCAACGGCACCCCTGTACAGGTCCGGCATGTGGCTGTCGGGCATGTTCCTGAGAATGCGTATACCTTCGCCATCGGCCGGTCCCTCCTCGCCCCATCCGCCGGCGCCCACGAACACCAGCGGAAGCTCCAGGCCTCTCTCCCTGCTGCGCATGTAAGAATCACAGAGGAAGGGAATGTTCTTCCTGGGCACGAAATTACCGACGTGGAGCATGTAATGTCCCGGAACGAGGCCGCAGGTCTCCATGACCTCTGAAGACGGGGAGCCGGGTGAGAAACGGTCCGCCGCGGCGCCTCCCGCCGCCAGTATCCTCTCCCATGGCACCTCCAGGGCATCATGAACCCTTCGCGCCGTCCACGCGGAGATCGCGCATGCGAAGGACCCGGACCTCAGGAGTCCCTCCTCCATGCGGAAGTACTCCACGGTCTCCGGTGTGTGCCACTCGGGGTGTTCCCTGGCAGAGAGGTCGTAGACCGTGACCACCGAGACGGCTCCCGGAGGACAACCTGGCTGAACCCCGCCGTGATGGTAGACCGAGGGATATCCTGTAGCGGCGGCTATCCTTCGCGCCCTGGACTCCTCCTCCCATCCCCTTCTCAGAGGTATCCTCCTGATAAACGGCACTTTAAGATAAGCAGGCGTAGGCACGCTCACAGCGGCCAATTCCGGACCGGGTATTCCGGGATGGACCGCCGGTACGTCAACCGTTACCAGTTCGCATCCTGCTTCACCAGCCGATTCCTGCAGCGCCGCGGCCAGTGACATGAGGTAACCCGAAACACCTCCAAGGGCGTGCGGCACGGTGCTAAGGTCGAAGGCTGCCCTGAAGCTCAAGGGGCTGCCTCCATCCCGATCCAGACACTGTCGGCATCAATTGCCGATGGGAAGAGCCTCCGCAGCTCAAGGTCCAGGGAATCGCGTTCCTCCCCCTCGTAAAGCCATCGGTGGTAGACTATCACGTCCCCTTCATCCAGTGCCCTGTCCAGGAGTTCCTGCTCACAGGGCATGTCCGGCATCCTGGCCATGAAGGCGTACCTCCTGCGGTAACCGGCTTCCGTCTGGAACCAGGAGTATCTCCTGACACCCGCGTCTACCGGCACCTCGAGAACCACGGAACCTTCCGGGAGACCGGCGCACTCGCCGGGGATCGAGCCGTCCAGCAGCGGCAGTGACGGCAGTGCATTCTCGAGGAGAAGAAGGAAGAAGGCCGGGTACCTCCATTTAGAGCCCAGCCGGGATACGGCGACGCCGGCCCCCAGGGCGGCGATGACCGATCCGGGAATTGCGAGCCTGGAAGGCGCCCTGATACCCCCGGCAAGCGGCATGGCCTGCAGGATTCTGAACGGGAGCGGGATTCCCAGGGGCCTGCCCAGCATCCTCAGTTCCGGGCCGAGGGCCAGGAGCCAGAAGGCCGCCACCACGGCCGCCGTGCCCCATCTGCGCTCCTTTCGGAGAAATACCAGGAACAGCACAAGGACCACAAGTCCGGGGGTCACCACTCCCTCGAAGACGTTGGTCATCCAGGACATTCTGAGAGGCATGCCCAGTATCCTCCCTGCCGGGCCGAAGGGTGAAGGGAGAAGGAATGACTGAGGTTCCGCCGCCCAGATTACAGCCTCCCTCCAGTGGCGCGCCAGCTGACCGGTCTCCCCGGGTGCCGACAGCAGGAACAGTGCTGCCGCAGAAGCGGACAGGACCCAGAATGCCGCCAGTATCCCGGTCCTCCTCCAGCTGCCGCCAAGGTGCCAGGTCGCGGCTGGAAGGCACAGGATTACGAAGAGAACTATAAAGGGGCTCTCCAGGGCCCCGGCCAGGGCGGCCAGCAGGAAGACGGAGGCGAATCGGCGCCTTCCTCCCGATACGAACCTGGAAGCCGCCCAAAGAGACGCCGGCAGCGCCCAGAGGTTAGCCACCTGGTAGTGCTGGAGCAGATGCGCGGTCCTGGATGGCAGCCAGGCCAGAGCCAGCGCGGTGAACAGGGCCCCGTACCTTCCGGCGCCCCAGGAACGGGCCAGCAGCCAGCCGAAGAGGGCGGTGAGGACAGTTCCGATCATGAGCGAGACCGTATGCGCAAGCCCGGGAGACCTTTCGCCGGCGCCGGTCGCCCCCAGCAGCAGGGTGTCGAACCATCCAACGTGATCGTAGGCAAGTGAAGCGCCTCCGGGCCAGTAGATCAGAGGGCACCACCTGGGATCATGTCCGTCACCCAGCGCCCTGCCCACCCACCAGAACTGCCATGCGTTCTCGTATGGGTCGGCATCGCACCTGACAGCCGGATCGCCGGGAGTGAGGCCCACGAGCCCTGTATGGTCGGAAGCCAGAAGGATGACGTAGGGCAGCAGGACCAGGAGCAGACCGGTGCCGGCGACGGCTGCAAATGTCCCGCGTGCATCACCGCCAGAGTACATGGGAGACAAGCCCGCTCCCTTCGAACTCCAGGTCATTACCCTCGAATTCCATCACCTCGAACTCCCCGGGAAGAGCGGTCCCGTTCACATTTCCGTTGCCGCAGGCGGTGAGGTATCCCCGGGATGCCGTGGAGGGACCTCTGATGAAGACTCTGCCCTCGAAACCCCATGTCACCGGACCCGTCCCCGTTACACGGGTGAAACCCTCCGGAGGCTCGGACCAGGCCGGTGCCAGGGAATGGGTGTTCACTCCTTCGAAACTTCCCGGAGCGAACCGGCCGGCTACGGTGATAACCCCCTCCCAGTCCCGTACGAGTCTCTCTGCTGAACCTGTATCCTCTGCGTACTCCATGGACGCGCGGGACATCCTCTTCCGCAGCCGGGAGTCCCCGAGGACCATCTCCAGCGCCGCGGGGAGTGCCTGGACAATGTTCTCAGGTGGCAGTCTTATCACCCCATCGGATGGGAGGTTGAGAAAAGATCCGGAAGCGGTTACTATGGAGGGTATGCCTGCTCTCATCGCCTCCAGCAGGCTGCCGGATGTCTCTCCGCATGTCGGGTGCCTCATGTCCAGCACGACGTCCAGTGTCCGTATCCTGCTCTGGTAATCGGCCTCCGGCAGTCTTCCCGTAGCCATGACCCATTCGGGTAGTCCCGGAGGGTAACCGCCGCCTATCAGAAGGAGACCCGCCCCTTTTTCGGCCTCCCTGAAAACCGTAATGGCCTCGATGACCTTTTCCAGGTTCCTGCCGTGGTGGAAGCCTCCCACCATTCCGATGCAGGGCGAGAAGGGTCTGTCCATCTGTACCAATCCTGGAAGCGGGCTGAGGGGATGACCTATGGTGATCACAGCTCCCGGCGGATACGCCGGTCTCAGTCCCGCCGCGGCGTACTCGTTGAGGCAGACCGCGGAGGATGACGCAGCCACAGTCCTTCCGCAAAGCGGACGGCTCTTCAGCAGCGCATCGTACTCGGGCTCCGGAAGCCACTTCGAAAGCTCCTTCTCGATCCCTGTAGAAGCGGGACCGTAGCAGAACCGGAGTTCCCTCCTGTACTCCTCGAGCATTCCCGCCTCCAGGTAGCAGTGCCTCAACATGTGATGGAGCACCGTCTCGTGGAACAGCGCAGTCCCTCCCAGTCTGTACAGAGCCCTTACCACAGGGAAGCAGTGGGGAGAGTTGCCGACCTGGAATACCCTTATCGCCGGCAGCCCGTCCTCCTGCAGGTCCTCCAGGGAAAGATACTCGGGGCCTTCGGGCAGGACAGCCGTGTCAGCCGTCCCGGTATGGGCCACTTTCCAGTCTATGATCCCTGCGGTATTCCTCAGTACCCTTTCGGCGTAGGTGGCCAGTCCCGTCTCCAGAGGGGGCAGCGGCGTTACCAGAAGGGCCTCAGTCCTTCTTCCTGACATCTCCCCTCCACACCCTTGCACGGAGTTTCAGAAGCTGCACGAACATCTCGACGATCGGGCCTATCCTGACCCAGGCGAACAACCCGTTGCGGAAGCTCTCGCAGGATACGGTGCCGGCCCTCCTGGGGAAATGGGAGACCGGGACCTGGACCACCCTCATTCCCAGCTTTCTGGGAAGCAGCAGCAGTTCCAGGTCCGCGACGCTGGAGTTGGACCTGACATCGAAACTGCCGAAGATGTCGCGCCTGAACAGTTTGAACGAGGCGTCCACGTCGCGGAATCCGCCCCAGAACAGCAGGTAGGCCAGCGAGTTGTAGGCGAAGGAGTACAGGAGGCGCATCAGCGGGTCCTGTCTGTTCCGTCTGAAACCCGAAACCACATCGGCCCCGTGCCTGAGGTCCCATAGCATGGACAGCTCGCGCAGGTCGAACTGCCCGTCGCAGTCGGTGTAGAAGATCCAGGGCATCGTTGAGGCTCGAATACCGCTCCAAACGGCCCTTCCGATACCCAGATTGGATGAGTGGGACACCAGCTTCACCCGGGGGTCCCTTCCGCATATCTCCCGGGTCACCGCAGCCGTATCGTCACTTGACCCGTCATCCACCACTATCACCTCTCCGGGTACGCCAAGCCCTCGAAGGACCTCCATGACCGTATCGACCATGAAGCTGACATTCTCCTCCTCGTCGTACGCCGGGAAGATGACCGAAAGGCCCTCTCCGAGATGCTCTGCTATTGGAAGCCCTCCGGGTTGCAGGTTAACCTTCACCGTTCGGGATGGAAGATAGCCCAAGACGCTCTTGAAGTCTACTCTCCGCCTATGCAGAGGTACTGAACTCCTCCAGGACCTCCCTTCCGCAGAGTGCCAGGCAGCAGTCATCGCCGGTATCGGCGGCCCACAGTAGACGGAACCTGATCCTGCTGCCTGTCTCCCACCTGTCCGTCAGGGTCCATCCACCTTTCCTTCCGGCAAGCCTGTCGGTCACTGCTCCCTTTTTGACCACCACTACAGAATACCTGTTGCCCCTGGCCCCGAAGACGCTCAGAGAAGCCGTTTCCAGCCCGCTCTCCGGAGTGGCCTCCCATCTGCCTCTGCCAGCAGCCAGCCGGTGCATGGTCATCATCTCGGCGAGCGACGGCACCGTGGAATACCTTCCCGAAATCTGCATTTGAACCTCCTCATGGATTTTTCCTGTCATATCATACAGGATGGTATGATGGATGTAAACACCTGTTTACTTTTCGCGGTATCGGGGAATGCTTATTCACTCGATGAATTATCGATCTGGTAAAGGGGTAGGAAGATGACCATGAGTCTGACCCTGTTGTCCATTCTCTGTTCCGTTCCTCCGCCTGCGGAGTGCGCCGGGGCGGAGTCCTTGCCGGACATAGACATCACCGTGGAGGATACCTGGCTGATAGACTACGCCGCCGAGGTTAACGGCATGTGCTTCGACTGGTCACAGCAACTGCTGATCTTCAGGAGCGACCTGGACGGGAAGCTGTTCCTGGCGGACCCGGCTGACTGTTCCTGCCAGGACAGCATCGACCTGCCCCAGGGAGTGCTGGGTTTCGGCGTGGCCCACGATTCCTGGGGAACGGGGGAGTACTACATAAACGACCAGATATCCGGGCAGATATTCCACTCCGACGGCTCGGACTCCTGGGCCTCCTTCCCGGACCCTGCGGGAAGCGCAGGCATGGGGATGGACTCGGGATGGTATCCCGGGTACATCTACGAGATCAGCGGCGGGGAGCCCCACGAGCTTCACGGAATGAAGACCGACGGCACCGACCATTCCGTCTACTCCGTCCCCGGTGTCTCGGGAGAGGTCAGCGGTTTCATGGGTAACGAGTTCGCCACCCTCGGACCGCAGCCCTCAGGGATAATTCTGACCACCAGGTACGGCCGGGATTTCTACTTCCTCTGGATCTACGGCGACTCGGACTACGTGATGTACGGCCAGGAACCGTGCCCTCTCGCCGTCGAGGAATCCCTGGGGCTGACCTGGAGCCCGGACTTCCGCGTCTACTGGAGCTGGCTGGGGACCGACGGCGAATACTACATAAGCAGGCTGATGATACCGGTCTTCGGAGGCATCGGGGAGGGTACAGGCACCGGACCCGGCTCACCGATGGGCACTCTGTGCAACCCCGCGGCGGGAAGCGCCTCTATCTCGGTTTCAATGACGAAGGGCGGAAATGCCTCCCTTCAGGTCTACGACATCTCCGGGAGGCTGCTGGAGGAACTGCACGGCGGGTTCCTCGAGGAAGGTGAGACGGTATTCACCTTCTCTGCCCCTCCGGGGGTCTACGCTGCGGTGCTGGGGACACCGTCGGGTTCCTGGGAACACCGGTTCGTGTTGACCGAGTAGTCTACTCCAGGCCGTCGCGGAGTTCGTAGAGTATCTCCAGGGCCCTTCTGGGAGTCAGTTCGTCCGGATCTATTCCCCTGAGCTTCTCCACTATCGGATCGTCCCCGGGCTTCTCCGGCTCCAGCGCCAGTTCCAGCTGGTCCTCGCCGCCCCCTCCCGGCATGAGGTGCCTGCCCGCCTCCAGGTCCGCCAGCACCTTCCTGGCCCTTCTGACCACCCTGGGAGGCACTCCGGCCATTGAAGCCACGTGGATCCCGTATGACTCGTCGGTGCTCCCCTCCTCGATCCTGTACAGGAATACCACCTTGCCGCCGGTGTCCATCACCTTCACGTTAACGTTGGCCGCAGCCGGCAGCAGGTTGCCCAGGGCCGTCAGCTCGTGGTAATGCGTGGCGAAGAGTACCAGAGGCCTGTGCTCGGCGCTGTCGTGAAGGTACTCCAGCATCGCCCAGGCCAGGGACAGTCCATCGTATGTACTTGTGCCCCTTCCCACCTCGTCCAGTATGGCCAGGCTTTCCGGGGTGCTGGAGTTGAGGAGGGCGGCGGCTTCCGCCATCTCCACCAGAAAGGTGGACTGTCCTCTGGTAAGCCTGTCTGAGGAGCCTATCCTGGTGAATATCCTGTCCACCGGCGAGAACCTCATGCATGCGGCCGGAACGAAGGAACCCGCCTGGGCCATGACGACCAGCAGGGCCGCCTGCCTGAGATAGGTCGACTTGCCAGCCATGTTGGGTCCGGTAACGATCAGGATCCGCCTTCCCTGGTCCAGCCTGATGCTGTTGGGTACGCATTCCCCCTGGGGCAGTAACCGTTCAAGCACCGGGTGCCTTCCCTCATTTATCTCGATTCCCGGAAGGTCCGACAGTGCCGGTCTCACGTAACCCCTGTCCAGGGCCATTCCGGCCAGCGATACGAGGACGTCCAGCCGGGCCAGCATCCTGCCGGCATCCCTTATCCCCGCAAGTTCCTCCGCCACTTCGGACCTCAGTTCCTCGAATATCTCCCTCTCCAGTCTCTCGATCTCGTCCCCCGCCCTGAAGATACGCGACTCCATCTCCTTCAGCTGGGGAGTGATGAACCGCTCTGCGTTGACCAGGGTCTGCTTGCGTATGTAATCCTCCGGGACCCTGTCCAGGTGGCTCTTCGACACCTCTATGTAGTAACCGAACACCTTGTTGCTCCCTATGGAGAGGTTGGGGATGCCGGTCCTCTCCCTTTCCTCGTCCCTTCTGGACCTTATCCAGTCATGCCCCCCTGACCTGATCTCCCTGTACTCGTCCAGTTCCGGGGATACGCCCTTCCTTATCGATGCGCCTTCGCCCAGTTTCACCGGAGGTTCCTCTGACAGTACCGAGTCTATCCTGGAAGCGGTTCCCTGCATGGTGTCAACCTCCGCCATCTCCCTGAGCAGGTCGCTCTTCGAGCCTCCCATGATGGCCCTGAACCCGGGCAGCGTGGAAAGGGTGTCCGCAACCGCCCTGAGGTCCCTGGGTCCGGACCGCAGTGTTCCGAGCTTGCCCGCCTGCCTCTGCAGGTCGGCCACTCCCTCGAGCATCCGCCGCAGCCTCTTCAGGACGTCCCGCTCCTCCATCAGCCAGGAGACGGCTTCGTACCTTCCGAATATGGTCTCCATCCTCCTTGAAGGAGCGGCGAGCCACTTCCTCCACTCCCTGGAGCCGGCAGCCGTGACGGTGCAGTCAGTGGCCGAGGCCAGTACGGCGCTCTCCTCTCCATCGGGGGCGTCGGTTATCGCAAGCGCCCTGGCGCTCCCCCTGTCGATGATCATCGAGTCCTCGCGCCTGTACATCCCGGTGAAACAGAGGTGGGAGACATCCATTCTCTTGGTATCCCTTACGTATGCCAGCAGTGCCCCCATCGCCGACAGGGCCGGACTGTCGGAAGATGCTCCCAGACCCTCCGGCGTGCTGACACCGAGGACCGATTCCGCGGCGGACACCGCTGCAGCACCGTCGAATTTCCACTTTTCCAGGAACGTGGCCTCGCATCCGGCGGGGGGCTGGATCCCGGACCCTTCTGCCAGAAGCAGTTCGGAAGGTTCCCGCCTGGCCAGCTCGGATGTAAGGAGCTCGGCCGCCGTCTCGGTGGCGTCGATCTCACCGGTGGATATGTCGCAGAACGCCAGCCCTCCTCTGCCCTCCAGCACGAATGCCGACGAGAGCAGGATGGTCCTTCGCTCGTCCAGGGCCGAGCCGCTGACCAGGGTACCGGGGGTGATGACCTCGATGACCTCCCGCCTGACCAGCCCGGTAGCCTTCGAGGGATCCTCGGTCTGTTCGCATATTGCGACCCTGTACCCGGCCCTTATCAGTCTGGAAAGGTAACCGTCCAGCGCATGGTAGGGGAAACCGGCCAGCGGTATCTCCTCACCGTCCTCCCTGCTCCTGCTCCTGGATGTGAGGGTTATGCCCAGAGCCCTGGATACCGTCCTGGCGTCGTCGAAGAAGGTCTCGTAGAAGTCGCCCATGCGGAAGAGCAGTATCTCGCCGGGATGCAGGGCCTTTATCTCGAGGAACTGATCCATCATCGGAGTGCTCATCGGTCCATTATCCCCATGGCTGAATCAACCAGTTCCAGCGGCACGATGCTTCTCCTGCATTCCTCGTCCCCCCTCCTGCACACCTGGCCGCCGTGCCTGTGGCACGGACGGCATTCCAGGCTGCCCGAGGAAAAGAACGAGGCGTAACCGTCTTCCCAGAATCCAAGTGCCGGCGAAGTGGAGGTGAAGACAACCATGACCGGAACTCCGAGGGCGGCGGCGAGGTGGGCCGGTCCCGAATCCGGCGAAACCAGCAGACTGAGACCCTCGATAACCCGCATCAGACCCTCGATACCGTCCTCACCGCAGTAGGTGGAGACTCCGCCCCTCATCACCGAAGCGGCGACACCGGCAACTGTACCCTCCTCCCCCGGCCCCCCGGTTATCACCACCTCCGCTCCGTGCAGGTCGATGAAGAGCCTGGCTGCCTCGGCGATCACCCCCTCGGGAATCGACTTGAGACGCCAGCGGCTGCCGGCGGCTATTCCCACTGTCAGCCTGTCCGGTCCGGGACCGTTCCTCGAAAGAACCGGCATATCTCCTGAACTGAATCCCGCCGCCCTCAGGTACTCCAGCCTCCTGGAAGGCATGGTTCCCCCGCCTCCGGCAAGTATCTTTTTTCGAAGACCCCTTTGCAGCGAGAAGCGTCCTCTGACCGTCATGCCCAGCGTGGCGATCCTCGTCGTCAGGTTGTTCTGCAGATCGACTATCCGTTCCGGAGCCAGCTCCCCGAGCAGGCTTCTCAGGCCCGCGGCCCCCGAATTCCGCCTGTGCGGCACAGGTTCCACACCCTCCATCCGCCGGACCACTGGCAAGTATTCAGAGGAAGTCACAAAACTTACGCGACCGCTCCCGGCCAGCTCCTCCGCTGCCGGCTGTGCCAGGACGACGTCTCCCAGCGAATGCAGGCGGAGGACCGCCGTTATTCCTCTATCCCGTGCTGAACTGGAGGTCATAGAGCTTCCTGTACCTGCCGTCCCTGGCCAGGAGTTCCTCGTGAGTGCCGGTCTCCACTATCCTGCCGTCCTCCACGTAGAGCACCCTGGTAGCCTTGGTTACGGTGCTGAGCCGGTGGGCTATCACAAGTGAGGTCCTGCCGCTTACCAGACCGTCTATAGCCTTCTGCACCATCCTCTCCGAATGGGTGTCCAGAGCGGATGTGGCTTCGTCGAATATCAGTATGTCCGGGTCCTTGAGTACAGCCCTGGCTATTGCTATCCTCTGCCTCTGTCCTCCGGACAGCCTCGCGCCCCTCTCGCCCAGGACCGTGTCGAGACCCCGGGGCATCTCCTCTATGAACTCCATGGCGTTTGCCACCTCGGCGGCAAGCAGTATCCTCTCCTCCGGGATATCCTCGGCACCGTAGGCGATATTGTTCCTCACCGTGTCGTTGAAGAGCACCGTCTCCTGCGTGACGATTCCCATGCTCCTCCTGAGTGCCTGCAGGTCGACGGTCCTGAGATCGTGACCGTCGACGGTGACGGATCCCGAATCCGGATCGTAGAACCTCGGTATCAGGTCGGCTATGGTGCTTTTGCCTCCTCCGCTGGGGCCTACAAGGGCAACAATCTCCCCCTTGCGGATGGTGAAGGATACACTGTCCAGGACCCTTGTAACCCCGTCGTAGCTGAAGCACACGTCCCTGAACTCAATGGCTTCCGAGAAACCGTCCCACGGGGCCGGTACCTCGGGTCCGACCACTGAAGGCTCCGTGTCCATCAGTCTGAAGACCCTCTGGGCGGAGGCCAGACCGCTCTGAATCCTGCTGTTGGCATGGCTGATGATCTTGATCGGGCTCATCATCGACAGCGCAGCCGCGAGGAAGACGAGGAACCTGCCGGTGGTCAGGTCTCCGCCGGAGAGAATGGCCCTTCCTCCGTACCACATGATGAAGGCGCTGGCCACGGCGCCCATCACCTCCGTGACCGGGCTGGCGAAGGCCCTCTCCCTCTGCAGCGAGGTCTCGGTCTTCCTGTGCACTTCCAGCATTCCGGCGAACCTGCGGGATTCGAAGCTCTCCATGGAGAATGCCTTCACTATCCTTATGCCGAACAGGGTCTCCTGAAGTATGGATGAGAAATCAGCGAGCCTCTCCTGTGAAACATGGGTCTTCCTCCTCAGGCGTCTGCTGAGTACCAGTATGAAGAGCATCGCAGGAGGGAACACCAGGAGCGTGATAAGGGCAAGCCTCCATGAGGCCCAGAGCGCCAGGGCCAGGTATACGAGGAGCAGGACAGCCTGACGCGGCACGCTCATGAGCATCTCCGTCATGGCCCAGTTCATGTTGCCGACGTCCGATGTGAAGCGTGCCATTATGTCTCCGGCCCTGGCCGAGGAGTAGAAGCCCATGTCCAGTTCCAGGAGATGGTCGTAGAGCTTCCTGCGGACGTCGGTAACAACTCCCTGCTCCGCTCTCGAGAGGAAGAAGATCTGCATGAATCCGAGGACGTTCTTGAGGACCACCAGCAGGATGAGGCCGAGGATGACCGCCAGGAGCACCTGGTAGGGATCCGACCGGCGGAATGTGGCACGTATCCCCTCGAAGACACCGGTGGCGGCTTCCACTGTCCCGGCGGGGTCCAGGGAGACAAGCGAGGAGCCCAGGGTCTCCCATGCGGGTCCGGCATTCTCGCGGAGCAGGGGGAGGAGGTCGCCCCCCTCCCCGGGCTGGCGGTCCACGGTCAGCACGTCGTCGAACAGCGGCAGGATCATGCCGAGTGAAGCACCGCTGAAGAGCGCGAACAGGACCATGCACAGCATGGCCCCGGCCATCCACTTCCAGTATGGCCTCACCAGGGCCAGTATGCGCATGACCGTACTCCTGCGGGCAGGGGCCTTCTTCTTTTTCATGGTAGACACTATCTTTGTCACACAGGTCCACCGGGTCAAGTAATCCGGCTGGAACAAACATGGGTCCCCGGGGTATAGTACCTCTAGAATAGAATGGTGTTCGGTTGTCATGATTCTGGACGACGAAAACGAAGGGCGTGATGACTTGACCGGCAGAATAGTGACCACCAGACGGACGCAGAAGGACACCAGGACCGACTCGGAACTGATGGTGGACCTCTGCAACGGTGACGAGGACGCCTTCACCGAGGTGATAAGGCGATTCCAGGCTCCCATCTACTCCCTGCTCATAAGGATGCTGGGCAACGAGGAGGACGCCCAGGAAATGCTCCAGCTGACCTTCTGCAGGGTATACAGGTACCGTGACAAGTTCGACCCCGGGAGGAAGCTGGTAAACTGGATATTCACCATAGCCAGCAACCTTGCGAAGAAGGAGTGGCGAAGGCGTTCCAGGTGGATAAACGTTCCGCTTGAACACGTCCACCTGACCAGTTCCAGCAAGACAGCCCCTCACTACAGCGCCGGACGTGTGGAACTGAGGGCTTCCATAGAGGAGGCCGTGGACAAGCTGCCGGCCCACTACAGGGAGCCTTTCATACTCCGCGAACTTGAACAGATGTCCTACGAGGACATATCCGAGATACTCGGAGTTCGGCTCGGTACGGTCAAATCGAGGATCAACAGGGCCAGGGCCCGTCTCAGGGAACTCCTGGGGGACGTATGGGAAGAGTGGAGATGAACTGCTCCAGGGCACAGAAGTACATAAGCCTCCTTCTGGATGGCGAGGCCACTCCTGAGCAGAAGAGACTCCTCGATTTCCATCTCATGGGATGCAGTGTTTGCAGAAGGTCCCTGGAGATGTCCCGGGACATTTCGAGGGTGACCAGGAAGCTTCAGGCTCCTGCACCTCCGGAGGACCTTGAGGACCGTGTCCGCCGAATGATCGCAGAGGGTTCCGACAGGCGCTCTCCGGGCCTCGGGAGAAGAAGCGCCGTCCTGACGATACCGGCAGCGGCGGCGATACTGATGATAGCCCTGACGCTCCTGCCGCTGTCCTCACCGGGTGAATCCCTGGTGGAGACCACCGTCAGTACACTTGCGGACTATCAGCCCAAGTCGGGAGGACTGCATCTCTCCTCGAAATCGGGTATCAGGACCGCACCTCTGTCGGAGTACACCAGGCAGGCGAGCCTGATATCCTTCTGAGGGAAAATGACCCTTGTCCTCCTGATCCTTACCGCACTCGGGGCAGCTGAGCCGGTTCCGGCAATATCCGATGTCCACACGGTAAGGATAGGGACCTACGGCGGCGCCATAGAACTCTGCACCGCTGTATCGATCTCCCCGAGGCATGCGGTCTCCCTCGGCATCTTCTCCCCGGACGACAGCATCGCCCTGGAGACGGCGGAAGGTATCATCGTACCCGATTCACTGGTTTTCTCCCCCGACCTGGGAATAGTCATTATGCGCTTCGACCGTGATGTATTCGTGAGCTACCGGGAACCGTCCACAGTAGTACCCGAACCGGGGGACGCGGTTATCATTATAGGTCAGGGTCTCAGCGGTACGGTCGAGGTCGGGGGAAGGGCGATTGAGCGCTACCCCGACGGTTCATTCCTCGTTTCGGCGGAACTCAGGGAGGGCCTCATGGGTGCTGCCGTCTTCAACACGGGAGGTGAATACCTCGGCCTGATAACGGGTCTGATCAGGCCTTCCAGGCAGTATCCCGGCGAGGACGGAAGGGACTACCTGGTCCTTTACCCGAGCCAGATCTGGTACATGTGGGCGAAGCTCGTGATGCTCGAACGGGACTTCTCCGAGTACACCTTCGGAGTCACCGCCCTCTCGAGCATCTCCCTTACCCGTGAAAGGGCTTCGGGCATTCAGATAATCTCCGTGGTTTCGGGAAGCAGGGCGTGGATCTGCGGTCTCCGCCCCGGTGATCTCATCACCCATATAGACGGGACTCCGGTATACCACCCGGAGACCCTAAGGGGCCTTCTCGTCCTCTCCGAGGACACCCTGAAGGCACTGGTGATGAGGGAGAACTTCTACAGGGAGCTGTCCCTGCCCCCCCCCAGCGACTGACATCCCCTGTGCACCGGGGCATCCCGGGCTCACCTGGCCAGTACATGGACCATCCTTGTTTCGGCGTTGCAGAGTACGGCCCTTTCACCGTCGGGTGTGATGTCAATTCCTGCGGGTACACCGTACTGCATGCTGCGGAAATCCACCTGACCGCTTTCCGCCACGATCAGCAGGCCTGACCCGGCGCATGCGCCGTAACCGTAGCTTCCATCCGGCATCGATGCGGCTGCGGCCGGCGTCTCGGGGAAGGTGATCATTCTGTACAGCTTGCAGTCAACTGTCCTGATGAACCAGAGTTCGTTGCTGCCATCAACTATGGCGCAAACGTAGCCGGAAGGTCCGGGGAACATGTCTATGGCATCTCCCGGAATCGAGACCCTTCCTATCTCGTCCCAGTCCCCTGTATCGAAACCGGCTATTGCACCCTCGGAACCGAGCACCGCGTACAGAATGCCCTCTCCACCGTACTCGAGGCCCTGACAGCCGTTCATGGCAATTCCGGGCACCGTCCAGCCATGAATGGAATCGGCATCCATGCGGAACAGGCTGTCGTCCTCCATGACAACCATTACGGCATTCTCCTGGGATGATGCGGTGACGTACAGGCCCCTTCCATCGAGACGAACGGGATCGAGCAGCGAGGGAGCCGAAATGTCTATGCGGTAGAGAAGCGAATCGGCCAACGCCCAGGCGTAACCCCCGGCCTGGCTGTCCGCGATGTCGTCAACCGCAACTCCCAGGTCGAACGATGCGGCAAGCTGGCCGGTCTGCAGCTGGACGACCCCGATGTGGTCATCAGCGATGACCAGAGCAGCATCAGAATTTGGCATGCACTTGCATGCAGCTGGAGCACCTACGTCCTCGAAGGAGATCGAGGCCTCAAGCTCCGAGGGGAAGCCCGGTTCGGCAGGTTCGGAATCGAAAATGCAGGACGATGTGATCAGAACCGCCATCAATCCTGCCATCACGGTCAACCTGTCCGTTGAATGGGCAGACATTGCCTGTGCCCGCTCCTCTCACGTATCTTAAATCCTCGAGGTACAATAAGGACCGTGTGCCCGAGCATCAACCTCTCAACCCATTACCTGTATTCGAACCTGTCTTTTCCTTGGCCTGTTGTCATGGTCCACCAGCACTATCTGCTGCCAGGTGCCTGTAAGCACCCTTCCCTCCACCACCGGAAGGGTGATCCCGGGTCCCAGCAGCGAGGCCCTCATGTGGGAGAAACCGTTGTCGTCGCCCCAGGTTTCCGAGTGCCTCGACCTTACGTTCCCTGGAACTATCCTGTCCAGCAGTTCCCGCATGTCTTCCACAAGGGCCGGCTCGAACTCGATGGTAGTGACCGATGCAGTCGAACCAACCACCGAAACGGTGACCGTGCCATCCTCGATACCGGAGTCGGTGACCGTTGACTGCACCTCGCCGCTTATGTTGACGATGTCGGAGAAACCCTCCGTGCTTACCGTGAGGTTCCTTCCATGTACCATTCGCAGCAGCCTCCTTCCCGTGCGCCTCAGTACGACGGGCCCCCCTTCTGCGGCAGCAGCCCATCAGACATCAACATATTCATTATCTTTGGTATGTTCCAGTGGTCATGTCGCGGGACCCTGCCCCGGACCGCGCCGCTCGTTGGATGGAGGCAAGATGGCCGGAAGAGGCAGCCTTGAGGTCTTTCTCGAGGGAGAATGGCCAGAGCAGAGCCTGGATCTGCTGAGTTCCCTCCTCGACGAAGGCGTGACGCTCACGACCGGTTCAATATCCGGGAACTGCAGCGTGCTTGTCTGCGGCAGACCCGGCAGGGAGCTCCTGGAGGCGGCGCCCGGGCTTTCGCACCTTCTCATCCCCTGGGCCGGTCTTCCGGAATCCACGAGGGAACTCATGATGGAATACCCCGGGATCGCGGTCCACAACATACACCACAACGCAGCCTTCGCCGCCGAGCTGGCGGTAGGTCTGATGATAGCGGCCGGCAGGCTCATCCTCTCTTCGGACAGGGCCCTCAGGATGGGCGACTGGTCCTACCGCTACAGGCAGCAGCATACCATGTCCGTGAATGGCAGCAGGGTGCTCCTGCTGGGATACGGGCACGTCGGCAGAGCGGTGGGAAGGATCGCGAAGGCCATGGGGGCCTGTACAAAGGCAATCCGCCGCGATCCCTCCGGTGAAGGGGATCAAGGGACTCTTCCCGTCCATCCTCCCGAAGCCCTCCATGAACTGCTTCCGGACACCGATTTCCTGGTGGTGGCCCTTCCCCTGACACAGCGGACCCGTGGGGTGATCGGGGAGGAGGAACTGGCCATGATGCACTCGAGATCAGTTCTCGTCAACGTTGGAAGGGGTCAGCTGGTCCAGCAGGGACCTCTCTACAGGAGCCTGGCCGAGGGTAGAATAGGTGCCGCCGGACTGGACGTATGGTACCGCTACCCCTCCTCGCAGCAGGAGCGGAATTCCACACCGCCTGCGGATTTCGATTTCCAGCTGCTGGAGAACGTCGTCATGACCCCCCATATCGGAGGCGGGTTCGGGTCCCCATCGCTGGAGCGCAGCAGATGCAGACACCTTGCCGCGTCTCTGAACTCGCTGGCCAGGCATGGTTACATGCCTGACAGGGTCGACCTTGATAAGGGCTACTGAACCGATGTAAACGCCTCGGCGCCCTTCGAGGCGGCCGTATCCCTCGACAAGACCGTTATCACCGCGCCGGCTATGCAGAGTACTATTCCCGCCATCTGCAGGGGGCTGAGCTTCTCCCTCAGCACCAGGACGCCGAGCAGTACTCCCATGACCGGAGCGAGGCAGAATGCTATCGTCATCACGGATGAAAGAGTGCCGTGCTTCAGTCCCGTATAGAGGAAGACTATTCCGAGGCCACCTGCCAGGAAACCTCCGCCGGCGGCGATCAGAACCAGGGACCGGGGTCCGGCACCTCTGAGTTCCCCCCAGTAAGGTCTCGAGAGGACTGTCAGGAGCAACAGGCTGAAGAAGGCCCTCACCGCGGTACCCATTACGGGGGTCAGGTTCCCCAGTCTGACTCCGGTCTTTTCCATCAGTGAACCGACCGCCCAGCATAATGCCGTCAGAACAGCATAGAATTCAGCCTGCATTCAGGTTCCTTCCGATCCAGGGTTCATTCCCGTCCGTCAAAACAGTAGGTGCACAGTCTGTCACCGGGCAGACCTATTGCTTCCACCAGGTCGTCGAGACGCTGGTACGATAGAGTTGTCAGCCCCAGTCTCTGCCGGATACGATCGACCATATCGGAATACTGCTGAGAATTCGGGTCCAGGTACTGAGCCGGAACCTCCCGGGCATCGCCTTCCAGTTCGGCAATAGCTCTCCTTCCTGCAAGTTCCATCTCTGAACGTGACCTGGAGAAGTTCAGATACCTGCATCCGAATACGAGTGGAGGACAGGCGGGTCTCATGTGTATCTCCGAAGCTCCCGAGTCGAACAGTCTTCTGACGGTATCCTTGAGCTGAGTCCCACGGACTATGGAATCCTCGCAGAACAGGAGCCTCCGGTCCTGAATCATTTCCCTTATCGGAATGAGCTTCATCCTTGCGACAAGGTCCCTGGTAGACTGGTCCCGGGGCATGAAGCTCCTCGGCCATGTGGGTGTATACTTCACAAAAGGCCTCCGGAAAGGGATCCCGGATTCATTTGCGTAACCCACTGCATGTCCGGTACCCGAATCAGGTACTCCGGCTATCATGTCCACTTCCACATTATCGCGCCTGGCAAGGCAGGCTCCGCACCTGTTCCTTGTATCCTCAACGTTGATCCCCTCGTAGCTGGATGCGGGAAAACCGTAGTAGACCCAGAGGAATGAGCATATCCTCATCCTGTCCCCTGGCTTCCTGACCGTACTAGCTCCATCCCTCGTCAGGAGTACTACCTCTCCGGGACCAAGCTCCCTCTCCAAAACGTAATCGAGGTTCGGGAAGGCGCACGTCTCAAGTGTTACCGCCATTGCCCCCTCCCTCCTGCCAACCGCCACTGGAGTCCTTCCGAGCCTGTCCCTGGCCGCGTATATACCTTCATCCGTCAGCAGGAGAGCCGAACAGGACCCTTCGATCATATCCTGAGCCCTGTCAATACCGGCTGCGAAACTGTCCTCCTGGTCAATGAGCATGGCCACCACCTCGGTAGGGTTAACCTCTCCTCCGGTCATCTCGGTAAAGTGTCCCGACCTGGAGCTGAACACGCTCCTGACAATCTCCTGTATGTTATTGATGAAACCGACGGTGACGATGGCGTAGCGTCCAAGATGGGATCCGATTATCAGAGGCTGGTCCTCATAGTCGCTTATGACGCCGATCCCGGTATTGCCCTCCATGGATGACAGTTCGTCCTCGAACTTCGACCTGAACTGGGCTCCGGTGATATCATGTATAACTCTATGTATCCCGTTCCGTCCTTTTATGGCCATGCCCCCCCGCATGGTTCCCAGATGGGAATGATAGTCGGTTCCGTAGAAAACCTCCTGAGTACAGTCCCTGTCGGATACTACTCCGAAGAACCCTCCCATGACGGTCCGCCTTCCGGTAAGTCACCCCGAAGACCATGTCGCCACCCGGTGCATGCCTTCGGGGACCCGTGTACGCTTCGGCTTAGATAATCACCGGATGTCTCTCTGTCGATTCCCGTATGCGGAAGTGGACAAAAAAAGGGGGAGGCCGTGCCTCCCCCGGGTCTTTGCCTGCCCAGCGGTTCCGGGTCAGCTGATCACTCGGACGGTATCGGAAGCCCCTGCACGAAAGTGTCGAGAGTTGTGCGTACCGTCTCCACGTCCTCTGTGATGCCGCCTGTCAGGGTCTCGATCTCGGCCCTTGCGGATTCGAGTTCACCCCTCAGTCCGTCAACCCTTGCCTGAAGCTCCAGCACGTCTGGATCGGTCTCGGCCAGTTCGTCGAGCTTTGCTGAGACATCGTCAAGTGCCGACAGCTCTGGAATGAGCCATCGCAGTGAATCCGTGGCCGTTATCAGTTCGTCGAGCTGGATCTGCACACCCTCGAGGATGTCCAGCCCAGGTATCTCGATCTCCGGAATGTCAACGCCGGGTACGTCGGGGACGTCCGGCACGCCGAAGGCCATGAGGCCGGCGGCGGTGAGGAGCATCAGCATTGCTGTCTTCTTCATCTTTCCCTCCAGTTCGATGGTTGTTTCTCGCTGCACTCTGTCCGTTAGGAACACCGGTCAGGTATCGTCCGCTGACTCAAAGAGAAGGGCAGCCCCACAGGGGCTGCCCTGTCGGAAAAGTGCGCTATTCAGCGCTTGTCGTGAGCGAAATCCACTCTGATGTTGCGGCCGTCGAGTTCCGTGTCATTCATGGCATCCACTGCGGCTGTGGCATCGTCCTCGTTCTCGAAGGTGACGAAACCAAATCCGCGTGACCTGCCGGAATCACGCTCCTTGATGACCTTTGCCTCGGTAACGCTGCCGTAAGCCTCGAAGGCTTCCCGGAGCTCCTTGTCCGTGGTACTCCACGAAAGACCGCCAACAAACAGTTTGTTATTCAAGAACAACTCCTATCCCGAGGGTCCGAAAACCCTCCGTGACCGGGCTGGGCCCGGCGCTCCGGCACTGGCCGAAGCTCTCTTTCCCGGCATTGACCAGCCGGCTTCCGCGACCCGAATAATCGCATTTCTGATATCAGACTGTCCTGAAAGGGGCAACACTGTCTCAAAAAGAGAGGTGTGGACCTGACCAGTTCAAAGACGCTGTATCACGGCGGGTAATATAGAGATAGGGCTATTCGTGTCAAGCATGCCCGAAAGAGGGGTCGGAAACCTCTCGATGGAGCAGAAGTGTAAGCCATGCTTCCTCCTTGATGGGTATATAACAGACCCATCAAATATATCACATAGCATTAACTTCTGCAATTAGGTACTAGGACAGTATTTACGAGTTCTACGACTCCTGAACCGTCTACAGAAGCCGTGCCGGTGTGGATTCCTACCCGGGTTCGGCCTCCCGGCTGGGCGGCAGGGTCCTCGAGCCTGGCTGCAGTACAGTAAGAACCCTGTTAAAGTACGGCCAGCCTCCTGGTGATGACCTGGCTCCCTATTCCGAGACGTACGAAATACACACCGGGAGTTTCCGCCGAGTCCCAGTTCACGCTGTGGCGTCCGCGTTCAAGCATGCCGTCCGCCAGCCTCTCCACGATCCTTCCCGAGAGATCGAAGACCTCAACGGTAACGTGGCTTGTTACCGGAATGTCGATGGTCACAGTCGCCCATCCGCTGCAAGGGTTCGGGAGCAGGCTCAGGGCGGCTCCCGTCGTCGATACCTCCAGGGATATCCCTGTCTGGGGACCCAGGGTCCCGCTGGGGTTCACGTTCTGCGCGTAGATCCCGTAATCGTTCCTGTAGTCGGTCCATGCG
Organism: Candidatus Aegiribacteria sp. MLS_C; assembly: GCA_002030045.1. GTDB lineage: Bacteria > Fermentibacterota > Fermentibacteria > Fermentibacterales > JCC-6 > Aegiribacteria. The sequence continues at coordinate 6,364 of LQBI01000024.1, read as the reverse complement.
TAAAGTGCGCTCTCGCCGTATCCGGCGCATCGCACCAGGTCGTCCTTGCCTCCCAGGGACGAAGCGGAGAGGGTGACCGGCCCCCATTCCACGTTACCGTCGTATTGGAGCCTGACCACTCTGAGAGCTGTGCTCATGCTGCCCGAGAGGTATGCGGCGTAGATGCCTCCTCCCAGGGAAAGTGAACGAACGAAGGAGACCTGGTCCCCTCCCAGGGGAACCAGCTGAAGGCCGGAATCGCCCCACTCCCTTGCTCCGGTCGACGAAAGCCGCTGTCCGTAGACGCCGAAATCCGTCTGGTTGTCGTTGGTCTCCACCCAGAGTACGAATGTGGCATCATCCGACGGGTAGTAGGCAACGGAAGGGTTCATGTGCAGGCGGTCAGCTGAGTTGGTGGAGGCCTGCGCCCCGTTCATCGGGAAGAGCATGTTGCCGTCTTCGTCCATCCTCTGGACCCATACGTTGAAGTCCGACAGTGTCGGCGAATCGTACCAGGCGTAGATCGCGCCTCCTGACCCGTCGGGTATGATCTCCGGGTAGTTCCATGGAGTGATGGCACCGCCATCGTATACCAGCACGTAGGTGTCTCCCCACACCAGGTCCCCCGACACATCCATTTTCTGCGTGTAGAGGTGGGTCACCTGGGACGGGAAGCTTCCGGTGGAACTCTTCCACAGTGCCACCACGCTGTCCTGACCCGCCGGCACAACAACCGGAGCCGAAAGGTCGGCGTCGCCGCCGGACCATATCATGCCGTAGTCCCCCCAGAGTCTCTCCCCCGAAGGCGACAGTTTCTGAAAGACAACCTGGAACTCGGCGTCGGACCTTCCCCAGCATATCACGCTGTTACCATCGGGGGTCACGGCGATCCTTGGAGCCGCCTCGAACCAGTTTCCCGTGGTGTCCGAGAGGCATATCCCGTCGTCTCCCCACAGGAAGGATCCGTCGCCGGCTATCTTGTATGCGGTGACGTTGAACACCCCGGTGTACCTTATGTCGCAGAAGGCCAGGATCGCGTTGTCTTCACCGTCCACGGCGAGGTCGTAGTCCACCAGCCAGCTTTCCTGCGGGTGGTCGCTTACCAGGAGTCCGTCGTCCCCCAGCAGCTCCTGTCCCAACGAGTCCAGCCTCTGAATGTACATGCAGTAGCTCCCGCTCCTGGAATCGAACCAGGACACGAAGCATCCTCCGTCGGAAGTCGCCGCTATCTTGGATACGCTCTGTTCTCCCGACAGATCGCATATGGCGAGGTTCTGGAGCGAATCCGGGCTCCACTGGCCCAGCCCGGCGGCAGGTACGGTCAGGAGCATGACCAGCACGCCCCCTCTAACGAACCTGAACTTGTTCATCTCCTTCTCCTGTTCCGATGCCGGGACTGAAATGTTCCGGCATAATCAACCGGCGCACCGGAAACCACCCATCGCAGATGATACGTTGCCTCCGGTTCGTCTGTCATATCATACGTTTCGAATCGGATATCGGCATATGCCGAATAGATCGACGGACGGTGTCAACCGGGGTGTACTCAGTGACGAAACCCGGCAGGGGTTAAGCGTGGGGTTTTTCGCCCGGATGACAGCTCCGGAACTGCCGGGAACCGACACTTTTCTCAGGGTTCTCCCGTCTCCACCCTGAACCTGACCAGCGCTCCCGTGGCGTAATCGTGTGCGAACATCCCGTATTCGGGCGAGTATGCGATGATCTCCCCGTCCATCGGCAGACAGTAGGTGTCCAGGTAGTTCCAGTCCCAGTCGTACCTGTCTATGAGCCTCACCGGAGCCGAGACCGAATCGGGGCCGCCCAGCACGTTGCCGTTGACGGAGAAGTTGCCGAGTTCCACGTTGAGCATTCCCTCGGGGCCCGTGAACAGCTTGCCCATGTTGCGGAAGAAGGCTCCGGAGACCTGGTTGCCCTGCGCCCTGAACTGAGGCTCCTTCACATCGGTCGGGTAAACCCTGGCCAGGTCATCGCCCACGGTACCGTCGTCAAGGTGGAAGGGATAGATGTGGTACGTGTCCCACCTGGATACCAGCAGGACCGAATCCGGCGCCTTCAGCGCGCTGTAAGAGTCCTGCATCCTGAAGAGAACCTCCCGGGGCTGCGAGAACCACTCCGCCTCCCCGAAGGAGCGGAGCTTCCCGCCGGAACAGTCGTACAAATGCACCTCGCCCCCGGCCTCGATGGCGGATAGCACCGCGAAGGTCGAATCATCGATGAACACGACGTCGGTGGGATTGCTAACGGGTACCAGATGCAGCAGCTGCCCTGACCTGTCCAGGACCTCCACCTTGTCCAGCATGCCGTCGGCGGCACGAACGAAACGGTCCGACACCGCCACGTTGCAGAGCGAACCGAAGTGCCCCGGTCCCTCCCCCTGCTCGCCCCGGGTCCACAGAACGTTTCCTTCCACGTCCATGCAGACCACCCGGCAGCCCGCGTAGTCGGCTATGAACAGTGAGTCCCCGGAGACCGCCCCTTCCCAGATCGAGTAGAACGGCGGGTCCATGTCCCGGTCGCCGCCGTAGGACTGCAGCCAGGTGAACCTGAGCGAGTGGGACGGATCGCCTTCCCAGAGTCCCTGGTCGGATGCCTCGGCCCATTCCGTCCACCCGGCGATGGTGTCGGGATGGCAGTAGTATGGATCGTCAGGATCCATTACAGGAGCTGTCGAAGCCTCCTCCGCCGGTCCACCGCACGCCGTCAGCAGGGCCGCCCCCAGGAACGCCGACACTCTTCCCATCAGGCGCCTCCCCCCTGCTCGAGCATGTCGTCCTGGGAAACCCCGGGATGATGGTACCTGTTCTGGTCCGCCGTCTTCCTCCCGTACTGCACGGCCTCCTCCGGGCACCAGTGGAAGCAGGCGTAGCACTGCTGGCAGCGGTCTCCCCATACCGGGCGGCCGTCCTCTCCAAGTTCGATGTTGGACACCGGACACAACCTGACGCAGATCCCGCAGGATGTGCACCTGTCGTCAGCCGCGAACCTGCCAGCCGAGTCCGATACGTGCTTCCTGAAGAGAGGGTATACCACCCTGCCGAGGACCCGGAAGAAGGGATTCGTCCCCCCCTGCCTTCCCCTGAAACCGTCCTTCAGTCTTCCGACCACGGCGTCCAGATCCTTCTCGGCCTCTTCAAGCCGCTTCCCGGCCTTCTCGGGTCCGGGAGCACCTCCCATGGGCGGGTAGTTTCCCACCATCTTCACCGTCAGCTCCGCATCAAGAGATATTCCCCGCTTCTTCAGCAGGCGCCTCGTGATGGACATGGCGGAACCTGCGGATGCGCCGCATGTGGCGACGGCAAAGACGTACTCGGGACTTCCCGCAGGCATTTCCTCGATGAAATCCGCCACTATTGACGGTGGTCCCCAGGCGTAGACCGGGAAGACCAGCCCGAGCCTCTCCGGCAGAGCTTCAACACCGCCCACTGACCCGGCGATCGGTACGAGTTCCGAGTCGCCCAGCCCTTCGGCGATCCTCCTTGCTGCGTGAAGCGAGTTGCCCGTGCCCGAGAACCAGTATACCTCGGTGCTCATTTGTCCCTCCGAATATGTTCGCACATGTTCGCAAATCCCCTACAACATCTTCACAACTGTCTTCTTGTCAACACCCGGTCGATCCCCGACCTTCAGGAACTCGAGGCTCTAATTCCGGCTAGAGCCTTGTGGAAGCTTGCCGGGTGGGGAGTCGGCCTGCCCGGTGTTTTCGGAAGGAGTCACTGATGAGACGGAATCCAGCTGCAGCGGCAGCGGCAGCTATCCTCAGTCTTGCGACGGCATGCGGGGACAGCACCGGGCCTGTGCCGGAACACCATTACTGGGAGGATCTCTCCTGGAACCTCGTGGACGAGTGGTTCGCCGGTATTCTGGAGATAAGCTATGCGGTGAGCGGGGATTCGATCTACTTCATGGCGGTCCAGCCCCGGGAACTCCCCGGAAGGTGGACAGAGGACATGCCCGACGTTGTCTCCCTGGACGTTATCTACAACGACCACCCCGAATCCCATGTGCTGGACGCCAGCAGGATGATCACGTACACCGGCCAGCTGGAGACCGATGACTGGTACGAGTACTGGTACCCCTACGGCAAGGGGGATGTACCCCTTCAGCAGTCCATACCCCTTCAGCCAGACGATTCCCTGGGAGGCACCAACAACGTGGACGCTGTCTTCTGGGGCATCCACGAAGGCGACAGCACCATGGTCTGCAGGAAGCCCCTGAACACCCGCGACACATGGGACCTAAGACTGGTGACCGATTCCACCTTCTTCTGCACCCTGACCCTGATATGGGGACAGCCCGGTGACTCCGTCTACTTCTACGAAGACGAATGGCCGGTCTTCGAACTGGAACTCTGACCCCGAGGGATACTGAGGTCAGACCCGCCTGAGGTGACCACGCCCGTAGTTAGGTGCTTGAACGGATTTGCTTCAGCAACCGATGCCTGCCCGTAAACAGCCATGATTCCCACAGTGGGCCCTGCATGGAAAACCCTTGGGACCAAACTCTGCGATTACCAGCAGGGATTACCCGTCTCCGGCTTTGACACGCACCTACCGCCTGCACATCTTTCTGTTCAGGCGTTGCCTTTCATTCGCGTACCATTCTTCGACGGCGCCTGACCATTCATCTGCTGACGCAGGCCTACGGAGGGAGCAAGCATGGTATCAGCGGAACGCGACAAGCGACCCGAAGACCTCGCCAGGGCGCTGGAGGAGGAGAAGGCTCACCTGGAGAACCTCTTCGAGGGAATACAGGAAGCCATCGTGCTCGTCGACAACGAAGGGATGATAAGTAGGGCCAACAGGGAGTTCGAGAACCTCTTCGGATACGGGGAGAAGGAGATACTGGGAAGGAACATCGACGAGCTGGTGGCTCCGGGGGAGCTGAAGGATGAGGCGAGGGAGATAACCCGATCGGTCCTCTCCGGAGGCAAGACGCTAGTCGAGACAAGGAGACGCCACCGGGACGGCAATCTGATAGACGTATCCGTACTGGCCGCCCCGGTTTCGGTGAAAGACTCTCAGATAGGACATTACGGGATCTACAGGGACATCTCAGAGCGCAAGCGTGCTGAAGCCCTCCTGAGACACGAGAAGGCCCACCTTGAACACCTGTTCGAGAGTCTCCAGGAGGCCATAGTCCTGGTGGACAACGAAGGTATCATCAGAAAGGCCAACAGGGAATTCGAGAACCTGTTCGGCTACCCATCGGAGGAAGCTGTCGGCAGGAACATCGACGATCTCATAGCTCCGGACGACTTCAACGCCGAGGCAAGGGAAATCACCCGCTTGGTGGTCTCGGGGAAGAAGCAGCTCACGGAAACGAAGCGGCGCAGGAAGGACGGGACCCTTGTAGACGTATCCGTCCTTGCCTCGCCGATATCGGTGGACGGTTCCAGGGAAGGCTACTACGGCATATACAGGGACATATCGGACAGGAAACGTGCCCTGGAGAAGCTGGCCCGTTCCAGATGGCGGATAGAGCAGCTCCACATCACTGCCAGGGAACTGGATTCCTGTTCTTCCGAGGATCAGTCCTTCAGGATCACTCTCGAAGCTGCCTGCAGCATACTGGATCTACCCCTCTCCTCCATCTCCATGGTACGCAAGGACAGGCTGCAGCCAGTTGCCTTCTCCGATCCCGGCCTCGAACAGGCTCTGAAGAACCACCGCTTCGTACCTGGAAGGGACCTTCCCGGCAGGGCATACATGGAACGTCGTACCATCAGGGCAGACAGCAGGGGAGAAAAGGGACTCGCACTTGAGACCGGAGACAGAGACTACAGCCTCCTGGTTGCGTCCCCGGTCGGCCAGTACGGTGTCTTCACGGCTTTCTACTGTGATGAGCGAATATTCGACGACGAACAGGCAAGCCTGCTCGAACTGCTCCTCAGCTACACATCCGAGGCGGTAAAAAGGATACGGCTCCTGATGGAGCTGAGGGACCAGGCGATACACGACCCGCTGACGGGTCTCTTCAACAGGAACTACTTTGACCAGGTGATACAGCAGGAAATGGAGAGGGCCAGCCGCTACCAGCATTCCATAGGCATAGTCATGATAGACATCGACCGCTTCAAGGAGGTCAACGACAGGTTCGGCCACCAGAAGGGCGACGAAGTGCTGAAGGCCGTCGCCGGGGTTCTGAACGGGGCTCTCAGGAAGAGCGACACCATTATCCGCTACTGCGGTGACGAGTTCCTGGTGGTGCTCCCCGAAACCGAGGGGGACACAAGCCTGGTGATAAGGAGGCTGCGCAGGGTGGTCTCGGAGATAACAGTCGGGACAGGCAGCGATTCCTTCCAGCTCACCCTCTCCATAGGCGCTGTGCTCTGGAGACCCGGTGACGGCGTCTCGATAGACAGCGT
>LQBI01000023.1 GCA_002030045.1 Candidatus Aegiribacteria sp. MLS_C | reverse complement strand
TTCCTCCTTAAAAATAATGGGACCGGTGATTTAACGTGGCCCGATCCTTTCAAGGCTCAATCCCGTCGATGTGATAAGCCGTGTTCATTATCCTTTGGACTCATCTCTGTTCATGTCCTACCACAATTGCCACCTGATTCCCCGGTAGCTCGGTATCAGCTCTATAAGCCTGCCGGTTTTTGTTCCGTGCTGAAGCAGGCAATTAAGGCTTTCCGATACGGCTTTAGTTCATCCGCCTTTGTGTGCCTTCAAACCAGTGTCCGGCGTTGACCCGGAGGGGTTTACCGTGCGCCCACCATGCTGTCCACGATAATTGCCGCCCTTGCGGCCTCACTGGTTGCCGGTCTTTCCCGACTGTCATACTTTCTTAAAGCTCACTTACCTTGATCTGCTGCGGGATCGCATCCTGTATCCCGCTGTCGTGGGTGATGTAGACGGTATGATGCCGTCCACTTTCCGCATGAGCCGCCTCGACCATCTGGAGGTAGAGGTGCTTTTTCTCAGGGCTCAAGGCCCCGTCTGCTTCGTCCTGAAAGGTGGTCATGTACTGCAGGCCAGTATTCTTTTCCCTGACGATCCCGAAGGCATCACACAGGGCTTTCATGATCCACACCCGTTCGCCGCCGCTCATCGTCCCGAGGGTCTGCACCTGGAGGGACGGCTCGGCTTCTTCGTGGTCGTGGACGTAGATCTCGAAGTCCTCCACCTGGTGACGGTTCTTGCCTGTCCCCGCGTCCCGGGTTGTGCGGAACTCTATCTCAAACCGTGGACCGTAAGCCCGCTGGAGGAGCCTGTTCGCCACCTCGGCGATAGAGGGAGCAAGGGCATCCAGCTCAAGGGCCTGGACCCCGTCCCGCCCGAGAGCCTTCTGGATAAAGCGCCAGGTATCGAGGTCGGTCCGCTTCGTGCCGATCTCATCCTCAAGCCGCTTGATTTCTTCCCGGCGTTTCTCGATGTCCGCCAGTTGCTTTTCAAGGCCGGTGATCTCTGCTTCCAGGGCTTTGATCGATCCGGAGCATGACGAATAACTTTCCCGCAGGGCTTCGTATTCCTTCTCCGCTTCCTTGACTTTTCCGTCAATGAATACGTCCTCTTGAGCTTTCGCCGCTTCGAGGTCTCCCCGGGTGGTGTTGAGCTTTTCCTTGAGCTGCCGGATCTGTTCTTCCTTGGCGTCGATCTGTGCCGTTGCATTCCTACCGGCTTCGATCTTGTTTTGTAACGCATGCCTCTGCTCGGGGCTCAAGGCTTCAATCTCCGGCATGATGTAGGTCTCATACTCCGGCGGTTCCGGGTCTATGATGGCCTCGAGTTCTTCCGAGGTGGCGGCTTTTTCCGTTAATGCCATGCTCATCTCTTCGTGAGCATGGGAAAGGTCTCCCACTATCTCTTCGAGCCGCTCGTCTATGTATAGCAGCTGAGCCGCCACATTCGGCGCAAGGTATCCACACTTAGGACATGGTGTATCGATGACAGTCTTTTTCTGCTCCAGCGCCGACTTCTCACTCTCCAGAGCTTTTATATCCAGATCGATGCTTTTTACCCTGGCATCGGCTTCATCGTATGCTTCCCGGGCTTCCGCCCTCTTCAGTCGTACTGCTTCCAGAGCTTGAGCATGTCTCTCTCTAGCTTCGAGGTTCCGAGCTTCAAGGGCAGCCTTATCACTTTGCGCCCGTTCCAGTTCCGCTCTTCTTTCCTCATCATCCGCGAGAGCCTTCTCTGCAGCCGGTATTCCCTGCAATGTCTCCTTAAAAGAAACAATCTGCTTTTCCAGTCCAGCGATTTGATTCCGAGTATCCGAGATAGTTCCTTCCAGTGTTCTGATCTGGTGTCGAATTGATTCATTTTCCTGCTGCTCCTTTTTGAGTGTTTCGAGTTGTTCCTTTGCCAGTTTGCCGGATTCTTCCAGCCCCCGGAGTGTTGCCTTCTCCTCTTCCATCTCGATGGTCTTGGCTGTCTTGGTGGTCAGGAGTACCCCATCCTGATCCAGCCCATACCTGAGCCCCTCGATCCTGCCGGTGGTAGAGTCGATCTCTCTCTCGATCCCGTCCGCCCTGCTCTTGGCGCTCTGGCTCATGACTTCGAGGTACTCGTTGCCCAGGAGCTCGTTGAAGAATTCTTTCCGGCCCTTCGGGGTGTTCGGCATATCCGCCCCGCCCTGTGCGATGTAGGCGCTCCGGGTGAATATCTCGGGAGTGCCGAAGAGCTCCATCACCGCCGCTTCATACCCGGCTTTCCGTCCACTGGTTGCCTCTTCGTCGTAGGGTTCCCAGCCGTCCCCGTTCAGCCGGTAGAGGAAAAACTCCGCTTTACCGCTGGAATTCTTCCCGTCAATCTGCTTGATGGCTTTGTACTTGAGTCCCGAGACCATATCCGTCCAGTAGGTAGCCGAGTATGAATCGCGCAGATAGAAGAGGTCCTGGTACTTCCGTTCCCCGCCAATAGGTTCCGGGTAGGGGTTGCAGTTCTTGACGATAGTTGACTTACCGGCTCCGTTGTCACCGAGAAGGGCTATCGTTCCCGGGTCGAGGTTCTCGAAGTCGATGACGACCTCTTCCTTCTTCTGCCCCTTCCACAGCCCGATAGCACCCCGGAGTTCCAGCCGGTCCAGTCTCCACCGCCTCGGCTGATGGAGGAGTCCTTTCCGCTCGCTCTCAGCATCGAGGGCGTGGATCTTCTCTTCCGTATCCGCCGGGATAGCGACGCCGGTATTCTCGGCCCACACCCGTACCTTGCCGTAGGTAGAGGTGGCCTCGGTTATCTCTTTCGCCCGGGTGGTCTCGTCGTGGGTTGTCCTGGTGGTATACCGGGAGCCGGAAAGGGCTCCGAGCTTATACAGATACTCAAGGGCGGTTCCCGTATCGACGGGTGTTCCCGCCGGTACTGTCTTTTCTACCCATACCTGATACCCGGCCACGTCTTCTTCCGATATTTCGTCACCGATTTTAACGGACATCTTTTTCCGTGGCGGGTGGGGATAGTTGACCGCCTCCTGATCTCCGCCGAACTCGACGACGGAGAAAGCCTTCTGCTCCAGCTCGCCCCATGTCTTGGGATAGATCGATCCCTCATACCGTCCGGGTAGACCGGGAAGGTCCTGCCGCATGTGGATGTGTCCGCAGGAGTAGTAATCCGCCCCGATCTGGGCAAGGTCATCTATTCCAACCTCGATACCGCCGGGTGGGAGTGTCTGAGTGTCCGACAGCCTTGCCCCCCGGATTGCTCCGTGGTAGAGTACGACGCAGGGAATGCTTGAGAACTCCTGTCTGATAGCTGCCAGGCCCAGCAGGTACGATCTCATTGCCCCCTTGACGGCCTCGGTGGTGTCTCCACTGAGGTCGTCTTTGTTCGCCAGTAGCCAGCCTTTCGATACTTCGGGGATGCCGAGGATGAGGAGGCGGGGATTCTCCGCCTCAAAAGGTGTGACGACATTATCATCGTCCAGCACAAATGTCTGATTCGGCCGGCAGATAACGATGTCATGTCTCGCCTCGATCCGTTCGAGGAAGTCCAGGCTCCCGGGTATGTCATGGGTAGGCGTGCCGTATATAACGGCCACCGGGGCGATGCTCGCAAGATCCCGGAACCATTCGATCAACTCGGGGAATCCCGATGACCGGGTGTTATTCGTTGCCCTGTCGAAGATGTCCCCGGCGATGGTGATCAGATCCGGGGTGTGGAATTTCGCCGCGTCAAGCAGTGCATTGGCGGAGGCAAAAAACTCCGCCTGTCTGTCCCTGTCGTAGTGCAGGTCTGCTGTGCTTATGATCTTCATGCCGCACCGCCTAACGTTTTCGCCAGGTGCTCAAGTACCCGCCGGATCTCGTCTTCTGTGGCATCCTCGTTGTCGATGAGTGCCTGAATCCCTTCCCGGTTCTTGGGGTTCTGTACTGCATCGGAGGACAGCCATTCCTCCAGCTTAGCCTTGAGATCGGCGATGACGTCCGTTTCGGGTTCCGCAAAGATATCCGGTTCTTCCTCCGGGGCTTCTATGGCCTGTGGTGAGGGTGTGACGTCCACAGGAGCGCTCACTTGTCCCTGAGGACCATAGAGGGCTGTAGTCGTCCCGAAGAGGGCGTTGACAACCGCCTGACGGCCGTCCGGGGTCTTCATGATCTCCCGGGCTATCCCGACCTTGAACTTGGTACTCTCTACCGTCTGTGAGAGGACGATAGGCTTCTTCGTGTCGGATTCCTTGAAAGCGGTGGGCATGCCGACCAGCTCACGGACTACCCGCAGTTCGGCGCCGGTAGATGCTCTCTGTGTTGCGAATTTCTTGAGCTCCAACAGGTGCCGCCTGATGTCGGCTACCGTGGTATACCGATCTTTCTTATCGTTGAGGATGTCCATGTTGCACCGATCGACTACGTTGAACGCATACTCGCAGACTAATGACATGCGCCTGGTGCCGTCCGGTTTCAGCCGATAGCCCCGCGCCCATCCGATGACGGCATAGTCTCCGGTAACCTGGAGGATTCCTTCTTTCTTGACGACCTCGACGGTCTGAAAGTTCCCCTCTTCCCGGGTGCCGCAGTTCTCCGTGAACGATACGCCTGAGGCGTCGCTGATCTTGTTTGTGGCACTCTTGAGCGGGTAGTAATTCCCCCCGCCCACGTGAATGAACTCATCGGGGCCAAGCTCCAGCACAGTCACGATGGACTCGTACTGCTCGCTCACCGCCTCGATCTCTTCTTTTCTGGCATAGACAAGGCCGGTCTTCCCGTATCTGTCTATGACCTGTAATGCTTTTCCGTTTTCCATCTCCCCTCCGGGTAGAAAAAAAGGCCGGGAGGCAGGAGGTAAAGGAGGTAAACCCCCCTGGTAGACCCTCCCGGCCAAAGGTGCCCGGAGGAGGCACCGAGCCGTCTACCCAGCCCGGCACCCCCTCGTCCGTCAATTATTCCGTTTCGGGATCGTTCCCCTCCGTCGGATGTTTCACCGACATTTCCAGCGCTATCGCTAAAAAGTCCGTCTGTTTGCAAAGTATCCAGAACCCCGGTCGTCCCTTCTCGCTCAAGGCAACGACGGGGATTTTCCCTTCCGCTTTCGCCTGATCCGCCGCTTCGTCCCATGTCCTCAATACCGAGTGAGCCTTGCGCTGTTTGCACTCGACGAAGAGCGTGGGGTGGATGACATCGGCCCGGGTGTGTTTACCGTTTCCCCCGGAGAGCGGATTCCTCCGTCCCCCGAAGAACTCGGAGACCCGGCGCTCGAACTGCTTCCATGCTTTATCTGCCATTCTTCCGATCCCTGTCTTTCTCGATCATGGCGAACACTCCGGCCATGAAAAGCGCAAAAGGAATAGCCATCAGAATGAAAGCTACCAGGCCCCCGAGTAGTGCGTTCATGCGATCTCCGCTCCTTCGCTGATCTTGTACGCGATCCTCACTCTCGTCTGTCCAGTTTTTTCTTCCACAGTGTTCTCCTCCCCAAATATCATTGATTTTTCCCCTCAGACCCCCGTGCATGTACATGCAACGGGTTTTCTACGGTCTCAGGTGTTTTGTACCCATATCTCGACAGGTAGCCCTTCAGCGCGTGCCTGATAAGGTTTGACCGGTCCCGGGTCTGGTCCGCCGCGCAGTCGTCAACGGCCGCCAGCATGTCCTCCGGTAGGTAGACCTTGATCTCTTTCATACCT
>LQBI01000022.1 GCA_002030045.1 Candidatus Aegiribacteria sp. MLS_C | reverse complement strand
CTTTGGACGTGAAAATCGAGGGCGTTTGAGGGCCTTGTGATAATTTTTTGAGAGTCGGATAATCATATCAGACATGCCCTTACGCGTGCGGCCGGATATGAAAAATACCCGCCTTCTTTTATGCCCTAGACTCTAGCCCAGACCCAACCGGTTCTTGATTATCGTAATACCGTAACTGAAACATGAACTTTCCGGGTCAATCGAAGGCCTGAAGTCTCAATTCCTCAACGTCGCCGCACAATTTGTTCAATTCAGCGAGCTGGCCGGTCAATTGTCCTTCCGTTTCGCATGATTCAGGTAGCAACCATACGCCATACAGGGCAATGACTTAGAACACGTACTGCACCCCCTTACGCTGGTCCCTGGTTGCCCTGGTCCTGGTTGACTGGGCTGTTCCCCCCTTTGTGGTATGGTCCCTTCTGGCCGCCAGGGATAGCACAGGCCGGCGAAACGGGGGGCAATTCGTGCCGCAAGTACCTTGAAAGACGTTTTGCCCATAGAGGGCCGTTTCCGTGCGTCCTGAGCAGTTTTGGCAGGTATGCCATGAGGGACCCCATGGATCTACCGGATCCGCAGGGACCCCATGAAGGGGGTCGATTCTGGCTTAACCCATGCAGGTAACCCCAAGAGACAAACCCCAAGAGACAAACCCCCAAGAGACAAACCCCAGCAGGGGCAACCCCTTCCCGCAAATCTGCCGGAACCGGTCACGGGGATCGATCCCTTCCCGCAAATCTGCGGGAACTGTTTCCCGCCGTAGATACCTGGCCCGCTTGTAGCCTGGCGTTCTTTCGCTTCGGTGCCAGGTGCTAGAGTATGGCCCGGCTTGCGTTCCGGCCTCAGAGGGCCGTTTCTGAAGGCCCTCTTCTTGTCCTGCTTACCCCAGGGGTTTTCATTGTCCGTAATGCTATCTTTATGGACAATGAGCCTCTTACCCATTGACAGAACCCTCCTGCCTCAGATACTCCTCTACGGACTCAGCCAGTATGTAGTATCTACGGCCCAGCTTTGTGGCCGTGAACTTCTCCTCCTTGATCCACCTCCTGACGGTATGCTCTGTAGTCTCCAGGAGCTTTGCCAGCTCCTCTACAGTGTATACCTCGGTATCTCCTATTTTCGTGCTCATCATGCCTCCTGGTCTGATATGTGGCAGAGGGCCATGTTGTAATGGAGGGTGCAGTCTCCCTGCCCCTGGTCCCTGGCCTTCAGTATCTTGACTGCCAGGTCCGTCTCTGTTTCATAGCTTCTGAGGGAGTCCTCGGTATCCTGGTCCTCTTCTACCGCTTCATTGAAGAGGCCTATTACCATGTTGGCCTCTTGCTCTATATCCCCAGACTCCCTGAGGCTCTCCAGGGTTACGGCCCCGGCCTTGAGCTTGCTGCCTCCCGTGGGCCTTCTGATCTGGGCCCCCGCTACTACAGGTATGTCCTCAGAGACTCCCAGCTCCACCAGGGCCCGGGCTATCCTCTGGAGCTCCTGGTATCGGGCCTCCTTTGAGCTGCCCGAAATGGGCACTATCTGGAGGTAGTCCACAAAGACCCCCCCCAGAGGGTACTCAAGGTCCAGCCTTCTGATATTGTCTGCCAGCTCGGGGGCCTTGTGCTGGTGGGCAGGTACTATCAGGAGCCTGCCCTCCTCCATGGCCCTCTTCAGGTATGCAATGGCCTGATCTGTGGATTTAAGCTGCCCTGGCTCCTGCCGTAGGTACTCCCGGTAAGCCTGGGCCATGAATTTGCTATCCTGGGGGCCTCTCCCGGGGGGGTATTCGTTGGCCTGGCTCATAAGCAGCTTAATAAAGATGGGTCTGGGGCTCTCTTCATAGGTTGCGAATATGAAGGATCTATCTGGGTAGAGCTCCAGCCATTGCCTGAGGAGATTGAGCATGAAGGCTGTCTTGCCGTGTCTGGTCCTGCCGGCTACTACAGTAAGGGCCCCTCTCTGTATCCTGGCTATCCTGTCCAGGTCCCTCCAGCCTGTCTGGAGCCCCAGCTCCCGGTTACTTTGCAGGTCCTCCTGTAGCTGGTCCAGGGTATAGACAGGGAGCCCCCTGGCCGTTGACCCCGAGGCCCCCGCCTGGATTTCCCGGGCTATCTGGGCAGACCTCTCCAGATCTCCTGAGCCCAGGGCTTTCTCGAGGTCCCTGCTCCTGTTGTGGAGCCTCTCCCTCTCCAGCTCTGCCCTGTGCTTTTCCAGCATGGTATTCAGGTCCTGCTCTGAGAGGCCGGTCAGATCCTGGAGCGTCCTTCTGTAGTCCCTTGCCCCTAATGGATCCTCGAGGACAGCCAGGGCCGGGAGGGCCTCCTCCATGAAGCCGTCAACCTCCCTGGGTTCTGGTATGTCCAGCATATTGAATTGAGAAGCCAGCTGCTCAAGATACCAGACCCCCCCTCTCTTTGCCCGCTTGAGGCAGGTCCTGAAGTCCTCGAGGCCCTTCTCCCTTATCAGCTGGTCAGGGTCCTTGTACCCCTCGGGGAGGGTAATCACATAGGCCCTGAGCCTCGAGCTCCTCAGGCTTCTGAGGGCTGCCCGGGTCCCTTCTCTGCCTGCCTCATCATTATCCAGAGCCAGAAGGACCTCTCTGCATGAGGTTTTCTCCAGGGCCCGTATCGTGTCCCTGCTCGGTCCTGCCTGACCCAGGGCTACCGCCGGGAGCCCCTGAGCCTCCAGGTATGCCTGGTCAAGGGGGCCCTCTACCAGTATGGCCCTCTCTGATCTTCTGGCCTTGTGGATACCCAGGGGGGTCTCTTTGCTCAGTCCTCTGGAGTAAAGATACTTGGGTTCTGTCTCTACTATGGCCCTGCTTATAATGCCCGTGGGCCTGCCTGCCGTGTCTCTCCAGGCCATTACCAGAGGGTGAAGGTCCTCATGGAGTCCAGCCCCCTGGATCTCCTGGTCTGTATAGCCTTTTCTCCTGAGGTCTGCTGTCATATCCTGATAATTGCCCAGAGCCCCCAGGCCCATACCCCTGGCCTCTTCTGGAGAGTATCCTCTACCCTCGAGGTAGGCCAGAACCCTGCTGCCCTGCTCCTGAAACAGAGCCTCTCTGCAATAGGCCAGGGCAGCCTCCAGGAGGTCCTGTTTCTTTCTCTTCTTCTGATAGGCTCCCGTATCTACCGAGCTGGAGAGGCCGGCCTCCTCAGCCAGGTAGGATATGGCCTCTGCCGTACTCATGCCCCGGGCCCTTTCCAGGTAGTGTATCCAGCTCCCCGACTCTCCACAATTGAAGCAGTGATAGACAGCCTCAGCTGTTGAAAAGCTGAAGTCATTGCCCTGGCAGAAGGGACAGGAGGCCTTTCTGTTGTTCTTTGTATCGTCCCTCGAGGGGCCCAGGTCTCTGAAGAGCTCCTCAGCATAGTCCCTCTCCAGGAGGGTCTGGAATATCTCTTCTATTTCAGCCATTATTCTCCTCGGAGCTCAGCCATAGGGGGCACCAGGTAGGCTACGAAGTCAGGCTCTCCCTCTTTCTGCTTGTAGGTATTCTTCAGTATCAGCAGGACAGAGCTGGGGCTGACTGCCCCCTTCAGGTACTTGTTACCTGACTTGCTCGTCTGCTCCCAGAGTCCTGTCAGCCTGACCCTGCTTTCATTGTCCATCTCACGGCTCCTTTCATTTTCCTCCTCTCTTGGTTTGTTATCGGCTCAGTATTTGTATCCCCTTACAACCCTGAACTCAACATCTGCAAACCGGCTGGGGTCTGCCACATTGGCCAGGCCGTCTGAGAGGGAGTCAGCTATCTCCTGGGCATCGGCCCCGGTTTCATATGTAGCGTCGGGGGATATGTCTCCCCAGACAGCACAGTCCGTCAGGAGGCCGGTGTAGCCGTGGGCCTCTATGATAAAGAAGGGAGGCTCGAGTAGCTCCGCAATGGCCTCAAGTATTCCAGCCGGGTCAAGGTGCTCCCAGTCCCCCTGGCACATGTTATCTATACTCTCTCTCCAGGCCTGCCGGGAAAAGTACTTACGATCATCTATGCTCATCTGGCCGACAATCTCCCGGGCCGCTTCCCTCTCGTTCATCTCTCTACTCCCTTCTCAGGATCAGAACCGGATATTCTTCTCGGCAGCCTCTTCTATCCTGTTGAGGTTATGGTAATAGCCCATTGTAGTCCTGGGGTCTGAATGCCTGGCCATTGCCTGGACCTGGGTAGGCTGAGCCCCTCCCAGGATAGCCAGGGTAATGGCAGTATGCCTCAGGCTATGGGCAGTGTGCCTGGGGTCTCCCAGGCCTATCTGCTTGAGTATTCTCTTTATCAATCTGCTGATACTTCTGGGGGTCAGGCCCTCCCCCCTGTTCCTGTTGGCATGGGAGCAGAAGAGAGGATCCTCCTCAGAGGTTGCCCCTCTGGTCTGTAGATAGTCGAGGATGGGATCCATGGCCTCCCGGGTCAGGACTACATACTCATCCTTGAGCTCTCTGCCCTTGCCCTGGACCCAGAGGACCGCCTGGCCCGATTCTGTTCTCATGTCTCCCACCAGGGTCCTGCTGACCTCTATGTCTCTCAGGCCCGTCCTGGCCATGAGGTTGAATATGGCATAGTCCCTCATGCCCTCCAGCCTGGACCTGTCCAGGATCCCCAGGGCCTTCTGGAGCTGGTCTGCTGTCAGGCAGTCTTTCCTATGGCCCCTGGGCTTTCTGTAGCCCTTGACCCCCCCGGCTATGTTGGGGTAAATCTTCTCAGACTCCAGCCAGGCATAGAGCTTCTTTATGGCCGTCAGGTATCCATTGACGGTATAGACCTTGAGGTCCCTGTCCTCCCTGAGGTACTGCTTGTAGTCCAGTATATCCTGCCTGGAGAGGGTACTCATTCTCTGAGCCCTGCCGGTCTCCTCGAGCCATACCAGATACTGCCTGACCTGCCTGGCATATGTTCTCTTGCTGGAGGCAGAGCAGTCCTGAGCTGATATGAACCCCTCCAGGAGGATCTCCATATCTGCCCGGGTTATGATCTCCTGGTTACTTGAGACAGCCGGGAGTGTCTGCTCTTTCATTTTCTCTCCCTTCGGTATACATGAATATAGGTTATCAATGTACTATTGTCAAGTGTATACCACATATTCAATACATATATGGTATATTAGACCCTCACGGGGCTGCCGCTGCTCTTCTCCTGGTGCTAAAAAAGACCCTCAAGCTGCCGATTTTATAAGAGGCAGCTGGGTCTTTCTCTTATTCTTAAGAATACTTAGCAGGTTTTTGGGGCTCTATGTGCATGATGGATAATAATATACAGGGGGGGGCCGCGCTTTAAGTGACACAATTTGCGCTCTGAGTGACACAAGCCCCCTCATATTATAGACTATCAATTGGATATATTGGACTCAAATATGCTGTCACACATGGTGATATTATGGATATTAAACCGTCAAAGAGGGGCAAAGCCTGACCCGGAGCTCCCCCAGGACATGCCTGAGGGTATCCTCATCCTCTATGTTCTTTTTCAGTATGTCTGCCAGGGTAGCTGCTACCAGGACGGTCTCCTGAGCGGTCAGGGCCTCTCTGGCCTGGATCTTACTGACAGTGTCTACCGTCTGCCTGATCCTGTCCACGGCAGAGAGGATGGGGCCCAGGTCTGGCCCCATATCCCCGGTCTCCCCCAGGGACTCCAGGAGGTAGTCTGCCAGGGCCCTGAGGAGGGCCAGCTCTTCAGACAGGTCCAGGGGCCTGGGGTTCTCAAGGTGGGCCTCTATCTTGTCCCTCAGCTGTCTGCTGGTTTTCTTGGCATATCTCCCATGCTTGATAGGCCTGCCCCTGGCGGCTCCTCCATGAAGGTGGCATTTACCTTCTCCCTGGTGGTCTGTCTTGAATCCTGCCGGGTTTCGGCAGGATCTCCCGGCTCTGGTAGTGCCCCCGAAGTCTCCGCAGGTCTTCATGGATTAACCTCTGTTCTGGGGCCTCCATGGATTAACCTTCTGAGGTCGTCTGTCATCAGGACGCACGGAAACGGCCCTCTATGGGCAAAACGTCTTTCAGATACCTGCGGCACGAATTGCCCCCCGTTTCGCCGGCCTGTGCTATCCCTGGCGGCCAGGTTAATGGCCGTGGTAGTCTTGCCTATGCCTCCCTTGGGTAGGTAGACTCCTATCT
>LQBI01000021.1 GCA_002030045.1 Candidatus Aegiribacteria sp. MLS_C | reverse complement strand
ATCCCAGAGCCTCGATCCCGGAGGGATCGCCCACCTGGAAGACCACGTCCACAGGCCTGAACAGACTCGGGTCCACCTCCAGCTCGAGATGTACCCCGGCGATATCCATCAGGGAGCGGACCATCTCCTCCATGCTGACGCCTTTTCCGGTGCACACGTTGTATATGCCTCCCGGGAGCCCGTCCGCCAGCATGCGGCGGTAGGCCACCGCCACGTCGGTCACAAAGAGATAGTCCCTCACCGGGCTCAGGTTTCCGACCCTCATGCTCCCAGCGCCGGTCCTGGAGGCTTCGATTATCCTCCTGCAGAAGGCGGGCAGGGCGAAGACCGGCTCCTGGCCGGGGCCGAAATGGGGGAAGGGCCTGGCGACCACGAGGTCGATGTCGAGGCTGCCCGCCATCTGGAATGCCGCCAGCTCGCAGGCCGCCTTTGTCACACCGTAGGGATTCACCGGCCCCAGCGGGGAACTCTCCTCAAGGAGACCTTCCGAGGGCCTGTAGACCTCGGACGAACTGACCAGGAGGAACCTGGCCCCCGGCGAGTGCTCGGCCGTCCATTCCAGGAGGGAGAGGGTCCCCATGAGGTTGACCTCGTAGGCCCTCCTCATCCCGTCCAGGGAAAGGGCCACGGAGCTGACGGCGGCAAGATGGACGACGGCCTCCACCGGGCCCAGTCCATCCGGCGGCGGGGAGGGCAGCTCCCAGGCCAGCTTCCTCACTCCGGGCGGGGCCTCGAAGGAATCGTTCAGGTCCGCGGCATAGTCACCGGGCCCCATGCCCAGCTCGCGCATCAGATAGGGACCCACGAATCCCCCCGCTCCGGTCACCAGCAGCGGACCGCGTGGTTCGCGGCCTTCAGGAGCCCTGCCGTCATTCATCGCAGCTCCATCCGAGATACCTTATCTCCTCCTCCAGAATGACCCCGCTGTTACGGTAGACAGCGTCCCTGACCAGGTCGATGAGCCTGCGTATGTCCGCGGAGGTGGCGTTCCCGGTATTGACTATGAAATTCGCATGCAACGGTGAGACCATGGCGCCCCCCTCCCTCCTGCCCTTGAGACCTGCATCCTCTATCAGTCTGCCCGGGGCTGCTTCCCCGAAGGGCTTCCTGAACACGCTGCCGGCGTTCGGAAGATCCAGCGGGAACCTGCTCCTTCGAAGCTCCAGGACCCGTCTCGCCTCCGACCTGAGTTCGGAGGGATCCCCCGGCTCGAGCCTCAGCTCGGTCTCCGCGATGACCGTCCTCTCCTCCTGGAACCTGCTTCGTCTGTAATCGAAACCGCATTCCTCAACGGGAATAATACGCTGCCGCCCATCGCTGTCCAGGACCGTCACCGCCGAGACCAGCATGGACATCGAGCCTCCGTAAGCCCCGGCGTTCATGAAGACCGCGCCGCCCACAGTGCCCGGTATGCCGACGGCGAACTCCAGTCCGGCGGCTCCCCTGGTGCATGCGGCGCCGGAGAGGGAAGGGAGATGGGCGCCTGCCCCGCATCGAAGTACCGGGACGCCGTCCCGGTCCGACCATGAATGGGACCGCATCGCCCCCGAAAGCCTGATGACCAGCCGGCGGCAGCCGGAGTCCGACGCAAGGATGTTGGAGCCCAGCCCGAGCACGAACCAGGGGACCTCCATGTCCGCACATGCTCTCAGGACGAAGGAGAGTTCTGCAACGGAGGAGACCGCAGCCGCCAGTGCCGGACCGCCGGTCCTCCAGGTGGTGAGACGCCCCAGGTCCACCGTTCCCACCGGACCATGCAGTTCCCGCCGCAGAAGTTCCGCCAGCCGTCCTTCAGACATCGACTTCCATACCCTTCAGGCCCATGAGGCATGCTCCTACCGATAGATAGGTGAAGAGGAAGGAAGGTCTGCCCACCCTCTCCATCCACCTCAGGACGATCCTGTAGACGGGAGGTGTGAGGGCGATCAGGCACACGACCCGCATGGCAAGGGTGGAGGGGGAAACGGGTCCGGCGGTGAGAGGCCTGACCCATCGGCTGCCCAGCAGTCCGTCTGCCCCTCCGTGCTTGTCTATGGTGTAGCGGAGGCCGGAACTGCCGTACTCCAGCATCTTCCTCGAATGCTGGCGCACCGTCACCGTGTCGAGATGCAGAACCTCCAAGGAGGGTTCCCAGTGCATGGCGCAGCCCATCTTCTCCAGCCTCAGCCCCAGTTCGGTGTCCTCGCCGCCGTAGCGGTCCATGGCCGGGTCGAAACCCCCGGCGGTCCGCAGCGATTCCGTGCGGATGCTCAGGTTCCCGGTGATGAAGTACCTTCCCGGAAAGTTGCCCGGAGGCATTCCTCCCATGGCCCTCGAATCGAACCACCGCTGCCAGGGGGTCGCATCCTCCCTCCAGGCGTTGACCCTGGATCCCATGACCGCGTCCCGGCCGCTCACCGAGTGGGCTTCCAGGTGCCGCAGGAGAACGCCCTCCGGAAAGAGGATGTCGCCGTCGGAGAGAAGTGACAGGGGGGCACGGGCAGCCTTCCAGGCGGCGTTGCGGGCCGCCGGTCTGTTGCCGGGGCCCTCGAGCCGGATTACCCTGACCTGCGCCAAATCCGGGAGGTCCCCGCCGAAATCCTCCTCGACAGGGGTCGCGCTGCCGTCATCGACTATGAGCAGCTCCCAGGGGGAACCGCCCGTATCCTGGACGGACAGGCTCTTCAGGCATGTCCTGAAGGCCTCGCCGCCGTTCCTCACGGGTATCTGAACGGAGATAACCGGGTCCGTCATGCCCCGACCTCCCTGAGCCTGGTTCCGGCTTTCCTGAGATGGCCGATGACGGTCACCGTCACCAGTGTCCCGGCAATTACGGCGACGGTCCTCCACATGGGCGGAAGGTTCCCCAGGGGACCGTAGGCCACCGGTGCAATCGCCGTGAGCAGGACCACCGGGAAGCTGATGGGGAAGACATTCCTGCCCAGCCAGAACAGGCTCAGCGACATGAACAGGTTGGTGGCCAGCGTTGCGAAGGCGGCCCCCAGGGCCCCTGCGACGGGTATGAGCCGGAAGTTGAAACCTATGTTGAGAAGGGCCCCGAACAGCGTCATCCAGGCGATGAACCTTGTCTGTCCCGTTAGCAGGCATCCGGTCTGGGAGATGAGGAAGAGCCCGTACAGTGCGCCGGCACCCGCCAGGGTAGGAAGCACGCCGGCTGCGGGGAGGTAGTCGGGCCCTCCCACCAGGGGAACCAGCCAGGCTGCCGACATGGCGAGGACCAGGGATGACCAGTTGACCATCACCATGAAGAGCAGACCGGCCCTGCCCAGCTCCCCCAGGGTGCCCCCCGTGTCCTTCTTCCTGAAGATGAACCTCTTCCAGGCCATGTTGAAGCCCATGACCATGGGCATCATCGTGAGCCCCGCCCTGCTGGCCCACTCGTAGTAACCGCTCTGGGCCAGGTCCGGATGGATGCTCCGGAGCATGAACATGTCCGCCGACGAGAGGACTATCATGGAGAGGGTGGCCGGGACGAGGGGAATGCTGAAGCCGAGTATCTCCCTGGTAAGGGCGGCTTCACCCGCGTCGCCGGATGTGCCGGATGTCCTGCGCCACATCATCAGCGCGGCGAAGACCGCCAGGAGGATCGAGGGTCCCCACCTGGCGGTCATGAAGGAGGGCACCGGTGCTATGTCGGTCATGTAGAGGAGCAG
This sequence comes from Candidatus Aegiribacteria sp. MLS_C, assembly GCA_002030045.1. Taxonomy (GTDB): domain Bacteria; phylum Fermentibacterota; class Fermentibacteria; order Fermentibacterales; family JCC-6; genus Aegiribacteria. Next base: position 2,581 of record LQBI01000021.1, on the reverse strand, counting down.
CGCAAGGGCTCCGAGGGCGGCAAGGCCCCTGGCCAGCTGCATCGCCAGATAGCTCCCCGCCAGCCCTTCGGCCCGGGGGAGGGAGAGCGCTATCTGTGAGTACGCTATTCCGGCGCCCAGCAGCACCGCGTGGACAAGGTAGCCGGAGTGCTCCAGGCTGAGGGACGACACCAGGAACCCCCTGAGGAGGAACACCAGCAGGACCATCGCAAGGGTGGGGACCAGGGGGAAGGTCAGGGCCCTGACCAGTATGGCCCTGTGGGCCGTGCTGTGCTGCCAGGCCCTTATCAGGGCTGTGGGGAGGCCGAGGACGACAATGCCGGCGATGGCCTCCGCAATGATCCGGAGGGTTCCCAGCTCTCCGGCTTCCTCGGCGGAGAGGAAGACGGACATGAAGGGAAGGAAGGCCACCTGGACCAGCCCGCTGAACACCATCGCAAGGGAGTACATCAGGGTCTCCCGCGAAAGGTCCCTGCTGTGGCCGTGCGCCGTCATTCCGTCTCCCATCCCATCCTCCTGTAGATGGAGTGGAGCTGACGGGCGACGGAAAGCCAGTCGTGGCGCCTGCGGATCCAGGCCGGTCCGGCCTCCGCGTGGGCCCTCCTCAGGTCGGTGTCGAGAACCAGTTCCCTCAGGTCCCGCCTGAGGGTGTCCGGCGTGGTCAGGAAGAAGGGGTGGTCGGGAATGAACTCCCTGTAGGCTTCGGAGAGGTTCGTAACTGTGGCTATTCCCATGGAGAGGCTCTCCAGGGAGTTGACCCCGTAGCCCATGTCGCCGTCGGCTACCTGGTCCACGGCTATGTGGCATGTGGCTTTCAGCCTAAGGGCCTCCGCGTTGGGCATCTTCTCTATCAGCACCATCTCCACCGGAAGGTCCCTTGAGAGGTCCTCCACGGCTGCCAGGATGAGTTCCGTCCCCTTGACGGACCTTATCCTCGGCGCGTGGCAGATCCTTATCCTCTCCCCTCCGGGAGGGTTCGCAGGCGGCATCATCGAGGGGTCGAAGGGAAGGAAGAGGTAGTCCACCTCGGGATATCTCATGTAGAGGTCGAACTCGCAGGTCAGGTTGAGGTCGGTGGCTTCCCAGACGGGGGTGATGGCCCCCCTCATCCTCAGGCCGAGCCCGTGGTAGTACGAGACTATCTTCCTGCCGGCCTCCTTGAGCATCCTGACGTCCCTGCCGTCCCGGTAGAAGCTCATCCCTCCCTCCAGGTGGTAGATGTCGAATTCCCACAGACCGTACTCGCGGGCAGCCCAGTCCACCCTGGACCTCCACACCCTGTCCCTGAACGCCAGGAGCAGCTTCTCGACGGGACTCGGTCTCCAGAATATCCTCTCCCTGGTGCCGGTATAGGGGACCCTGAGGCTTCCGGCCCTGACGAGCCTCTTGAGCCACAGCAGCCAGCGCTGGGCGCCTACGAAGGGCAGGTCGAGGCAGATGTCCTCGGGATAGCGGTTGGGGGCCGGGTAGAAGGTCACCATCCGGCTCTCGTGGCCCAGCGCCCTGTGCCCCCTGACGAACAGGCCGATGGTGCCCGTGTAGTCCTGCGGCGACAGGTGCAGTACCTTCACGACCCGGCTCCGGCGGGCGATCCCCTCCGCCTCAGGCTCCATATCCCCGCGGCGGCCAGCGAGAGTCCGGCCAGGAACTGGAGGGCCGCCCCGGTCCAGCGGGGTATCCCTGCCTGATCGGCCGCGTAGACGCCCGCGATGTCCGGGGCTCCCCGGATGAGCCTGCCGAAGGAGAGGAAGAGTGGCGAGGAGGTGAATTCCCATATCACCGCCTGCCTGGTCGGATCGTCGAAGAGGTCGGCCCCGGCGGTCTGTTCTATGTGGCTGGGGTTGCTCCATAGTGCCGGCAGCGCCACCGCGAGACCGGCCAGGGCCGCCGGCAGGAACAGCCGACCCGCAGCTCCCCTCCTGCACAGCGGGATCAGGAGGAAGGGCAGGGATGTGAACAGGAAACGGGGTCCCCATCCGGTACCTCCGGTCCAGTCATGGAGCATCCCGTGGAATACCAGCGAGAGGACGAAGGGAACCCATAGCCTCCGGTCCTCCTGGTGGAACAGCGCCAGGATGCAGAGAGGAGCGTAGTAGAGGAGGCCCTTGCCCGGGCTGAGCAGAAGCCCGGGAATGCCCCCCCTGAAGGGTTCGATGGCTATGGCGGGATCCTGGGAATGGCCGTCCAGGAAGGGGCTCCCGAACCTGTACCAGTTGGCGGAGAGAAGCAGCAGCAGGAACGGCGCCGCTCCCGCCGCAAGTTTCATGAGATACTCGCGTCGGTTCAGGAAGAGCGGAAGAAGCAGCAAGCTGTCGGTCCTGACCAGTATGGAGAACCCGAAGAGGGCTCCGGCCAGGACCGCCCTGTCCTTTTCGAAGAAGTGGAATGCCGCCATGGCAGACGCGGCTGCGGCGGTGACGTCGAAGTTCATCCGTCCGTATACCAGTGCCATGCCGCCTACGGCCACCAGGATGAACCTCGGGAAGGGGACTTCGCCGTACCTCCGCCTTGCGGCGGCGTACCAGAAACCCACGAGTGCCAGGCTCAGGCAGCAGTTCACAAGACCCGCCGTGACCTTGCC
>LQBI01000020.1 GCA_002030045.1 Candidatus Aegiribacteria sp. MLS_C | reverse complement strand
GCCTCCCTGCGGAATGAGACGATGCCGTCCCCCCCGCTACCCCCATGTACCTCTATCGATACCAGGTCGATGAAACGTGTACCCAAGGGTCTTCCTTCTTTTAGAGTATCAATCTACAGTATCCGATGGAAGAGCCGTTCCATTCAGATCACCGGCAGACCTTCCGGAAAGAAGCGCGAAGAAACCGGCAAGAAGAAGCTCCGCTGCCAGCGTTAGTATCCTCATCAGGGCGGCCGACAGTACCACGGCCCCGGTGTCCGAATAGGCCGGCAGGAGAAGGAACAGCACCCCCTCCCTGACGCCAAGCCCTCCAGGGGCGAAGAAAGCGACCATGCCTATGAGACCCGCCGTATAATAAGCCCCTGTAACAACAGGGTACAGTTCGAACGGCATATCCCCGAACATTCTCATTATCATGAACAGAGCCATGCCATGAAGAAGCCCCGTGAGGCCGTATCCGGCGGTGACCACCGCCACGTTGCCGGCGGTCGGGAACTCCACCAGATGGCTGCGGCCGGTGAGACCGATAAGGGAATTGACCATGCGTCTGAGCAGGCGGGGGTGCAGCATCAGGACCGAGAGAACCGCGACTCCCAGAGGTATCCACCTGGTAAGGAGGGGATTGGAGCCGGAAGCGAGTATCGAACCTGCAAGAACAAGTATGCAGGCAGCCAGTATCGTTGCGATGTATTCGGCTATCATCGCGGCACCTACCTTTTTTCTCGACTTGCCCTTGTAGGCCCTTAACCTCAGAAGGAACAGCCCGGCCTTCCCCGGTACGTAGCGACCGAGTATGGAATAGAAGAAGGCTCTGCCTGCCACTGTATACCTGGCCCTGAGATGGAAGGCTGCGGCAAGCCTGTTCCAGAAGAGGAACCTGTTCAGGTACGCCAGTATCACAAGCGCCAGAGGAAGCGGGAACGACTCCGGTCCGATGTCCTTCATGCGGTTGATGTCAACCGAGGATATCGACCTTACTGCAAACAGGGTCACAGCCCCGAGTACTGCCAGAAAGATGATGATACCCACGAACCTGTTCTTCATGAGAGCATCAACCGAACGCCGGACCACCTGCATCATCACCTGTTGAGCATCAGTTTCTGAAATGCCATGGCCGGATAGTGAACCCACCATGGAAGGCCCAGGAGGAACTTCCGCAGGGGACCCGAGAAGAGTTTCACGGTGGAGAGTATGATGAAAGCGGAGACTAGGTCGTTGATCCTCGGACGTATGTCCAGCCCGCAGGATACATCCATACCGAACAGCCGGGAAAGCGAGGACCTCCCCGCGCATCCGTAGGTATGCCATACAACCGCCCTCTTCTGTGCCTGGACCGCCATGGCCGGATCCACTCCGGAGATCACGATACCCGGGTCCTCGCCGAGCCTCTCAAGGACTGCCTCACCCTCCGGGGTCAAAGCTACCGCCATGGTCTTCTTCATGTTGGAGCGTTTCTCGGACCTGATCCAGCAGTCACCGAAACTGAGATCGGACTGAGATGCGAAATGATCGGTGCACGAGAGACATCTGGGCATGCAGTCCACGTAGAGGTTCTGGAACAATCCGTAGTTCCTGCTGAAACTCCTCTCGATCCGCGAACCGTCCTCCAGTTCCACGACGCTGCGGCCCCTCCAGTGCCCCTTCCTGTATCTGAACCTCTTCACATCAGCACCATCCACACCCCATCTTCGGAGTATGTCCCTCAGGAGACCCGGACCTGTGGCATGACCGCACCATAGACCTATCAGGAGACCGGTCCTGGATCTCAGGAGGGCATCCTTCTCCATCAGCGCCCTCAGGGCTCTGGCCTGGCATGGGAGTACAACCAGGTCGTAGGTCCCTTCATGCTCATGAAGCAGTCTTCTTATACCTCCGATATGGTCGAAATCGGTGTATACGCTCCCTGCCAGGCCCTCCAGCTCCTCCCTGCTGGTGGCAAGACGGGAAACGGGTTGCGGACCGTCCTCTCCGTATTCCATGCCTGCCACCACGGCTCCGCTGGTGATGCCTCGCTCCATCCTCCCCGCCAGCAGTGAAGTGACAAGACCTCCCGAGGCGCAGTTCCTACGGAGCGAAGGAGCTATGGAATACCCGATGCAACCGCTTCGAAAGACCCCGGCGTAGAACTCCCCGTGGAGTCTCCTGGCCGTCCTTCCAATTCCCCGAACCTCCGGGACCGGGCTCATGATGAGGCGGGACACCTCCCTGAGCTGGTCCTCGGCGGATTCGCGGACGGCGGGCAGATGCCGCAGGATGGATTCTCTTACGGTTACCCTTCTCTCCATGATTCGTCGAAGCATCTCGAGAAGGTTCTCCTGGGTCATCCCCGGCATGTCCACCACCCATTCCGAACATTCGAACGACTCCAGCACCTCCCTGTACTTGTGTGACCAGGCGGTGACCAGAACAGGCGTACCGGTGCAGAGCGCCGAGATCATCCCGTGGAACCTGGACGCGATGCAGACGGTGCATCCGCCGATCTCGGCCCTGAGTTCCTCCGGGCCAAGGTCCTCCACCAGAAGTGCAGTCCTCTCCGGCGGCAGCATTCCGTGAAGTTCCCTGCAAACCCTGTAGTCGTTGTTCCTCGATTCCGTGTCCGGTCCCAGATTGCTGTGGGCCATGACCACCACGCGGGCTCTGTCGTCTTTTTCGAGGTAGGCGTTCAGGGCTCCGGCCATTACCCGTAGGTATTCGATCCCGCTGTTTTTACAGCACTGCTGCATCACACGGCTTGGAAGCACGCCGATCACAGGAGGGTCTTCCGAGGGAATGGTTTCCACCGGTCCGAGAGCAAAGGCCAGGTCATGTGCCGGACTCCAGTTCTCGAGACCCAGTTCCCGGAGGTTGGCAGCGGTCCCGGCGCCCCTAGCGTAAATGTGCTCCATCCTCCTCAGGAGTATTGATGCGAGCTGCCTGTTGGGGAAGCGGCGGAAGGGCCCCAGCGCCTGAGAGAGTTTGATTACAGGAGTGCCGACGAGTATGGCGGGAAGAATGCACGCCGCGTTGTAGAAGAGGGTGGCGGTCCTCCCGTCAACGAAGGAAATTCCCGAGAGGTCCAGGAGGACATCGGATCCGACAAGCGCCTTCAGCGGCGGGAACACGGCCAGGACCCTGCGCACCGGACCGAACCAGGAGAACAGCCTGTAGAGAAGGGCCAGCGACGAAAGCAGGAGAAGGTGAGGTAACAGTCTGCAGGGAACAATGCGAACACCCGACTGCTTACGGTCCCTGTCCCTGGAAGGGTAGAGTGACAGTACCGAATACTCCGTATCATCCGGCATCCGTTCCATTAGCGAGCCTACAGCTGCACGCAGCATACCGGCGGCTCCCTTGTTGCCGGAGTATGTGGCTCCTATGAAACTCAATCTGAAGGACAAGACAGGCTCTCCCTCCCAACCGGATCATACTCAGGATCAACGTCCCGGTGCACACGGTCTTCACTGTCAGGGTCCACTATCCTGCAGAGCAGGTATCCGGAAACCTCCACCACCGGTCTGATCCTTCCTTCATCGCCTATGGCCGAGAACAGCCTGATCCGTGACTCAAGATCCCCCGGCATCGGGTCTTCAGCATGGAAATAGAGGTAGTCCACTCCCATCCTGTCCAGTATTTCGAACTCCTCCGCCAGCGAGTTCTCAAGCAGCAGTTCAACTCCATCAGGATGGTTCTGGAGCACCAGTATCACATGGTCGGAGAAATACCTCTCGTATCTCCACATCGACAGGAGTCTTGAACCTTGCGGGAGGTTTTCGTTCGCCCACAGATGAAGGGGCATGGCGGGAGGAGTATCCAGCCCCTGGAACTGCAGGGGGTTGCGGTCCCGGAAGAAGTTCCAGATGAAGACTGCCCTGTCCGAAAAGGACGAAGTCATAATGACAAGAACCGTCACTATCAGCAGTACCACTCTCGTCCACTTTCTCAGATAGAATGTCCCGACGGCTGCCATGCAGGGCAGCAGTATTATGGCGTACTTCTCTCCCCAGGATATCGGATCGAAGACGAGACAGCTGACTACGGCGTAGATGACAACGGTGATGAACGGTGGAAGGACTCTTCTCCAGCCGATCCTGACCGCTGCCAGCACACCTGCCAGGAAGATGATACCTATTCCGCCCCATGACCGGATGAGCAGCACCAGATTGTCAAGTAAAGAGGCACTCCCGCGTTCCTTTATGGAATCCAGCACCTGTATCGACTCGATGTTCCAGCTCTCGTTCGGTGAAAAGAAAGGGAAGTTCCAGGGGTAGAACGGCTCTCCGGTGATCATGAGGTTCCTGATGGCGAAGACCATTGGGACAAGCGCCATAGCCCCGAGACCCATGAGAAGCTGCTTCCACTTCCCTGTTCCAGAGCAAATGAATACTGCGGGTATCGCTGCGGTCATGGCAAATGCCGCTGTAAGCTTCACAGAAATGGCAAGTCCCATCAGGAACCAGGCGATCAGCGGTATTCCGGTGTTTCTTTCGGAGTACCAGAACCTGAAGAAAAAAGAGAGGGAAACCGTGGACATGAACAGTGCCGTCATATCATTCTTCGCCCAGGAACCCCATTTCACAAGGATCGGTGAAGAAAGACACAGAAGAAGAACGGTTGCAGCCCCTTTCCAACCAAGTCCCATGAACCTTACCGCAATGAGAAAGGAACCGGTCAAGAGACTGAACTGGAAGAGCTGAAGGATAATGAGCTGATCGACCATGCCTTCCGAAAGAGAAGCTGGCCAGACTGCCAGCATCTCACCTATTAGAGGAAACAGAGAGAACTTGGTCTCGCTCAGGAAATACATCCCACCGGCGTCCAGCCACCTGTCGGGCTGTACGGCGTAGGTGATGAGGGGATCCACCATTCCATGCGGGATTGCCGCATGGAAGATGTCCGAGAGTAGAAGAACGGCGAGCGTCAGGCCCGCCGGTACTGCCAGCCATGACCGAAGCTGACCGGAAACTGAGGCATAACGGCGCCTGCGATGAAGGTCGAGAACACCATAGGCTGCTGCACTCATGATGACGAAGGGAAGGAACCATCTAGTCAGTAGCTGCATCAGCGACAGCACCAGAGTGAGGACGACCAGACCCATGATCCCAAGAACCAGTGATGGTAATCCTTCAAGGTGCCTGCCTCGAAGCAGCCTGGCCCTCGCCAGTACTCCCATGCCATGAAAGGCGAACCATACTGCGGCTATCCTTGTGACCAGCCAGACAGTCTGTAAGATCCTTGGAGCCGTTTCCAGAGTAACCTCCACCACTTAGGTTTGCCAATGCCGGGTCATCAATTTATATCAGTCACTGATCATTCTGGAAAGCAGGTGAAGCTGAATATACTTACAAAGATAAGGACCCGGTTTCCATCAATGGCCATTCTGCAGACGCTGCTGCTCCTTCTGGGTCTTCCATCCCCATCCCTATGACAACGTCGTTATAAGATGGGTCCTGACCAGACAGGTCATCGAGAACGGAACCATAGCGATAGACCAGTACGCCGATCTCACGAATGACCGGGCCTTCCACGAAGGACACTACTACTGTGACAAGACGGTCCTGACATCCTTTGCAGCAGATGTTACCGGAGAGAGGTTTCCTGTTCTACATGCCCTGGGTGATCCCGGGTTTCATCGGCTTCTTCATTGACCGCAGATCTGTATCCATCCTTGAGATAGATCCGCTGCCTCTGATCACAATCTCGTACATCCTTCTTTTCTCGACCTATAACATGTCTTCCGGAGGGTGGGCATACGGGCCAAGGCATCTCATTCAGGTCATTCCCTTCATTGCTGTTGGATTGTCCCGATTCTCAGGACGAGACCGCAGGAGCCTTTATTTTTTCAGCTGTTCCGATCCTTCCATCGATATTCATCGCTCTCATAGGGACATTCGGAGAGATCCACCAGCCTGTACATCCAGTTGAACAGCCAATTCCACTGCCGCAATTCAGCATAGGCGTTTCCATGATTCTCCGGGGGCACCACTCGACTTGGCTCTTTGGAGGTATCATCGGGCTGCTGCTCTCGGTCTCCTGCATCTTCATGCTGCTGCTTGCGGCCAGGAGAAACCGGTTCACGATAGCTGGTCCATCGACTCTTCTAGCATGGGCAGCGCTTCTGCTATTCTCGAGCAATGGGGGTTGGGGAGGCAGGATCGATTACTACAGGGGTGTTCTTGCCAAGCACAGGCGGGAATCGGAACTGGCAATGCATAACTATTGGGAATCTTCATGATACCCTACTGATCCTTCCGTGGTTATACAATATGGCAGATTATTGCAGGTCTAAGGCATAAGAGGACTATTAG
>LQBI01000019.1 GCA_002030045.1 Candidatus Aegiribacteria sp. MLS_C | reverse complement strand
TATCAGTTTATATCCACTTTGTCAAACCGGGACGCTCAATTTTTCGGGAAGTGCATGACAACACATTGAAAAGATGGAGGATATAATTTGAGGAGGGTTCCTGAATAAAGGGTGATCGGGTCTATGAAAAGCGGTTTGCCTTATAATCAAGACTAGGCGGCCCTCGCCCCTCTCGCATCTATTTTTTCAGCCAGAGAATCAGGACTTCCATCTCTCCGTTGCTGATGAATCCTACCGCCATGCCCTCATGAAAAAGATGAACAGATCCCCTGCCCATGACATGCGTGAAATACTCGGTTTCGGGAGTGAGTTGAAAAACCCTGTCTTCAATAACCATATGGCCTTCCTCGATGTGGTCGATCCGGCCCTCTCCCCGGAACTGATCAGTGTGGAGCTCGGGCAAGGGATATCCTTCTTCGCACACCCCCGCCCATGCAGGAAAAAAAGAGGCCTGCAGCATGAATGCAATCATCAGCGCCGGGATAAGACGGTGACTCTTTAGGATATTCACTATGGTCCCTCCTTGGAGAAGATCTTAATGGGAGCTCGGGAGTGAGCCTGTCAGTCATGCATCATGTCTTTCCAGTATATGATTCCAATCCTGGGCGACTTTACAGTCTGTGTAACTATTTCTCCCAGGGATGAACTCATGAAGTATTTATCCCTGCTCATGCCGTAGCCTCCGGGCATCCGCACTATGGCCGGAGGCTGGAGCCTGCCGGTGAATTTCCGGGAGGACGGGGCCACCAGAACAGGGTCGTTTTCATCCCCGATGTCAATCAGGTCATGCTCGTCGATTATGCGGTCCTGGCTTATGTCGAACACCGCTTCCCCGTAATTCCCTCCGGTACACGCATTGGCAAGGGTTGGAAAGGAATATCCCTCCCCGCCGCATGGAGACTCCTGGGGCACGAATGTAATGTAAGAAAGGAGCCCAAGACGAATAAGAGGACTACTGATCATTCGCTCCCCGGAATCTATGAAGTCGGCGTACCAGCCGGCGTCCGCGAGGGGATCCGGAGAATCCCCTATTCCGTTGGGATCGCAGTGCAAGTCCGACTCTGGAAAATCCCCGCAACTTGTCCCGTCGTCAGGGGTGGTGGTTACGCTCCAGTCGGGTATGTTGCCGGTCAGGACCCTGAATGTCATTTCCTCGGTGCCGTCCAGGACGCCGTCGCCGTTGGTGTCAACGTCAATGGTCAGGGTGTGCTGATTAAAGACCTGCTCAAGGAGGGTCACCGAGTCTTCCTGGTTGGAAAGCCGAGGTGTGTGGGAGCGCATAAAGGCGCCCAGGTACTCGCTTTGGTCGTCGTCATCCCCGTAGTCCCAAATCCCGTAAATGGATTGGGTGGAGGTATCCAGGAAGTCGCTTGCGCCCAGATACTTACCGGTTCCGAATACGATCATGAATCCGGGAAGGTCAGGGTACCCGCAGTGGGGCATGATCTCGGGCTCGATGGTAATAGGCTGCAGGGACCCGGCCGGCCCTTGGGCCTGAAACAGGGGCTGGGAAACGCCGTCTGCATCGGCGTAAGCCACTTCCCAGTCGTTAAAATCCGAGCTGGTGAGATCGAACTTCCAAATATTCCCCTGGAGATCACCGGCATAAACGTAATCCACCTTGTCATCGAAGTTAACGTCCAGAAGGGCGGGCGACGACAGCCCGTTGCAGTTGGTTACGCCCGTGTCAATGCGCGTGATGAGGGAGCCGTCCGTGGGATCCAGAACAAAGAGCACGGCGCTGCTGTTCTCGCTGTTATAACCGTTGCCGAAGACTACGATCCAGGGGGCATTGGCGGTGTCATTGGACTTGACGATGTATGCCTTACTGTAAGTGTAGCCCATGTCATTCACAATGCCGGCATCCGCTCCCACATCCGGGAACTCCCACAGGACCCGGTCGGCCATGGCTGACTCAGTCATGCCCGTGAAGCTGGAGGCGCCCGAAAGCCCTGTGATGTCCAGTGCGTAATACCCTTTTCCTCCCTTGCCTAGCCCTCCTACGAGCACGGTTTTCTGCGTCCCCCCGAAATCCACGTTTCTCTTTGCGAAGGGGGTCAGGTCTACATAGAATTTGTGATTGTAGGCCGGGTCGCAGTACTCCTTCAGGTTTTCATAGACGAGCCCTGGAACGTAGGCGAAAAGCTCTTTGCCCGTGGCGGCGTCCAGGGCGTGAAGCATGCCGTCGTTGGCCCCTACGTAGAGCATGTTGTTATGGTAATAGGGGGAGGAATGCACAATGTCCCCGAGACGGCTTGTCCGGTCTCTGAAAGGCCCGGCTTGACGGAGCTCGTGAGTCTGCTCTCCCCTGAGGTAGTTTATAAGGTTTTCCGTGGTTGCCGCAGCCGAGGCGCTCCAGTCAGGAGTCAGATACTCAAGTTGCTCCGTGGTCCCGTTCAGGGATATTGCCGTGTGGGTAAATGGGATTCCCCCCCCGCCTGAGGCCAGGTCCCTGGTGACGATGATCCTGTCCTGATGGCCCAAGCTGCTCACCCGCGTGTCCAGGAGCTGGGCCGCCGCCCACACCGGGTCCTCGGTGAGTACTTCGCCGGTCTCCTGATCGAGTTGATAGCTCTTGACATCGCCGCTCATGGTCCCGCTGGAGTAACTGGCCTGGAAGACCCGCACATCTTCGCCGATGGTCCCGTAAAGCTGATCGCCGTTTATGGAAACCGACGAGGCGGATCCTGTGCGGGCCTGGATGTTCTGCATGATGTCCAGGAGCGACTGGATAAGCCTGTCCGGATTGCTGGCGCTGAGGAACGCACCCCGGCCGTTCACGGATGCGTGCCAGAGGTCGTCTATCTTCTGCTGGCTGCCTGAAGTCGGGTTGGGCCATGTGGGGTGGTCTTCGGTATCCCCGCTGCGCACGTCATACGGACTGCCTGTCGCAGGATTATAGTCAGGGTCCAGGGTCCCGGTAACGCCGAAGGAAACACCGTATGTAACCATGTGCTGGTGCGTGGCGTCGTCAAATGGGTTTGCCGGCACCTCATCGGGAAGATCCGGGACAAGGTCTTTCTGGTGATAGAGCATGGCCACATCAGCCAGGGTGTTGGAGTATGTGTCGGCATAAGGGGATCCTTTGTCCCCGTCAACGTTTCCGACACCCGGATCGGGTCCGTTCCAGAACCCGTCGGTCATTAGTATGGCAAATGCCTGCTGGCACTCCCCGCCTTCTTCCAGTCCTTTCCACGGGCTGGGGACACCGGTCCCCATACCCCCGTTGTTGGAGTCGTCTTGGTCCAGGTACTGGCCCACATATCTGAGCCCGTTCCTGAGGGGCGTGTTCCTTGCGACCTGTTCGTATTCGTAGAGGGTTTCAAGGAGCGCTGAGACTTCATTTTCCCCTTCCACCCTGACGGGTTTGACGGGTATCTTGATGTCTCCGTTGATGCTGCGGAAGCCCACGTATACGTTGTCCAGATCGTAAATGGTACGGCTGATGGCGGCTATTGATGTGTGCTGGCGGCGGCGGTAGAACGAGTACCAGTTGGCGAAGTTCTGCCTCTCCTGCGTGTAGGTACGGAAGCTTCCGTCCGGGTTCCTCGGCCGCACCGAGCTTGCCACATCGGCCTCGGCCACCGGCAGGAGGTCGCCTATGCCGATTATGTCGCCGGGCGTGAGCACCTGGTAGTAATCCATGGTCTGGGCGGTGTGGTCGAGGATTACCAGGTACAATGTCTCTCCGTCGTCATAAACCCCGTTGCCGTTATCATCCGCCAGCACGTAGTAGTGTGCGTTAGGGATTTCAATGGTTCCGGCAGCCGCAGGCACAAAGGCCACGGCGTCTGCGCAGGTGTGATCGCCGTGGTTGGTCCCGCCTGCATGACTGGCATCACCATTGTCATACCGGCGGACTGTCACACTGCTAGTCCCGTCCTTGTTGAAGTCATAGGTCCCGAGGGAGACCCAGGTCCCCCCGTTTTGTGTCTGGTCCCTCTCAACCCAGGTTTCACCATCGCTGTGCACTATTTTATAAGGCGCGTTAGGGTCCCTTGCTCCGGAGGTGGTATACCATACAAGGACCTCGTATTCCCCGCTTGCCGGTAGATCCGGAATCCAGCTCGCTTCTGCTCCTGCGGTTGTCGTATACATGGACCGAGGCGGGTCGGGTCCGTGCCAGTTTTGACCGGCTGATCTTCGCCAGTGTCCGTCGGAGGCCGTGAAAGGCCCGCCGGTGCCGTCGTTGGAAAAGATATTGTCCCCGTCATAGGTGCCGGTGTTGTCTACCACAATGGCGTTCTGCAGGGTCAGGTAAGTGTCGTCAAGGTTGAATGTGGGCGAGGATCGATACGGATGGGAGCGCGGGCTCACCGGGTCAGCCTGCGGGAGCGTGGGCCACGGCACATACAAAGTCTGGGGATTGTAATACATCTCATTGTACCCGGACCACTGGCTCTTCCATCGACGCCGCTGCTCCGCGGTCAGAATCGAGCCGGAGTACTTGTTGTCACCCGGGTCATCGAAGACGTAGTTCTTGTTTGCAAAAAGCCCGTCACCTTCAGGGGTCATGAACTCCCAGTCCATGCTGCCCGAGTCGTCCGGGGCGAACATGATAATGGGAGGGACCCCCCGGGTGAGTGCATCCAGGGGCACGTCCGAGATGTCGTTGCAAGTGGCAGGGGGCAGGGTGAACAGGGCCTCGATGGTGTGGTTTTCGGTCACGTTTATGAAGCTGTAAGTGCTCACATCCCCCACTGAATAGCCGTCCACTTTCACCTGATGTATCGTGTTGCCGGAGTCGGCCGCTATGTTGAAAGTGATGTCGGCTCCCCGGGAAAGCACTATCTCCCCTTCCGGGCTGATGGAACCCCCGGAGCGTGCCGTGGCCCGGATCACGTGCTCGCAGATCACGTTCAAGATATAATTACCGGTCCCCCCGTTATCCGGGTCGCCATGGGTTACCTCTATGTAGTAGGTTCCCGCATCCAGGTCCTCGCTGATGTTGAAGTTGGTGACCTCTCCACTATGATCGTCCGAAGTGATCTCCGTGCAGAACATGTCCAGAAGCCGGCCCTTGGTGTCAGTGTTCCCTTCCGTATAAAAGGTGTACCGGCCGGATCCTGCAAACTCCACCTTGAAGTAGTCCTTGTCTCCTGCCGGGGTGATGGTGCCCTCGGTGGAGCTGTTGCACCCGACAAGGGTGGCCTGATCGCAGTTGTCTCCGTGGTCGTTGAAATACGCCTCGATTGTACGGGAAGACTGGATGTTGCTGAAGGTGTAAGACCCGGTAAACCCTGATGCAGCGCCGTCAACAATGAGTTCCTGGTTTACATACCCCGAATCGGGTATTGCCGTGAAGGTCAGGCTGGAACCCGTGAGAACGTTGATCATCTGCGTGGTGTTGCTCTCCACCGTCACTCCGGAGTCGGTCTCCAGAATCCCGTTGGGCCCGGCCGTTGCTATGATGATCCGGCCCATGTGATTGTGGACGCAGTATTGTGCTGCCCTGTCGCGGGTGTTCCAGCTTCGCCACCTGACCCATATCTCGTATTCGCCTGCGGCCGGCAGGTCCGGCCGTATGGTGACACCGGCACCGGCGTAGCTGGTGAAGTGGTAGTTTCCGTTATAGCACTGGCTCTCAACACGGGTTTCCCAGTCGTTATTGGAACCGGTATGGCTGAAAACGCTTTCCGGGTCCAGATCGTCCACGATTATATCACTGCCGCCGTCTACCGGCGAAAACTTGACCGCATCGTGGCTTACGGTCCCGTTCCCCTCATTAGTAAGCGTTACATAGGCGCCGGTGCCGCCCGGGAAGCGAAATCTGCCGAGATAAGTCCATGAAAACCCGCTCGCCTGCTGGTCCACCGGGATGCAGGTTATGTTCTCCTCCCCCACGGAAAAACTGACCTCAAAGGTACGGTTCATGGCCATGGATGGGAAAGTGTAAGTGTGTTGGCCGCTTTCGCCTTCAAATCCCGTCAGGATCTCCCCGTCAACAACTACGTAATCGATTATGTATCCTTCGTCCGGGGTAAAGTTGAAGGTTACGCTGTCCCCGGTTTCCACGGGCAACCGGATGGTGCCTGTATCCATAAAAACATCGGCGCCGCCCGAAACGGAATAGCTCATGGACCCGTTTCCGCCTTTAGTGGCATCGATGAAGTGGTCGGAATGATTATGGATGCAATAGGTTGCACTGGAATCACGGGTCCCGGCGGTTGTCCACCAGGCGTAGACATTGTACAGGCCTCCTTCGGAAAGCACAGGTGTCCAGGTTGCGGCGCTCCCATCAGTGTTCGTGTAACGGGACCGTGTGCCATAGTAATTGGTGCCCGCAGAGTCGTACCAATCCCCGGTCTCGGCGTAGCCCGCATCACCGTTGTCAACTATTATGTCTGAGCCTCCTGCGGTAGGAGAGAACCGGACGGCATCCGCACAGGTGCTGGTTCCTTGGTCCCCGTCGTGGATCCGGGTGATGCTCACCCAGGCCGCTTCACCGGCTGCAAAGTAGTATGTTCCGAGCAGATTCCATTCCCCGGCGTTGTATCTCTGATCAACGTCAACACATATCTCGTCGTTGGCGGTAAAGCGGCCTGTGACGCTTTTATCCCCGTCGATAGTAAGGGTATGCGGGCTGGAGGTGCCGCTTAAGGCCCCGGACCATTCCACGAACCTGAACCCTGGGTCCGGCACGGGAGTAAGAGCGACGTCGGTCTCATAATCGAATGAGTCCGTACAGTTTGCGCCGCAGTCTATGGATCCGGGAGAACTCACTATTCTGCCGTTACCTTCGGTATTAACGGTTAGGGTGTGGTCGTCATCAATAATGCCGCCGGTGGCCGGGTCGGAGAGAGTTATTTGGCCCGAGTCGATTCCAGAGTCATTGGGCGTGACATTGCTCAGGGACACTGCGAACGCCTTGTCAGACTCAACTGTGGTATTGTTGATAATGGTGACGTCTATGGTCTGGGTCTCTCCGGCGGTTCCTGCGAAGATGAGGGTTCCCGACGCGGAATCATAGTCGATTCCGGCTTTTGCGGATCCATCCGCAGTGGCGTATGACACTTCTAACCCGCCCTGAACCTCGCCTGTTAAAGTGACGGTGAAGGTCATGGGGCTGATTCGTTCGTCCTGGGAAACGTCGTTTATGGTTAAGGCCGCCGTATCATTGTCTAAGATGGTGCCTGTCCCGACGGCGCCGGTTGAGATGCTTCCCGGGTCAGCGCTCACCGGTGTGACCGCACCGAGTGTCACTGTGAAGTTTTCGTCGGGTTCGACCCGGGAATCATCAATGGCCTTGACAGTAATGGTCCTGGTCTCGCCTGCGGTCCCTGAAAAGCTTAAGGGGCCGGTTGTAACCACGCTAAAGTCATCGGCGCCGGCGGTCCCTTGGTCCACTGAGAACGCCGCTTCGAACCCGTCCTGAACCGCATTGTCCAGTGTTACGGTGAATACCAGATCCGAGCCTTCATCCCCGGTCTCGTCCGTAATGGCAAGAGCCGCCGTATCATTGTCCGTGATGGTGCCGGTAGCCGTGTCCTTGATGATGACACTATCTCCACCGTCATGACTGAAACCTGTAAACCGAATGAAGAAGGTCTCATCAGCCTCAACAATGCCGTCGTCCAAGATGGGCACGCTGATGGTTTTTGCCGAAGCCCCTTCACCTTCCTTGAAGGTTAAGGTTCCCGACATATACTTGTAGTCGGACCCGGCGGTTGCCGTGCCGTCAACCGTTTCCCAATCAAGAGTGACAGGCGCATCGGCGGCAATAACATCTTCGTCCAGTCTCACCGCGAAAGACAGATCAGTGTCCGCCTCCACCACGTTTGCGTCTTCAACATAAGCGATGTAGTCCAGAGCGAAACCCGGATTGGTATAAGCCAGCAGGAATGAGAGAAACGCCCCCACCAAAAACGCCCTTTTTATTTCAAAGAGCCGCCTGAGCCCTTGGATAAGCGGATTGTCCAATAAACTCAATATCGTGTGCATTGATCCATCTCCCTGCATGACGTTCTTACGACCGATAAGAAAACCCGGGCCGGTTCCTTGTATGACCGGCAACCCCTCATGAAACTAATAGGCTTTTCGATACCCTACGGAAACAAGGCCCTCACCGCCCCTGAGCCTGCTTCGTCCGTAGATCTCGAATTCGTAGACCTTGGAAGTGGTCATCTTCCAAGAGGTAGTCGGAACTATGCCCTTGGAAAGCCCAATGACCCGGGCCTCGCCGGGCAGATCGGAAAGCTCGGAAGAGAAGTCGTTGGTCCAGTTCTCGTGCTTGTATATATGTTCGGATATCTTGCTGTATGATGCTGCCGGAAGCGGGGTACCGCCACTGTTGGTGTTTTGCTCATCCATGAGCCATGGTAGCCCTACGAACTCAAGATCCGTAAGTTCCATGATCTGGGCCGCCTGCAAGGTTGCCCCCTCGGCCACGTAGAAGTTCTGTTTGGAGACCCTTTCATTGCCGGCTATCATGGTTTCGATTTCGGTCGTCCTGGAGGCCGAAATACCGATGATCGTTAGGAGCACCAACAGGACCAGTGCGATTACGATGACTGAACCTCTTTCATTTTGGCTGGCGCATGGATTTTTAGGATTTATATTCATAAAATACCTCATTCATATCGGCTCAAAGCCGGGAATGATGTTATGTCTGATAGAATTTACGATCCTACAGCCTGTTTTTAATAGTCGTGAGAGTAGTGCTCTTTTGTGCACCTCCGGCATCACTCCATGTCACATTTACGGTTATCGTCTTAATCCGGTTCGAGGAGTCCTCGTCCACTTCCCAGGTTATGTTGAAGCGTCCTTCGCTTGATGGGCCGTGCGTGCCGTGGTTGAGATCGGAGTTGGTGTATGCAAGGGAGGTGAGGCGCTCCATGTGGTCCATTGCCACTGTGGTGCCGTCGGTCAGGTTGTAAGCCCGGGAAGTGCCCAGAAGGGACGACTCCTGCATGGAGGCGATGGCAAGTATGCCGAAGGCCAGTATGCTCAAGGCAACCATTACTTCTATCAGGTTGAAGCCCTCTTGGTAATCGCTTCTTACAGATAATCTTGATTGTTTCGATTTCATGCGGCTTTCCATCCGGTCTCAATATGGGATCGATCGCAAAAGATTTGTGGGCCCAAAGGCCCGACTGCTTTATTGCAAGCGTTTCAAGCCCTCACATCATAGCCCTACGTTCCTGCAAAGGACCCTGGTTTGAAGCTCCCGGACATGGCCCTCCCGGGTCGCCTCGATTGTGACATCAACTGTTCGAATGGAGCCCGGGTTTGAGGTGGTAACTCCTTCGGAAGCAAAAAACACGAATGAGACCGAGCTGATATGGGAGGCAATCTTAAAGAAGCTGCCTCCTCCTCCGTCCCTTTGAAGGGTATTGTCCGCGGCATTGAATCTGTAGGCGATGTAATCGGTTGCGTCGGCAACCCCGTCCTCGTTCTTGTCCAGTGTGAATCGCACATTGTCCTGTGTATCGGAAACAATATTTGTAAAGCCGAACCCCCCGCTGTCCCTGGGATCGTAGCCCGCCATGCGCAGGTCTTTTTCAATAAAGTACATGGCCGAGCGGAGGTTTTGCTGCACGGCCGTTACATCCTCCGTGGTCTTATAAGCCCGCTGTTGAGTGATGTAGGCTGAGTAGAGGCTGGCCATTACAATGCCGGCAAGCACTAAGGCCACAAGGATTTCGGTCAATGTGAAACCATGTTCATGGCTTTGCCTTGCGGGGCATTGTTTTGAACGTGTGTGAGGCATCATTCCCAATTAGACCCTTTCCATTTCCTCATCTTTATGAGACCTGTACTCTCTTTTCCAATGGCATAAGAAGCATTTTTTGTGTTATTAATATAAACATAACCGGCATTTCCCATGCCTCTGGGATTAAAGGTCGCCGAGTTTCCGCCAGAGGCGCCAAAAGTCACAGGGCCCCCAGGGAGCGTCCCACCGGAATCGGTGGCGTTCTTCGTGGCATCGCCCCATCCGAAGCTTATGTCCCCCGGGTTGCCGTATTGGCTGAGTTCAACCGTCTTGACAATGACGCCATCGGCGTCTTTGAGTGTATAGCGGTTGTTGGTCGTGTCAAATTCCAGGCTATGGTCTGCGTTGGCCCGTACTGCCATCATCTTGGCCTGCTGAAAACTGGAAAACAGGTCAAGAGCAGCGCTCTTGAGGCGATAGTTGGGCAGCCACACGGCAAAGGTGGGAATAGCGATACCTGCAGCCGCACCAATGATTACACAGGTAACGATTAGTTCTATAAGAGTGAATCCGGATTGCCGCTTCAATGATCGCACCTCGTAAACGACTTTAGTGCAAATAATGCAAAATGCAAGCCAAGTGGACCTGAAGGCTTGCGCATGGTT
>LQBI01000018.1 GCA_002030045.1 Candidatus Aegiribacteria sp. MLS_C | reverse complement strand
CTTCGAGACCTGTCTTGAATTGACCGAGGATCCCATGATCGAGTTCTACGCCAATGCCGCTCTGAGCAGGTGCGCCCGGTAGCGGGAAGCTAAGGGGGATCCATCACTGCAGCATTAACGGAAAGGCACGGCCGGTGTCCTTACGGTCAGAACCCTTTGCGGAAGCGAGTGAACCAATCACTGTCCGGCGATCGGGACCTTCCGCGCCTAGGTTATCCATTTCCTGTTTATTATGTTGATACTGAAATAGAAAAGGAGAGCGCAGGATCCCAGGAGCACCGGGAAGTCAAGCCAGAGGGGCATGAGACTGGTACCGGCTATGGAGCCCCGGAGTATGTCGTTCCCGTAGGTGAGCGGCAGGGCGTAGGAGAGGGGTCTGAGAAAGACCGGCAGGGAAGCCACGGGGAAGAACAGGCCGCACAGGAAGATCATCGGGAAACGGAAGAAGTTGGAGAAGGTCTGCGCCTCGAAGACTTCCCTGGCCGAAACCGCTATGAGAAGCCCGAGGAAGGTCGAGCTGACGGCTATTAGAAGTGTTGCAGGAATGAGCATGGCCCAGTTCATTCCCGGAAGGTCCGTCAGGATGACCGCCGCCAGGATAGGCACGAAGGCGTTGGCGGTCCCGAACAGTATGGCGCCGGATGTCTTGGCCAGCATCAGCAGTTCCAGCGAGAAGGGAGCCAGCAGCAGCCTCTCGAAGGACCTGCCCTTCTTCTCGAAGGTGACGGTCACCGCCAGGACGCTGGTGGTACCGAACAGGATGCTGAGCGACACCAGGCCGGGAAGCAGTTCCGGCAGCATCTCCAGCCCCAGTCCGGAACGGATGAGGAACATCGCCACCCAGACCAGGGGGAAGAGTAGTCCCCAGCTTATGTTCGGGGGCTTCAGATAGTAGGAGCGCATGTCCTTCAGCAGGATGTTCCAGAAAGCTATCCATTTCCTCATCGGGCGCCCCCTCCGGACCTTTCCTTCTCCTGCTTCATGGCCCCGGCCTCTATCCCCGTTATCTCCACGAAGACGTCCTCCAGGGAGGGCAGTATCTTTCGCGCCTCCGTCACCTCGATGCCTCCGTCCTCCAGGAGACGCACCAGCGGCCCCACGCGCACCGGCCTTGGCGACTCAACCCGGATGCCTTCGGGAACGGTGCCGCAGATGAGGTCGGGGAACTCCCGGCCGATGAGAGCACAAGCCCTGCCTGCCTCGCCGCTGAACTCGAACTGGACAACGTTCCTGCCGTGGGCATGCCTCATCAGGTTACCGACGGTGTCCGTGCGGACTATGCTGCCCTTCACGATGAAGGCTATCCTGCCGCATAGCCTCTCCGCCTCCTCGATGTAATGGGTGGTCAGGAAGATCGTGGTTCCCCGGGAATTCAGGTCGGATATCAGCTGTCTTATCCGCCTGGCGCTGGCAACGTCGATACCCGTGGTCGGCTCGTCCAGGAAAAGGATCTGCGGGTGGTGTATTATTCCGGCGGCGATGGTCAGCTTCCGTTTCATGCCTTTGGAGTAGCCGCCGAACTTCCTTCCGGCAGCGTCCTGCAGATCGAAATCGGCGAGCAGCCTGCGTGCCCGTTCAGAACGCTCCCGCTTCCTGATGCCGTAGAGGGCGGCGCAGAAGCAGAGATTGTCGTATCCCGAAAGCTCGGGGTAAAGGTTGCTCTCGTCGGGAACTATGCCTATCATGTGCTGGGCTGCCTTGGGATCGTCCGTGCAGTCCAGTCCGGCCACCTTCACCGTCCCCGAATCGGGTCTGGAGAGTCCCGTGAGGATGGTGATGGTGGTGGTCTTTCCCGCCCCGTTGGGCCCCAGGAAACCGAAGATCTCGCCCCTGTCGACGGTGAAGGAAATGCCGTCGACCGCGGTCACATCGTCGAACCTCTTCGTAAGGTCCGCCACCTCCAGGAGAGGCTCCCCATGACCGATCCCGGTGGGCTGTGCCGGTACTTCCATGCCGCTGCTATCCATTCATTCGGCTCGAATGCCCCTGACCGCCACGAACCCGCCCCTCCCGAATCCTCTCAGTACGCTGCCCTCGGGCTCTTCGGGAACGAGGGTCTGGACGAATGCAGGATCCGTGAAACCTGTTTCCTTGAGGCAGCCGTCCACTTCCATCGGGGAGAAGAAGGTGGCTTCCCTGTAGAAGACGCTGCTGTTCCTCTCCGCCATGTACTTCCTGCCCAGATCGCTGTCGGGATCGACGAAGCCGACAATGACACACCCCTGAGGCGCCAGAACCCTGAACGCCTCCTCGAAGGTCCTGCGGATATCGTCCACGAAACATATGGTGGTGACCATGAGGATCACATCGAAACATGCTCCCGGGAAAGGCAGGTCCTCAGCCGTACCAATAAGGACAGTGACCCCCCTCTGCCTGGCCAGCAGCGCCATCTCCCCGCAGGGCTCCACGCCGATGCCTATTCCCAGGGGTCCGGCGAACCGCCCCGAACCGACTCCCACCTCCAAACCCCTCACCGGGGTACTCGGCATGAGCCGGCGTATCGCTGCCAGTTCGGCAAGGTAGAGGGAACGGTGCTCCTCGAACCATGCCTCGTACCTGTCCCAGTGTTCCGAGAAGACTCCGGTCCCGGACATTCTACACCTTTCCCTGGTGGACGTGACTGTTTTCTTCGATACACTGTCCCCTGCCCGGACGGCGTTCCTCCGAGTTCGGACGATTATTCCCGATAACCCGGGACAGTTCTAATATGGATCTCGCTTTTTCACAGGTCCGGACCTGCGAGACAGTGTTTTCCTCCCGCGAAGACAGGGGGTGTTGCACCCTGCCTATCATCCTATTGCCCGGTACCTGCCGTGAAGAACACAGCCTGGAGCAGATAGAGGGCAGGATCAGGTCATGTCGTCCAGTTCCGGCCGGACTGCGCTGATCATTCCTTTTCATTGCCATGAAGATACTTGATGATCTTGACGTTCTCCAAGGTCATGAGACCTCCCGAACGGGCTTCCTCGAAGAGGTCGTGGAGCACCGGAAGGAATCGGTCGATCCTTTCCTCCCTGTCGACTATCTCGATGATGATCGGCAGGTCCGTTGAAAGGTCCAGTATCCTGGCGGTCCGAATGCGGCTTGCACCACCGAATCCCATGATCCCTCTCCAGACAGTCGCTCCGGCAAGTCCGAGCTTTCGCGCCTCCCTCACGATGACTTCGTAGAGACTGGTGTGTCTTACCTTGTCCGCTTCACCAAGGAAGATCCTCAGGAGTTTTGCTTCCGCTCCTAGTTCCATAATGCTCCTCCGATCTTCGCGAAGACACGGACTTCCATAATGCCAGTTATGAATGCGGCCATGGAAAGAAGGAATGTCCCTGCTGCGTACATGGTGGCATGGAGGTACTCGCTCGCCCTGATCATCCGGGCGACTTCGTATATCATGGAAGACATAGTGGTGAAACCTCCACAGAAACCCGCGGCGAGAGCGAGACGGATCTCGGGCGGAACCGTCTCGCCTCGAGCTGAGATCCCCGTTATGATGCCCAGGGCCAGGCATCCGATCACGTTTGCCGCGAGAGTGCCGATGGGCCACTCAATGGAAAACCTCTGTGAAGCGATGCTCAAGCCGTACCTGGCGGCGGATCCGGCAAACCCGCCGAGGCCGACCAGAATTGGTATTTTCATTGGGTTAACCATGCCGATCCCTCACTTCGTCTTCCTGATTCAGCGGTCGCTCTCTTCGCCTGCTGCTGATGAAAACCCCGAGTGGTACTGGCACACAGGCGGCTCATGTTCCGTTTCAGGGTCGCTCATTCCGGTTAGCCTTCGAAAGCCGTTTCGCGAACCCCGTATCGGGTGACGGCTGTTATTCAGCTTTATCGGTCAGGGGGCCAGTAGAGTTCACAGGCATTGTGGTCCGGTCCGAACCCATTCACCGTGTGAGCGGAGACATTCGACTCGAGGGATTGAAGCAGGAATCCGCGGCAGTTCACCGAAGACCTGGAGGTCGAAAACGTCCCGACAGTATTCTCTGCTCACTGAGGGGAAGATGATGCCCGTCAACTGACCGGGACCGGTTCAAAGGAACGTACGCCAGTGAATTGTCTGTGCCCGGACAGGAGATATCATTTCATGAGAAGCAGGCTGAGGGCCATCACGAACATGCCTGCCACCAGGCCGAATATACTGTCGTGACCCCTGCCGTAGGCCCTGCTGGTCGGCAGGAGCTGGTCCAGGCTTATGTAGACCATGATGCCTGCCACTCCGCCGAAGAGCACACCCATGACCTGGGGAGGTATGATCCCGGTCTCTCCGCCTGCGAAGGAGCGTATGGCGATGTAGGCGATTACGGCACCGGCAGGTTCGGCCAGTCCGCTCAGGACGGAGTAGAAGAAAGCCTTGGAACGGTTCCCGGTTGCGTAGAAGATCGGGACGGAAACGCTTATCCCCTCCGGAATGTTGTGCAGGGCTATGGCCGCGGCGATGGCTATTCCCAGGGTCGGGTCGTGAAGGGCGGAGAGGAAGGTGGCCAGTCCCTCGGGGAAGTTGTGGATGAAGATCGCGATAGCCGTGAACAGGCCCATTCGCAGGAGCTTCCTGTCGTGGATGGCATGGTCGTGCATACCGAAACCACGCGACTTCACGTCCTTTTCGGCGATCGCCTCGAAGTCCGGTATCTCAGCCTCCGGGTCGTGGAGCGGCGCTCTCTCGCCCTCCGAATGGATCTCGTGGGGGTTCTCCGCCTCCGGTATGAAACGGTCGATCAGACCTATCAGGAGCATTCCGCCGAAGAAAGAGGCCGCGTTTACCCAGTGTCCCCAGTATTCGCCGTAGGTATCCTTCAGGGAATCGAGGCCCTTGATGAGGATCTCGACGAAGGAGACGTAGAGCATCACGCCTGCGGAAAAACCGGTGGCCACGGAGAGGAACCGGTAGTTGGTCCTTTTCGCCATGAAAGCCACGGCACTGCCTATCGCCGTTGCCATTCCGGCTATGAACGTCAGTCCGAGAGCTATCCAGACGCTTTTCATGATGCGGGGGGAACGGGTTCAGGCCCGGTCGGCATCGTTCTGACACTATCAGTCCTCATCTCGGGACCATTCCAACCATCCCCGGGACCGCAACGGCCGCTGAATGCACCTCTGCGGCCCGGACTGCTCTCAGCCACCTTCCTCCATCAGGGACCGGAGCTTTTCAAGTGTGGCTTCGGCCACCTTCCTGTCCTTGATGAAATGCCGCTCCAGGCGCTCGATGAGCTGTTCCTGCCTTGCCCTGTCGCCAAGGTAGTAATCGTGGGCCAGCAGATTCCTGGCGTAGGAGAGATTGGACCTGACTTCCTCGGGGACCCTCTCTCCGTCGTGACGCACCGCATCCTCCGGGCAGGCGTCATGGCAGACTCCGCACCTGATGCACCTTTCCTCATCTATGTATGCAGTGTCCTCGTCCATTGCGATAGCATCCACGGGACAGATATAGATGCATGCCCCGCATCCCGTACACATATCCCTTTTGATCCAAGGCATTATGTTCCGCTCCCCTCGGTGATGATGCGAAAGTAGTCATGATACCGGTATCATAATACGAATACCATCCGTGCAGGCTGCGATACCGGAGAACACGCATCCCTATTACAGGAGCCGCGATCAAGGGGGTGTCAGTCATGCGGACGGGTCCGGCGGTGCCTTTGCGGGGGACATCGCCTCCCGGACCGCGGCAGTTGATGACTGATAGAGCAGAGGGTGGCCGTTCGATAGCGAGGCAGGACCCGTGCCGCCCTCCGGACTGCCTCGAGCAGAACCTCGGTCCTCAGGGGAGCTTTCGGGAGCGTATCAGGAGGAGCCTACCTGGCGACCACCACCCGGGCCGTGCCGACCGACTCCCCGGCGGTGATCCTGATCACGTAGACTCCCGGAGGCAGAGGACTGCCTGAGGAGCCCGAAGGGTTCCACATGAACTCGCAGGTCCCCGGAGAACGCATTCCCTCGTCCATCGAGGCCACCACGCGGCCCTGGAGGTCGTAGACGGCGATTTCGACGGCAGCGTTCATCGTTACTTCGTAGCTGATGACGGTTCCCGAGCCGGATACCGGGTTGGGAGCTACGCGCAGTCCGGCGGATGGGAATGACGCCGTCTCCTGCTGCGCGACCCCGACCGGTATGGTCCAGCGGTAGACCGATGCCCCGTCGGTGCCGGCGAAGTAGTAGAGGGAGGGGTTGACCGCCAGGTGGTAGACGGAGGGATCGGTCATGCCGGCGCTCTCATTGCTCCATGTGGTACCGCCGTCCTCGCTCCAGTAGAGTCCCTGCGACTCGGTGCCCACCAGCATTGTGGACGGGGAGGAGGGGTCCAGCAGGATGTCGCGACAGCTCCCGATCTCCGTGGACAGCTTTGTCCAGCTGGCTGCGAAATCGGTGGAGCGGTAGATGCCCACCTTGCTTGCGGCGTAGATCGTCTGAGGGTCCCAGGGACTCACCACCAGTGAGTAGATGGTACCCGGGATGTCGGTCGACGGTATCTTGGCCCAGCTGGCTCCTCCGTCCACCGTCCGCCAGATGCCGCTGTAGTTCGAAAAACCACCGCACAGGTACACTGTGTCGGGATGCTGGGGATCCAGGGCGAGTTCCTCCATGTAGTATCCGGTGGTGCTGACGTTGGTCCATGTCCAGTTGAGACCGGCATTTATCGACTTGCCCACCGCCATCACCCCGCCTCCGCTGTAGATCGTACCTCCGCTCCAGCATACCGTAGGGTCCAGGGGATCGAACATGATCTCCTGGGCGATCATGAAGCGGTTGACCACCCAGTTCCAGCTGTCCCCTCCGTCGGTGCTGCGGATGATGCAGCCCGGGTTGTAGGTCCCGTCGATGGCAAGGACCAGGTCCGCGTCAGCCGGGCTGGATGCTATCGAGTTGTAGTGCACGCGGGTCGTCGGGTTGGGTGTGGGAAGCAGGGTCCAGCTGTTACCGCTGTCCTCCGACCTGTAGATACCCCATTCGCGGAGTCCCACATAGACGTCGGTGGGTCTGGCGGGACAGACGTGCACCGAGGCTATCCGCCCGAGACTGAGACCGGAGGTGTCATCGACCCAGTTCGTGCCTCCATCCGTGCTGGACTGGAGGCTCCTTACGCATCCCGCGTAGGCGATGTCCGGGTCTGACCAGTCGTAGATCGCGTCCGTGATCTTGATGGAGGACGGCCAGGTGCCGTATGCGGCGGACCAGGTCTGGCCCTCGTCGGTGCTGTGCCAGAGGCCTCCGATGCATGCCGAAAGCAGAAGGTCCGTATTGTTCGACGACCAGGCCATCCTGAAGTTACCCGACATTTCATTGGATGCGAGTGTCCATGAGCCGCCGGTGTCGGTCGAACGGAAGATCTGGTGGGTGCTGGCGAAGACGACACGGCTCGCGATGGACGGGTTAACCGCAACGGAATAGGCGTAGTAGTCCGTCGATGCACCGGAGGGGGTTACGTTGGACCAGTTCACGCCGCCGTTGGTCGAGCGGTAAAGCAATGGAACGTAGGTGGTCCCGTTGTATCCTGCGATGAAGAGGGTGTCGTAGCTGGCCGGGCTGACACCCAGACACTCGCCGTACGAGATGGGTGAGCCGATGGCCTTGTAGGTCCAGGTCTGGCCGGCGTCCTCGCTCTTCATGAAACCCATCACCCAGTTGGTGGTGAAGGTAGTACCGGCGGCGTAGACCGTGTCCGGATGGTCCTGGTCGGGCACTATGGAATACCAGAGGTTGTTGCCGGCGGGAAGGAAGCTCCAGGTGGCACCTCCATCCGTGGAACTCCCGAGGGTGTAGTCGCATCCCACGTAGAGGACGCCGTTGGTCCCCATGGCCGCGCAGTTCTCTCGGCCGTCGAACGAACCCGCTTCCGTCCAGCTGTTCCCTCCGTCGCCTGACATCAGTACCCGGGTGGGGAGAGAATCGGTGAATGCATAGAAGGTATCGGGGTACAGCGGATCCTGGATGATGTTACGGACGGTCCCGCCCGCCGGACCCAGGCTGATCCACTGGGCGGAGGAGGACCCCGACAGGATCATCAAGAACAATGCGGCTGCGTACAGTGACTTCATGGGAGCCTCCACGGTTAATGGTCCGGTCAACGAGCAGACCTCACCGTCCGGTTCCATCCTGTGGAGGCATGGCCTGCATTCATGATAGTGTCATACCGATCTGGGATTTACAATAATCCCTTGAAAATGTGTTTGTCAAACATGGCTTTCGTCCCTGGACATAATGGTTGGACCACCGCATCTGATTATGGTACCTTACCCTTGTAAGAAGACATAAACCAGAAGGGTTGTCCAACCATTATATCCAGTTCCCCCCACTACAGCTGAGGTGGTCGCAAACTGTGACCACCTTGTCATTCATAATCAGACCTGAACACCCAGCATAATCAGCGCGGGAACTACACCCGCCTGTCAAGCTGCCACCCGCGGCCTGGTTCATGCTGTTGTTGTGCTCTGTTCCGAGAATAGGTCCGAGTGGGTTCCAATCCTCTCGAAGATCAGTCGATCTCCTTCCTGCTTGTATATCAGCCGCCAGTCGGATTCGACGTGGCATTCTCTTCGCCCTTCATATTTATCCGTGAGCTTGTGTCGGCAGCACTATGGTAATCTGCGTTTCGGATATGGGATTGCGTCAGTCCCCAACCTCCATCTTTGCTACCTTTGACAGAGACCTTGAGCATCCTATTTCCGTCCACAGCAACCAAGTCGTACTCAGGCTGATTCGCGCCATACTGCACGGATACATCCCAGCCAAACCGGGCAAACTGCGCGGCGGCGAATGCCTCAGCTGCTGTTGCTACTTGCCACGAAGTCTTCATCATCTTTCCGACCGACGTCGCGGGTCACGCACGGCTGTAAACCGTCTCGTGCATCCGGCTTGCTGGCATTTCGTCTTCCCAGAATCTCCCGGTTCGCTTCAGCAACCTGACTTATGCTTGACTTCCTTGGCGGCTCTATTATCAAACTCGTAAAAGTAGTCCTTAGTAAAGCCGTTGCTTCCCAGATTGCCGGTTTTGCCGGTGATCAACCGGATCAAGTTCAGGGGATTGAAGAAGAGCCGCAGCAAGACAGTGTCACCCAACACATCGAACTTCCGGCAGGAAGTGACTATCTTCGCTTTTCGGATGGTCGCAAACCTCTTCTTCTGTTTCTTTCCATACTGGATCAGGCGGTGTGCGAAATCGACATCCTCCCCTACTCTGACATCTTCGTTGAATCCCCCTATAGCATCGAAGTCCCTTTTATAGCACCAATACAGGCCTCCTGATACGCCGGTGACAAGAATCACCAGATTCAAGAGGCTATTCGTCAGCCACAAGGGAAACGACCATCGCTCCAGGTCGATGGATACGCCCCCTCCGATGTATTTGCCGCTCTCAAGATGCCGGTAGACTTCCATGAACATATTGCTGCTCATGATGCTATCGGCGTCAATGGTCATGATCACAGCGTGCTTCGCCCGGCTGGCGCCGGCATTACGTATTACCGACAGGACTTTCGCATCTTCTCTGACT
Source organism: Candidatus Aegiribacteria sp. MLS_C (assembly GCA_002030045.1). Classification (GTDB taxonomy): domain Bacteria; phylum Fermentibacterota; class Fermentibacteria; order Fermentibacterales; family JCC-6; genus Aegiribacteria. The sequence goes on along the minus strand of LQBI01000018.1, from coordinate 1,054 downwards.
ATCCGGGCTCCGTGTTCCCGGGCGATCTCTTCGGTACGGTCCGTACAGCGGTTGAGTACGACGATGATCTCGTATTCCGAGCCCGGTGGCTTCGCGGCCCTGTGGATGGCTTCGAGGCAAGGCGCAATGAAGAGCTCCTCGTTGTGCGCAGGGATTATAACTGAGAAGCTCGGCTTATTCATGACTTGGGACTCCTTCAAATCACATCTGAGGGTCCAACGCTTCGCATCAGCAGACCACGATGACAATGCTTTGAATCCCCCTAAGGCTGTTCTGCTGCATTTGATTGTCATCCATTTTTTCTTCTGTCTTTTCCGGAATCCGGAATCCTATTCGCGTTTTCTCATTATTTCTTGGTGAATCAATCAGATTCTGGATTTCCTTGATTATGCTCATCAGAATTGTATCATGTTCTGTTACTCGATCCTCAAGAACCCTGAACTTCTTCGATAGAGTTTCATTGGTTAGCGCGATTTCCCGTAGTTTGACGAATGCTCGGATGATAAATACACTCATCCGGTTTGCTTGTTCCCTGAATTCAACTCGTAAGTGCAACGCAACTGGTTTGTGTTGGTGGTGTCAATAATTCTCGGATCCGGCTTCTGGAGGAATGTGCATCCTGATACGGTTTTTTCGAAACTATCATCCAATTATCATCCAGTCTTCTCGTTGACTGGATATGACTCGGAAAGTAGGTGATTGCTTAAGGTATGGCACTTGATTAGGATGGTGCCATGCGACTCGATGCCTATGAATCATTGGTTTCCAGCTCGTCTTCTGCTAGAAGATACCTGTTGGGATTCTGCTGGAAAAACCATCAGCGCTTCTGCCCCCGATGCCGGACACGCAAGCTCTACAGACTTGCAGACGCAAGGCGGCGTTGCAGCAGATGCGGCTACACCTTCCATGACTTCTCCGGACGCTGGATCAATACGGGAGCCCTGTCTTGTCAGGACTGGCTCAGGATCATCAAGCTCTTCGAGCTGGAGGTTTCCACAAGGAAGGCTGCCGCTCAGATCGGACTGGCCTATAACACTGTTCACAAGGCCTTCAT
>LQBI01000017.1 GCA_002030045.1 Candidatus Aegiribacteria sp. MLS_C | reverse complement strand
GTCGTTACCCGCGCATTGCTTTCTTCGCTCCTGAACGAGCGGGGAACGAACCTGTCGTTACCCGCGCATTGCTTTCTTCACTCCTGCACGAGCGGGGAACGAACCTGTCGTTACCCGCAAAACAACGAATCAGAGCCCTTTGAAGGGCGGATGGATATATCTCAACATCGCATCGTTTTGTCAAGGGTCGTACGTTACTTCCGGTCACTTACAAAAGAAGAAAAGGCAAATAAAATCATTATAAATATTCAGAAATCTTATATTACAAGTCTGTTGATTTTTATAAAAAGGTGTTAACTGGTTGCAACTTCTAAAACAGTATCAAGCCTGGAAAACGCACACATCCACTATCCCGGTGATGACTGGTCCCCCCGGTATTCAGGGCTGGCGGGTGGTCACCCATGCGTCGGTGAAACCCATTTCCACAATGGTCTGGGCGTAATCTAGGGCATCCTGCCTGGCAGGGAAAGCTCCCACCCTGACCTTCCAGTATATCCCCTCCTGGTCGATGAACACCGGATGGGTCGTTTCTCCCTGTACCGATTCAGCAAGGCTCAATGCGGCTTCCTCACTCGTGGCCGCAGATATCTGTATAGTGAAGTGAGTGCCCGCGAGGATCTCCTCCTGCTCATCCTCTACGGTCTCTACTTCGCCAGAGGGGATGCTCACGCCGGTCACATCCGGAAAGTTCGCAAATGGGTCCTCGCCCGAATAATCCGGCGGGTCCCCATAGGGATCGATGGGTCCCATCGGCTGCGTGTCCTCCGGTCTGACCGCTTCCTCCCCGCAGGCCATGCAGAACAGCACGATCATGAATGCCGTTATCACTGAAGCTTTTCTCATCTTCTGGCCTCCTCCGCCTGCAGGAATATATCCAGAAGCGGCAGCATCAGCTCATGGTGGCCGGTAATGACCAGGCCTTCGCCTCCCAACGCCCTGGAGGGTCTGAACACCACATTGTTAAGGGGCCTGTACTGCCTTATCATGTCGAAGCTGGCCGCTGTTATGTCCGATATGCCATGTCCAAGATTTATGGCGGAAGTCAGGAGTTTCAGGAAAACTTCTGGCATTACCACAGCCGAACCTGCATTGATCACGACACCGGATGAAAGCTGGCATATCCTCTCCCCGAGGAGATCGAAATCCCTCTCCGCAGCCGAGGCCAGGTCCGTCCAGCTAACGGAAGGATAAGGATGAACGATATCCCCTCCCAGGGCGGGATGGACCGTCACAGGAACACCGGCGAAGGCTGCTGCAGCCAGTGGACTGATGTCCATGTTGCCTCCCCGTTCGAGCACCTCCAGACCCAGGGCTTCCCCGAGTCCGGCACGAGTCTCAGAGGATCTGTTCAGCGCTGCCGAGTAGACCTCGCCCGTCTCCTGCCACATGCCGAAGCTGCCGTCTGCTATGCCGGCCTCCACATCCTCAGAGGTCTCTCCGAAGAGTGCCATCTCGACATCGTGTATGGTACCAGCGCCGTTGGTTGCGAGAAAGCTAACCGTTCCGTTCCTGATCCAGTTCACCAGAAGGGGCCCCAGACCACACTTGATGACGTGCCCGCCGTACATGAATATTCGGGCGCTTCCCTTCTCCTTCGCCCTAATAATGGCCGCTGCCAGTTTCCTCATGTCCCGAACCGCAAGTATGTCCGGAAGGGAATCCACGAAGCCTGTTGCGCTCACTCCCTTTTCTATCTCACCTGCAAGCAGTTCTGAGTTGACCTTGCTGGTCCTGTCCCGTAGGGACTTCATCTTCAGCCTGTTCCTGTCGAAACCCCCGCTCAATTGTATTTCACCTCCATAAGAGTCAGTCCCTTGCCGGGAAGGGACATTCCGGCATCGGTCCTGTCTCCCGTCATCAGCAGTGAAGTAACCAGCTCCGGTTCTGCGGAGCCGGCGCCTATCCTGACCAGCGTTCCCGCCCAGAGCCTCACCATTCCCCTAAGGAACCTGTTTGCCAGGATAAGGAAAGTCCACCCCGATTCGTCCTCCTCGACCGAGGCATCCAGTACATCCACCATCCAGTCGCCGCTGGAACTCCCCTCCTTCGCCATGGCCCTCCAGTCGTTCCTGCCTTTGGAGAGGCGAGCACCCTGGATCATGGCTTTCGAGTCAAGGGTCCCGGCTTCGGACAGAACATGGCAGTAGCGGCATCGAAGGGGGTGTCTCTCCTTCTCGATCCTGTAACGGTAGAGCCTCGAAACGGCATCGAACCGGGCGTGGAAGGAACCGTCTGTTTCCTTCACCGAGGTAACGGCCACATCGTCGGGGAGCAGGGACGGAAGACCCTCCCTGACCCTCTCCAGCTCCGATGCCGCGATATCCGCATGGGCCACCTGCCCCAGGGCGTGCACTCCCCTGTCGGTCCGGCCTGACCCGATGACCGGTATCCTCCTGCCGCAGAGATTCATCATGACCGACTCTATCTCGCCCTGCACGGTCCTGGCATCGGGCTGGGTCTGCCAGCCGTAGAAGTCAGTGCCATCGTACTCTATTCCCAGCCGTACCCTCCTGCTGTCCACTCCTCAGACCACCCCCGCAATCCCGCCGAGAAGGAGCATCCAGGCTGCAATTGCCGAAGCCAGGGAAATGCCGTTCCTGGCCAGCATCTCCCTCCTGATCTCGAGTTCTACGCTCTCCACGGAAGCAAGAGCTGTAGCCAGTGCATCCGTGAAACCCTCACCCTCTCTCCTGCTGCGGACGAAAGTATCCCTTATCCTTCCTGAAAAGGGCCCCGCCATGGAGAGGGCCATCGCAAGGCTTTCCAGAAGACCGCTCATGTCCATCCGTTTGGATGCCGACAAGAGAAGGCGGGATGCCCTGGATGCTCCCAGTGCCCCTGCCATCGAGGCTCCGGATGCCAGGGCGGCAACCCACCTGATACACCTTTCAACCGCATGGGAATTGCCGGACAGGTGAGCCCAGAGGAGAGCGATCAGAGGCGCCACGGCCATTGGCAGGATCCTGAGGGTGCCCTTCCTTGCTGGAGTGAGTACAGCCGCAAGCGGGAACAGCAGGTAGACAGGCATCAGCCGCGAATCCACCAGAAAAGCCGAGGCGGGACCTGCAACAAGGCCTGCCATCAGGACGAGCGAGTAGGACTGGTCACTCATCCTCCCCCCTCTCCAGCCGCTTCATGACCAGCCTGAACTCCAGGGGGGGAGCTTCGTTGAATTCCATCTCCTGTTCGGTCACTGGATGGATGAAGCCCAGGGTCTCGGCGTGGAGCATCTGATGCCCCGCTATCCTCACTGCATCCCTGACCATTTCCCTGCTGCCAACCGTGGACGGAATACCTCGCGGTCTGCAGCCTCCGTACTTGTCATCGGCGATTATTGGACAACCCATGACCGAGGACATATGGACCCTGATCTGGTGCGTGCGTCCAGTCTCGAGCCTGCACTCTATCATGCTGGCACGAGTGAAACTCCGGAGAACCTTGTAGTTGGTAACCGCCCTTTTGCCCGTTTCGGTCACCGCCATCTTCTGCCTGTTATTGAGATCCCGTCCTATGGGCGCGTCTATCCTGTCGGAAGCAGGCTGGGGAATGTGCCACACGAGAGCCAGGTAGCGTCGCTTGACGGTTCGTGCCGAGAGCTGTTCGGACAATCCCCTGTGAGTCAGGTTGTCCTTGGCTACCATTATCAGTCCGGTGGTGTCCTTGTCCAGTCTGTGGACAATGCCCGGTCTGAGTTCTCCGGATATGCCGGACAGGTTGTCGCAGTGAGCCAGCAGTGCGTTTACCAGTGTCCCCCCGTGACAGGTACCCGATGGATGGATTATCAGACCTGCGGGCTTGTTGATCACCAGCAGGTGACGGTCCTCGTAGACAACGTCCAGTTCCATATGTTCCGGCGACAGGTCCACAGGCTCGGCGTCCGGTATCTCCAGGTTGATCTCCTGGTCGGTCCTTACACTGTATGAGGGTTTGGTGACGACCTGACCGTCGACGGTCACATGACCGTTCGCAATGAGGGTGCTGATATAGCTCCGGCTCTCTTCCACATCGTCCTGCATGACAAGGTAGGTATCCAGCCTGAGACCGGCTTCGCCTTCCTCCACCACGGTGCGGATATGCTCCAAACTAGAGGTCCAGACGCTTGAGTATATGGAATCCGAACCTGGTACCGACCACTCCGGAGACCTCTTCCGGTCCGAGGGCAGCCACAGCGCTGTCCAGCGGCCACGCCAGCGCACCCATTGTGAACAGGGGAAGCACAGCGCCTGTTTCCCCTGAATACTGCAGAGCCATATCCTCGAAACTGGACCGGCCGGACACGATCCTCTCCCTGACGGCTTCAGCGGTGGCCCTGGCATCGGCCCCGGCGGGAGCTGCAAGACTGTCACTCTGCATGCCCCCGGAGGGTATGAAGATGTGCCCCGCACTCATGAACCTTAGTTCTGTACCTTCCCCGGAAGCTGTCATCGTATCAGCTGCCGCTGGAGTATCGGAGGAATCGGACGGATCAGCGACCTCGCCTTCCCTGCCTCCGCAGGAAAGACTCGATATCGTCAGGAAGGAGAGTAATGGGGGAATTATCCTGAGTACGGGAACCATCAAACGCCTCCAGTCTTCAGGGAATGGGATGGGACACCGATGAACGGGAATCTGACCGCCGGTACCGGTTGACAACAACTCCTTGGGTCATGTCCATACACTGTATATAATACGATAAAGTATTCGAACACCGTTACGGTTACCGAAAGGAGTACATCAGTGAACAGGCAGGATTACTTTTCAGACCGCGCCAACGGTATGAAACGTTCGGTCATCCGCGAACTGCTGAAGCTGACCGCAAAGCCCGGCATAATCTCCTTCGCCGGTGGATTGCCTGCACCCGCGACCTTCCCGGTCAAATACGTCGAGGCGGCCGTCGACGTGGTGATCGAGGAGGAACACGCCACTGCACTCCAGTACGGACCCACTGAGGGCGACGCGCGGCTTCGCGAGGACCTGTCAATAATCATGAGGAACGACGGCATCAAGACCACCGCCGACCACATACTCGTCACAACAGCATCCCAGCAGGGACTGGACCTGGTGGCGAAGATCTTCCTCAACCCCGGGGATACCTGCATCACCGGGTCGCCCACCTATCTCGGGGGTCTCCAGGCCTTCAAGAGCTACCAGGGAGTGCCGGTGGGGGTAGAACTCGACGAAGACGGAATGATACCGGAACTTCTGGAGGAGACGGTACACAAGCTCGAGAAAGAGGGACGCAGGCCTAGGTTCATCTACATTATACCGGACTTCCAGAACCCGGCCGGTGTGACGATACCTGAAGCCAGGAGGAAGCGAATACTGGAGATAGCCAGGAAGGGCGAGTACCTGATCATCGAGGATACTCCCTACAGGCAGCTCCGATACAGCGGAGAGAGTCAGCCCACCTTCCAGTCCATGGCTCCGGACATGGTCCTTTCTCTATACACTTTCTCGAAGATACTCCTTCCCGGATTCCGTCTGGGATGGGCCTGCGGTCCCGACTGGATAATAGACAAGATGATCATGGCCAAGCAGGCGGTGGACCTCTGCACTCCGCCCTTCACTCAGTCAATCACGCATGCAATGCTGGTGAACGGCGCCCTCGAGAAGGGCCTCGAGAGCACGATAGAGCTGTACAGCAAGAGACGGAAGCTGATGCTGGAATGCCTCGACAGGGAGTTCGCCGGCATCGGGGGCGTCACCTGGACGAAACCCGAGGGCGGGCTGTTCCTGTGGCTCACTCTTCCGGAGGGCATGAACACTGAGGACATCTTCCAGCAGGCGGTCGATGAGAAGGTTGCATACGTTCCCGGAAGCGCCTTCTACCCGAACAACGACAACTTCAGGAGCATGCGGCTCAACTTCAGCTATGCCAGCGAGGAGCAGATCGTCGAAGGGGTCAAGCGTCTCGGCAACCTGGTCCGGAAGAACATCTGAAAGAATAGAGCGTACAACGCAGTGAGGGGCGGGTCTTCGGCCCGCCCTTCCTGTCCCCTTTTCATTCTACTTCATGCTGTTCAGCATCGCGAGGAATTCCTCTCCCCTCTTCAGGTAGAGAAGGAGTTCCCTTTCGCCCCCTTCGGGAAGGTTGAATGCAAGGGATATCTCGTCGTACCCCATGAAGGCCCTCCTCTTCGAGGCGGACACCACGGCAGCCACTGGGATCAGGTGGTCGAGGTCCGCCCCGAAGGGTTTCACGAGAAGTCCGAAAAGGCCGTGTAGCCTGACTCGCACGTGCATCGACGAAAGGCTCACCTCCACGCACTTCCAGGTGCTGACGAGCTTTGTCCATAGATTCTTCTGCGATTGGGCCATGGCGTACCTCTCCTGAAAAAGGAGACTGAAGGAGGAGGTCTCCTTCGAACTGACCGGACCGGTCCCGTCCGCACTGAACTGCTGGGCACTATTCATCATACCGCTCCTACCTATCTCACCTGTCAGCATCCCACGGCGGTGAAAATCGCCACCCTCTTCACAAGCTCACCGGGTCCGGCTTCCGAGGAGAGGTAAAGTTCCAGCCCCTTGTAGATGTTGTAATGGGGGACGTTATCGATAACCAGATCGACCCGGCCGTCGCCGTCGAGATCGCCCGCCCAGACCACTCTCACATAGTTCTCTTCGTACTCCGCGGCTTCGGGGTAGACCGGTGACAGAGGTTGTTCCACTTCGCCGTTGCTTACCGAAACGCCCTCCCCGTCAACCAGGAGCCACCAGTGGGCAAGACCGGGGGCCGAAAGATCGATAATCGTATCAGGAAACAGGTTTCCAGTGCCGTCGCAGGCTGTCAGCACAGGTCCCTGGACGAAAACGGGCTCCGAAGACCAGATAAGCACGACGGGTTCCTCACAGGCGGAGGTACTGACCTGCTTGCCCGTCAAATCACCATCGCCGTCGGTGTCCAGTACAGGATCAAAGACTCTGGCCATTTCAAGTTCCACCCCCGCGGATCTCGAACGAACCGTCTTCTGCAAAGAGACCGTACCAGAGATCGCCGTCCTGTGCCCATACCTCGTTGCCGTGGAACGAACCGCCGGCAAGAATGCCGTAACTGATGTGGTCCCGCGGGGAATCAGCCTGGAGAAGCGTCAACAGCAGCAGGACCATGATACTAACGAACCCCGGAACTGAGGGCCCTGTATGCGGCTATCATAATGCACCTGCTGCTTCCGGTGGCTCCTGAGACGGCGTCCACCAGAGGGCTCTGGGCCTCAAGTATCATGTCCAGGGTCTCATGGGCCTCATGACCTGGACCCCCTCTCTGTTCCGTTACATCGATGTCAGTGATGCGGCCATCGGAAACGGTAACTTCCAGAGATACATGCACCAGGAAATCCCCGAACTCCCCCGGGTAGACTCCGTCCTCCACCCTGCTCAGGTCGACTTCCTCTATGGGCTGTGCATTAATGGTCCTCACCATGCTGTCGTAGCGGAACTTGAAGAAAAGCGCTGCACCAACGAGCATTCCCAGGGCGACCGCTGCCGTGATCAGTATCTTCTTCTTTTTCAATGACTTCTCCCGTTCATAACTCGGTACAGCCGGGTGAAGACCTCTCCACCCTGTTCCTGCCGGATCGCTTCGCAAGGTAGAGTGCGGCGTCGGCCACTGCTATCAGCTCCTCCACATTCCTGCAGGAGGCCTCGGCCACTCCTATGCTGCAGGTTACCTTAAGGTCCGTGCCGTCGGAGAGAGTGTGCCGGGTCTCCTCCAGCGACCGACGCAGCCTCTCGGCAAGACCCGAAGCGCCCTCCATGCCTGTTTCCGGAAGCACCACGCAGAACTCCTCCCCGCCGTATCTGCCGGCGAAGTCAGTCTTCCTGAGGGATTGGGATATTTTCCCTGCAGAGGCCACAAGCACCTCATCCCCGGCAAGATGGCCGTGGGCATCGTTCACATCCTTGAAATGGTCGAGGTCTATGATCATGAGAGACAGTGGGCGTCTGTAGCGGGAGGTCCTGTCCATTTCCTCCTCGAGTCTCTCCATAAGGCGCTGGCGGTTGAGCAGCCCCGTCAGGCTGTCGGTCCTGGCAAGGCGTTCCAGCTCCATCTTGGCCCTGACCCTGCTGGTGATATCCTGGACGATGGTGTCGAAATGGATCAGCCTTCCTTCTGGATCAAAGGTCCCCCTGGCGTCGAAGGAGGCTATGAGTTCCTCGCCGTTCTTCCTTCTCAGGTTGACCTGGTATCCCAGAACATAGCCATCGTTACGAAGCCGGCTTATCATCCCGGCCCTCTGACGGGGGTCCACCCAGACGTCCTGCAGCCTGGCGTTCTGGAGTTCCTCGAAGGAGTCGAACCCCATCATCCTGATGAGGGCGCTGTTCGCCGTCTGCAGAATTCCTCCCCGCTCTGCGCGGTATATGCCCACGGGCAGGTTCTCCTGCAGGTTCCTGTACATCTGCTCTATCTCTTCCAGGGCCCTTATGCCTTCCTCTTCGCCTGTATCGGGTATCCACTCGGTGAGGAACAGCGGCACGCCTTCCTTCGTACTCTGGAGCGCAGAGACCTCGATCCTGACATCGCACTCGATACCGGCAAAAGGTATCCTTATCGAGAGGGAGAACCGCTCCCCGGGCGGAAGGCTCTCCAGCCGGTCCAGGAACGGACCACTGTCAAGCTCCGGAGAGACTACCTCGTAGCCGTCCCTGACTACGATCACGGACTGGAAGGAATCCCTGAAAGCCTTGCTGGTGAGGTGAAGCCGTCCCACGGTGTTTATCACGGCAACACGGAGCGAAGACCTCCAGAATAGTTCCTGAAGGAGTTCCTCGGAATTCCCCGGCAAGATTGGACCCCTTTCTCGGTAGAGACGGCTTCTTTGCGGATAATATCCGAAGCTCCGGATGCAAGTCAATTCGGGCATGCTCAACGGTCTACATCGCAGCATCCGGCCAAGATGACAGTTCAAAAAGAATAGAATCGGGACTTAACTTCCCACCAAGGGCTGCGTTATGTATGGTGCAAGTGCAAGAATCTAACAGGACCGAACGAAAGGACCCATGGAGGCCGCCGCCGATTCCATACTGAGGGAAGAAATCCTGAGGCTGTTCGGACGGGAGGGGCCCAGGCAGGGACAGGGAGCCACCCTCGAGGAGGGTGAGCGCAGGGACATTTCAGCACTCTTCCTTGATTTCAGGGGATTCACCGAACTCTCTGAGAGACTCGACCACGAGTCTGTCCACCTGCTTACCGGTGGCATCATGAAGGCCCTTGCGGGAGTGGTGGAGTACCATGCCGGTTACGTGGACAAGTTCGAGGGCGACAGGATAATGGCCCTTTTCGGAGCTACCGGCTCGGCGGAGAACGATTCGGTGAGAGCAGTCTCATGCGGCATCAGGATGCTGGAGACGATGGACCAGATAGACAGGACCCTTTCCGGCAGGGGCATCTGCATTTCAGCCAGCGTCGGTATCGATTCGGGAGTCGCCACCGTCGCCCCAGATCCTTCCGGTCATGTCACCGCCACGGGCCGCTGTGTCAACATCGCTTCCAGGCTGGAGGAGGCAGCCCCTCCGAACACTGTCCTTGTCTCGGGGGAGGTCAGGAGGAGATGCGGCGACCTGTTCGAATGGAACAGCGCCGGGGACCTGATGCTCAAGGGGATCGAGACGGCCGTTCCGGCCTTCTCTCCCTCAGGACCGGGAGCAGCAAGGCAGAGAAGGTGGGAACTTGCCGCCTCCCTGGCCAGATCCCCCATGTACGGCAGGTCAGGTGAAATGAGCATGCTGGAAGGTCTCTGGGCACAGCAGATGGATAACTCCAGAACCAACAGGCGGGGGGGTGCCGTCCACATTTTCGCCGGCATCGAGGCCGAGGGCGGCATGGGCAAGTCAAGGCTTCTCTTCGAGTTCCTGAACTCCAGGAGCGAGGATTTCCTTCTTCTCAAGGGCGGTACGATGCCCTTCGCCCAGCCTCCCATGTCCCTCTGGACCTCGATACTTAGGAACCACCTCGGCACCCGCCCGGGGGACCCTTCGGAAGCCGATGTCCTCAAGTCCCGGCTGAGGGAGCTGGAGAGGGATGCCGCTTCGAAAGGTGCAGGAATATCCCCGGAAGAAGCCTTCCCGCTCCTGGCTGGACTGCTGGGAGCAGGAGACGGCACTCAGGAGACCGGCCCGGACTGGAGCGGCAAGAAGCATGAGGAGACGGTCCTGGCCCTGAGGGACTTCGTACGCGCTCTGTCGTCGACGCGGTCCAGAACGGTGCTCCTGCTGGAGGACCTGCAGTGGATCGACCCTGCAAGCAGGCAGACCCTGATGTTCATCCTCAGGAACTGCGACACAGGTGTACCGCTGCTGTTCCTTGCGGCCTTCAGGCCGGAGGGGGAATGGTCCATGCCGGAATCCGGCGACCCTGTCCACGGTTACGCCGGGATGTTCCCGATCATGCTCGAAAGGCTGGACTTGAACAGCTGCTCCTCCATCCTGTCCTCGATGACGGGTACACGGGACACGGAGAGGAGGCTCCTGGATTTCTTCTACGAAAGGTCGCACGGGAATCCCTTCATCATGGAGGAACTCTTCCTCGACGCGGCAGAGTCCGGGGTCATCGATATTGGCGGTACCGGAACAGAGGTTGTGGGAGACCTGTCGGAGCTGGCGGTTCCGGTATCGGTGTCGGGACTCATCAGGAACAGGATCGACAGGCTTCCGGGAAACCTCAGAAGGGCGCTCCAGCTGGGGGCGGTCCTGGGCCGGGAGTTCGAGGCGGGACTCTTCAGAACGGTCCACTCGTCATTCCATCCCGAAGAGGACCAGGAGGGACTCCTCGAGCAGCTGGGACGTCTCCGTCTTCTGGAAACCACCGCCGGAACGGCATCCCCGGGTCTCGGCTTCAGGCATGCCCTGACGAGGGACGCGGTTTACGAGACGATATTGTTCTGCAACAGGAACATCCTCCATCAAGCGGCCGCAGGTGCCATACTTGAACTGCACGCGGATGACGCGGAGGACCATGCAGCCGCCATTGCCCACCACTACCGGCGCAGCGGGAACCTTAGAGGCGCTTTCGACTGGGGGCTCGTAGCGATGCGAAGGGCCTACCGCAGGTACCAGCTTGACGAGGTCATCGACTGGTCCGGCCGTCTCCTCGAATGGCTGGACGGCGGCAGCGTGCCGCAGGACGTGGAAGCCGAGCTGGACATCCTGCTGAAGCTTCAGCAGGCGCAGAACCGGAAGGGGATGAGGGAAGCTCAGGAGGAGACTCTCAGACGTGTCCTGGAGAAGGCAGAAGTGCTGGGGAACCCAAGGTGGAGGGTGCTCGCACTGAACAGTCTGGGGACACTGCACAGGATGACCGGAAGGTTCGAGGAAGCCTTGGAGGATCTCAAGACCGCCATCGAAACCGCCGGGGAGCTGGGGGACAGCGAACTGGAGACAGCAGCCATGACTTCCCTGGGTATAGTCTTCCTTCAGCTCAACAGGCTCGAGGAGGCTGAGAGCCATCTTCGGGCCGCCCATTCGAAAGCCCTGGGATCAGGCGACCGGCGGAACGAGGCGTACATCCTCGGCAACCTGGGGATCCTCGCCCGCAGGAGAGGGCTGCCGGAGGAGGCTATGCAGGCCTACCGCAGGGCCAGGGAGATATTCGAGGAGATGGGCGACCTCAGGAACGCCGGCGCGAATCTGAGCAACATCGCAGTCATGCAGTTCTCCGGAGGCATGCAGGACGAGGCCGAGGCCTCCTTCAAGGAAGCCCTGGCCATTGCCCGCAGGGTGGGCGACAGGTGGTTCGAGTGCAAGGCCATGGCCAACATGGGCGTTTTCTACAGGGACACCGGCGCGGACGACGAGGTAGAGAAATACCTTCTGCCGGCGCTGGAGATGGCCGTTGCCAACGGTGAGCGTTCCCAGGAGTGCGGCATCCTGACGGTACTTGCGGAATTCCATTCGGCCCGCATGGAAACGTCCAGGGCCCGTGATTACATCCTGAAGGCGAGAACTCTGGCCTCGGAACTGGGCCCGGGGGAAGAACTGCTGAAGGTGCTGCTGCTGTCAGGCAGGCTCTGTATCCTGCAGGAGGACTACGCTGATGCGATAGAGGAGCTGGGCCGGGTCCTGGCGATGGAAGGGACGACACTGCCTGTAGGGGTAAGACTCAGGACGCTTGTGATGCTAGGCTTCGCGGAGATGAATGCGGGAAGGCCGGAAGCGGCGGCGGATCGGCTGCGGGCTGTCCTGTCCATGGATCCTGGCACCGTAGACCTGGACGAATGGACCCTCGACCTCCTCAGGCAGCTGGAGGCGGGGGTCTGAACCAGACCCGTTCATGGCTGCTTTGACCAGGACCGCGATCCGGTATATTCTTGAATGAACCGGACAGGAACTGTAATAAGGTCAGGGGTCGATCGGAGGAGGGTCCATGAAAACACTTTCATTCTTCATGTCGGTGATCTGCGCGTTTGCCGCGGTCTCGACGGCTGAGACCGGTCACTATTCAGACTATGTTTATCTTCTCGACGAGGATGCTGGTGGTTACTGGTCCGACAGCACCGTTTTCAACGGTCCGGTGAGGCTCAACGGGATTCCCTTCATAGTGAGCTACACTCCGGGAAGGGACCATGACCCCTACTTCTACAGCCTGACGACTGCTTCGGACTCATTCTATACCAAGCTGGCAGATTCCACGACCTGGATAGCCGCCGCCGTTCCGCATCCCGACGGGACTGACCTCTGGATCGAGCCCTACGAGCTGATGTGCCAGGGTCCACCATGGTTCAGCCTGGGAGCCGACGTAATTCCCTTCGGCTCGGAGAACGTGGACTGGGAGACGGCGTTCAACGCTGCTTCGCAATTCGGGCTGGTCATCGACTCGCCGCTGTCGGGAAGCAGGCTGATCCTGGAGGGGGACAGCATTCATCTCAGAGAAACCTTTGACGGGCCGGTCCAGTCCTGGTGCGTTGGTGAACTGCAGGAGCCGGTGGTATGGGTGGATAACCTCCCGGCCGACACCCTCTACATGCGGAGCATGACTCCCGACAGCGGTCCGGGGCTCACCATTCCCATGACCATAGGCTGCAGCGGCCACCTGTTCATCATGGGGGACATCAGTTACCATACGGCCTCGGGAGGAATGCTGGGAGCCATCATACTTAACGGTGATCTGGTAATAGCTGACACGCCGGACATGGAACCCTGGGAAGGCATATGGGCAATCTCTACTGAAACAGACATGGATTGCC
>LQBI01000016.1 GCA_002030045.1 Candidatus Aegiribacteria sp. MLS_C | reverse complement strand
GAACTTCTTGAAGAGTTCAGATGTCCTGTTGGCGTTGGCATAGGACAGTGTGGACTTCGGAGGTGATGTTTGTACTCCAAGATGGGACAGTTTACCCAGCATTCCTCCCAGGCCCTTACAGATCTCCCTGAGTGATTCCGCACGGGCAAGATGACAGAACAGCATGGACACAAGATGTGTCCATGAAGTGAACCCCTTTGCGTTATACTCTGTGCCGCGATCCCTTACATGTCCTCTGAATGTGTTGCGGGGAAGCTGCTGTAGCACCTGGCTGAAGAAGCTGACATTGCGTATCATACTCATGTGCCCTTCAATTGTTTAGGTGATTTTGACCAACACCCGAACATGGGCAGAAATGCTCATTATTTGAAGGGCACACTCTCATTCTGGAAAGCTATTTTGGACAGGCTTGATGCAGTGTCCTGTTTTCGACAGTCATTCGCCATGTAATATGAACATATGGAATTCATATTACACAGGAAGCAGGCGGTGTTCAGGATATCCGGTGGAATGCTCGGGCTGACTGTCATCCGTGCACTGTGGAGCAGCGGCCGGGTGAGCTATATACTTGCTCGGATCCTCTGATCGTCACTGTTGGACGGGCATGACGGTTCAAGCCCACTGGTGCCGCGTGAGTACGCCTTCGGGAGGATGGCCGGGGAACCATATGCAGTGCAGCGCTTTTCGTAGCCTGATCGGTTTCTGGTCGACTGATGCGGGCCGAGCGTCTTACGGATCCTCCGATCCATGGTCAGTATACATCACGGCATCCTTTCCGAAGCGCGAAGGCGCTTTTACAGAGGGTGGCACGATTGATCCGGAAGGGAGTAAATGATGAAGCCTGGTGCGATGGAGATATATCAGCAGAGGATGGACAAGTGCACCGCCGAGCAGTTCTGGATGGTGGCGCTCATAGTCGGAATGAACGGTTTCCTGATGACGCAGGGGGAAATGCTCACGGCCGCGCTGGGCACGGCGGCCCTGTGCATATCCGCCGGTCTGACCGTACTGGTGGGGATCGCCTATGTCCTGAGCCGTCATGCCATCTATGTCCACTACGAGAGGATCGTGGCGCGCTGCCTCAGCGAGGGGGCGGATGCGGATGCCGATAAGATCCCCGGGTACAGGCTCGCCGTCGCGAGGCTCTCGGGCATGGTGATCTACACCCTGATGATGCTGGCCTCCGGAACCGGTACCATGCTGGTCCTGCTCAAGTGAGAGCAATGCCTGCCTGCGTTCAGGGGGAGTCCGTCTCCCCGCGGAAGGGGGAACCTGCTTCCCTGCATGACATGGAAGGATCTGTTTGATCCATGATGTGGTCTGAGGCACTGACCGGATTCCCCGAGGAGTCCCCCCGGCAGGTTCGGTCAAAGATCACCGTCGAAGGCAATGAAATGACTTCCCTTGTCAACGGGGCGGTATTCGCCTGCGTCTTACTGCTCTCTTCTGGATTCGGAGGTCCAGGCGTCGGCGGAACCGCCTGCCCGGGGGACATCAGTCCGGACCGGCACGAGAAGTCCGTGATGCTCAGCCTGGTGGCTGTCGCAGAGAACAGCCGGACGATCCCGGTCTTCGACTACGCCGAGGACATCGGCGACGGACGCGGCATAACCTTCGGCATGGTCGGGTTCACCACCGGAACCTTCGATGGCAGCATCTGGCTGCACCACTACACCTCGCTGGACCCGTCCAACCGGCTTGCAGAGTACATCCCCGCCATGGACGCCATCGATGCGGGGCCGCATCCGGGTGGCATGAGCGATGATGTGGCGGGGCTGGAGGGTTTCATGGAAGACTTCCGGGCTCCTCTGGACGACGCTTTTTTCAAACAATCCCAGATCGATGTCATGGACGGGATGTACTGGACACCCGCCCTGGACCTGGCCCGGAGCCTGGGCGTCCGGCACAACGTCACGCTGGCCCAGCTCTTCGATGCCTGCATACAGATGGGGCAGGATGGCATGGCCGGGATCGCGGAACGGACCAGTGCCGCTCTGGGTGGCTCTCCCCGCGAAGGCGTGGACGAGATCCTCTGGCTGTCATGCTTCCTGGATGAAAGGGAGGCCGTGTTGTCCCGGAATACGGCCTGGAAGGAGAGCATCGACCGCATAGATATGTTCCGGCGTCTCCTGCAGACGGGCAACCATTCCCTCGAAGCGCCCTTCGATGTCACCTGCTACGGGGATTCCTTCACCGTTACCGGAACGGGAGTACTGCCATGAATGCGCTTCGGGAAGGCTATCCGATCAGCCAGTCCAGGTAATCGTGTAGACGACCCGCCAGAAAATGCGGCAGGTTCAGCAGTCTGAACTCCCTGCCGGACTGTGTCCTCAGGGTATCGACCTCTACGGCGCCATTGTAGAACCTGACCGCGATGTCCTGATCGGAGTCTTCAATGAAGCGATGGATCGATCGCAGTCTTCCGGTAGCACCGGATTTGACTTCGATCGGTATCACCCTCTCATCGTGCTGTATCAGGAAATCCACCTCCGCGCTGGAGCCTCGCTTGTCCCTTGTCCAGAATCGCAGGGCGGGGAAGTCGGTCCTTCGGGCTGCGGCGATGCTCTGCCCGATACACTGCTCGGCCAGAGCGCCTCTGAAAGCGGAGTTGAGATCATCGATCCCCAGGTTTTCCCACTGCGCCCCGAGCAGGTGCATCAGCAGTCCGGAATCTATGAAGAGCAGCTTGGGGGATTTCCGTCTGTTCTCCCTTATGGGAGGGGCAACGCTTCCCGAGGCGTAGGCCAGATGGATAAGCAGTGCCTTTTCAAGCATCCTGAGAGCCTCTCCCACTTCTCTGGACCTGTAGGATGACCCTCCGAAACCCGCATAGGTTATCCTGTTCCCCGTCTCCGAAGGAGCCGTTTCCAGGCAGTGTCTGATGACTCCTGCCATTGTGCGGTTCGATGCATACTTCGGCACGTCATCGAGGAAGGAGATCATAAGGGATGAGTAGATGGTGGTAAGGTCCTCCAGTTCGGCTCCCGCAAGTTTTGCCCTGAGTATCTCCGGCATTCCTCCCAGGATCGAGTATTTCACGAATTCCCTGTATATCACCGGTATCGAATAAGAGGGAATCGGAACCTCATCGATCACCTCGAGCATGTCGTCCCGCCCGATGGCCCTCAGGTACTCCTCGAAGGAAACCGGGTACATGAATGCATGTTCAAGTCTTCCCACCGGGAATTCCAGGTTCATGTCCGCCAGGTAAAGCTCGAGCAGGGATCCGGAGGCGATGACCGCCAGCTCAGGTATCTCTTCCGCCAGGAAGCGGAGGTATCCGATCGCGTCCGGAGACTCCTGGATCTCGTCCATGAAGAGGATCGATTCGCTCGTGGCGGCAGTTATGCCCCTGGACAGCTTGAGAGCGCTAAGGAGCTCTCTTGCGGAAAGACCTCTCCTGAAAAGGTCCTTCTCACCGGGCGCCTCCAGGTTGACCTCCATGTAGCCGGGCATTCCACCGGCGAACAGTCGGACCGCGGAAGTCTTGCCGCATTGCCTTGCCCCTCTCAGAAGAAGAGGCTTCCGGAATCTGCTCCCGTGCCATCTGCCCAGGTACTCGACGATATCCCTCTGGAACATACCAGTCTCCTTCCCCCTGAACATAACAATGATTGTAATAAAAACAACCTTATTCCTGACAACATTTGTAAAGATGTAAAGGCATATCACTCGACATCGTTCTGAGGGCATGACCAGCCTGTGTAGAACCGACTATCGCAAACAGAGGGATGAAGTCCTATTACCGGTCACTCAAATCATGCTGTCCGGAGTTGGAACTGCCTGAGTGGCCTCCACCCTCCAGTATGACCCATCCGGCAGGGGAGGAACAGGCCCGGCACCTGCTAACATACCCGCCAGGTCCAGGAGACAAGGATCCTCCACGAGAATGGCACTTGTGAACTGGGTCTGCGCCATATGCGACGCGGCTCTTCGAAGGCACTTCGACCCAAGGCTTCCCAGACCATCCGGTTTACCGTTACATGAATGCTGAATGTCCACCCGGCTCGGACGCTCACCGTCCATGGCAGTGGTTTTCTACCGTCATGACGGCAATACCAGCCGTGTCAGCATGTGTCATGTCACGCTGTGGCGAGAGGATCGAACGTTACCTGCCCCAGGAATTGTAACTAGTAGTACCATCTCCAGTCGCCCGGTCCCATGCCCGAAGGAAGACTTGAGGAATAATCTTCCGGCGGCTATGTAACAGTCATGACACAACCCACAGGAGGAAGACAAATGAGGGACGCGGCGAAACTCTCGATGAGCATTATCATTCTGCTGGTCCTGGCAGCTGTATCCGCAGCCCAGGCGGTTGATCAGCAGACTTCGCAGGGTGATGATGCATCCATCGTCGGGCAGCTGGTCGCAGGCAACAACCAGTTCGCCGTGGAGCTATATCTGAAAGCCCGGGACAATGCGGGCGATGATAATGTCTTCTTCTCCCCGTTCAGCATATCGGCCGCCCTGGGAATGACCTGGGCGGGGGCCGCCGGTGAGACTGCCGATGAGATGGCCAGAGTCCTTCATTTCACGCTCCCGACGGATGCCGTCTGCAGGGCATTCGGCTCACTGACGGACAGGCTCAGCTCAGGGGACGTTGCAGGTGCCCGGAGGGGCGAACCCTTCACCCTTGCCATAGCCAACGGCCTCTGGGTGCAGGACGGCTTCAGCCTCCTGCGGGACTACGTTGAAAGGGTAGAATCAAGTTTCGACGCGGCCGTCAGGAACCTGGACTTCATGGGAGACCCGGAGGGTTCAAGAACCGCCATCAACCAGTGGGTGGCCCAGAAGACAGCGGAGAGGATTCAGAACCTGCTTCCACAGGGCGTGATTACTCCTGACACAAGGGTCATCCTCACCAACGCCGTATACTTCAAGGCCAGCTGGCAGAACCCCTTCGAGGAGTCCAGCACCGGGGACGGCAGCTTCTACCTCCAGGATGGCAGTTCTGTTACCGTGCCCATGATGAGTCAGACGGAGTTCTTCAGGTACGCGTCAACTGAGGGATGCTCGGCTATCGAGATGGACTACGCGGAAGGAACGGCATCAATGCTGATACTACTTCCCGACGGCAGCCTGGAGGACCTGGAGGCGGAGCTGGACGCCGACCTCATAAGCGCCATCAGGTCAGGGATGACAAGCCGGAACGTGGCCCTCGCGATGCCCGGGTTCGAGTTCACGAGAAGCATGGCCCTGAGTGACATACTGAAGGACATGGGGATGCCGTCGGCTTTCTCGGAAGATGCTGATTTCAGCGGTTTCACTGGAATACCCGACCTCTTCATCTCGGCCGTGGTCCACAAGGCATTCGTGAAAGTCGATGAATCGGGAACCGAAGCGGCAGCGGCCACCGCCGTCGTAATGGCCATCGAAAGCATGCCTCCCACACCGGTACAGATGAACATCGACCGCCCCTTCATGTTCCTCATAATGGACAGACAGACGGGCTCGATACTCTTCATGGGAAGGGTGACGGACCCGTCGGCGTGAGGTAACGGCCCTGCCTGATCTGTTCGTATCTTCACAAGGGGTACCGATTATGTTCCGGCCTGATTCCGGAACGCCTTAAATGTTCGAGAATCATGGCTGCAAGGCAGGCAGGGCCATTACGAATCGAGGATCAGCCGTTGTATGAACTGGTTTGAAAAACTGACCGGCTTCACCGAGGAATCCCCGCAGCAGGTTCGAGCGAATCTGTCCGTTGACGGAAGTTCTCTGAAGTCACACATAAATGGAAAAGCATGGATTTGCGGTGAACTGGAGATACCTTCCCTGGGTGAGTTGAGAGAACGTTCCAGGTCCTGTGTGAAAAGGCATGGAAGGCTATCCGTCCGTGAAGTGGTTGCCGATGTCCAGCATCTGCACATGGACGAATCGAACGCAGCAGCGCTCTTTCAGGTGGCTTCCCAGTTCAACCTCCTTGAGATGGTCTCTTCGAATGTCATACCTGAAAAGGGAGTTGGTATCTACGAGCATGATCATACCCAGGGTCCCGCATGCGCCATCGCCGCTGGCGCCGGAACGATCTACCGGAACTATTTTGCGGATGTAAATGGACAGACAGGCCAATCAGCGAACAACCAGATCGATTGCCTGGCAGATATCGGAGCAGCTTTAGGAAACTCCAGGAAGCAACTGTGGAAGATGATCAACGGCTATGCGATGCCATCCCGCAATGGACTGATGGAAATTGCCAAACGTCTTGAATCTTCAAGCGAGGAAGAAATAGACAGAATTCGCCAAAAGCTGCGAATCGGCATTCAGTGGAATACGCAGGTAACGCTGGACAACTGTACCCACCTGGTTTCCCAAGCCTACTGCTCCGCACTGCCTGTTGCCTGTTCGCGGCATTCATCGGAACTCTGGGCTGACTTCGCCAGGCTTGTACTGGATTCATCCTACGAGGCAACACTCTGTGCAGCGGTATTGAATGCGGGAAGCAACGGCAGCAATAGAGTTTTCCTTACGCTGCTGGGCGGAGGAGCCTTTGGCAATGAAACCGATTGGATCACAGGGTCGATTCACCGAGCTCTGAACCTCTGCAGGAACACTGATCTGGACGTGTCCATCGTGAGCTATGGCAGATCAGATCCCCGCGTTAAGGAATTGGTACAGGAAGCGAGTAACAGCTGACTTCAACCTTTTACTTACTTATGAGTCCCCTGTCGATCGGACCAGGACCAGTCCTCTTGTGATTATCTGAGGCACCACACCGAGGTGGAGCAGGAATCCAACCGGTTGAAACAGAGCCTTATCGACCGGGATCCCCTGTCGGCGGAAGCGTACATGGATGGAAAACAGCCCTTCATCGAAAGGGTCGAGAAGGAAGCTCTCAGGTGGAAGGCTTCCTCCTCCAGCACACCGCGATAAAGGCCGGGCCCGGATGATCAGCCCGCCACCCCCCGGACAGCAGCTTCAGAGGGATTCCAGCCAGGCCGAGATGGTGTCAGCAAAACCCTCTATGAAAGCCGACTCCAGTACGGCGTACTCCATGACCTCCCCGGTAAGCGCCTCCTGGAACAGATGGTTGGCGTCCTCGAACACGACTATGGAATGGTCCGGGTTATCGGCCAGGGCCTCCTCCATGGGACCGAGGTTCGTTTCAGGTATCACATGCACGTCCAGCTCCGCGTACAGGCAGAGAACCGGCACATCCACTTCCCTGATGTACTGCACAGGATCGACCGCCAGGAACCTCCTGAACCACAGGCTTTTCGCGGAGGCCGCGGAGGCGCCCGTCGCCTGCTCGATATACATGTCAAGGTCCCCCAGCGAGGCCAGCTCCTCTTCGGAAAGCCTTTGAAGCTGCTCTTCCGTCTGTGCCCGCAGCACGGAATCCACCAAAGCGGTATCACCCGCAAGCACCGCGTCCATTACAATGTACTGGGCCTGAAGCTTTTCCTCAGTCTCCTCCTGCGTATATCCCTGCATGGGCAGCAATACCCTGAGCTGGGAAGGCAGAAGCTCGTACCCGGGAACCGCGGGACCCGCAATGCTTATCACGAAGGCCACATCCCCGGCCCTCTCCGCCGCAAGCGCGAAAGCCGTGGTCGAACCTTCGCTGTGTCCCAGCAGCCCTACCCTTCCGGGGTCTATCCTGGGGTCGTTCAGGACATGGTCCAGCATCAGGCCGGCGTCGTACACCAGCATGGAGTCGCTGAAGCTCCCCATGTCCCCGGAGGAGCCGCCCGTGCCCCTGTCGTCACACCTTAGAACGGCGTAGCCCGAGGCATCGAGAATACGCGCAAGCTCACCGAAGACGGGGAACCCCATTACGTACTCGTCCCTGTCCTGAAGACCGCTGCCGGACAGGAGCACCAAACAGGGGTGGGGAGGGTCCGCAGAAGGAAGCGTCAGCGTCCCGGCCAGGACGCAGTCATCACCCGTTATCACCACTTCCTCCCCCCCCGGAGAAGCAGCTTCCTCCTCCATGGAGGTCCTCTCCAGAATGAAGCTCCCAGAGAAACCGTTCTGCTGGAACAGGCCCCTGAGAGTATCGCCGCTTACAACCCCCCTGAATTCCGCCCTTCCCTGATCCAGCGGAAGTACGAAGGAAAGGCTGTCCCCAGCCTGCCGGAAATCGGCAAGGGGAAGCCCACGGGCCTGCTGCTGGGGAATGTCCAGCGTACCGGTTATCCCGTCATCATCGACTGTGAAGGAGGCTCTGAGGCGCAGTTCCACACCGGCGCCAGCAAGCTCCCCCTCCCATACTCCCGAGACATCCGGGACTTCATCGGAGCCTCCCCCGCAGGCAAGAAGCAACAGCGCGCACAGCATAAAAGGCCGCATATATCCGGACATAACCCCTCCGCTTCCAGAATGGTACAACAGCGCTCTCCATATTCAACTGCAGGATCATACAATAACACCCGCCCGGTACAGGAAGGAAGAAGCTCCAGGCAAGCGATTATGCGTCCCCGCAAGAGTGG
The DNA here is from genome assembly GCA_002030045.1 of Candidatus Aegiribacteria sp. MLS_C. GTDB lineage: Bacteria > Fermentibacterota > Fermentibacteria > Fermentibacterales > JCC-6 > Aegiribacteria. The sequence goes on along the minus strand of LQBI01000016.1, from coordinate 8,016 downwards.
AGAAATCTGATAGCGTTCTCGATCCCCAATCTCATAGAGTCCTTGGTATCAGCTGGAATGAGGTTGTCCAGTCTCTCCAGGATACCTTGATTACCAATGGTACATGGCACTGAATAGAAAAGGTCGTTAGAAGAATCTGGATCATGAACAGAGACTGTCAGAACAGAACACATATCGAGGGCTATGCTCTTCATGACATGGACGGCACCTTCAATGACAGGATGAAGTGTAGCCTCATCCGTTGCCTGCTTGACCCTGTTTGCCCCATTGGCGATCTCAATTTGAACAAGTCGCTTGATATCTTCAAGCAGATCAGGAGGAAACTCCCTTCCCATTGCACACATCCTCGGAATCGTTACCGCAACATCTTCATTATGAAAACCAACAGCGTATGCCCATATATCCCTCGGGTAAGGCATAGGTGATACGTATCCTGAGATGCTGTGACAAAGACGAGCAGTATCAACGACCGTGCCAAGCCCCATAAGCCTCGAACTGCCCAGATCAGTTTCACGGTATAGCAACCTTGTGAGATGATCAACAGGATTCGTAATCACAAGCACAATCGGCATGGATTTCCCGGAGAGTGATGGAATTACGAACTCTCGGAAGATTTCCCGATTGCGAATATAGACATCGTCTCTGGTATCTCCCTGAGCCACCGGGTAACCTTGCGTAAGTATAGCCATGTCAACTTCATCAAAAACCTCTGATGCTGATTTCTGAGAGGCTGTTGTAACACGTCGGCACACTGGTGCAAACAGCAGCCCATGTTCAATATCGGTAGATCTCGATTGAATCTTGTTTAGGTCTCTATTGATCCAATGCAATTCAGAGATAAAATCAGTTGTAGCCAATCTGTGGGCGAGAGCTTTGCCGATAGTACCCGCTCCCCAAATCGCAACTTTCATCAGGTTTTACTCACTTCTGCTCGAAATTCAGATCGTCGAGTACCCCTATGACCTCACTCATGCTCCGGATACTATCAGACATGCCGACACACAAGACCTCTTTGCCCATTCTCCTGGCCATCAAGGTCATTTTCACCATCCATTTTATCCACGCACTTCCGATAGCAGTCGTATCGGATAGATCGTACTTTACAGTTTCATTGGATCTTACAAGCTCGGCAATCTCAACCTCATGCTTATTCATTCGTCGGGAACTACACCGTCCTGAACGGAATCTGATCAAGACCACGCCCGGTTCTTCGACTTCAATAGCGTAGGGTGCCAGATCATTCATTGGTCCCATTCTCCTTTCCGTTCCGCACTCTTACGTTCAATGTGACAATGGTCCCGCCTGAGACGGCTTGTCGTACGTCCAGGCTGTCGGTATACGCCCGCATGATTGCGAAACCATTCTGTGATCGCAGTACTTCGGCCTGTGGGATGTTGTTCTTTCCCCTGTCCTCAACTTCGATGCAGAACGATTCTCGAGTACTGCGCAATCTCATGGTTACAAGCCCCGAATTTCCATGATATGCATGCCGTCTTGCGTTATCCACAGCTTCAATTGCAGCCTGGATAATTTGTATCGCAGGTTCCTCTCCAAGGAGTTCCGAAGCTGTTTTTTCTGCTATGTCATAGAAGAACTCAAGACTTCCCATGTCATCGAGATCGAAGGTGGATTCCCTATCCCAGGCATTCCACCTGGTAATAACAAGCGACTCATCATCCGTGGGAGGAATATCAGTCTTCATGATAACTCCGGGTGCGTTTTCTCTTTTGCTGTTTGTCATCAGTCTCAGCAGTTCCCTCTTCCCATCATTCTCGTTTCCTGATCCAAGCCGAGTCAGTAGACCATCAGTAGATACCACCAGTTGCCACGGGGCGGTTATTTCGTGGTTGACAACTTCAACCTTCCGTGACGTGAACATAGGCAGGGAAGAGTTCAGGTATGCACTTTCAAGTGTTCGAATGGGAATTCCTGTCAGAAGTAATGGGGGTGGAAATCCGCAGGACACCCCCTCATAGGAGATTGTGTGGCGGTTACCAGCAATCTGAGTGAACTGAGCAAGATAACAGGAAAGCGCAGTACCGAGGTCTTCTGCCACCTCACCGATCTCCTGAGCAAGAACATCGAGGCGAATGAGCTGGGATGATTTTCCGATGTGTCCCTTTATCCAGCCTGCTAGATAAACCGCTTTGGGGAATGCACTTGATCCGTGCCCGGCAATATCAGCCACTATGAGAAGTGCGGACTTGTCAGATGTCGGCAGAACCATGTTGAAATCCCCGGATATCTCAGGTCGTTTCCAGGAGCTTACTCTGATGGGAAGAGAACCATGATAGCTGGTCTCTGGAAAAGCGAAATCGAGTTGAAGTCCTGCCACCTCATGCCTGGGTTGGGATTCTAAAGAAAGGGCCTTCGCTATTTTTGATAACAGCAGGTCGGAAGGATGGTATCTTCCCGACTCAATCATGGAAATCGTTGACTGGGCACACCCCACCATATCCGCAAGCTCCGACTGAGTAAGAGCTCTGTCGATTCTGAGTCTCTTGATGTCATTCACTCTTATCATGATTGATATCATTTGATATGTATTCGAGCTTGTCAACCCGTATGGGTGCCAATAGTGATATCACATGATATCACCTCCAGCAGTTCTCAGCCTGTATAGGTATTCCAGGAATCGTCCAACACTGAGGCCTCCCCTTGTTGAGTGGCAGACCCGTTCCCCGACAGAGAGTGAATCCTGCGTCCGTCTCGGTCTCGCGTTTGATTCAGCGGCTGGGCATACCAGGGGCCACTGCTTACAGAATCCTCAAAATGTTCTACGAGGATGGAATTCTGGAGCGATTGGCACCGGGCGTGGTAACAAGTATTCTTTGTCAAAGTCAACTACTTCGAAAAGCGACTTAGCAACCGTAATCAGAGCGGGAAGGTGACCGTGTTTCCCCCAAAAGGCACCGATGAGTCAACGAACCGGAAAACGGACAATGCCCCCAATGGCATGCAGGCGTGTGGATAATCGCCGCAACTGATGCCCGAAGTCAGACGGAGATCTCAAAGGAGGATTGCTTGAAACCATCTCTCAGGGCATTGAGGCTTGTACTGCTGCTCCTGCCGGGCATGACAGCATCTGTATTTGGTCTGAGGCCCGAGGTTGGATACCGTGCAGTCCCCTCCGACTATGGGATCGTCTTTGAAGATATCACCTTCGAGACTTCAGACGGGCTCCTGCTCAGGGGATGGTTCTTCCCGGCTCAGGATACGACAGGCATCGCCAGCGAGCTGGTGGGCAGAGTCATTCCCGTACCAGACGACCTTAAGCCGCCGTCAGAGCAATATATTCCCGGCGAATACGGTCCCGCGCCCACTATTGTCATATGTCCCGGTGATGCCGGCAACATGACCTATTCGATCCTGTACGCATACGAGTTCTTCACTCGCGGCTTCAACGTATTCACCTTCGACTGGCGTGGTTTCGGTGAGAGCGATTCCTGGCCGATGGACCCGGACCGCCTGGTGTACTCCGAGTTCCTCGCAGACTACGAGGCTGCGCTCGACTATGTTTTGTCCAGGCCTGATGTGGACACATCCGGTGTTGGTCTCCTGGGCTTCTCCACGGGAGCATACCTTTCGTTCGCCATGGCAGCTGAACGGAACGACGTTGCTGCTTTGGCCGTTCGAGCTACGATTACGACATTTGAGGATCTGTCGCCGATACTCGCGCGACTCGACCCGGACAGGGCATGGAATTTTCCGCAGGACTATCCGGAGGAGCTTCTCCCGGCCAACGCTGCCGCAAGGGTCACGATCCCGGTGCTTCTTGTTGTGGGGGAGCATGATGAACGGACGCCCCCCTGGATGTCCCGGGAGGTGTATGACTCGCTCCCGGGACCCGGGGAGCTGTGGGTGGTTCCCGGAGCAGGACACGGTGGAGGGGAAGCGCCTGAGCTGGTAGCCTACGACGAGTTCTTCGAGAAGGTTCGCGCCTTCTTCAAGCGCCGCCTGAAGGATTCAGAAGGACCTGGAACTCCGGGTTGACTGACAAACCCGGGCGCAAGTAAGAATTGTCAATAAGTATAAACCGAAAAGGCCTACAAGGCAATCGGATACAGCATTGAAAGCTCACTTGAGCTGTTCGATAACGGCCCGAACCAGCCGAAACACTCTCATATGAGGGAACTACGTATCCAGTATGCTGGTGATCCCTATAGAGTATTGTATGCTTTCGACCCAAGAAGGACAGCAATCCTCTTGATAGGTGGAAATAAAGCAGGTGATGATAGATGGTATGACATCTTTGTACCAAGAGCTGACAAGATATATGATACTCATTTAGCTGAAATAGAAAGGGAAGAAAGAACTTAAGTGAGTAGAAATGCTAGAAGGAAAACAAAGGAAGATGGACCAGAAAGGAATGAGGCGAGGGAAAATGGCTAAGCCTTTTAGAGATCTGGTGGCTAAAATGTCTCCAGAGGCTCAGAAGAAAGCTGAAGAACGAACAAGAGAACATCTATTGGAAATGGAGATTCGAGACATAAGAAAAGCACTTGACATGACTCAGATAGAGCTGGCTAGGAAACTGAGAGTGAATCAAGCAGCCATTTCAAAAATGGAGCATCAGTCAGATATGTTCATAAGTACACTGCGTGGAATTCTTTCAGCAATGGGAGCATCCTTGAAGATAGTTTCATCTTTCCCGGAGGGAGAAGTTCTGATCAATCAGTTCGAAGATGTTCGAACTGAAAGAATTAAAACTGAAGCTTAGTATTAAGCTGTATAATGATCGAGAAGAAGCTGCAGTCATCTATGACTTGCTCAATTCAGATTCGCGGATTCAAGTGGCAAGTGCAGCACTCAGCCTTTCAGTTGTGTTGAAGAATACTTCATGAGGTATAAGAATCATTGCTCAAGAGTAACCAGGTCGGGAGACCAGATGATATTCATTTCAGTGCTGGTTCTCGTCTTCACCATTGCCTATGCTGAACCTCTTCTGGGTAATTCAGTAGATGCGGATTCATCCAGTCAGAGATTGAGCTTCATAGGATTCGAGGAGTTCGAGAACGGATTGCCCGTTGGAATGGATTCAACCTTTCTGACCAGGACCGGAAACTCTTCTTCAGTGAATCTTTTCGAGAGGGACTCCACTGTATATCTGTCGGGAAACAGCAGCCTGAGAATCTCAGCTAACGATTCTACAGATCAATGGTATTACATCGAACTTGATATCCCGGGAGACTTTCGATGTATAACTGCCACAATATCCGTAAAGGCCAGCGGACTTCACCGGAGTGGGAATCAGTACGACAACTGTATTATCGGCTTCTTATACAATGGACTCGAGGGTAACCGCACAATGTTGCTTGAACAACTTCCCAGAGACGACTACGACTGGACCGAAGCGAGTGTTTCTCTTAATACTGAAACTGAACCTGCCAGGAGTATCAGGTTCATCATCCTCTCCAGCATTTCAGGTACACTCTGGGTCGATGATCTTTCTTTTACGTACGATGATGATTGTGAAGCAATTCCTATGGACAGAATAAGGGGTCCTCTTGCCGAATATATCGGGGACCTTCACAGACCCGCTCCCTTCATGGAAATCCCCCCTCAGCCAGAAGGTGATTGCCCGGACAGCATCAGCGCCGCAGAGTTTTCGGAAGATATGGAATTACTGAAGTATCTGATCGAATACGGTTACAGCGGATACACCTACTGGAGCAGCAATGGCGTAGACTTCGATTCTGCATTCGATTCTCTGGAAGCTCTGGCGCGATCCGGCAACTCAATTGCCGTACTGGACTTTGAAAGGCTTACAGCAGATGGATTCAGCGGAATTCAGGACGGTCATCTTACGGTCAAAGGACATGAGACACACCGTTTTCTCGACAGAACAAATCCCTACTTCGCCAGCGTCATAGTCGAGTTATCCCAGTGTGAAGAGGGAGACAGCATCTTGCACGGTCAGTACGTGGTCATCCAGTCCCGATATGATTCTGTTCAGCCTGGAATGATTTACACCGGCCCGGAGGAACGAATGTTCAGGATCCTGGCCCGGCAGGGCTCCCAACAGTACCAGCTGGGAGTATTCTCGGATGAAGACATTACCGAAGCATCTTTCCCGTTCAACACCGATCCCGGTTCAGCTGCAGGGTCATCAGGCATCGATACCCTGAAGCTGCCTCTTCATGAATGCAACCTGACCGCAAGGACCGACGATTCAAGGGAAGGTGTCTACTACAGAACGCTGGTTGACGGGATCGAGTTGATCAGGGTAAGGAGTTTTTCCAGCGAATACCACGATACTCTTTCCGATTTTATCCGTCTTGGTGACACCCTGGCTGCAACGGACCGATTCATTGTGGACCTTACCGGTAACCGTGGAGGAAACAGCAATTATGCGAAGGCATTCATCCAGTCCCTTAATGGAGTAGCCCAGTGGAGGATGAATTATGCCATGCTGTGTTCTCCCGCCACCATGGGAGCCGTAGCAGGCATCCCCGCAACAGAGGATTCTTCCGAAGACTGGGTTGAGTATATCAACTACGCCCGGAATGCGCTGGAACTGCTGAGAGAGAATCCAGTGAGAAACTGGATCATCAGGGATGAAAGTCTTCCTCCGAGACAGATGGGTAACTACAACGGTCAGGCTGTTTTCCTTGTCGACAGAAGAGTAGCGTCTTCCGGGGAGGCTTTCATAGACTACGCTATGTCGATCCCCGGTGCTGTCCGGGTGGGTGAGAACTCAGCCGGGGTAGGTATCTTCGGGCACCCGCGCTATTACTGGCTTCCCAACTCCCGCATACAAATATACATTCCTTTCAAGTTGTACATCGCTCCAGGTTATGAAGAGGGTGTGGGTTATATGCCGGATTACTGGCTGGATTCACCAGAGCCCATTCATGAGATCACGGAATGGATGAACAACCCGGAGTCATATCAGTTTGAATTGCCGGAAAGAGGGCTTTAGCATAAACTCGATTCAGATGCATTCGAAATTGGAACTTATCTATAACTGAGAACTGAAATAACTGCAGCAAACGAAAGCATTGATGTCTACACACACTGGTTGTTCTTGAATACTGATTGATGAAAGTCACAGACAATGTGGGGCTTGAGAACGGCTGAGTGTATCTATTCATGGTTCGGTAGCTGCAGGAAAAAACCCGGGAAGAACTCTGAGTATCATGACAGTGGCGCACCCCCAAGCAGTCCTCAACAGTGCTTATAGCATGATATGGAATTAAAGAAGAAGTGAATCGGTATTCTGCAGCAATTCTATGGAATGTAATGCTTTGCGAATAGGGGCTTTTCCTATTTGAAATTCAATATGTAGCACGTAAATCGCTCTCTATTCCACTGTATGATAATATGATACAGCCCAAACCATTCAGGCTTCGATATGGGGTGTGCAGCTTGACCGGTGGTTTCATGAGAAGTACTCTTGATCTAGACAAAAGCTGGATCCCGTGGAACGCAGCTTAATTTCACACCGATTCTTGGTGTTCAATTTCGATAGGAGTAGATATGGACTGGAACAACCCGATTCAAGCTCTTACACTGTTATTTATGGCTTTGCTATACGCATACTTTAGACAAAAAGGGAAACTATTGGCAACGAAGGAGGACATCGAAGAAATCACCGAAAAGGTAGAGACAATAAAAACGGTATACCAAAAATCGCTATCAGAATACAACATCAAGCTTGAGAATTTTAAAAAAGTGATCGAGATAAGAATTTGTGCTGCAGATCAACTTGCAGAGATAAGAAAATCAGTCTGGGATTTATACGCATTCAACAAAGGTGATGTGTCAAATATTGAAGATAAGATTCGACACTTCACATCATACATGAATGCCTATATTCCATTTTTCGATAATTGTCGCTCTGAACTTACGGAATACAGTGAGGAGTTTAAGAAAATAGAGCACAAATCTCCCCTTTCAGGAGAAGATTTGAACCCAACATATAGGGCAATGGAAATTCTGCTAGCCAAAATGCTCAGCTATTGAGGGCTAGATGAAAGTCACACAAAAAGTGGGACTTGATTCCCTCTATCAAAA
>LQBI01000015.1 GCA_002030045.1 Candidatus Aegiribacteria sp. MLS_C | reverse complement strand
AACCATCATACCAAGCCGAAAGATGACAAGGAAATATCTGGGAGAAGGATCATGAGACTTACAAAGGAAGAGAGAGAAATACTGGAATCCGTCGAAAGCGGTGAGTGGGAGAGTCTGCCTGAGATACACAGTGCAAGAGAAGAAATCTACGATGCCGCAAGATCCACTCTGAAAAAGGACAAGCGTGTGAACATACGAATGACGGAACGTGACTATGTTCATATCCAGAAAGAGGCAATGAGAGAAGGGCTTCCATATCAAACACTTATCTCTAGTATTCTTCACAAATACCTCAACGGACGGTTAACTGAACGAAATAGGTGAGTTGGTACGCCCGCCAGGACTTGAACCCGGAGCCTTCTGGTCCGTAGCCAGACGCTCTATCCAATTGAGCTACGGGCGCACCTGTCAATAATGTCGGGACGCTATCCTAACTAATCCGTCCCGCGGGGGTCAATATCCTCCTGCGTCATCATCTGATCCGGACGAATCTCCTCGTAACGCTGTACCGGCCTGCTTCGATCCTTACGAGATAGCATCCCGCGGGTACGTCTTCCAGGTCCAGCAAAAGCTCGCTGTGCCCAGGGTCCATGGTCACCGTCCCTGAGGCTGCCATGGTCCTGCCGGTGGCATCGAAGACCATCACAGTCACCGGAACGGCTTCTTCCAGGAACATGGAAACGGTGATGCTCCCTGATGCCGGGTTGGGGTGGACCTCCGGAGCAAATGAATCTCCGCACTGAGGGCGGGAGGTTCCGGCGGGGTCCGTCACTGCGAAGCTGTAGAAGCCTTCTGGGGCGGTTCTCGGAAGTGTCTCGCTGCGCCCGGAAGGATCCGCCGCCGAGATGAAGTAATCGATCACGGAACCCACCGGCTGGCCGGGAATGTATCCCTGAAGAGAATCCGGACCTGAGGGAATAAGAGGTTCGAAGTTCCAGCTCCCAGAGTCCACTCTCCAGTTGACCCCGGTCTCCCCGGGATCAAGACCCTCTCCGCTGTAGGCTCGTATCATGACTTCTATGTCGAACTGGTCCTGCCAGGGGACCTCGTCCTCCATCCTGCGGTGCCAGATGAGCAGCATGCCGCGGTCCATTATCTCCCGGGTCCTGCAGTGAAGTGCGTCGTAGTAGTACCAGGCGTCGAATGGGATTCCTATCACCTCGTAACCGGGCATGGCCTCCCGGTAGGTCTGCATGGCCGAGGAGTCCGAGGATATGCCGAACATCGGCACCAATACCTTCGTATTAAGGATGTAGGAATTGGTATAGGCGGCGACATCGCTGCCGGAGTATGGCCCGCAGTAGATCCGGACTATCTCGTAGGGCCTGCCGTAGCAGTTCATCGCCGTGGTCAGCTGATCGTTGATGGTCTCCAGGCGCTGGTACTCCGGATGGTAGGTGTCCACCTGTTTCAGCAGTATGGTCTCCTCGTCCAGGAGCTTGGCGCAGCAGTCAATGTGCTGAATTCCGTAATCCTCGGGATTCACGGTTATGAAGTAGGCGTCCAGGCCCAGCCATTCCTCGGAAAGCTGCAGGAACTGGGCATGGGTCCAGAGAGGCTCGTTCTCCGTCAGCATGGCCAGGGTGGAGTATCCGAACCCGTGTCCGTCGGACATGAAGTTGCCCCCGGTCAGATAGGCGGGGAACTGGTGCAACGGGCACTGGAACTCGCCGGCTAGGACGGCGTTGACCGCGTCGTCCTCCTCGTAGCCCCTGCTCCTCATGTAGCTCCCGTAGGGTCCTCCCGGTATCCAGGGGTACCCCTCGAATATCGGGTCGATGATCCCCCAGACGCCTTCACCGTCGAACATGGAGTGAGGTCCCCAGTCCCTTGTCCAGTGGGAGTAGGTATCGGCCTGAATGAACCTGCAGTGGTCCAGGTTGACCCCCCAGGACGTAAAGGTGGCCACGGCCTGGCTCTGCTGGGAGGGGGTCTCGTACAGCACGTAGAGGCTGTCGTCCTCCGCCAGTTCCACCACCAGCTGGGACGGTATGCCCAGAGGCCATCTGATGAGGGTGCCGAAGGAGGGCTCCCATTCAGCGCACAGGCGTACGGGCTGCAAAGGCTGCGCTGCCAGGACTGAGAGCAGGGACGACAGGGCCAGGATCGAAGCGGTTCCATTCATGCGAGGTTCCTTGTGTGTTTTCTCCAGGGATCGGGGATGCAGTCCATTCTCATCTGTACTCGATGTCGTAGTCCAGGACCACCAGGTCGCCGGGATTAAGTCCGAGAAAGGAAGGAAAACCATCCCCGGGACTGAAGACCGCCCCCCTGGGTGTCCTCTCGGGGCGTACGAGCCTAAGTTCGACGTATTCGCCTGTCTGATTGTGCAGGACCAGGCTGCACCGATAACCGCTGCTGTTGGGACGGACCTCCTCCATCAGCTCCAGCGGGATCTCGGGGAGCACCCAGAGAGTGTCTCCTGTCCTCCTGGGCCAGTCCGTGCCCGTTAGACGGCCCGCATTCGGGACCAGGCAGGGAACAAGCTGGTTCCAGCGGGAGTCCTGCGGCCAGCCGTAGACGATTGTCAGGGGCAGCACTCTCCCTCCGGCCCTCCACCATCCGAGTTCCATGTCGCCGTTGCGTATGAGCAGCGTATCCTGTACCATGCAGACTGGCTCGTCCTGGAGGTCCTCCATCACCGTGCTCTGTGAGAACCACTCCCTGCCGGTGGTGTTGCTCAGGCTCACCCTTGCGGAGAAGACGCAGCTGTCTCCCTCGAAGGACCAGGAGTAAACCGGTCTCCAGTTTATCCCCTCCTGCCAGAACCTGACACAGGGTGGCAGTTCTCCGCCTGTACCGGAGATAACGAGAGGTATGCCCTGGTCCCGGATCGCCTCCACAAGCCTGACCGAGTCGTCGGGACCGCATTCGAAGCTTATCCTGCTGGCTCCGCTGAGGTCCGGATGTTCGATGGCGCTGGGCGGGGACACGCCGTCCCTCAGGAAACCGGACACCTCGGCGTCCCTGTCCTGGTGAAGAGTAAGATTGATGAAGTCCAGATAACGTTCCGCGTACCTTTCCTTTTCAGAGCAACCCGCAGTTATCATAGTAAGGGCTGCGACGGCCACTGCGGTCCCGAAGCTGCCGATTCCCCGTCCCGAAAGGATCATATGCCTCCATACATCTCGATAGGCGGTTACTCGGACCCGCCTCGAATGAGCCACCTCTCGGTGGAGGTGAACAAAGGGGAGATTGTGGTAGTCACCGGTCCGCCAGGCAGCGGCAAGAGTAATCTAATCAAATCGATGGCCGGTATCAGGCGCTTCATCAGGGGCAGCATAAGGATACTGGGAGCCAGGGCCGGAACGCTTAGGTCCAGGCAGGGGGTGGTTTTCGTATTCCAGAACTGGAACTTCTCGCCGGACCTATCCGTGCGCATCCAGCTGGAGAGGAAAGTAGGTCTGTATCTCGGCGTACCCGCGAGGGCGGTACGCCTGACGGTGGACAGATGGAGCGAGGACCTGGGCCTGAGGGATAGCCTCGACTTTTATCCGTCACAGCTTAACAGGTCGGACCTGCAGCTGCTTTCACTTGCCCCCCTGGCACTCGGCCGTCCGGCGGTGGCGGTCCTTGACGAGCCCATGGCGAACCTCTCGTCCGTCGGGGTCAGCATGGCCATGGACCTGGTGCTCCCGGTAATCGGGAACGGAGCTGTTCTGGCGCTGGCCCAGGGAAGATCGCCCCTGGTCAACCGGGCCGACAGGGTGTTGAGCCTGCTGTGAAGGGATGCAATACGTACCATTTCAGGGAGAGCGTGAGCATTCTCCTCAGGACGAAGTGGGTGGGACCCTACCTGCTCATTCCGCCGATGCTGGCATTCATGGTCTACGCCGAGGCCTTCCTTGCCGCACACGGAGCCGGCGGAATGGCGGCATTCGGGAACAGGATGGTGCTGGCTGTCTGGAATGCATCGTTCCTGCTGGCACTGGTAGCCGGCATCAAGTCATGCCTCTTCTTCTCAGGCTGCTGGGGATCGGACTGGTTCCGCAATTCCATGGCCCTTCCGGTGAGCAGGTCTTCAGGTTACTGGGGCCCCTACCTGGCCGTGCTGACGGTGTCGACCGCCGTGTTCATCCTTACCGTGGGAGCGGTGGTGGCAGCCCTGCCCGGGACCGCCAGGTTCTCGATGACACATCTGATAGGACAGGCGTACCTTCCCGTGGCATGGGCAGTGTCCATGGGCGCTTTCCTGGGTATCCTCACCACAGGGACGGGTGCAGCCGTGTTCTTCTCAGCTCTCCTGCTACTGGGCTTTGCCTCGGGTCTGCCTTCGATATCCGTTCCGGAGTGGATGCTGTACCTGATTCCACCCCTCGGCCGCCTCATGACCCGGGGCATGGAGTACCCACAGGGGCTTTATGTTTCCATCGGTCTCGCAGGGCATGCCGCGTTCTTCTCGATGCTCGGCCGTATCCTTTACGGTGCGGCCCTGAGAAGGAGATAGCCCTACAGGAGGAATATCCCCGCCACGGTATTCATGAACTCTTCCTCGACGTCCATATCGCCGTTCCTGGGCCCGATACCGTAGAACAGCATGGAGTAACCCTCTGTGAAGAAGGCGCAGGCCCTCCCCACTGCCAGGACATTCCCTTCTCCGTCTATGGAGTTAAAGTTCAGAAATGGTACGAGACCTATTGAGGAGGTCTCCCACCGGCTCGAGCCGGTACTTCCCTCTATCCACTCCGCCTGACCGATGACAAGGGTCTGGAGGAGTTCTGGCGGAATGATGTCCCTGAACTTTTCGGAGAGCCACTGGTCCTTGCGGGTGTTCTCCTCCAGGTCCTCCCTCCAGTAGTAGAGACGGAAATCCACTCCGTGCTGATTGGGGGCCCCTGTCAGCACTCCGGCATCCTCTTCAATTGTCCCTTCCACGGGGGGAGACATCACCTCGGGCATGAACTCGAATCCCACTCCGGGAAAATCAAGGGAGTATACCGGTTCGGTGATCTCCGAACCGTTCACGGTCATCATGAGAACGATGAGTGTGGTCAGCATGTTTTCCTTTCGCGATTGGCATAAAGGGTGTTTCACTATAGAATAGGACAAGTTCGATCCCTGTCAACATGTCGGAAGGGTCCTCATGGGAAGCGAGAGCCGGATCCTTATCGTCGAGGATGACGAGGCCCTGGCCCAGCTGCTCCAGGAGTACCTCCAGCGACACGGATACCTAGTCGAACTGCTCCACGAAGGTTCCAGGGCCCTGAAGACGGTTCTCTCCGCGAAACCCGACCTGGTGATACTGGACCTGATGCTTCCGGACTCAAACGGGCTGGACATATGCAGGGAACTCCGCGGTTCCTGGAGGGGCCCTGTCCTCATGCTCACGGCGATGAAGGATGACGCGGACGTGGTAACCGGGCTTGAGATGGGAGCGGACGACTATGTGGGCAAGCCGGTGACCCCCAGGGTCCTCCTTGCAAGGGTAAGGGCCCTCCTGAGGAGGGGCGGTGCGGACCGGGACGCGGAGATAATAAGGCGCGGTCCTCTGAAGATCGATGTCCCTTCCAGGACGGCGGTCATACAGGGCGCGGAACTGGACCTCACAACAACCGAGTTCGACCTGCTTGTCCTGCTGGCGAGGAGGACCGGCAGGGTGCAGGAACGTTCCATCCTGGTCGAGGAGCTCAGGGGGATAGATTTCCATTCATTCGACAGGTCCGTGGACGTGATAGTCTCCAGGCTCCGGAAGAAACTGGCCGAGCATTGCGACAGGGAGATCATAAGGACGGTTCGCGGGGTCGGATACCTTCTGTCCGTTCCCGAGGAGGATACCTAATGAGGAAGCTCTTCCTCAAAGTCTACCTTCCACTGGCCCTCTGCGTGGTAATGACCCTCGTGATATTCGTTGTGGCCATGTTCCGCATCATACCCGCCCAGATCAGCTCGCACCGGGAGAGCGTCGAAAGTCTCAGGGAGCAGCTGGTCGGATCCGAGGGTATATCAAGGGACTCTGTGCTGGCGCTGGCGGAATCCCTGGACCTCGAAGTCATCGTGACCGCCCGGGAAGCCCCTCCTCCGATCGGACCACCTCCGGAGGGTTACTACAGTCTTCCCGGGATGCCCTGGAACTTCCCCTTCAGGGTGGACATATCCGGCGGTGCCAGAGGCGGACCTGCAGGCCTGGTCAGGCAGAGTTTCTGGATAATCCTTCTTTTCCTGCTGGTAACCGAGGGCCTGGTGCTCTTCCTGGCACTCTGGCCGGTGAGGAAAAGGCTTTCCAGACTTGAATGGGCTGCATCCCAGCTTGCCTCGGGGAAGCTCGACACCAGGCTGGAGACCAGAGAGGGAGGGGACCTGATCGACTCCCTGGGAAGGACCTTCAACTCCATGGCGGAGGAGATCAAATCCCTGGTCGATTCCCACCAGGAACTCCTCGGCATCGTGGCCCACGAGCTGCGCACTCCCATGACCCGTCTTCGTCTGGCCCTTGAGATCATGAAGGAGGATACCGGGAACGAGCACTCTTCCAAGATGAACAGGATGGAGCAGGACCTTGTGGCCCTTGACGGGCTGGTGACTGAACTGCTTGACTACAATCGTCTTCGGAGGTCCGGGGATGTGGAGAGTGTTCCCGTCGATCTGGGTGACCTGTGCGATGGGATAGTACGGACGGAGTCCTGGGCCAGGGACGAGGTGGATATCCGGCTTACAGGAGGCGGAATGTGCACCGGAGACCCCGCCATGCTGGCCAGGGCCCTGGGGAACCTCGTCAGGAACGCCGTCAGGTTCGCTGAATCAAAGGTGCTTCTAGAAGTGTCTTCCGACGCGGTTGCCGGAAATGCAATGGTCAGGGTATCCGACGACGGACCCGGTTTCGATCCCGGGATCGTTGACAAGCTCGGTGAACCCTTCGTTAAGGGACGCTCGAGCAAGGGCACCGGGCTGGGCCTGGCGATAGCCCTGCGGATAGCTGAGATTCACGGCGGGAGCATATCCTTCGCCACAGGTGGGCTTGGCGGTGCGGAGGCAGTCCTCCGTCTTCCCCGGGGAAACGTCTGAGCCTGATCCTCAGCCGTTGAGGGTGTCCGACAGCACGCGACCAGGTCCTCGTTCCGGCAAATCTCCTGAATGAACGCCCTGTACCTCCGGACCAGATTCTCCATTGTGAAGCCTCCGGGTTTCATCACCTTTGCGGGTATGCAGCTTCCGGATGCTTCACTGTGCTTGATGCGCCATAGAACCTCCAGCAGGAAGACCTGCTGGCGAACAGGCGGACGATTCGCAGGCTGACTCCCATGCTATCGCACCGACCCGGTTACGCGATCAGGGGAAGTCACCTGGTTTGACAGAGAAGCACTGCTGTGCCGTGACCGTGGAAAAGCAGCGGCCCCGAAGAAAATGGGGCGATCCGAGGACCGCCCCACTGCGGAACTCCCTGCGCCTCCTAGCCCTTCTTCAGTTTCGCGTGCCAGTCCACAAGGATGGGGCTGGCTATGAAGATGGAGGAGTAGGTACCCACGATTATGCCTATCATCAGAGTGAGCGCGAAGCTGGACAGCTCTCCGCCCGAGATGAGGAAAAGGACCAGAGCTGCCATGAAGGTCGTCAGTGAGGTTATCACCGTCCTGCCAAGCACCTCGTTGATGGAGATGTTCACAGTCTCTTCAAGGGTCTTTCCCTTCCTCAGCCTTCTGTCCTCCCTTATCCTGTCGAACACCACGATGGTGTCGTTGATGGAGTATCCGACTATGGTGAGGATGGCGGCTATGATCGTAAGCGACAAGTCTATGCGGATAAGTGCCAGCATGCCAATGGTTATGATCGTGTCGTGGGCCAGGGCCGCGACTGCGGCGACGCCCCACTTGAACTGGAACCTGTACCAAACGTAGAGGATGATGAATACCATCGACATGAAGATGGCGCTCAGGGCCTTGGACTTGAGTTCCTCCCCTACCCTCGGGCCTATCTGCTTGATGAAGGATAGTCCCTCAGTGCCTTCCTCGAGTTCCATGGGAACGCACCCGTTGTCCTCGAGGGCGGTGTATACAAGAGACTTGTCGGTCTCCGATGTCCTGATCACGAAAGCGGCGGCTCCATCCCCCGTGTAATCCATCAGCCGCTGCACCTGCACATCCGCCAACCCGCTTGCCAGAAGCATGTCCTTCAGTTCCCCGGTCTCCAGCGGCTGCCTGCTTACGACGTTGGTCTCCAGTCCGCCGGTGAAGTCGATGGACATGTCAAGCCCGCCGTTGACGAGGTAGGCTCCTGCACCCACCAGTATCACCGCCAGCGATATGATGTACATCTTCTTCCTGTATTCGACGAAGGGGAAGTGCTTGTCGCCCAGGATCGACCATCTGCCGAAGCTCAGGCTCTCCTTTTTCTTCTTGCGAAGCAGGAACTCAATAGCGGCCCTGGAGAATACCAGGGAGCAGAACATGCTGGCCAGGATACCTATCGACAGCGTGACCGCGAAGCCCCTTATCGGGCCGGTACCGAACTTGTACAGTACGAGCGCCGTTATCAGTGTGGTCAGGTTGGCGTCAAGAATGGTGATGAAGGCCCTGGAATATCCGGCCTTCACCGCGGTCCTTATGCCCTTGCCTGCATTCCTCTCCTCGCGGATCCTCTCGTATATGAGCACGCTGGCGTCCACCGCCATGCCTATTGTCAGGATGATACCGGCTATACCGGGCAGAGTCAGGGTCGCGCCGAGACCCGCAAGCCCGATACGGCTCAGGGGGCCCGGGAAGCACAGAACGGCCATGATGAGGAGCATGTCGAACACCAGGGCCAGTATGGCTATTACTCCGCCAGTCCCGTAGTAGACCACGATGAAGGCTGCTATGAGAACAAGCGCTATGATGCCTGCAAGCATGCCCCTGTCGATCGACTGCTGTCCCAGGCTGGGGCCAATGGTCTGTTCCTCGGCGATCTCAAGCTCAGCCGGCAGCGAACCGGCCTTCAGGACCAGCCTGAGGTCCCTTGCCTCATCGGTTGTGAAACCTCCGGAGAGCCTTGTGCCGGCCCCGGAGATCCTCTCCATTATCACGGCCGCCGAGTAGACGGTGCCGTCCAGAACGATGGCCACCCTCTGGTCGACGTTCTCGCCGGTTATCGTCTCCCAGTTGTCTGCTCCCCTGGAATCGAACTCCAGGATCAGGTAGGGATCGTTGGACAGGGACTGTCCGCCTCCCATACGTATCCTGACGTCGGTGAGGTTGGCTCCGGTCAGGAGGTAACCCTCCCTGACCTGGTCCGTCTGACGGTCCCATCCCCTGGTCATGTCCCTGGGCAGGAGGTAGAGGGCCCTGAAGACCCCTTCCGACGTTTCCTGCAGCCTGCCGAATACGAACTTGAGATTTGCTTCCGCCAGGATGGAGTCAACGTCGGACCTGTTGATGATGTCGTTGAGCCTGTCGGCATCCTCCCCCTCGTACACCAGCCAGTCACCGGGCGATATGGATGTGGAGGCCATGGCCTCCTGCTCGGTGGCCACACGGATGAGGCTGGAGAGGCTTCCGGGTGCTGCCATCTCAGGGAGCTGGAGATCCTGTCCGCCTTCATCCCCGGCGATCTCCTGGACCTCAGGCAGGGAGAACCCCTCGGTTTCCTGTCCGGTCTGCACTTCGCCGGGCTGTGGGAGTGAAAGCTCGGGGACCTGCTCGGAGGTCTCGGTGGTGCCCTCTACGAGACTGTCCAGCGCAGGCGGTCCCTCGAACGTGCCGCCTGATATAAGGTTCTCCACCTCACGCAGAACCGGCACGCTTGAGACCGTGGGGTACTCGTCCGTGGGATATGCCACCAGCTTGAACTCCAGGAGCGCCTGTCTCTCTACGATGTCCCTTGCCCTGCCGGGGTCGCGGACTCCGGGAAGCTGGACCACTATCCTGTCGTCACCCTGGCGCGTTATGGAGGGCTCAGATACGCCGAACTCGTTTATCCTGTTGCGTATGACCTCCAGGGCCTGGTCGATGGCCTCGCCCTCGTCCATTCCAGGGGTCGGGACCACTACGTAGGAAAGGTACATCCCCCCCTGAAGGTCGAGCCCCAGGCGGATGGTCCCCTCGCTGACGGAGTACAGGCCCCTGTATTCGGCTATCAGTTCCTCGCCGCCCCGTTCCTGCAGGGTATCCAGTATCGCCCTGTAATGAGGGTTGTCGGTCTCCGGCTGTACGCTGGCCTCGGCGCGGTCCCTCTCGCTTGCGGGAAGGGTGTACCAACGGACAGTGGGCCAGACCATGAGGGCTGACACCACGAACAAAGCTATGGAACTCCAGTTGCGCCATCTGGCGGCCTTAATCATATCTGATAACCTCCGAGGACATCCATCAAATGCCGGTAATGTTCGACACCAGAACAGGACCGGTCATTCTCCTCCGGCCCATACGGTGAACAGCGACGTACAGCAGAAACAGGCGGAATATAATACTTCCGCGGGAACTGATGAATAGCGACTGAAATAGCTTCTGTCAACAAGTTGGGTCCAGGCGCGCCGAGTTAGAGCCTGTTGTTGTTGAGTTCGAGCCTGAAGGGCGACCCGGCCGGAGTCGTGCAGACGAAGGAGAGCCCCTTCCCTGCAACGATGTAGGTAACCGAATGGAAGAACCCCCTTCTTTCCAGTGCCCTGGTGATCTCGAGGTTTGCCCGGCGGATGGAGATGCTGTCCACCAGGTCCATCGAGCGCACCATGGTATCAGGCGGCGCCGCCGGAACGTCCCTGAACCCGGTACCGTACATCAGCCGGGCAAGGTCTGCCTCCAGCAGAAGGACAGGGTCCTCCTCAGTAGAGGTGCCTTCAGTGGAAGGCATCGCAATCCTCTGCCCGGTGACCACCAGGAAAAGACCCGCCACTGCGGAGGCGGCCAGAAGCAGGAGTCCTATTTCACTAAGTCTCATTTTGAAGTATTGTTCCCCCTATCGGAGATACCCGGTACAGAAGCCTTTCTGTTCCTGTTGAAGACAGCCGACGGCACCGACGGGAAGATTCACGTCTTCTTCGACCAAGTCAAGCCGAGAACGGGGGAGAGCCATGACAAGACTTGCCATACCGCTGCTGTTCCTTGCAGCACTGCAGACCGAGGCCCAGGAAGCTGCGCAGGGAACGGCCTCGAGGGGCGGCCTCAGCGGTTTCCTGTTCCTTCCGGAGAGCGAGGTACTCCCCGTCGGGCACCTCATGGTCCAGGGAAGATTGGAGTACCTGGATTCTGAAGCGGCTTCGAACCCTTTCCTGCTCCTTCCCCTGACCGTGACATGGGGAGCGGTGGAGAACCTTGAAATAGGCGGGGAGATCCCCTTCTACCTCAACGACCCGCTGGAACGGGAAAACGTTGCCGGGGACCTGACCCTTGGCTGCGGCTGGCTTTACGAGACCGCAAGGGGAGGGTCCGCCATCGTGCTCCGCGGCAGTCTCAGGCTGCCCACGGGAGAAACCGGCCGTGACAGGGGAACGGAACTGGAGGTCGGAGCGGCCACCGGCACCACCTTCAGGCTCTTCCGTCTTCAGGCTGCGGCCTCCTACGTGCTCAACGGCGGTGACGATCCCTTCGAGAACGACATCGAGGATTATTCGAGGTTCTCCATTGGAGGCGCAAGCTATGTCGCTGAGGACATCCAGGTCGTGCTGGCAATGGAAGGGACTACCACCGGGGAGCTGGGGATGAGCGGTTCGGGTGTGCTGTACGCCTTCGGCAACATGGCCGTCTTCGGCACTCTGAGGGTCGGACTGTCAGGAACCGAGGACGCCACCCTGGCAGGCGGCCTGAGCTGGACAGGTTCCGGTTTCTGAGGGTCCGTTGACCCCCCCCTCACCTAGTCTGCGTAGGGTGAGATCTTCCTGAGCTTATCTATCATTCCCGGCAGGACCTCCAGGAGACAGTCGACCTCGCTCCCGGCGGTGTAGCGGCTCAGGCTGAAGCGAATTGCGGTGCCGGCATCCCTCGGTCCGATCCCCATGGCCGTCAGCACATGGCTGGGGGATGATTCTCCTGTGCTGCAGGCGGATCCCGAGGAGACGCATATACCTTCCATGTCCAGCAGGGTCATCACCGCCTCGCTCTCAACTCCCCTGAACAGCACCGTTACCGTGTTGGGAAGTCTGGATACATCCGCAGCGACCACCCTGGAACCGGGACAGGAATCAAGTATCCCTCTCTCCAGACGGCTCGAGAGTTCCATCATGTGTTCGGGGCCTCCGGAAAGATGCTCCTGTGCCAGTTCAGCCGCCTTCCCCATTCCCGCTATACCGGCAGCGTTGTATGTCCCCGCCCTCATTCCACCCTCCTGGTGACCTCCTGTGATCAGCGGGGGCAGCTGCAGCCCCCGTCTCACGAAGAGAACCCCGACTCCCTTGGGCCCGTGGAACTTGTGAGCGGAAAGGCTGAGCAGGTCGACTCCGGTATCCCCGACATCGATCACGATCTTGCCCGCAGCCTGCACTGCGTCGGTGTGCACGAGGACACCACGTGAACGGGCGACCTCGGCTATCTCCCTGACCGGATAGACCGCACCGGTCTCGTTGTTCGCCGTCATCACTGAAACCAGCCCCACCTCTTCCGTGATCATTCCGAAAAGGGTGTCCAGGTCCAGGGACCCGTCCTTCAGAGAGGGGGCGAACCGGACTGGCGTCCCCTCGCTTTCCATCATCTCGGCGGTCCTCAGGACAGCAGGGTGCTCAACGTCGGTGACCACGAGCCCGGGGCGAAGAGGATTGATGGCGCAGGCTCCCCTCAGGGCGGTGTTGTCGCTCTCGGTCCCTCCGGAGGTGAAGAAGATCTCGTCCCTTTCGGCCCCGATAAGCGCCGCAACGCTTTCTCTTGCTCTCTCTACGGCGTCCATGACCTCGGAACCGAAGGAGTGGAAGCTGGAAGGGTTTCCGTACTTGCCGGTAAGGAACGGCATCATGGCTTCCAGGACCTCCGGGGCCATGCGGGTGGTTGCGTTGTTGTCCAGGTATGCCTTCATCTTAACAGAGTCACCTCGACCCTCCTTCCGACCTTACCCTCGAGAAGCCTTCCAAGACTTTCGGCGGCATCTCCGTCCCCTGCGCTGGAGCGCAGAGTCACCCTTGAGGGATGGACATTGACTACAGCGGGCACTTCGCCTCCCAGGTCTTCCTTCAGTTGCGCAGGCATATTCTCGAGGACCTGTTCCAGGTGTCTTCTGACTCGTTCGCGCTTTTTCCTGAAGTCACCGATCGCGCCCTCCAGGGCCTCATGTCCCATTACAGAGCAGTGGTACTTCTCCTCGGGCATTCCTCCCAGGTACTCGATTATCTGGTCGTTGGTTATGGTCAGCGCCTCTTCGAGGGTCCTGCCCCGTGCAAGTTCCGTGAGCGCAGATGCAGCCGCAATGGCTCCTGCGCAGCCGAAGGTCATGAAACGGATATCGACTATCCTGTCCCGGTCGTCAACCTGTATATCCAGGGTCATGGCGTCCCCGCACTGGTCGGAGCCTACCTCCGACCTTCCGTCGGGGTCCGGGAGCTGTCCGGAGTTCCTGGGGTTCATGAAGTGGTCCATAAGGGTGCTGGAGTACTTCCACATGTCAGTCTCGCTGCACCCTTCCGTCAACAAGGTCCTGAAGCGTCCTGTCCTTCATGTAGGAGTAGTACATGTCCCTGAGCGTCATCCAGAGGGGGCGGGTAACGCATACCTCCTCCAGGGAGCAATGTACCCCTTTCTTCTCTCCATCAGGGGAGCAGCTTGTCTCCCCTATCATGCATGTGGCCGGAAGGAAGTCCGTCTCGAGGACGTCGACCACGTCGAAAAGGGTTATCTCGCCGGGTTCCCTTCCAAGAACGTATCCTCCTCCCGGACCCCTCTTGCCCTTGACCAGTCCGCTGGAGCGGAGGAGACCGAATATCTGCTCCAGGTATCTCACCGATACCTGCTCACGGTCGGACAGCAAGGAAAGGGAGACCGGTGTCCGGTCACCCTCCTGAAGAATCCGCGCCATGCGGGCCAGGGCGCGGAGAGCGTAACGGCTTCTCGTGGATATCAGCATAATTCCCTCATTTCCTCTAGGAATATGAGTATATGCCGATGCCGGTGAAAGTCAATCGCCACGGAGCGGCCGCCATGTCCGGCGTGTCTGTATTCGGATCCCCCTACGACCTGCGAAATCGCGCTATTACGCTGCCAAGAGCGAAGGCGGCGATGCCGAGGGCGATCACCAGAAGGGCGATCTTGAGAGCGGAAGGGAGGGGGTCGGTGGAACCGCTGCCGGCGAAAACGAGGTTCATCTCCATCACAACCGCAGCTGGCATGTAATTGCCGCGGTTGCTTACCACCAGGGCGTACCGGCCGAGACCCGGGACCCCCATGGAGAAATCACCGGAAACTCTCCTCTGGTAAGCGAGGGTGTCCACTGATCCCCCGTCTGAGACCCATCTCTGGTAGTCGTCTATGTGGAGGAGGATAAGTTCGATCTCCGAAGTGTCGGGTAATACCTCCAGGCGCCCCTCCAGGGAGGCATCCCCGGCCATGTCGGGCAGGACCTCGAATCTTACCGCCCTGTACTGGGCAACCGGGATCTCCAGCGTGTCACGAAGCATGAGGCTGTACTCCCCGGAGACCGCCGGACCGGCCGCCAGGGCAAGAAAGGCAAGTATCAGTATCCTGTTGTTCATGGATTTAATATAGCATATTTCATTCCTGCGCTGAAGCACGTGCTCCTTTTGCTCGAACCGACCCCGTCAATCAGAGTCTGGCGACGCCGGCAGATGCCGGCCACAGAGTGACGGGGAATGCTCGTTATCTCCACTCCAGCAGGTGCGAGGGCTGTGACCCGAAGAAGCCGTCGGATACTCAGCAGCTCTCCTCGCTATTCCCGGGCTCAGGTTCAGCCCTGGCCCCGTAGAGCTTCCTGAGGGCGACTCCTTGTATGATCAGATAGAACCCCACAAGCAGGGGTATCATCCCGGTGCCTGCGACTATCATCGGTAGCACGGAGGACCGGGACGCCCTTTCCAGTGCTCCGGCGGCCTTCTCAAGGTGAGTTGTGGCCTCTCCGAAAGCCTCCTCCGTATCAAAGAGGTCTCCGGCCAGTGAATCGACCCCGTCAGCCACGCTCTCCAGCACCGGCTCCATCGGTTCCAGGGTTGCCGACAGGTGTTCCATCTCCGCTATCATCTCGCCGGATGCGTAGAAGGTCCTGTTCAGGCTGGTAACCGTCTCTGAGAAGTAGCTCCTGCCAAGCAGCGAGGTTATCGTGGAGGGCAGGTTCTCAAGGCTCTCGCTGACGGTAAGCACAAGTCCCCTGATCTCCTCCGTGGTCTCCCTAATGCTGTTCACCGTGACCCGTGTCTCGTGTACCACGTCCCTTGTCCCCCTTATGGAACCGCTGACCTGGGAGAACAGCGAGGAGGAGGTACCGAAATCCTTCCCTATCAGCCCGACGGCAGAATTGGCGCTGCGGAGCCCGTCCGCCATGGATTCCAGGCTGTTCCTGACGGGACCCCAGGCGGTGAACGCCATGATTATCATCGCCATACCGAACACTATCGCCAGGACTCCCAGTATCCAAGAGAGCCATATCGAAAGACTGTGAGATACCAGGTTCTTCCTTCTGCCCATGTTCATCCCCTGTTCTGAAGATGGCCCGGTTGAGAATGAGTTATGTTACCACAGAAGATATAAGATAACAATATCCAGGCCGGCCGTGCACCAACCCCGGCCTTCCCCGGAAAGGCGTGCTTCTATGCTGGAGGAGATCGAAAGGGCAGCGGCGGAAGCAGGTTCGATACTGATGGAGACGGCAAGGGAAGGTCCTGACATACGCAGGAAGAGTGCCCGCGAGCTGGTGACCACAGCTGACATACGCTCGGAGGAGTTCCTGAGGGGCAGGCTGTCGGAGATCATCCCCGGGGCGGGCTTCATGGGTGAGGAGAGCAGCTCCGGCGGCTTCCCGGACCCCCCCTTCTGGATCGTTGACCCACTTGACGGGACCAACAACTACGCCCACGGCTTCCCCATGTTCTCCGTCAGCATCGCCCTGTGGGAAGGGGACAGAGTCGCCTTCGGATGTGTCCACGATCCGCTCAGAAGGGAGACCTTCTCGGCGGAAGCGGGATGCGGAGCCACCCTCAACGGAAGCAGGGTATCCTGCACGCGGAGGGGTGACCTGTCTGACTGCCTCGTGGCAACCGGCTTCCCCTACAGCAGGAAGGAGGGTGACCCGGGTGTCGACCTTGGAGTCCTGGCATACTTCCTCCAGCGGGTGCAGGGAGTCAGGAGGGGAGGTTCTGCGGCCCTGGACCTGTCCTATGTGGCCAGCGGCCGGCTGGACGGTTTCTACGAGCAGTCCCTGAAACCCTGGGACATGGCCGCCGGCTGCCTGCTGGTAATGGAGTCCGGGGGGAAAGTCACCGCCTACCAGGGCGGCGCCTGGACCCTCTCTTCAGGCGGAGTGCTGGCTTCCGGCCCGGTCATCCACGACGCAATGAGAAGAGGGATCCCCTAGAATCCCAGGTTCACCCCGAAATACACCATGCTGATCCCGCCAACGTCCTCTCCGCCAAGTGGCTTCGTGTACTTGTACTCCCCGAAGAAACTGATGGGGACCGCCGGCGGTTCGAAGGCCGCTCCTATGATGCCGTGAACCCCGGGGTGCACCTTGTCGTATGGATCTATGCTCAGCTGACCGCCTGTCTGCTGGGAGGCGACCTGCAGCAGGACGTCGGCGTCGCTGAAGAGGATGTGAGCTCCGGCTCCCCCGCCTATGTAGGGACGGAGGGGCAGTGCGCCGATGGGTATCTTGACCTTCATGGTGGCGCCCAGGTCGATGTCGTGGAAAGTGGCTGTGTAGTCACTGAACAGTTCCGTCTCAAGGCTGTCCGGGGACCAGCCCCATTCGTCCTCCAGGTACTGGGAGAGTCCTGTGGTGTCATCCTCGAAGTTCAAGCCGTACTCGTCGTCGAGATATGTGACCAGGTACTGCTGCATGGATATGTCGCTCTCGCTGCCGGCGTAGGAACCGCTTATCTCCAGGTCGACCAGTCCCAGAAGAGGGAACGTTATCTGCCCTCCGAAGACAGCGCCGGACGCTGACTGCCGGGTCCGCGGGTCGTCGCCGTCATAGTAACCTATCCTTCCACCTATCTTCATTCCGGCCGCCGCCACTCCGCACACTATCAGAACAGTGAGGATCTTCTTCATATCAGGGCTCCTTCCGTTTGACATGAATATAGTGGATGCAACTGAATGGACTACCTCCCGGGAACAAGGTATTGACCTTCGGGGTTCCCCTCCTGTAAATTAGTTCATTGCTATCGTAAGCTTTTGTAATTGCAACCTTTAACTTTGCGGAAGGAACAATCGCATGAAATACGTCTTACTTACCCTTTTCCTCGTTTCATCGGTCATCGTGGCCGCCGGCTTCGGAAGTGCTTCCAGCTGGCAGTCATTCGGTGGCGCGGAAGGTGAGGCCCCGGAGATGGTGCTTCTGGAGTCCGACCAGAACCACATGCTCCTCGAGGTCTCCATTCCCGGCTTCTGGCTCAGCGAGAGGGCGGCCGACGGGTCCATCTGGGACGTTGCAGCCCTTCCAGGCTGCTACCCGCAGGGCGAAGTAGGCCTTCCTTCGCTTCCCTCCGTCAGCGGTATGTTCGCCCTCCCCTTCGGGACGGAGGCCGTCATCACCGTCGAGGAAGTAACCTCCACCACTTATGGCGACATCAGGATAATGCCCCTCCAGACACCCGAGATAGACATGGAGCACGATCCGTTCCCCTTCGTCATCAGTGAAGACTTCTACGCTTCAGACAGGATCTTCCCGGGCAGCTGGGTAACGGTGGACAACCAGGGCGCCTGGTCCGGACTGAACGTATCGAGGCTGCTTATCAACCCCTTCAGCTTCGACCCGGCCTCCGGCACCCTCGAGGTCGCCAGCAGCATGATAGTCAGGGTGGACTTCCAGGGCCAGGTAACCAGCATAGCCGATCCGGTCACTCCTTCTCTCATTCCCGCCATGGAGCGGAACGTGATGAACTGGGACGTCTTCGAGGCCGCAGCGTCCCCAGTTGAGGGATCCAGGGACGACGGCGTCGAGTACGTCTTCGTCTGCACCGAGAGCAGCGACGACTGGGTCCTGCCTCTTGTCGAGATGCACCATTACCTGGGTCTCCATTCCAGGATCGAGACCCTTTCCACGCCGGCGACCACAGGAGACATCAAGACCGCCATAACCGACAACTACACCACCGGCGTCACCCGCTTCGCCTGCATCGTGGGCACACACAACGAGCTTCCATCATATAGCTGGTCCGGCTACACGGGCGATTACTGGTACGGCTGCATCGACGGCGCACCTGACGTCTACGCCGAGATGGGCATTGGCAGGCTCACCGGCGACCAGACACAGATCGAGCACCAGGTGGAGAAGATAATCGACGGCTACGCCAACTTCGCCTTCGACGACAGACTGACCACCGAGGTCACTCCCAGCGAGGCAATACTTGCTGCCCACGAGGAACAGTACCCGGGCAAGTACACCCAGTGCATGAACGAGCTGGCTGCCTACTCCTACAGCCTCATCGACTTTACCTTCACCAAGGTATACCCGCCTGAGGGCGGCACGGCCGCCATGGTTTCCGACGGCATGAACAACGACATGGGAACAGTGACCTACAGGGGACACGGCGACGTCACCTACTGGGCATGGTCGCCTGGCTGGAACGCCTCCAACATCAACGCTCTGACCAACAACTTCAAGCCCCCGGTGTTCAACATCGCCTGCCTCTGCGGTGACTACACCGGAAGCGGCACCTGCCTGGCGGAAGCCTGGCAGTGGGCCACCAACGGATCCAGCGGCAACCTGGCGGCCACGGACCCCTCCTACACCTATCCAAACCACGACTACATCAAGGAGATCTACAAGGAGATATTCGACTACGCCAACTACCGAATCACCGAGGCCACCAACGCCGCGTCGGTGACCACCATCGGCATCCACGGGTCCATAGGCGAGGCCAATGCCAAGATGTACGTCTGGTTCGGCGACCCTGCCAGCGACATCTGGACCTTCGACCAGGTCGGTGAACCGGGAGAACTCTACCTCGACCACCCGACCAACATCTACCCCGGGACCCAGGACATCACCGTCACCGTTACGGATGACGGTGTCCCGGTCGAGGGGGCACTGGTAACCATAACCGACGGCGTCGACGGCTACGGCAGCGGCATGACCTGCTACGAGGAGGGCACCACCAACGCCTCCGGACAGGCCACCATCAACGTGACCATCCCCGCCAGCGGCGAGATCCACATTGGCGCCTTCAAGCACGACTACAGGTACGCCATCGTGAACATCCTCATCGGGACCGGCACCGCCGGCGCCGAGACCCCTGTACCAGTGCTGTCTCTGGGCAGGGTGTCCCCCAACCCCGTTGCGGAGAACGCCTCCCTCGGGTTCAGCGTTCCCAGCAGCGGCCGCGTCGATATATCTGTATACGACGTCTCCGGCCGCATAGTCGAGAACATCTTCGACGACGCGGTGGAGGCCGGCAGCCACAGCCTCACCTGGGCACCGGGGGAGAACATCTCCAACGGCGTCTACTTCATCAGGCTGACCACGGAGGGCGGCACCCTCACCAGGCAGGCGATGATCATCCGGTAGACTCGGGACGCACCTGTTGCGATAGAAGGCGGGTCTTCGGACCCGCCTTCTTCTATGCTTCTAGAGGGCCCTAAATCACACATAACAATGGTTCATAAGGTATCTGTATGCCTGGTATATTATTATGATCGGGATCAGGTTCATCTGCACAGCGCGTATTTCATAACCTCGAGACATCTTCAAGCACTCCTCTCAGGACCTATAGAAGAGTTAGTAAAACGGTAATAAAGGAACTTCCTTTCCCGGTTCTCCTAAACACCCCGAGAGTCTCGCGATCGATGACACCTCCATGATTTGTTGCCTGCGTAAGCCCGGTTCGAGCCGGCCAGAACTGCGGGAAACTATTCAGTATGACTCAGTATTTGTTTTACTTCCTTAGAAGATCCTCTGTGTCCGGTTCGTACAGAGCCCCCTCCAGTTCACCGTCGGACCAGGTCCTGGCCCGGGTGGCCGCAACACTCCCGTACTCGCCGTCACCTTCCCTGGCTATTATCTCGTCCATAGCTTCGATGGCGCCTTCCACATCGTGGGCCTTGTACAATGCCCGACCAAGGAATAACTGCCAGGAGTTCACCCGTTCCGGCTCTATCCTCACCAGGATCCTCATGTCTTCCGCTGCCTTCTCGCAGTAGCCGGCCACGTAAAAAGCCACCGCTCTGTCTCCCATGTACTGCACGCTGTCCTCCCCTGTTGCCAGAAGCTCCGTGAAATCCGCCGCCCCCTGCAGGTAACTGCCCGAATTGCAATAGGCGCACCCTCGAAGCCACAGCTGGTAATCTCCACCCTCAGGGTAATCCAGCGCCCGGTCGAAACACTCCGCGGCCAATGCCGGTTGATCGCCGTGCATGTAGGCAAGCCCCAGGTTGCTGTACAGCCTTGTGGAGCCTCCGCCCGTGTCGATGGCCCCCAGAAAATCCTCAACAGCCTCCTCCAGCATGCCCAGCTCGTAGTATGCGAAACCCCGGTTGCCCATGGCCTGGGCATCTGTGGGTTTCAGCTCCAGCACCCTGGTGAAATCCTCTACCCCAAGTTCCTGCCGGCCCAGTTGGCACCGGGCTGTGCCCCGTGTGTAGTAAACGTCGGCAACAGTTGGCTCCTGCTCTATGGCCAGGCTCAGCCACTCCACAGCGTCTTCCATTCTGTTCATGGCGTAGTAGG
>LQBI01000014.1 GCA_002030045.1 Candidatus Aegiribacteria sp. MLS_C | reverse complement strand
CACAACTTCTTCTGCCCCTCCTTCAAGCTCATTGCCAAAAAAAGAGTGGGATCCAAGCACATCAAGCACTATGATGCACCCAAAACACCGTTCCAACGAGTCATGGAATCGCCGCATGTGGAAGAATCGATCAAAAGGAAGCTCACCAGGCAGCTTGAAGGACTTAACCCCTTCGTGCTAAGAAAAGCCATCGACACACGGATCAGAAAAGTCTTTGCCGTCAACACCATACGTCGGTAACATCTTTTATGAAGCACCGTTACCTCTTCCATGTTCTCTCTCGGTAACATTTATTTATGAAGCAATAGGCCGGTGATCACGCATTACCGTTTGCAGCAGTGCGTTTCTGCGACATCCGGTGTTTCTTGACTTCAAGACGTTATCCGTATTTACAGCCGAAATAAATCCCCAGCTCCCACAAATACAGACGCCCCTCTGTTTGTTATGCTCTGTAAAGTATTTCTCTCTACGGTTCCGGCTTTATATCAATGTTGTGTTTTCTCAGCCAGTTGGTCAGGGCTGCCGGGGTGACGCCGTATCGTTTTGCCATAAAGGTCTTCAATGATCCGTTCTTCAGAAGGGACTCGATCTCGGGACGATGGTCGTCGAGTTTGCTCTTGCCGATGCCCTTGGGACGCCCCAGTTGCTTTCCTGAGGCCTTTGCTGCCGCCAGGCCCTCTTTCGTGCGTGCGCTGATCAAATCCCGCTCTATTTCGGCGAAGAGTCCCAGCATGGTTCTCATTACCTTAGACTGCATATCGGTACCGTTAAGTTGAAAGTTCTCCTTCACGGAATAAACGGCCACGTCCTTGCCGGACAAAATGTTCAGAACTTCGAGAACCTCAACCAGAGATCTACCAAGGCGGGACAGCTCCGGCACAATCAGTTTGTCTCCGGCCTCCATCGACTCGACGATGTCTTTGAGCTTTCGTTTCTTCCACGACTTCAGTCCGCTGATTTTTTCCTCGACAAACTGAACCTTGCCGGCAAACCCTTTGGCATTTGAGAACTTCAGGATGTCCGCCTTGTTTTTCTCCGTGTCCTGGTCGATCGTGCTGACACGGATATATCCAATGACTTTCTTCTTTGCCATGACTGCCTCCTCGCACCGATTATAGTGAAAACCATAAAAACGTGTATATAATGTATGCAAGGAATAACAATAAGTCAATCCATTTCTGTATGTATCAATGAGAACATTATATGATCATATTCTATATGCGTCATTGTCTTTTCTATGGAATGAATTGGCCATGCATTAAAAATGCCCCGTTTTTTCCGTCGCGAACTTGTTGACGGCCTCTTCCCACGCTACTGCACCGCCGCAGGGTACGTTATCCGGAAGACAGGGAAGTTTGTTGTTGACGGTTCCGACTTAAGTCGCTACATAATGCAGGAGCTTTTCAGGCTGAATGAGGGAATGGCCGAGTTCACTATCTGCAAGCAGCACGCCGACTCCAAATATTCGATAGAGACAAGCAGACAACCGGTGGGTATGTAATGAGGGCTTCATGCTGGAATCGATATCAAACCCCGTATCTCTTCACAGAGAACGGGGTTTTGTATTGTGGATTAGAAAAAAGAATCAGGTTGGCAACATTGCCAAATCAAGTAACAGCAGGCCTTTTCTTTGGCAGATTAGTAAGGTATTACTTCCGGGGATGTGAATTGAACATTGCTCCCTTGAAATTATCACCATTCAAGAGAAAGCAGGGTTCGGTATGCGCGTAAGGCTAATTAACGATCCTGTGCGAACGGGAATTTTAACTGGTAGAGAGCAGAAGCGCAGAAATCGCCGACTCTTGCAGGTGGAATTTAACGACGGCATTCGCTGGATTCCTGAAGATCAACTCGAAAGAATCCAGTCTGTCAGGATGTCGCCATTAGACATGCTAGAGCAGAGAAAACTGGGAAGACCATCTGATCTTCGACGTACTCTTACGCACATGAAATTGTCGGGACGTCTGGCTGATGTAATATATAGTATGGAGGCCACAAACACCGATTTTTATGCCTACCAATTCAAGTCTGTAGTGAAAATTCTTGAATCACCGTCGAATGGTATCCTGATCGCTGACGAGGTAGGGCTTGGCAAGACCATTGAGGCGGGTCTCATCTGGACAGAACTTCGTAGCCGCTTTGATATGCGCCGTCTTTTGGTTCTATGCCCGGCAGCGCTCCGGGAGAAGTGGAAGTCTGAGTTATCGGAAAAAATGGGGGTCGAGGCAAAAATTTGCGATGCACGCGAAACATTAGCGATTTTGAGAAGCGAAGATGCACATTCTAGGGGCTTTGCAGTAATTGCAAGTACACAAGGTCTTCGCCCTCCTCGCTGGTGGGAAGAAAAGGAAGCAGACAGCACAGGTGCTAAGCTTGCGCGTTTTCTTAGGTCAAAAGAGAGTGATAGTAGACTTGTTGATCTATTGGTGATTGACGAGGCCCATCACTTAAGAAATCTTGAAACACAGACTAACGAACTGGGCCTTCTGTGTAAAAATGTGGCGGAATATACAATCTTTCTTACAGCAACTCCAATACACAATCGTAATGATGATCTATTTTCTCTCCTCCAACTTTTGGATCCTGACACCTTTACGAGACGAGATGTTCTCTCGCAGATTTTAGAAGCCAATGCGCCACTGGTGAAGGCAAGAGATCTTGTTCTCAGCGCACAACCGGATGTTAATAAATTTCGTGAACTGTTACTCCAAGCTCAAAGCCATCCACTGCTCCGCGCAAACCGTCAGCTTTCTATGATTGAGCAGGAAGGGTTGTCGCAAGAACGATTCAACCGACGAGATGCCAGAAGCCGACTTGCCTACCGTCTTGAAACAGTGAATCTTCTTGCTCATGTAGTAACTCGGACACGTAAAAGGGACGTGCAGGAATGGTGTGTGCTACGTGAGCCGATACCTGAATTTGTCGAACTCGAGCAGGTTGAAGAAAGGTTTTATGATCTTGTTACAGAAGTCGTTGTCAAGTATGCCCTTCAAAGACAGATCAATGAACGATTCCTCGTTATTCAGCCACAGCGTCAGATGACAAGTAGCATGGCCGCGTCACTTCGCGCGTGGCAGAAAAAATTGATCGAGCTGGAGGAGATGGAGCAGACTGGGTTAGATGAAGAAGATGAGCAGCGGCGAATGACCATGGGACCCCTCGTGACAGAGATTGTTCGCCGTTCCCGAGACTACGTAGAACTTGATCATCTTATTCAGGTTGACACAAAATACTCTAAATTGCGTGACATCTTGTCTGTTTTTTTGAATAAGCATCCGCAGGAGAAGGTAGTTGTATTTTCAACTTTCCACTCCACACTTGGTTACCTTGCTGAAAGGCTGGAGGCTGATGGTATTTCATGTCTAGTGCTTAAAGGGGGACAACGGGAAACCAAAAATGAAACGATCAAGCGATTTCGCGACCAAGCAGGCGCCAGAGTTCTGCTTTCATCCGAAGTTGGTGGTGAAGGCGTTGATCTTCAGTTTTCGAGGGTCCTCATTAACTATGATCTTCCATGGAATCCCATGCGCTTGGAACAAAGAATTGGACGAATCGATCGTTTGGGCCAAGAGGCTGATAAGGTAACAATCTGGAATATTTTTTACAAGAACACTATCGATTCTAGGATTTATGAACGTCTTTATGAAAAACTTGATTTATGCAGGAATGCTCTAGGGGATTTCGAAGCAATTCTGGGAGAAACCGTCCGCAAGCTTGAGATCGATCTTCTATCAGGCAATCTAACTTCAGAACAACAGGAGAAACGAATCGATCAGACATCACAGGCTCTTGAAAACCTTCGGCTTGAGGAGCAACAATTAGAGCAAGGCGCTTCAAATCTTATCGCTTATGGTGACTACATTTTGAACCAAATACACGCGGCACGTGAAATGAACCGATGGATCAGTGGGGAGGATATTCAGAGATATGTATTTGATTACCTTCGCCTTAATTATCCCGGTTCTGAATTACGCCAGATAGAGCAGGGTAAACCTTTTTTTCAAATTGACTTATCCGATCAAGCAAAGCTCGATTTAGCCGATTTTATAAGAAATAATCGGTTGCCGTTCGTTACTAGATTAACTAGGGCGAACTCTCTGGATTATCGCTTTAAATTTGAGAGCCGCGATGCGGTTACAGCCAGTCCATACGAAGAGCTGATTTCGCAGTTCCACCCCATTGTAAGAATGATAAGCAGCAGAATAGCAGATAAAGAAGAACAACTCACCCCGGCTGTTGCGATAAAGCTGAATAACGCGGACATGGATGTTCACGTAAACCACGGTATTTATATAATTGCTATATCTCTCTGGGCGTTTCACGGGTTACAGGATACGGAGAAACTATCCTATGCAGCGAGATCGCTCGACCACGACGATGGTTTTTTGGATTCTGATCAGGCCGAAAAACTTGTGAACATAGCAGTTACTAAAGGAAAGGATTGGCTTGAGGCACGAAATGTTGTTGATATTGAGTGCGTTTATCAAATTGCAAACGATGTTCTTCTTGCGAACTTGGATGATGACTATCAAAACTACATGAATGAGTTGATAGCCAAAAACGAAGACAGGGCTGATATTCAGCTCCAATCATTGGAACAGCACCTTACATTACAGAAAAGTAGATTAGAAGAAGTAAAGCAAAAACATTCTTTCCATGGACGTACGGCACTTGTGAAGGCAACTGAGGGGCGCATTCGTGCGCTGGAAAAACGAGTTGGACAGCAACGCCTTAGGATTGAACGCAGCCGTTCATATAAATCAGATTCGAGGGAGATAGCAATTGCAATTATTCAGCTGATTTGACGTAGGGGGTAGGTATGCCGATAGATGAACACTGTTTACAGTATGTATATGCTGGTAACGAGGGCGAGTGTGAGCTCGTGATAGGCTTTGACTTCGGAACATCAGCATCCAAAGTGGTCATACAAATACCAGACCTTCCGGGATCCCCCGGTTATGCAGTGAATTTCTGCAATTTGGCACACACCTCGATGCCTTTCATACTACCGACGAGACTGCATCGTCAGCCGAATAATTTGTTTAATCTCGGGCGTGGCAATGGAGCTAAAAATATGATCAATGATATCAAACTTGAACTTTTTTCCGATAACGACCACATAAGGAGCAATCGAGGTCCGCAAGAACAAGGTTTCTCGCCGGAAGGATTAGCGGCAATCTACCTTGCGCTCGTTCTTCGCTATTCACGAAAGTGGTTTCTTGAAACAAGACAAGACGTTCTGAGACACTTTGGAAGACTAATATGGAGCCTGAACTTGGGAGTTCCTTCTCCATGCAGTGAGGATAACGAAGACAATCATCGTTTCATCCGTGTGGGAAAAGCGGCATGGATGCTATCCACACTTCAAGAGAATAGAATTACTTTGGAGAGGGCAATCAATGAGTTACGCATGGTTGATGATTCCGACTATTGGGAAACTGATGATGAGCTGAGTTGTGATTTTGCGATTATACCTGAAATTGTAGCAGGAGCTGTTGGATATGCCCTTTCAGACCTTCGCCGGGTAGGGCTCCATCTCATGATTGACATTGGAGCGTCTACTGTAGATATGTGCAGTTTTATACTACATCAAGCAGACGGTGGCGACCGCTATAGCCTGTTAGTGACGGACGTAAAACTGTTGGGCACAATACGTCTTCATCATGAACGGATCGCCTCAATTCAGCACTACCACGAAAGGAGATCTCAAGATTTGAGAGATTCGCACGATCCTCTGATGCCAATTACAGATGACATTGAACCATATATTCTTCGCCGCGAAGAGATGATTAATGAAATCAGGGCAGCTGAGGACGAGCTTAAAGCTGAATGTATGAAAATGATGAAGCTAATAATCCGCGATGCCAAGCAAAGAGATCCGAACTCATCGGTGTGGCGAACGGGTAGGTTGCCAATACTCTTAATTGGCGGTGGAAGCCAGTTGCCATTCTTTAGTTCCACAGTTGAGAAGCTTGACGGATGGTTAAGAGAATTTGATATCAATGAAGGAACTATCCTCATGCAAGTTACCGTCCCGGAATCACTGCTCAGCCAGACTGATGACTATTATCGCCTTGTCGTTGCTTGGGGGTTGAGCCATCGAGAGTTTGATATAGGAGAAGTTACTCCGGCAAGTCGTATAATGGCAGTCGAACAGCCTCCTCATCAAGATTGGGAAGAAAGGTATATCGGTCCAGAGCAAATATGAACACTGAAAAGTTGAGGACTCTTCTTTTTCGTGCTCAAAAGTAGACGACGCGTGTAACAGTACGTTGTAAAATTAGAAATCCGGATCCGGAGGTAACGCATGGATGTATTTGATCTTCGCCGACGGCTCGTTTCCGACTATGCCAGCTACACCCGGAGCTTTATTAAAATCGCGGATCAGCACATCAATGAAGTTGTTGAATCCGCACTTGAAGCAGGGGCATTCTGGCCTGATCCTCTTCTGCAGCTCAATCCCACTTATTTCCCTGGTGGAACTATAGACGAACTGGTTAGAGAGGGCATCCTTCATTCTGAATGCTCAAAAATATTCCGTATCGACAAATCCGATACAGATCATACCGGCAAGCTTCTCCAGCTTCACGCCCACCAGAAAGAGGCTATCTTAAAGGCGAAGCAGAACCAATCCTTTGTCCTGACGAGCGGGACTGGTTCAGGAAAAAGTCTTACCTATATTGTGCCGATAGTCGATCATGTCCTGCGTCGGGGTTCGGGCCGGGGAGTACAGGCCATTGTTGTCTATCCCATGAACGCCTTGGCCAACAGTCAAAACGAAGAGCTTATCAAGTTTATCATGAAGGGATATAGCGACGGCAAGTCGCCAGTTCGTTTCGCCCGTTATACTGGCCAGGAAAAAGGTCCTGATCGTGAGGAGATTCGGGCCAACCCGCCCGATATACTGCTGACAAACTATATGATGCTCGAGCTCATGCTCACTCGTACAGAGGACCGCGAGTTGGTGAGAGCGGCCAAGGATCTCAGGTTTCTTGTATTTGATGAACTCCACACCTATCGTGGGCGCCAGGGGGCGGACGTGGCCTTGTTGATCCGTCGGTGTCGTCAGGCCTTTGGTGACAGAGACACGATCTGTATTGGTACATCTGCCACCATGACAAGCGGGGGTACCGTTGAGGAACAGAAGGCCGAGGTTGCCAAGGTTGCAGAAACCCTTTTTGGAGTTCCTTTTACTCCCGAACAGATTATCGGGGAAACCTTGGAGCGGGCGACACCCGAGCTTGATTATACCGATAAGGCCACCATTGAAGCAATCCGATCGATTCTTGAATCATCAGACCCGCCTCCTGACTCATATGAGGAGTTCAGGAGCAATCCCCTGGCCTCCTGGGTGGAAACAACCTTCGGGATATGTTCCGAACCTGAAACCGGCCGTCTGATAAGACAGTTGCCACGGCAGCTGGATGGTGAAGCCGGCGCTGTGGAGGAACTGGAGAGCATGACGGGTGCTGACCCCGAAAGATGCTCACGGGTATTGCGCCAATTCCTTATGAAAGGTTCGGAGTTGCGGCGAAGTGAGTCCAGTCGCTTTCCGATTTTTGCCTTTCGTCTCCATCAGTTTTTTACTCGCGGCGACACGGTGTGGGCAACCATTGAACCCAACGAGGTGCGACACCTCGAAATTTCAAAAAAGGTATCCAAGCCAGGTGACCCGGACAAGCCGCTCTATCCCATGGTGTTCTGTCGCCAGTGCGGGACCGCCTACTACCGGGTTAAGGTCGGTCAGGATGAGCATGGCAAGTTTTTGCTGCCTCGCGAGGATCGCAAGGAAGACGATGATGATACATATGAAGATGCCTATGTTTACTATTCAGAGGAACATCCCTGGCCGCGGGGAGTAAACGAGGAACTTCTTGATCGTCTTCCGGAATTTCTGAAGGAGGTTACCACAAACGGCGTAGAACGGGTCATACCGTCCTGTCGCAAAGATTTGCCCGAATCTGTTTTTATAAGCCCCGGAGGGCGGATTGTCTCTGAAGGCGATGGGATTCCCGCCACGCTTATTACCAATAATTTTCTGTTTTGCCTGGATCCCTCCTGCGGTATTGCCTACACTAGAACCCAGCGTTCTGAGCGAACAAAGCTGGCGACACTGGGAGTGGACAACCGCAGCACGGCCACAACGATTCTGGCGGTGCGTTCACTCATAGAACTTCAGACGGACCGCGACCTAGACCGTCAGGCCCGTAAACTTCTTAGCTTCACTGACAATCGACAGGACGCGTCTCTTCAGGCAGGACACTTCAACGATTTTGCCCAAGTGGCCCTCCTTCGATCGGCGCTTCACAAGGCGACTCAGGGAAAAGGTCCCGGCGGGCTCGGCCATGGAGAGTTGTCACGAAGTGTATTTGAAGCGATGGGCCTCGATTTTGAGGAATACGCTGCGGACCCGACAATACGGGGACCTGCCAGAAATACGACCAACGACGCCCTGCGCAGGATTATTGAGTACTATCTCTATCGTGATCTGCTCCGCGGATGGCGGGTTACAGCACCCAATTTGGAAGACTGTGGTCTTCTCACCTTCGATTACGAGGGCCTGACCGGTGTCGACAGCCTGTTTGAGGAAGCGGAGATATGGACCAGAGGCTTTGCCGTTCGTCGTGGCAGAAGCGACGATTTTTTTCTTGAGACCCCGGGTCCACTCAGGAATGCCCCCCGAGAAACACGGGAAGAAATACTGCGCACCTTGCTGGATCACATGCGTCGATCACTGTCGATAAAGGTGGACGTTCTTGATCCCCAGAGACAGCTTGATCTCGTAGATCAGACAAAACCGAGGCTCAGGGAAGGTACTGTCTGGTATCTCGAGGAGTCACGCAGTCTAGAGAAATCCGAGGTTACATTTCCACGGTCCAGAAGGCGTCAGGACCGATCCGGATTGTTTGTCTCTTCCTATGGCCGGTTTGGACAGTATCTCAAGAGATCGCTGGCACCTCATATAGATGAGGGGGAGAATCTGGGACGTACGGAGATTGATGAAACCATCCGCTTTCTCCTCCTGGCATTGAAGCGCTACGGAATTGTTGAACAGGTCCGCAGCGGCAACAACAATGATGACCCGGGATATCAGATCAATGCGGGTGCCCTCCGCTGGCTTCCTGCATATGGAGAGGTCAGACCCGTAGACAGAACCAGACTTCTCAGTGTCGGAGAAATCCCGCCGGAGGTTAACCGCTACTTCGTTGAGTGCTATCGAAGTTTTGTTAATTTAAAATGCGTGCTCGAGGCCCGTGAGCACACGGCCCAGGTTGCCTCGGGCGATCGTGAGGAACGTGAGGATCGGTTTCGTGAAGGTCTGCTGCCTCTGCTTTTTTGTTCCCCGACCATGGAGCTGGGGGTGGACATTTCCCAGCTGAACCTAGTCAATCTGCGGAATGTTCCCCCGACGCCCGCCAACTACGCGCAGCGAAGCGGTCGCGCCGGGCGAGGCGGACAACCAGCGCTGGTTTTCACCTATTGTGCGGGCCGAAGTCCCCACGACCAGTACTATTACCGCGAGCCCACCAAAATGGTTGCCGGAGTTGTTGCGCCACCGCGGATCGACATTCGCAACCGTGACCTCATACGCTCGCACATCCATGCCCTATGGATGGAGGTTGCAAAGCCGGATCTCGGCAAAACGCTTCCCACGGTTCTTGACCTTACCAGTGTGGATGGAACACTTCCCCTGCCTGTGAAGGATGTTTTGTTCCAGCAGTTAAGAGATCCTGCACACCGCGCAGCCACTCTGACAAAGGCAAATATTCTTATGGAAAGCATTCGTGATGAGATTGCCACGACGGCCTGGTTTCATGACGGATGGACCAATGATGTCCTGAGCCAGATAGAACGGCAATTCGACAGGGCCTGCGAGCGCTGGCGAAGCCTCTACCGTTCCGCCGTGCGTCAACGCGAGCTGCATCACCGGATCATTGGCGATCACGCCCGTCCCGAATATGAACGTACGCACTCTCGTCGGCTCCGTGCCCAGGCGGAAAGCCAGATACGGTTACTGACCGAAGCAGAAGGTATTTATGAAGGAGATTTCTATTCCTATCGATACTTTGCTGCTGAAGGATTTCTCCCGGGCTATAATTTTCCGCGCCTTCCATTGTCAGCCTACGTTCCGGGACGGCGAGCGAGGCGGGGAAGTGACGAGTTTATTTCCAGGCCGCGCTTCCTGGCGATCTCCGAGTTCGGTCCCCGGGCCCTTGTTTATCACGAGGGAGCACGTTATCGGGTCTACAAGGTAAATATCGATTTCGGTTCCGATGATATCGAAGCAAGTCACGATCTTTCCACCGTTACTATGAAGCGCTGTTCTGCCTGCGGCTACGCCCATCTTGAATCCGGGAGAGCGCTGGTTGACATCTGTGATCGTTGCGGAGCGGCCCTCGAAGGTCCCTCACGCATTGAAAACCTGGTTCACCTTCAGAACGTAAGCCTGAAGCTTACCGAACGAATTACCTGTGATGAGGAGGAACGCCAGCGGTTCGGTTACAAGTTTGCGACAGCCTACCGATTTCCTGAGATCGGGGAGATGCTGGATCGCAAGGACGCCGAGGTCTATTGCGACGAGACTTTGATTGGTCGTCTGAGCTACGGGGATGCCACTGATCTTTACCGGGTCAACCTGGGCTGGAAACGTCAGCAGAAAGGCCCCGCAGGCTTCATGCTCGATCTCGAGCGGGGCTACTGGTGGCGTAACCAGGCCGACGAACAGGACAGCGATGATGCCTCTGTACAGGGGAGAACGCAGCGAGTCGTCCCCTACGTCAAGGATACCAAGAACGCTCTTGTGATGCGCTTTGAGCCGAAGCGGTCCGATAAGGAGATGGCAAGCTTGCAGGCTGCCTTCAAGCAGGCCATACAGAAGCATTTTCAGTTGGAACCGCGGGAGCTTTCATGCGAGCCCATGCCGACCTCACAGGACCGGCGGGAAATTCTTTTCTATGAGTCATCCGAGGGTGGTGCGGGAGTGCTTCGTCAAATAGTCGAAGAGCCCGATATCCTGCCCTTGCTCGCCAGGGAAGCGTTACGTTTGTGCCACTTCGATCCCGAGACACTTGAAGACCAGGCCCCTGATCGCTGCGGCAAGGCCTGTTATGAGTGCCTGCTTGACTACGGCAACCAGGTTGACCACCCGAACCTCGATCGATACCTGATCCGGGCCTTTCTTGGTGAATTGTCTCGTTCTACCTGCAGGCCCGCCGGAGGCGCCGGAACCCGTGAAGAGCGCATGGCCGCGTTGAGGAGGCGTTGCGACAGCACCCTTGAGAAACGGTGGCTCGATCGTGTGGATGCCCTGATGCTTCGACCGCCCAGCGATGCTCAGTATTTGATCGAGGCCTGTCACACCCGCCCTGATTTTTACTACCGTGAGTACACCGCTGCCGTCTATATAGACGGTCCGCCCCATGACGAGCCGGACCAGATGCGCAAGGACGAGACTATCAACCAGTCCTTGCTTGAGATGGGCTACATTGTTATTCGCTTTCACCACAGGGATGACTGGGATGCCATTTTCCGTCGTCATCCTGACGTTTTTGGAGCACCTCGAACATGACGACACAGATGAATCTTTCTAAACCCGGGACTCTTGTGACCGCCCGCGGCCGCGATTGGACCGTTCTTCCTGAATCAACGGATACCTTGTTGCTGGTTCGGCCTATCGGCGGCCTTGACGAGGAAATAACGGGCATCCTGCCGGATATTGAACCGGTCACGTCCACCAGCTTCCCCCTTCCGAGCATGAACGACCTGGGGGATTTCTCCTCGGGCCTGTTGTTGCGTGATGCCGCGCGCATATCAACCCGAGCGGCGTCCGGTCCCTTCCGCAGTTTCGGCAGGATAGCTGTCGAGCCCCGTCCGTACCAGCTGGTCCCCCTGATGATGGCTCTCAGGATCGATCCGGTTCGGCTGTTGATTGCCGATGACGTGGGGATCGGGAAGACCATTGAGGCGATTCTCATCGCCCGGGAGCTCCTGGATCGTGGGGAGGCTCGGCGGATGACGGTCCTGTGTCCGCCCCATCTTGCAGAGCAATGGCAGCGTGAGTTGTCGGAGAAATTTCACATAGAGGCGGAACTGGTTCTGTCAAGTACCATCCAACGTCTGGAGCGGCATCTTCCCATTGGAGTGTCTGTCTTTGACAGGCACCGATTCACCGTTGTTTCGACGGATTTCATCAAGTCTTCCCGGAGGGCCGAGGACTTCATTCTCAAATGCCCGGAACTGGTGATCGTTGATGAAGCCCATGGCTGTACGCTCTCCGGCGGGGTTGGTCGAGGCCGGCAGCAGCGCTATGATCTTCTCAAGCGCATATCGCAGGATGCGGAACGAAACTTGGTCCTGGTTACAGCAACCCCCCACAGCGGCAATGAAGAGGCCTTCCGCTCTCTCCTGGGACTCTTGAATGACAGTTTCGTAAGCCTTCCCACCGATCTTGACCGGGCAGGCCGAGAAGGCGCTCGACGTAAACTGGCACAGCATCTGGTACAGAGGCGCAGAGCGGATATTCGCCATTACCTGGAGACAGACACGGCCTTTCCCACTCGCAGTGACCGTGAGACAACCTACACCTTCAGCAAGGAGATGAAAGCAATCTTCGACGATGTGCTGAATTTTGCCCGTGAGTATGTGGCAGGAGAAGACGGGAGCCGGCACCGGCGGGTGCGCTACTGGTCTGCCTTGGCTCTGTTGCGCTGTGTGTCTTCGAGCCCTGCCGCGGCAGCGGCTACCTTGCGGAGCCGCGCCGCGGCGGATCAGGCCCCCGATGAGGAAGTCGATGACATTGGCCGTCGAACAGTGCTGGACCAGGACGATATTGACGAAACTGTTACTCTGGATTTCAGCCCCGGATCCGATACGGAACAGGGCGAAGCGTCCATACGTCGAAAGCTCCTGGAATTTGCCCGGCGGTTTGAGAGGTTTTCTCCAGATTCCGATCACAAGCTCAAGGGGGCAATTCAGGAGATCAGGGCATTGTTGAAGGACAGGTTTAAGCCGGTGGTCTTCTGCAGGTTTGTCGATACCGCCGAATATGTGGCACAGCAGCTGCGTGATGTCCTTCCTGAGAAAGTCAGGATCGAATCGGTCACGGGGAGCCTCCCTCCTGCTGAACGGGAAGACCGGGTTGCCGCCCTCGTTTCAGAACCCAGCGAGTATGTCCTGGTCTGTACCGACTGTTTGTCCGAAGGAGTAAATCTTCAACAGCACTTCGACGCGGTGCTTCATTACGATCTGGCCTGGAACCCCACCCGTCATGAACAACGCGAAGGGCGGGTGGACCGGTTCGGGCAGAGCAACCCTGAAGTGCGCGTCGTCACCTATTATGGAACGGATAACCCTGTAGACGGGGTCATTCTCAATGTTCTGATACGAAAGCACAAAAGCATCAAAAGCACCCTGGGAGTCACCATTGCCGTACCCGGTTCGAGTGAACAGATTGCGGAGACTCTCTTTGAAGGGGCTCTCTTCCGGGAAAAGACCGGCCAGGTTCAGCTGAGCCTTGATTTTATCGACGACCTGGAGAGCAGGAAAAAGGAACTTCACGGAGAGTGGGACAAAGCCCTCGACCTCGAAAAGGCAAGCCGTTCACGGTTTGCCCAGCATACGCTGAGCCCTGACATCGTGGCTGCGGAATTACAAAACGTCAGGGAGGCCATCGGCCGCAGCGAAGATGTGGCGAGGTTTTTACGTTCTGTCCTCGAAGGGGCAAATGTTCCCTTTACCAGCAGGAACGGCTCGGTCAGTGTTGAGCTGAGCCTGGAAACTCCTCGGGCGCTGCGGCAGGCTATCGGTCGTGACGAGCCATTCCGTGGGCGCTTCGAGCTTCCCCTGGAGGAGGGTGAACTCTATCTGGGGAGAACCAGCCCTGTTGTGGAAGGCCTCGCCGGCTGGACCCTCGATCAGGCGCTGGATCCCGTGGCCCGGGATGCCCGGGCCATCGCCGCACGGTGTGGGGTTACGAGGACCTCGGCGGTAAACAAGCGGACTACCCTTCTGCTGGTGCGGTTCCGTTATCACATCCGCGTAGCGGCAAGAGACAAATCCGACACCCTGCTCTGCGAAGAAATCATTCCCCTTGCATGGACCGGCGCCATCGATGACCCTCAATGGTTGTCCGCCGAAGCGTCCGCTCCGCTCCTTGTCGCCAGGCCCGAGGGGAATGTGCTTCCCAGCGCCATGGAACAGCAACTGGGAAATCTTCTTCCATCACTTCATAAGCTATGGAAGCCTCTGGAAGAGATATCCGAGGAACGGGCTCTTCTACAGCTGGAAGCTCATGAACGGGTCAGAGAGGCCTCGCGGGCCAAGGGCCGCGTAACCATCGAACCGGTTCTGCCCGTGGATATTCTGGGATTCTTCATTCTCTTACCGAAGGTACAGTAATTATGGCACGACGTTCCAATGATTTTCAGACAATCCGGTCCGAAGGAGGCCTGCTTCCTACCGATCTGCTGCGAAGGGTGCTCGACCCCAAGGAGCGCCTCGAAGGGACAAGCCCCGAGGCCTACCAGCTTGCTCCCGGTGAACGTCTCAACGAAGCAATCACGCAGTCCTGGAACCGTTTGCGAAAGTATTGGGCGGACTTCACGGAAGCCCGGAATGGCTTGTCCGAAGGCGAG
This sequence comes from Candidatus Aegiribacteria sp. MLS_C, assembly GCA_002030045.1. Lineage (GTDB taxonomy): Bacteria > Fermentibacterota > Fermentibacteria > Fermentibacterales > JCC-6 > Aegiribacteria. Next base: position 12,401 of record LQBI01000014.1, on the reverse strand, counting down.
CCCGGAACGGCCCTTACCAATGACCGGTGGACCTTGCCCCTACTCCGGGAACTTGGATTCGGAATGCTCCCCTTCAAGGCTGGTCCGGAGATCAACGGGAAGGCCTATGCCATCAATCGTTTTCTTGGACCGGTCCCAATCCATCTGGTCGGGTGCGGGGTGAGCCCTGACAGGCGTTCTGCCGGCGTACGCGGGGCCGCCGCGGCAAATCCCCACGGGCTGGTGCAGGAGTTTCTGAACCGCAGCGATGACCATCTATGGGCCATTGTCAGCAACGGCCTTCGGTTTCGCATTCTCAGAGACAACCAGGCACTTTCCCGCCAGTCCTTTCTGGAGTTCGACCTGGAGGCCATGTTCAGCGGTGAGGTTTACGCTGACTTCGTTCTTCTCTGGCTCATGGCCCATGTCACACGGTTCATGCCTCCCGAGGGAGGGCGCCCCGAAGAGTGCCTTCTTGAACAATGGACGAAACTGGCCGAAGTCGAGGGTACCCGCGCCCTGGGAGAACTTCGTGTGGGTGTGGAAAAAGCACTCCAGATACTGGGTGAAGGTTTTACGAGTCATCCCAAGAACACCACTCTGCGTGACGCCCTTCGCAGCGGCAAAGTCTCTGCCATCGACCTCCATCGACAGCTGCTCCGGGTCGTGTACCGGCTTCTGTTCCTCTTTGTCGCCGAAGACCGGGAACTGGATGGACGGCCCCTTCTCCATCCCCCTGATGACTCCGCGGAGGCCCGTGAGGCCCGGGAACGTTACGGGACCCACTACAGTGCGACCCGCCTCCGTACCATGGCATCGAGAATCAAGGGAAGCCGTCACGGCGACCTGTGGAAACAGTTCCAGATGCTGGTGCGGGCTCTTTCCGGCAGTGAAGAGCATGAAACAATCAGCCAGCAGCTGATGCTACCGGCACTGGGCAGTTTCCTCTGGGATCCCGCATCGACGGATGCGGTGAACGACAGGGATCTCACAAATTACGACTTCCTCGAAGTGCTTCGACACCTCTGCTTTGTCCGTCAGGGGAAGGTGCTCAGGCCGGTGGATTACCGGAACCTTGGCGCCGAGGAACTGGGTGGCGTCTATGAGGGCCTGTTGGCCCTCACTCCGCAGATAACCGGCGACGGAGCCAGATTCAGCTATGCCGAATTAGCCGGGCATGAGCGAAAAACCTCAGGGTCATACTACACGCCCGATTCCCTGGTTCAGTGCCTTCTTGATTCCGCCCTCGAACCGGTTGTTGAAAAGGCGATTCGGAGAATGCCCCCTGTTGACGCCGAGCAGGCGCTCCTGAACCTCAAGGTTTGTGACCCTGCCGTCGGGTCGGGACATTTTCTTGTTGGTGCCGCCCATCGGCTTGCACGACATCTGGCCCGGGTGCGGGCCATAAGCCAGGGGGAGAGTGAACCGTCACCGGTTCTCTATCAGCAGGCTCTTCGGGATGTGATCGGGCGATGCCTCTACGGCGTCGATGTCAATCCCATGTCGGCGGAACTGTGCCGGGTGAACCTGTGGCTGGAAGCCCTGGAACCGGGGAAACCCCTTTCCTTCCTGGACCACCATATCAGGGTGGGCAACAGCCTGCTCGGCGCCACGCCAGAGCTGATCGCGGGAGGGTTGCCTGACAATGCCTTCAAACCCATCGAGGGAGATGATAAAGCGGCCTGCACGATCCTGAAGAAACGCAACAGCGGGGCGCGAAAGGGTATCGGATCCCTTTTTGCCTTGGAGGATGGGGAAAACCAGGCGCGTCTGTACGAGGCGGCATCAAGGTTGGAAGAACTGCCCGATGATCGACCGGAAGACATACGGGCAAAGGAAAGGGCCTTCCGCCATCATGAGCAGACCGATGAGTTCAGGAACAAGAAGCTCCTCGCTGACACATGGTGCTCTGCGTTTATCATACGAAAATACTTCGCCGAACCGGGAAGGGATCGAAGTGTCATCGGAATCACGCAGGAACATCTCAGTGTCCTGGCATCGGACGGCGAGCTTCCGGAAGGACTTGCCACGGATGTTCGTCTCCTGTCTGAACGCTATCGCTTCTTTCACTGGCATTTGGCCTTTCCCGAAGTCTTTGCCAGGGGAGGGTTTGACTGTGTTCTTGGGAATCCGCCCTGGGAGCGGGTGAAGCTCCAGGAAAAGGAATGGTTTGCCGAGCGAAGCCCCGAAATCGCCGGAGCGCCCAACGCCGCCGCCCGAAAGCGAATGATTGATGCCTTGAAAAAAAATGACGCCGATCTGCATAACGCATTCCTTGATGATCTGCGACAGGCTGAAGGCGAAAGCCATCTACTTCGCAACAGTGGACGCTATCCTCTGTGTGGGCGGGGCGACATCAATCTCTATACCGTCTTTGCTGAGTTGATGCGCAGCCTCGTCAACGAGACGGGCCGCGCCGGCTGTGTTCTGCCCACGGGCATCGCCACGGACGACACCACCAAGTTTTTCTTCCAGGACGTGGTGAACAAAGGCTCGCTGGTGAGCTTGTTTGATTTTGAGAACAAAGGAATATTCTTTTCTGACGTTCACAGCAGTTACAAGTTTTGTCTGTTCACCACCGGGAGCGGGCTGCAGCCCATCGCTGAACATGCCTGGTTTGTGTTTTTTGCCCACGCCGTGGAGGAGCTGCAGGATCCCGACCGGAAGTTTACCCTCTCAGCGGGGGACATTGCGCTGCTTAACCCCAATACCCGGACCTGCCCTATCTTCAGGTCGAGACAGGATGCGGAGCTCACCAAGGCCATCTATCGAAGGGTGCCTGTCTTGATCCGGGAGGCCCATGGCGGCCGCCCTGAAGAGAATCCCTGGGGCATTAAATTCAATAGAATGTTCGACATGTCCAACGACTCGCACCTGTTCCGCACACGAGAACAGCTGGAAGCCGAGGGATGGGAATTGGAAGTAAACCTGTTCCGCAAGGATGGAGAGGAGTACCTGCCGCTCTATGAGGCGAAAATGATCCATCATTTTGATCACCGCGCATCTCAAGTAATTATCAGCAAAACAGCGATGATTCGTCAAGGGCAACCCGAATACTTGACGAATAAGCAGCACCAAGATCCGTCATGCTCTCCACAACCACGCTACTGGGTTGGCTTGAGAGACGTAATGGTATCGATACAAGTTGGATATCAAAGTGTTTGGTTCATAGGTTTCGCAAATGTAACCAGCCCTACAAACCATCGAACCGTGGTTTCAACTATTCTCCCGCGAGTTGGTGTGGGTCATAGCATGCCTATTGTACTTTTTCCTTCTTCAGTGGGTGCAAAACAACTTGTGTCTTTCCAGGGGTGTTTCACTTCATTTGTCTTCGATTACGCGACGAGGCAGAAGCTGGGCGGAATTAACCTAACCTTCTTCATTTTGCATCAGCTTCCATTCCCTTTTCCTATGATATTTAAGAAACCATGCTCATGGTCTGATGGCCTACAAAACCAATGTGAGTGGCTCCTTCCCCGCATCCTCGAACTCACCTATACCGCCTGGGACTTGGAATCTTTTGCCAAGGACTGCGGCTGGGACGGACCACCCTTCCGCTGGGATGAAGCGCGCCGGTTTCTTCTGCGCTGTGAACTCGATGCGGCCTTTTTCCATCTTTATCTGGAGTCCGATGAAAGGGGAGACTGGAAACCTGCGGAAAGAGAAACAGCAGATGAGCTTGCCCTGCTGAAGGAGAATTTTCCGACACCGAGGGATGCTGTCGCCTATATTATGGACACCTTCCCCATCGTCCGTCGCAAGGACGAAGCCGACCATGACGGCGAATACCGAACCAAGCGGGTGATCCTGGAAATCTATGACGCCTTGCAGGAAGCGATTCGCACGGGTCAGCCCTATCAAACCCGACTCGACCTGCCACCGGGTGATCCCCGGTGCTGCCATCCACCGAGGTGAGCTGATGGAAGAGACAGGCTCCGTGAATAATCCTTGCCGCGTAGAACAGTTGATACAAGAGCTCTATAAAATTGTCGGAGCGCTTGGTGAACTGTATCCGGTCCGTCACTTCACGCCCGACGGTCACTTGGTCGGCAGTATCGGCGAATGTCTTGTCGCGGAAGCCTACGGCCTGACGCTGGAACAAGCCTCAAACAGAGGCTTCGATGCCTGCTCGGCACATGGTGACAAGGTAGAGATAAAGGCCACACAATCAAATCGCGTGGCCTTCAGAAGCGAACCGGCCCATACAATCGTCATAAAGATCGAGCAAGACGGAACCTTCGAGGAGATCTTCAACGGTCCTGGTAATCTGGTCTGGAAGCAGTTCGAGGGCAAAAAACGGCCCGGCAACGGGCAATATCAGATTTCACTTTCCAGGCTGCGGCGGCTCAACGAATCCGTGATCGAATTGGACAGATTGCCGCGAAAAGCATGATGGTGGCAGAATAAACTCGTTTTCCGTTCCGGACCTTGATGTGGCCAACCCTGAATTAAGGAGGCGTAACCGTGAAAGAAACCGCCACTGTAAAAATTTTTCTTGCGCAGGGCGATCCCGCCTCAGTCCGGACCGCCGAGATATCAAACTGGACCGGTAAAGCCATTGCCGGACCCCGCTCCCAACTGGAACTCGTTCTTAAGCGTGAGGAGGCCGGAAAGCCCGGAATCTATTTCCTGACCGGAGTCAATCCGGAAACGGGAAGACAAAGAGTATACATTGGCGAAGCTGAAGCGGTACGTTCCAGAATCAAATCCCACCTTGATCGCGACTTCTGGAAGACCATCATCATTTTTATAAGCAAAGACGAGAACCTGACCAAGGCGCACATTAAGTACCTCGAAGGAAAGCTCATTGCGATGGCGAAGGAGGCCGACCGGTGCGAGCTGGAAAATACCAACGCGAGCGGATCCCATCTTCCTGAATCCGAGGCAGCCGATATGGATGTATTTCTGGCGAAGGTCGAACAACTGCTCTCTGTACTTGGTCAGGACTTTTTGAAGCTCCATATTCAAGCAACAGCCGAACCAGTGACGTCGGATCTGATGCACTGCACCATCAAAAACGTAAGGGCAACGGGGAAACTATCGGATAATGGATTCATTGTCACGAGGGGATCTGAAGCCGTGCTGACCGAACGGCCTTCGGTCAAGAAATATCCATATCCCTCGATGATGCGGTCTCAGTTGATAGCCGATGGTGTTCTCATCAGGAAGCAGGACAAGTTTCTTTTTGCTAAGGACTACGAATTTTCGAGCCCAAGCGCCGCAGCGTCGGTCGTGCAGGGTGGCCAGGCCAATGGTCTGAGGCAATGGAAGAATGGCGCCGGGGTGTCTCTGAAAGAGCTGGAGCAGAAGGAGCTGGAGCAGCATTATCCGGAAGAAAAGAAATTTAATGGATAAATTATGAGGTTGGTACGATGGCAAAATACGGCCGTGGATTGAACAGGGAAGTTGTTGCGGCAGTAAATAATGGTTCGATTAGGGAGCCTTTTACTGTCGAAGATGTGAGGCATTTGATCAGGGGAAAGCGCTGGAATCCGCCACCGACAGCAAACCATGTTGTTGTGACGTTGGCAAACGGGGCAAGTGACAGCCACAGTGACACCTACAAAAAATACTTTCGGACACTTGGTGATGGACAATACAGGCTTCGTGACCGATATAGGGGCGACGAATGGTTATGATTTGAGCAACTATAGAAGGGACAGATGATGATGAGCGTTACATCAGAAAGCGCCGGATCCGGTGCATATTGGTTTGTAGGTGCTTCGTACGGCGGCACAGATGACCAGACATCACGGTTTCTTGCGGAAGGGATTTGGCAGAACAAATTTCAGGAGAAGAACGTTGATTTGGTCAAATCGATTAAGGCTGGTGATCGAATAGCCATAAAATCTACCTACACGCGCAAACACGGATTGCCATTCGATAATAGAGGTCATGTCGTTTCCGTTATGGCAATCAAGGCAACGGGAACGGTTACGCACAATTCTGGTGACGGCCAAAACCTGAAGGTTGACTGGCTTCCACTCGACTCTCAAAGGGAGTGGTATTTTTATACATACCGAAACACCGTCTGGAGAGTTCTGCCTGGCGACTGGATGGCAGACGCCTTGATCGCGTTTACCTTCGATAATGAACCACAGGATATCGACAGGTTCCGGAATGAACCCTATTGGAGAGAGCGATTCGGCGATAAAACCGAGGGTGAACAACGTTTTCTCTGGACTGGCTTTTACGAAGCAGTGGCGGATAAGTTACTTCAGTACAAACTCAACAGACAGCCGCTGGTTGAAGGGATTCATTCCATTGCATCCCGTGTAGATGGCCTGACATATTTGCAGGATCATTTTGACGACGGTACCACAGGGGCTCTTGGGGATATCTGTCCCTTCACAGCCATGGGTATCTTTAATAGAGGGATAACCGACGCGAACAGAAAAGCTATCGCAGCCGAGCTGGCCACGTTTCTTGGCGTGGAAGAACCGGTACCCCAATCATTTGAGGGCATACCGGTACTCAACAACCAAAAATCCTGGTTTTTCGGATTCCATAAACATCGCGGGGATGACGATATTGATGCCCTGTGGGAAGTTTTTGCTAAAACTATAGAGTTTGCCGGATCAGATGATGATGAAACTCGATCGTCCTTTGCTGCGGCGTACAACGATGCTGTTCACCGGTTCCAGGTTGGATGGAACTTGACCATGGGACTTTACTGGATACGGCCCTGGAATTTTCCAACCCTGGAAGGACAGTCACGGCGTTACATCACGAAAAAACTTGGTATCACAATCGGGCTCAGCGGTCCCAAAAACCGCTGCAGCGCTGACGATTACTTGTCCGTTATGGATACGCTCGAGACGCGGTTTAAGGAAGAAAATTATCCAGTACACTCCTTTCCCGAGCTTTCATTGGCGGCATGGTTGTATAAAGATGCGGTTCCTAAGCTTCCCATCGAACCGATTGATGGTGGTGAGGATGACGAGACAGTGAAAGATCCGTCTCCGATTGTGTCCTATTCGGTAGACAGCATTCTGGCTGATGGATGTTTTTTGGACCGTACAAAATTGAAAGAGATGTTGGAGCGTCTCCGGACGAAAAGGAATTTGATCTTGCAGGGGCCTCCAGGTACGGGAAAAACCTGGTTGGCGAAGCGACTGGCCTTTGCACTCATGGGTGAACGCAACGATGGTAGGGTGCGTGTCCTTCAGTTCCATCCAAACCTTTCCTATGAAGATTTTATCCGCGGATGGCGTCCATCGGGCGACGGCAAATTGGCACTTGTAGATGGGCCGTTCATGGAAATGATACAGGCTGCATCGAAGGAACCTTCAGCTAGACATGTCGTTGTTATCGAGGAAATCAACCGTGGCAATCCCGCACAGATTTTTGGTGAGATGCTAACCCTTTTAGAGGTTGACAAGAGAACGCCTGATGAAGCCTTGGAGCTTTGTTATCCCAGGAATCAGGATGAACGGATTTTTATTCCCGACAATTTGTATGTAATCGGCACCATGAACATAGCTGACCGCTCGATTGCTCTTGTAGACCTCGCTCTGCGGCGAAGATTCGCTTTCATCGATCTGGAACCGACGCTGGGGGACCCTTGGCATGACTGGGTTCATCGTAAATGGGGGATTGCATCGGCTGTCCTGTGGGACATCGAGCGGCGGATCAATGATCTGAATAACGAAATTTCGTTGGATACAAGCCTTGGCCCCCAGTTTCGAGTCGGCCACAGCTATGTAACACCCCCGCTTGGTACCGTCATCAGTGACCCTCGGGAATGGTTTGTTCAGGTCGCTAAAACGGAGATAGGCCCTCTTCTTGCAGAATACTGGTTTGATGATCTTGATAAAGCAAGGAAAGCGACAGAGAAACTCATTGAAGGACTGTGACCGTGGCAGACACAGCAATTAACGCGTCCCATGCTATATCTGGGATACCCGGTTACGTCGGGCTTATCCCGGTACGTAACCTCTGGTTGTTGATGCTGTATGCCTCAGATCTGATGCGTCAGTCCGGTGTCGCTAGAAGGGCATTAGAAGAACTCCCCGACGACATTCCCGACCTGGTGGCGGAAATTCTCGCACGGTTGGTAAAGCGTCGTTTGAAGAGAAACTTAAGTTGCGGATATCGTATCCGAGATGCGCATCTTACGCGCGTCCGCGGGCATATTAATATTCTTGAAACCGAGTGCGGGCAGTTACTTGATCGCGGCAGGATTGCATGTCGGTTTGAGGAGCTGACAGTTGACACACCTCGAAACCGCTTTGTTCGTGCCGCCCTAGATGAAGTCGGGAATATCGTTAATCGCAGAGAGATTGCTCGCCGATGCAGGTCACTTGCCGCGAGCTTACGGCGGATGGGGGTTGTCGGAGAAAAACCGAGTCTTGCCGAACTGTCTGTTGATCGATTTGGTCGGTGTGACGTCGAAGACAGGCATATGGTATCTGTTGCACATCTGGTTTTTAACTTGGCATTGCCGACTGAAGCAGCGGGACGCAACTACCTTTCCGTACCGGACAGGCAAATTGCATGGATCAGAAAGCTATACGAAAAGGCTGTGGCGGGATTTTACGATGTCGTTTTGCCGAAGCCGGACTGGCGTGTTGATGCAGGGAAAGTTATAGCGTGGCCCGTCGAAAGAAAAACCACCGGGATCGACAAAATCCTCCCCGCCATGCGAACCGATATTGTATTGACACAAATAAGTACCGGCCGACGGATTGTCATAGACACAAAATTCAACTCCATCGTTACTGCGGGCTGGTACAGGGAGGAATCGCTCCGTAGCGGGTACATGTATCAGATATACGCCTATGTGAGATCTCAGGAAGATCCCGCGGATCCCCTTTCACTCAATACTGAAGGTCTTCTTTTGCATCCCTCGGTCGGTAACGATATTGATGAAACTGCCGTGATCCAGGGACATGAAATACGATTCGCGACCGTTGATCTAGGTTCTGAAGCGAAAGAGATACGAAAACAGCTGCTTTCGGTGGTGGGTGTAATAGAGAATAGGTAAAAAGAATAACTTGATCGGGAAAAATTGGCTAATGTGCAAATTGTTGGTTCATAACTTAATGAACTATGAGGGCAATCATGAGCATCAGCAAATCCAGAGGTTTTCTCTATCGCCTCGCTAAGTTTCTCGGCGACTGGCAGGCGGTATCCAGCGGACGGATAGGCAGAAGGATCGGCCGAAGGGCTGCCGGCAAGGTGACTGGCAAAGGGCTGCGGAAGCTGTTTAAGTGAAGGGTGACATGATGATCCTGCGACTGAGCCAAAAACTTGGCAAGAAGCTAGGGTACCAGCCGACGCAGGTGCTCCCTCATGAGACGAATCCCTATGTTGACTGGAGCGGTCATGTCTTTCGAGCCGACCGGGTGCAGTATATTATCCTCTCCAATACGGCCTCGCTGTACTCTGTGTTCATGTACGGAAGGGGGATTACAAACGATTCCCTGTTTATCAAAGAAGTAATGAACACCCTATCGGAAACATTGCATGATGATGTCTTCGAGTTTACCGCTAAACGCCTCGTTACACCGGCGGCAGCGAGAGTCAGCTTATCAAAACCGCTTAACCGATCGGTCCCGGGATCAATGAACAACCTTATCATGATGGCACAGTGCTATCTTGAAGATGAAGATATTTCGCCCTACGATCTGTCTTTCAAGCTGAATAGCGTCATTCTGTCGTATATCAATTACGACAATCCACGAGAAGCATTCAGCAAGCTTTTACTGCAACCGGGTTCCCCACTCTGAGCGTCACGTTCAGGCAACCAGACATTTTAATGGAGGCCATGATACCATGAACAAACCTGACCTCATCACGGCTTTGGCCGCACGTGAAGGCCTGACGGCAAGAGAAGCGACAGACATTATCAATCTGATCCTTGGTGGATTCCGGGATGTCTTGCAGCATGGCGAACGAATCGAAGTCAGGGGGTTCGGGAGTTTTGCTGCACGGGAGTACCCAGCACACACCGGCAGAAGCCCACGGAGCGGGGAGCGTGTCGAAGTGGCAGCGAAGAGACTGCCCTTCTTCAAGGCGGGGAAAGAGCTGAAAGAGAAGATAAACGCAGAGTGAGTGTTGATGACTCTTTGCTGGCCCAGCTTGAAATGCTGGCGGAGAAACTCGGGATCACCGTCCGCCAGGAAAATGTCTTGATGGAGGAGTCTTCAGGTACGGGGTGTCTATACCGCATTGACGGGAAATACGTTCTTTTCCTCCACATTAAGACGATGGTACGGTGGAAGATGGAAAAATGTCTGCAGACCCTCAGGGGATTGTTCTGAGAGACGCATCCGTTCTGCGGGTGGGGATTTAACCGCTGCGGAAGCCTGAGGGAGAATCCTTAATAATAGGAAAGGAGGGATCTCATGAGTGAAAGAAAGAACATACCGCAGTCTGTCTTTTATATTACTGCCTCTGTTATGTTTCTCTGTATCTCGGCTCTTGCAGTTTTCGGTTCTATAGAGGTAAAGCGTTCTGCTGATGCAATAGAAATGTATTATGCTGAAATGTATACCTATCAGCAGGAAATGCAGGCACAGGCGGCTCTGGGAGGTGAAATGGCTGGAGAAGTGCTGGCATATGTAGCGGCAAGGGCTCTTGAAGACGCGGAGGTGCTATCGCCGACTGATGCAAACGAGATTGCCGGTGAGGCCTTGCAAAATATTTCTCAGCGATCAGAACGATGGGGGAAAATCGCCAGGGCCGTCAATGACGCATACCTGCGGGAAATGCGCCTGCAATGATTACCACCCCCAGAAAATCCATCAACGAGATTAAGGATTTCTGACCAAGATAAAGCAGGGACTGCGTGACATGACGACTCCCATCACCAGACAGGAAGCGTTGGGAAATGTGCTCCTCCATATGGTAGGCAAAATAAATTCTTGGAATACCGATAAATTGCCATGTTACGAAGAAAAGCCCTCTAATTGCCATATTTACGGCATGCCGAAGGAACCCTGCTGGTTTATCTATGTTCCCTGGGGCGATGAATGTGGAGGAACCACCATGCTCAGAAGCTCCCGGGTGATACTTGTATCGAAGCAGACGGGGAAGGTTCTCTATGACGGTTCCGCAGGGAATGAGGGATAAGCAAAATATCACGCTGCACCAGGAGGATATGATCTTTCAATTAATCTAATACAATGACCGAGAACTTCTCATGCCGACCCGACTCCTCCCCATACCCATAATCTTCACGATCCTCCTCCTTGCCACCCTGGTCCATGCCGACCCTGTTATCACCGGCAAGGTGGTAAGTATTTCCGACGGCGACACTGTCACGGTGCTTCAGGATCGTACCCAACACAGAATCCGCCTCTATGGGATTGACTGTCCTGAATCACACCAGGATTTCGGGCGCCGGGCAATGCAGTTTGTGTCGGATCTGATTTTCAGAGAGAATGTGAAGGTGGTCCAGAAAGACGTGGATCGATATGGCCGGGTGGTCGGGATCATTTACCATGGCAACGTCTGTGTTAACGAGGAGATCATCAGGGCCGGATATGCGTGGGTATACAGGCACTTTTGTAAAGACGAGATTTGTCAGGACTGGCTGACGCTGGAAGAAGAGGCAAGGAAGAGCCGGATCGGCCTCTGGAGTCATCCTGCTCCTATCCCGCCATGGGACTTTCGGCGAGGGAAGAGAGGACCATCTGACGAAGAAGGGCTGGTGTATCAGGGGAATGTGAGATCGAAAGTGTTTCACCAGCCAGCGTGCGAGCATTATAACTGTAAAAACTGCACCGCGATATTTACCACGAGGGAAGAAACGGTGGGTGCCGGCTACAGGTCCTGTGGGGGATGCGGGCCATAACGAGATAGGCATGAATTATGTTCGGATTCCTTTCAAGAAGAGGGTAAGCAAAAAGAATGTTGGGTGCGAATGCCCCTGAAGAGGTGAAAGATTGGCAGGGCATGTTTGATTGGTGTCAGCGGTGGACGATAAGTGGTCCGGAGCATGCCGATGCGTGGTATCACTCAAGGTTTGCCTACTATGCGCTCGACCGCTACAAAGAAGCTATTTTTTATAAAAAAGTGGCTACATGGGGGCTACATAGGCCTTGAAATGAAAAAGGCCTTACATCCGAAAGTGACGTAAGGCCTTGTAATTACTGGAGCCGATGCGCGGATTTGAACCGCGGACCTACTGATTACGAATCAGTTGCTCTACCAGCTGAGCTACATCGGCTTCTCTTTAATGTGAGAGGGTCTTTATCGCAGAGAAGTTCTGTTGTCAAGTCCAATCAGCCGGCGCCGCGGGGTCTATCTCTTTGCTTTCCCTTGACTTTGACTGATGCTTTGATACTATCACTTATCTTTCGAAGAGGACGGCGCGCATGAAAAACACGATACGGCGTCTTTTTACCGTTTCGCCCTTCAAGATTGCCTTCCTGGTCGTCGTCGTGATGGTATCCTCGTCGTATCTGAAAGTTCCC